>CAVRUZ010000003.1:0-214186 GCA_963724495.1 uncultured Actinomycetota bacterium | reverse complement strand
GTTGATCGCAGAGTTCGGCTTCGCCCTGTGTGGTTGCATCGTCTGGCCGCCAGACCAACCCGAGAGCTCAGCTCACGCCAAGCCACCCACTGCATCTGTTGCGGCGGCTGACCACAACAAATGAGCGGCGCGGGCCCGCCTAGACCGGTAGCGTCCCCGAACCGACAGTCGATGCGATCTGGAGGAATCCTCCGTGAACGAGCAACTGCTCGACTCGTTCCGCCACAACAGCTGGGCCACCCGGCAGCTGGTCAACTTCTGCCGACCGCTGACCGAGGAACAGCTGACGACCCCCGGCGTCGGCACTTTCGGCGGCATCCTGGCCACCTTGAACCACATCATCACCTGCGACGGCAGCTACGTCCGCCGGCTTGCCCACGTCGATCTGGAGTGGGCGGACGGTGACGACACCGCGGACTTCGACCAGCTCGAGGCGTGGGTCGACGAGGTGGCCGACCTGTGGGAGAAGGTGCTCGCGGAGCCGATCGACACCGAAGCGGTGATCGTCGTGGACGACGGCGCCTACGGCACCAGGACCGGCATCTTCTTCGCCCAGGCGATCAACCACGCGAACCACCACCGCGAGCAGGTCTGCGCCATCCTGACCGGCTTCGGGATCGAGCCGCCGGACATCCAGGCCTGGGAGTACGCGTGGCACACCGGCCGGATCTGGGACCTCAAGTCCGACAGCTGAGCGGCAACCCCTGACGCGTCCGGCGACGTCCCGTCAGGCTCTCTCTCGGCCACCCACCGGCCCGGGCGCGCACCAGATCGGCGACTTCCTCGACCGACGCACCATCGGTATCCACGACGACGTCACCGATCCCTGCCTGGTCGAGCAGGGCGCTCTCGCGCAACGCCTGTTCGACAACTGGCCCAAGGTCATCGGCGGCCAGACCGCGGAGCTGATCACCAGCGAGGTGTGGTCCGCCGTCACCACTGCGCCGCAGCACCCGCTCGTGGAGCTCCTCACGCCCAGCCCGAAGCCGGCACACGCTGAGTTGCGCGCCGGGCATGGCCTCGCGATACAGCGCGATCTCCGCACTCGACTCCACGGAACCGCTAACAATGACGCAGTCCGCCCCGGCCGCGCGATAGGTCGACCGGAGTGCAGCGACGTTCCGGGCCTTGACCCGGTGGTTCGCGGGATCGTCGGCTGGCGGGGGTCGGAGGAAGCCGACCTGCTCGAGGTCGATGTAGCCGGCGGTCAGTCCGTCGCGGCGGACGTCCTCGAAGATCCTCCACGCCACCGCCGACTTGCCGACCGCCGTCGGTCCGCAGACCCACAACACGGGTGACGGGTCGACTCACAGTGCGCCTGACGCCGCTGACAGCTCGACGGTCCCTGCTGCACGGCTCCCGCTCGCAGAACCAGGCCAGCCGGCCAACCGCTCCCGAACTCGCCGCACCACCTCGGGAGCCGCAATGCTGGTGGTGTCCACGACGACGTCGGCGAAGTCGCTTCCGTCCATCATGTGCGCGTCGTTCAGCGTCTCGTCGAGCCCGTCCCGACTCGCCTCACGACCGAGGAATCGCATGCGGAGTTGAGGATCGTCGGCGCGGAGTCGACACCAGGTCACGTCTGCAGCAGGGACGCCGTCCACGAACGCACGCACCTCGTCCGGCTCGACCACACCCGACACCACGAGGCACGCGGCTCCGGCCTCGGCAAAGGTGGCCAGCATTTCTCGGAGGTTCCGAACCTTGACGCCATGATTGTTCGGGTCTGCGGCCGTCGTGGGATAGCGCAGCCCGAGCTGGTCGATATCCAGATAGGCGACCGTGATCTCGACCGAAGTCAGCTGACTGAACAGTTCCCAGGCAACGGTCGACTTTCCGACTGCGGGAGGGCCGCAGACCCAGAGCAAGGGAGTTCGGGCACTCATCGGCGACAGCATAGGAAGCCGTCGGGCGTTACCGACTGGGTCTCGTGCGCGCCGGAACCGTCACGTGGCAGCCACACATTCGGCCGATCCAAGTACTTCTGAAGTCAGTTACCCGCAGCCTCGTAGGCGGCGATCACGTCGGCGCTGATGCGCCCGCGCGATGACACCTCGACGCCGTTTGCCTGGGCCCACGCCCTGACTGCACGGGAATCAGGCGGGCTCGCGACATCGCGGTATGCCCTACCCGACTTGGTGAGCTTGCGCCCCACCGCCGTGTAGTGATTCAGGAATTCGCGGAACTCGGCTTCGTTCTCGGGGGAGAGATCGACTTCGTATTCACGACCGTCCAGACCGAATCGAACCGTTGCTGCACCTTCACTGCCGTCGAAATCGTCCGTGACGACGACGGTCGCTTTGCTCGCCATGAGAGAAGGTTAGTGCACTCGCGGCCCTCCGCGTACCACGGCTGGAAGATCCCATGCTGCTAGAGCAATCGTGGTCACCGCGCAGTGAATGTCCAGAACCGTCGAATTCCCTGGCGGCAACCGACTCATCGGGGAGACCATGCACGGGTGACCCCAGAATGATAATGCACAAGACTGGACCGTGATGCTCCTATGTGGCGCGTCCGGGATCGGAAAATCCACACTTGCCCGGGCAATAGGGATGCATTACGGGGTGCCGGTGACGAGCGGCGACGACATCGTCACCGCGATCATGGCGATGACCTCACCGGAAACCCATCCGGTGCTGCATCGGTGGGACACCGACCTCGCCACCCGGACCTGGTCACCGCGCCAGATCAGCGAGCTCCATCTCCAGGCCGCCGAGGTGTTGCAGCCCGCCTTCGCCGCGGTGATCGACGACCACGTCGACGAGGGGACGAGGACCGTGCTCGAAGGCGACTACCTGTTACCGAGCTTGGCGACCGGCCACGACGGACTCGTGGTCGGGATCATGCTCGTCGAGTCGGATGCCCCTGCCCTCGAGTCGAACTACGGTGCCCGCGAGCCCGGCGAGGAACATGGGACCCGGTCAGAGGTCAGCGTCCTGCTTGGGGACGCGTTCACCCGAATGGCGACCGACGCAGGCATGCCGGTGGTCAGCGCGCGGCCCTGGGACGATGCGCGTCGACCGGGTGGTGGCCGCTCTCGCAGGGGACCAGCCGTAGGTCAGCCGTCGAGTCTCATCAGACCGACCAGGCTCTCGTCGACTCCCTCGACCTCGACACCGGCCACCAGGAATGGTGCTGCCGAGGCGACCGTGAGCCGGTGCACGGTCGTGCCGTCGTCGAAGCCTGGTGGTTGCAGCAGGAGTAGCGCAGGTAGATCTGCCATTCGCCACGGGCACGCTGAACCCGCAGCACGATCACCTCGTCGCCGTACTGGTACTCGGCGATGCACCTCCAGGGCCTGTTCGGACCGGAGCCCGTCGGCGTGGTCCCGATGCCTCGCACCGCTGCTCGGGCATCCGCGCCGCTGAGAAGAGCGGACGCTATGAGCCGACCTCAGGTTCGACATGCAACGGACGCTCCGACTCCGACCTGGGCGAAGGGTCGCGGGCGGCTGCGTCGCCGGCAGTCTCTCCAGCGGGTACTGGCAGACGCTGACCGATTGCACCTCACCGAGACTCTGCACCGACTGGACGACTGTCGGACGCTCGTCGGGTCGGTGCTGACCGGATCCCGGGTCGGGCACCCATTCACGTCGACGTCCACGAGGTGCACGGTCCGAGCGATCTGTCGGCGCAAGGCAGGGTCGGCGATGATCGTCACGTCGACGCCGTTTCGCCGGATCAGCAGGCTGTCCCATTCAGTGCTCGTGCTGTCGCCGGCGATCGTGCCGTCGGCAGCGGGCGTCGTTCGCTCGAAAGCAACGATCTGGCCGGTGTTCTCGATCAGGCTCTCGGATCCAGGCGGACCGCAGCCCACGAGCGTCTGCTCACTCGGCCGGCCGACTATCGGCGGCCTCGGGCCCTCGCGGTCGACGCACCACTGGTTTATTCGCTGCCCGCCGTTGCCCCAGCCCCAATCACCGGGGACTCCGACCTGCACACCGCCGAACGACTCCCACCGCCAGCCTTGCGGCAGTGTCGGCACCGAAGCCGCTGGGTCCCGGGACCGAAACGGCAATCGCGAGGCCACGCGGCGACGGCTCGAGGCGCAGCGTTCGCCTACGGACGCGCGTTGCCTGAACGCCATCCCAGTCACCTCGTCAGACCAGTGTGCCGCAGAAAGCTCGGCAACCATCCGACGAAGTGAAGCTGGCTCAGGTTCCCATCGGACGCCCTCGAACTGGCGGATCCCCCTCGCCGGAAGATCGTCGGTCCACCGCCCTCGGTCGAATTTCTACTTTGCCGGTGGGGAAGCTCTGAAGGCGATCCGCCGTGTCTGTCATGCGAATTACCGGAGCAACCAGCGCGGGCTCCCGGCCCGCTCACCGGGGCGGCGCCAACCTCGAGACCGACTCCGGACAGGACGACGACACCGACGAGGTGACCTCGACCCAGGTGGCCTGACCAGGGCAAATCCGCGCGGATCACGGATCCGGCCGATCCGGCATCCGATACTTGGCAACCGCTTTCTTGACACTGGTGCGCTGTCTCGGTTGGACTGGAAACGGTTCCATCCAGAGCGGCCGAGAGACCTGGCTCGTCGACGCCGCAGCAACCACCCTCGGGCCGGTGCTCATGCCAGGACCGATGGAGGATCTCGTGTCCACAGACGAAGGTGCGCCTGACACCGCAGCAGGCCCTGCCGACATCCGCTCGGCGTTCGCACGCGACGCCGCCAGCGTCTGGGTGATCACCTGCGCCGACGGTGACCTGCCCGGTGGCTTCACCGCGATCTCCGTGCGCTCCGTGTCGGTCGAACCGCCGATCATCTCGTTCAACCTGGGCAAGAGCACGTCCAGCCGGACCGTGATCGAGGCCACTGGGCGCGCGGCCGCACACCTGCTGACAGCCGAGCAGGAACACGTCGCCCGCACGTTCGCCGGTGACCGCGACGTGCGGTTCCGCGGTCGGCACTGGCGGTGGCACGAGGATGGCCTGCCCGAAGTCGCCGACACCGTGCTGCGCCTCTCCGGTGAGGTCGTCTCGCTCACCGACGCCGGCGACAGCCTGGTGGTCCTGCTACGGGTGAACGCGATCGACCACGGCGACGGCGAGCCGTTGCTCCACTACGACCGGGCCTATCGTCCGGTCACCACCGAGGCTGCCGACCCGACGCCGCCGTTTCTGATCGGACGGCGCCCCGCATGAGGGGAACAGCATCAGGAGATACAGCATGAGGAGAGATACAGCATGAGCAGACAATCCCTGCTGCCCGACTCCCACCCCGGCGCCGACCGCAATGCCGAGCCGCTGCGGTTCGCCTACTGGGTCCCGAACGTCTCCGGTGGGCTCGTTGTGTCGAACCTGCCGCAGCGCACCGACCACTCGCCTGCCTACAACGTGGAGACCGCGCAGGTCGCGGAGCGCAACGGCTTCGAGTACGCCCTAACCCAGGTGCGGTACCTGGCCTCCTACGGCGCCGACGCGCAGCACGAGTCGACGTCGTTCTCCATCAACCTGCTGGCGCACACCGAGAAACTCAACGTCATCGCCGCGGTGCACCCGGGCTTCTGGCAACCGGCCGTGCTGGCCAAGATGGCGGCCACCTCGCAGGAGATCAGCGGCGGCAGGTTCTGCCTGAACGTCGTGTCCGGCTGGTTCAAGGGCGAGTTCGTCTCGCTCGGCGAACTGTGGCTCGACCACGAGGAGCGCTACCGGCGGTCGCAGGAGTTCATCGAAGTACTGCGTGGATGTTGGGCCGAGGACGGCTTCAGCTACCGCGGCGACTTCTACCACACCAGGGATCTCACCTTCCGGCCTCAGCCGACCAAGACGCCTGAGGTGTTCCAGGGCGGCAACTCCACCTCGGCCAGGAAGATGGCCGGCAAGGTGAGCGACTGGTACTTCATGAACGGCAACACCTTCGCCGGCATCCACGAGCAGGTCGTCGAGGTGGGCGGGTACGCCACCGAGAACCAGCACAAGGTGCGGTTCGGGCTCAACGGCTTCGGCGTCGTGCGCGACACCGAGGCCGAGGCCGTGCAGGTGGTGGACGACATCATCGCCAACGCCGACGAGGAGAAGGTCAAGGGATTCGGCGAAGCGGTCAAGGAGGCCGGCCAGTCCGCTCCCGACAAGAAGGGCATGTGGCAGGACAGCGAGTTCAAGGATCTCGTGCAGTACAACGACGGCTTCCGTACCGGTCTCATCGGGACGCCCGAACAGGTGGCCCGCCGCGCCATCGCCTACAAGCTCGTCGGCGTCGACCTGCTGTTGTTGGGCTTCCTGCACATCAAGGAAGAGGTCGAGGCCTTCGGCCAGCGGGTGATCCCGCTGGTGCGCGACCTCGAGGCCCAGCTCGCCGCCGGCGTCGACCTCGAACTCGGTCACGAGATCGAACACGCGTTGGCCGACCTGGAGCACCAGGCCGTTACGGCTTGAACCGGCGCAGCCGCAGGCTGTTGGTGACGACGAACACCGACGAGAACGCCATCGCGCCACCCGCGATCATCGGGTTGAGCAGGCCGAAGGCCGCTAGCGGCAGACCGAGGACGTTGTAGGAGAACGCCCAGAACAGGTTGCCCTTGATCGTGCGCAGCGTCGCGCGCGACAGCCGGATGGCCGTCACGGCCGCGAGCAGGTCACCCGACATCAGCGTGAGGTCGCCGGCCTGGATCGCGGCGTCGGTACCCGTTCCGATCGAGAGCCCCAGATCGGCCTGCGCGAGGGCGGCCGCGTCGTTGACGCCGTCGCCCACCATCGCCACCGCCCGGCCTTCTGCCTGCAGCCGTTTGATGTGCTGCACCTTCTCGTGCGGGAGCACCTCGGCGATCACGTCGTCGATCCCGACCTCGTGGGCGACTGTCCGGGCGACCGCGGCGTGGTCGCCCGTGAGCAGCACCGGACGCAGACCCAAGCGGCGCAACTCGCGAACGGCCTGCGCCGAGGTCGGCTTGACCGTGTCGGCGAGCGTGATCAGTCCACGGACCGCCCCATCCCAGGCCACCAGCACGGCAGTCTGGCCGCGCTCCCCCGCACTGTGCCACGGCCGCAGTCATCTCGTCGGGAATCGCCAACCCTGTCTCGGTGAGAAGCGCCGGGCGCCCCACCACGACGCGATGTCCTTCGACGAGACCCTGCGCTCCCGAGCCCGGTGCTGGACGCGAACTCGGCCACGTCGGGAAGTGGCCCGTTCTCCACGCCCGCTTGGGCAATCGCCAGAGCAATGGGGTGCTCGGAGGCAGCCTCCACGGCGGCCGCGAGTCGCAACAGCTCATCAGGATCCTGGCCGTCCACCGCCACGACGCCGGTGACCGACAGAACTCCGGTGGTGACCGTTCCGGTCTTGTCGAGCACGATCGTGTCGATGCTGTGCGTCGACTCGAGCACCTCGGGACCGCGGATGAGCACGCCCAGTTGGGCACCACGGCCGGTGCCGACCATCAAGGCTGTCGGCGTGGCCAGTCCCAGCCCGCACGGGCAGGCGATGATCAACACGGCAACGGCGGCCGTGAAGGCCTGGTTCACCGATCCGCCGGCCACCAGCCAGACCACGAGAGTCACCAGGCTCAGCACAATCACAGCAGGTACGAAGACCGCCGACACGCGGTCAGCCAGCCGCTGCACCTCGGCCTTGCCCGACTGGGCCTGCTCTACGAGTCTGGCGATCTGCGCCAGCGCGGTGTCGCTGCCGACGCGGGTGGCCCGAACCACCAGACGACCGCCGATGTTGACCGTGGCACCGGTGACGGCGTCGCCTGGGCCGACGTCGACCGGAACGGACTCCCCGGTGACCATCGACTCGTCGACCGCAGACCTGCCGTCCTCGACCTCGCCGTCGGTCGCGATGCGCTCGCCCGGCCGCACGACGAACCTGTCACCGACGGCCAGTGCGTGCACGTCGATGCGCTGCTCGACCACACCGCCGCTGACCTCACGTAGCACCGCGACATCCCGTGCCCCAAGGTCGAGCAACGCGCGAAGTGCCGCACCCGACCGGCCCTTTGCCCGGGCTTCGGCCCACCGGCCGGCCAGGACGAACACGGTCACGCCGGCCGCGACCTCGAGGTAGATCGCACTCGCACTCTCTCCTGGGATGGTCAGGAACGAGAGCCGGTCGGACATACCCGCGGATCCGGCGTCACCGAAGAACAGCGCATAGAGCGACCAGGCGAAAGCCGCGAGCGTGCCGACGGAGACCAGCGTGTCCATGGTCGCCGAACCGTGCCGGAGGTTCACCCATGCTGCCCGGTGGAACGGCCAGCCGCCCCAGACGACGACGGGCGCAGCCAGCGCGAGCGAGAGCCACTGCCAGTTACGGAACTGCAGCGCCGGAATCATGGCCATCGCGACGACGGGCACGGTGAGCGCCAGCGAGATCAGCAGCCGCCGGCGCCGATCCGCCACGTCGCGCTCGCCACTCGCCCGCGCGTCGGCCGGCGTGGCACCCGGCGACTCTCCGGCGGTCCACGGCTCAACGACGCTGGCGTGGTAGCCGGTGTCCTCGACGACCTCGAGCAGCCGGGCATCAGTGACCTGATCCGGTGCAGTCACGAACGCCTTCTCCGTGGCGTAGTTCACCGACGCGGTCACGCCGTCGATCCGGTTCAGCTTCTTCTCAATGCGGGCAGCACAGGCCGCGCAGGTCATGCCAGTGATCGCGAGGTCGACCTCGCGATCGAAGACGAGCCTGTCCGGACGATCGTGCGTCTGTGCTGTCACCTGGACGACTCAGCCGGCCAGCGCGTAGGCGCCGGCTTCGTCGAGCGACGCGGCGACCTCGTCATCGGTCAGCGAGGCGGACGCCTCGACAACGACGGTCGACGCACCGCCCGGCACGAGCGTGACGACGACGCTGCCGACCGAGTCGAGACTGGTCAGTTCCTCGGTGACGGCGCGGACACAGTGGTCGCACGTCATGCCGTTCACGAGATAGCGCCGGCTGGTCATGACCGCACCAGCCGGGCGATGGCGGCGGATGCCTCTTTGACCTTGAGGTCGGCCTCCTCGCCACCCTTCTCGGCGGCCTGGGCGACGCAATGGGTCAGGTGCTCGTCGAGGAGTTCCAGCGAGAATGCCTGCAGTGCCTTGGTGGCTGCGGCCACCTGCGTCAGCACGTCGATGCAGTACTGGTCACTCTCGACCATCCGGTGCAAACCTCGCACCTGGCCCTCGATCCGGCGGAGCCGCTTGAGGTGACTGTCCTTGCGGTCTGCGTAGCCGTGCGGCATCCTGTTCCTCCACTACCCCTCAGGGGTATCTCGGCAATGCTCGAACCATACCCCTGGGGTGTATCTGTCGCAAACCGGGCACCCCTGTCCGGACCACCTGCTGCCCGAAGGAGATCCCGTGACGGACCTGACCCTGCACATCACGTCGTCGAGCCTGCCCAGCGCACCCGGCCTCTGCGTCGCGGTGCAGAAGGGCCGCGACGAGCACGTCGGCGTGACCGATGTCTCCGCGGGCAAGGTGTCCTTCGATGTCCCGGTGTCGTTCGACGGCGACTGGCGCGGCCCGTTCGTGCAGGGACCCAAGCGCGAGCGCTTCGTTTACCTGGTCTGGGGTCCGCGCACCGAGAGCGGCCTGGTCGGTCAGGTGGGCCGCACCAAGCTGATGCTGGAGCAGGCCGTCGCAGCCGCCGAGGAGGCGGTCGCCAAGGGTCGCGAAGGCCTGGTCGGCGAGCTCGATCTCGTCGACCCGAAGGGCAAGCCCCGCCTGGCGCGGCTGAAGGACGAGTCGGTCACGTGGAGCGCGGCCTGACGCCGTCCCGGTTGTCGGGCCAAGGTTGGCCTCGTCCGCGCCGTAGCGCAGAATGTGGCGAGGTCATGAGTTCCAGCGCCCGTCAGTGCTTGACGGGGAAGCCCCGGCTTGCTGGACGGCAACCCTCCGCCGCGGTGGGGTGCTCCGGGTGAAGACCTGGCGGTGGTCACCTGGCCACCGCAAGCGCGGGTCCCATGCACTCCCGCGTCCCTTCGTACCCGCAGTCGGGAAGGACGAGACGGACAGATGACCGATCCAGCGAGCTGGGCTTTCGAGACCCGGCAGATCCACGCAGGCCAGCAGCCGGACGGCACGACCGGCGCCAGGGCACTGCCGATCTACCAGACCACCTCCTATGTGTTCCGCGACGCCGAGCACGCGGCGAACCTGTTCGCCCTCAAGGAATTCGGCAACATCTACACCCGCCTGATGAACCCGACGCAGGACGCGGTCGAGCAGCGGATCAACTCGCTCGAGGGCGGCGTGGGTGCACTTCTCACGGCGTCTGGCCAGTCGGCCGAGACCGTGGCGCTGCTCAACCTCGCGGAGAGCGGCGACCACATCGTCAGCTCGCCGAGCCTGTACGGCGGCACCTACAACCTCTTCCACTACACGTTCGCCAAGATGGGCATCGAGGTCAGCTTCGTCGAGGACCCCGGCTCCCTGGAGTCGTGGAAGGCGGCGATCCGGCCGAACACCAAGGCGTTCTTCGCCGAGACCATCGCCAACCCGAAGTCGGAGATCCTCGACGTCGAGGGCGTTGCCGGCGTCGCACACGAGTTCGGCGTTCCGCTCGTCGTCGACAACACGGTCGCGACTCCGTACCTGCTGCGCCCGTTCGAGCACGGCGCCGACATCGTCCTGCACTCCGCGACGAAGTACCTCGGCGGACACGGCACGGCCATCGCCGGCGTGATCGTCGACGGCGGGAAGTTCGACTTCGCGCAGTACCCGGAGCGCTTCCCCAACTACAACCAGCCCGACCCGAGCTACCACGGCCTCACGTTCGCCAAGGACCTCGGTGTCGGCTCTCCGCTCGGTGCGAACCTGGCCTTCATCCTCAAGGCCCGGGTGCAGTTGCTCCGCGACCTCGGGCCGGCGATCGCCCCGTTCAACGCCTTCCTGATCGCGCAGGGGCTGGAGACGCTCAGCCTTCGGATCGAGCGCCATGTCGCGAACGCCCAGCGGGTGGCCGAGTGGCTGGAGGCACGGTCGGACGTCTCGAAGGTCTACTACGCCGGGCTGAAGTCCAGCGAGTACTACGAGCTGGCCAACAAGTACACGCCGAAGGGCCCCGGCGGCATCGTGAGCTTCGAGATCGACGGTGGGATCGAGGCAGGTAAGCGATTCGTCGACGCACTCACCCTGCACAGCCACGTGGCGAACATCGGTGACGTGCGGTCGCTGGTCATCCACCCGGCGTCCACGACGCACAGCCAGCTCACCGACGCCGAGCAGATCTCGTCGGGTGTGACGCCCGGACTGGTGCGTCTTGCCGTCGGTATCGAGCAGGTCGACGACATCATCGCCGACCTCGAGGCCGGCTTCGCTGCTGCGGCCACCGCCCCTGGAGATGCATCCTGACGGTCGTGACCCCACACCACGGCGCACCCGCGGATGCAGCCGGCTCGCCTGACAGGACAGGCGAGCCGGCTCATCCGGGCGGCTGGCGCAAGGGTGATCCCGTTGCCTGGCGCAAGTTCGAGCAGCTCGGCCCGGTGTCGTTCGAACTCGGAGGCACGCTCCCGGACGTGGAGATCGCCTACGAGACATGGGGTGAGCTCAACGACGCACGCGACAACGCGGTGTTCGTCTGTCACGCGCTCACGGGCGACGCTCACGTCGCGGGCGCCGCCGCTCCCGGCCAGCCCACTCCCGGCTGGTGGGACGGCCTGATCGGTCACGGCTGCCCGCTGGACACCCGCGACGTCTTCGTCCTCGCCAGCAACGTGCTCGGTGGCTGTCAGGGCACGACCGGACCGTCCTCGCCAGCTCCCGACGGCCGCGCGTACGGGTCGCGGTTCCCGCACATCACTACGCGCGACCAGGTACAGGTGGAGATCGCGCTCGCCGAGCGCCTCGGCATCCGCAAGTTCGCCGCTGTTATCGGTGGCTCGATGGGCGGGATGCGGGCGCTGGAATGGGCGGTGATGCGGCCCGACTTCGTCAAGACCGCCGTCATCCTGGCCTCGTCCCCGTACACCACCGGCGATCAGCTCGCCTGGAACGCCAACCAGCTGGCGGCGATCCGCAGCGACCCCGACTGGAACGGCGGCGACTACCACGACACCGGCAGGTCGCCGAATGCCGGCCTCGGGATCGCCCGGTCGATCGCGCACACCACGTACCGCTCGGAGTACGAGCTGAGCACGAGATTCGGCCGCAAGTATCAGCAGGGCGAGAATCCCTTGGGAGGCAACGGCCGCTTCGCCGTGGAGAGCTACCTCGACCACCACCGGGAGAAGCTCGTCGCCCGGTTCGAGGCCAGCTCCTACGTCACGCTGACCGAAGCCATGAATGCCCACGACATCGGGCATGGTCGGGGCGGCATGCGGGCCGCCCTGCAGCGGCAGCCCGTCGACCTGCGTGTTGCCGCCGTCGACTCAGACCGGCTGTTCCCGCCACGCCTGTCCGCCGAACTGCTCGCGGCAGCGGGACGGCATCCCGATGAGCTGCTGCTGATCCATTCCGCCTACGGGCACGACGGATTCCTGATCGAGCGGGAGTTGGTGGGCAACTTCATCCGGTCAGCGGTCGCGAGCCTGTGACCTACTCACCGGTCCGCGTTCGCCGGGCGGCCACCGAGGTGCGGCGGCTTCTCGTGGCGGTCCTCGTGTTCGTTCCCCCGATGGTCGTCACGGTGCTGACCGTGCCGTTCGCGTTCATGGGCGGCACGCTCCGCCCGTGGGAGCCCCAGATGATGGACCTCGACGTCTATCGGCGGGCCGGTGACCTCCTGCTGTCGGGGGGCAGCGACATCTACGCGTCGAACGGCGAGTTGCCGTTCCTCTATCCGCCGTTCGCCGCCGTGATGGGCGCGCTCTGGGATCTCCCCTCACAGGACGTGGCTCAGTTCCTGTGGCTGGCCCTGAACGTCGTTGCCCTGCTGGCGATTCTGTACCGGCTGGGGTTGCGTACCTGGGTGCTGTCCATCGTGGCTGCCGCCGCCTGCGGACTCGTGCCACCGGTGAAGGACACGCTCGCGTTCGGCCAGCTCGGCATCTTCCTGGTGGCTCTCCCGCTGTGCGACCTCCTCGCCGGGCCACGACTGCTGCCCTGGCGGCGGCTGCTGCCGACGGGATCGGCCACCGGGTTCGCAGCGGCGCTCAAGCTGACGCCGCTGATCTTCATTCCCTACCTCTGGCTGATCCGACAGGCAAGGGCCGGCGTCGTGACCCTCGTGTCGTTCGCTGTCCTGACAGGCCTGACGTTCGTGCTCCTACCTGGAGCCTCCCTCGACTTCTTCGGCCGGCTGCTGCAGGGCGACACCGGGCTCGGGGACAGCATCGCCTACTACACGAACCAGTCGATCGTCTCCGACTGGGTGCGGGTGACCGGCCGGACCGGCGGGCTTGCAGCCATCGGCCTGGTCCTCGGAGCAGCCGTTGCCCTGCTCGGGATTCTCGCCGGAGCACGCTGGCACCGGCAGGGCCACCCCGGGTTCGCCCTGTGCCTGGTGGGGATGGCCGGGCTGATCGCCTCGCCCGTGTCCTGGTCGCACCACTTCGTGTGGATCGTTCCGCTGGCCGTCGTCGTGACCCAGAGCGCCCTGCCGCCGACGCTGCGCGCACTGAGCTGGCTGGTGACGCTGTGGATGGTGGCGCAGCCGTTCACGCGGCTGCCGCACGGCGGGAATCTCGAGTACGACTGGACCCTTGGCCAGCATCTGCTCGGTTCGGTGACGGCTCTCCTGGTGGTCGCTCTCCTGGTTGCCGCCCTCGCCCTGCCTGCGGTCAGGTGGTCACCGCCCACGGTCCGCGCGCTCAGCTGAGCAGGGAGGCCGACTCGGCATCGAGCAGCAGCCTGGCCTGCGGCACCCGGCGGAGGATCGACGCGGGCACGTCCTCGGTCACCGGCCCTTCGAGCGTCGCGCGTACGGCCTCGGCCTTGCGCCGCTCCGGTGCCACCACCAGCACGGCGGGCGGACTGATCAGCATCGGCACGGTGAGCGACAACGCCTCGGTCGGAGTCTCGTCGAGCGAGGCGAAGTGGCCCTCACCGACCTGCTGCCGCCGGCACGCCTCGTCGAGCCGCACGAGGTGGATCAACTCCGTGGTGTCGAAGTCGGCCGGCGGATCGTTGAACGCCAGATGGCCGTTCTCGCCGATGCCCATCACCACGACCGCCGGCGGTTCGGCCCGCAACAGCTCGGTGTAGCGCTCCAGCTCGGCCCATACCGGCTCGCGGTCACCCTCGATGCCGTGGAAGGCGCGCAACGGCACCTTGGCCGCGATGTGCTCGCGCATCCACAGCCGGAAGCTCGCCGGGTGGTCGGCGGACATGCCGCGGTACTCGTCCATGTGGAACAACGTGATCCGGCCCCAGTCCACGTCGTCCCTGGCCGTGACGTGCTCGGCGAACGACAACTGGCTGTTACCGGTGGCGAGGACGACCGAGGCCGACTCGGCCTCTGCCAGAGCCGTCGCCACCGCCTGGGCGAACGCGTCAGCCGCGATCCGCGCGAGTTCGTCCGGTGAGTCGGCGACGGTCACGGCCAGGTCGTCGTAGCGCAGATCTCGCATGGCAGGCCAACCTAGTCAGCAGACGCGGTCAGTGGATCGTCGGGCCCGGGCGTCTGGCTCTGTCGCGCCTGCCGCCGGTGGTACCGCAGGGCCGCGCGGGCGAGGCCGAGCAGCAGCAGGTTGGCCAGCACCATGAAGTAGCCGGTGAACTGCTCGGCGAGCAGCCGGAAGAACTGCACGGTCAGCAGGCTCACGATGAGGCTGTCGTCGATGAGCTCCAGACCGGCCAGCCTGCCCTTGCGGATCCGCACGGTGAGGGCGACCAGCGACAGCACCAGGGCAACCACCGCGCACCCGGCGTAGATCCAGTTCTTGAGTCGTGGATCTTCGATCAGAGCCGACACCGGACCGACGGCCGAGACGACGGAGAAGACCACGACAAGTCCGGTGGTGATCGGCTCCAGCCAGACGATCTGCCCGGAAGCGTCGACGAGGCCACGGGCGGTCTGGTACCAGCGCGCGATGAAGGAGGTCCGAGCCGGCGTGGGCGTCGCGGACATCAAGGTGTCGCGCACAGAAGCGGCCATCGGGACGTCCGGCGCGAGCGGCCGGAGGAGCTCCACTGCCCGTTGCCGTTCCCCGGTGTCGAGTTCGTGTGCGGCGTACTCCTTCACGAACTCGATGGCGTTCACCACCCGCTCGGTCTCGGTCAGCGGGGAACGTGCGACCAGCTGCCGAACGACCAGGTACATCACCACGAAGACCACGTAGATGATCGCGGCCACGGGATGGAAGAAGTAGTCGTTGTCGCCGGTGACGAACTTGCCGACCTCGTCGACGAACAGGCCGAACCCGATGCCGCCGAACACGGTCGCCACGGTTCGGGACGTGCGGCTCAGGAACAGCTGGTAGATCAGCAGCGAGATCAGCATCGCCAGCCCGCCCCAGAGCAGGTGGGCCAGATGCAGTCCGCGCCCACCGATCTGCGGGTACCCGGCCGCGGCGAGGAACAGCCGGGTCACGGCGATCGCACCGACGGCCATCGTCACGAACAGCTCGAACCGGTCGGGTCCTTCGACGTCGCGGAGCGGCAGGTGAGACGCGAGGCGACCGGGCACCACGGTCTCCTGGCCGGGATCAGGCAGCATGCCGGGCATGATCGCAGCCGCCGGCACCGACGTGGCAGCCGCGCCGACCCCAGTCAGGGAGCGGTCGCTCACGCCCGACATTGCGCGTGGGCTCGCCCTGCTCGGTATCGCCGTGGCCAACGGCGTCGTGCAGCTGTACGGCACGCCGACGGGTCCGGGGCATCGGCAGCTGGACAGCGGAGTGGCCGATCACATCGTCGACGGGATCGTGACCGTGCTCGTCGACAACCGGGCGTTCTGCCTGTTCGCCCTGCTCTATGGGTACGGGATGCACCAGCTGATGACGCACCAGCTGGCCCGAGGGTCGAACATCGAACAGGTGCGGGGAATTCTCCTGCGGCGATGTGCCGTGCTGGTCGTGCTCGGGATCGCGCACGGGGTGTTGCTCTACGACGGCGACATTCTCGCGTCGTACGGCCTGCTGGGACTGGTGATCGTGCTCTGTCTCACCGGTCGCGACTCTGCCCTGCTGGGGCTGGCCGTGGCCTTCACTTTCGTCCTCGGGTTCCTCGACTCCTTCGACGGCGGCAGCGACCCGTCGGGAAATGCCCCTGGAGGCGCCGAGCCGTTTGCGGAACTGACGGTCCGGACGGTCAACATGGCGAACGCGCTCATCGCCGACCTGACGGTCGGCCTCGGGTTGCTCGCGCCCATGCTGCTCGGCGTGCTCCTGGCCCGCCGAGCCGTCCTCGATCGGCCGGGTGAGCACCTGCGGCTGCTGCGTGGTCTTGCCGTGGGCGGCATCACCGTCTCGGTTCTCGGTGCGGTGCCGTTCGCGGTGACCGTCGTCACCGGCGGCCAGATCTGGGGTGAACACGCGGCCGTGCTGGCAGCATTGCAGGGAGTGACCGGACTGGGCGCCGGCCTGGGGTATCCGGCCCTGATCGGCTGGTGGGTGGCCTCGCGCAGTCAGCGGGCGTCGGTGCCGTGGCGTCCTGGACCGGTGTGCCGGGCGCTCGTCGCGACCGGCCGACGTTCGGCGAGCAGCTACCTGGCGCAGTCGGTGCTGCTGGTGCCGCTGCTCTCGCCGGCCAGCCTCGGACTGGGCGGCGTGCTGAGCTCGTGGGAGGTCACGCTGCTGGCCATCGGCGTATGGGTGGCCACCGTGCTGGGGTCGGTGCAGCTGGAGCGCTGGGGCATGCGCGGGCCGGCCGAGTGGCTGCTGCGCCGAGTGGGTTACGGCAGCGGCTGACCAAGGACGCGGCTCATCGTTGGAGCAGGCGGGGGAACAGCGCCGACCACCTCAGCCGCTCGTCGTCGTTGCGGTACTCGGGAACGAACCCGAGCCGCAGGTATGTCCGAACCGCAGGGCCCCGGAAGTCCTCGGTCTCCAGGACCACCTTCTGCAGACCTCGACCGGCGAAGCCGGCCAGGCAGGCTCGCGTGACCAGCGCCCCGAGACCGGCACCGCGCGCCTCGGGTGCCGTCGCCACCCAGTGCAGGTAGCCGGAGTCCGGGTACTCCTCCGGTAGCAGTCGCTCCGAGGCCGTGGCGACGAGGCGACCTTGCGGATCCTCGACCACCCAGGTGCGGACCACGTCCGGGGTGGCCAGGAGTTCGGCGCGCGCCCGGTTGGCGTCCCACGCCTCCTCGAAGGCGGCCATCAGCAGCGCTGCGAGGTCGTCGGCGTCGGTGTCCACCGCATGTCTCAGACGGCCGGTGCGCGGCGCGGGCAGGTCCGCCGGCAGCGGCCCTGGATGGACCATGAAGAGCTGGTTCACGCCGCGAGCCTAGGCACGCACACCGGCTGGCCTAGGCTCCGGGGATGCCGCCGCCTGCCGTCGACGTCTCGCTCGCGGACGCCATCACGACCTTCGCCACCACCTTCTCGGCAGCGAAATCGGTGCGCCACCCCTACCTCGCCACCGACTTCGGCGGCTGCCGCTGGCGGCTGGCCGACGCCGACCGCAAGCGTGCGGCCGACTACCGCGGCGAGGAGTGGGTGTGCCTGGCCGACGACGTCGTGGGCACGGTCGAGCAGGCCGAGGCCGACGCACGCGATCCGCTTCGCTGGGCCGTGAGCGTCCTGCTGCCCGAGGGCGACGACGACGGCCCGCTCCGGGCGACCATGCGCGCACGCGGGCACCGGCTGATGGCCACCGAGTCGATGATGGTGCGACCGCTGACCGGGCGAGGGTCGGCGGTCGCGAAAGCCGGTGACGGCCCGGCCGAGATCGTCAGGCTCACCACACCCGAACAGGCGCAGGATCTTCGCACCGCCACTCGCCGCCGCACCTTCCTGCCGGAGTGGATCGAGGGCGACCGCCCGTTCCTGCGCCAGCTCCTCGCCTACGAAGGTGACAAGCTCGTTGGCTGGGTCGGCAGCATGCGGTCGGGTGACATCGGCAGCGTCATGAGTCTGTACGTCCTGGCCGATCATCGGCGTCAAGGTGTCGGAACAGCACTGATGACGGCGCTTCTCACCGACGACAAGCGCAGCGGCATCCGCGCGAGCACGCTGCTCGCCAGCCACACGGGGGCGATGCTCTACCCCAGCGTGGGATATCGCAGGATCGCCACCCTCTATCTCTTTCGGGGCAAGCGGGATCCCAACACTGGAACGCGAAAGTGACATGGAACGGGGAGAGATACGTGCTCGAGCTGGACAACCTGCGTCGCTCGTACAGCGGAACGCCGGTGCTGACCGACGTGAGCTTCGACGTCCGTCCCGGGCGCATCACCGGCTTCGTCGGAGCGAACGGCGCGGGCAAGACCACGACGATGCGGATCATCCTCGGCATCCTCGCGCCCGACTCCGGTGAGGTTCGCTACGACGGGAAGAAGGCGACCACTTCGGTGCGGCGGTCGTTCGGCTACATGCCGGAGGAGCGCGGCCTCTATCCGAAGATGTCGGTGATCGATCAGGTCGTCTACTTCGGTGAGCTGCACGGGATGTCCCGCGCCGATGCCCGTACCTCGGCGGAGCGGCTGACCGACGCGGTCGGGCTCACCGAGCGCCGCAAGGACAAGCTCAAGGACCTGTCGCTGGGGAACCAGCAACGCGCCCAGCTGGCGGCTGCCCTGGTCCACGACCCGATCCTGCTCGTCCTGGACGAGCCGTTCTCCGGCCTCGATCCGATCGCCGTCGACGCGGTGAGAGCGGTCCTTCGCGGCAAGGCCGACGCGGGAGTCCCGGTTCTCTTCTCCAGTCACCAGCTCGATCTGGTCGAGAATCTGTGCGATGACATCGTGATCCTCAACCGTGGCAGGAAAGTCGCCGACGGCACGGTCGACGAGCTGAGGCGTGGAGCGCAGACCCGTCGCTACCGCGTGGTGATGACCGACACCGCGGCTTGGGTGCGAGACGTGCCCGGGACCAGACGGGTCGAGGTCAACGGCACGTCCGCCGTCGTCGAGTTCGATCGCAGCGACGAAGAGCGGGTGCGGCAGGAGGTCCTCACGCGAGCGATGGAGCGTGGCGGGCTGATCGAGTTGGCGCGGATCGCCACGTCCCTGTCCGAGATCTTCCGAGGAGTGGTGGACAAGTGAACGTCTGGCTGGTTGCGAGACGCGAGATCGTCAGCAAGCTGCACGACCGGGCGTACCTGATCGGTATCGCGGTGATGGTGGTCATCCTGCTCGCGACCCTGGTCGGGAACACCCTGCTGTCACGGCAGGTGTCGAGCAGTCGCGACCGGGTGGCCACCGTCGGGACCGAGGCGACCCAGGTGGCCAACGCGGCAGGTCTGGTGGCCGTGCCGGTCGATGACCTGGCGGCCGGTGAGGCGTTGCTGCGGGCACCGGAGCCGGACACCGTGAAGGCCATCGCCACGATCGACGCGAACGGAGAGGCCACGCTGATCGGTCTCGAGTCGGTGGGCGACAGAGTCGAGAACTCATTCACCGTTCGACCCGAGGTGCAACTCCTGGAACCACCGAAGGCATCGCAGGGCGTGATGTTCGCGGTGTCCTTCGCCTTCGCGATCCTCTTCCTCATCGTCTCGCTCACGTTCGGCATGGGCATCGCCCAGAGCGTGGTGGAGGAGAAGGAGACGCGCGTAGTCGAGTTGCTTGTCGCAGCGATTCCCGTCCGCGTCCTGCTCGCTGGGAAGATCGTGGGCAACGTCGCGCTCGCCTTCGGGCAGATGGCGTTGTTCGTCGTGCTCGGGCTCGTTGCCATGCGGGTCATGGATTCCCCGGCCTCGCTGTCGACGGTGCTGAACAGCTCGGTCGCCTGGTTCCTCGTCTATTTCGTGCTGGGGTTCGCCATGATGGCGTGCCTGTGGGCCGTCTGCGGTTCGATGGCGACCCGGCAGGAGGACCTCGGGTCGGTCACCATGCCCATGCAGATGCTTCTCATGATCCCGTTCTTCGTGGCCACCTACAGCCAGACCTCGAACGTGGTGCTGCGGGTGTTCTCCTTCATCCCGTTCACCAGTCCGATCGCGATGCCCAAACGCGTTGTGCTCGACGACGCCGAAGCTTGGGAACTGGCCGTGTCGCTGGGCCTCCTCGTGGTCGCGATCCTGGTGGTGATCGCGATCAGCGCCCGCATCTACCAGGGCGCGTTGCTGCAGACCACCGGCAAGGGAAACCTGCGCCGCGCGTGGCAGGCGTCCACCGGCGAGCTCACGACCACCTGAGCGTCGCCGGACCGGCTCGATGGCTCGCGGCGAAACTGGCGGTGGGCCGTCGGCTGCTGGGCTAGTTTCAGCCCGTGCGAGTGCTGGTGCTGACCGAGACGGTCACGGGCGAGCGCCGGGTCGCCGCCACCCCGGACAGCGTCGCCCGGCTCACGCGTGCCGGCTTCGAGGTGGTCGTGCAGACCGGCGCGGGGGCGGAGTCGGGCCATGGCGACGCGGAGTACGACGCCGCCGGTGCCGAGGTTCTCCTCCTCGCCCGATCCGGCGACCGCTGACGTGCTGCTGCACGTGCGCCCGATCACGGCGATCCTCGCTGGTCGGCTGCAGCCCTCGACGGTGACGATCGGGTTCTGCTCGCCCTGGACCGAACGGGGATCCGTCATGGCATTGCGCGACGCCGGCGTGACCGCCCTGGCGATGGAGTTGGTGCCCCGCATCTCGCGCGCGCAGGGCATGGATGCGCTGACGTCACAGGCGATGGTGGCGGGCTATCACGCCGCGCTGGTCGCGGCCGGTTCGCTGCCGCGGTTCTTCCCCATGTCGATGACCGCGGCCGGGACCGTCCCACCGGCCCGCGTGATGGTGCTCGGTGCCGGAGTGGCCGGGCTGCAGGCGATCGCCACCGCCAAGCGGCTGGGTGCGCGGGTGTCGGGCTACGACGTGCGCGAGGCCTCCGCCGAGGAGATCGCCTCGGTTGGCGGGTGTCTTCGTCGACCTGGGCCTGCCGCCGCTCTCCGCCGAGGGCGGCTACGCGCGGGAGATGACCGACGACCGCGCCGAACGGCAGGCCGCGGCGCTGGCACCGCACATCGCCAAGGCGGACGCGGTGGTCTGCTGCGCGTTCGTCCCCGGCCGCCCGGCCCCTCGCCTGGTGAGCACGTCGATGCTGGCGGCTATGCGGACAGGATCGGTGGTCGTGGACCTCGCCGCCGAGGCGGGCGGCAACGTCGAGGGCAGCCGGGCCGGCCAGCGGGTAGAGGTCGCCGCGGCCTCCGGCGGGCGGGTATCGCTGATCGGGCTGGCCAACGCCGCGTCGGCGCTGCCCGTCGACGCGTCGAGGCTGTATGCCAGCAACGTCGCCGCGGTGCTGGTGGCGCTGGCCCCCGATCAGGCACCCGACGAGCGGCGGCCGGCGCTCACCGTCGACTTCGCCGACGAGGTGATGGCCGGCTCCTGCATCACGCATGCCGGCGAGATCCGCAATGCGTCCATCGCGGCACTACTGGCCGGCTCGGGTGATGTCCCGTGAGCATCGAGACCCTGCTGACGATCTTCGTCCTGTCGGCCTTCGTCGGCTTCGAGGTCGTCTCCAAGGTGGCCGAGCGACTGCACACGCCGCTGATGTCCGGCGCCAACGCCATCCACGGCATCATCCTGATCGGCGCGGTACTGGTGGCCGGTGAGGCCCGAACGACCTTCGACCTGGCGATTGCGCTGATCGCGGTGGTGCTCTCGTCGATGAACCTCGTTGGTGGGTTCGCGATCACCGACCGGATGCTGCGGATGTTCACCACCGTGCGCAAGCCGAGGCCGGGGCTTCCCCCCGTGCCCGGCCGTGAGGACGGTGACCGGTGAACGCGTGGCCGGTCGGGGTGACCACGCTGCTCTACCTGTTCGCCGCGACGTGTTTCATCGTGGCGCTCAAGGCGATGAGCCGCCCCACCACCGCTCGGCGTGGCAACCTCGTCGGCGCCGTCGGCGCGCTGGTCGCCGTGGTCACGACCTTCCTGGCCGTCGACATCGAACACCTGCTGGCGATTCTCGTCGCGATGGTCGTCGGAGGCACCGGTGCCCTGATCCTGGCCAGCCGGGTCCGGATGACCGCCATGCCCCAGGTGGTGGCGCTCTTCAACGGTGCCGGTGGTGGGGCAGCCGCACTGGTCGGGCTGCTCGAGCTCTCCCAGGCAAGGGGCCAGACGGCCACCAGCACGCTGCTCGCGGTGCTGTTCACGATCACGATCGGAGCCGTGTCGTTCGCCGGATCTGCGGTCACATTCGCCAAGCTCCAGGAACTGATGACCACGCGGCCGGTGCTGCTGCCGGGCCAGCGGCTGCTCATGGTTGCCTGGTTGGTCGCCCTGGTGGTGTTCGCGACCGCGCTGCTGATCTCCGAGGGAACGTGGGCCGGTGTCGCGCTGCTGATCGTTGGCCTGGTCGGCGGACTGCTGCTGGTGCTCCCTGTTGGTGGCGCCGACGTGCCGGTGGTGATCTCTCTGCTGAACGCGGCCACCGGCCTCTCGGTCGCCGCGTCCGGATTCCTCGCGAGCAACGTCCTGCTCGTGGTGGCCGGAACGCTGGTCGGTGCGAGCGGCCTCATCCTTACCCGGGCGATGGCCAGGGCCATGGGCCGCGACATCGGGTCGATCCTGTTCGGTGCGCTCGGCGGCGGGTCCAGCGCGGGCAGCACGGCGATCAGCAACCGGCCGGTTCGGTCGGCGACGCCTGGCGACCTCGCGGTGGTGCTGGGCTACGCCAACCGCGTGGTGGTCGTGCCCGGTTACGGGCTGGCCGCCGCGCAGGCGCAGCACGCGCTCGCGGAGCTGGCGACCACCCTCGAGGACCGCGGAGTCGAGGTGCTGTTCGGCATCCACCCGGTTGCAGGCCGGATGCCCGGGCACATGAACGTCCTGCTGGCCGAGGCGGACATCGCCTACGAACTGCTGCTGGACCTGGCCCAGACCAACGCGGTCATGGCAGGGACCGACGTGGCTCTGGTGGTGGGCGCGAACGACGTGGTGAATCCCGCCGCCGAGAGACCCGGGACGCCGATCTACGGGATGCCGATCATCGACACGAGCCGGGCAGGACAGTGCGTGTTCGTCAAGCGGTCGATGCGACCGGGGTTCGCCGGCATCGAGAACGACCTGCTGTACGAACCCACCACCACGCTGTTGTTCGGCGACGCGAAATCGGCCCTCACCGAGCTGGTCGGCGAGATCCGGGGGCTGTAGAGCCTGCGCCACCCAGCACCCGACGACCTTTAGTAGGTTGTGCGGGCAGCGCGGCCTCACCTCCCCTGCCGCGGCGCAAAGGAGCCCAGCGATGAGCACCAATCCCCTCGGCATCGACATCGGCGGCAGCGGCATCAAGGGGGCACCGGTCGATCTCGCCACCGGTGAGTTCGCCGACGAGCGACTCCGGATCGACACCCCCTCGCCATCGACGCCGGAGAACGTGGCCAAGGTGGTGGAGACCGTCGCGGATCACTTCAAGGCGGGCCACGGGTCAGCGCCGATCGGCATCACGGTCCCCGGCATCGTGCGGCACGGAACGATCCAGTCGGCGGCGAACATCGACAAGTCCTGGCTCGGCACCGACGCCGACGCGCTGTTCTCCAAGGCGATCGGGCGACCGGTCCACGTGATGAACGACGCGGACGCTGCCGGGCTGGCCGAGGTGAAGTACGGCGCCGCCAAGGACCAGCGTGGCCTGGTGATCGTCGTGACGCTCGGGACCGGCATCGGCGCCGCGATCATCTACGACGGCGTCCTCGTCCCCAACGCCGAACTCGGTCACCTGGAGATCGACGGCTACGACGCGGAGTCGCGAGCTGCCGACAGTGCTCGTGACCGCGACGACCTGTCGTGGGGCCAGTGGGCGAAGCGGCTCACCCGGTACTTCAGCGTGGTGGAGTTCCTGTTCTCCCCCGACCTGTTCGTCGTGGGCGGCGGCGTGAGCAAGAAGTTCGACAAGTTCGGCCGCGACATCGACATCAAGACCCCGATCGTCCCCGCCAAGCTGCTCAACACCGCCGGCATCGTCGGCGCCGCATGGCAGGCCAACGCGCTCCAGGACTGAAGCAGCCGAGCAGCGAGCGGAAGTGACGCCTGAGGGTCAGGCTCTGCGATCGCTTGTTGGCCCGCCGATTCCTCTGCGCGGCAAACGTCGATCCCACTCAGCGAATCCGTCGATAGGCATGTCCGTGCGACACTCAGCGCGGTTCGACTACTTGCTCGCCACCTCACACACCGATGGTGAGTCTGACGGCGGGGTCACCGCCGACGCAGGTCACCGAATCGGGGACGCGGAAGGGGGAAGGGCGTGAGCGTGCCCGGCCGTCTCATCGTCGACCGTTACCGCTTGGTGACACCAGTGGGCACCGGTGGGATGGGTGTGGTCTGGGAGGGCTGGGACGAGCGCCTCCAACGTCGCGTGGCCATCAAGCAGCTACGGCTTCCCCCTGAGCTGCCAGAGCAGGAGAGAGAAGTCGCGATCCAACGCGCCATGCGCGAGGCACGGATCACCGCCCGGCTGCACCACCGGTACGCCGTCTCGGTGTTCGACGTGGTCGACGACGACGGCCGCCCGTCGCTGATCATGCAGTTCGTACCGTCGAGGACGCTTGCGGAAGTCTTGGCGGAGGGCGGGCCGCTTCCGCCTCATCGGGTGGCGCGGCTGGGCGCGGAGGTTGCGTCCGCGTTGTCGGCCGCACATGAGCTCGGGATCGTGCACCGCGACGTCAAGCCAGCCAACGTCCTTGTCGCCGATGACGGCACTGCGCTCATCAGCGACTTCGGCATCTCGCGGGCGTTGGACGACATCAGCATGACCACGACGGGCATGCTGCACGGAACGCCGGCCTTCCTGTCTCCCGAGGTCGCCCGAGGAGAGCAGGCGACGTTCGCCTCCGACCTGTTCGGCCTGGGTGCGACGATGTACACCGCACTGGAGGGTGCTCCCCCGTTCGGCACCGACACGAACTCGATCGCCCTGATCCATCGGGTCGCGTCCGGTGAGTTCGAGCCCCCACGGCACGGTGGTCCGCTCACCCCGTTGCTGTTGCAGCTGCTGTCCTCCGAGCCCGCACAGCGCCCACCGATGCGCACTGCCGCGAGCATGCTGACAGAGCTTGCCTCGAATCCGGCAGCCGCTCAGCTACCTGCGGAGGCACCCGACGACAGCCAGACCGACGACGAGCTCACCACCCCCATAGCGGTCCCCACCACCACGGGCGCCGCCGAAGCGCCGCCCGAGCCAACGGCGGACCCAGGCGACGACAGCGAGACCAAGGCTGTCCCCGCAAGCGAGATGCCCCACGAAGTCGTCCCGGCGGACGGCGAAGACGCGTCACCGGAGCAGACCGGGCGACACCGACGCACCGCCCTTGTCGCAGTTGTCGTCGTCGCGCTGGCCGCGGTCGGGATAGGCGCCGCGGTCCTGCTCGAGCTGTTGGGAGGACCCGGCTCCGGGTTCGTGGCCCAGCCTCCCAGTACGGCGACGTCAACTCCGACCACGGGATCCCGGCCGCCAGCTCGGACCAACACCGCCACGCCCACCTCGGCACCGCGGTCGCCAGACAGGGACAGCTCGCCGTCGCCCACGCCTGCGGGAAGCGTCCCGACAGCAGCCCGGCTGAGGAACGCGATCACGAGCTACTACGCCCTGATCCCGGCCGACACCGATCGAGCCTGGAACCTCTTAACCGACGGGTACAAGGCCAGCCACACGAGTAGCCGACAGGGCTACGAGGGCTTCTGGGCGACGATCGACCGAGTGGAGACCAGCAACGTCAGCGCCTCGCCACCTGATCGGTCCGAGGCAACGCTGACCTATCACTACAAGGATGGCCGGGTCGTAGTCGAACAGACGTCATTCAAGCTGGTCGACGAGGGAGGAACTCTGAAGATCGCTGACTCAGCAATCATCAGCAGCTCGACCCGCTAGGACGTCTGCTGGACGCCGCCCCTACCCCTACCAGTCGTGCAGGGTGCCGTCGGCCAGGCGGTTCACCGGCAGGTAGGCCGGCTGGTACTCGAACGAGGCTGCCGCGGCTTCGTCGACCTCGATGCCCAGCCCTGGTGTCTCGGAGACGACGAACGAGCCCGACCGGAACGTGTGCTCGTGATGGAACACCTCGCTGGTGTCGGGCGGATGCGGCATGTACTCCTGGATGCCGAAGTTGTTGATGGCCAACTGAAGGTGGAAGGCGGCACACATCCCCACCGGTGACACGTCGCTCGGACCGTGCATCCCGGACCGGACTCCATACAGGGCTGCGAAATCGAGCAGCTTGCGGAGCGCGGTGATACCACCCGTGTGCGTGACCGAGCAACGCAGGTAGTCGATCAGCTGCTCGGCGATGAGGTCGCGGCAGTCGTGCACGGAGTTGAACACCTCACCGATCGCCAACGGCGTGGTGGTGTGCTGGCGGACGATCCGTAACGCCTGTTGGTTCTCCACCGGTGTGCAGTCCTCCAGCCAGAACGGCCGGAACGGCTCGAGGTCCTTGCCGAGACGGGCTGCTTCGATCGGCGACAACCGGTGGTGTGCGTCGTGCAACAGCGTCAGCGCGTCGCCGAACTCGTGCCGGACGGCCTCGAACACCGTCGGGAGATGCCGCAGGTACGCGGCGGAGTCCCACGACTCCTCCGCCGGCGCCGCGGTCCGCAGTGCCGGCTCGTAGGCCATGTCAGCCGCGTGGATCCCGTAGATCTGGGCGAGTCCGGGAACGCCCGCCTGGATGCGGATCGCGGTGTATCCCTGGTCGAGGTGGAGCCGGACGTCGTCGAGCAGTTCCGGGATGCTGATGCCCGAGGCGTGGCAGTAGACGCGCACCGCGTCGCGGCTGGCACCACCCAGGAGTTGGTACAGGGGCATGCCGGCGGTCTTGGCCTTGATGTCCCACAGGGCAACGTCGACCGCGGCGATTGCCGTCATCGTGACGGGTCCCCGACGCCAGTAGGCGCCCTTGGCGAAGTACTGCCAGGTGTCCTCGATGCGGCCTGGGTCACGCCCGATCAGCAACGGGCACAGGTAATCGCGCAGGTAACTCGCGACGGCGAGCTCGCGGCCGTTGAGAGTCCCGTCGCCGTACCCGACGACTCCCGACTGCGTGACGACTTTGAGCGTGACGAAGTTGCGGCCGGGCGAGGTGACGATGACGTCGGCCGAGGCGATGGGGTCAGCTGACTTGTCTGCATCAGAGGGCCGCTTTACTGCGTCAGAGGGCAACGTGATTCCTTCGTTCCTGGTACGGCCAGGGACCGGAGGTGTCCTCGCGTCGGTCCCGGTGGCAGACGATCTCGACCGAGTTCCCGCTCGGGTCGAGCACGAACACCGCAAAGTAGCTCGGGTGGTATTCGCCGAACACCTGGGGTTCGTGGACCACCTTGGCGCCCAGCATCTCGGCCGCGGCCTTGGCCGCCAGCACCTGCCCACGCTTGTAGGCAACGAAGGCGACGTGCGCGCCGCCGATGGTCGCGTGCAGCCCATCGGCGGGCTCCAGCCAGAAGAACGGGCGGTCGTAGCCGTAGCCGACACATCCGCCCACCACGGCGGTCGCCTTGATGCCGATCGGTGCGAGCACGCGGTCGTAGAAGACTCTGCTCGACTCGATGTCACGCACGTGCACGCCGAGGTGATCGAGCATGTGTCCCAGTGTGCCTCTTTTCTCCCGTTGGTCCATCTGGCCGGATGCGACGGGAATCACGGTCTGCCGGGACCGGCCACGAGCAGGACGGGCCGATGTCCCTGCCAGGATGGCGTGATGCCAGGGAGTGATCGAGTGCCCGCAGCGACGAACCTGATCGGAGTGAGATGGTGTAGCCACCTGGCCGGCGGTCTCGGCCGACGACTGGAGCGCGAGGGTTCCGCGACTGTTCGCTCCCGCCAGCGTCGACTACGCCAACGTCGACCTCGGCTTCACCACCGGCCCGTTCGACGACGCGCTGGTATCCCGGCTCCACCTGGTCGCGATCACGAGTCCCGGCGAGCTGATCGTGTGCACCACCGTGCAGGGCTGGCGGTTCCTCCCGGGCGGTACCCGCGAGCCGGAGGAGTCGCTGCACGAACTCGTCGTCCGTGAGCTGCTCGAGGAGGCCGGCGCCGTTCCCGTTGATGACGAGCTGACTCTGTTCGGTGCGCACGTCGCCGACAGCCGGGATCCCGAGCCATGGCGGCCGCACCTCGCGTTCCCGCGTGCCTTGTGGGCCTACGGGGCGTGCCGTGCCGAGATCACCGGACCGCCGACGTGTCCGCCCGACGGCGAGCAGATCGTCGACGTGCTGACGATGCCCGCCGAGGACGCCGTCGAGTTCATGGAGACCACCGACAAGATGATGGCCGACGCGGTGCGCCTCGCGATCGCGATGGGCCTCGTCTGACCGGCTACACGTCGGCGGTGTCCTTGGGGCGCCACGGCTTGAGCCAGGGCGTCTCCGGCCAGCCCTCGGCGGCGGCCATGAGCTCGTACATCGTCGCTCCGTCGACCGACTCGCGGACGATGTCGCCGTGGCCCGCGTGCCGTGCGACCTCTTCGATCACGTGGAAGAGCACCCAGCGAATCGACCAGGCGTCGACGTCCTTGGGGAACCAGGGCGCACCCTGCGGGACCGGGACCGGCGTGTCGAGATCGAGGCCCGCGATGGCCTGTTCGGTCGCGGTCGCAACTTCGTCGAAGTGCTTCAGGAGGTCCTCGATGTTCTGGTTCGACGCATCCCAGTCCTGCCCGTAGTCGGCCATCTGCTCCTCGACCGGTCGGCTGTCGGACTCCGGGAGCTCCGGGGCCGCATAGACACGGTCCATCCAGCCCATCTCGCAGAAAGTGACGTGCTTGACCAGGCTGGCAATGGAGATCGCACTCGTGGACGGCGTGGCATGGGCCTGCTCATCGGTCAGGCCGAAGGCGGCGTTGCGGATGCCGGCGTGCTGCTGGACGAGGAAGTCGCGCAGGGCACTGTGCTCGTCGGGGACCGGAGGGGCATTACCTGGCATGGGAACTCCTTCGGGAGGTGGAGGGCTGATGAAATCATGTCGGCGAATGCGGTCACGATCCTGTCCTCAGCCGGATTTGGGATCGACCGGTCAAGCAGCAGATCGCAAGGGCGCCTGGACAGCCTCGAACCGGTGCTGACAGGCTCCGTCGGATGCGATCGCGAATGAGCGCCGAGTGACCGCTCCCGTTCCTGGCGACGTCTCCCCCGGCGGCACCCACCACTTCGACAGCGACGACTGGGGCTGGCGCGACCTCTGGCTGCCGGCCGGCCAGGTGCCGCAGGTGGTCGCAGCGGAGTTCGGGGTCGAGGTGACCGGGCCGGTGCGTCTGCTCGGTGACGGACTGCTCAACCAGAGTTGGCACCTTCCGTGCGACGACCACGACCGCGTACTGCGCGTAGGGCGACGCGAACGGACGGCGGAGCAGGTGCGCTACGAACGGGTCGCGGCGTCGGCCTGGGCGGCCGTGGTACCGCAGGTCATCGTGGCCGAGCACGAGCACGTCCCGGTGCTCGACGGGCACACCCTCACGCTCTTTCCCTTCGTACACGGCAGATCCGGCCAGGTCATCGACCCCGAGACGAGGACTCGCGCGATGGTCCCGGCGGTCGTCGCCATGCACCACGCCTCGCTGGCACAGGGGTTGCCCCAGCGCCCAGGGTTCACCGCCCTGGACGAGCGGCCGCGCTGGTTCGGCTGGGAGAGTGCCCGGCTGGCGGTGATGGATCGATTCGGCACCGGATCGGATGTCCAACAGCCGTTGAGGATTGTCGATCGGGCGATCGCCGAACTCGACGTCGTGCTCGACCGATGGCGGACGGAGGGTCGCCTCGACGTACGGGCGACTGTTCACGGCGACTTCAATCCACGGAACCAGCTCTACCGGGACGGCGAGCTCGTCGGGCTGATCGACACCGACGACTGCCGGGTCGAACCCCTCGTCTGGGACGTCGCGAACCTGGCCTACAGCCATCCCGACGTCCCGGCGGCAGCCGTGTGGCGCCGCTACCGCGACGCCGGCGGACCGCTGCCCGAAGCCGACGAGGAGCTGCTCGCCACGTTCGCCCGCATCGGCGACCTGACCGCGATCATGTGGCTGCAGGACGGGGATGCTCCTGGCGAGGGACCGGCCACCCACCTGGCTCTGCGCGGGCTGACCGAGCTCGCGGCCAGCCTGGCCGGAGACCCCCACCGCGACATCTGATCAGCCCATCGAAAACCGGTGGACCCGTCCGGCCGGGTGTTCCTACGATGGCGCGAGATTCGATCATCCGGGGCATCACCTTCGACACCCGGAGCCACGCGCCGCATCCACATGCGCCGATGGCTCCGGGTGTTTCTGGTTTCAGCCGGAGTCGACGTGGCAGGACAGCGCAAAGGAGTGGACATGCTGACTGCAGAGCAACGGCGGGCCTTCACCGACGACGGCCTGATGAAGATCCCCCAGGCCATCCCGGCCGACGAGGCACTGACGATGGCGACCCGCATCAGCGAGTACCTGACGACCGAGGAGTCGATCCGCCGGAACGCCAGCCAGGCTTGGCTGGCCGAGCGTCCCGCAGGTCTTCGGGTGCTGACCAAGGCAGGCGTCTTCGACGGTGCAGCGGCCGAGTCGGTGGAGACCGCTCTGGCGGAGATCTACGGACCGGGACGCTACCCGCGCCCGAGGAACGGCGGCCGGGCGCTGGTGACCCACAGGGTGTCGGACGCGCCGTGGGACGTCCCCGCGGACGGCTGGCACGTCGACTCGTGGCCGGACCCGAACGGCGAGGAACCACACGGGGTCACCGTGTTCACCGTGCTTGCCCCGCTGCGCCCTCAGGGCGGCGGGACCCTGATCCTCGCCGGCTCGTACCGACTCCTCGGCAGCGAGATCGCCGCCATGGTGGGCAAGCGTCGGCTTCCGGCCGTGCGCAAGGAACTGGGTCAACGGCATCCCTGGCTGGCAGAGCTGTGGGGAGGCGCCAACGGGTTTGCGGCCGACCGGCGGCAGCGCTTCATGGACGAGGGCAGTGTGCTGGACGGTGTTCCCGTACGGGTGGTCGAGGTGACGGGCGAGCCTGGTGACGTCTTCGTCATGCGTGCGGACACGTTCCACACCGTCGCGCCGAACTGCCTCGACGAGTCCCGGATGATGCTGGTCAAGGGGTGGGGGCGGGCAGACTCGGAGTCCGAGGACGACGAGTGAGGGTGTGCGCAATGTCGAGTGGGCGCAATCGGTTGCTTCGGACCCTCGCAGGCAACAGATGGCGCCCACTCGGCGTGTGTGATCCGTCTGTAGCTGCTCTGCTGATCTGGGAGTCGACCGATCAGGCCCTTGCTAGGAGGCCTGCTCTCCGGGGGCCCTGGATGCCAGCCCGATCGTGTTCCCGTCAGGGTCCTTGATGAAGGCCATCCATTCGACCTCGCCGGCCTCACCGAACGTGCCCTCGGTGTCGTCGAAGATGATGTGCGGCTCGCCCTGGATCTCGGTCCCGGTACTGCGCAGCTTCTCCACCGCCTCGGCCACGTTCGGCACGCGGAGGTAGATCAGGCCCCCACCCAGGTTGCCGCCGTCCTCGCCGGCGGCCGCATCGAGCAGTAGCCGGGTCTCGCCCAGCCGGAAGAAGGCGAGGCCCGGCGGATCGAAGACTGCGATCGGCTCGTCGTCGAGCAGTGAGCTGTAGAAGTCCACTGCGCGGGCCACGTCCTTCACCGGAACCGCTACCTGGTGCAGCAACATCGGCGTCTCCTCGATCCGTGCGGGGTGCCGATCATGCCGTGTGGGTGGTGGCGGTGGCGAGGTGCCTGGCGTTTTGCCCACGTGGACGGTCTCCGACCTAAGTGCCATCAGGACGGCGATCGTTCCGTAGCAGCGCATGTCTGTTATCGCGCCGTCCTTGACGTCGTAGACCAGGCACCACGAGAGTCCCCGATCGCGATTCGTCAGCGTTGACTGAATCTCCTTCGAGGTAGGCGTGTTCCTCCGTCACGACCAGGTCTCGCTGCTCCCCACTCAGCATTCGGCTGTGCAACTCGTTGACGTAGTCACGTACCACTCTCCTCCCGCGAACCTCCTGGCCACTGTCAGCCATGAGCCACCTGACGTCCTCGACAAAGAACTCGGAGAAGTCCTCATCACTGCCCATGAGCTCGAAGTATCGATCCATCGTGGCGCGTGTCTGCTCAACGGTCATGAAGCCTCCGGCTCAAGTCGATCCCTCGTTCCGTGGACGTCTCCCACTCCCCTGACACCGTCGTCAACGGTCTCGCCACTCCATGCCGGATGGAAGGCGATCTACCGTGGCACGACACAAGTTTCGTCTTGCCTAGCTGAGGATCCGACCATCTCGATTGTCGGTGGTCACGTTCTAGTCTGCTGGTGTGAGTGTGATCGACAGTCCACCGGTGGTGTCGGCCCTGGTGGCCGACGCCGAACTGGTGCGGGTCTCGACCAGCTCGACCACACCTCGATCATCGCGTTGACCGACACCGACCTGTTGGCCTCGATCAACGTCAAGACCGGACTACTGGCCCGGCTGCAGGCGTTCCTGGACGCCGAACTCGTCGAAGCCGAACCCGTGTCTGCCACCGAGATCAGAGATCGTCCGCCGCTATCGGAAGGCGATTCATCGACAGGAACTACGACCTGGTGGACGGTCGCTCCCCACCGGCGACAGCGAGCAACGAGGGCCTGGTTGACAGGGTTCACGCGGCATGGAGCGACATTCAGATGACGCTTGTTCAGCTCATCGCCGAGGACGACGTGGTCGTGGTGCATTCACTTTCGAGGCCACCCATGTGGGTGAGTACCTGGGTCGCTCCGTCTGGTAAGCGAATAACGCATCACGGCCGGCGCTGTGTCGCTTGTCGAGCAGGTCATCGACGATCACGGCTACACCGACCTCACCGACGTCCTCCGCGCCCAAGCCGACTCCACGCATAGGCAGGCCCGGCCCGGGTGGCAGCTTCCAGCGGCTGCCCGGGGCGAATCGCTGGCGGTGTTCGCACGTCGGCCGTCGGGCGTCAGTCGGTCCGGACGGGGTATCAGCGGCGGCGGACACCTGCCGGCGAGTCCAGGTCCTCGTTGCCGGCGTCCGGCCGGGTGGCCCCAGGTGTGACTCGGCGGCCACCGGGCCACTCCCCGACGATCACGCTCCGAGCTTGATCACTCTCGACCGCCAGAGGGCGGTGCAATCGGCTGCGATTTCTTCCGAAGGTGACGGCGGGGCCGACCGGCGATGCCCGTGGCGCACCGGGAGACCGGGACGGTGTTCGGGCGGTCCGGCGCCGGGGCTACCGTGCTCACAAGCGGCCCCTGGAAGTGAACGCCCCCGTCCGACCAGGGCCGCACTCATGCTCGACGGTCGCTTGAGCGGGCATACCCGGCGTGTTGGTGACGCCCGGGACGGGTTGCCACTTTGCCGACGGTTACCTCGCGCCCCACGGCTCGACGGGCAACCCGCGCCGAACCACCACCGACGGCCAGGCCCTCAGGGCGAGGCCCATGACCTGCACCGCTGGTAACGGACAACCGAGTGGCCGCTGCAGGCGACCTGGGTTTGCATCCTCGGTCAGGCCTCGCCGTGAACCCGTAGGACCTCGCTGCTGGTCACCGTGGCCGTGCGAACCGTCGAACCAACCTCCTGCAACCCTTGCCGAGCCGGCCCCGGATCAACGTCACCATCGACCTTGCCACCCTCCAAGGCCAACTCGGCCACGCCGTTTCGGCAACGGAGCACCGATCTCGGCCGGCAAGGCCGACGGCTCGCCTGCGACGCGAACATCCTCGGTCGTCCTGCTCACGGCGCTCCGCACCCGTCGACGTCGGCCGCGACCACCGCCTCGTCCACCAGAGCTGACTGCGGTCCTGCGGCCTGCCGAACGCCAGAGACCAGGGCTGCTGCTACCCCGGTGTGAAAACCACCCACCAGCTGCGAAGCCCACCACCTTCTCCCCTGGTGGGCCGGCGGACCCACCGCCCTGAACAACACCGCCCTGCTCTGCCGACACCACCACCAACTCGTCGAACCCAACCCCACCAAGCCACCCGACCACCAATGGCAACTACGACTCGACCACCGCGGCTTGCCCCACATCCACCCACCCACCTGGGCCGACCACACCCGAACACCCAGACAACACATCCGCTACCGGAACTGAACGGCAAGGATCAGTCCAGGGAGAGCTGTGATCGGTGGTAGTCAAAGTGTTGGGTGCCGAAGTGATACACCTCGGCCAGCGTCATCGTGTCTTGGAAGAACGGATCCCAACTCACCGGGAAGTGCATCCGCAGACCGAGGTCAAGGTCCGGCTCTTCGTCGATGTGCCGGTGCAGACCTTGCAGCGTCCGGTCCATCAGCTCGAGCTGGAATCGGGTGGCGAGGATGGTTCCTCCGCCCCACGAGCCGACGAAGTTCACGACGTGGAACGGCACCTTGGCGAAGTTGAGCAATGCGGCGAAAGTGCGGCTCGCTTGGTCGGGCATCCGTCCGAAGAGGCGAACCAGGGGCAGCAACCGGAGAACGATCAGGTAGCCGAAGACCATGTGGAACAGGAGCTGCTGATTGGTCCACCTGGTGCCGTTGGAGCGGCGACGTAGGTCTGACCGAGTGGCATCTCGCACGAGATCGTGAAAGGCGTCCCTTGCATGGTCGAGTTCCTGGTGAATCGCTGCCCGATCCGACGCAGCTTCAGCTGCCGCTGATTGAGCATCCCGCTCCCCGACAGGCTCTTGCGGGCCGGCTCGTCGCACCGCCCACAGTGCACAACGCCTACAGATGAAGACACCAGGAGTTTGACCAAGCTCAGTCAGCCGCTGGTTGGGCCGCCCACAACATCCACATCGACGCTCGACAGGCAAACCGGCGAAAGTCGTCATGGGACTCCCGGAGTCGATCAGGGATGACTGCCCACCGACTGTGCAGCCTATGACGAACATCCCGGGGCGCGTAGCCCGCGCTCGTGCCTAGCGTTGCGCGAGCCGCTCGAGCCCAACGACCGCGAACCCGAGCACGAATTCCGCGAACAGCACCACGAGTCGCTGCCAGGCCGGCAAGCGCACGCGCGACACCGCGCTGCTGACCGGCGGACACGAAGCCGATGGCCAAGCGCGCTGAAGGTGATGTAGACCCGCTCCTTCAAGCGGTCCGCCAACTCGGCCGGTGGCATACGATTGACGTCGGCGCGGCTGCGGCTCTGCTCATGGTGGGCAAGGTTAGGGACGTCGTTACGTCACCCGCCTGCGGCTCAGCAGCGCACGTAACTCGCCACGGTGCGCCACGAACATGTGTCCTTCGTCGTGCCGACTGTGTTCTTCAGCGTCGCGGTGTCCCCGGTGTTGTTCCAGATGTAGGCCCTGGATCCCCAGTAGAGGTGCTTGCTCGTGTTCGTGCCTCGACCCGTATGCAGCGTCACGGAGGCGCCGGCCTTCAGCTTGAAGGTGGGGAACCTGTAGACGTGCCTGGCCTTGTCCCGGATGGTGTAGCCGGTGAGCGTGTAGCTCTTCGTGCCGGAGTTCTTCAGCACGACGTACTCGGCGTTGAGGCTCGAGTTGCTGCGGTTATCCGAACCCGGCGAGTTCGCGTAGGCCTTGGTGAAGTGCAGCTTGGGTGTGGCGGCTTGGGCCGGGATGGCGGCGGCAGCCATGACGGCGAGGGTCAGGGCAGCCGCAGCCGCGGCTCGACGTGTGCGCATGGATCGGTCCTTCTGGGGCGGTAGTAGTTGTCCTCGCAAGTGCTTGGCGCGGGCAATTCCTCCCGCAGGAGGCGGGCCATTCGTGCCGATTGAGCCCAATTGTTGCGGTCCTGTGACCGTTCCGGCGGTACCGCTCAGCGACAGCGGGACGGCTACTCAGCCGTCGAGAAACACCAGCGCTGCCTCGACACACTCCTCGATCGGCCTGGTCGTGTCGATCCGGAGCCAGCCCGAGGTCGGTCGCTTCATGTTGTCGATCCAGTCGCGGAATACGTCCACGCCCGGTCTGCCCGGACCCGTCGCGCGACTCTTCGTAGACACCGGCTACCTGACTCGGCAGCCGCGTGCGTGAACGCAGTCTCTGGTCGAGGATGTCGAGGTCGTCGGTCACGCACTCGATGTAGCGGTAGTCCACACCGGCCCGAGCCGCGGCTGCTTGCCCAGCTTCGAGCAGCTCGTCGTAGAAACAGGGACTGTCGATGACCACCTGGTGCCCTTGACCGAGCAGATCCTCAGCCAGCGCAAGTAGAACGACGTAGCTGAGCTTGCCCGCTTGGGTGAACGGCAGCCCGGCTGAGAGCTGTGCGTTCTTGACGACGTCGTGGTCGATGATCACCAGGCCACGTTGGCGAGCAAGTGCACGGGCGATGGTGGACTTCCCGGACCCGGGCGCGCCGGACATCTGGACGAGCATCACGCCAACGGACCGGCGGTCAGGAACTGCGCCAGGGTGACGGCCGGAGCGTCTCGCAGGTCGGCCAGTTGGGTGCGGCAGGAGAAGCCGTCCGCGAGCACCACCCGGTCGGGATCAGCGTCGTAGCGACCGACGATTCCGTTCTGCGCCACGGCGACGGAGACGTCGTAGTGACCCTTCTCCATTCCGAAATTCCCCGCCAGGCCACAACATCCGGCGACAACCTCGAGCTCCGCCCCCGTCGCCTTGATCAGCTCGGCATCGGCCTCGAAGCCAGCGGTCGCGTACTGGTGACAGTGCGGTTGTGCCAGGACGCGCACCCCTGTGCGGTCGGGCACCTGCCAGCCGGCCTCGACCCGCTGCTGGAGGAACTGGGCCAGCGTGACCGTCGCCTCGGCAACCTCGCGGGCACGGTCGTCATCCGGCAGGAGCTCGAGGAGATCGGTGTGCAGCACAGCCGTGCACGAGGGTTCGAGGCCGACAATCGGCATCCCCCGTTGGACGAACGGGTGCAGGACGTCGAGCAGATGGCGAAGCTTCTTCCGGGCACCGTCGAGCTGCCCCGTCGAGATCCAGGTCAGCCCGCAGCACGCCTCGCTGGCCGGGTAGCGCACCTCGACCCCAGCTTCCCGGAGGAGGGCGACCGCGGCATGTCCAGCCTCGGTGGAGAAGTAGCTGGAGAAGGTGTCCACCCACAGCACGGCCTCGGCTGACGTCTCGGCCTCTGCGTGTTCCGCGGCGGCGGGGTTCGCCGGTTCCTCGGCCGTCGCGCGCCCTCGGCGGCCCAGGCTGGGACGCCGCCGCCGGCGCGGACCGATGGCTGCCTGATCCACTGCGTGCATCGGCTTCCGCTGCGAAGGCCGGCATCGAGCGGCGGGTGTCCATCCCGCCGGCGGCCAGAACGAGTTTGCGTAACGGAGCCAGGCGGAACGCCGCGTTGGCTGCCCCGGCAACAGGTGCGGCGAGCCGGGCCCACCGTGGCAGCCAGCCGAGGGCGTAGTGACTCATCGGTCGGAGCCGCCGCCGGTATCGGCGGTAGAGCACCTCGCTCTTGTAGCTCGCCATGTCGATACCGGTGGGGCAGTCGGTCGCGCAGGCCTTGCACGACAGGCAGAGATCCAGCGACTCGGCCAGCTCCGGTGAGTCCCATCCCTTCACCAGCGTGCCGTTCACCACTTCCTGCAGGACCCGTGCGCGCCCACGGGTCGTGTCCTTCTCGTCCTTGGTCGCCTGGTAGCTCGGGCACATGAAGCCTCCGCTGGCCGAGAGGTCGGCCCGGCACTTCCCCACCCCGGTGCACCGATGGACGGCTTCGGTGAGACTGCCGTCGTCGTGGACGAAGCCCATGCCTCCCGACGCCAGAATCGGGTGCGTCTGCGGTAGCCGCAGGTCGGCGGCGACCGGTACGGGGTCGACCAGCACGCCTGGGTTGAGCACGTTGCCGGGATCCATCAACCATTTGAACTGCCCGAACAGGTCGAGGGCCTCGGGTGAGTACATGTGCTTCAGCAGCGCGCCCCTGGCCCGGCCGTCGCCGTGCTCGCCCGACAGGGACCCGCCGTATGACGCGACGAGTTTGGCGGCAGCCGTGACGAACTCGCCGAAGACCTGGGACCGGTCGGCCAGCGGGAAGTCGATGCGCACATGGATGCAACCGTCGCCGAAGTGCCCGTAGGCCAGGCCGTCGAGATGGTGTTCGGCCATCAACGCGTTGAAATCGCGGAGGTAGGCACCGAGTCGGTCGGGCGGGACCGCCGCGTCCTCCCAGCCCGGCCAGGCCGCGCGGCCGTCGGCGGTGCGTCCCGCCAGACCGGCACCATCGGCCCGGATCCGCCACAGGGCGGTGGCTTCGGGCCCCGGTGGCAGGACCCGCGATGCCGAAGTGGCCGCGTCGGCAACCAGGGCCGAAGCGGTGGCGAGGGCTTCGTCGACGGTGTCGCCACCGACCTCGATGAACAACCAGCCTTCCCCGTCAGGCAGATCCGGAACTGCACTCGCACCCTGGCGCCGTCGGACCACCTCCACGATCCGCGAGTCGAGTCCCTCGAGCGCCAGCGGGTGGTGACGCAGACAGCCCGGGCACGGCATCGGCGGCCGTTGGCATGTCCGGATACCCGAGCACGACCAGAACCGGAGCCGGGCTCTGCGGCACCAGCTTCACGGTGGCCGCGAGCAGGAGTCCGCACGTGCCCTCGGTGCCCACCAACGCCTTGGCGAGGTTGCCTCCCTTCTCCGGCAGGAGATGTTCGAGCGAGTATCCGGAGACCTGCCGTGAGAACCGGCCCAGCTCGGTCCGCAGCGTCGACAGCCTGCTGGCGACCAGGCGATCGAGCCGGTCGACCGGATCGAGAGACGTGCCCGCCTCGTAGCGCCGGCCGCGACCGTCGAGCCAGTCGAGCGACACCACGTTGTCGGCGGTCTTCCCATAGGCGACCGCGTGCGGCCCGCAGGCGTTGTTGCCGATCATGCCGCCGACCGTGCACCGGTCGAGCGTCGACGGATCGGGCCCGAACCGCAGATCGTGAGCCCCAGCAGCACGTTGCAGGTCCGACAGAACCACGCCTGGCTCGACCCGTGCCGTCCGTGACTCGGGGTCCACGTCGAGGATGCGGTTGAGATACCTGCTGAAGTCGAGGACGAGGCCCGGCCCGACAGCGTTGCCCGCGATCGACGTGCCTCCACCGCGGCCGGTCAGCGGGACCCCATGCTCGCGGCACCACTCGAGGGTGCGGACCGCGTCGTCGACCTCGGCCGGGAACACCACCCCGATCGGCGGCACCCGGTAGTTGGACGCGTCGGAGGAGAACTCGGCCCGGCGGCGGGTGGAGGTGTCGACCTCGCCCCGCAGCTGCGAGTCCAGGTGCGACAGCGGTGGGGTGCCGCTCAGGGTGACCACGGCGACGACCCTATGCGCGGGGCGTTCTCCGCCCGCCTGCCAGAATCGCGGGATGGTCACCGCGCTCCTGCTGGAGAACATCCATCCGCTGGCCGCCGAGACCCTGACGTCCGCCGGGGTCGAGGTCCGAGCCCACGCCGGGGCGATGTCTGAGGACGAACTGATCTCCGCCCTTCCCGGCATCGACGTGCTGGGCATCCGTTCCAACACCAACGTGACCGACCGAGTCCTCGCGGCTGCGCCGGACCTGCGGGCCGTCGGCGCCTTCTGCATCGGGACCAACCAGATCGACCTCGACGCCGCCACCCGGCATGGCGTGGTGTGTTTCAACGCGCCGTTCTCCAACACCCGCTCCGTGGTGGAGCTGGTGATCTGCGAGATCATCGCGCTCGCGCGGCGGCTCACCGAGAAGTCCACGCAGATGCATGCCGGCATCTGGTCGAAGTCCGCAGCGGGATCGCACGAGGTACGCGGCCGGACACTCGGCATCGTCGGCTACGGCAACATCGGCTCCCAGCTCTCGGTGATCGCCGAAGCACTCGGCATGCGGGTCTACTTCTACGACGTCAGCGACAAGCTCGCGCTGGGCAACGCCGTCCGCTGCTCCAGCCTCGAGGAGCTGCTCGAGGTGGCCGAGACCGTCACCCTGCACGTCGACGGCCGTGCGGGCAACGCCGGGATCTTCGGTGAGGAGCAGTTCGCCCGCATGCGTCAGCGAGCCCTTTTCCTCAACCTGTCCAGGGGATTCGTCGTCGACTACGCGTCGCTCCAACGCCACGTCGAGTCCGGCCACATCGCCGGAGCAGCGGTGGACGTCTTTCCCAAGGAACCGAAGAAGAAGGGAGAGACGTTCGAGAGCGAACTGCGCGGGCTGCCGAACGTCATCCTCACTCCACACGTCGGCGGCTCGACCCAGGAGGCCCAGGAGGACATCGGCCTGTTCGTGTCAGGGAAGCTCCGCGACTTCCTCGCCGACGGCACGTCCACGCTGTCGGTCAACCTGCCCGCGGTCAGCGGCCCCACCTCCGGGTACACCGACCGGGTCGCGCTGCTGCATCGCAACATCCCGGGCGTGCTCGCGAAGGTGACCAGCGTGCTCGCCGACCACGGGCTCAACATCGTCGGGCAGTCGCTGTCGACCCGGGGCGAGTTCGGGTACGTCCTCACCGACACGTCCGGCTTCTCCGCGGACGCGCTCGAGGCGTTGCGGACGCTGCCGGAGACCGTTCGCCTCGCTCACTTCCGCCGCTGACTGAGCCCGGCGGCGAGCCCCAGAAGTAGTCAACGAAACTGTTGACAACAGCTGCTGACCGGATCTATCGTTCCGTTATCAACGGATCAGTTGATCAAAGGAGTTGTTGTTCATGCAGATGGATCCGGCGCAGGACGACCGGCTCGACCGGGCCTTCGTGGCGCTCGGCGACCCCGTTCGCCGGCGGATCATCGCGCGTCTCAGCCGTGGCCCGGCCACGGTCAACGAGCTGGCCGAGCCGTTCGAGATCACCAAGCAGGCGGTCTCCCGGCACATCCAGGTGCTCGAACAGGCGGAGCTGGTCACGCGCACTCGCGACCAGCAGCGCCGGCCCGTGCACCTGAACGCGGCCAGGCTCGAGGCGCTCACGGCATGGATCGACAAGTACCGGCTGATCCACGAACAGGAGTACCGGGCGCTCGACGCCCTGCTCGACACCTTGACGGTCGCCGACAGCGAGACCCGTCTCCCCCGAAAGGAAAGGCTCATGAGCAATCCCGTCACGATCACCGCGCCAGAAGGCACGCCGTTCATCGACATCGAGCGCGAGTTCGACGCTCCGGTGGAGGCGGTCTTCCGCGCTCACTCCGATCCCGAGCTCTTCACCAAGTGGCTCGGGCCCCGCGGCTACGAGATGGAGCTGTCGGAGTTCGACTTCACCACCGGCGGCCGCTACCGCTACATCCACAAGAACGCCGACGGCGAGTTCGCGTTCAACGGCGTGTTCCACGTGGTCCGCGAGAACGAGTTCGTCATCCAGACCTTCGAGTTCGAGGGCTACCCCGACGTCGTCAGCATCGAGTCGATGACGTTCGAGCGGCTCGACGGCAACCGCACCCGGCTCAAGGGGCACTCGGTGTTCCCGACCGTCGAGGCTCGCGACGGCATGGTCGAGAGCGGCATGGAGACCGGCGTGGTCCAGGGCTACGAGCAGCTCGACGAGGTCCTCGCCTCCGACTCCGAGCCGGCCAACCGGTAACACCTGCCAAGGAAGGAAAGAACCCGTCATGGACTGGACCCTGGAGGTCGTCGTGCTCCCGGTGAGCGACCTCGCCCGGAGCATCGCGTTCTACCGCGACCAGGTCGGATTCGACCTCGACCACGACACGGTGAACGAACACATGCACGTCGCCCAGCTCACCCCACGCGGGTCCGGCTGCTCGATCGTGATGGGCGACCTGCCCGCGCAGAACGAGATGGCGCCCGGCTCCATGCGCGGACTCCAGCTCTGCGTGGCCGACGCCGCGGCGGCGCGCGCCGAACTCGTGAGCCGCGGGATCGAGGCGAGCGAGCCGGTGTCGTTCGGAGACCAGGACGGGAGCACGTTCTTCGGGTTCGCCGACCCCGACGGCAACACGTGGGCCGTGCAGGAGTTGCGGGTGCGAGCCGACAAGCCCTCTGATCCCGCTGGAGGCCAGGGGCAGGTTCGGCGCCTGACCGAAGGGCCGGGCCAGCGCAGGCTGACCCGGCCCTTTCAGTCGGCGCTCACCAGTCGTCGACGCCGAAGAGCTTGCGGCCGAGCTCGCCCATCGCCTCGCACTGCTGGGCGTTGTACCGGTCGGCGGCCGGCTTCTCGCCCGAGCCCCAGGTCTGGTCCTCGCGCACCCAGCGGACGAAGTACGCGACCCGGCTCGTCGGGCGGCGGTTGTGCGAGGCACCGTGCGGCATCAGGTGGTGCAGCAACGCGAAGTCGCCGGCCTCGCCGGTGATCTCCTGGCTCTCCAGGTGTTTGATCTGCTTCCAGTCGCCGTGCAGGTGACGCCCGCCGCCGCCGGCAGCACGTGCTTCCGCCTCGACGATCCGGGGCCCGCCCGGCACGACATGGATGCCGCCGCCCTCGGGCTCGACGTCGGTGAGGTAGTAGCAGCCCCCTACCTGCAGTTCCTCGATCTCGAAGGTGAAGTCGTCCTCGGTCTTCGGCACGTCCGCGTCGAGGTGCAGCGTCTGGCTGAGTGCGGTGTCTCGGTGGGCGTCGTTGCGCAACGTGATGCCGATCGAGCCGTCCGACACCCGTAGCCGATGCGACTGCAGCAGCTGGGTCGCGGCGGCGTAGAGCTTGGGGTTGGTCATGAGCGGCAACAGCTCGGGAGTGTCGAACGTGTGGTTCCCCGGTGTGTACATGGGCTTGATCCGCCCGTCCCAGGAGTGCCAGGACTCGGGCAGGTCGAGGTTCGGTGGTACGAGCGACAGGATCCGCTGGCGGTAGCGCTCCGCCTCCTCGCGCGACAATGCGCCCTTCACCACCACGAACCCCTGCTCGTGGAACTGCTGGATGTCGGCGTCGGAGAGGACCGGCTCGAGGCCGGTTCCGGTGGCCTGCTCGGCAATCGTCATGACTCCACGCTAGGCCCGTTTTCCCCAGGTCGCTCGGGTGGCTGCTCACGCTCGGCCTGGTCCGGTCGCAGCCTCGCGAACAGCGCCACGGTCGGCGCCCAGATGATCGCCGACACCGTGAGCGCGGCCGGGATGCCGAACCTGTTCGCGACCGCACCGAGCGGCGGGCCACCCGCCACCTGCCCGATCGCGTTCGCCTGGCCGTTCATCGAGAGCACCGTGGCCCGGATCGTCGAAGGGATGTGCCGGTTCAGCCAGGCGTTCTCCACCGGCCAGGTGACCGCGCTGGCGGCGTCCTTGAGCCAACGCGACCCGAGCAGCAACCACATTCCTGGCGCGAACGCCACGCCGAGAATGCCCAACGCCTGCAGGCCCATTCCCGCAGCAACGAGGCGGTTCGGATGGTGCGAGGCGAAGACCTCCGGTCCCACCTTGTTGAGCAGGAGCGACATGGCCAGCGAGATCACCGTGCCGATCAGGCCGAAGACCGCGAACCACAGTGCCGGACTGTTGCTGCCGAACAACGAGGGCAGGGCGAACTGGTTCAGCAGGTGCGGCGTCCAGAGCCGGTCGAACGCCTCACTGGACAGGCCCACGAGCAGGCTCACGAGAACGAAGGTTCGGACCACCGGACGGTTGCGCGCGAGCCGCAGCCCGGCGGTGAACGAGTGCCCCATGCTCGCCCAGGCCTCCCGATGGGTGTGGCGCACGGGGTGGAAGTTCCGCTCGGGCATCACCATCGCCAGGCCGATGGCGAGCGCAATGAGCCCCAGGCCGCCGGCGATGATCGGGATGCGCACGTTGATCACGCCGAGTCCGCCGGCCAGGGCGGTGGCGACGAACGTGGCACCGAGGCCGAGCTGGGTCTCGCGGGTGAAGATCGGGCCGACGCGGTCCTCGCCCACCTCGTCGGTGATCCAGGCCTGGGTCGCGCCGGAGGTGAACGTGTAGCTGATCCCCCAGATCACCTGGGCGAGGATCACCGCCCAGAACGTCGGCACGGCGCCTTCGAGGGTGAATCCGGCGCCCATGCCGGCGACGCCGATCAGGATCGAGAGGCGCCGGCTCCTCAGGTCGGCGAGTAGCCCGGTGGGCACCTCGAAGACGAAGCAGACGAGTTCGAGGGTGGTGCCGACCAGCACCAGTTCCAGCGGGTTCAGGCCCACCACTGTCACCTGGTAGACCATGTTGACGGTGGTGATCAGGCAGAAGAAGAAGGTCTGCCCGGCGGTGAGCCAGTAGTAGACGCGGGCGGCGTCGGCCGTTGCGCGGCGGCTGGTGAGCATCGACGCGTCCTAGGACTTGTGGGTGGTGCGGTCAGCCGCCGGCGGAACCGTGCTGTCCGACGATGGCGTCGATCGCGTGTGCCAGATCGACGTCGGCCTGGGTGAGTCCACCGGCGTCGTGGGTGGTGAGCACGAATCTCAGCCGACGCCACCGGATGTCGATGTCGGGGTGGTGGTCGGCCTGCTCGGCGACCTCGGCCACCTCACGCACGTAGTCGATACCGGTGAGGAAGGCCGGCGCCTCCACCTCGCGGCGGATGGTGTCGCCGTCGCGCGTCCAGCTGCCGAGGTCGGCCAACGCGGCCGACAGTTCGGCGTCGGTGAGCTTGTCCATCTCGCACCTCCGTCGTTCGTCCGGGAGGAGACTAGTGCGGTCCGGGGAGCCCGTCGGTCCGCGCGAACGAGATCGCTTCCAGCTCCTCGGGACTCAACGCGGCGTCCGACTCACCAGCCCGCACGTTCTTGGCATAGGTACGGGCAGCTTCGCGGCCGTTGATCGCCGTGACCACCACCCCGTCGCCGGAGTCGTCGAGGATCGCCAGTGACCACGACTGCGCACCGGACACGTCGCCGAAGGCGTCGTAGCGCACCACCGCGACATGTCGGAGCGACTGCGCCCAGGTGTTGCCCACCGACTCCAGCTCGTCGACGCGCCCGGACAGGTGCCGCAGCTGCGCGGGGAACGACGACACCTCTCCGTCCGCCGTGTCGGTCGGCCGGGCAGCGGCGATCCGCCAGAGCCGTCGGCGCACCTGCAGCGCGTTGAGGTAGGCGAACACCGAACCGGCCAGTGCCAACACGGCCACGATGAGAGCGACCGTCGCCAAGGTGTTCATCGGATCGCCTGCGTCCCGTCCGGCACCGCTCCATCAGCCTTGAGGGCTTCGAGCCACTCGTGCGCCTCCGCGAAGTCGACGTCGGTGGTGCCCGGCCGCACCTTGGGCAGTTCCTTGTCAGCACGCGGATACGAACCGAGGAATCGCACGTCTGCACACACTCTTCGCAGCCCCACGAGCGCCTCGGCAACGCGTGCGTCGGCGATGTGTCCCTCGAGGTCCATCGCGAAGGAGTACCGGCCCATGCCGGACCCCGTCGGCCGGGACTCCAGCCGGGTGAGATCGATGCCACGAACGTAGAACTCGGTGAGGATCTCCATCAGCGCGCCCGGATGGTTGTCGCGGATGAACGCCACGACGCTGCTCTTGTCCGCTCCGCTCGGCTCCGGCGGCCGGACCGGCCGGCTCACGAGGACGAACCTGGTGGCCGCACCCGGATGGTCCTCGATGCCGTCGGCGGCGACCACGAGTCCGTAGGTCTCGGCCGCAACGTGCGCGGCGATGGCCGCGTCGAACGAGCCGTCGGCGACCGCGGCGGCGGCGCCGGCGGTGGAGATCGCCGTGTGCACGTGCGCATCGCGGAGGTGCTGGGCGATCCACCGGCGGCATTGCGCCGCGGCGTGGCCATGGGTGGCGACCGTCCGGACATCGGCCACAGCGGTGCCGTTGCGGACCAGCAGCGCGAACGAGACCCGGATCTGCGCCTCCGCGACGATCGTCAGCGGTTCACCGACCGCCAGCTCGTCCATCGTGATCGTCACTCCGCCCTCGATCGAGTTCTCGATCGGCACCAGCCCGAAGTCGCACTCACCCGAGCGCACGGCGTCGAGCACGATGGGGACGGTCTCCAGTGGACGGAGCGCGGCATCGGGCGCGCCCGTCTGGGGCAGCGTCCGGAGAGCCTGCTCGGTGAAGGTCCCGGCCGGCCCGAAGTATGCGTACGTGGTCACGGGGGTCAGCCTACGAAGCCGGCCGGCCAGATCCTGTCGCTCGGCCGTGCGGGATGGTCTGATGGCCGCAAAGGAGGGCGCCGTGGAATCCGTCGACTGCCTCGAACTCGAACGCCAGGGCTGGCATGCCCTGTCCACCAGCGGTCCGATCGCAGCCGCCTTCTACGAGCATGTCCTCGACTCCGACGTGGTGATGCTCTTGCCTGGCGGCATGGTGCTCGACGACCGGTGGTCGATCATCGATGCCATGTCGGGGGCGCCCTGGGCGTCGTATGCGTTGGAGGACCTGCACGCGCTCGAGCCGCTCCCCGACGTCTGCGTGGTCCACTACGGCGTGGTCGCGACCCGCGAGGGCTCCCCCGAGTACTCGGCCCTGGTCAGCAGCCTGTACGTGCGGCGCGAGGACGGGTGGCGCCTGGCTTTTCACCAGCAGACACCTCGCTGACGTGGCGCAGCGGATCATGGTGTACGGCGTCACCGGGGCGGGAAAGTCGACCCTGGCCAGGGAGATCGCTCATCGCACCGGCCTGCCTGCCGTGTTCATCGACGACCTCACCTGGCAGCCGGGATGGGTGCCGGTTCCGCCGGACGAGCAGCGCCGCATCATCGCCGAGGTGTGCGGCCGGGACCGGTGGGTGATCGACCACGGGTACGGCGCCTGGATCGATCTTCCGCTCGCACGGGTCGACCTCATCGTCGGGCTGGACTACTCGCGGCTGCTGTCCCTGGCCAGGCTGGTCCGCCGGTGCGTCACCAATCTCGTCACCCGCCGCACGCTCTGCAACGGCAACACCGAGTCGCTGCGGAACCTCCTCGGTCGCGACTCGATCATCTGGTGGCACTTCACCTCGTTCCGGCGCAAGCGCAGGCGGATGCGGGCGTGGCTCGTCGATCCGGACGCACCGGCAGTGGTCCTGTTCAGGCGGCCGCGTGAAGCCGCAGCCTGGGTGGAGTCGCTGACGATCGTCTGATCAGGTGACGCCGGCCAGTTGCCGGACCAATGCCATGAATTCCAGCGTGGGTTGGGGAAGAGCGGGATCGGTTGTCCGGCCATAGCGTTCCCACGGATAGGCGCGGTCGACCAACGCCTGCTCGAGCAGGCCTCGCCACTGCGGACCGACCTGGGTCGATCGCCCAGGCGACGGCCTGCGGCTTGGTCGCCACGGCATCGTTGACCACCGCGAACAGGAAGCGGCAGTGCTGGGTGACCGCGTGCGTCTGCTCCCAGGCGTTGTCGAGCGCATCCGGTTCGCCTTCGACGTACGCGTGCCACTCCACCAGTGTTTCCCGGGTCTCCGCCGCCAGCGAGCCGGCCGGCAACTCATCGACGAGGCTCGCCGCCGGAGGACCGATCAGTGCGATCCCCTTCCTGCGCAGGATCCAGCGCACCACTGCCGAGTTGTCGTGCGGGTGCAGCTCCATCTCGCTGGCGCCGTTGTTGACATAGAGCCAGGGCGGCCGAGTCACGTCGTAGCGACGCAGCTCCGCCAGTGGGTGCATAGCTTCCCTCGAGGTGGCCCGACCAGTGCCGTCCGTCGGTGGCGAGCCGTCGATGCAGCGCACGAATCTCCTGCTCCTGCTGGTCGTTCAGCTCGTCGGTGATCGCCACGAGGAAGTCGCAGTCGCTGTGCATGTCCGCGCCCCCGAGGCCGAACGACCCGTGCAGGTACACACCCACCAGCGTCGCCTCTGGCGACCCGGCGGTACCCAGCGCTCGCTCCACCCCCGAACACAGATCACCCAGGACTTCGTCCAGCTCGGGGAACTCGGTCGCGGCCAGCACGAGCCAACCCTGACAGGCGCACCGCCGCAGCCCGCATAGGCTTCCCTGGTGCCTGAGGACGAGCAGCAGAAGACCGCAGACCTCGGCTACGCACGGGTGGATCTCGACCGGGCGCAACGCACCGGCGACCCCGAGGTGGTGTTCGCCGCCGGCAAGTCACCGGAACAGACCGTTGGGCTTCTCACGACGCTGTCTGCCGCGCACCCCGATCGTGCGGTCTTCGCCACCCGGGCTCCAGCCGAGACAGTGGCGGCCTGCCGGGCGGCATTTCCCGACGCCGTCATCGTGGCTGGCACGGTCACGATCGGGCCGCTGCCCAAGCCGGCCGGCCGGGTGGGCATCGTCACCGCAGGCACGTCCGACCAGTCCGTCGCCGACGAAGCTGCGGCCACCATCGCCGTCTACGGGTCGAGCCCGGTGCGCATCACCGACGTCGGGGTTGCCGGCCTGCACCGACTCCTTGCCGTCACCGACCAACTGGCCGGTCTCGACTGCCTGGTGGTGATCGCCGGCATGGAGGGCGCGCTGCCGAGCGTGGTCGGTGGGCTGACCGGTGTCCCGTTGATCGCAGTGCCGACGTCCGTCGGATACGGGGCCAGTTTCGGCGGCATCGCAGCCCTGCTGGCGATGCTCAACTCCTGCGCGCCAGGCGTGACCGTGTGCAACATCGACAACGGCTTCGGTGCCGGCGTTGCCGCAGCCCGGATCGCCCGTGCCATCGGACAGGCCCGCGCCGGAGCCGGATCTGGTGAGTCGAGGTGAGCGTCGGCTGGCTCGACCCGGCGTCCGGCGCCAGCGGCGACATGTTCCTCGGGACCCTGGTGGACGCAGGTGTCGACCTCGGCCTGCTGCAGGCGGCCGTCGATGCGGTCACGCCGGAGCCGGTCCTGCTGCGGGCCGAGCGCGTGGACCGCGCCGGTCTGGCCGCCACTCGTGTGCACGTCGACGGCACCGACTCCGTCCACCACCGCCATTGGTCCGACATCCGCGTCACTCCTGGAGCGGGCGGCCCTGCCCACCAGGATCAAGGAGAAAGCCCAAGCTACGTTCGCTGTTCTCGCCCAGGCCGAGGCAGCGGTGCACGGCACGTCGGCCGAGGACGTGCACTTCCACGAGGTAGGTGCGCTCGACGCGATCGCCGACGTAGTCGGCGCGTGCGCTGGGCTGGCGTCCCTCGATCTCGACCACCTCACGGTCGGCCCGATTGCGTTGGGGTCGGGCACGATCCGGTCTGCACACGGGGTGCTGCCGGTACCGGGCCCCGCCGTCGTCCGCCTCCTGGCTGGCACCGACGCGGTCAGCCATGGCCTCGAGTTGCCCGACGGAACCCGCACCGAGTTGCTCACACCGACGGGTGCTGCCCTGATCGTGAGCTGGGCAACGGGATTCGGTTCGATGCCGGCCATGCGCGTCACCGGCCAGGGTTACGGCGCCGGTGGCAAGGACTTCCAGGGCAAGGCGAACGTGCTCCGGCTGGTGCTCGGTACGCCCGCCGCCGGTGACGGCACCCGTTCCACCCAGGACGTGCTCGAGACCAACGTCGACGATCTCGATCCCCGTCTGTGGCCGGGCGTCCTCACGGCGCTCATGGAGGCGGGCGCTGCCGACGCCTGGCTCACACCGATCCTGATGAAGAAGGGCCGGCCCGCACACACCGTGTCGGTACTGGTCGACCGGTCCTCGGCCGCCGCCGTGGAGGCGGCGCTCTTCCGGCTGACGTCGGCGATCGGGATGCGCAGTCACGAGGTTGCCAAGACTGCTCTGGATCGCCGGACCGAGACGGTGGTGCTGCCCTCGGGTTCGTCCGTGCGCGTGAAGGTCGCGTTCGACGCCGATGGCGCGATCGTGAACGTGATGCCTGAGCACGACGACGTCGCGGCGGCCGCGGCCTCAGCCGAGCTGCCGACGAAGTTGGTGGCTGCCCAGGCGATCGCCGCGGCCGCCGACCTGTGGAGCCGCTGACGTCCGGTCCGACAACCCCTGAGTTGCACCGCCGGCCTGCACCCGCGCTAAGGTCGCGGCATGCGGATCCGCGAGTTTTATTGGCGTCACGTGCTGGCATCGCCGGCCGTCGGCGCCATTTGACCTGCCGACGCGCAAGACGCGAGCTGCCAGCACAGGCGTGGACCTTCGGGTCCGCGCCTTTCGCTTTCCTGGCGGGCTCGCGACCGGCGGCTCGCCACCACACTTCGAGGATGAGCCGACCATGAACAGCCCAGCACCGCGAACCACCCTCGTCACCGGGCAACCGGCGACACCGACGGCCGACCTGCGGGTCCGCTCGATCGTTCCCCTTGTCACGCCGGCCGAACTTCAGGACGAACTCCCGTTGCCGAGGTCGTCGGCCACGCTCGTGGAGACGTCCCGCCAGGCCGCCGCCGCGATCGTGCGTGGCGACGACGACCGGCTGCTCGTGGTCGTCGGCCCCTGTTCGGTCCACGACCCCGCCGCCGCGCTCGACTACGCCCATCGGCTCGCACCTCTGCGCCAGGCCTACGGCGACACGCTCGAGGTGGTGATGCGCGTGTACTTCGAGAAGCCGCGCACCACGGTCGGGTGGAAGGGCCTGATCAACGATCCCGGCATGGACGGCAGCTACGACGTCGCCCGCGGACTACGGGTCGCGCGGACCGTGTTGCTCGACGTGCTCGCGACCGGCCTGCCCGCTGCCGGGGAGTTCCTCGAACCGACGAGCCCGCAGTACATCGCCGACGCGGTGAGCTGGGGAGCGATCGGCGCGCGCACACCCGAGAGCCAGGTCCACCGGCAGCTGGCGTCGGGCCTGTCGATGCCGATCGGATTCAAGAACGCCACCGACGGCGACGTCCAGGTGGCGATCGACGGCTGCACGGCGGCCGGTGCCGCTCAGGCCTTCTTCGGCATCGACCTGCACGGTCGCGCGTCGCTGGTCAGCACCACCGGCAACCCGGACTGTCATGTGGTGCTGCGTGGCAGCCGCAGCGGGCCGAACTACCGCGACGGCGAGCTCGTCGCCGCCCTGGATCTGATCGAGAGCGCCGGCCGGCCGCGCCGGGTCGTACTCGACGCGAGCCATGGCAACTCCGGCAAGGACCACGTCCGGCAGGCGGTCGTCGTCGAGGAGATCGCCACTACGGTCGGCGACGGGGAACGCGGTATCTGCGGCCTGATGATGGAGAGCTTCCTCGTTCCCGGGCGCCAGGAACCCGCTCCCCGAGGGCTCGCCTACGGCCAGAGCGTGACCGACGCCTGCATGGGGTGGGAGACGACCGAGGCCCTCCTGGAGCGGTTGGCCGAGGCGGTGACGCGTCGTCGCCTGCAGCCTGTGCCGACCGGGTCAGCCCGCCTGCCCGGATAGCATCGCGATCCGACGGCAGATCCCGAACGACAGGCGGTTACGTGAGTATCGATTTCGACCCAGTCGTGATCGCCAAGTCCTTCGCCCTGATCTTTCCCGTCGAACTTCCGGACAAGACCTTCATTGCCACGTTGGTCCTGGCCACCCGCTTCCGGCCGCTGTACGCCTGGATCGGAGTGAGCCTCGCTTTCCTGGTCCAGTGCATCGTGGCGGTGGCAGCGGGAAGCCTGCTGAACCTCCTCCCGCACTGGATCGTCGCCCTGGTGTCGGCAGCGCTGTTCAGCGTCGGCGCGGTGATCCTGCTGCTGCACGTGCGCAAGGCCAGGCAGGAGGAGTCGGAGACCGAGCACGAGTTCGAGGAGAAGGTCGCCAAGCACGCGAACGACAGCGGGCTCCGGTCGATCGGCTTCAGCTTTCTCGTGCTGTTCGCGGCCGAGTGGGGTGACCTGTCGCAGCTGCTGACGGCCAACCTGGTGGCGCGCTACAAAGAGCCGTGGTCGGTGTTCCTCGGTTCCTGGCTGGCGTTGCTGGTGGTCTCGGGCCTGGCAGTCCTGCTCGGCAAGACACTGCTGCGCTGGATCGACATCATGTGGCTGAAGCTCGCCGGTGCCATCGTCTGCGCGATCTTCGCCGTGATCTCCCTGGTCGAGGTGGCCAGGACCTCCGGGCTGCTCTGACGACCGATGACGCAACCGACGAACTCCGAGCCGGCGCCGCCGAACCGGCGCCGGATTCCGGACGCCATCGTCACCGCGCTGCTGCTCGTCCTGGAGCTGGCCGTGTTGTTCGGCGCCTCGATCACCCTCGGCGCCACGGATGCGCAGGACCCCGCACCACCCAGCGGACGGGTCGTGCTCGTCGGCGGCTTCGGCTCCTCCTGGGCGGCCGTCGACCGGGTGGGCACGCCCACCCTGTTCGGCAACGCCGCACTCGGCGGGGTGGCATCGCTGTCGCCGCGGACCGCCACCGCCGCGTCGTGCGTCCCCGATGCCTGGCTGACGATCTCGGCCGGCCGGCGCAGCACGGCCGACTGCCTGCCCGCCGCGGTGACCGCGTCGGCCGGGTCCGCCACCGTGACCGGCTGGGAGCGGACTCGTCGCGCGGCAGCAGGATCTCGGCTACGACGCGCAGCCGGGACTCCTCGGCGAAGCGGTCAAGGCAGCCGGCCGGCAGATGTGCGCGATCGGTCCTGCCGCAGCCGCAGGCGCAGCCGACTCCGGCGGCGAGGTTCCGGTCTACCTGCCGACGTTGCCCGGCCTGCTGCCAGCCGACTGCGCGGTCACCCTGATCGCCGCCGATGACCTGGAGCGGGGCGCCGTCGGCCTCAACCAGATGCTCGCGACCGACGACACGACCACCGACGTGTACCTGGCCGGCCTCGCGACCTGGGCCGGCGCGGCGGGCGACGGCGGGCCGCAACTGCAGGTGCTGGAGCACTATCGGCACGGCGAGGGGATCGCCACCACCCCGAGCTGGCTGACCTCGGCCTCGACCCGCTGGCGGGGGATGGCCCAGATCACCGATCTGACGCCGACGCTGCTGACCGCTGCCGGCATCGCCGTCCCGGCCGACGCAGTGGGATCGATCGTCGTCGACGGACAGCGCAGGCCCGCCGGGGGTAGTGCCGCCGACTCCGCCATCGCCGAGATGCGCGAGACCAACGACCGGGCGGTCTCCGGTGTCGTAGCCGGGTGGGTCGCCGTGGGCATCTCGGTGCTGGCTGCCCTCGCGGTGATCGTCGTCGAGATCCGGCGGCTGCGCCTCGGCCACTCACACGCGGTGGCCCGTGGACTGGCGATGGCCGCGGCCGCCGTCGTCGCGCTCACACCGCTGGCGACCTACCTCACGGCGATCGTGCCGCTCGTGGAGTTCGTCCCGGTCGGCGTGCAGTTGACCGTCACCACTTTGGTGATCGCCGCGATCGGGACCGCAGGCGTCGTGATCTGGCTCGGCCGCGGGCACCGGCAACCCGCGGCGTCGGCGGTGGTCGTGCTGGGAATGCTGATCGTGGTGATCCTCGGCCTGGACACGCTGAGCGGTGGCTACCTGCAGCAGGCCACCCCGTTCGGCAACAACCCCCTCCTCGGCGGCCGCTTCTACGGCATGCGCAACCTCACCTTCGGACTGTTCGCCGCCGCCGCCCTGATGGCCGCCGCCGGCGTCGCCCGACTGGTGCGGAACCAGCGCACGCTGGCCGTCCGGCTGGTGCTGCTCATCGGACTGGGTGCGGTGGCGATCGACGGAATGCCCTCGGCCGGCGCCGACGTCGGCGGGATGCTCTCGCTCCTCCCGGGCGTGCTCCTGCTCGCGATGCTCGTGGGCGGCGTCCGCCTCCGACCGTCGCGGCTGCTGCTCGTGGTCGCCTCCGGGCTGGCGGTGGTGACGGTTGCGGCGGCCGCCGACTACCTGCGGCCGCGCCGGTGACCGCACGCACCTCGGCCGGTTCGTCGCGGATGTGACCCACGGCGACGGCGGTGCGGTCCTTGCGCGGAAGGTCGACGACAACCTGCATGCGGTGGGCTCGCCAGTGGTAGCCGTAGTCGTCGCGATCGTGCTGCTCGCCGTCGGTGTGCTCCTGGCGGCACCCGGACCCCTCTCGGCGAAGCTTCCCCGGCGGCTCGGTGCCCTGCTCGCCCCGGTCACCACCCGGCTCGCCCCCACCTACGCCGCGCTGCCGGAACTGAGACACGGAGTCTGGGCCGTGCTGCTGTCGAGCGTCATCGCCATGGTGGTGAACGACTCCGGGGTGACCCTGGGGCTCGCCTTTGCCCTTGCGCTCCTGCCGATCCTGCTGGCCGCCGTCGCGCTCAGACCACACCGCGATCCACGGCGGTCAGCCGGCTGAGACCTCGGCCTTCCCCGACTCCTGCCCGGCCCGCCGCAGGCGGCGCTCGCGGATCATCTGCCACGGCCATGGCGCGCCACCCTGCCGGGCCCAGGCGACCAGGCTCAGTAACAGGACGGCCTGGATGACCGGCACGACCGAGTCGCGCATCCGGTCGGTGATCCACTGCAACGTCGGCGAGATGTCGGTGTCGCGACCTGGGATGTAGGCGATCGCCATCGCTGCCGTCCGGATCACCATGACCCCGTCGAGCCGGCTCGCCATCAGGCCGGCAAGCGGCAGCCAGGTGACGACGTCGTACCAGGGCAGGCTGTACAACGCGGCCAGCAGCCAGACGACCGTGATGGCCGTCGCGAGCCGCAGCGCGTCGGCCTGGACGGCCACGCCGTTGTGGGTGGAAGTCTCAGCGGCGCCGTCATCGCGCTCGGCGATGGACCTCGGCATCACCCGCATCAGCATGCTGACCACCACGACCAGCACCACCCAGGCGAGGATCGAGAGGATCCGCCGGGACACCGAGTCCGAGAACACCAGACTCAGCGGCGCGTACAGCATCTTCGCCCAGGTACCCGTGGACATGTACTTGGTCGCGGTCAGCACCTGGTCGAAGACGTGCGGGGACGTCGTCAGGTAGAGGCCACCCATCGTGAGGCCGGTGGCGGCGCAGAGTTCGACGAGACCGCGCTTGCTGCGGCGAAGAGCGAAGAGGAAGGCAATGCCATACAGGCCGATCGACAGCTTCACCGCTCCGGCACAGCCCAGCAGGACACCGGCTGCGATAGGTGAGCGTCGAAGCGCCACGAGCGCCATCACCCCGAACATCGCGGCAACGGCGTCGTTGTGCCCGCCGCCGACAGCCGCCCAGACAAGCACCGGGTTGGCCAGTACGAGCAGGATCGCCCGGGCCCGCATGGTGGGGTCGCGGCCCGCCAGGATCAGGGCGGCCAGGCCGGCCAGGACGAACGCCAGCGCGTTGGTCACCTGCAGGATCCACACGGTGACGTGCGCGGACTCCCCGCCTATCCACGACGCGAACTGCTCGCGCCATGTCTCGATCGGCCCGTAGACCGACGGGGTGTTGCTCCACGGGCGTTCGGTGATCGAGGTGACCGGGTCGTAGCCGAACCGGCTTATCTCCTCCGGAGTGACCGAGTACACGTCCTTGCCGTAGTGCTCCGCGATGCGCCCGTACGCCGCGTACATGGTGATGTCGGACGAGCCCATCGGCGGCACGAGCGAGACGGCGAACGGTGCCACCACTCCCAGCACCAGCAGGCGCCTCAGGTTCGGGCGCCAGCCGCGGCGCAGCGCGAGCAGGCCGAACTGCACGCCGTAGGCACCGGCTATGCACAGGAGCAGGATCAGCCCGCAGACGAGCCATCCAGACGGGTCGGCGGCGAAGAAGTACGACGGCCACAGGCCATGCTGGTCTCCGGTGGGCGGCTGGGTTGCGCTCGGGCCGAGCAGGCCGGTGACCAGGATGAGGGCGAAGGCCGAGCAGAGACAGACGATCGAGCCGCGGGCGAGCACCGGCGTCGACAGGTTCTCCCCGGCCAGAAAGCGCAGTCGACCCGCAGCGCGGCCGGCACGGGTGGCGGCTCGGTCGAACCAGGTGTCGCCGGTCATCTGCGCCCAGGCAGGGCGACCCGGGCCACCCCTGGCACCACCCCGCGGGAGCCGAGTGCTCGCGCGACGTCGCGCAGCTGCGCCGCCCGGTGCAGCTGGGCCTTGAGGTTGCGGCCGGTCACCCGGTGCGTGAACGGCACGTCGACTTCCAGCACGAGCAGGCCTGCGCTGGCGACGTCGATGGTCATCGCCACCTCGACACCCCACCCGGATGCAAGCGGCTCGGCCGCAGCCAGCGCGGCCGCGCTGATGCAGCGCTGCCCGGACAGCGGTGCCCGCATCGACAGGCCGGTCGCCGTGTGGATTCCCCGGCCGGCCAGCCCCTTGACCAGGCCGAAGCCACCGGCAGACGGTCCCGCAGGCGGCGGGACTGCGATCGTCAGGTCGGCTGCCCCCGACAGCACCGGGGCGACCAACGCGGCCGCCAGCGCAGCCGTTTCGCCCAGGTCGGCGTCGATGAACAGGATCGCGTCGAAGGGCATGCCCCGGTGGCGCAGCGTGGCGACGCCGGTCATCATCGCGGCGGCCTTGCCGCGGGAGCTGGGATGGGCCGCTACGGCAGCGCCCGCTGCGTGCGCCCGCTCCCTCGTCGCGTCGGTGGAACCGTCGTCGCAGACCAGGACACGCGACACCCCGGTGATCGTCCTGGCCGCCCGGACCGTCGAGCCGATCATGCGGGCCTCGTCGCGGGCCGGAATCACCACGACGACCTCAGCTGATCCCTGGCCAGACACCGCCTCAGGCTACCGAGCACGGATCGATGGCGATCACAACGACCACCGGCGGGCACTAGCGTTCGGCCATGTCGTCGACGCCCTCGTCACCCGTGCCGGCAGACCTTCCCGCGCGGACCCTGGGGGCCGACTCCGAGGTCGGCCGCCTGCGCACCGTGCTCCTGCACCGGCCCGGCCCGGAGCTCTCGCGGCTGACCCCGCGCAACAACGACAGCCTGCTGTTCGACGGCATCCCATGGGTCGCCCGGGCCCAGGACGAGCACGACGCGTTCGCTGCCGAACTCACGACGCGGGGTGTGCGCGTGCTCTACCTCACCGACCTGCTCACCGAGACGCTCGAGATCGGCGCCGCCCGGACGCAGGCCGTCGCCGACCTGCTCGCGGGGACCCTGCTCGGGCAGACCCTGCGGACCCGCCTGGCCGAGCCGCTGGCGGACCTGGCGCCGGCCGACCTCACCGACGTGCTCGTCGCCGGTCTGCGCAACGACGAACTCGGCACTCGTCTGGGCGTCCGCACCGACCACAGCATCGTGACGAGCCTGCTGCCCGAGGACGCCTTCCTCGTCGAGCCGCTGCCCAACCTGCTCTTCACTCGCGACTCCTCGGTGTGGCTGCCGCACGGGCATGTCGCGGTCACGAGCCTGGCGATGCCGGCGCGCAGGCGCGAGACCGCGCTCACCGGGCTGATCTATGCGCACCATCCGGCTTTCGCCGGGACGGTTCCGGCCTACCGGCCCGAATGGGAGAGCCTCGAAGGCGGCGACGTGCTGCTGCTCGGGCACGGCGTCGTGGCCGTCGGTGTCGGCGAACGCACCGCGCCGGCCGGAGTCGAACGGCTGGCGGGCGCGCTCCTGAGCCGCGGCCTGGCGCACACGGTGCTCGCCGTCCCGATCGCGCAGCGCCGGGCGACGATGCATCTGGACACGATCGTGACGATGGTCGACACCGACACCGTCCTCATGTACGCGAACGTGGCCAGAGACCTGGTGGCGTGGGCGATCACAGCGTCACCAGAGACAGCAGGGGCACCTGTGGCGGATCTGACAGAGGTCTCGGTGTCCGGGCCGACCCCGTTCCTGGAGGCGGCGGCCACCGCGCTGGGCATCGACCGGATGCACAGCATCGACACCGGGCTCGACCCGGTGACGGCGGAGCGCGAGCAATGGGACGACGGCAACAACACGCTGGCGCTGGCGCCGCGGCTGGCCGTGGCCTACGAGCGGAACGTGGAGACCAACCGGCGGCTCGAAAGAGCCGGCATCGAGGTGATCGCCATCGCCGGTTCCGAGCTCGGCAGCGGCCGGGGCGGCCCGCGGTGCATGTCCTGCCCGGTCCTGCGGGACCGACTGTGACAACCGGCAGAAATGCAGCCGGGCAAAAAAGAGGCTAGGTCGTCGCTGACGGGGGATACAACGACGACCTAGCACTGACGAGAGTACCCGGTCGGTTTGCTGGTGCAAGCTCTTCTGGCGATTTGCCAGGACAAACCTTGCCCGTCCGGCAGAAGTGACATCAGCAGCAGATGGGACCGTCACCCGCGCCGACAGATTGCCGTGAGCCGGGCGTGACCAGGTGGATTACGGTGCGCTCGTGACATCCACCCGGAACCGAGTCGCCGTCGTCCTCGGCGCCGTGCTGCTGCTGATCCTGGTGGCGGTGAGCGCGATCACCATCAGGAACGCCCAGCAGGGCAGGGCCGCGGACCCGAACTGCACTGCCCCGCTCGGCGTCGGCTGCACCGGCCTGTCGCTCACGGCTGTCGAAGAGGCGGCGAAGATCGACTTCCCGCCGGGAAGCACCTTCGCCTTCGCCAACTACACCGAGGACACCCGGTGGCGACTCCGGGCGATGGTGCAGGTTCCCAGCGACGGCCTCGACGCCTTCATCGGCGGTCTCGATCCCGCCTACTACCCGGTCCCGCCCGCGTCGGGAGCCGACATGGACCAGACCGTCGCGACGCTGGCCGAGTTCCTCACCAGCAACTACGGGTGCACCGATGTCCAGGGCGCCACGAGCATCGCTCCCGGTATCACCCGGAACTACGTGGTCGGCAGGTACGCCGACGGGAGCTGGCTCGTGTTCGTGGACGACATCCAGGCCTGAGGTCGCACGCATGATCACGAGCGGTGGACCCGGCGTGGTGACGATCAGCGTCCGCGGCGAGAGCCATCTGGACGTTCCCGCGGAACTCGGCACGGTGAACGTGGCCGTCCACGCGAGTGACCGCGATGCGACCGCGGCCTACGAGCGGGTGCTGCGCAGGACCGCCGAGCTCAGCGCGGAACTCGCGAGCCTGCAGGATTCCGGCGCAGTGCTGCGCTGGTCTGTCGATCCGGTGTCGCGCTGGTGGAACCACGAACCCTCGTCGTCACGTCGTGTGCACGAGGTGCGCCAGACCGTTCGCTTCACCATGCCGGGCCGCGATGTCGTCGCGGACTGGCTCAGCGCAGCCGCCGCCGACGACAGCCTCGCCCAGGAGGGCGTGTGGTGGTCGCTCACCGACGAGACCAGCAGCCGGCTCCTCCGCGAGGTCAGGGCTGCGGCCGTGACCGACGCTCGTGCCCGCGCCCAGGACTACGCCGATGCCGCGGGCCTGGGCTCGCCTCGGCTGACCGCGCTCTCCGATACGGGTCTGCTCGGTGGCACGGGTGGGCCCGAGTTGGCCAGCTCTCGGCTGCGGTCGGCCGGCGCGGACGAGGTCGGTCAGACCGTTCGCCCCGAGGACATCCGCGTCGCCGCCGAGGTCGAGGCCAGGTTCAGCGCGGCCTCCTAGCGAGACTCTCACCGCAGGGTGACCTGGCGCGAGTTCAGCAGGCTCAGCGCCCGCAGCTCCTCCGACTCGAGTGGCGCCTCGACCGCCATCGCCTCGTCGAGCCGGGTGGCCAGCGCGGCCAGGGCAACCTCTGCCTCGTCGGGCTGGGCGTCGGCGCGAAGGTCCCAGACCGGGACCACGAGGCCGTGGGTCCGGAACGAGCCGACGAGCCGGCTGCCGTCGCCAGCACCGGCGGATCCGGCAGCCTGCAACCGCGCGAGGCCTGCGAGCAGCCGGTCCTCGGGGAAGTCGGTGACCCACCGGATGTGGACCTTCTCCCCGATCTGGCACCAGTACGCCGCCTCGACACCGGCCAGCTTGGCGGTCGGGTAGATCGACGCGTTGGCGCGCTCCAGCGAGGCTGCCGTCTCACCGTCGACGTCCTGCCCTTCGAGCCACCAGTCGAAGCCGTCGTGCACGGTGACCTCAAGGGCTGTACTAGCAAAGAAATCCGCCGGCGACGGGTCGTCGTCGGCCCAGGCCGGCACGTCCTCGAGCGTCGATCCGGCCGGCAGGTCTGCCGCGGCCCGCGTGGCCGCCACCAGGTCCTTCGCCGGATCGAGGCTCAGCGGACTCTGCAGCTGCAGTCCCAGCCAGAGCGTCCGGTCCGGCCGGACCAGGGCCGGTCTGGCCATCGGCAGCAGCGAGCAGACGAGCACTCCGGTGAACGGCTCAGTGTCGGCCAAACCGTCGGCCAGCGTGACCGGGGCGGTGGCCGACGGGACGAACTCCCGCATCGCCACCAGGTCGCGCTCGAACGGCAGACCGGCGAACGGCCTGGGGTTGCGCAGTCCGACGCGGGCCCGCTCGGCCCGGCCATGGCAGTTCTTGTAGCGCTCGCCCGAACCACAGGGACAGGGTTCGCGCGGACCCACCGGTCCGGTTCCTTCGGGCAGCGGCGCGCTGACCGTGCTCGCGTGCGTGGGTCGTCTGCGCTTGGCCATGCGGGTCTCCCGTGTCGTCGGCCGGCTCAGCCGGCGGCGGAGCGGACCAGGGCCAGCGTCTGGGCCGGTAGGTCGGTGATGATCGCGTCGACGCGGGCCTGCACACACGCGGTCACGTCGTCGGCGGCGTTCGCGGTCCAGCAGTGCACCTTGCGGCCGGTCTGCTGCCAGCTCTGGATGAGCTCGGGCTGGGTGCGCAGCATCCGCACCGACGGACCGGCGATCCCCGCACCGCCGGGCAGGTGGCGACCCCACGGCCACGACAGCGGCCCGGAGTCGGTGAGGAACACCCGCTCCAGGTCGGGAGCCGTCTTGGCGAGCCGCTCGAGTGCGGTCTGGCTGAAGCTCATCAACCGGACGGTGACGCGTTTGGCGGTCTCGGTCTCGACGCCGCGGGAGTCGCGGCCGCGCAGGCCGAACCGGTCGAGCACCATCACCGTGGCGCGCTCCACCAGTCCGCCGAACCGCGACGGGTGCTTCATCTCCACGGCCAGGTTCAGCGGCCGACCGGCGTCGACCGCCAGCTCGCAGAACTCCTCCAGCGTGAGGATGCCGCGCTCGTCGCGGGGAAGATCGGCCGAACCGGCCGGGCCACCGTGTGCGAGGTCCAGCTCACGCAGCTGGGTGAGCGTGAGCTGGGAGACGTTGCGGTCGAGTCCGGCCATCCGCTTCATCGAGGCGTCGTGGACGCAGACCGGGATCTGGTCGAGTGTCAACCGGACGTCGCACTCCAGCCCGTCGGCCCCCTGCTCCAGGGCGAGCGCGTAGGCGGACCTGGTCTGCTCCGGGCGCTCCTTCGAGGCTCCCCGGTGCGCGATGATCTCGACGGAATGACCGTCTGCGAAAGGCACTGGCACCGGAGCATCTTCGCACCGGTGGATTACGCCCGACGCCGGTGACGCGAGCTGATTACGCTGCCAGCCGTGTTCAGGCCAGTCCTATCGACGCGGTCGGGCCAGGACTCCGAGGCGGGAAGGCACCTTCTCGACCGGGGCTGGAACAAGGCCGCCGTGACCGCGCTCGGCCTGGTTCTCTCCCTGGTCGGCGCCGGCTTGTTCGGCCCGGGCCTGCCCGCAGCCCACAGCGCGCCGCAGCCGGCTCCCCTCACCACCGAGGCGGCCGGCTGTGACCGGCTGCTGCCTTCGCGCTGGCGCGACGCCGCCGGCTGGCCGCAGGACCGGCTCGACTTCGCGGCGGCCGCGCGGTACTCCACCGGCAAGGGCGTCCTCGTTGCCGTCGTCGACACCGGGGTGAGCAGGGCGAACCCTCAGCTCACCGATGCCGTCGTGGGCGGCCGGAGCTTCGTCAGCGAGGACTCGGTGGTGGCAACCGTCGACTGCGACGGGCACGGGACGCTGGCGGCGGGCATCATCGCCGCCCGCCCGATCGACGACTCCGGCCTGGTCGGCATCGCCCCTGACGCCGGGATCCTCGCCTACCGCTACGCCGCCGGCGGCGACAAGGGTTCGCGGGCAAAGGCGATGGCACAGGCGATCGTCGCGGCGGTGGACGACGGCGCAAGGGTCGTCAACGTGTCGTCGGTGACGTTGTCGAACCTCAACGACCTGCGCGACGCGGTGGAGTACGCCGAGGACCGCGACGTGCTGATCGTGGCTGCCGCCGGCAACTCCGGCGACCAGGGCGACGAGGTCACCTACCCGGCGCGCTACCCCGGGGTGATGGCGGTGGCCGCCGTCGACGCCAACGGTGCCTGGTGGGACAAGTCGCAGACGTCGGTGCCGATCTCGGTCGCGGCGCCCGGCGTCGGTGTCCTGGGGTCGGCGCCAATAGCTGGCAATGCCGCCGGTGACGGCACGTCGTTCGCGGCCCCGTACGTGGCTGGGCTCGCCGCGTTGGTCCGATCGAAGTTCCCCGACCTCACCGCGCAGGAGGTGAAGCGGCGGATCGAGGCCACCGCCGACATCCCGTCGGGTCACGTTCCGCATCCGACCATGGGCTACGGAACGATCAACCCCGAGCGCGCGCTCACCGAGGTGCTGCCCGCCGAGTCGGAGCGGTCGCCGGCGACGCCACGTCAGGCCGTTGCGATGGCTCCGCTGCCAGTGCCTGCCGGGCGCGACGCCGGATTGCGTGACCGAAGCATTGCGCTGGCTGTGGCGATGATCGGCCTTGCCTTGTTGGGAGCCGCGACGACGATGGCGATCCGTCGGACCCGCGTGCGACGCTAGCGCCCGACGATTTCTGCCGGGGAAGGATGCAGCGATGGACGCAGTCACGCTGGCGCTGATCGTGGCCTTCACGTCGCTGCTGGGCACGCTGATCGGCCACGGGGTGAGCATCTGGAACCAGGTGCGCACCGACCGGGCGAACCGCGAGACGACGGTCCTGGAACTGGCGCAGCAGGCCGGCCACCAGGCGGTCAGTCAGGACTCCGGCGAGGCGGCCGTGGGAGTGGCGACGCTGAGCGCCCTGCGTCGGGTCAAGCCGGTCGCGCCGACCGTGCTCGCGGTCATCACCGCCATCTATCAACAGGTGGTCGCGAGTGAGGCTGCGGCGTACCGTGAACGGCAGGGTGTTCTGCCCGGACCACGACTGGAGCTCGAGGAGGACTGGTGAGCGTGGACACGTCCAGCAACGTCATCAAGGTCACCCGCGCCCAGGTCATGGCTGCGCGCGAACTGGCCGAGATCGCCACGAAGAACGGCGAACGCGTCGATCCGGCCGTCGAGGCCATCGCGGCCGTCAGCCTCGATGGTCAGGCCGCGTCGCGTCGTGGTCGTCCGCCGGCCGCGACACCGGCGACGTCGCCGCATCCCACCACCGGCTGACCGAATCCTGCCCGCCTCAGGTGGGCAGCTCGTAGTCGAGGGTGAAGTGGTGAGTCCCGTCGGGATCGATGTCCAGGCTGCCGGTGCCGGTGATGCCGGCAAGGTCGCCGGTTCCGCTCGACGGCACGATGACCATCAGGTGGTGCGTGCGGTCGTCGCCGGTGGTGGTGGCGGTGTGCGCGATGTTGACCGTGCCCGACCGGCCGCCGATGCTCCCGGCGAACGACTCCATCGCGAGGTAGGTGCCGGTTCCCGTCTCGTGTGAGTAGGCGCTGGTGAACAGCGTCTCCGCCCGCCCCTCGATGTCACCGGCGAAGGTCTTGGAGAAGGTCATGATGCCGACGTCGACGCCGGTGACGACGGGATTCTCCCGCTCCTCCGGCCGGAAGTCAGACGTGGCGAAGGTGCTGGTTGCGTGCATCCCGGCAGCCTAGGCAGGCACGGCGGTGACCCGCTTGAACTTCGGCGACAATCCCGAACCCAACCAGTGTCATCCAACTGGGGCCCGCTGGCCGACGGCGGTCTGCACGAGCCGGGCCCCGTGCCGGCGCGAGATGAACTGGCCGCGACCAGCGGGCATCGGCTCACCCCGGACGCCGGACCAGAGGGCGCCCTCGTCGCGGCTGCCGGACATGATCAGGCCGGGATTGCCCATGTCGCGGATCCGCTGGATGACCGGGTCGTACATCGCCCGTCCGGCACCGCCGAACCCGCGGGCCAGGACCACGTGCAGGCCGACGTCGGCGGCCTGCGGGATCAGGTCGGCGATGGCGGCCAGCGGGTTGCCGGTGGAGGTGGCGACGAGCTCGTAGTCGTCCACGACCACGTAGAGGTCCGGGCCGGTCCACCACGACCGCGACCGCAGCTCCTCCGGCCGGACGTCGGGCCCGGGTAGGCGCTTGCGCAGCGCGGCGCTGACGTCGGCCATCAGCTTCTCGGCCGGGCTGGAACTGGCCGCGTAGCCCAGCAGGTGGCTGCCCGGCACCGAGTCGAGCAGGGACCGGCGGTAGTCCAGGACGACGATGCGCGCTTCCTCAGGCGTGAGCCGTGTGGACACCCGGCGGACGATCAGGTCCAGCAGGTTGGACTTCCCGCACTCGTTGGCACCCATCACGACGAAGTGCGGCTCGGCCACGAAATCGAGCGACACCGGCTCGAGCTCGCCCTCGTCGATGCCGATCGGGATGGCGCTTGCGGCTCGATGTGGCACCAACTGCCGACTCCGGCAGCTCGTCCGGCAGCAGTCGCACGCGTGGCGCCGGCATCGCCCGCCCAGGCCGCGGCGACCGCGGCGGACATCGCCCGGGACCCGTCGGCGAGGTCGTCCACGGCAGGGGTGTCGCCCGCTCCGTCGATACGGGGAAGCGCCGTGAGGAAGTGCATCCCGGCCGGCGTGAGGCCGCGACCGGGTTGGCGCGCCGGCACGTTGGCCGCGGCCTTGCGGTCGACCTCGGAGTCGTACGGGTCACCGACGCGCAGTTCCAGCCGGGTCTGCAGCGAGTCCTTGATGTTCACCCGGAAGTCCAGCCACCGTGGCGCCGACGCGAGCACGTGGATCCCGTAGCCGAGACCTCTCGCCGCCACCGCGGCCACCTGAGCCTCCAGCGGCTCGTACTCGGCGCGAAGGGTCGACCAGCCGTCGACGACGAGGAACACGTCCGGCGCGAACCGGTCTGCCGGAATGCCCCCGTCGGCGCGCAGCCGCCGGTAGGTCCGCATCGAGTCGACGCCGTGGGCGCCGAACACCCGCTCGCGCTGGTCGAGCAGTGCGGTCATCTCCCCCACGGTCCGCCGGACCGCATCGGCCGAGAGCCGGGCGGCGACACCGCCGACGTGCGGGAGCCCGTCGATGCTCGCGAGGCCGCCGCCGCCGAGGTCGAGGCAGTAGAACTGCACCTGGTCGGGGGTGTGCGTCAACGCGAAGGCGGAGATCAGCGACCGCAGCAAGGTGGACTTGCCCGACTGCGGGGCGCCCACGACCGCCAGGTTGCCGCCGGCTCCGGCCAGGTCGATCCAGAGCGGGTCCCGCCGCTGCAGGTAGGGCTTGTCGACGAGGCCGATCGGAGCCCCGAGGGCACCCCGCTGCGGCCAGTCGGCGGGTTGCAGGCCGAGGCCGGGGATCGGGGTGAGGTCCGGCAACAGGGCGTCCAGGGTCGCCGGCACGTCGAGCGGCGGCAGCCATACCTGGTGTGCCGGTCTGCCCTGGTGCTGCAGCTGCTGGACCATCACGTCGAAGACGGTGCCGGTAGCCCGATCGTCGGCCGGTTCGGCCGCCGCCTCGCTCGGGGCGACCGAGGGGACCGCCGCCGGATCGGTCCTGGTCCGCCGGAGCGACACCGGCTCGACCACCGGCTCGGGAGTCCGCGGTTCCACGTAGAGCGTCGAGAACGCCGCGACCTTCGCGACGAACACGGTGGCAGGGGTCCGGAGCTGCTCGACGGTGTCCGGCTGGCGCACCAGTGGGGCCTCGTACGGCGCGCCCGCATACGCGACGCGGAACCGTTGCAGCGGTTCGGTGGCGACCTTGAGATAGCCGTGCCCCGGTGCAGCGGGCAGCTCGTACGCGTCGGGGACACCGAGCACGCTGCGGGACTCGCCGGTCGAGAACGTCCGGAGGCCGATCCGGTAGGAGAGGTGGGTGTCGAGCCCGCGCAACCTGCCCTCCTCCAGCCGCTGCGAGGCGAGCAGCAGGTGCACACCGAGCGAGCGGCCGAGCCGGCCGATCATCACGAAGAGGTCGAGGAACTCCGGTTTCGCCGACAGCAGCTCGGAGAACTCGTCGACGACGATCCACAGTGTGGGCAGGGGATCCAGTGGTGCTCCAGCTTCGCGGGCGGCCTCGTAGTCGCGCAGGCTGGCGTAGTTGCCCGCGTGGCGCAACAGCTCCTGGCGTCGGTTGATCTCGCCGGCGATCGCGTCCTGCATGCGGTCGACGAGGATCAGTTCCTCCTCGAGGTTGGTGATCACCGCGGAGACGTGCGGGAGCTCCTCGAACCCGAGGAACGTGGCACCGCCCTTGAAGTCGACCAGCACGAGGTTGAGATCGTCCGGCGAGTGCGAGGCCACCATCGCCAGCACCAGCGTGCGGAGAAGCTCGGACTTGCCCGACCCGGTCGCGCCGATCACCAAGCCGTGCGGGCCCATCCCGCCCTGCGCCGACTCCTTGATGTCGAGTTCGACCGGGGCGCCGTCGGCGCCGACGCCGAACGGGATGCGGAGCCGGTCGCGCTGGGGCCGGCGCGCCCAGGTTCGCGGGAGGTCGAGGCGACCGGCGTCGTGGATACCGAGCATGGCCGTGAGGTCGAGCTCTCGCGACGTCGACTGCACCGCTGGCGAGTCGGACTGGCCACCGTGCGGCACCGGGCTCCCGCCGGTCGCGCGGAAGCCGGCGATGGAGCGCGCGAACGCCTCCGCCGAGCCGATCGACAGGAGGTCGGCGTGGCCGAGCTCGCGGGTGGTGTCGCCCTGCCGGCCGGGCTCGACGGTGGCCAACCGAGCACCGTCGTCAGCGGCGGTCAGCAGGAGCCGGAGGTGCCCCGAGCGTCTCCCCTGCCGAGCGCGCCACCGATGTCGAGGATCGTCACGCCCGCGGGCGGCGTGGCGAGGACGCGCGACCGGCCCACCTGTCCACCGTCCAGGACGATCACCAGGTGCGTCGCGGGCGCGTCCGCCGAAGCCGCAGCTCTCTGGGCCGGCGAGAAGCGAGCCCGACCATCAAGAACGTCGTCGAGCTGCTCCTCGAGTTCGGCCATCGAGCCGGCCACCAGGCGCAGCCGCCCTACCGCGTCCTGGCGCACGGGATGCAAGGCGTGCGGCAACCACTTCAGCCAGTCCCAGCCTGCCCGCCGGTCGGGTGAGACGCAGGCGGCGACCAGGAGGTCCGCCGGGCTGTGGAATGCGGCCAGGTGGGACAACTGCGCCCGGAGGGACTGCCGAATCAGGTCCGTGTCACCCGCGTAGCTCACCCGGGCGAAGCTGCCCATGCCCAGGGCCACCGGCAGGTCGGGGACGGTGTTGTGCGCGCTGACGAACCGCCGGAGCGCACCGGCAGAGACCGGATCGAGGTCCTCCACCGGCTTGGTCTCCGGCGGGATGAGCTTGATGGCGAGTCGTTGCCGACCGCTTGCCACGCGAGCGTGGGCGAAGTCGCTGTCGCCCGGCCGGCGCTCCCACAACCGGCCGGACATCGCGACGCCAGGCAGGGCGTCCGGTCCGGGGTAGCGCCACTCCAGCGCTGCCCGCTGCCGGGTGACGGCGGTGCGCACGCGGCCGCGCAGCTGAGTGAGATATCGCGAGTAGTCGCGCCGGGCGGTCTCGACCTGTGCCTTGCGCTCGCCCTTGCGGTTGACCGCCTGGCTGATCGTCATGCCGACCATCGACACGGCGATCAGCACCGACATCACCACGCGCTGGGGGCCGCCGACGCCGCCCGAGGTGAACATGAACGCCATCGCCCCGCCACCGGCCATGATCGGCAGGAAGCCCACGAGCCGGCCCATCGCACCGCCCTGCCCCTGCTCGGGCAGGTCGGGCGGCGACTCGAACAAGATCTCGCCCTTGGGCAGTGCGGGCGGCTGCCGACGCGGCGGCGGCCGATAGACGACGGTGCTCATGTCAGGCCCTTTCCGGGTCGATGATCGGTTCGCGGCCGGCGGTTGACCACAGGCCGTGCACCTGGAGACCGGGGTAGGTGCGCGGATTCTCCTAGGCTGCCCACGTTCCTGAGCTGCCGTGTGCTGGTGGTTGTTCAGGAGCCGTCATGGTAGGGATTCGGCCGCTTGCGCTGCGGTCGCTCACCCACAGGGCAGTTCCCCGAGTGGGGCGCAGAGGAGCAGAGGAGGCGCAGGACATGGAGGTGCACTCCGATGTCGAGTTGTGCCGGGTCACGGTCGTGTCCGCACGGACCCGCATGGACCTGGCGCTGCCCGGCGACGCGAACCTGGCCGACCTGCTGCCCACCCTGCTCCGGCATGCCGGCGAGGACCCCGAGGGCGAGGGCTTCCTGTCCGGTGGCTGGGTGCTGCAGCGTGCCGGGGAATCGCCACTCGACGCCGGGCGCCGGCTGACCGCGCTGGGAGTCCGCGACGGCGACATCCTGCACCTGCGCCACCGTGATTCAGCACTGCCCGAGCTGGCCGTCGACGACGTGGCCGAGGCGGTGGCCGGCGTCAGGGGGGTGCCATGGACCGCCGAGCGGACCCGTGCCGCAGCGGTCGGCGCCGCCGGCGTTCTGGGTCTGCTCGCGGTCGTGGTTCTCGCCCTCGCCGGGCCGCCCTGGCCGGTGCCGGCGGCCATGCTCTGTTCTCTCACCGTCTTGTGCACCGGCGCCGCGGTCGCCCTGTCCCACTCCTTCGCGGCGCCACTCGCCGCCGTCGTCAGCGCCGTCGTGGCTGCCGCAGCCGGGCTCGCCGGCGGCGCCGCGCTCGTCGCCGGGCAGAACGGTCTCGTCGACACGGGCGCACCCGGGCTGCTCGTGGGTGCCTCGGTCGTCCTGGTGGTGTCGGTGGTCGGCGTTCTCGGCGTGGAGTCCGCCCGCGGTGCCTTCTGTTCGGCGGCGCTCGGCGCGGTTGTCGTCGTCGTTGCCGCGGGTGCCACGACGCTGGACCTGGCGGCCGCCCGCACGGTCGTCGGCGTGACCGTGGCGGTCCTGATGGGACTCGCGCCGGTCCTGCCCGGACTCGCCGCCAGGATCGCCCGGCTGCCGCTGCCGCCGGTACCGGTGTCTGCCGCCGACCTCCGGCAGGCCGAAGACCTGCTCCCCGGTGCCGACGTCCGCGATCGGGCGAGAGCCGCCGACCGGATGTTCACCGCCCTGACTGCCACGACCGGGCTGCTCGTCACGGGTTGCCTGTTTCTCGTCGCCAGCCGACCCGAGCTGGTACGGCCGGACACTCGCCGTGGTCGTGGCGCTCGCCCTGTTCCTGCGGGCCCGCCACCTCGCGGGCGTCGCCCAGCGGATCTGGCTTCTCGCCATCGGCCTGGTCGATCTCGCACTCGGCGTCTGGGGCTTCGCGGCCCACCTTGATGCGCCGCTGGTGGTGGTGGTGCCGCTCCTCCTGCTCGCGGCCGCCCTGGTCTCGACCTGGTGGGGCGTGCGGATGGCCGGGCGTCGGCTGACCCCCTACTGGGGGCGGTTCGGCGACGTCGTGGAGGTGATGGTGCTGCTGTCGGTGATCCCGCTCGCGATCGGTGTGGCGGGTGCCTACACGCGCATGCAGGGCCTGTTCGGGTGACGGCTGGTCAGACCTGCAGTTCGAAGGTGACCGCGTCCTTGCGCACCGCGAGGCGCTCGTAGACCGCGATCGCCCTGGTGTTGGCCGGACGGGTGATCCACCGCACGGCCGACCAGCCCTGGGCGCGGGCCCGTTCCCGCAGGGCGGAGAACAGCGCGTCCACGGCACCGGTTCCGCGCCACGCCGGATCGACGAAGAGGTCGTCGAGGAACCCGGCCGTCAGCCCGAGCAGTGGGCGCGGGATCGGCCGCACATGAGCGAGCCCGATCGGCGCTGATCCCGGGTGCGGCCGGACCACGAGGCACTGCAGTCCGTGCTCACCGCCGGCCAGCCAGCGCCAGACCTCCCTGGCCACCCGGGCGGCATCGGGCCGGTCGTAGAAGGTCAGGTACGCGCGATACAGCCGGGCCCAGGCGAAGCGGTCGGCATCGGTGAGGTCGTCGACGAGGAACCCCGAAGGCCCGTCGGGCGGCGTCGGCACAGCGGTCCGCGGGGAGACCGTCCGCCCGTAGACGGCCCGCGTCGGGATCGAAGGCGCCGAGTGCGATCCAGCCCCGGTCGCGATAGAGCCGAACCGCTCGCGACTCCCCGGACTCGGTCATCAGGATCGCCCGCGCAGCAGGCGAATCGGCCATCACCTCGTCGTGCAGCCGCGTGCCGATGCCCGCGCCCTCGTGGTCGGGATGCACGGCCAGCGTCACGAACTCGAAGTGGCCGCCGACCCACTCCGATGCAACCTCGGCAGGGAGCCTCGCCATCAGCTGATCCGGGAACCACTCGCCCCGGTCACCGACGTATCCGTAGGCGAAGCCGACGAGGCCGGCACCCTCGATCAGTGCCGCCTGGAACGAGAAGGCGGGCCGTTCACCATGTCGGCGCAGCGTGTCGAGCCGGTCCTCCCCGGACTCGGGTGGGCCGAGCGATGCGGTCATCACGGCAAGGACCTCGTCGGCGTGATCGAGGACCGTTGCCCTGTCCCAGCGTTCGAATCTCGCGTTCGCGGGCATGGCGCGAGTCTTCCCTACCGGTCGAGCAGCGCCCTCTCGGCGGCCGAGCGGGACACCTCGACGATCGACAGCTGGCCCGGTGCCACGACCGCGATCCGGCCGGCGGGAAGCTGGCTCAGCCACACCGCACGGTCGTAGGGAAGTCCGAACGTCTCCCGGATCCGCTCGACCGCGAACGGCGGAACCCGCTCGGTGAACAGCAACTGGTGGTCGCGGAGGTCCAGCAGCTGCGTCGGGCTGATGGTGGCGGCCCGGTCGGTGGCCAGCACGGTCTGCCAGGCGCCTGGTTCCGGGTGCCGAACTCCCGCGCCCGCCCGGACGACGAGTGAGGGGACGGCTGCGGTGCCGACGACCTGAACGTGTCCGCCGGCGGGGAGCACGGTGAACGGCCCCGGTGCGCCGTGCGCCGACCGTGGCAGGGCCCGTACCAGCGGTGTCCACGCCGCCACCTCGTCGGTCAAGACGCTGACGCGGGCCCCGAGGGCTAGAGCGCGCAGCACGACCACCTGGGCCAGCGGGCTGTCGGCGAACATCCGCACTCTGGCCGACTGCTCGCCGAACAGGCGGACGGTGAACGTGGCCCCGTGCTCGGCGCTTCCAAGCACGAGCCCGCCGGCCGGCAGCCTCAGGGTTGCGCCGGTGGCGCCGCCCACGAGTTCGTGCGCCGGCACGTCCGGCAGTCCGACGATGGCGGAGTCGCTTCGCAACGCAGTCACACCGCATCACCACCCAGGGGAACTGTCGCGCGGAGTCCGGCCGCCTGCTCGTTCGTGAGCGGGACCACGCCCAGCCCTGCCCGATTGGCGGAGTCGCTGAGCCGGCTCAGTGCCGACTGTGCGATCTCGGAGGTAGCGGCGGCGAGCCGCAGGTACGCCGAAACCCGGAGCCGCCGCTGCCCGGTGACCGTGACGACCAGCGATACGACCGCCGCCTGCACCGGCAGGTCGGCCAGCAGGTCGACGAGGTGGGTGAGCCCGCCCGGATGCTCCCCGAGATCACGGACCCAGGCGGTGACGTGCACGAGTCCGTCGATCGCGAGTCCGTCGGCTGACTCGGCGAAGCGGCCACGTTCAGGTCGCGGCCGGCGCCGATCCGCCTGACAGGAGGCAGCGAGGGCGCGCACCGTCTGGTCGTGGGACAACGTCCTGGCGTGCAGGCCGGCCGCGGAGAGCAACTTGGTCGCCCGGTCGGCGGCCGACCGGACGGCGACTGGCGAGTCCATGCCGGCGCCAGGTAGTCCCCGTACCGACCCGGCCCTGGCTCGGGTCGGATCCTTGCGCAGGGCGATCAACCAGTCGACCGACCGCGGTGCCGCGGTCGGGTTCACCTCGGCGTAGGCCTCGACCAACGCCGGAACCGTGGCGGCTGCAGACGCCCGCGCAGGCGTGATGGTGACGAGCAGCTGTCCTGAGTCGAACCCGCAGCCGTCGACGTCGCAGAGGTCGGCCAGCAGCCCGACGCCTAGTGGCTGCGATCGCGCGACCATCGGCTGTCGATCGGCGGCGAGCACCACGGTAAGACCGCGCCCGTCGCAGACAACCGCAGCCGGCCCACCGCTTCTGCCGTCGACGCTCCGGACGGTCAGGTCCGGTGCCAGGTGCAGGAGCGGAACGAGGTCCTCGTGCTCGGCCGTCGGAAACCCCTCGGAACGCGGGGACTTCGCAGCTGCCTTCGTGCGGTTCGCGGACTGGCGCAGCACCCGGAGGTGCCGCCAGAGCGGTCGTCCCTTGACCCTGACCAGCGCCAGAACACCGAGCGGGGCGAGCACGACCAGACCGGGTACGACCAACGGTTTGGCGAGCCAGGCAAGGACAACGACGAACACGCACGCCGCTTGTCCGGCCAGCAGGATGCCGAGCGTGAACGGGCCGATTCGTGGCCCCGACCACGTGCGGCGCCAGCGTTCGCCAGCTCCCCCGGACACCCGCTCAGTCCGTCGATCCTCGGGCGCCTCGGACGGACGCGTCGCGACCGCGTACCGACATGGCGCCTCCTTCCTGGCAGGAATCGTGTGTGTCCACAGGCGAAAACCGGTGACGTGATCGCGGCTGCCTATCGTAGGGAGCCGCCGCGGGCCGTCGGAGCCCACCGACCCGGCCTTGTGGACGAACCCAGCGAGTAGACCGGAGGTCGGCAGATGCAGACCCGTCGCGACCAGCTCGCGGGCTACCGGTATTCGGTCCGGCGGGTGATGACCGCACTCATGGGCTCCGATCCCGAGCAGGCGGAACAGCCGATGCGCCGCGTCGCGACCGCAACGCTGGCTGGGGTCCTGGTCGCTGTACTCGGCCTGACCGGTGCAGGCTTCTACGGGAAGGTGCGGGGCGGCAGTCCCAGCACGTGGCAGCGCAGTGACGTCCTGATCGTGGAACGTGAGACCGGATCTCGCTACGTCTGGACCGGGGCGGAGCTGCGGCCGGTCCTCAACTACACCTCGGCACGGCTCCTGTTGCAGCAGCCCGACGTGCGGACCGTCAAGGTCTCCCGCAACGCGATCGCGGGAGCACAACGCGGCGCACCGGTCGGCATCGCCGGTGCACCGGATTCGTTGCCGGATGCACGGCACGTGGTGAGAGCACCCTGGGCAGTCTGCGCGACTCAGGCCGAGGACGACGCCGTCAGCACGCTGGTCATCGGGACCCGCCCCAACGGAACGCCGCTCGGTGACGACTCACTCCTCGTCCGATCAGGCAGCGAACTCTTTCTCGTCTGGCACGGCAAGCGCCTGGCTGCCACAGCCGAGGACCTGAGGTCGCTGGGGCTCGATGGTCAACGTGCGCTTGCTGTTCCGGCACCATGGATCAACGCCGTGCCAGCGGGTCCTGATCTCACCCCACCGACTGTGCCTGGAGCAGGCGGACCCGGCGCCGACGTGGCAGATCAGCGGACCCGCGTCGGCGACGTCGTGCAGGCGTCCTCGGCTGCGGGTGTGCAGTGGTACGTGTCCCTCGCGGACGGACTGTCGCCGATCACCGAAACGCAGGCCCTGCTGCTGACCGGCTCGCGCGAGGCCAAGCTGCTCGATGCCACCACCGCCGACGTCAATGCGAGCGCAAATTCCCAACAACGGTTGGGATCTCCGGACATACCTGCGGCGAAGCCGACCCTTGCCTCCACAGCGGACGAGGGCCCGGTGTGCGTCGAGGCGGTTGCCGGTGACGGGACGGTTCCCGATGCCCCTGCCGTCAGCGTCGGCGGCGACGTCGGCGTGGTGAGCCCGGCCAAGCCCGAGGGCACCACCACGACCCAGACCGTCGACGACCTGGTCATCGAACCCGGCCATGTGGCAGTCGTCAGCGTGCTGACATCCGACGACGACACCTCGCCTGGGGTATTCCTCATCACCGACGCGGGGCTTCGGTTCGCCGTCCCGACGGGAGATGCTGCTGCCTGGCTTGGCTATTCCACCATCCAGCCGATGCCGATCCCGTCTCGACTGCTTGCCCTGGTGCCACAAGGTCCGGCGCTCGACCCCAGCAGTGCGCGCGGAACGGTGGCAGTCGCACCGTGAGATCGAGCATGCGCCGAGGTCGAGACGTGGTTATCCACAACGACATCTGTCGACCAGGGCGCCGCCCTCCCAGGGTTCCTAGTGTTCTGGTCATCGGAATCGCCGATCGTCAACCGGCATTGGCCGGATAGAACCCAGGAGGAAGCGTGAGCGGCACCAACAGCCACAACGCTGGCGACATCCAGGCATGCGCCGGCCAGATCGACGAGAAGGCCAACACGATCCGGGGTCTTCGGATCCAGATCGACAACCACCGGCAGACGCTGTCCGCGAACTGGGGCGGGTCTGCGCACGGCAGCTTCCAGAACGTGATGTCGGTGTTCGACGCCGAGCTCAACAAGGTGATCGGGTCGCTCGAGAACATTCACGAGAAGCTCGTTGACTCGCGCATCACCTACGAGAGCAACGAACAAGAGCAGCAGCAGGCTGTCTCCGCCATCGATCAGGCCCTGAACGCCGGCGTCTGACCCAGCCCCATCACAGTCGACCAGGAGTAGCGCGATGACACAGACGACCATGTTCAACAAGGGCGGCCTCGACCAGGGTGCTGCCGACCTGGCCCTGGTGGCCAAGACCATGAAGCAGGAGCTCGAAGAGCTCAAGGCCTTCATCGGCAACAAGTCGCAGGAGTGGGAAGGCCCCGCTCGGGAGGCCTACCGGGTGGCTCAGGGCGAGTGGGACCGGTCCTTCACGCACATGCAGACGACCCTGCACCTGTCGGGTTCCGCGGTGCAGCAGATCGGTGAGAACTACCAGACCGCCGAGCAACGGAACGCCTCGATCTGGGGCTGATCCAGCGCGGACACCCCTGGAGACACGCTGTCTCAGGAGACCCCTGCACCTCCTGGTGCAGGGGTTTCCTCTGTCTGGCAAGGGTTATCCCGGCACCACCACCGCCTTCACGCTCGTCGGCGAGCGAACTGCGGCCAGCGCCTGGTCGAAGGAGGACAGCGGGACGACGTCGGTCACGATGCCCTCGGTGCGGACCCGGCCGGTCGTGAGCGCCCGCAGCGCCCGGCCGAAGCAGTGGGTCTGGGCGAACGAGCCCTTGATGGTCAGCTCGCGGGCGAAGATGTCGTACGGGGCGACCGACCAGCGGTCGCCCTCGTCCGCGACTCCGTAGACAAGCACCGTTCCGCCGGTCCGCGTGAGCGGCAGGCAGCCCGCGAGCACCGCGGGCGCTCCGGTGGCCTCGACCACCGCGTCGTACCCGAGGGGTGCCCGCTCGAGCAGCTCGGCGCTGGCCGCCGCCGGATCCGCCCGGTCGACCAAGACGGTGTGGTCGACCCCGAACGCCCGGGCGAGTTCGAGCTTTGCCTGCGAGGGTGCCGCGACCGTCAGCCGTGCGGCGTTGCCATGGACGAGCAACTGCGAGAGCAGCAGCCCGGTCGGTCCGGCACCGAACACCAGGACGTCGGAGCCGGGCGCCAGGGCAAGCGTGTCGGCGCCGTGCATGGCGCAGGCCAGCGGCTCGGTCATGACCGCGACCATCGGGTCGAGCCCCTCGATCGGAAAGCATTTCTCGGCGCTGGCGACCATGAGTTCGGCGAAGCCACCCGGCGCGTTGACGCCGAGCGACCGGAAGTTCGCGCAGTACAGCGGCTGGCCCGCCTGGCAGTAGGCACACCGGTCGCAGAGGTCGGTGTTGTCCACCGCGACCAGCGTTCCGGCCGGCGGCGAGACGACCTCCGGCCCGAGCGCCACCACCTCCGCGACGATCTCGTGACCCGGCACCAGCGGGTAGCGCGCCAGGAAGCCGCCGGCCAACAGGTGCAGGTCGGTGCCGCAGACGCCGGTCACGACCGGGCGCAGGAGCACCTCGCCGATTCCGGGCGACGGCTCCGGCACGTCGGTGACGCTCAGTTGGCCCGGACCGGTGAACACCACTGCCTGCATCGAGGCCTCCTCGCGGGATCGGTGCCGACTGAGGATGCCACCCACGCTCGGGCCGCGCCGACGCATCCCCTGCGCCGGTGTCCCCAGGAGCGATCTCGGCTAGCCAGGCGGGTTCGGCCGCGCAGGTAACCTCCGATCATGGTGTGCACCCGCTGCGGCTCGGTCAACGCCGCAGGCGCGAGCACGTGCCACAAGTGCAGCTACCCGCTCTCGCCGGCTGTGGGCGAAGCCCCGCCGGCGCCGCAGTGGGGTGCCGGGACCACGCCGGCCGCGCGAACGGGTTTGGGAGTGCGCCATGGCAAGGTCGACACCTCGTGGCTGCCCAAGACCGAGGCGCGCCCGGGCCTGAGCCGGGCCGCGACAAGCCTCGCTTCGCACCGACCGGCTTCGATCTGGCAGGCACAGACCCACGACACTCCCGGCGCCCGGCAGGGTCCACTCCCCTTCTCGCAGGGCGTGGCAGCTGCGCTCATCCCAGCCGTGGTGCTCTGCGCTGTCTACGGAACCTTCCAGGCGATCTGGCGGCGAGGCATCTTCGCTGCGATCGCCGACGACCCGATCGGGGTCTCCGTGGGTGGTGCGCATCGCAGCGACACGCTCAACCTCGTGCTGCTGGCGTTCACCACGCTGGCAGTCGTGGTGGCGGTCTGCGTGGGTGCCTGGTGGGTGCGCAAGAACCAGTTGGCGCAGGCGTTTCGCCCGGTGGCGCTGTGGCTGGCGATCGGGGCGCTGCTGTGCCTGCTCGCTGCGGGCTTCTGCCAGAGCGTCCTGCCGGTCGTCATCTCCTACGCCTACGTCGCGGGTGCCGCCGGCACGTTCGCCATCGGCGGCGGGCTTGCCTTCGTGCTGGTCCGGGCGATCCAGTCGGTCATGGGCGACCTGCGCTGGCTCCCGCAACGTGCCTCGCAGCTCCCGACCAAGCCTCGAAGCGGCACCGGCATAAGTGCCGACGGCCTCGCCGCGCTGACACCCCGGCCCGTCGCGGGCAAGATCGACACCACCGGCCTGGTTCCGGTGCGCCAGCAGCCACGCAAGGCCGACTGGTCGTCGCTCAAGGGCAAGTAGGCCCTGACCGAAGGACGACACCTGTGACATCAACCGCGATCCCGGCTGCGCAGCCGGGGACTCCGCAGCCGCAGCCATGGCCCGCTCTATGGGCACTGGTCGTCGGCTTCTTCATGATCATCATCGACTCGACGATCGTCACGATCGCGACGCCGGCGATCCTCGAGCACTTCCAGGCCGACATCAGCCAGGTCATCTGGGTGACCAGCTCCTACCTGCTCGCCTATGCCGTTCCGCTCCTGATCACCGGCCGGCTCGGCGACCGGCTCGGCCCGAAGAACGTCTACCTCGCCGGTCTGCTCGTGTTCACGCTCGCCTCGTTGTGGTGCGGCCTGTCCGGCAGCATCGAGGTGCTGATCCTGGCGAGGGCGGTGCAGGGCCTCGGTGCGGCGCTGATGACACCGCAGACCATGGCCGTGATCACCCGGACGTTCCCGCCGCAGAACCGGGGAACCGCGATGGGTGTCTGGGGTGCGGTGGCCGGCGTGGCCGTCCTCGTGGGTCCGATCGCCGGCGGCCTGCTCGTGGATTCGCTCGGCTGGCAGTGGATCTTCTTCGTCAACGTGCCCATCGGAGTGGTCGCCTTCGCCGCGGCGCTCCGGTTGGTGCCGAGGCTCGAGACGCACATGCACTCGTTCGACGTCCTTGGCGTCGTGCTGAGCGCCGTGGCGATGTTCCTGATCGTCTTCGGCATCCAGGAGGGCGAACGCTACGACTGGGGCGGGATCTGGGGCCCGGTCACGGTCTGGGAGCTGCTGGCCGCCGGTGTGGTCGTGCTGGTGGCCTTCGTGATCTGGGAACACCGCACCACGTCCGAACCGCTGCTGCCGCTGCGACTGTTCAAGGATCGAAACTTCAGCCTGGCCAACCTGGGGATCACGGCCATGAGCTTCGTGGTGACGGGCATGGGCTTCCCGATGTTCCTCTACACCCAGACCGCCCGCGGGCTCACGCCCACGCAGTCGGCGCTGCTGCTCACACCGATGGCCGTCGTCTCCATCGCCCTCGCACCGGTGGTGGGGAGGCTCATCGACAGGCGTAACCCCAAGTGGTTCGCCGCTGCCGGGTTCAGCCTGCTGGCCCTGTCCTTGCTCCTCTACTCGCTGCTGATGACGCCGGACCACTCGGTCCTGACCCTGCTCATCCCGTCCGCGGTCATGGGGTTCGCGAACTCCGGGATCTGGGGACCGCTCTCGGTCACCGCGACCCGGAACCTCTCGCAGCGCGACGCCGGGGCCGGTGCCGGCGTGTACAACACCACCCGCCAGGTCGGCGCGGTGCTGGGCAGTGCGGCCATCGCCGCCGTCATGACCGCGCTCCTCGCCCGAGAGCTGCCAGGCTTCGCGGCGTCAGGCGGTGCCGCACAGGCACAGTCCGGCGCCGCTCTGCCCGCCCACCTCGTGGACGGGTTCTCCGCGGCCATGGCCCACACGGTCCTGCTGCCGGCGGCCGTGTCGCTGATCGGCGTGGTGTGCGCGTTGCTGTTCGTCCGTCCCGGTTACCAGCGCGGCGGTGCCCACGCTGCCGGCCGAGCTGGCCACGAGGAACCGCAGCCGTGGCAGGCCGACCGCGCGGGGGTCACGACCGGCGACTGACGTCGCCCTGCCTCCGACGCGGCCGTCCACAACGCAGGTGCTCGCCGGCGGGCATCCACACCGCGGGCTGGATCGCGGTGCAATGGCGTGCCCACAGTGATCCTGACTGCTGTCCTAGGAGAGCAGGCAGATGACCCGACTCGACGCGCACGACGACGGCTGGGAGATCGCGTTCGACGAGCCACTGCTCGACCTCGACGAGCTGCTGGTCGAGGTCGTCCACTGCTGTCGCGATCTCGCCGCGGTCAGGCTCGACCGGGTTGATCAACGGGAGCTGCTCGTGGCGCTCGGCGAACTGATGTCGATCGAGGTGATGCTCGAAGGATTGAAACTCCGATTGGCCGAGCGCATCGACGCGTACCTGGCCGGGAGCCACGCCTGACCGTGGAACTCCGGCCAGCCCCGGCGCTCAGTCGGCCAAGGCCGACGCCACCACCTCGCGGGCCGACTCCAGCACCTGCTGCAGGTGGTCCTCCCCCTTGAACGACTCCGCGTAGATCTTGTAGACGTCCTCGGTCCCCGAGGGCCTCGCCGCGAACCAGGCAGAGTCGGTGGTCACCTTGAGCCCGCCGATCGCTGCGTCGTTGCCCGGCGCCGTCGTGAGCTTGCCGGTGATCGGCTCGCCCGCGAGCTCGGTGGCGGTGACCGCGTCCGGGGACAACTTGCCGAGCCTGGCCTTCTCCTCCCGGGTCGCCGGCGCGTCCACGCGGGTGTAGGCGGACTCGCCGTAGGCCTCGGCGAGTCGACGGTGATGCTGCGATGGCGAATCCCCAGTCACCGCGAGGATCTCGGCGGCCAGCAGCGCGAGGAGGATCCCGTCCTTGTCCGTCGTCCATGCGCTGCCGTCGTCGCGAAGGAAGCTCGCGCCGGCCGACTCCTCGCCGCCGAAGCCCACGCTGCCGTCGAGCAGCCCGGGCACGAACCACTTGAACCCGACCGGCACCTCCCAGAGCCGGCGGCTCATCCCGGCGACTATCCGGTCGATGAGCGAGCTGGACACCAGGGTCTTGCCGACCGCGACGTCGCCGCCCCAGTGCCGATGGGTGAACAGGTAGTCGATCGCGACCGCAAGGAAGTGGTTGGGATTCATCAGCCCTGCATCAGGAGTGACGATGCCGTGCCTGTCCGCGTCCGCATCGTTGCCGGTCGCGATGTCGTAGGTGTCGCGTTGTGCCACCAGCGACGCCATGGCGTATGGCGAGGAGCAGTCCATCCGGATCTTGCCGTCGTGATCGAGCGTCATGAACGCGAACGTGGGATCGACCGTTGGGTTGACCACGGTGAGGTCGAGGGAGTAGCGGTCGCCGATCGCGCCCCAGTAGTCGACGGATGCGCCGCCGAGCGGATCGGCGCCGATCCGGATCCCGGCCCGCCGGATGGCCTCGACGTCGATGGCCGTCGCGAGGTCGGCCACGTAGCTGCCGAGGAAGTCGAACCGGCCGACCTTGCTCAGTGCCTCGTCGGTACTGACTCGCCCGACCTCGGTGAGACCGCCCGCGATCAGTTCGTTGGCGCGGTTGGCGATCGCCGTGGTGACGTCGGTGTCGGCCGGGCCGCCGTGTGGCGGGTTGTACTTGAAGCCGCCGTCGCGCGGTGGGTTGTGTGACGGCGTGACCACGATGCCGTCGGCTCGCGGCCCGTCGCCCTGGTTGAGCGTGAGGATGCCGTGGGAGACGGCGGGGGTCGGGACGAGCCGGTCGTCGGCGTCGATGCGTACGTCGACGCCGGCGGCCACCAGGACCTCGATCGCGGTCTGCAGCGCCGGCGCTGACAGAGCGTGGCTGTCGGCACCGATCAGCAGCGGCCCGTCGACGCCCTGACCGGCCCGGTGCTCGGCGATGGCCTGGCTGATGGCGGCGATGTGCGCGTCATTGAAGGCGGTGTCGAGGCTCGAGCCGCGATGGCCGGACGTACCGAAGACCACCCGCTGCTGGGGGTCGCTCACGTCGGGGACCCGCTCGGCGTAGGCCTCCAGCACCTCCTCGACGTCGATCAGGTCGTGCAATTGGGCTGGCTGTCCGGCGCGAGGATCCATGGCCACATCCAACGCGCACCCACCGGTGCAGCGCCACGGTGGTCGGGCCGACGGCCAGTTCGCGGACAGCCCTTCCTCTTTAGCGGTAAAGCTGGAAGGATCGCCATGCGCGGCCGACGTCACCATCGCAGCTGACGGTTCCGGTGCGCGGGCCTTACCGGTCCCACTCTTTCCTTCTCCGTGCGCCGCCCGTTCGGGCGTCATCGCTGTCTCTCTCGTTCGTGAGGTTGTTCCCCGTGTTGTGTGCAGTACCGATTGCCCGAGGTCGGCGATGACCGCCGTCGCAATGCGTGCCCCGGTGCAAGCCAACCCGACGCCAGGTGAGCGCCTCAGCCAGCGCAAGGTCAGGTTGTTCGCCCTGCTGCTCGGCGTGATGGCCGCGGTCGGCCCGGCAACCATCGACATGTACCTCCCGTCGCTGCCGCAGATCACCACCGACATGGGCAGCACCGACGCGCTGGTGCAGCTCACGCTGACCGGAACGATGCTCGGGATGGGTATCGGTCAGCTCGTGATCGGACCGCTCTCCGACACGTTCGGACGCCGGCGCCCGCTGCTCATCGGCCTGCTCGCGCACGTCGCCGCCTCGCTGGCCATCGTGGTTGCACCCACGGTCGCCGTGCTCGGGGTCCTGCGCGTGGTCCAGGGATTCGGCGCCGCCGCCTCCGCCACGATCGCCATGGCCGTGGTCCGCGACCTGTTCGTCGGTGTCCGCGCCGCGCAGCTGTTCAGCCGGCTGATGCTGGTCGTCGGCATCGCTCCGGTGGTCGCCCCGTCGCTCGGGTCGGCGATCCTCCGCGTCGGCTCGTGGCGGGCGATCTTCGTCGTCCTCGCACTCGTCTCGACCATGGTCGTGCTCATCTCCTGGCGATTCCTGCCCGAGACCCTGCCGCCGTCCGCGCGACGTCCGGTCGGCCTGGCCTCCATGGCCGGAGTGGTCGCCGGGCTGGTCCGCGACCGGGTCTTCGTCGGCCTCGTGCTCGCCTCCGGCTGCTCGTTCGGTGCCGTGATCGCCTATGTCTCCGGTTCGCCGTTCGTGTTGCAGGACGGCTTCGGGCTGTCGGTGCAGCAGTTCGGCGTCGCCTTCTCCGCCGGTGCCGTCGGCATGGTGGTCATGACCCAGGTGAACGTTCCGCTGCTCCGGCGCTTCGAACCGGGACGGCTCCTCCTGACCGGGATCATCGGCTGCCTGGTATCGACGGCCGTGCTCCTCGCCACCGCGCTCACCGGTGCCGGTGGGCTGTTCGGCGTGCTCGTGCCGATCTGGTCGGCGATGGCCTTCCTCGCGCTCACCTTCCCCAACACCCCGGCGATCGCCCTGTCACGCCACGGCGAGGCCGCCGGCACGGCGTCGGCAGTCATGGGAGCGAGCCAGAACCTGGTGGCCGCTGCCGCCGCGCCGATCGTCGGCCTGCTGGGCAGTTCGGCGGTCTCGCTCGGCCTGGTGATGTTCGGCTGCTTCGCGGTCGCGCTCACGCTGTTGCTCTTCGTGGTCCGGCCGCAGGGGCTGAAGCTGCCGGCCGACCTGATGCGCAACGACCGCACGCCCGTCGCCGCGCACTGACCACCCACGCAACGGGGAACCCACTGCACGTCCAGGTCACACATTCCCGGCACGCATATGCCTTGACAGGCATATGCTTGATCAGGCATATTGCCACCTGTGAGTGCGCTCTTCGATGTGGTGGCCGAGCCGAACCGGCGTCGGATCCTCGACCGACTGCTGCGCGCCGACGCCAGCGTGACCGAACTCGTCGACGACACCGGCCTGAGCCAGACCGCGGTGTCGAAGCACCTTCGCGTGCTCCGCGAGCACGGTCTCGTCACGGTGGCCATCGATGCGCAGCGCCGGATCTACGCGCTGGACAGCCGCCCGCTCACCGCCATCGACGACTGGTTGCAGTCCTACCGCGCGACGTGGAACCGCCACGTCGACGCACTGGTCGACCACCTCGACCGCGAACAGCAAGCAGGCGCTCGCAAGTGAGAGAAAGCCGACCGCACGACCCGAGAATCCGGAGGAAACAGATGTCCAGCACAACGTCGCAACAGCCCAGCACGCAAGCCCAGCTGCCGGAGGGCGTCGAGCCCGTCACGCTGGCAGCCGCGGGCAACGAGTGGGATCTCATCGTCGACCGCGTCGTGCCTCATCCGCCGGCCCGGGTGTGGGCGGCGCTCACCGATCCCAACGACCTCGCGCAGTGGGGCCCGTTCGAGACCGAACGTCCACTCACCTCGACCGGGCCGGTGCGACTGACCACCCGGGACGCCGGCGACGTCAAGCCGTCCGACGAGCGGGTGCTCACGGTCGAGACCGGAACGCTCGTCGAGTACTCGTGGGGATCCGGCATCCTGCGGTGGGAGGTGCACCCGCACGCGGACGGTGCGCGACTGGTGCTGCGCCACCGGTTCCCCGACCGCGTCGAGGCGCCCTCCTACGCCGCCGGCTGGCAGCTGTGCCTGCAGTCGCTCTCGGAGCTGCTCGCAGACGGCGCGACCCAGTCGCGGGTCGGCACGTCTGCTCCGGCCTACGGCTGGGAGGAGCTGCACGGCAAGTACGGCCGCTACCTCGGTATCGACGTCTGATCAAGGCAGGACCCGGAACCGGCGCTCGATGTCGGATCGCGTGCCCCAGCGGCAACCGACTGCATCGTCCGCCGGTTCCGCGGCAGGTTGTGGCCAGATCGGATGCGCTACTTCTCGTGACGGCTCGTGACATTTCGCGGTAGTTTGCGCGCGGCGTCGGCGTTCGGCGCCACCTCCCACCTGAGGACTTGCGCATGTCATCTCGTAATCGCCATGTCATCTCGTCCAGGAGGGTCGCCCTCGTAGGCGGTCTGGTCACCGCCCTGGCGTTCGCCGGGGCCGGCCAGACCGCACTGGCGGCCCCATCCGAGAAGAACGCCGCGCCGAGCGAGGCGGCCAGCAGCACCAACAGCCAGGAGCGGGCGGAACACTTCGACTCACGGCGATCCGGTGCGAGCGCAAAGGCGCTCGAGCACCGCGCGGCCGCCAATGCGGCGAAGCCGAAGCCGGCAGTTCTCGCCCTCAAGAAGGAGCTCGGGTCACAGGGCATCGTCACGATCGACGCGCTCACCGGCTCACCTCGTCAGATCGCCAAGACCAACGGGTTCCTGACCTCGAAGTCGAACGCGAGTCCCAAGGAGATCGCGCTCGCCTACATCAGGGAGCACAACGACGTCTTCGGTCTGGACCAGGGTGCGTTCGACGCCCTGCGGCTGCGCAAGACCTACACCGACATCGACGGGACCCACCACCTGTCGTTCATCCAGGTGGTCGGCGGCGTGCCCGTGTTCGGCAACGGCGTCGTAGCCCACGTCGCCAAGGACGGTCGCGTCGTCGGCTTCACCGGTTCGCCGCTCACCACGGTGAGCGGAATCGGCGCGGCCGCGCCAGGCATCTCCGCCGCCCGGGCCCGGGAGGCCGCGATCAAGGACGCCGGCGGCGAGGCCCGTTCGGCCAAGGCGACCCTCCTCGGCGGCGCCGTCAAGCAGACCCGCTTCGCAGGCGGCGACCTGGCGCAACTCGTATGGTTCAAGACCGTCGGCAAGACCGTGCTCGCGTGGCAGACGCAGGTCCGTTCGGGAGAGCTGTACAGCTCGATCGTCGAAGCGAAGTCGGCGCGCGTGCTCTACCGCAACAGCCTCACCGACCACGACACCGCCCGCGTGTGGGAGTACTACCCGGGCGCGGACAAGGGCGGGAAGCAGCGCCAGGTCAAGCTGCCGAAGCGTTGGCTGCCACGGAACTCAGTCGTCCTGCAGGGCCAGAACGCGCACGCGTTCATCGACATCAACGACGACAACGCCGCCTCCACCAGCGAGGAGATCAGGCCCAGCTCCAGGGGCCACTTCGACTTCCCGTTCACCACGTTCGCGTCGGAGAACGGAGTCCCTCTGCACCGCGACCTACCCGTGCTCGTGGGACCCCACGACGCCTGACTCCTGGCGCGACCAACGCCAACCAGAACGCCACGCAGGCCTTCTACTTCGTGAACAGGTTCCACGACCATCTCGCCAGGGCACCGATCGGCTTCAACAAGGCGGCCGGCAACTTCCAGGGTGACGACGCGATCGACACCCAGGCCCTGGACGGCGCAGACACCGACAACGGGCTGCCCGACGCCGAACCACATCGACAACGCCAACATGAGCACGCCACCCGACGGCCAGGCTCCGACGATGCAGATGTACCTGTTCCACCAGCCAGGAGCTTCGCCGGCGCAGGACCCGTTCCTGAACGCCAACGGCGGCGACGACGGCAGCATCGTCTACCACGAGTACGGGCACGGCCTGTCCAACCGGCTCGTCGTCGACGCCAACGGCAACTCCACCCTCGGCAACATCCAGGCCGGTGCCATGGGTGAGGCGTGGAGTGACTGGTACGCGGAGGACTTCCTGGTCGCCAAGCGCTACCTCAAGGACACCAGGGCCCCTGGCGACATCCGCGTCGGCGACTACGTGGGCGCCGGCCAGGACCTGATCCGGACCCAGCCGCTCGACTGCCCGGTCGGCTCCACGTCACCCAAGTGCCCAGGCCTACCGGGGCAAGCCCGGCGGTTACACCTACGGCGACTACGGCGTGATCCTCGGCACTCCGGAGGTGCACGCCGACGGGGAGATCTGGGGCGAGACGCTCTGGGACCTGCGCAACAAGATCGGCAGCAAGGCCACCCAGTCGCTGGTGACCCGGGCGATGAGCCTGTCGCCCACGAACCCGAGCTTCCTCGACCAGCGCAACGCGATCCTGCAGGCCGACCTCGTCCAGGGTGGCAAGCGGCAGTCGGCCATCTGGAAGGTGTTCGCCGCTCGGGGCATGGGCTACTTCGCCTCGGCGCTGAACGGTGACGACACCACGCCGGTGGAGGACTTCTCGTTGCCGCCGACCAGCAGCACCCCCAAGGGCAGCGTCAGCGGAGTCGTCAACGACGACTTCGACGCGGCGCTCCCCGGCGCGATCGTGTCGATCGGCGGGCACGCGTCGGCTCCCGGCTTCAGCGAGTACCTGGCGGCGCGGACCGACGCCGACGGCGAGTACACGATCAACGGTGTCTTCTACGGCACGTACTCCGATGTGTCCGCCAGCAAGCCCGGGTACGAACAGCAGGTCGTCGACCTGACCGTCCGGGCCCCGGTCACCACCGCCGACTTCACGCTGAAGCGCGACTGGGCAGCCGCCGCCGGCGGGGCCAGCATCAGCGACTTCAACGGGCCGGACTACACCGAGTTCGGGTGCGGCCCGATCCAGGCGATCGACGGGTCACTCGGCTCCGGGTGGGGATCCACCTCGGCCGACGACCAGCCGGCCGACTGGACGATCACGCCGAAGTACGTGATCGTGAAACTGCCGGTGGCAGTCGACCTGAGTGGCATCTCGGTCGACCCGAGCAACACCTGCGGGGATGCCGGTAGCGCCTCGACCCAGGACTACCGGGTGGAGACGACGACGGTGACGACCACGCCGACCGCGACCGATCCCTCGTGGGAGGTCGCGGACTCCGGGTCGTTCACCGCCGACAACCGTGGCCAGCTCAACCCGCTGACCATTGCGGCGGGAACGGGTGACGCCGTCACCTACGTGAAGTTCACGATGCTCCGCCCGCAGGTGCCTGGTGACTTCGCCACCACCTGTGAGGCGGGCGGGTTCTCCGGCTGCGAGTTCATGGACATGACCGAACTCGCGGTGTACGGGCAGCCGGCCAACTAGCTCGGACGGCACGGTCGAGGGGCGTGGTCCAACCGGGCCACGCCCCTCATCCGTTCAAGCGGCAGGTTCCGGCGTCTATCCCACGCCCTAGATCACCGAAGACAATCGCCAGCGAGTCGGACCGCATGGCACGCCCGCGCGGCGCTAACGTCCCCGCTCGTGGATCCCGTCGGAAACCCCTACGCGCCCGGCGCCGGGCAACGACCACCGGAGCTGGCCGGACGTGACGCCGAGCTGAGCGCCTTCGACGTCACGCTCGAGCGGCTCAGCCGCGGTCGCGCCGAGCGCTCGATCGTCCTCACCGGCCTGCGCGGCGTGGGCAAGACGGTGCTGCTGAACGCGATGCGATCGCAGGCGGTCAAGCGGGGTTGGGGAACCGGGAAGCTCGAGGCCCGCCCCGGGCAGGCACTTCGCCGGCCGCTCGCCGGGGCGCTCCACCAGGCCGTCCGGGAACTCGGTGGGCGCAACACCAGGGATGCCGACGAGGTCCTGGGGGTGGTCAAGGCGTTCGCGCTGAAGTCCAACCCACCGGGCACCAGGCTCCGCGACCAGTGGACCGGCGGGATCGAGGTGGCACCTGCCACCGGCCGGGCCGACTCGGGCGACATCGAGATCGACCTGCTCGAACTGCTGACCGACGTGGCCGGGCTGGCCGCAGCACAGGGAAAGGGAGTCGTGCTGGGCATCGACGAGATGCAGGACCTCTCCGCCGACGACATCTCCGCGCTGTGCGCTGCCTGCCACGAGCTGAGCCAGGTCGGCCTGCCGCTGGTGATCATGGGTGCCGGTCTGCCACACCTGCCCGCACTGCTGTCGGCCTCGAAGAGCTACTCCGAGCGGCTGTTCCGCTATCTCCGCATCGACCGCCTGGAGGCCGAACAGGCACGCCGGGCGCTGGCTCTGCCCGCCGGCGACGAAGGAGTGTCGTTCACCGACGAGGCGTTGGCAGCGCTGTACCTGGCCACCGACGGCTACCCGTACTTCATCCAGGCTTACGGAAAGGCGACCTGGGACGCCGCGCCTCGTTCGCCGATCACGGCCGAGGACGTGCGCATCGCGGCACCGCAGGCCGAAGGCGAGCTGGCCGTCGGGTTCTTCGGTTCGCGCTACGAGCGGGCAACTCCAGCCGAACGTGAGTACATGCTGGCGATGGCCGACCTGGGTGCCACGCCAAGCGGCGAGAACGGCGACGGGCCGGATGGCCCGATCTCCACGGCCGCTGTCGCGGAGTCGCTGGGCCGGAAGCCCCAGTCACTGTCACCTGCCCGGGATTCCCTGCTGCGCAAGGGTCTTGTCTTTTCGGGCCAGCGGGGTCAGATCGCGTTCACGGTCCCGCATTTCGGTCGCTACCTCCGCACCCGCATCGTCGACGCGGCTGCGGTCTGACCAACGCTGCGGGCCTCTGGGTCAGCGGGTGGCTCCACCGAACCGACGGAGGCGCGAACCCAGCCGGCGGAACATCTCCTGCAGCTCCGGCGGATCGATGACCGTGAGGTCGGCGTCGAGGTCGAGAGCGACCCAGGTCAGATGGAAGGCGAGCGACTCCAGATCGTCTGCACCAGCGACGAGTTCACTCGTTGTGTCGTCGACTCGCTCGACCGTGCCGATGTGGACCGGGACCCGCTCGCGCACCGCCTCTGCCGTGGCGGTCAGCCGGGTGCGGGAGACGAAGCGGTAGGTGGAGCGGGTCAGGGACTGTTGCACGTAGTCCGCCGCATCGGGTTCGGGCCGGCGGCGGAAGCGGAACGACGTCTGGTGAGGAGGGTCCATCCGGTCGAGGCGGAACACCCGCCAGTCGTCCCGGTCGAGGTCGAAGCCGAGCAGATACCACCGGTGGCCCGTCGCGACCAGCCGGTACGGCTCCACGTCGCGCTCGGTGCGGTCACCGCCGCGAGCGACGTAACCGAAGCGCACCCGGGTGATGTCACGCGCAGATCGGGCCAGCGTCATCAACGTGTCCGGGTCCACCGAAGGCGAGGCTCCCGGAAGGGTCACGGTGGACCCGTGCAGGGCGGCGACCTCGCTGCGGAGCCTGGCCGGCAGCACCTGGTCGAGCTTGGTGAGCGTGCGCATGGCCGACTCCTCGATGCCGGCCACCGTTCCGCCGGCACCCAGGCGCAGGCAGACCGCCACCGCGACGGCCTCCTCGTCGTCGAGCATGAGCGGTGGCAGCCGTCCGCCGGCCCCGAGCCGATAGCCGCCCGCGACTCCCTGCTCGCCCTGGACCGGGTAGCCGAGTTCGCGCAGTCGGTCGACGTCGCGCCGAACCGTCCGGGTGGTGACGCCGAGCCGATCAGCCAGGTCCGGGCCCGACCACACGGGCCTCGAGCTCAGCAGGCTGAGCAGGCGCAGAACCCGCCCGGTCGTGTCGGTCACCGCAGGAGTCTGTCACTGGGTAGCGGACGGGATCGGTCCTCCGAGCGCCGGCTACAGCTCAGACGACCTGTCCGGTCAGCCCTTCGTCGGTGACGACCGGGCGGCCGGCGCGGGTCCACGCGACGAGGCCACCGTCGAGATTGACCGCTGCGACTCCGGCACGGGTGAGGTAGGCGGCAACCTGGTAGGAGCGGATGCCGTGCCGGCAGACCACGACCAGATCGTCCGCCGAACCGAGCTCTTCCCAACGTGCCGTGACCTCGTGCAACGGCATGTGGATGCTGCCCTCGACGTGCCCGGCCAGCCACTCGTAGTCCTCGCGGACGTCGACGATGGTGGCACCGGCCGCGACCTCGTCGGGTCGCACTTGCGTCACGGTCCTGTGCTGCCCGGTCATTCCGCCATTGTGCCGTGCAACTGAGGTTCATCTCGCCGACCTGGTGTCGATGAGCGCTGCGGTCGCGGCGATGAGGGCGTCGAGGTTGTCTCGCACGACATCACGGCGGATCTCCACCATGACCGACTCGACGGCGGGATTCTGCTCGTACTGGTCGAGCGGGACGTAGCTGCCGAGGAACGGCGAGTTCACGCCCACGTCGCCCGTGGGCGCGGCTGTCGCCAATGCCGACGCTGCCGAGAGTGCGAGCTCGGGACTCGTGTGGAAGGGATCGGTGCCGATGCAGACCTCTGGTCGCGGGCCGTCACCGTGCAACTCATACGCGAGCGCGACCACTGGGTAGGAGTGAACGTCGATGATCGTCACCTTCCCAACCACAGCGAGCCGATCACGCACGAGTGCCGCGAAGGCTTGCGAGTAGGGCGTGTAGAAGCCATCGATCAACGCCTCGCGTTCGGCTGCGGTCGGCGAACGGAGAACCACGCCAGTGGTCGTGCGCTCATAGACCGCACCCATGCCGACGGCGCTGAGCTCCTCGCGTTCGTCGGGGAACCGCTCAGGGTCGATCACCAATCGGGAAGCCTGGTTGACGAAGAGCCAAGGTGTTACGTCGGCCCGACGGGCGGCGCCCATAGCAATGAGATCGGTGTCGTGGTCGGTGATCGCCTCGAGCTCCGCAGTGAGTTCCTCGTCGGACAGCACGATGCTCGTGCGTACCTGGTCAGGGATCCACGTGGACGCGTGTGGAACATGCACCACGACTGTCGACGACGGATCGCCAGGAGTGATCTCGAACGCACTCACGCCTCGTCAGCGCCACCGACGCAGCGTCGGGATCCTCATGGACGACCTTGCGGATCTTCTTGCAACGCAGGGAAAGGCGTCTCCGCAGCAGGTGTGCCGGCAAGCGTGTCATCAGCTGACCGGCCGATCGGAATCAGGCGCAGCAGCCACGGCAGGAACTGCGGCACCAGCAACGAGACGACGACGCCGAGTACCAACCCGCCGGCCATCGCGTACGCCGCTCGAAGCATCGCCGTCCAGTAGGGCATGTCGAAGTGCGCGAAGGTGTCGACCGTGACGGCACAGGCGAGCGAGGCGACGACCAGTAGCACGTAGCGGCCGAGTGCTCCGGGCCAGCGCAGGGCCAGGATGAGCGCCGGATACCCGAGGAACACCTCGACGAACCGGGGTCGCACGTAGAGCCACTCTTCCAGCCGATCGCGCCCGAGTACTTCCCGCGCCGCGTTCGCGTCGCTGCCGGATCGGGTCAGGTACCAGGCGACGAAGCCGGCAGCCGCCAGGGCCACGACGGCAAGGACCGCGTACCGCAGCCGCTCATGCCGGACTGGCTCGCGTGCAGCCTCGCGATCCACCCGCAGGACCGCAACTCCTGACACCGCGACGGCGACCACGGGGATCACCAACAGCAGCTTGTGGCTGTCGAATCCCTGCACTGCAAGGAGATAGTCGGGCTGAGATCCCGCGGCGGCGACAGCTGTTCCAACTGCCACGACGACGACTGCCGCCGCGGCAAAGCGCAACAGGCTCTCGATCCACTCCGCGGCTGTCCCGTACCTCCCCGGTGCCGGCGGCCGCCCCAGGCCCCCCACAGCAGTGGTGACGGCTGCCCACGCGCCCGCGCACGCAGCCAGGGCGATCAGCGCATCGGTCATCGTCTGGTTCTTCGTCAACCAGGCAGCGAGTGCCAGCAGCGCGAGCGCGCAGTAGGCCAGGGCTGCCACTGGCCTCGCGAGAACTCGCCAACGCTTGCGGCGCAGGTACAGACGCGTCTCGGTGAGCAGGTAGATCGCGAGGGCGACGACTATGAAACAGGCCAGCAGTCCGCTGCCCCGCGGGAGATATCCCTGGCCGACGACCGGAAGCGGGTCCGCAATCCGGGCCGGTGCCGGGTCAGGGCCGGTCGGCGAGGTCGGCAGGTCACGCTGCCACTCCTGCAGCACGCCGAGACTCTCCGGCAACGGCGGAGCCGGCGTCTCGACCCGGGCCGCGACCATGCGCACGCCGCGTTCCTTGGTCGCCTGCCGGCCACTCGTGACGAGCCCGTCGGCGGAGGCCGACCGGCCGAAGTCGGCCCAGTACACCCGGATGACCCGTCCAGGGAAGGCCGCCACGTAGGGGGCGACCGCGGAGCGCTGGTGGTCGGCGAGATCGTCGCCCACCAGAACGTGGGTTCCTCCGGCAGACAGCAGTCCGGCCAGTTGCTTGTCCGCCGCCGCGTTCTGCAGCGGTGCACCGTCAAGGAGCAGGAACCGGTTCGCCGACGCTTGCTGCTGGGCGCTGCGCACCGCCGATGCCAGCCATTGCGGCCGTGTCTGGACAGACCCAATGGCAGGCACGACCCTGATCCCGGCACTGGTGAGCTGCCCGATCTGGCGCAGGTCGTAGCCGACGGGAACGTCCCGCCAGGCCGCGGACGTGTCCCACCGCAGGACGCCTCGCCAGTTCTGGCCCGTACCGACCCGTTCTGCGATCACCCGCTCGCCCGGCACGACCCGGACCCGGTTGCGCAGCGTCGACACCATCGCGCTCCAGGCGCCGGTGGGATCGTTCGGCCGTGACAGCAGCCAGATACCCGGACCTCGTGCCGGCAACGTGCGGGTCAGTCGCAGCCGGGCCACCGTCGCGGGCCCTATCCGGGCAAGCTGCCCGGGGCGGATCACCTCTCGCATCGGCTGCATCTCGACGATGACCGTGCGCACCCCCCGGTCCTGCAGCTGCTCCAGGACATCAGGCGTCCCTCGGGCCCACGTGGTGACGGCGGACGAGGCCACCGCGACCTCGGTGCCGGGGTGACTCTTCTCCGCAGCCAGGCGGGGAATCAGCGCCGGCAGGGAGGTCGCCATGATCAGCAGGCTGACGAAGACCGCCAGGCGGGTGATGGCACCGCCCGGCTTCCCGACGGCCGACTCCAGTGGCCTGGCATCGCGCGCACCCGGCTCAGGAGGCTCCGGGATCTGCTCTCCGGCCGTCACTTGAGCAGTCTCGACAGCCGGCGGTCGGCCAGCGGCTTGCCTCCGGTCTGACAGGTCGCGCAGTACTGCAGGGACTTGTCGGCGAACGACACCTCCCGGACCACGTCGCCGCAGACCGGGCAGGTCTCACCGGTCCGGCCATGCACCTGCATGCCCACCTTCTTCTCCGCTTTCAGGTCGCCGGCCGCCAGCCCTCGCGACCGGTCCAGTGCGCCGGTGAGCTCGGACCGGACGGCCGCGTACAGGCGGGCCCGTTCATCCGGAGTGAGCCCGGCCGCGGGCTTGAACGGCGACAGCTTGGCGGTGTGCAGGATCTCGTCGGAGTAGGCGTTGCCGATACCAGCGATGAGCATCTGGTCGGTGAGGACGCCTTTCAGCTGCGCCCGGCCGGCGCCGCTGAGGACACCGTCGAACACCTCGGCGCTGAAGTCGTCCGCGAGCGGATCCGGGCCGAGGCGCGCGACGCCGGGAACCAGCGCAGGGTCCACCACCAGGTAGACCGCCAGGCGCTTCTGCGTACCGGCCTCGGTGAGGGTGAACCCGGAGTCGTCGGCGAATCGAAGACGAGCGGCCGCGGGACTCTTCCGGCTCGGGCGGAGAACACCCGTCGGGAGTTCGTCGGACCACCGCAGCCATCCGGCTCGGGCCAGATGGATCACCAGGTGCAACTCCGCGGCGTCTGCCGGCCGGTCTGCAGCCGCCGGTGCGTCGGGAGACAGCAGGGTCAGGTCGAGGAACTTGCCGTGCCGCTCGACTGTGGTGAGCACCCGGCCGGCCAGGGCTGTCGGCGGCGGGTCGAAGGTCTTGAGCGCGCCGATGGCGACGACTTCGAGGGAGGCGACCGGCTTGTAGAGGGCGTGCTCGCCGAGGAACTCGGCGAGAGCGGCTACCTCCGGCATCTCGGGCATGTCGCGGACCTCCCTGTACGCGGCGAGGGCGACGCGCCGGGCCATCCTGCCGCACGTGGCGGCCGCCAGGACAGGAGTGTGTCCGGGGTCGGGCTAGCGCCGGGTCGAAGGCGCGGCTTGATCTCTTTCGGCATCGGTCCGATCAGCGTCCGGGTGGCGTCACGTCGTCTGCCTGGCGCGACGGTCTCGAGGGCGTCGAGGAGCGTCACCGGTCCGGCGAACCTGCGCACCTTGCCGATCCGCCAGCACTTTGCCCGCCGAACCCACAGGAAGCGGCCACCGGCGTTGTCGTGGTCCACGCCCTCGACCGGGAACACGAGCAGGGCAGGGAAGTCGGAAAGGGTGGGCCGGCCACGGAACAGGTCGGCGAAGGTCCACGCCTGGACCTTGTCCCAGGACAGATCGAAGGTCTGCCGGGCGGTGGCGACCTGGAGGCCGGACTCGTCGAGCACGAGTTCGATCTCGGTGAACCACCGGCGGATCCCGAGAATCCCGACGATGCACAACAGCGCGATCAGGCCCGCCAGCGAGGCCCACCACCGGTGGCCGGAGCTGAACAGCAGCACCGCCGCAATCGCGAACAGTGGGAGTCCGGCCAGCACCAGCACCCGGCGGCGCATCGATCGGCCACTCGTCCTGAAGGTGTACGCAGTCGAGGGGTTCCGCATTGAGGGGTCCTGCATCGAGGGGTCCTGCATGCGCAGGAGGCTAACCGCCGGCCGGCGCAGATCGACCTTCCGCGAAGCGACCAAAGGGCGGCGTGGGCGCCGTCAGTGCTACCCGGAGCCGGTCGCAGGTACACGGGCCTGGTGATCTCGACCGCACCAAGGGAGGCCAGGTGCGGCGTGCACCACTGCACGTCGAGGAGCCGGTCGTCGGGCGATGGCGCCGAGCGCAGCGATGCCACGAGGTCGAGCAGAGCCACCTTCGAGGCGTCGCGCTGGACGTGGAACATCGACTCGCCCGCGAACAGCCCGCCGACGGCCACTCCGTACAGGCCTCCCGCCAGCACCCCGTTGGCGTCCCACGCCTCGACCGAGTGCGCCCAGCCGAGCCGATGGAGGTCGGTGTAGGCCGCGGCAACTTCGTCGGTGATCCACGAACCGTGGCGGGGCAGCATGGCGCACTGCCGCAGCACGTCGTCGAAGGCCACGTCGATCGGTGACGTGGAACCGCTTGGCCGACCGCCGAAGCGACCGGCTCACCCGCAGGTTGTCGAGCGGCAGCACGCCGCGGCGCACGGGTGACCACCAGCACATGCGCTCAAGGCCCGGCATCGGCATCGGGAACAGGCCGCGCCGATAGGCGGCCAGCAGGGTTCCCGGTTGGAGGTCGCCGCCCTGGCAGACCACGTCGTCGTCGACATCCGCCTCGGCCGGGTCCGGGAAGTCCCACGGAGTCTCCGGCGGCTCGACTGGCCCCCCGCCGGTCCGCTCGGGCAGCTGTTCGTGGGTGGCCACGGTCCATGATCGCCCAGATAGTCTGTTGCCCCTGGCCGGGGTCGCCATCCCAGCCGCCGCAGGAGGCAGACTTCATGACCGACAAGAACGAGGACTCCACCTCCGGAGCGGATCAGGCTCACCGGACCGGTACCACTGGCACCAACGGCACGGATGCCGCGGACCGGAACTCCTTCGGCCAGAACCTGCTGCTGTCGGCCCGGCAGGCTGGCCCGGCGGCTGCGAGCCAGTTCATGAAGCAGATCTTCGACATCGCCATCAACGGCCGCGGCCCGTTCAACGGAGCGGTCGAGATGGCCAACCGGCAGCGGGTCGCGCACAGCAACAACGCCGGCCCGGCGGTGGACACCCTGATCGAGCAGCACGTCCGGCTGGCCGGCGGGCAGGGCTTCGTGACCGGCCTGGGCGGGATCGCCTCCATGGTGGTGACGCTGCCGGCCAACGTCACCGGACTCACGATCGTGCAGGCCCGGTTGGTCGCGGCGATCGCGCACCTGCACGGCTACGACCTCGCCAGCCTCAAGGTTCGCACCGCGGTGGCAGCGGTTCTCCTGGGTCCCGACGGTGTACAGGACCAGATCAGCAAGGGCCGGCTGCCGAGCCGGCCACTGGCCATCGCTACCGCGCCGATGTTCGACGGCCCCCTGGCCGACACGGTGCTCAACATGGTGGGGGCGGCCCTGACGGCCCGCCTCGGCGGCAAGCACCTCGGTGCCTCGTTTGCTCGCAAGATCCCGTTGCTGGGCGGCGGGATCGGCATGGTCGCCGACGGATACTCCACGTACACGATCGGTCGGTATGCGGCCGAGGAACTGGTGAACAGGCGCCCGCAGATCAGGGCCGACGGCGAACCGGGTCGCTGACCAGCCCAAGCTTTGCTCAGCTGTGTCATCTTCAGCTTCGCTGTGCTCAGCTGTGTCACTTCAGCTTTCGCTGTGCTCAGCTGTGCTGCGGCACCTTGGTGAACAGGCTGCTGACGCTCTCGCCGAAGTGAATCCGGCGGATCGCCTCCGCGAACAACGGGGCGACCGAGCGCACGCGCAGCTTCTCGAACCACTTGCTGTCGTCGATCGGCACCGTGTTGGTGACGACCACCTCGTCGACGTCGGGCTGTGAGGTCAGGCGCTCGATCGCCGGACCGGTGAACAGGCCGTGGGTGAAGGCCAGCGAGATCCGGCGGGCGTCGTTCTGCCGGAGGAGGTCGAGCAGCGCGAGGATCGAGCCACCGGTCGCGATCTCGTCGTCGAGCACGATCACGTTGCGACCGCGAACGTCACCGACGATCGACTCGATCATTACCGTGTCGTCGGCCAGCCGGACCTTGCTGCCGGCCGCGACCGGCACGTCCAGCAAACGGGCGAATGCGCTTGCGGGCTTGGCGTTCCCGAGGTCGGGAGACACGACCACGGTGTTGGTGAGGTCTCGGTTGCGGAAGTGCTCGGCCAGGTCGGCGATCGCGTTGAGATGGTCGACCGGGACCGAAAAGAAGCCGTGCACCTGTGGCGCGTGCAATGCCATCGTCAGCACGCGGTCGGCGCCTGCCGTGGCGATGAGGTCGGCCACCAGCCGGCCGCCGATCGAGATGCGCGGCGCGTCCTTCTTGTCCGAGCGGGCGTAGGCGTAGTGCGGGATCACCGCGGTCACCTGTGCCGCCGAGGCACCGCGGGCCGCGTTGATCATCAGCAGGAGTTCCATCAGGTTGTCCTGCACCGGCGCGACCAGCGGCTGCACGATGTAGATGTCGCGCTGCCGGCAGTTGGCCTGGAGCTGGGTCTGCAAGCAGTCGTTGGAGAACCGCTGCGTGGTGCTCGGCGACAACTCGATGCCGAGGATGTCGCACACCTCGCCGGCGAAAGAGGGATGGGCCTCGCCGGAGAAGACCGCCAGATCGGTTGCAAACGAGCCGGCACTGATCACTCGGGCACCTCCGAGGACGCCTTCGCCGGCCGCGCTGCCGACAGCAGGCAGCCTACGGGCCAGTGCGGGGCAGTGGTACCCACCGTGACGGACCGAGCGCGTTGTCTCACGATGTGTGACGACCGGCGGCAGCCAGGGACTTCCGGTGTCCAGAAAGTGAGACAGCCGCGGATCCGGGAAGGCCCGCACGCGCCCACGGCGTTGCAACTGCTACCGCGAAGTGTGCGCAGATGCCGGGTCGCCTCGAACGGTTCTGACCTGGCAAACTCGCGCGAAGTCTTCTGGACCTGCAGTACCGCTGTGTTTAGCCCTATTGGAACGCGACGCCCACAGACCTCCCCCAGGTCGAACCCGGAAGGACCTCTCGGTGCCCATCTACGACGACGTGACCAAGCTCATCGGCCGTACCCCGCTCGTACGGATCAATCGGCTCAGCGAAGGCTCCGGTGCCACGGTGCTGGCGAAGCTGGAGTTCTACAACCCGGCCAGCTCGGTGAAGGACCGGATCGGCGTCTCGATGATCGAAGCGGCCGAGGCGAGCGGCGAGCTCAAGCCCGGTGGCACTGTCGTGGAGGCCACCAGCGGCAACACCGGCATCGCGCTGGCGATGGTGGGGGCGGCCAAGGGCTACAAGGTCGTGCTGGCCATGCCCGAGACGATGAGCAACGAGCGCAAGATGCTGCTGCGTGCTTTCGGCGCGGAGCTCGTACTCACACCGGGTTCGGAAGGCATGCGCGGCGCGGTCAACAAGGCCGAGGAACTGGCTCAGACCGACGGCGCGGTGCTCGCCCGTCAGTTCGAGAACCCGGCCAACCCGGAGATCCACCGCAAGACCACCGCCGAGGAGGTCTGGAACGACACCGAGGGCACCGTCGACATCTTCGTTGCCGGCATCGGCACCGGCGGCACCATCACCGGAGTCGGTCAGGTCCTGAAGGAGCGCAAGCCCGGCGTCCAGATCGTGGGCGTGGAGCCGGCGGAGTCGCCGATCCTCAACGGTGGGAACCCCGGCCCGCACAAGATCCAGGGAATCGGCGCGAACTTCGTGCCCGCGCTGCTCGACCGCGAGGTGTACGACGAGATCATCGACATCGACGCCGAGACCTCCGTCAAGTGGGCCCGGCGCGCCGCTGCCGAGGAAGGCCTGTTGGTCGGCATCTCCTCCGGTGCTGCGCTGGCGGCCGCAGACCAGCTGGCCCGTCGCCCGGAGAACGCCGGCAAGATCATCGTCACGGTCATCCCCAGCTTCGGCGAGCGCTACCTGTCGACGATCCTGTACGCCGACCTGGTCGACTGACGGCCACGGTGGCAGTGGTGGGGGTCCTGGCGTCGGGGATCCGGGCGACCGTCGACCGGTTGACCGGGACAGCCATGGACCCCTCGACCAACGGCCACAGCGAATCGACGCGGGCACCTGCCGATTCCGCCGAGCCCGCGCACGTCGGTCTGGTAGCCGCAGCCTGGAACCGATGGCGCGACGACATCGGCGCGGCCAAGATGCGTGACCCCGCAGCCGGGTCGGCGCTGGAGATCACGCTGACGTCGCCAGGGCTGCATGCGGTGTGGGGCTTCCGGTTCGCGCACCGCGTCTGGTTGCGACCGGGCGGCCGGTTGCCGGCCCGGTTGCTGATGCATCTCGTACGCATGCTCACCGGCGTGGAGATCCACCCGGGCGCCACGATCGGGGACCGGCTGTTCATCGACCACGGCATGGGCGTGGTGATCGGCGAGACCTCGACCATCGGCGACGACGTCCTGCTGTTCCACGGCGTCACGCTCGGCGGCCGGAGCAGCCGCTCGGGCAAGCGCCATCCCACCCTGGGCGACCGGGTGATGGTCGGTGCCGGCGCCCGGATCCTCGGCCCGGTGCTCATCGGGCACGACAGTGCGATCGGCGCGAATGCCGTTGTGGTGCGCGATGTTCCGCCCGGCTCGATCGCCACCGGGGTCCCGGCGAGGGTCCGAGGGCACAACGCCGCCGCGACCCCCGACGTGGACGACCCGGCGATCTACATCTGACGGGCCTCTGCATCTGGCAGCTATCTGCCGGTGAGCCGCTCGGCAACCGGCGCCAGCGCCTCTGCGGCGTCGATGTTGGTGGCGAGGAAGCTGAGCCCGTGCCGATCACGTCGGCGCTCCACCTCGGCGACCATCTCGTCGACCGTGCCGTCGAGCAGCGAGATCGAGCCGGCCGCGCGCAGCCCGTCGAGGTCGACGCCCATCGCCTGAAGGGCGAAGGCGGGCACCCGGCCCCCGACCGCGAACAGGTTCAGCGAGAGCTCAACGTCGTCGAATCGGTCACCGGCGCCCTCCCGCACCTTCGCCACCGCGTCCGCCAGCGAGGACTCGTCCGCCTGCGGGGGCAGGCCGATCGCGACCGTGTCCGCCAGCTCTCCGGCGGTGCGCAACACCTTGGGCCCGGACCCGGCCATCAGGATCCGCGTACCCGGCGACCGCTCCCGAACAGCTGCGATCGTGTCGACGACCAGCCGGATGCGCTCGCCGGCTGAGCCGAACGGCATCCCGAGGACCGCTGCGTCGCTTTCGGCACCGTGGCGGCCGGCCCCGATACCGAGTTCATACCTACCGTCGGTGACGGTGGCGAGAGCGGCGGTCTCGACCGCGACCTGGCCGGCTGTGCGGTTCGGCGCGGACAAGACGTAGGGCCCGACCCGCAGGGACGTCGTGACGGCTGCCGCCGTCGCGGCTGCGATGTTGGGCGACAGGGTGTGCAGCGTGTCTGGGATCAGCAGGTTGGTGAAGCCCATCGACTCGACTCGCTTGGCGGTGGCATGCCACTCGTCGCTCGACCTGGCGCTGCCCGCCACGACTCCGAACCGGAAGCTGTGTGTGCTCATGTGGTCCACCCTGCCGTCGTGCTCGCGCACGCCGCATCGGGGATGTCCCCCAAAGCGTCGCCCCATCTGCCTAATCGTCTTGCTGTCCAGCCCGTTGCGAGATCGAAGAAGGCCGTGACTAACGAGACTCGTGCAGGGGGCTCTGCCCGCGACTGTCGATGACGGCCCGGTCCCATTGAACGGGTGCCAATGTGGTCGACCGGTGTGCCACTGGTATCGGTCGGCGGCCGACCCTGGCGTGTGGATTTACACCGTGAGCGACGAAGAGTCGTGCCCCTGTGTGGATTCCGACGAGCTCCCGCGTCATCCCGAGGCGGATCGAGCGTCTTCAGGCTGCGCGCCCCGCCGATGGATGCACCGTCCAGGGCTGAAGCGGGCGCTCGGCTCGGGTGGCCTGAAGTGTCGGCCACCCGAGCCACCCCAAGGAGAATGCTCTGGTGACCGGTTGCAGGCCGAGGTCGTCCTCGGGATCGGGATTGACTACGTCGATAATCGCGCAGGGACTCCTGGACCACCTCAGCTGACGTGGCCCTCGACGGCGCATGACGGGGGTCTACGCCCTCACCGAGGAGGAGTAGCGGCGGTCGAGCACCGCCTCGATGTCGACGAGGAGTTGCCTTCCGGCAGGCTGCAGGAGCCGACGTCACAGGGCTGGTTCGATGGCATGCAAGCGCAGCACGGTTATCTCTGCTTGGTCCATCGGTGGGAAACCGGCGTGCGCCAGAGCCTCGCGCATCGGTTGGCTGCCGAACCGCGAGCGCATCGCCTCCTCGGACTCCCAGACCCCGACGATGTACAGCGAGTCGTCACCGACCGCGCAATGGTGGCGTAGTTCCCCAGGCGGCCCGCCGCCGTCCATGATTGCTCGATGCGCTCGGTCGTAAGCGCGGGTCAGCTCCTCCACGTCTCCACGAAAGCGCGCGATCAACAGCCTCTTACCTGGCTCGGCAGTCACGTCACCGAAGCTTAGGGCTGTGTCCCGCCAAGAAGCTCCCGCTGACGAGGAGGGTAGCGACGGGCCAGAGTCGCACTGGTGTCGACAGGAGGGTGCCTTCCGACAGGCTGCAGCAGCCGACCTGACCCCGCCTGATCCAGGTCCGGATGGTCTGCTCCGGGTGCCGTGACCTGGCTCGACGGCTCGGCCTCACAAGCTTGCTCATCGTGGCCGACCCGGGAGCCGCGACGTTCTACCGGCATGTGGGTGCGGAGCAGATCGGCGAATCGGCGAGTGGATCGATCCCGGGGCGGGTCCTACCGCAGTTCCGCCTCACCCTGTGACAAGGGCCGGCTGGAATCGGCGATCCGATTCCAGCCGGCCCTGGTGCTGTGCGTCAGAGACTGACCGAGGCTCCCCGACGGTCGCTCTCCACACCGGAGCTCAGGCCTTCCGAAGCTGACGGCGACATCGGGGCCCTCTCCCCCGGCCTTCCCCAAGTCGCGACCACGGTGCCGAGAGCCACCAGTGCGTAGACCACGGCGAGAAGAGTTCCGAGCCGGTCGCGGTCCGCACCGGTGACCATCGTGAAGAAGAACGCACCTCCGAACGCATTGAGGGTGGCGTGCCACACCGCGGCAAGCGACCATGCGTCGCTCTTGCGCATCAGCTGGAGCACGATCAGCTGGAAGCCGGCGTTGCCGAGGAGCCACACCACCCACGACATCTCACCGGTGAGCAGGAGTGGGAGGTGCCAGATGATCCGCATCGGCCCGAGGACCGCGAACGCACCAAGAACGCCATGGCGACGCAGCAGAACTGGAGCCGCGAAGGCAGTCCACCCGCCCTCTTCGCCGAGACCGACCATGACCATCATCACGAGCAGGTTGACGAAGATCTCCGGCCAGTTGGCAAGCTGGCTCGAGGTCGGCAGCGGTGCACCGAAGCCGTGGTTGACGAGAACGATCAGCACATGCAGGAGAATCGGGCTGACGAACGCCACGACGTACAGCCACGGGGAGGCAGTCCACCGCCGAAGACGACGCCCCCAGGAGCGCAAGGCCTCCCGGCCTTGGACGCTGGTGACGATGAGGGCTGCGATGACCGGGCCGAGCGGCATGTTCGAGGGGTTGGTGCCGATACCAACGGCCGCCAGGATGTAAGGGGACCATCCGAAGAGGCAGGCCAGAGCCATGAAGGCCGCGATCGGATACTTACGGACCAGGTGGGCAAGAGCGGACACGAGTGTCTCCTCGGTTGTGGTGAGCGCCGTCGGTAGGCGGCAGAACAACCATGGCGTTCGCACCCATGACGACGCGTCGGCCTGGCGGCCAGAGTTCGACCGGTACCGCAGACCGACGAGCCGCCCCGGATCTCGTTCTCCAGACCGATGCCGTGCCCGCGTTCCGATGCCTACAGTGATCGGACCGGCACCCTCTATCGAATGAACATCAGGCAGGAATCCCGTTGTCGAGCACCAGATCCCGCTTCGCCGACCGCCACCTCGCGGTGCCTCCGGCGACGGGGCGTCAGCTGACCGGCGACATCCTGCTTGCGGCCGGCCTGCTGGCACTCGTACTGGTGGTCAACCTCAGTGGTGTCGAGTCCGTGCCTGCCAACAGTGATCCAAGCGTCCTGTCCGTGGCGCTCACGGTTCTGGCCGTCGGCCCGCTCGCCGTGAGGCGGCGGTATCCGCTGACGGTTCTCGTCGTTAGCCTGCTGGGCATTCTCGGGCTCGTGATCCTCGAGGCAACCGTTGGCCTCGCGCCGCTGGCCCTGTTCATCGCCGCATACACGGCCGTCGCGATGAGTACACGCCGCAACGCCCGGTTGGCGACGTTGACCGTTGTCGCCGGGCTCGCGCTGACGGCCGTGTTGCGTCCGGTCGACCTCAGTCCCGAAGGCGTGGTGATCAACCTCATCGTCTTCGGCGGCGCCCTGTTGTTGGCCCAGAGCACGCGGGCCCGACGCGATCGCGCTCTGGCCGATGTCGCCGCCGCCGAGCAACGTGCCGAAGCCGAGCGCGAGCGGGCCGCCCACTCGATCGCCGAGGAACGTCTCCAGATCACCCGTGAACTGCACGACGTCATCGGCCATGCCATGAGCGTCATGGTGGTCCAGGCCGGTGTGGCGGAGCGTCTGCTGGACCGCGACTTGGAGCAGGCGAGAGAGGCAGTGTCGGAGATCGCGAAGACCGGCAGGCGATCGATGGCGGAGATGCGGCAGATCCTCGGGATGCTGCGGGACGGCAGCACCGATGGCCAGATCTCGCGCAGCCCGATGCCAACGCTCGACGACCTGCACACCCTTGCCGGGGAGTTCGCGCGAACCGGCCTACCGGTGGAGGTGGAGGTGGTGGGCAATCGGCAGGAGATTCCGGCTGGGATCGACCTCGCTGCCTACCGCGTGGTCCAGGAGGCGCTGACGAACTGCCTCAAGCACGCCCGGGCCTCTCAGGCGACCGTCACCCTGACCTACCGGACAGCGGCCGTCGAGATCGAGGTCGTCGACGACGGTGGCACGACACCTTCCGTCCCGGATGGCAGCACCAGCGCTGGGCATGGGCTGATCGGCATGCGCGAGCGAGTCGCGATCTATGCCGGCGAGCTCTCGGTGGGTCCCAAGGTCGGCGGCGGATTCCGGGTGCATGCGACGTTCCCGTTCACGCGGCCGATACCGCGAGTGCCAGAGGTGGTCCGGTGATCCGGGTAGTCGTCGCCGACGACCAGGCGCTGGTCAGGTCGGGCTTCGCCCACATCCTCGGTTCAGAGCCCGGGATCGAGGTCGTTGCCACCGCCGCCAACGGCCGCGAGGCGCTCGCGGCGGCCCGGGAGCACCTTCCCGACGTGATCCTGATGGACATCCAGATGCCTGAGATGGACGGCATCGAGGCGACACGGCACATCACCTCGAGCGCCCAGACCGCCGGCGTACGCGTGCTGGTGCTGACGACATTCGGATCCGACGAGTACGTCGTCGACGCCCTGCGTGCAGGCGCCAGCGGCTACGTGCTCAAGGACACCGAGCCGTCGGATCTCATCCACGCAGTTGCGGTCGTGGCGCGTGGTGACGCCCTCCTCGCACCAGAGGTGACGCGCCAGATGATCGAGCGGTTCGTGCAGGGCGGGGCCGCGAACGATGTGGTCACGCTGCCGGCGCTCACCTCTCGCGAGCACGAGGTTCTGCTTGCCGTCGCCGAAGGCATGTCGAACCTCGAGATCGCCGACCGGCTGATGGTCAGCTACTCCACGGTCAAGACGCACGTCAGTCATCTGCTGACCAAGCTCGACGCCAGAGACCGTTCGCAACTGATGGCGATCGCCCACCGATCGGGTCTCGGCACCTGAGTGCTGTCGGGCTTGGTTGGATGGGCAGGTGCCCAACATCGAGCTCAGCAAGGCCGCCAAGGCCGACCCGGGTCTGCTGGCCAGTCTGCAGCCTCTTCTCGACCAGGTGGCCAGGGATCATGCTGACCGGCCCGATCTGGTTCGCGTGTTCTCCGACGCGCTGACGATCACGCTGGCAACCACCGTGCGCCCGTTCGTTGCCGACCACACCACGTTCGTCGCCACTGGCGACATCGCCGCGATGTGGCTGCGCGACTCCTCCGCCCAGGTGGAGACCTATCTCCGGGTCGCCGGGGACAACCACGAGCTGTGCAAGGTCCTGGAAGGCGTGTCCAGGCGCCAGGCCGCCTTCCTGGCCGTCGATGCCTACGCCAACGCCTTCAACGAGCGGCCGGCAGACGGCCACCACGGGACTGACACGCCCCAGCCCGGGCCGTGGGTCTGGGAACGCAAGTACGAACTCGACTCGCTGTGTTATCCGATCCGGTTCGCGCACAAACTCTGGAGCGAGGCAGGGACGACCGGTCACTTCACCCCAGAGGTGCGCGAGATGTTCGCCACGATCGTCGGCGTCATGCGCACCGAGCAGGATCACGAGGCTCACTCGGCTTATCGGTTCCAACGCGAGACGACGTTGCCGACCGAGACGCTCACCCGCGAAGGCAAGGGTGCGCCCACAGCGCCGACCGGCATGGTCTGGTCGGGTTTCCGGCCCAGCGACGACGCCTGCACCTACGGATATCTCGTACCGGCGAACATGTTCGCCGTGGTGAGTCTCGGTCAGCTTGCCGAGATCCTCCAGCAGGTCTACCGCGAGCCCGACGCGGCCGCCGATGTGCTCAGCCTCCAGGCAGAGATCCGCGACGGCATCGAGACACACGGCGTGGTGGACCATCCCGAGTACGGCCGGATCTACGCCTACGAGGTCGACGGTCTCGGCAACCACCTGCTCTGCGACGACGCCAACATCCCGAGCCTGCTCTCGGCCCCCTACCTCGGCTACTGCGAGGCAGACGATCCGACGTACCTCGCCACCCGTGCTTTCGTTCTGAGCAAGGACAATCCCTACTTCTACGCCGGCACTAGGGCCGAGGGAGTCGGCAGCCCGCACACGCACAAGGGCTGGATCTGGCCGATGGCGCTGACCATGCAGGCCATCACCAGCACGAGCGACGACGAGGTTCAACGCTGCGTCGACACGCTGCTTGCCACCACCGGCGGAACCGGCCTGATGCACGAGAGCTTCGACGTGAACGACCCGGAGCGCTACTCGCGCGAGTGGTTCGGCTGGGCCAACAGCCTGTTCGCCGAACTCGTCCTGCGACGAAGCGACGTCTTGCGCTGACCGGTCAGCTCCACAGCCGGTCGTTCACGCGTTCGCTGTCCCAGTCGTCCGTCGGCTCGAACAGGCCGGGCTCGTCGGGGTCGAGGAAGCCCGACACCACGTCGAGGTTCAGATCGTCGAAGCCCAGCCCAGGCGTCTCCGGGACGGTGATGAATCCCTGCTCCACCAGCGGATCCGGCAGCCCGGTGACGATCCGCGACCAGTTCGGCACGTCGAAGGAGTGGTACTCCAGCGCGAGGAAGCTGGCCGTGGCGGCGGCGATGTGCGCTGCCGCGAGCGTGGCCACCGGCGACGCCGCCATGTGCAGGGCCATGCCGATGCCGTGCTCGGCCGCGTAGTCGCCGATGCGTTTGGTCTCCGCAAGGCCACCTGACGTGGCGGGGTCGGGGTGGATGATGCGCACCGCCTCCGACTCGACGAGAGGCTTGAAGCCCTCTCGGCCGAAGATGTCCTCGCCGGTCGCCGTGGGCGTGGTGAAGGCCTCGGTCAGTTGGCGCCACTGGCCGGTCAGCTGCCAGGGCACCAGATCCTCCAACCAGGCAAGGGTGAACGGCTCCAAGGCTCGGCCCAGACGCAGACACGAATCGACGGCGATGTGACCCACGTGGTCGACGGCCAGGGGAACGTCGTAGCCGACGATGTCGCGCACGGTGCGCACGTGCTCGACGAGGAAGGCGAGCCCCACTTCGGTGAGCTGGATCCCGGCGTACGGGTGCATCGTGTTCCGGTCGTTGCGCGCGCCGTACGGGGCGATGAGCGCACCGGGGACGTCCCACAGCAGGTTCACGCCGAGGTCCATCTTGAGGAAGGTGAAGCCCGCGGCACGGCGGGCAACGAGATGCTCGGCGAGCTCCTTCGGGTCCGAGCAGGTGGGGGTGTCCGCGTAACAGCGCACCCGGTCACGGAACCGGCCGCCGAGCAGCATGTAGGCCGGAACCTCCAACAGGCGGCCGGCCAGGTCGTGCAGGGCCATGTCGACCGCGGACACGCCGCCACCCTGACGGCCGTGGAAGCCGAACTGGCGCACGCGTTCGAAGACCGCGCTGACGTCCAGCGGGTTCTGGCCGAGCAGCCGGCGCTTGAGCAGCAGCGCGTAGTTCCGGCTGGCGCCGTCACGCACCTCGCCGTAGCCGCTCACCCCGACATTCGTGTCCAGCCGCAGGATCGTGGACCGGAACGGCACACCGACCAGCGTGGCTACGCGGACGTCGGTGATACGGACATCCCGGGGTATGGACGCTGTCACAGCGGCGGTGCCGCCCACGTCGCCTCGAACGTCGGTGTCGCCCCTGCCTGCGCACGGATCCGCAGCCGGTGCGGCGAGGTGACGAACACCAGGTCGGCCGCATAGGTCTGGTCATCGGTCCAGCCGCCGGTCGCGACCACCGGCGGGAACAGTCGACCCACGTCTGGTACTTCCCCTTCGGACCAGCCGCCGGCGCGCACGTCGACAGCAGACTCGACCTCACCTCGCACCAGCACCAGGCGGGTGCCGTCCGCGGTGGTCTCCACCCGCAGGGCCGTCAGGTCCGAGAGACGGTCGTCGAACTCTCCGGTGCGAGCGAAAGTGACGGCTTCCGCGGGCGCGGACCCAGTCGCGTCGATCGTCGCCGTTGCCAGCCGGCCGAGTCGCTCGGCCAGGCGTCCGTCAGCCTCGGGATCCGGCGTCGCGGATGCCGACAGCGCCGGCAGGAGGTGCTCCCAGAACAGGTCGGCCTGTTCCTGCATGTCGAAGTTCTCCGCGGTCACGACGATGAGGGCATCGGAGTCGGGAACGATCACGAGGAACTGGCCGAACGCGCCGTCCCCTCGGTAGGCGCCATGCCGGCACATCCAGAACTGGAAGCCGTATCCCTCTTGCCAGTCGGGGTTCTCACTCGTCGGGCTGTTGTCCACGTGGAACTGCCGTGCCTCCGCCACGAACGCTTCCGGCACGAGCTGCCGGCCGTCCCACTTCCCGCCCTGCAGATGGAGCTGGCCGAGCTTCGCGATCGACTCGGTCTCGGCGTGCAGGCCGGAGAAGCCCTGGTTGATACCGCCCGGCAGCTCCAGCCAGAGCGCCTGGCCGATGCCGAGGGGATCGAGCAGCCGCGGCCGGAGGTAGTCGAGGAGCTTCTCCCCTGTCAGTGCGGTGATGATCGCCGACAGCGCCATCGTGCAGCCCTGGTTGTAGCAGAACAGCGTCCCCGGATCGGCGTCCGGTGGGATCGACAGGAAGGTGGCCACGAAGTCGTCTCCGCCGGAGACGATCGCCCCGATCGTGTCGTCCTTGTGCCCGCTGGCCATCGCCAGCAGGTGTCGCACCTGCATGGCCGCCACCCGTGGGTGGACCTCCGCCGGAAGCTGGTCCGGGAAGAACTTGGTCACCGGATCGTCGAGCGTCAGCAGGCCCTCGCCGATCGCAATGCCGATGCCTGTCGCCGTGAAGCTCTTCGACAACGAATACAGCAGATGCACGCGATCCCGGCTGTACGGCGCCCACCAACCCTCCGCCACCACGTGCCCGTTCTTCACGAGCATCAGCGAGTGGTGATCGATGCCAGCACTGTCGGCGGCATCGAGGAAAGCGAGGATGCCGCGGGAGTCGACGCCCTGCTCAGCCGGGGTCGAGCGGGGAAGAGCTTTGGATGAGGTCACGCTGGGAGCGTAGGCACGGCAGCAGGATCGGTTCGCACCCGGTGCAGGGCTGGCCTCGGCCGGTCAGGTGCGCGTCCCGCTAGAACTCCTCCTCGAAACTGACCGACCCGCTCACGCCGACCTGGTAGGCCGAGACCCTGCGCTCGAAGAAGTTGCTCAGCTCCTGCACGTCCTGCAGTTCCATGAAGGCCAGTGGGTTCGCCGAGCCGAACTCCGGTTCGAGGCCCAACGCCGTCAGCCGGCGGTCGGCAACGTGCTCGAGGTACAGCCGCATGTCCGAGGCGGTGAGCCCGGCGACGCCCTGGTCGAGCAGGTCGACGGCGAACTCCGCTTCGCAGTCCACCGCCTCGCGGATCATCTGCCGGACCTGCTCGCCGAGTTCGGCATCGAACAGGTCCGGTTCCTCGCGGCGCACGGTGTCGACCACGTCGAAGGCGAAGGCCATGTGCATCGACTCGTCCCGGAACACCCAGTTGGTCCCCGACGCCAGCCCGTTCAGGAGCCCGCGCGACCGGAGGAAGTACACGTAGGCGAACGCTCCGTAGAAGAACAGGCCTTCGATACAGGCCGCGAAGCAGATCACGTTCAGCAGGAAGCGCCGGCGCTCTTCCCGGGTCGTCAGTTCTTTCAGGTCGAAGACCTCGTCGATCCAGCGGAAGCAGAACTCGGCCTTGCGGGCGATCGACGGGATGTTCTCGACGGCAGCGAACGCCTCGTTCCGCTCGATCTCGTCGGGAACGTAGGTGTCCAACAGGGTCAGGTAGAACTGCACGTGCACTGCTTCCTCGAACAGCTGCCGGGACAGGTACAGCCGGGCTTCCGGCGAGTTGATGTGCTGGTAGAGGTTGAGCACCAGGTTGTTGGCCACGATCGTGTCGCCGGTGGCGAAGAAGGCGACAAGACGACCGACGAGGTGCCGCTCGGCCGCGGTCAGGCGGTCGAGGTCGGCGAGGTCGGAGTGCAGGTCGACCTCCTCCACCGTCCAGGTGTTCTTGATCGCATCGCGATAGCGGTCGTAGAAGTGCGGGTAGCGCATCGGCCGGAGCGTCAGGTTCATCCCCGGGTCGAGGAGTAGCGGCTGCGATCCCTTCCCGGTGACTGGGGACTCGGTGACTGGGGACTCGGTGGTCGGTGAGTGGGTCATTGGCAGGCCTCACAGATCTCTGGATTCGCCAACGAGCAGGTCACTCCGTCGGCGTCGGTGGTGGACTGCCGAACGTCGGCAGGCAGTTCTTCCTGGCCGGGAATCAGCCCGGCCGCCGGGTCGCTGACCGAGCCGGCCGTGGCCGCGACCGTCGCCTGCTGGATGCGCGTGGCTGGTCGCGACCGGAGGTAGTACGTGGTCTTCAGCCCGGACTTCCAGGCGTGCAGATACATCGAGCTGAGCTTGCCGATCGTGGGAGCGGCCAGGAACAGGTTCAGCGACTGCGACTGGTCGATGTAGGGCTGGCGCGCCGCCGCCATCTCGATGAGTGCCTTCTGCGGCAGCTCCCAGGCGGTGCGGAACAGTCGCCGGACGTCCTCGGGAATCGACTCCACTCCCTGGACCGAACCCTCGGCGCGCTTGATCGCCTCGCGCACGGCCTCGGTCCACAGCCCGCGCCGCTTCAGCTCGGCCACCAGGTAGGCGTTGGTCTGCAGGAACTCGCCGGACAGCGTCTCGCGCTTGAACAGGTTGGACACCTGCGGCTCGATGCACTCGTAGGCGCCGGCGATCGACGCGATGGTCGCCGTTGGAGCAATGGCGATCAGGAGCGAGTTCCGCAGCCCGTGCTCGGCGATCCGGCTGCGCACGGCCTCGAGCCGGTCGGCTTGCTGCGGGCTCGCCTGCCACAGGTCCGGTTGGAGAATCCCTTGGCTGGCGCGGGTGTCGGCCCAGGCGGGGTGTGGTCCGGCGACCTCTGCCAGCTCGACCGACCGCTCCAGCGCCGTGAGGTAGACCTCCTCGCTGATCGCCGTCGACAGCTCGATCGCCTCTGGCGAGTCGAACGGCAGGTGCAGGCGGAAGAAGACGTCCTGCAGCCCCATCAGGCCGAGCCCGACCGGCCGCCACCGCGGGTTGGAGGCGGCAGCCTCCGTGCTCGGGTAGTAGTTGATGTCGATCACGCGGTCGAGGAAGGTGACGGCGGTGCGCACGGTGTCGCGCAGCCGCTGCCAGTGAATCCCCGCCCCATCGGCCGTGAGGTGCCGTGCCAGGTTGATCGAGCCGAGGTTGCAGACCGCTGTCTCAGCATCCGAAGACACCTCGACGATCTCCGTGCACAGGTTGGACAGATGCACCACGTTCTCTGGCCTCAGCGTCTGGTTGCTGGTCCGGTTACAGGCGTCCTTGAAGGTCATCCAGCCGTTGCCGGTCTGCGCCAGTGCGCGCATCATCCGGCCGTAGAGCTCTCGGGCCGGCAGTTGGCGCACCACCAGGCCGTCGGCCTCGGCCTGGCGGTAGAGCCGGTCGAAGTCCTCGCCCCAGGCGTCGGTCAGCCCGGGAACGGCGGCTGGGTCGATGAGCGACCACTGCTGGTCGGCCTCCACCCGGCGCATGAACTCGTCAGGGATCCAGTTGGCGGTGTTGAGGTTGTGCGTGCGGCGGGCGTCCTCGCCGGTGTTGTCCCGCAGCTGCAGGAACTCGTCGATGTCGGGATGCCACGGCTCGAGGTACACGCACGCGGCACCCTTGCGTCGGCCGCCCTGGTTCACCGCGGCCACCGAGGCGTCCAGCGTGCGTAGGAAGGGAACGATCCCGTTCGACCGGCCGTTGGTCCCGCGGATCAGGGCGCCGCGGCCGCGGACCCGCGAGTAGGCGATGCCGATGCCACCGGCGAACTTGCTCAGCTTGGCGACCTGGGCGTACCGGTCGTAGATCGAGTCGAGCTCGTCGCGCGGTGAGTCCACCAGGTAGCAGGACGACATCTGCGTGTGCCGGGTGCCGGAGTTGAACAGGGTGGGCGAACTCGGCAGGTACGCAAGGGAAGACATCAACCGATAGAAGGCGATCGCCTCGGCCGGGGTTCGGCTCAGACCACATGCGACTCGCAGCATGAAGTACTGCGGTGTCTCGATCACCTGCCTGGTCTCGGGATGGCGCAGCAGGTAGCGGTCGTACACGGTCCGCAGCCCGAAGTACTCGAACCGGCGGTCCGCGAGCGGGTCAACGGCCCGATCGAGCTTGGGGGCGTTGGCCGCGACGAACGCGGCCGTCTCGTCGCCGATCAGACCCTCGCGGTGGCCGGCGCGGATCGACTGGCTGAAGGCGGCGATGCCCTGTCCCGCGACCTCCTTCTCGATGTAGTTGGCCAGCAGCCGCCCGGCCAGCCGGGAGTACTCCGGCTCGGCGGCGGTCATCTCGGCAGCGGTCTGGATCGAGAGGCGGTCCAGCTCGGCGGTGGTTGCGCCGTCGTAGAGCCCGCTGATCGTCTTGGTGGCGACCCGCATCGGGTCGACCTCGGACAGGCCCTCGCAGTGCCGCTCGACCGCCCGGACGATCTTGTTCACGTCGACTGGTTCGCTGTCTCCCGCCCGCTTGCGCACCTGCATCTGCGGCCGCCGCGACCTCGCGCCGGCGGCGTCGGCGGTGTCGCCGAGGGGGCTGTCGAGGTCGGTTCCGGTCAGGGTCATGGCTGCCTCCGTGTCGGGCTGGACCAGGCTCGATCACCGCGGGGACTCGATGTGCCTCGGCCAGCTCGAACACCATATCTAGTGGTTCAGGCGGTGTATACCCCCTACATGTAGTGGAAGTGGAAACATTTCTGCGGCGTGTCGGCTTGCGCTGGACAGCCTCGCGGAGTACTCACGCGCGCGGACAATAGGGACAGCGCACGGGACAGGACTGCGGCCTCAGCGCACCGGTTCCGTCGGCGTCACGAGCACCTTGAGCCCCGTACGGGCGATCGCTGCGGCGAACGCGTCCGCTGTGTCGTCGAGGGCGTAGGTCGCGGACACCATGGTTTCGACGTCAGCCAGGCCCCGCTGCACCAGCCTGATCGCGCGCGGGTACATCTCCTTCATCCGCCGCACCACGACGAAGCTCAGCCCCTTGCGCCGGGCGACGCTGGCGGGGAACGCGGTTGCGTCACCCTCCGGAATCCCCACCATCAGCAGCTTCGAACCGGCCCGGGCGAGGTGCATGCACTCGGCCAGCCCGTCGTCGTTGCCCGCTACCTCGAAGGTGACATCGGCCATGCCGTACGTGCTCCTGGCCAACGACTCCGCTGGCGTGATCGCCTCGTGGGCACCCATGCGCAGAGCGGCTTCGCGTCGGTGCTGGAGCGGTTCGACCGCGATCACGCGGGTCGCCCCACCAGCACGGGCCAGCTGGACGATGAACAACCCGATCGGGCCGCAGCCCACCACTGCGACCGTGCTGGCCAGCTTCAGGTGGGACAGATCGAGAGCATGCAACGCGACACCGAGCGGTTCCAGCATCGCGCCACCGGCATCGGAGATCGTGTCCGGCAAGGGATGCAGGTAGGCCCCCGGCCAGGCCATCAGCTCGCGCAGCGCTCCGTCGGTCTCACCGTGACCGGAGAAGCGCAGCGCCGAACACAGATTGTGGTTGCCTTCGAAGCAGAATTCGCAGCGCAGACAGGGAATCGCCGGGTCCACTGCGACTCGCTCCCCGCCACGTGGTCCGTCGGCGATGACCCCAGCCTGTTCGTGGCCCAACACCACCGGGCTCTCCACGACGGCATCGCCGAGGCCGCCCTCCGCGTACCAGTGCAGGTCGGATCCGCACAGGCCGACGGCGGTGACCCGAACGAGGACGTCACCGCGGACGACCTCCGGATCGGGCTCGTCCTGCACCCGGATGTCCTCGGCGGCGTAGAGCCTGGCGACCTTCATCGCTCTCCCTCGTGTTCGACGGGCGCCGACCCGGTCTGATGCAGCGCCCGAACGGCGTCGATCGTGTCAGCCTCGTCAGCGGACTTGTCGTCGCGGTAGCGCAGCACCCGCGCGAACCGCAGGGCCATGCCGCCGGGGTACCGCGTGGAGGTCTGGATCCCGTCGAACGCGATCTCCACCACCTGCTCGGGCCGGAGCGGCACCACCCAGCTGCCAGGCTGGGAGGCAGCCTCTGGATCGATCGCGAGTTCCATGAAGTGCTCAGTCTGCCAGGCGAGCATCTCGTCGGTCATTCCCTTGAATGTCTTTCCCAGCATGACGAAACCGCCCGCTGGGTCGCGGGCACCCAGGTGGATGTTGCTGAGCTTTCCTCGCCTCCTACCGCTGCCCCACTCCACCGCGAGCACGACGAGGTCGAGTGTGTGGCGGGGTTTCACCTTGATCCAGGACGCGCCGCGACGGCCTGCCTGGTAGGGGGCGTCGAGCGCCTTCAGCACCACACCCTCGTGGCCCGACGCCAGCATGTCGGCGCCGAAGGCCTCGATGGCCGCGGTGTCGGACGAGACCAGCCGAGGCACCAGCAGCTGGTCGGGCACGAGTGCTGCCAGCCGTTGAAAGCGCACGTGCGCCGGCTCGTCGATGAGGTCCTCGCCGTCGAGGTGGAGAAGGTCGAAGAAGAACACGGAGAGTGGCACCTGCTCTGCGGAGGTCCCGCGGGTCGCGACGCGTGAGGCACTCACCTGGAAGGGTTGCGCCCGCCCGTCCGGGTCAACGGTGAGGGCCTCGCCGTCGAGGACGAATCTCTCGGCCGGCAGCGATCGCGCCGCCCTGACGACTTCGCCCACGCGGCCGGTGATGTCGTCGAGCGTCCGCGAGTACACCTGGACGTCGTCACCCTCACGGTGCACCTGGACCCTGATGCCGTCGAGCTTGCCGTCGACGGCCACCCGCGGAGCGGACGAGTCAGCAGTCGTCGTCTCCAACCCGGAGAGCGCTGTCGCCAGGTCGGGGGCGCTGCTCGCCAGCATCGGCTTGATCCCGACGCCCACCGTCAGCCCGACCTCGGCAAGGGCCGCGGCTCCTCCAGAGGCCGCGAGTTCAGCGATCCGCGGCGTCGAACCGGAGAGCATCGCGGCGCGCCGCACCAGGGCCGGCGGCACCGCGAACGCCTGCGCGACCGCATCGAGCATGACCCCGTCGAGAGCGCCCTGGCGGAGTTCGCCGGTGATCAGGGCCTGGAGAAATGCCTGTTCGGGTGCGGTGGCCGCGCCGAACAGCTCGCCGACCGCGGCAGCACGGACGGAGACCGACCCGGACCCGCCCAGCCGGCTGATCGCGTCCAGCCGGGAGTCGACGTCCAGAACGGTGAGCGAAGGGTCGGACGCGGGTTCCGGCGGCGAGGCGACCGAGCGCCAGCCGATCCCGGTCCGGCGTTGACGCGGCGAACCGGTCAGGTAGCCCGCCACCAGACCGACCTCGGCCGTCGTGGCCTCGCGCAGCAGCCCGGCGATCAGGTCGCGCTTCTTCAGCCGGCTCGACGTGGCGGCCGTCTCGGTGGACACACTTGCCAGTCGCAGCAACAGCAGGTCACCGGCCGGGATGTCGCCGGCGCCGCTCTGCTCCGACGCAGGAGATGCTGACTCGGTCACGGCGACATCCTGCCTCTAGCCGGATCGGTCCTCACCCGCCGGGAGCGGTGGCCGCCCAGGCGCTGTGACGCCCGCCGGGCTGGTCCGAACCTGCATATCGTTCACCCATGCCGCCCCGGACCGTCCTCCCGAGGGCGGCGTCTGCGGTCATCCTGGCTCTGGCTTTCTGCCTCACGGTGCCGGCCTGCGCCAAGGTGGAGGTGCCGCCCGCAGACGCCCCGCCGGCGCAGGTCGTCGAGACCTACCTGGAGGCCCTCCATGCGGGCAACTGCACGGTGCTGGGCCAGCTGGCGACCCGCAACCAGGCCGAGCGTGCCTGGTGCGGCAAGGGCCTCACGATCTCCCGGATCACGATCGGCGATCCGGAACCAGATCCGGGCAGCGTCGTCAGCAGGGACTTCCAACAGGCGGTGTACGTGCCGGTCCGGTTCGACGTGCAGGGCGGCGCCGACTCGGTGGAGTCGGGGATGCGGGACTGGGGCTACGTCCTGGTGCGCGATGCGGCGGTCCAGCGCTGGCGGATCGCCGACGAGGGCACGAAGGCGCAGGTCACCCAGGATCGATGAGGTTCACCTGGTCGTCGTTCGGGGGTTGTCCAGGCTCCAGGCCTCGTAGTCGGCCTCGATGTGCGCTGGCCACTTCCCGACGTCGATCTCGGCGCTGGTGTACGTGCCCTCGGTGAGCCGGAGCTTGCCGAAGATGTCGCGATGGCTGATCTCCTCTGCGGCAACGCAGATCTCCTCCGCGAACTGAGGCGGGATAGCCGTGATGCCACCGGGTGTCCCCAGGATCACGTCACCTGGCAGCACGGTCACCGTGCCGATCAGGACCGGGGTGTTGATGCCGGCCAGCGTGACGTTGCGGATCGGGGTGGGGTCGTTGTTGCGGAAGTAGATGTTCACCCCGGTGAGCTCACGCAGGCCGACCAGGTCGCGCACGCCTCCATGGATCACCGCCCCGGTCCGTGTGCGTGCCGCCACCGCCGAGCCGAGGTTGTCGCCGATCACCGTCCCCTCGACGACCTTGCCGAAGATGTCCACCACCATCACGTCGCCCTCGGTGAGCGACTGGATCACCCATGAGTTCTGCCGATCACCCTCGAGATGCCCCTCGGCCGCGCCGGCCGTGATCACGGTCTGGTGGTAGTCGGGCCGGAGCGGCAGGAACTGCGCGGTGAGGGCGCGACCGGCGATGACCTTCCCTGGCTGGGTTTCCTGCCATCCAGTCGCGTACTGGAACCGGTAGCCGTTGCGGTCCAGGATCGACCACGCATGCTCGGCCTGAGCGGTGGTCGCCAGGCGGGTGAGTACGTCGTCGGGCACGCGGGGCCGTCCGCCGGGAAATCTGTCTCCCGACCACGCGGCGGTGAGGGCGATCAGTTCGTCCTCGCTGGGTTCTACCCGCATGCAGCTCTCCTTCGCAGATGTCTGGCCTGATGCGTCCAAGGCAGGCGGCAGTCATGCGCGCCACCGGATCCCTGGCGAGGATGGTCGACACATCTCGACGCCAGAAACAACGCCAAGCCATCCATGCCGCGGTCGGCGAGTAAAGCAGCGTCCGGTCGGCTGACCGCGACTGGTCCGGTGCCGGACCCCAGCCCGGGCACCACCCCTTCGACCACGCCCTCAGGAAAGGCAGTCGCATGCCAGCGGACAACCCGTGGTGATCTCCATCGCCGAGATGCTGCCTGCCGGCTCCGGGCCGGATGCGCTCTGGCGGCTCATGCGCCAGGCCGGAGTGCGGCACGCGGTCGGATCGCTTCCCGGCCACATCCACGTGTTCCCAGGCGAACGGCCCTGGGACCTCGCGCCGCTGATGCGCCTGCGGGAGCAGTACCACTCCTACGGCTTCCATCTCGACGTCATCGAGTCGCGACCACCGCTGAACCTGGCCAAGCGCGGGCTCGACGGCAGGGACGCCGAGATCGACGCGGTGTGCGAGCTGCTCCAGAACATGGGCAGGCTCGGGATCCGCACCTGGTGCTACGAGTGGATGACCGACTTCAACTGGCTGCGCACCAACCTCTCGGTCGAGTCGCGCGGCGGCTCGTTCGTCAGCGGCTACCGGCACGACCTCATGCAGCAGGCACCGGAGTCCGACCTCGGCCCGATCGGGGAGGACCAACTGTGGGAGACGCTGGAGTACTTCCTCCGGCGGGTGGTCCCGGTGGCGGAGGAGGCCGGCGTACAACTCGCGATGCATCCTGACGATCCGCCGGTCTCGCCCATCCGCGGTGTGGGCCGGATCATGCGCAGCATCGACAACTACCAGCGGTTGCTCGATCTCGTCCCGAGTCCCATGAACGGCATCACCCTGTGCCAGGGCAACTTCTCGCTGATGACCGCGGATCTGCCGGCCGCCATCAGGCAGTTCACCAGCCAGCACAAGGTTTTCTTCGTCCATCTTCGTGATGTCCGCGGACCGGTGACCGACTTCGTCGAGACCTGGCACGACGACGGTCCCACCGACCTGCTGGCCTGCCTGCGTGCCTACCACCAGGGCGGCTTCGACGGTGTGCTCCGGCCGGATCACGTGCCCACGGTGGACGGCGACGTCAACGATCATCCCGGTTACTCGCGCTACGGACGGTTGTTCGCGGTGGGCTATATCCGTGGCCTGCTCGAGTCGGTGCAGGGCAAAGGCGTGGCCGACCGGTCACCCCTGGACTGAGCTGCCGGATCCCCTGAAAAGTGGCGGCCAGTCGCCCGGTGGCGCACTCCGAGGCGCGTTTGCGCCAACCAGACACCACTTTTCAGGGATTGCGGCCACCGTCGGCGCCCGCGGACCACGCTGTCAGCGCAGAGGTGCGGCTGCCCCGACCGTGGCGCGTTCCAGCCGGATGACGATCTCCTTCGACGTCGGGGTGTTCGACCCCTTCGCGGTGGAGTCGAGCGGTACCAGCACATTGGTCTCCGGGAAGTACGCGGCCGCGCAGCCGGGCACGGTCTGGTAGGCGACCGCCCGGAAGCCTTCGGCCCGTCGCTCCTCGATCTCTCCCGACCCCGGCGAGCGCCATTCGGAGACCAGGTCCACTGCATCCCCGTCGGCGAATCCCAAGCTGGCAAGGTCGTCCGGGTGGACGAACACCACGCGACGGCCACCCTTGATGCCGCGGTATCGGTCGTCCATCCCGTAGATCGTGGTGTTGTACTGGTCGTGCGAGCGGACGGTCTGCAGCAGCAGCCTGCCCTCGGGCACGTCCAGTGGCTCGATCTCGTTGACGGTGAAGAGCGCCCGACCACTGGGGGTGGGGAAGGTCCGAGAGTCCCGCGGTCCGTTGGGCAGGGAGAAGCCGCCGGGCTCGGCAAGGCGCTCCTCGAAGCGTGCAAATCCGGGTATCACGTTGCTGATACTCGTGCGGATTCGCCCATAGTCGGCAGCGAGTTCACGAAAGGCCACGGTGTCGTCATCGAAGAGGCGAGCACCGATCTCGGCCACGATGGCGATCTCGCTGTGCAACTCAGGATCTGCCGGCGACAACGACCCCGTCGAGGCATGCACCATGCCCATCGAGTCCTCCACGGTGACGCACTGGTGCCGGCCGCCGGTGTGGTCGGCCTCCGTTCGCCCCATCGTCGGGATGATCAGCGCCCGCCGCCCGGTCACCGCATGGGAGGAGTTCAGCTTGGTGGACACCTGGACGGTGAGGTCGACATCGCCCATCGCCTGCTCGGTGACGCGCGAGTCAGGCGTCGCCCGCACGAAGTTGCCGCCCATGCCCATGAAGAACCGGACCTTGCCGTCGCGCATCGCCCGGATCGCTTCGACCGTGTCGTAGCCCGGCGCCCGCGGAGAGGTGATGCCGAACTCACGGTCGAGCGCGGCGAGGAACGGCTCCGCCGGTAGCTCGTAGATCCCCATCGTGCGGTCCCCCTGCACGTTGGAGTGGCCCCGCACCGGGCAGGCACCCGCTCCACGCTTGCCGAAGTTCCCCCGCAGGAGAAGGAAGTTGACGATCTCGCGAATGGTCGCCACGGCATCACGGTGCTGGGTCAATCCCATCGCCCAGCACACGATCACTGACGGGGCCTCCATCACCATCTGCGCGACCTGCACCACCTGGTCTCGCGGGACACCGCAGGTGCGCAGCAGCTCGTCGTCGTCGAGCGCGTCGAGAGCCGCGGCGTACGCATCGAAGCCCTCGGTGTGGTCGGAGATGAAGGCATGGTCGAGAACGTCGCCACCTCGGCGCTCGGCAGCGAGCAGGTGCTTGCCCAGCAAGGCGAAGAAAGCCTGGTCCCCACCGAGCCTGATCTGGCAGTACTCGTCGGCGATGCTGGTACCTGACCCGACAATTCCCTTTGGGCGTTGTGGGTTCTTGAATCGTTGGAGACCAGCCTCGAACAGCGGGTTGATCGCCACCACCTTGGCGCCGTTCCGCTTGGCACGTTCGAGACTCGTGAGCATGCGTGGGTGGTTGGTTCCAGGGTTTTGACCAGCGATCAAGATCAGGTCGCTGTGCTCGATGTCGTCGAGGGAGACCGTGCCCTTGCTGATGCCGATGGTCTCCGCCAGTGCGACGCCGGACGACTCGTGGCACATGTTCGAGCAGTCCGGCAGGTTGTTGGTCCCCAGGGTGCGCACGAGCAGCTGGTACAGGAACGCGGCCTCGTTGGACGTCCGTCCGGAGGTGTAGAAGACCGCTTCGTTCGGGTCGTCGAGCGACCGGAGTGCCTCCGCGACGATGTCGAACGCCTCCGGCCAGGAGACCGGCCGGTAGTGGGTGTCGCCCTTTCCGAGGTACATCGGAGTGGTCAGCCGGCCCTGCTGCCCGAGCCAGTGGTCGGAGGCTCCGCGTAGTTCAGCCAGCGAATGGTCGGCGAAGAAGGAAGGGCCCACGCGGCGCAGGGTTGCCTCCTCGGCAACGGCCTTCGCGCCGTTCTCGCAGAACTCTGCCCGGCTGGTCTCGGCGGGATCGGGCCAGGCACAGCCAGGACAGTCGAATCCGCCTTGTTGGTTGACCTTGAGGAGTGTCAGCAGGCTGCGACGGACCCCCATCTGGGTGCCTGACCTGGCGACCGTGTCGCGGACTGCGGTGACGCCGGCGGCCCACTTCTTGGGTTTCCCGACCTCGAGGCCCGCGTCCCCGTCGTCGTCCCGGGGTGCTTTCGTGACCATCCGATTCCACCTCCCCACGCCGCCGGCGAGTCTATGCCGGGGCCTTCGGACCGGTCGGAACGGTCGACCCGTGCCCGCAACCCCTTCGCGGGACTAGAGTCGCGCCGTCTTCACCGCTGCGGCATTACCGGCCACCGAGGCGTATGAGAACCCGGTGGCCGGGTACTGCTGGAGCTGTTCGAGGGAGGGATCAGGGCATGGCCTATGACTACGACCTGCTCGTGGTGGGCAGTGGTCCCGGCGGTCACCGGGCGGCCATCGCCGCGGCGAAGCTCGGACGGCGGGTCGGCATCGTCGACCGCCGCCAGATGGTGGGCGGCGTCTGCATCAACACCGGCACGATCCCGAGCAAGACTCTGCGCGAAGCCGTCCTGTACCTCACCGGCATGGCCCAGCGGGACATGTACGGCGCGAGCTACCGGGTCAAGGACAACATCACGATCAGCGACCTGACCGCCCGTACCCAGCACGTCATCGGCCGTGAGGTCGAAGTCATCCGTGCCCAGCTCCTCCGCAACCACGTGCAGATGCTCACCGGGTTCGCCACGTTCGTCGACGGCCACACGATGACGATCGACGGGCACAACCACCCCAAGGTCACGGCGCACAAGATCGTGCTGGCACCCGGCACGGCCCCGGCCCGCCCGCCGGAGGTCGAGTTCGACGACCGGCGCATCGTCGACTCCGACGGGATCCTCCAGCTGGAGACCATCCCCGGCTCGATGGTCGTCGTCGGTGCCGGTGTGATCGGCGTCGAGTACGCCTCGATGTTCGCGGCCCTCGGCACCAAGGTGACCGTCGTCGACCAGCGCAGCGACATGCTGCCGTTCTGCGACAACGAGATCGTCGAGTCGCTGCGGTTCCACCTGCGTGACCTCGCGGTCTCGTTCCGCTTCGGCGAGACCGTCGAAGGCGTGCAGATGACCGAGTACGGCACCGTCACCTCGCTGGGAAGCGGCAAGCGCATCCCCGCCGAGACGGTCATGTACTCGGCCGGACGGCAGGGGGCGACGGACTACCTGAACCTGCCGGCGGCCGGGCTCGACGCCGACAAGCGCGGCAAGATCGAGGTCGACGAGTTCTTCAGGACCACCAACCCCGACATCTACGCGGTCGGAGACGTGATCGGATTCCCTGCCCTGGCAGCGACATCCATGGAGCAGGGCAGGCTGGCGGCCATGCACGCCATGGGCGAGACACCCGGCGTCATCACGCCCCTGCAGCCGATCGGCATCTACTCGATCCCCGAGATCTCCTATGTCGGCAAGACCGAGGACGAGCTCACCGGCGAGTCGATCCCGTACGAGGTCGGTCTCTCGCGTTACCGCGAGCTGGCCCGCGGCCAGATCGTCGGCGACTCCTACGGCATGCTCAAACTGCTGGTGCATTCCATCGACCGAACCCTGCTCGGCGTGCACGTCTTCGGGACCGGGGCCACCGATCTCGTGCACATCGGCCAGGCGGTGATGGGCTGCGGCGGGACCGTCGACTACCTCGTCGACACCGTGTTCAACTACCCGACGCTCTCCGAGGCGTACAAGGTGGCCGCCCTGGACGCCACCAACAAGCTCCGCGCGCTCGACCGCATCGTCACGCAGCGAGGCATGAACGAGGGCGACCACTGAACCAGCGGCACGCGGTCAGCTGATCCCGCAGGTCAGCCCTGCGTGGCCTCCAGGATGGGCACCTCGGGATCGGCGAGCTTGGTGGCATCGACGGGTGTGCGGTCGACGATCAGCTTCTGGATGTCTTCGTTCACGTCCCAGACGTTGACGTTCATGCCCGCGACCAGCCGGCCCTCTCGCAGCCAGAACGCCACGAACTCGCGCTTGGTCAGATCGCCGCGGATCACCACCTCGTCATCGGCCCGGTTGAAGCCGGAGTACTCCATGCCGAGGTCGTACTGGTCGGTGAAGAAGTACGGCGGCTTGTCGTCGTCACCGCTCCTTGCCGAGGAGGCCACGGGAAACCGACAGCGGCTGGTTGAGCGCGTTGGCCCAGTGCTCCACCCGCAGCTGCTCGCCGACCGCCGCGTTGTGGTGCCGGGAGATGTCACCGACCGCGAAGATGTCCGGATCGCTGGTACGGCCCTGTCCGTCGGTCACCACCCCGTTCGCGACCGTCAGGCCGGCGCCCTCGGCCAGGCCGACGTTCGGTATCGCCCCGATGCCCACGAGCACCAGACCCGCAGGCACGGTTGTACCGCCCTCGAGCACGACCGCGGTCACCTTCTGGGAGTCCTCGGTCGCCTCCAGCCCGGTGACCGTCACGCCGGTCCGGATGTCGACGCCGTGCTCGCGATGCAGGTCGGAGAACGGCTGGGCGGCGGTGGTGCCGAGAATCATGGACAGCGGTGGGCCGCCGGCCTCCAGCACGGTGACGTTCGCGCCGGCCTGCCGGAACGCGGCCGCGACCTCCAGCCCGATCCAGCCGCCGCCGATGGTCGCCACATCGGTGAGCGATCCCTCGGACACCTGCGTGAGCGCATCCTTGAGCCGGAGGCAGTCGTCGTAGGTCCGCAGGTAGACGACTCCGCCGAGCGTGCTCCCCGGCAGGTCGAGTCGCCTGGGTGAGCTGCCGGTGGCGAGCACCAGCTTCGCGTAGGCGAGCCGGGTGCCGTCGTTCACGACGACCTGGTGCTCGGCCGCCTCGATCGACATCACCACGGTTCCGAGCCGGAGGTCTATCCGGTGCTCGTCGTACCACTCGGCCGGATGCAGGGTGACCTCGTCCTCGGGCGTCTCCCCGTTGAGGTAGCCCTTCGACAGCGGCGGCCGGTCGTACGGCAGCCTCTTCTCCATGCCCAGGATGACGATCTCACCGTCGAACCCGTCGTCGCGGAGAGTCTCTGCGGTACGGACGCCGGCCAGGCCGGCGCCCACGATCACGATGCGGTCGGAGTCGCTCATTCGGTCACCGTAGCCCCGCCTGCCGGGCAGCCATCCGCGTCCCGGAACGAGTCAGGCCCTTCCGGCCGAGCACGGCCAACACAACCCTGAATAGTGGCGTCCAGTAGCCGCTTTCGGCTCCGCAGCGGCCGCTCGTCGCAACGCCACACCACTTTTCAGGGAATCGGGCTCGAACTCCCGGGACGGCCGCCCGGGTCCGGTTGCGAGCGTCAAGCCCTGCGACCGAGCACGGCCAGCACACGGGTCTGGCGGTCGGCTCCGGGCGGCGCGGTGACGCCGGCGGCGAAGGCTCCTGGTGTGTAGAGCATGTCGCCCAACTGCCCGATGGCTGCCTCCATGACATCGAGTTCGGCATCGGTGAACCGGGTGTCCTGGCCGGCTGATCTGGCCAGGTCCCAGCGGTGCACCAGCAGGTCGAAGCCGTAGATCAGGGCCAACATCCCGGCGACCGTGTATTCGCCCATCGGTGTCGAGTACGGAGTGTCGAGCACGTCCTGCCGCGCCAGCAGCGGCCTGAGCCTGTCGGCATGCTCCGACCACAAGGCGATCGGCTCTGAGGCTTCAGGCGCCGGGCCGAGGTCGACGCCGACCTTCTCCATGAACGAGCGCTCGGTGTCGATGAGGTGCTGCAGAACCTCGGTCCCGGTCCATTCCGTGCAGGGGCTCTCGCCCGCGATGGCCGGGCCGGCGGCATCCAGGACACCGCGAAGAGCGTCGTCTGCGGCGTCGAACGAGAAGGTGCTGCTGTTGGTTTCGGTCATGAGAGCCAGACTGCCAGCGCAGGCGCCCGTGCTCTTGTCACTTCCCGACAATCTCGTCGCGTAGGCACGGTAGCTTCGCGAGCATGCAGCCGGAGGTGGACGACGAGCCGGCGCATCTGCGCGAACCCGGCGACCCCACCCCCATCCACCGCCTGCCGCCGAGCGACCGGCTTGCCCACCTGGTTCGCCGCTACTGGATCCCGGTCTGGTCGATCCCGGCAGGCGAGGTCTCGGAGCAACAGGTGCTGCAGTACCCGTGCTGCGTGATCGTGGTGAGCAAGGAGTACGCCCGGTTCTACGGAGTGGTGCGCGGCCTCTCCACGGTTCACCTGTCGGGTGACGGCTGGGCCGTTGGCGTGATGTTGCAGCCCGCCGCCGGCTTCCTGGTGACCCGCCGACCGGTGCACCAGTTCACTGACGACTCGGTAGACGTCGCCACACTGCCGAACCTCGTTGGTGACTGGGTCGGTGACATCCGCAGCGCCATGGCCGATCCAAGCCGCCCTCATGCCCGTGACGACGCGATCATGGTGTTCGAGCACGTCCTCGCGCCGCTGCTGCCCGTGGACGAGGAGGGCCTGCTGGTCAACCGGATCGTCGATCTTGTCGAGGAGACTCCGGATCTGCTTCGCGTCGCGGACCTCTGCGAGCGGCTGGCCATGACGGAACGCACCCTGCAACGCCTGCTGGCCAAACGGCTCGGGCTCACGCCGAAGTGGCTGATCCAGCGTCGCCGGCTGCACGAGGCGTCCGCGGCGCTGCGGTCGGGATCGGTGGATCTCGCTGGGCTCGCCGCGGACCTGGGCTACGCCGACCAGGCGCATTTCACCAGGGACTTCCGCAAGGTGACGACGATGACACCCGGCGAACTGGCTCGCCGCTGGCAGGACGGGTGAGCTAGCTCGCAAGATGAGGAAGCTTGCCTAGGCCACGGCCGGCGGCGGTGTGCCCGCGGTGTTCTCTGCCGCTTCCGCCAGCCTCTTCGTGTGACCGCGCAGGCTGATCGCCAACTGACCGCACCACAGAGGCAGGGTCACGATCGCCAGGATCGCGAGCCCCCAGGCGGCACCCACAGCCCCGTTCAGATAGCCGCCGACGATGAACGCGAGGATGACTCCCGGTGCGGCGATCACGTGCAGCCGGAACGTCACGCGTGCCAGCCCCATGGCGTACAGCATCATCGCCGGGCCGGCCGATGCCGCCGAGGCAGCTGAGACCAGGTCGCCATCGGGATCAATACCTCCCGGGCGCCGGACCAGGTGTCGCCGAGCATCGCAGCACCCACGCTGTCGGGAGCAGCAGCAGGAACAGTCGGTAGACGGCGGTGATCAGGACCAGCATGCTGCTGCTCCCGAAGGCGATCTTCATGCGGGTGCTCGACGGAAGTTCCGGACGCCTGGAGACCTCGGGCAGGAGGAACGTCGTCATCGCTGCCGACAGGATGCCGAGGGGGCCGAGCAGGACGAGGGCAGCCCGGAGCGAGCCGATGTTGGCCTGGCCCAGGAAGGCACCGACCAGCAGGATTCCGCCCTGGTAGACCCCGATTCCCAGCAGGTACTCGGCGAACAGGTAGCCGCCGAGGGAGAAGTGCTCGCGCATCCACCGCACGGTGCCCAGCACGTGCGGCCACGCCCGCAGCACGACCATGCCGCCGATGGCACAGACGGTCGCGGCCCCACCCCACGCCAGCACGAACTCCCAGGGCTGACGGGCACCATCGAGGAGCAGAACGGCGAGTGCCGCGAACTGGAGCACGGCCCAGGCCGCGTCGTTGGCCGCGGCGCGCGCCGGCTTGCGCTCGGCGAAGTAGACCATCCGGCAGGTGTCCTGGAGGATCAGACCCGGCAGGACGCAGGCAAGGGCGAGCAGTGTGTGTCCCAGCGATCCGCCGACAACCAGGCCGACCGTGCCGATGATCAGGCTCAGAGGAATCGTCAAGCCGAGGGTAGCGCCGAACGCGCCCGACCTCGAACCGGGCGCATCTCCTCCTCGTTCAGGGCAGCGTGGCGGATGCTCATCGGCTCGCCGACCCATGCCCTGTTCAGCCCGATCGCCAGGCCGAAGATGATGAAGGCGATAGAGAACGCGCCGAAGCTGGTGGCACTGACTTCGCGGGCTACCACGAACGACAAGACGACGTTCGTCAACGCGGACAGGATCTGGTCGACCAGGTTCCAGCTCGCGCGCCTCAGCAGCTTCAGCATCGAACCCCCGGCCGCACTGCTCGTCTGTCCTCCCGGCTGACTGCCGGGTCGATGTTGTCGCACCGAACATAACGGACAGTGGCTGCTCTCCACGACCGGCGGCCAGTTCGGCCGTCACTAGGCTGACCGATGTGCATGGTGAGTACAAGGTGCCGGGCGGCAAGATGGTCGCCGTCGATCTGGGCATCGGGGACGGCCGGCTGGTCGATGTGCACGTGTCCGGAGACTTCTTCCTGGAACCCGATTCCGCCCTCGAGGACATCAACGCCGCGGTCACCGGGCTGCCCGCGGACGTCTCGGTGCAGCAGGTGGCCGACGCCATCGACGGAGCGCTGCCGGCCGACACCGCGCTGATCGGCTTCACCAGCAGGGCGGTCGGCATCACCGTCCGGAGGGCGCTCGGTCAGGCCACGGGCTGGGCCGACCACACCTTCGACGTCATCGGCCCGGTGACCCTCGATCCGGTGGTGCACATCGCCCTGGACGAGGTCCTTCCCGCCGAGGTCGCGGCCGGCCGGCGGAACCCGGTTCTGCGCTTCTGGGATTGGGACTCCTCGCTCGTGGTCATCGGCTCCTATCAGTCGGTGCGCAACGAGATCGACTCGGAGGCGGCGCAGCGCTACGGCATCGAGGTCGCCCGCCGCATCTCCGGTGGGGGCGCGATGTTCATGGAGCGCGGGAACTGCATCACCTACTCGCTCGTGGTGCCGGACTCACTGGTGGAGGGGCTGAGCTTCGAGCAGTCGTACGCCTTCCTCGACGATTGGGTTCTCGGCGCCTTGCGTGAGGTCGGCATATCGGCGAGATACGTGCCGCTGAACGACATCGCCAGCGACAAGGGGAAGATCGGCGGCGCTGCGCAGAAGCGGTTCGGTAATCACACCGTCCTGCATCACGTGACGATGGCCTACGACATCGACGCCGACAAGATGATGCAGGTGCTGCGCATCGGCCGCGAGAAGCTGTCAGACAAGGGCACGAAGAGTGCGAACAAGCGGGTCGACCCGATGCGCTCCCAGACCGGGCAGCCTCGCAGTGCGGTGATCGACGCGATGATGGGTCACTTCCGCAACCGATACGACACGCGCGAATCTGCTTACACAGAACAGGAATTGGCGCGGGCGGCCAACCTGGTCGAGACGAAGTTCCGCACTCCGGAGTGGACCTACCGGGTGCCGTGATCGTTCATGCCGGCCGGATGAACTCAGCCCGGTAGCGCGGTGGTTCGTTCTTCCTCGTCTCTGCCTCGATGACGCCGCGCGGCACCAGCCCATCCGCTCCGAAGGCCGCGACCTCGGCATGGGTCAGCAGGAACGGTGGCCCGTCAGCGAGTGATGCCCCCGGTGGCAGGTAGACGCCGATCACCAGCAAGGTTCCGCCAGGCGCGACCAGCGAACTGACGGCCGCGGTCGCGCGTGATCGCAGTGTCCGCGGCATGGATTGCACGGTCATCGCCTCGACGACCAGGTCGAAGGTGCCCGGCCACTCCGACGGAAGGTCGAGCAGGTCGGCGACCGTGTAGGTCACTCCCGACCCCGCATGGCGAGCCCGGGCCTGCTCGATCGCCGAGGGCGAGATGTCGAACGCCGTGACCGAAAAGCCCAGCTGGGCAAGGTATTCCGCGTCATGCCCGGGGCCGCACCCGACCACCATCGCGCGGGCACCGGCACCTACTCGCCCGGTTGCCCAGTCGACCAGGAGCGGATGAGCGGTTCCGCGGTCCCATGGCAGTTCGGCCTCACCGCGTCCAGCCCTGAGGTAGAGCTCCTCGAACCATCCAGTGGGATCACCGGCGGCTATCGACACCGCGGCCAGTGCGCTGGCAACGTCGTCCGGCTCGCGCTTGTCCTGTTCGGGGTTCACCGGGCCACTCTTCCCGGTCAGCGTGCCGACGATGTCGCCGGGTGACTCCTGCTCAGGCCATCAGTTCGCCCACCGGGACCTCGACATCGGTGACATTCCCCGGCTGCGCCAGCGGGCAGGCCCACATCGGGTCGTAGGCGCAGGAAGGGTTGTAGGCGAAGTTGAGATCGACGACGATCCGCGTTTCCTCACTGCCCAGGTCGGCACCCTTCGCGGTGTCGAGCAGATAGCGGCCGCCGCCGTAGGTCCGCGAGCCGGCCAGGCCGTCGCGGATCGGCAGGAAGAGTCCGCCGCCGTACCCGCTGTGCCACCACACGTCCAGCCGGCCGACGCGATCGAGGTCGACCGTCCCTACCCGAACGAACGCCACGTCGCCATCGGTTCCGGTGGGGACCACGATGCGGTGGCCGTCGCCCTGCTCCACCTCGGCCGTCAACCGCCACGTCGGGTCGTAGGCCGCGGTCGGCAGTCCGGCAAAGCCGCTCTGATCCGTAATCGGTGACGCCGGGTGCGATCCGAACAGGTGGTCGCGCACGGTGCGCCAGCGGTCGTGCGCCTCCTCGGCCTGACCCTTCGCAGCCAGGTCGCGCACCTCGGCGTAGAGCGCGTGGACCTGCTGGCGCCAGTCGACGACCGCGATCACCTCTGTCGGCGACATCGGCCGTCTGCCTCGTCGGACGTCGGGGAGTCCGTCATCTGCACATGGTCGCACCGCTTCGGAGCGGCCGCCGATCAGCGGTTGGCGTCGTCGCGCAGCAGTCGCAGCCAACCGAGCAGGAGGATGCCGCCGGCCCAGGCCAACAGGACCGTGATCGAGGACGTCTCGGTCATCCGCCCTTGTGGTTCGCCAAGCAAGGAGGAACGTCACTCCTGATCCGGGCAGGAGTTTGGCGACCGTGGTCAGCCACTCGCCGAACGCCGGCAGGAGCAGGGGCAGCACCAGCACCAGGAGGAACACCGAGATGAGGACGGCCGCGGTGTTGCGGAGGAGGAACCCGAGTCCGACCGCAAGGGTGGTTCCGGTGGCGAGGACGAACGCCACGGTGGCGACCATGTCGACGCCCTTGTCCGCAGGCAGGACGAGCGCGCCCGTGGCGGTGGTGTAGGCCAGCAGGGCAGCGCCACAGGCCAGGAGCACGCCGATCCCGGTGGCGGTGACGACCGTGACGATGCGTGCGGGCGAAGTACAGGACCGTGCGGCGCGGCGTCCACTGCAGGGTCGGAATGATCCCGCCGGTGGCGTAGTCGGACGTGACCGACGTGAGGGCCAGGGCGAGCAGCGCGAACTGCGCCGGCATGGCGATGAACTGGGCCGTCTCCCACGCCGGACCGCCCTGGATCTCCGCCGGATCGGCAGCCGACTCGAACCCCAGGAGGGTGCCGAGGCCCAGCATCACGACGGCCGCTGCGATCAGGAACGCCCACGTTCCCCGGACCGACCACAGCCGGGTCCACTCGGCGGCACAGGTGCGGGCGAACACCCGCAGCGTCGAGACGTCGACTGCGACTTCCCGCGATACCCGACTGGTCGTTGTGGCACTCATCCGACTCGCTCCGATGTCTCTTGCGGGGCTTCCGCTTCCTGGCCGTGGAATTCCACGCTGCTCCCGGTCAGCTCGAGGTAGGCGTCCTCGAGGGACTGCTCGACCTCGGAGAGGTGGCGCAGGGGCAGGTTGAGGGAGTGGGCGAGGTGGCCGACGTCCTCGGCTGTGCTGTCCTCCACGCGCAGTTCGTCGGGGCCAACTCGCTCGAAGGTCAGGCCGTGGTCGGTCAGCAGGGTGGCGAGCACCTCGGAGTGCGACGTGCGCACGCGCACCTGGAGGTGTCCAAGGCCACGCATGATGTCCTCGGTCGTCGCGTCGGCGATCAGGCGACCCCGGCCGATGACGACCAGCCGATCGGCGGTCTGCTGCATCTCGCTCATCAGGTGGCTGGAGACCAGCACCGTGCGGCCGTCGTCCGCGAGCTGGCGCAGCAGTGAGCGGATCCACAAGACGCCGTCGAGGTCCAGGCCGTTGATCGGCTCGTCGAACAGCAGCACCCGCGGGTCGGCGAGCAGTGCCGCGGCGATCCCGAGCCGCTGGCGCATACCCAACGAGTAGCCCTTGATCCGGCGGCGGGCCGCGCTGCCGAGACCGACCTGCTCGATGACCTCCTCGACCCGCCGCTCCGGGATGCCGTTCGACCGTGCCGCTACTCGAAGGTGCTTGCGGCCGGTGCGGCCGGGGTGCACGGAGCCGGGATCGAGCAGTGCGCCGACCTCGCGCAGCGGCTCGGACAGGGTCGCGAACGGACGGCCGTTCACCAGCGCGGTTCCCGACGTGGGCCGGTCGAGTCCGAGCACCATCCGCATCGTCGTGGACTTCCCCGCACCGTTGGGCCCGAGGAAGCCGGTGACCAAGCCGTCGTGGACGTCGAAGCTCAGGTCGTCGACGGCCAGCACATCGCCGTAGCGCTTCGTCAGGCCCCTGACCTCGATCATTGCCCGGCCCCGTCCGTCTGGCCCTCGGGCTCCCACCGCAGCAGGTCTCCGGGTTGGCACTCGAGCACCTCGCAGAGCGCTGCGAGCGTCGTGAACCGCACGGCCTTGGCGCGACCGTTCTTGAGCACAGCCAGGTTGGCGGGCGTGATGCCGACCTGGTCCGCGAGCTCGCCAACCGACATCTTGCGCCTGGCCTGCATCACGTCGATGTCGACGACGATCGGCATCAGATCACCTCGTCCAGCTCGGTGCGCAAGTCGCGCGCCTCGGCTTCACGAGCAACCGCCTGGGCGAGCAGCATTCGCATCACCAGCACGACAAGGGCAATCCCCGCTATCACGACTCCTGCCCCGCCGATCAGGAGCACGATCCCCGGCGCCACGTCACCCGGTGCCAGCGCGACTCCGAGTGCGAACGTGAGCAGCGGAGCCGGCCGCAGCCGCGCCGATGATCACGTCGACGTATCGGAAGGCCGCGAGTGAGAAGACCGTGCCTCGCTTCACCATCGTCAACAGCTGCCACACGCAGATCACGGTCACCTCGACGATGAGGAAGCCCAGGACCATGAAGACGCTGAGCTCCCAGGGCACGTCGGCGAGGTCCGCGACGAGCACGACCTGCACGAACAGCGAACCCACGAGCACCATCCCCAGCACGATGCGTAGCGCCAGGACGGTCAGCTTTCCCATCAGGTCTCCCTCGATCGAGTTACGTTCGGAATCTATCGATAATCGGTCGACTTGGCAAGCAGGTGTCGACGGCAAGGCCCGGGAGTGGGAGTGTGCAGGCGGCATCCGACCCTGCCGGCGAGCCGACTAATCTCGCGCGGATGGACTACACCCGACTCGGAACCACCGGCCTGCAGATCTCCCGCCTCGCCCTCGGCTGCATGACCTACGGCGAGCCCAGTCGCGGCAATCACGAGTGGACGCTCCCGGAGGAGCAGAGCCTGCCGTTGCTGCGCGAAGCGGTCGACGCCGGCGTGACCTTCTTCGACACGGCCAACGTGTACTCCGACGGCACCAGCGAGGAGATCGTCGGGCGGGCGCTCAAGCAGCTGTGCCGGCGCGAGGAGATCGTGATCGCCACCAAGGTGCACGGGCGGATGCACGAGGGCCCGAACGGCGCTGGCCTGTCCCGCAAGGCGATCTTCACCGAAGTCGACGCCAGCCTGCGACGGCTCGACGTCGACTACATCGACCTGTACCAGATCCACCGGTTCGACGACGAGGTCCCGATCGAGGAGACGCTCGAAGCGCTGCACGACGTGGTGAAGTCCGGTCGTGTCCGCTACATCGGCGCATCCTCGATGTTCGCCTGGCAGTTCAGCAAAGCGCTGTATCTACAGAAGATTCACGGCTGGTCCCCGTTCGTGAGCATGCAGAACCACTACAACCTGATGCAGCGCGAGGAAGAGCGGGAGATGCACCCGCTGTGCATCGACCAGGGCATCGGCACGGTCCCCTGGAGCCCACTGGCGCGGGGGCGGCTCACGCGCGACTGGGACACGAGCACGGCGCGTTCCGGGACCGACCAGGTGATCCAGCGGCTGTACACCAAGACCGACGAGGCCGACCGGCTGGTGGTGGAGGCCGTTGCGCGGGTGGCGGCTGACCGTGGGATTCCGCGTGCCCAGGTAGCGCTTGCCTGGGTGCTGCGCAATCCGGTCGTGAGCGCGCCGATCGTCGGGGCGAGCAAGCTGGGTCAGCTCGGTGATGCCGTTGCAGCGTTGGACATCTCGCTCACCGACGACGAAGTGGCAGCCCTGGAGGCGCCGTACGTGCCGCACGAGCGGAGCTTCTGACGGCCGCAGCGGACATCGCGCCAGGCACGGCCGCACCCGGCCTACTGCGGCCTCTGGGCTCTGTCCTGGTTGGCGCACGGGTGACGATGGCCGTTGTTCGACCCCCTTCGGAACAGGAGACAGCCAGATGGCGCGCGTCGGTGTGCAGGCGATGATGATCCGCGGCCACGTCGCGGAGGTAGGTCCGTACGAGGCACTGCGCAAGGTCGCAGACATCGGGTACCGGGCAGTGGAGATCTCGCAGATCCCGATGTCGCCCGACAACGTCGCTCAGATGGCCAAGGCACGTGACGAGTTCGGGATCGAGATCGGGGCGACGTCGGCGTCGCTCGATGCGCCGCCAGGCTCAGCGAACGAGTCGCTCACCACGTCTCTGGACAAGATCATCAGCGACTGCGCAGCTTTGGACTGCTCGAAGGTGCGCATCGGCATGCTGCCCATGGCGGCGCTGCGCTCTCTCGAGACCATCAAGGAGTTCTGTCGCGGCGCCGACGATGCCGCCGGCCGGCTTGCCGAGCACGGCATCCAGCTCTACTACCACAACCACCACATCGAGTTCACGCGCTTCGATGGCCAACGCCTGCTCGACATCATCCGCGCGGAGGCGCCGCGGCTGCGGTTCGAGCTCGACGTGCACTGGATCCACCGCGGCGGCGGCGACCCGGTGACCGTGCTGCGTGAGTACGCCGGCGTGGTCGACCTCGTGCACCTGAAGGACTACCGCATCGCGCGACCGGACGACGCTGCCTTCGACGCCCTCGCGAGTGGGGACCGCGAGGCGTGGAGCAAGACCTGGTCGGCGATCGTCCAGTTCGCCGAGGTGGGCGAGGGCAACCTGGACTGGAAGGCGATCGTCGACCAGAGCATCGCGTCCGGCGCCGACTACCTGTTCGTGGAGCAGGACGACCAGTACGGCCTCGACCCCTACGACTGCCTGGAGACCTCACGCCGCAACCTGGTGTCGCTGGGCTACGAGTCGCTGTTCTAGCCGCCCGGCTGGGCAATTGTGGCCACCAGATCGCCCGCAAGCACCCTGAAACTGGGGCGCCGATTCTCGCAGTCTGGCGGCCACTTACTGCCCGAGACAGCCCACTGTGGACAGGGATCCGGCGTCTGTGCACACCTGCCGGGGTAGCGAAGTGACGTCCCCGAGTTGGCGCCCGCGAAGCTCGGCTGCACGCTCAGCTTGCCATGTTGCCCACCTTCCGCCACCCGGTCCTGGGCCTGTACGTGCGACGGAACCAGCCCCGCGGGTCTCGCGTCCTCGACCACCGACGCGATGCCGGGGAGCTGACAACGGATTCTTTGCCTGGTGTCTATGCCGAGGTGGGCGTCTGAGCCCACGCCCGTGCTGCGAGCGCGAGCCCTGATGTTCTGGCTCCTCGGATGCCATCCTCACCGGAGAAATCGCCGCAGCCGTCTCGTTCTGGCCGACTCACCGCGTCGACGTCGTGTCGGCGATCGGCCGCTGCCGCGTACCAAGCACGCCGGGCTTCGCTTTCGAACGACGGACGGTGCCAGCCACGACTCGTGTGGCAAGTCGGCAGTGCTCCGCTACACCTCGCCCGCGCTGACTGCCCTGGACCTGTGCGTGGCTGATGACGGCCCGGCGCCATCGACCGCGTCCTCCGAACCGTGCCGCCACGCTGGTCTGGCTGCGCACGGCCCTGGCCAGTTGCCCGGTCGCCGGGACAACACCCGTCGCGGCGACTGCTCCTCTGACTCTCGCGACGAACCCTGGTCGGCCGCGGAGCGCGAGTGCTCATCGGCTCCTGCGACGTGAGCCGGCTCGCGGGCTGGCGTTCGAACTATCGGGCATCCTGGTGGAGGCTCGCATCTACTACCTCGACATTGCCTTTCCTGGCCTGAACGGTTGCCGTCGAGATCGACGGCCGCCAGTTCCACGACGACCCGCTCGCGTTCGAGTCCGACCGCACTCGACAGAACAGGTCGTGACCTCGCCGGGCTGGACCGTGCTCCGCTTCACCTGGCGGATGCTGCACTGTCGCCCCGATCCAGTCGTCGCCGACATCAGCCGAGGCTCTTCGCGCCCGTCAACGCCGGCACCCCGCAGGTACCGAAGTCCCTGAGAAATTGGCCATCCAGTCGCCTGAATCGCGGCTGGACCACGACTGGATCCGCGAATGTGGCGGCCACTCTTGGGCGGCGGGCGGGGCGGGCGGTCAGTGGCGGGCGGGCCAGTCGCCGCCCTCGGCCTGGATGCGGCGGTTGAGCTCGGTGAGGTACTGCTCCTCGTCGAACTCGAGCGGGACCTCGTGGCCGAGCCAGCTGGACAGGTGGATCGCGTTGGCGAGCCGGACGCCGTTGATGCCGTCCGTGCCGGGCGCGAGCAGTGGCGTGCCGTCGATGATGTTGCGCGCGAAGTTCTCCAGCACGCCGGCGTGCTGACCGCCCCACTGGGACTCGAACTCCAGCGTCTCGGTGCTGGAGTAGTCCGGGATCTTGGCCTTGCCGGAGAACAGCCCGCGGGCCGTCTCTGCGTCGACTTCCTGGCTGATCTCCTGCTCAGGCTTGGAAAGACGGGTCACCGTGGCCACCTTGCTGCCGTCCACCACGATCTTGCCGGAGTCGCCAAGGATCTCCAGCCGATCGGTGCCGAAGATGTCGTGCGTGGCCGTGACCAGGACTCCGGATGCTCCGTTGCCGTAGTCGACAACAGCGGTCACCTCGTCCTCCACGGCGATGTCGCGACGGAATCCGTAAGCCACCTTGGCGAAAACCGACTTGGGGACTCCGCAGATCCACTGCCACAGGTCAAGCTGGTGCGGTGCCTGATTCACGAGCACACCGCCGCCCTCGCCGCCCCAGGTCGCCCGCCAGGCGCTCTGGTCGTAGTAGCCCTGCGGCCGCCACCAGGTGGTGATCACCCAGTTGGTGTGGCGGATCGGGCCGATGTCACCGGAATCGACGATGGCCTTGATCGCCTTGTAGAGCGGGTTGTTCCGCTGGTTGAACATGATCCCGAAGGTCAGATCGGGCTTGCCCGCAGCGAACTCGTTCAGCTCGCGGACCTGCTTGGTGTACACGGCGGCCGGCTTCTCGATCAACGCGTGCAGGCCGCGGTCGAGCGCGGCCATCCCGACCTCCGGGTGCAGGTAGTGCGGGACGGTGGTGATCACCGCGTCCACATCACCGGAGTCGAGCAACTCCTCGTACGTCGCGTACACATGGACGCCGGGATGGAGCTCCTGGATCGCCTGCCGTCGCTCGGGATCGGTGTCGGCGATGGCACCGACGGTCATGCTCGGCACCTCACCCTGACTGATCGCCCGCGCGTACGTGCCGCCCTGCTGGCCGAATCCGATGATGCCGAGCCGTACCTGGTCCACCATCTGCATCGCTCCCTTTCTCCGCGAGCTTGGACCTCGAGGCTCCAAGTCGGCCTCCACCGTAGGAGGCGACGTCGGCAGCCGATGGCCCGGGCGGTGGCACCGTCCGCCCCTGGCCACCCGGTGTGGCAGCCTCCCCGGGTGGGTCTGTCCTTCCGAGTCCGCGACGCGGAGCCCGACGACCTCGGCGAGCTCATCACGCTGCAGCGGGCGGCGTTCCTGGCCGAGGCGCACATCTACGGCCACCCGCGGTTGCCGCCCATGCAGGAGACCGTCGAGGAAGCCCGGCAGGTGCTCGCCGACCCGGCCTTCCGGGTGCATGTCGCCGAGATCGACCAGCCCCGCTCCCGCATCGTCGGCAGCGTGCGGGCGAAGCCGGCTGGCGCGATCACCGAGGTCGGCAGGCTTGCCACGGTGCCGGATCTGCTCGGCCGGGGCATCGGCGGCAGCCTGCTGCAGCACGTGCACGACACGCCTGCGTCGAGCACAGAGGAGTTCGAGCTGTACACCGGCGCTCGCTCCACCGGCAACCACCGTCTCTACGCGGCCCACGGCTACCGGCCGCTGCGCACGTTCATCGACAGCGAAGGCGTCGAGGTCATCATCATGCGCAGGCCCGTGCTGGTGAACGCAGCCGACCGGCCTCGCCCGCAGCGTGTGCGTCTATGTGACCCACGACGACAGCCTGTTGGTGTTCGAGCACCGAGACCAGCCAGCAGGCGTCCAGGTGCCGGCCGGAGGGATCGCACCTGGCGAGTCGGTCAGGGCGGCCGCGGAACGCGAGGTGTTCGAGGAGACCGGCCTGGCGGTGCGGTTCACCGGCATGCTCGGCTACGAGGACTCCCCACATCCGCAGACTGGTGCAGCGCGACGCACGGCCTACGTCACCGCGACCCTGCTCCAGGACCGACCCTCAGGCTCGTGGGCCCATGCGGTCGACTCGCAGGACGGCGATACCGGCCAGGTGTTCGTCTGCCGATTCGCGCCGCTGCGGCAGAACGATCTCGTCGAGGACCAGCGCGCGTTCCTGTCGGTGGTACCGCAGAACCCGAACTAGCTCAGCGCTTTCGTCGATTGCCGCGTGGCTTGAGGTTCGTCGTCGGCAGCGCCGGAGCGGGCAGTCGGTCGACCGAACCGGTGTACCCGACGACGGCTCCGAACCGCGCTGCGCCGTCCTGCCACTCCTGCCGGTAGCGCGCGATCTCCTCGCCGGACCGCCCGATGAAGTTCCACCACATGATCACGTCCTCGTCGAACGGCTCCCCACCGAGAAGCAGCAACCGAGCCGGATCGGAGCCCTGGTTGGCGATCCGGAGTTCGCTCAGACCGACGTCGACGCAGCCCAGCTCCCCGCGACCGAGCGGAACCTCGTTGACGGTGACCTCACCCGTGTCGACCAGCACCGCGTGCTCGTGACCGCGATCGACGGCCGGGTGCCACTCCGCGCCGGGCTCCACGATCACCTCCGCCCCGACCAAAGGGGTCGGCGTGCTCACCGGTGAGCTGTGTCCTTCGATCTCGCCGAGGAACACGCGGAACCGCAACGACGGCCGCGTCACCCACTCCGGCGCGAAGTGCGCGAAGTCCCGTTCGTCCTGAGCGCGATCAGCGGGAAGCACCACCCACAACTGCACCCCGTGCAGCGCGCTCGTGCGTGCGGTCGACACCTCCGAGTGCGCGATGCCAGCCCCGCTGGTCATGAGGTTCAGCTCGCCGGGCCGGATCAGCGTGTGCACGCCGGCCGAGTCCCGGTGCTCCACCTCCCCCTCGAACAGCCAGCTCACGGTCGCCAACCCGGTGTGCGGATGCGGCGGGACGTCCATGCCGCCGGAGGAGCGCACGTCGTCCGGCCCGTAATGGTCGACGAAGCACCAGGCACCCACGAACGAACGCTGCCGGCTCGGCAGCGTGCGGCGGACGGTCATGGCCCGTGGTCCGCCGAGCGGCACCTCGCGCGGTGCGATGACCTGGACGCCGTGCTGGTCGAGCGGCCGCTCGTCGCTCGGCTGGCACACCACTGGCTGCGGCGCGCGTTCGGTGTTGCTCATGGCCTAGCCGTACAGACCGAGACGCAGACCCGCATCAGCGGGCCGGACGTCCGGTCCCTCGTCGGTTGGCTCGGCGGGTTCCGGCAGCTCGAGGGCCGACTCGTCGACGCTGAACCCGTTGCCCGGGTTGTCGCCGAGGACGAATGCGCCGTCGTCGAAGTCCCCGTCGACCAGGAGGCCGTCCGGGAAAGTGAGTCCCTGCACCTCGCTGACGACATGGTTGGGGACGGCTGCCATCACCGCGGCAGCCGGCCCGGCGACGAAGCCCACCGGGCTCACCAGCAGGTCGTGCCCGTGAGCGAGTGCGGCGACACGGAGGGCGTGGGTGACGCCCCACCCGCTGCCAGGCTGGGCGATGTCGAGGGCACGTCCGGCGATCAGCGGGCGGAACTGCTCGAGCCCGCTGAGGTTCTCACCGGTGGCGACGGCCGCCCGAACGGAGTGGCCGACCGTCGTCAGGCCCTCGGTGTCCCACCGCCGGACCGGCTCCTCGATCCACGCCAGGTCGACGCTCTCCTCCAGTCGACGCAGGTATCGGACAGCCTGCTTGGGGTTCCAGCACTCGTTCGCGTCGAGCATGAGCACCGGGTGGGCGACGCGGAGGGCGTCGCGAATGATCCCGAACCGCCGGAGGTCGTCGTCGAGGTTGAGCCCACCCTTCAACTTCGCGGCGGTGAAGCCACGCTCGGCGAACGAGGCGTAGAGGGAGAACAGCTCGTCGTCGGTGAGCCCGAAGTCCAGCCCGGACGCGTAACCGGGCACCCTCCGGTCCCGGGCGCCGAGCAACCGCCACAGGGGTTCACCGGCCGCCTTGGCCTTGATGTCCCACAGCGCGGTGTCGAGGGCGCCGATCGTCCCGTACAGCTGACCGATGTGCCCCGCCTTGAAGGCGTGCGCGAGCATCCGGTCGTACACCGCGGTCACCGAACGCGGGTCCTCACCCTCGACCGCCGGCCACACGCGCTCGATCAGGGTCGTTCCGCCGGCCGCGACTCCGGTGACGCCGACGTCGGTGTCGATCAGCAGGATCGACACCCCCGAGACCGTGCTCGGATAGACGCCGTTCACGTCGCCCAGACGGCGCCCTCGGTCGATCGAAGTCGAAAGGACCCGGTACCCCGTGATCCGCACGCTGCCTCCCCGCCTCTTCGGCGGCCGGGCCCCGACGGCGTCAGCACACCGCCGACCACGATAGGACCGCCACTGCGACCTCGGCGCTCGCGGGCACAGGTGGTCCGCTGGAGGCCGACCGGCTGCTTCCCGCAGCCGGCTGCGCAGGAGCAGAGCTTCGCTCGGCACCACAGGGAAGCCACAAGACCTTCACATTTGAAGCCTCGCGGCGTAACCCCCACTCAGGCACACTGGACCTATGCGCACACCCTCTGCTCGCCGGCGCGCCCGCTACGTCGCGCCGTTCGCCGTCGCGGCCCTGGCAGTGGGCATCGGTCTGGGCGGTGGCGCCCTCACCAACGCCGGCGCCGACTCCGGTCTGCCGCCACGCACGGCCGAGCAGCTTCTCGTCGACCTGCAGAAGGCCGACACGCAGACGATCTCCGGCACCGTGCGCTCCACCGCCAACCTCGGTCTCCCCGAAGGCCTCTTGAGCGACTCCGCCAGCTCCGACCTTCAGTCGCTGGTCAGCGGCGAGCACACGCTTCGCGTCTGGGCCGACGGCGAGACCAAGCAGCGGCTGGCAGTGGTCGGACGCGGTGGCGAGAGCGACGTGATCCGCAACGGTCAGGACGTCTGGCACTGGAACAGCAACGACAACACCGCCGTCCACACCACCCTCCCGGCGAAGGACAAGACCGCCAAGCCGCTTCCGCAGAAGGCCTCTCCGCAGGACCTCGCCGAGGAGCTGCTGAAGTCCGTCGACCCCACCACCAGGGTCAGCACATCTGGTACCGACACCGTGGCCGGTCGTGGCGTCTACGAGCTGGTGCTGCAACCACGCACTGGTGACACGCTGGTCAGTCGCGTGCAGCTGGGGATCGACGCCAAGACCCACGTCCCGCTCCGCGTGCAGGTCTACTCGGTGCGCGCGCAGAACCCCGCGATCGAGGTCGGCTACACCAAGGTCAGCTTCGACAAGCCGGCCGCATCGGTGTTCGAGTTCACGCCGCCGCCCGGTGCGAAGGTCAAGGAGCAGGCACTTCCCTCCAAGGCACCGGGCAAGCCGAACCTGAAGGCCGGTGACCGCCCGACCGTGGTCGGCAAGGGCTGGAACGCCGTTGTGGTCGCCAAGGTCGGACACGTGCACGAGAACCGTGGCCACCGGGGCGGTCCGAACGCAGGCAACCCCCGGTCGGGCAACCCGCTGGCGGCGTTGCCGAAGGTCTCCGGCAGCTGGGGAACCGGTCGCCTCCTGACCGGCACGCTGTTCTCCGCCGTGCTGACCGACGACGGCCGGGTGGCGATCGGAGCGGTTCCGGCTGAGCGGTTGTACTCCGCACTGACGCCGTGACCCGGGCCGTGAACCCAGCGTCGGCCGGAGCCTCACCGCTCGACCGCCGTAGCCGCTTCAGCCGCGTCCGGGAGCCCGATGCGGACGCCGCTGGCGCTACGCCGGGTGAGCTGCGGTGGCGTCAGCCGCCGGTGCCTCGCCGCCGGCGGCACGGTCCGCCCGCCTGGCCAGCCCGCCACGTATGACGCTGACCGAGTCCAGCGCACCGGTCACGAGCTTGGCTGCCATCTCCACCCGCGGCCTGACCAAGCGATTCGGGTCCTATGCCGCAGTCGACGACGTCGACCTCGACGTTCCGCGTGGTGCGATCTACGGCTTCCTCGGCCCGAACGGCTCCGGCAAGACGACGACGATCCGGATGCTGCTGGGCCTGATCCATCCCTCCGCCGGTGACATCACGATGCTCGGCGGCGCCATGCCCGCAGCGGCGTCAGCGGCGTTGCAGCGCGTCGGTGCCCTTGTCGAGGGCCCGGCCTTCCACCTGTACCTGTCCGGTCGGGCGAACCTGCAGCGCCTGGATGCCGCCGACGCCCTGGCCGACCCCCGCACCAGCCGAAGCCGCATCGACGCTGCCCTCGATCGCGTCGGCCTGCTGTCGGCCGCGACCAAGCGGTACCGGGCCTACTCCCTTGGCATGCGGCAGCGGCTGGCGATCGCCGCGGCCCTGCTGATGCCGCGGGAGCTGCTGGTGCTGGACGAGCCCACGAACGGCCTCGACCCGCAGGGCACCCGCGAGGTCCGCAGTCTCATCAGCCAGCTGAACCACGACGGGGCGACGGTGTTCGTCTCGAGCCATCTGCTCTCCGAGGTCGAGCAGGTGTGCACGCACGTCGGCGTGATGCGCGCCGGTTCTCTGGTGGCGCAGGGACCCATCGGCGACGTCACCTCGGCGTTCGCACCGATCGCCTGGGTTCGCACCAACCGTCCCGACCTGGCGGCCACGGTCCTGACCGGCCTGGGCATGGACGAGGTCATCGCGGTGTCCGACGGCGCGCACGGCCTGCTCGGCGACTTGCCGGCCGACCTGGTCATCGCCTCGTTGGTCCGTGCCGACGTACCGGTGACGGAGTTCCTGGTGCGACGGCCGAGCCTCGAGGACGAGTTCATCGCCCTGACCGGAGCCGGGTTCGATGTCAGTGGCTGACCCGCAGCAGATGGCTCCGACCGCGCCGCTCCAGCTCAGCGGCAAGCGGACACCGGCGGCATTCGGCCGGTTGCTGCTCTCGGAGATGCGGCTGATCGTCGGGCGACGACGCAACCAGGCCGGCATCGGCGTCCTGATGGTGATCCCGGTGATCATGACGATCGCCCTGAAGGCGTCTTCAGACGGCGGCGAGTCCGGCGAGGGCGGTCCGCTGTTCCTCGCCGCGGCCATCAACAACGGCTACTTCGTCGCGCTGGCCGCGCTCGGGATCGAGATCGGGCTGTTCCTGCCGCTGGCGGTCTCCTGGCTCAGTGGCGATTCCATCGCCGGGGAGGCGAACCTCGGCACGCTGCGCTATCTGCTCACGGTGCCCGTCGGGCGGACCACGCTGCTCGCCATGAAGTACCTCTCGCTGCTGATCGGTGCGTTCATCGGAGTTCTCGCCGTCGCCCTGGCCGGATCTGGTGGCCGGCGGTATCGCGTTCGGATTCGGTCCGGTGACGCTGCTGTCGGGAACGCAACTGGACTTCGCACCCGCGCTCCTGCGCCTGCTGCTGGCAGCCCTGTACCTCACCGCCGGCCTCGGTGCGCTCGCAGCGATCGGCCTGTTCGTGTCGACGCTGACCGAGCAGCCTCTTGGGGCGACGATCGCCACCGTCGCTCTCAGCACGCTGATGTGGATCCTCGACTCCATCCCGCAACTCGACTGGCTGCACCCGTGGCTGCTCGTCGACCGGTGGCTCGCTTTCGCCGACCTGCTGCGCGATCCGGTCCTGTTGGACACGATCTCGCGAGGCTTACTCGTCGACCTTGCGTACGCGGCCGTCTTCCTGGCGGCGGCCTGGGCGCGATTCACGGCCAAGGACGTCAGCGGCTGACAGCTCCCGCAACGGCGGCGGGCCATGCGCCTAGCCTCAGCCCATGGTGGCGCGCTGGTGGCACGGGCTCATCGCGCTCTGCGTCGCGGTGGCGATCGTTCTCCAGTTGTGGATCACCATCGGCGTCTCGTCGCTCCCACCCGGACACGCGGTCGGAACTCTGGCCGGCACAGAGCTTCTCGGGCGGCTGCTCCGCATGGTCAGTTTCTTCACCATTCAGAGCAACGTGCTGGCGGGCCTGGTCTCGCTGCAACTGGCCCTCCGGCCCGACCGCGACGGTTCAGGCTGGCGGGTGCTCCGACTGGCTGCCCTGTTCGGCATCACGGTCACCGGCATCGTGTACTCAGCCATTCTCGCCGCCACGCACGATCCCGATGGCTGGCAGGAGATCACGGCCAACACCTTGTTGCACTACGTCGTTCCTGCCCTGGTCGTAGTGGGCTGGGTGATGTTCGGGCCGCGTCCCCGCATCGGGCTCCGGACCGTGCTGCTCGCGATGATCTGGCCGGTGCTGTGGCTGGGCTACACACTCGTGCACGGTGCGCTGAGTTCCTGGTACCCGTACCCGTTCGTCGACGTGGACACGCACGGGTACCCGCTGGTGCTGCTGTACTGCCTCGGGATCACGGTCATGTTGGCAGTCATCGCCACGATCTACGCCCTGCTCGACCGCGTGCTTCCCCCGGCACCCCACGTTGCCTCGCCGACGGGAGGTTGACTCGCGGGCCGGCTACGCCAGCTTGGCAACGGTCAGGAGCACCGCCGAGTCCACCAGCGCCTCGAGCCGGTGGCGTGCGTCCGGAACCACGATGAGGTCGCCTGGCCGCCCGGCCCACGACTCGTCGCCGGCCACGAGACGTACCTCGCCGCTGAGCACATGCACGGTCGCCTCACCTGGGTTCTCGTGCTCGGACAGCACAGCTCCCTCGACCATCGCGATGACGGTCTGTCGGAGCACCCGCTCATGGCCGCCGACGACGGTGTCCGCCGTGTGGCCGCCACCGGCGGAGGCCGCCCGGCCCAGCAGGTCACGAGCCAACGCGTCGAGAGAGATCGTCTGCATCTCCAGCACTCCTGTTCTAGCCGGCCGTTGGACCAGGCATCTCCCGTGGCCACGTCGGGGCTGGCCGTGGTGGTCGATCCGTCGTGGTGTATTTCTGGCCGTCACTGAAACCGTAGGCAGCATTGAAGCGGTAGGCAGGCACCAAACCGTAGACAGGCAACGTGCGGCCGGTAGGACGCAGCGCCGCACTGGCGGATCGGAGACGACATGTCGGGAACAGCCGGACGCATCGTGGTGGGCGTCGACGGGTCGGAGTCGTCGACAGCGGCACTGCACTGGGCGGTGGACGAAGCAGAACTCCGAGGCGTGGACGTCCAGGCCGTGATGGCGTGGCAACACCCCGTGGTCTACAACAACCCGCCGACCCTCATGGCGGTCAGCAGCACGGTCGTAGCCTTTGACGACCTCGCGGCCGCGGCCGCCGGCGAGGTGGCGCGCATCGCGGCGGAGGCGGGGCAGAACCGCACGGCCAGCATCACCGCCGAGGCGGTGGAGGGCCACCCGGCCGAGGCCCTGATCTCGATCGCCGCCGACGCCGCCTTGCTGGTGGTGGGGTCCCGCGGTCATGGAGGCTTCGTCGGAGCGCTGCTGGGCTCGGTCAGCCAGCACGTGGTGGCGCACGCGGAGTGCCCGGTCGTCGTCGTCCGCGACCGATCTCACGGCGACGCGGAGCGCATGAGGCACGACACGTACTAGTGCACGACGTCAGCCGGCCGGTTGCACCTTGCCCGGCCGGTAGGCCTCGATCAGCATGTCCTGCAACGCGTTGACCTTGTCGTCGACGGTCTTGCGCGACTCGTCGGCGTCGTACCAGTCGACGATCTCGCGCGCTCCCTGGCTGAACGGCGTCGGGCAGTTGAACGTCGGCACCAGGGTCCGCAGCTTGGTGTTGTCGAAGATCATCGTGTTCGACTTGTCACCGACCAGGCCGGCACCCAGCTTGGGATCCGCGGCGTCGATCGCGTCCGTCGCCACGTGCACGAGCTTGGGCTCCGTTCCCGCCGCATGGGCCATCTCGGTGAAGATCGCGTTCCAGGTCAGGGCTTCGTCGGACGTGATGTGGAAGGCCTCACCGATGGCGGCATCGCGTCCCAGCAGGCCGACGAAGCCGGGAGCGAAGTCGTCGACGTGCGTGAGCGTCCACAGCGACGTGCCGTCACCCGGGACGACCACCTCGACCCCTCGCCGCATGCGGTCGACCAGCGTCCAGCCACCGTCGAAGACGATGCTCGTGTGGTCGTAGGTGTGACTCGGCCGCACGATCGTCATCGGGAAGGCCTCGTCGCGGTATGTCTTCAGCAGGAGGTCCTCGCAGGCGATCTTGTCGCGCGAGTACTGCCAGTAGGGGTTGCGGAGCGGCGTCGACTCGGTCACGGGCATGTGGGTCGGGGGTGTCTGGTAGGCCGACGCGGACGAGATGAAGACGTACTGCCCCACCTTCCCGCGGAACAGCTCGAGATCGGTGAGCACGTGGTCGGTGGTGAAGCTGACGAAGCTGCACACCACATCGAACGTGGCATCGCCGAGGGCCGAACGCGCCGAGTCCGGATCGCGGATGTCCCCGGTGACCAGGCGGGCATCGGGATGAGGGTCGCGACGGGAGCTCTGGCCACGGTTGAGGATCGTGACGTCGTGACCCTGCTGGATCGACTCGGTGACGCACGCCGTGCTGATGATGCCGGTGCCGCCGATGTAGAGAACGCGCAGTGCTGACATGGGATCCGTTCGCTCGTCGGGAGAGTGACCAGCCTACGGATGCGCTCAGCCAGTCGCGGCAGGAGTCGCGGCAGAAACCGGTCACCGGACAGCCCCCGCAGTGGTCTGCGCAGTCATACTGCTGTGGCCCGATGCCGGGCCTGGACACGAACGCGGGAGAACACATGGCCGTCGAGCTGAACCACACGATCGTCAACGTCCGCGACAAGGCCGCGTCTGCGGCGTTCTACACCGAGATCCTGGGGTTGCCGCCCGCAACCAGCTTCGGCCCGTTCGCGGTCGTCGAGGTCAGCAACGGCGTCTCGCTCGACCTCGCCGACGACCATGGCGAGGTCCGTTCGCAGCACTACGCCTTTCTGGTGTCGGAACCGGAGTTCGACGAGATCTTCGGGCGCATCCAGGCACGCGGGCTCACCTACTGGGCCGATCCGGGCGAGAACAGGCCGGGCGAGATCAACCACAACGACGGCGGCCGGGGCGTGTACTGGAAGGACCTCGACGGCCACAAGCTGGAGATCATCACCCGGCCGTACGGCAGCGGGGGCTGATCTGCGGGCGCACGGGAGAATCCGCAGCGTGCAGACCTTCCTGCCCTTCGCCGACTTCGAACGCTCGGCCCGCGCGCTTGACCTCAGGCGGCTCGGCAAGCAGCGGGTGGAGACGATCCAGATCGTCCGGGCGTTGACCTGGCCCGGATACGGCTGGGCCAACCACCCGGCCGTGCTGATGTGGAAGGGGTTCGAGGAAGCGCTCGGCAGATACGGCATCACCTGCTGCGACGTGTGGACCGAGCTCGGGTTCGGCGACACGTGCGCGCTCACGATCACGACCGACCTGCGCAAAGCCGGTGTCGACGGTCTCCGCTCGCAGCCAGAGCTGGCTGCAGCGGGTGCGCTGCCGCCCTGGCTCGGGGACGAGTCGCTTCATCGCAGCCACCAGTCCTCGCTCCTGCGCAAGGACGAGGAGCACTACCGCCCGCTGTTCCCGGATGTCCCGGTCGACCTGCCCTATGTGTGGCCGGTCCGATCGGAGGCGGTGCTCGCAGCAGAGCTGCGCAAGGCGGAGAACCAGGCTCGACGAGAGCTTCGGGCACTCGAACGGGAACGAAGTCGACGCCGAACGGCGGCGCCGCAAGCGGAGCCGGGCAGCGAAGAAGGCCTGGGCGACCCGACGACAGTCCGCCGGCCGACCCGCCGCTGCCATGGACAGCGCGGCCAACGAATGACCGGTGACGAAACGGTCGAGACAACTCCCGGCGACCTGACACCGTATTCGAGACTTGACGAGGTGCTGGTCGATCATGCGCACGGTCTCGCGTGACGCACTGGCCGGGAACTTCGTCGGCCTGTACCTGTCCGGCTCACTGGCGATCGGCGACTTTGACCTGACGAGCGACGTCGATCTGATTGCCGTTACCGAGGATGAGTTGGGCGACGACCAGGTGGCACGTGTTCAGGCCGCCCACACGGCAACGATGAGCCGAGACACCCGCTGGGTGAAGCACCTCGAATATGCCTTCTTCTCGATGCGGAAGCTGTTCGACAAGACCTCGCCCTATGGCCCCGACGGTCGACGAATCGACTCCGAGGACCGCAAGCTCTGGTACTTCGTGAACGGCAGCCCCACCATCGAAAAGTCTGATCACGACAACCTGATCGTGGCGCGCTGGACACTCCGCTACCGAAGTCGACCGGTTCTAGGGCCCGAGCCGGCAACCTTTGCGCCCGACGTGACAGCCGACGAACTCCGTCGAGAGATCAGGAGCTCGATGCTGGGGTGGGAGAAGCTGGTCCATACCGACCCCGGACAGTTCGACAATCGCTTCCACCAGGTCTTCATGGTGCTCAACAACTGTCGCGCGCTGCAGGACCTCCACGAAGGCAGGATCACGTCCAAACGTGAAGGCATGACGTGGGCGAAGCAGCACATCGACGCGGCGTGGCACCCGCTCATTGACTACTGCTGGCGGGAGCGACAGGACACGGGCATTTCTGTCGCACAGCCAGCAGATCGCGAAGCCTTCAGACAAACCGTCGCCTTCATCGAGTACACGACCCGGCTGGCAGAGGCGTATCGGTTGGCCGACACCTAGGCAGCAAGGGACGGTTGGACTTTCTGGCGTCCCGACCTCACGCGGTGCCGTCGAGGATCTCGTGCAGGCGTGCGGCGAAGGCCTCGGGTTGACCCGCGTAGCCGTAGTCGCCACCGAGGAAGCCGCCGTGATGACTGGGGAACATCGTCAGCGGCTTGTCCAGCGCCTCGGCGACCTCTGCCGCCGCGCGACCGGTCATCGTGTTCCGAGACTCTTCTCCGGCCGCCACAACGACGCGGGTCGTAGCTGCGGCAAGGCCCTGGATATCGGGACGATAGGCGGTGATCGCGCCGGCAACCCCGGACAGCAGCGGATCGTCCCGGTTCCCGTCGTCCTCGGTCGGCAGGCCGAACTGGGCCGGGTCGGGATCGGGCTGAGCGAGGTACTCGTCGGTGAACTCGCCCTCAACCGACGTCAGGGCGATGAACTTGGCCAAGCCTGCCCCGAACCCTTTGGCGTGGTACGTCTCCTGGAACCCACGCTCAGCTGCCAGGACGCGATCGGCGTCGGGCAGGAGCGTGATCAGGGGCGGCTCGTGCGCCACGAGCGTGCCGACGTCGTCCGGATGGGCTGCCACCAGGGCCAGAGCGTTCACGGCGCCCCCGCTGCTGGCGAAGATGTCGATGGCGCCGGCGCCGAGCTCGGCGATGAGGGAGTGCAGGTCGGCCGAGTGCATCTCGGGGGTGAAGTCGTTGCGACCGTCCTTGCGGGTGCTTCGGCCGAGGCCACGCGGGTCGTAGGCGATCACGGTCCGGTCGGTGAAGAACGTTCGGAGAGTGTCGAAGCCCCGGGCGTCCATCGGATGCCCCGCCATCAACAGCGGTCGGCGTCCGTTGTCAGCGGCTGTCGGGGCGTACACCTCGTAGACCAGGTCGACATCCGGAGTCTCGAGTGTGTGGGTCTGAGCGTCCATGGTGCGTGCGTCCTCTCTCACTTTCCCTGGCCGCCGCATCGTAAGGACGGCCGGCCGTGATGCCTGGTAGACCTCGCGACCGGGGCGAACTCATCGGTCGAGATCCGCGAGCACCTGATCGATGGTCCGCGTCGCCATCTGCACGAACCCCGGGTTCGTCTCGACGTAGTACGGAATGATCAGCAGGGCCTTGTGAAGCGCGAGGCCACGGGCTCGGGCCCAGGTGGCGTCGTCAACGTCGAGCGCCGCCCGGAACGTCTCCCGGCCTGCCGCGCCGAACACGCACCAGGCTGCGATCACGTCGACAGCCGGGTCACCGACACCGATGCTGCCGAAGTCGATCACGGCCATCAGCCGACCGTCTCGTACCAGCAGGTTCGGCGGCAGCAGGTCGCCGTGGCTCCACTCCGGTTCGCCGTCCCACGCCGGAGCGGCGAGGGCGCTCTCCCAGGCCGTGGTCACCGCGGGCCGGTCGTAGGCCGGCCCAAGTGCGGCGATCGCCGTCCGCGCCCCTTCGTCCTGCAGCAGGAGCGGCCGGTCACGCCGCGACCGAGGAGCCCCGTCGAGGCGGATGCGCCGCAATGCCGACACGAAACCGGCGAGGTCGCGTGCCGCCTGGCGTTCGTCGGGCACCAGGTCGGACGCATAGGTCCGCCCGTGCAGCCAGCGATAGACCGCCCACCGGAACGGGTAGCCGGCCGCAGGAGTCCCGACCGCGAGCGGCTCCGGAATCGAGAGCGGAAGGGCTGGGGCCAGCCGCGGCAGCCAGTGCGCCTCGTTGACCAGGTCGTCGGCCCAGTCCCGCACGCGCGGCAGGCGGACGTACAGGTCGTCTCCGATTCGATAGATGGCGTTGACCGTGCCGGTCGAGCGCACCTCGCGGATCGGCAGTTGCGCCCAGTGGGGGAACTGGGCGTCGAGGAGCTTCCGGACGAGCTCGGCGTCGATGTCCACCTCGCCCGCGTGCATCCTCGCCATCAAGCCGTCAACCGGTCGGAGGTACGCGGGAGCTCAGTGGTCGGCACTAGGCGGTCCGCTGCGCGTTGGCGGCGCGCTCCTCGTCGCTGGTGAGGATGCAGAACTCGTTGCCTTCCGGGTCGGCGAGCACGACCCATCCGCGACCGTCGTCCGTGCGGAGGTCGTCGACCTGGGTGGCTCCCACGGCCAGCAGCCGGGCGACCTCTTCGTCACGCGTGCCGTCGGTCGGCTGGAGGTCGAGATGGATCCGGTTGCGCAGCTGCTTGTCGTCAGGGACGTCGATGAACAGCAGCCGACCGGGACCGTCCGGCTCGATGATCATGCATTCCTCGTGGCCCGGCTCGTTCGGGTCCTCCGGGATCTCGGTCCAGCCCAGGACCCCCGACCACCACACCGACTGCTCGTAGGCGTTCCTGGCGTTGATCGTCGTGTGCGAGATGCGCGAGGTCATGGCCGCCACCTAAGCAGAACGGCGGCCGCCGGCCTCGGGGTTTTTGAGTTCTCGCACAAGACATGCAGAGCGACCAGGCGACCACCGCACATGTGGCTGTATGTCCGGATCTGTGCAGTGGGAGTGCATGCTTCGGGGCGGCTGGTCGGCGGATGCGCCCGATGCTTGCCGTCCCTGGCGTCAGTGCCTGACGTTCTTGCTGACGAGCTGGACGAGGGCATCCGGTGTGACGACCTGCACCTGCGGGTCGAGGTTGTCGATGACGTTCTTGACGTTGGCCAGCGTCTTGCTCCAGGCGTGCACCATCACGATCGAGTAGCCGCCCGCCACCCGTGGGTCGCGCGGCGCGGCGTTGAGCTGGGCGGCCACGCTCGCGTCGTCGGCGCCGGACAGGCCGTCCCAGAGCATCGCGCTCGCGGAGATCACCGGCTTGCCGTTGGCCCAGCCGATACGGCCCTTGAGCCCGTCGTAGCGGGAGTACTCGAGGTAGATCAGTCCCTTGATGGAAGCCCGGCGCAGGTAGCGCGACCACAAGGCGGTCTTGTCGAAGGCGTCGAAGTCGAGGATCTGGACGACGCCCAGGTCGGCGCGGGCCATGTGGGCATCGAGCCGGGCCGTGTGCAGGTCGAGGTCGGCGGCCGGATACATGCTCGGGTACAGGTACGCGCCGCCGGACGGCCCGACGACGAAGCGGTCGCGATGGGCGCCGGCCGACTCGTTGTCGTAGTACCAGCGCATCACCGACGGCGCCATGTCGATGAGCCCCGGCGCCATCCCCCAGCCCATGTCGAACTGCCCACGCAACGGGCTGGCGAACCAGCGATCGCTGCTCTGGAAGTCGTTGAGGAGCCACTGGACGTTGTCGCCGTCGGTCACGACGAAGGCGACGTGGTGGGTGCCCGGCTTGGCCGCGGGTGCGTCGCCCGATGCGCGTTGCTTCAGCCGGTCGATCGTGATGCCGGACAGTGGTGCCAGGTTGCGGCCGTGGTCGGCGGCCAGCGTGCCCACCCCGACCTCGGATGACATCGAGACGAAGGAGTCCTCGCCGCTCGAGGCGTCACCCCAGCCCATCGTGGCGCCGTCGCGATCCATTGCCGAGACGACCTCGCGCCGGAAGGCGGAGTTGCCGTCGTAGAACATGTAGGAGCCGGCCATCGTCGCGTAGTCGCGAAGCTGGTTGGCGAAGTCGGGCTTCTGCTCGAACACCAGGTCGTGCCGGAGCTTCGACCAGTAGTTCTGCTTGACCCAGGCGTCGGTCCGGCCACGGACGTCGGCTGCGCGCTTCAGTCCGTGCTGCACGGCCTGCGGCTCGATCGCCTCTTCGACCGCGACCGCGCCGGAGATGCCGGCGATCGAGGTGGCCGGGTTCACCGAGCCGTCGCCGTCGCGGTACAGCACGTACTTGGTGACGCCGGCCGGGCCCACGCGGAACTTGTCGACCAGAGTCCACGCGCTGTCGACCTGCGTGACGGCGACGCCGTAGCGGGCGGCAAGATCGGCCAGCCAGACCGGGTAGCCGTTGCCCGCATCGACGTAGATGCCCTCGGCCTTCGTACCGGCCGGCCGGCGGGCGACTCGCCCCTGCAGGGTGGCGATCAGCACCCTTTCCGCGCTGTTCAGGTTCGACTCGGCAATCGCGTAGAGGCGGCTCGGGCGGACGCCCTTGGGATAGCGGGACGCCGGGGCGGCGGCCGCAACTGGCGCCCCCGACGCGACGGCGCCGACCGCTACTGCGGCGCCTGCGGCCCCGACCGCCAAGCGACCCAACGAACGCCGGGAGATCTCGCGCTGCTGCTCTGCTGCCAAGGCCCATTCCTCCAGAGTTCTGAGATGCCGGGTCAGCCCGGCAGGGAACCCGGCACGCTACCGGTGCCCGGAGCCACTTCCGGCGGGTTCGTCCTGGTCCGGTCGACTGTCCAGGCGCTCGAATCGGTGCCCCGCCCGGGTCTGGCGATCAGGGCACGCGCGCGGCCGACGGGCGCCGCTGCTTTGATGCGGCATGCGCATCCTCATGATCGGTGGCACGCGGTTCGTCGGCCGCGCCGTCACCGAAGCCGCCCTCGCGGCCGGCCACGACGTCACCCTCGTCCATCGCGGCGGTCAGTCCGAGGCCTTTCCCGAGGCGACCCATCTGCATGTCGACCGCGACGGCGACCTGTCCGCCCTTGCCGACGGCACCTGGGACGCGACCGTCGACGTGTGTGCCTACGTGCCGAGCCAGGTTCGGCGGCTGGCCGCGGCGCTCGGCACCCGGGGCGGTCACCACATCTTCGTCTCGACCGTGTCGGTCTACGCCGAGCCGCCCGCGCCCGGCGCCGGTGAGGACACCGCCCTGATGCCGCCGGCCGGCGACGACGACGAGGAGGTCACGGGCGACACCTACGGACCGCTCAAGGTGACCTGTGAGCAGGCCGCCCTCCAGGCCTACGGGCCGGACGCGGTCGCGCTCGTGCGGCCGACGTATGTGGTGGGGCCTTACGACACGAGCGGGCGTTACCCCTGGTGGGTGATCCGGGCGGCGCGCGGCGGGCGGATGGTCGCGCCGGAGCCGCGGGACGCTCCCATGCAGGTGGTCGACGCGCGGGACCAGGGCGAGTGGATCGTCCGGCTCGCCGAGCAACGACGCTCGGGCGCGTTCACCTCCGCTCAGCCCGGCATCACCTTCGAGCAGATGCTGCAGGACACGTTGAGCGGGACGGGTTCGGACGCGGAGCTTGTCTGGATCGACGCCGACTGGTTGAAGGAGCACGACGTCGACGGGATGGCGATGCCGCTCTGGACCGAGGGCACACCCGAGTACTCGCTGGCCCTGTCACCAGCCGCGGCCGAGGCCGCGGGGCTCACGGCCCGCCCGCTGACCGACATCGCCCGCGACACGCTCGCCTGGGCGCGGCAGGTCGGTGAGGACTCCGTGCTTCGGCCGGCGTGGGGTCTGACGCCCGAGCGCGAGTCAGCGCTCCTCACCGAGTGGGACGCCCGGTAGGCCGGGCAGCGTGGACGAATTCCGGCAGGTGACGTTGCTGCTGTGCGCGTCGGATCGACTGCTCGGTGCGCTCCCGCCGTTCACGGTGGACGACCCACACTGGCAGGACGCCCACGACATCGTGAGCACGTGCGCTCGCGTGCACGGCCTGAGTGTCACCGTGCTGAGACTGCTGAGTGTTCACGGTTCGCCTCCTGACAAGGGCGGCGAGGTCACCTACCTCGCTGAGGTGCAGCCGGATGACCTGCTCGCCACCCGTCCGTCGCTCACGCCCTGGCAGGGGCCGGATCCGCTCGCACCGCACCCGTTGCGGGCCGCCTATGCCGAACCCGGCGGCCCCGCGGCCTCGGTCGCCTGGGCGCTGGATGCCCTTGCCGGGATCGGCCGCAGGCCGACCGGGCGGCCGGTGCAGATACGGACCTGGAACCTCTCGAGCATCTGGCGGATCCCCACCGAGACCGGCAGCCCCGCCTGGCTCAAGCTCGCCCCGACCTTCTACGACCACGAGGGCCCGCTGCTGGAGCTGCTCAGTCGCGCCTTGCCGGGAAGGGATGTCGCCATCCCGGTGGTGCTCGCGTCGGCGAAGGGCAGGCTGCTGCTCGACGACATCCCGGGCACCGACCAGTACCGCGCCGATGCCGCCGTCATGGCCGACGCGATCACCGAACTCGTCGCCCTGCAACATGCGATGGGTGCACGGCTTTCCGACCTACAGGGCCTCGGCCTCCCTGACCGTCGGCTGAACGCCGTGGCTCCGCAAATCCACAGGCTGCTCGAACGATGGCGGAATGTGCTGACACCGCAGGAGATCCGTGTGTTGGAGGGTCTCATCGAGGCGCTGCCCGAGCGCTACGCCCTCATCGCCTCGGCCGGCCTCCCGGACACGCTGTTGCACGGTGACTTCTATCAGGGGAACGTGCGCGGTGAGCCCGGCCGCTGGCGGATCCTCGACTGGGGCGACGCAGCAATCGGCCATCCCGTGATCGACATCATCCGGCTGCGCGCGTTCATGCGGGCGGACCAGCGCGACGAGGTCGTCCGGCTGTGGTCCACGGCCTGGCGGGCCGCAATCCCCGGCTGCGAACCTGAGGCGGCCCTGGAGCCCTTCGCCCCCGTTGTCGAGTTGCTCGATGGCCTTATCTATCAGGCGTTTCTCGACAACATCGAACCTGACGAGCGCGTCTATCACGCCGAGGACCCGCTCACGAGCCTGCGCTGTGCGGTCGACGTGCGTCAGCGGCGCCTCCTGACGGGGCCACGTGCGAGCGCTACCCTCGACGCTTCGCACCGAGAAGGGACCTGCCATGCCTGGTTCGTTCACCGCCGTTGCCCACGCGACCATCGCTGCACCGCCGGCCGAGGTGTGGAAGGCGCTCACCGATCCAGCAGTGATCACCACGTACTTCCACGGCACCACGGTCGAGAGCGATTGGGAGGTGGGCGGCCCGATCACCTGGACGGGTGAGATGGGCGGAACGTCCTACCAGGACAAGGGCGAGGTCCTGGCCTTCGAGCCGGGCGCCCGCTTGCAGCACACGTACTGGAGCAGCATGACCGGCGACCCGGACGAGCCGGAGTACTACAAGACCGTCACCTATGAGCTCGCCGAGGTGGACGGGAACACGCAGGTGACGCTGACGCAGGACAACAACCCCTCGCAGGAGGCGGCCGACGAGATGGTCGCCAAGGGCTGGGCGCCGATCCTGGACGGACTGAAGCGCGTCGTCGAGGAGTAGCCCGAACACGCGACCGATCGGGATGCGGCGACGCATGTTCAACCCCGTGGTGCATTCACCTACTGGGCGGTAACGGCCGCTCCACAATTCGCCGTCGCCAATCCCTCGCGCCGACGGCCGTTCCGGTGCATGATCCTCGCTGGACGGCGCCGCCCATCCGCACCCACAGCACCGCGTCCCCAGGGCCCTCGCGCTGTCCGCCTCGATCAACTCCGACGTCGACTGCTCGCCGGGCTTGACGATGTCGTTGCCGGTTGTGGAAGGGACCCGATGAGTCTGGGCGACGAGCTCCTGATCACGGCGCTCGGCTACGCCCGCAGCCGGTTCGCGGAACTCAGTGGCCCACTGCTCGACGATGCCGCGGCCTTCGCGCAAGCCCTTGGAGTCAACGACTTCGAGGACGGAGCCGGCACGGTCGCCACCAACCTCACGGCGGCCAAGGCCGATCTCCAAGCGGCCGGCGCGGCTGTCGACGGCGCCAACATCCCCGCAGCAGCAGGCAGTCTGGGCGCATTCGTCGGCCACCTTGACGCTGCGGCTCAGGTCGTCGCCGGGCAGTCGATCGTCACGCTGCTGCTCGACGAGATCGGCTGGGCCGCCGTCGCGCCGAAAGGGCTGGCGGCGCAGTTGGGGCTGCCGGCTGCCGTCCCTGGCCTGACCCTGGCGTCGGGTGCGCTGACCTACACCCTGACGGTGCCCAGCCGCTCGATCGCCCCGGCACCGCTGACCCTGGGCTACGACGGCGGCGCACTGACCGCCAGGCTTCGGATCGACGGAGTCGCGCCGTTGTTGTCGATCAGCCTTGCCCTGAACGGCATCGAGACCGGCGTGGGTGGTGGCGACATCGCCTCACTGCTCGGAGGTGCAGCCGGGTCCGTGCAGTCCGACGTGCTGCTCGGAGTCGATTCGACGAACGGCCTGACGCTGTCGGGCAGCGCGAGCCCGAGGGTCGTGCTGCCGGCCGCGCCGAAGATCGGCCCGCTGGACATCCGCGAGCTGACGCTGGAGATCCCCGCCACACCGGACACCTACGACATCGGAGCCACCTTCGCCGTCGACCTCGGCGGCGTGGTCAAGGGGACGGTCGAGAACGCCGGGCTGCACGTGCACATCGACCCCGACGCGGTGGCCGCGGGTAACAACCCCCTCGCCGTAGCGGTCAAGGGTCCGACCGGCATCGGGCTGGCGGTCGACGCGGGCATCGTGCGTGGAGGCGGCTTCCTCGGCGAGCGAACAGGCGGATACGGCGGAGCCCTGCAACTGCGGCTCGGGCCCGGTGGAGGTGAAGGCGGTCGGGCTGCTCACGCTGCGACCTGGCTTCGCGCTGGTCGTGGTGATGTCGGTCGAGTTCACCCCGGCAATCGACTTGAGCTTCGGGTTCACGCTCAACGCAGTCGGCGGGATCCTCGGCATCGAGCACCGGATGGACACCGACGCCCTCCGGGCTGGGATCGCCGATGGCGCGATCGACCACTTGCTCTTCCCCGAGGATCCGGTGGCGGCGGCGCCGACGATCCTCACCACGCTCGAGAAGGTCTTCCCGGTGGAGCAGGGCTCGATCGTCATCGGGCCGATGGTCGAGGTCGGCTGGGGCCGTCCGATCAGCTTCCTGCGCGCGCAGCTCGGCGTGATCATCAGCCTGCCGGACCCGAAGATCGTCATCCTCGGCCGGATCATCATCGGGATTCCTGCGCCGGAGCTGCCGATCGTCGACCTCCGGGCGACGCTCTACGGCGAGATCACGCCTGACCACCTGCTGATCCTGGTGAGCCTGCGCGGATCCCGGATCGCCGGATTCTCCGTGACCGGCGACATCGGGATGCTGCTGAAGTGGGGCGGCGGAGCCGAATTCGCCATCTCCGCAGGCGGATTCCACCCGCGGTTCCAGCCGCCGAAGGAACTCACGGGCATGCAGCGGCTGGGGATGGACCTCTCTCCCCCGGCGATCCTGACGCTTCGTGCGGAGGCCTACTTCGCCCTGACCTCCAACAGCGTCCAGCTCGGCGCTCGCGTGGACATGGGCGCCGACCTCGCGGTGGCGTCGATCACCGGCCACTTCCAGTTCGATGCGCTCGTGGTGTTCGCGCCGCGGTTCATGTTCATGATCGATCTCGGCATCGGACTCACCGTGCGGGCCCTGGGCGTCACGCTGTGCGGCGTCACGATCAGCCTGCACCTGGAGGGCCCGGCGCCGTGGCGGGCGCAGGGCACCGCCGAGGTGGAGATCCTGTGGTGGACGGTGCCGATCGACGTCGGTCCCTACACCTGGGGAGACGACGACAACCCGCCGCCCGATCCCGCCGACCCGCGCCGGCTCGTCCATGCGGCGCTGCACCACAACCCCGGCTCCTGGCAGGCGCTCACTCCACCCGAGGCCGACGAGGTGGTGCGGCTGCTGCCGGCCATGCCGAGCGACACCGAGGTCACCGTGCACCCGCTCGGCCTGTTCGACGTACGCCAGCACGCCGTGCCACTGGAGACCGTGATCGTCCGGGTCGGCGCCAATCCCGTGCCCGAGGGCCAACGACGGGTCTTCTTCGGCGTGCCCAAGGCGAACAACACCCCGGCGGGCGCGGTCAGCCAGGTCACGGACCTGTTCTCGGCCGGCAACTTCCTCGACCTGACCGACGACCAGAAGCTCTCGCGGCCGAGCTTCGAACAGATGCCTGCCGGGGCACGGCTGCGACCGCCAGGCGAGTCGGCCGAGCATGCGGCCGCCCGCCAGGTGGAACTGCGCTACGAGACGTTCGTCGCTGATGACGACTCGCTCTTCAGGCTGCGTTCGGTTGCCACCCTGGACGACTTCTTCGCCTTCGCAGCGGCCACGACGCTGGCCGCCGGAGCTGCCGGCCGCTCGCAGCTGCGGGCGCGGACGCGCTACTCCACCGACCCCGACCCGATCACGCTCGCTGATGCGGGCGAGAGTGTCGTGCGGTCGAAGGTCACGCTCGGCGCTGCGGTTGCGGGCGGACCCATGACCTACACGCAGGCCGCGGAGATCCCGCTCGGTGACGACCTGCAGCTCACCCGATGGGGGGTCGGCTGATGGCCGGCACGCTGGCGTCGATGGCCGGTGCGGCCTTCTACGACCGCGACGTCGTGGCCCGCTTCCGTGAACCGATCGCCCCCGAGACCGCGGTACTCAACCGCTACGTCTTCCTGCCGCACGCGCGATCCGGGATCGCCGCTGCCCTCAACGTGCCGTTCGCGTGGGGGGCACCCGCGGAGGCGTCGGTGCAGATGTCGGTCCCCGTGACCGATGACCGCGGCGCGCTCGACGCCGAGATGACCGTGCACGTGTACGGGCCCGGCAGCGTGACCGAACTCGACACCCGGCAGGTGATCCGCACCTGGCCCAAGGCCGACGCGCACGACAGTGAGGTCACCGACCTCGTCCAGGTGGAGTTCGACCGGCCGGAGCTGCCGTGGCTGTTCACCCCGACCGGGCCGGTGGCGGGGCGGCTGGTGCCGTGGATCTCGCTGGTGGTGGCCGAGGCCGGCACCGTGAGGTGGGGACCACGTCGCGGCACCGTCCAGGTCGCGGCGATCCGTCGGGACCAGCTCCAGCCGCTTCGCGACGCCTGGGCATGGGCGCACGCGCAGGTGATGGGGACCAAGAACGCCGACGCCGCCGCGGAGCCGACGCTCGAGCGCCGGCTCAGCGGCCAGAACGCGCCGTTCAACCTGTCCAGGTTGGTGTGCCCACGACGGCTCGCTCCCAACCGGGCCTACGTCGCGTGCGTGGTGCCGACGTTCTCCGCCGGCAGGAACACCGGCCTCGGCATCACCGCCGACACGACGCTTCAGCCCAGCTGGGGGACCGTCGCCGGCAACTTCGCCGACGGCGATCCCAACGCGATGGTGGACCTCCCGGTGTACTACTCGTGGCGCTTCGCCACGGGCGACGAGGGCGACTTCGAAAGCCTTGCCCGCAAGGTGAAACCCGCCGTTGCGCCGCCCGGCGTCGGACGCCGCCGGGTCGACACCACCCATCCGTGGCCGGACACCCAGCTCGCCGCCGATGACCCCGGCGCCGAAATGGTGGTTCAGGGACCGATCGTGTCGCCGCAGGACCCGCAGGACTCACCCCAGGAGCAGTGGCCGACGCCCGCGCAACAGGTGTGGGACCAGGCGGTCACCGACGAACTCACCGCCACCCTCAACCGGGCCGACGAGCAGGCGCACGTCGAGAACCCCGGCCCGCCGCTTGTCGGTCCACCGCTCTACGGGTCGACGCATGCCCGCCAGCCTCGGGTGGAGACCGAGGCCGGTGCGGCCGCGGCCCAGCCGGAGTGGTTCCGGGAGCTCAACCTCGACCCGCGCGACCGGGTGGTCGGCGGCCTCGGCACCCGCGTTGTCCAGAACGACCAGGAAGACCTGATGGCCTCCGCCTGGAACCAGGTCATCGGCGTGGAGGAGGCGAATCGTCAACTGCGACTCGCCCAACTGGCCAAGCATGTCGCTGCGGCACTGCACCGCCGCCACCTCGCGCGATTCTCCGATGCCGCCGTGCTGTCGGCGACCGAGCGCGTGCATGCCAAGGTGCTCGACGCGCCGGCGGTCAGCATCTGGGCGAGCCTCGACCGCAGCACGCTCCCGGTCTCGACGACCACCGGAGCGTTCCGCCGGCTGCTCCGGCTGCGCGGGCCGGTGGTGCACGCCGCACGTCACGGCCGCTGGGGCCGAGACGCCTGTCGACGCGTTGGTGGTGCGGCCGGACCGGCTGACGGCGGACTGGGTGCTGCCGTACGCCCAGCCCGACGGGATCGCCGGTCTGAGTGCCGCTGCCCGCAGCCGCATCACCCAGGAGATCGCCGACCGGATCGCGCCCGGCAGCAGTCCGGCAGAGGCCGCGGAGCTGTGGGCCGCGCAGCTGGCCGAGCCAGGAGCAGAGCAGGTGCTGACTGCCGAGCTGATCGACCACATCGACTTCGCGGCCCAACGGCCCGGTGCCCAGATCGCGGCCACGTCGGTCGAGCGGACGCTGCAGTCGATGCCGTCCGAACGCGATCTCGACGAGGACAGGTCGCACGCCACCGCGGTCGCGGCCGGAGCATTCACCGTGCAGCGGCTGGTGCGGGCGGGTCTCTCACACAACGTCGGGCAGTACGAGCTGCCGGAGGAACTCGCGGTTCGGCTCGACCTGCCGATCGACGGCCGCGGCGAGCGCGAGAACACCGTGGTGGTCTCGGCCGACGGCCTGAACGACTGGTGCGAGCGGATGCTCCAGCTGGCACGGCGGGCCGACGACTCGGTGCGTTTCGAGGATCTCGCCGACGACGCCAGCGCGCTCCAGGAACGGCTGCTCGAGGTGATGGAGCGCAGCATCGAGGACCTGCCGATCGGCCTGAAGCGGGTCGCCGATCGACTGATCCGCACCGACGGCTTCGGCGACATCGACCGTGCCCGAATCGACGTGCCGGCACTGGAACTCGTCACGAAGCTGAACCCGGCCGTCACCGTTCCGCATCGGGTCTCGGCGCGTCTCACCGGCGGCACCGGCCGCTACCCGTCATGGCTGCGGCCGGACTGGTTCGACAACCTGCGGATCGAGCCGGTGATGGCATGCCCCCGGTTCCCGCACCCGATGTACGAGGCGCTCGACCGCTACGACCGCGACTGGCTGATCCCTGGCCTCGGCCTGATCAAGAAGCCCGACATGGCGACGTTGCTGGAGACCAACAGCAGGTTCGTCGAGGCCTTCCTGGTGGGGCTCAACCACGAGATGGCGCGCGAACTGCTGTGGCGCGAGTACCCGACCGACCAGCGCGGCACCTACTTCTCCTCGTTCTGGACCGGTGCGCCAGAACTCGTGGCCGACATGCACGAACTGCCCTGGCGCAGCGGCGGACTTCGGACGCACATGGACCCGGCGCTCGACGGGCAGATCGTGTTCCTCGTTCGCGGCGACCTCATCCGCCGCTACCCGGGAGTGGTGGCACACGCGGTCCGGCAGGCACAGGACGCGGGTGGGCTGCTGTCCGACCGCGGCATCCCGCTGTTCGAGCCGGGCAGTGCCACCTCGCCGAAGAAGACGCTGTTCCACATCCAGCTCGCGCCGAACATCCTGCTGGTGGGCTTCGCCCTCACCGAGGCGGAGATCCGCAACCCGGCGGCGACCTGGTGGTTCACCCTCTCGGAGAACCCGACCGAACCGCGCTTCGGCCTCGACGTGTCCCGGCAGAACAGCCCGCCACCCGGTCCGCCACCCTCTCGCGACGACCTCGTGTGGGACGACTTCGTTGTGGCAGAAGGTGGGTTCCTCGACGCGTCGGCGGCCAGGCCGATCCAGTTCACCGACGCGGCAACGGGCGACGCCTCCCGGTGGGGAGCCTCCAGTGCGGAAGTGGCTGCCCTGCTGTTCCAGCTGCCCGCCCGGGCCGCGTTCAAGGCGACCAAGATGCTCGACGGGGCGGTGCAGCGCTGATGGCGGACCTCACCGAACTGCGGCAGGGCTTGACCCAGCTGCGCCAGGGCGTCGACGTGCGGTCGGGCGTGCTCGACCTGGCTGTCCGCGACGAGCGCAACGCGTTGTTCGACCGGGTCCTCGGTGGCGAGATCGACCTCGAGGGTGACGTGCCGCTGATCCTCCTGCCGGTGCGGATCGAGGTGCGGACCACGCCCGACCTGGCATCGCTGCAGGTGCGGATCTTCCCCGACACCGTGCACGTCGAGTCGCTGGACGAGGGGCTCAGCGAGGAGGAGGTTGCCGCCGGGCAGGCGTACTGGCAGTCGGTCTGGACCTCCGGAGACCCGGCCGGTCCGTGGCCCGGACTGCAGACCGCCGTGGGCAGCCGCCGGGCGGCGTGGGTGGCCGAGGCGCTGCGCCCGGTGAACCTGTCCGATCGCCCGGCCGGCGAGCCGACGTTTCCCGCCCCGGCCTCGAAGTCGGGTGGCCCGAGCACCGCGCGGACCCTGCCCGACCGGTTCTGCGTGCGGGTGGAGCAGGACGGTGCCGAGCCGGTGACGCGGCTCACGCGAGCCATCCCGGACGAGGTCCCCGTCGGCCTCACCGATGTCACGAAGCTCGACGCTCTCGCCCTCGATGACGACGACCTGCCACCACTCGACGTCACCCTGCGCTGGCTGGTCGACTACAAGGAGGCGGTCGAGCTCGGCCTCGCGGTCACCGTCCCCCTCGAAGTCCCCGAGCAGGACATCGACCGGGTGGTGGTCTACGGCGTGCGGGCGGGCCTCGACCCCAAGCAGAGCGCCAGTCAGCTGGAGCAACTGCTGTGGGCCCATCGCTTCGACGACGGCGCGGAGTTCGTGCCGCAGGGCACGCCGACCAACAACACCGACTCGGTGCGAGCCGCGTGGAGCCGGCGCACGCCGCCGGGCGCACCGGCCCTGGACCCGCCTTCCCTGCCGACCGGTGCCAACGCCGCGGTCACGGCATCGGCACTCGGACTCGGCACTGGCGTGATCGGCACGCTCACCCATGCCGGCGACAGCGAACAGGCCCGGGCCGGAGCGTTCAACGAGGCGTTGTGGGAGACGACCTGGGCCGACGCGATCGAGATGCTCACGCCCGAGGGTCGTGCCAACGGCGACAAGCGGCTCGAGTCGCGGATGCTCGACGCGATCCACGACCACTGGGTCGGCCACGTCCGCGGCCGCGGGCCGCTGCCGGCGCTGCGCCTTGGCCGCCAGCCGTACGGACTGCTGCCGCTCATGTCCACCGGATCGGACTACAAGCCGGTGCGGGGTGACCGCGCCGAGACCAAGATCGTGCCGTACGTGACGGCCCATCGGTTCCTGTGGGAGGACGCCGCGGCCTCGGTGCCCACGGTGATGAACCAGCCGCTCGACGAGGCGATCCCGAAGATCCTCGGCACCGACGCCGTCCTCCGCGGACTCCGGGTGCGCACCGCGCTCTCGCCGGTCCCGGTGATGAGCACGCTGATCGGGCAGATCGAGGGGCTGTCCTCGGATGCGCCCGGCCAGCAGGCCATCTCGGCCGCGGCCGCCATCGTCGCCGGAGTGGGCAACGAGGCGCTGGAGAACAATCTGCTGACCGGCAAGGCGACCCGCACGCTCGCGCTCCCCCTGGTCGCACCGTCCGACGTGGTGTTCATCGAGAACCTGCTCGAGCAGACACCTCGTCCCGCTGCACAGGAGAGCGTGCTCCAGGTGCTGCTCGCGCACGCCGACGCGGTGAGCCGTCACAGCCTGGACGGGACCGTCGATCCGGAGATCCGTGGCGACCTGCTGCGGTCGGCTGTCATCGAGACGGTCACCGACGTGGACCGCGAGATGGTGGTCGCCGGCCTCGAGGCCGTGCAGGAGGAGCGATTCGACGACGGGCTGCTCCTCGACGCCGCGCGCCACATCGACGATCGCATCGGACGGCTCGATTACCGCGCGGTGGCCGACCGCCACCCACTGCCGGCACTCGCTCCGCCGACCACCCTGCAGCAGGTGGCGGGGAGCTCGCTGTCGTTCGATCGGCTCCGGCAGCCCGACGGGATGCGCGTGGTCGGTGAGCTGTTCCGGGTCGCGGCCAGGCGAGCGGAGTTCCAACAGGCATTGCGGATCATCGCCTCGATCGCCGCCGAAGACGATCGGCGGCTGCTGCTGGCCGAGACCCTCGACTGCTGCTCCCACCGGCTCGACGCCTGGATCACCTCGGCCGCGTCCCGGCGGTTGGCAGACCTCCGGTCGCGTCAACCCGAAGGGTGCCTGCTCGGTGCCTACGGCGTGATCGAGCACATCCGGCTCCGTCCCGCCGTCGACGGCGGCCTGGTCGACGGTCGCCCGGTGCTGCACGACCCCGGCGACGGTGGCTTCGTGCACGCCCCCGGTCTCACCCACGCCGCAACCGCCGGAGTCCTGCGAAGCGGCCGGCTCACCCACCGTCGAGGCGACCCCGACAGCGAGGCGCTCGACATCGACCTGTCCAGCGGGCGCACCCGTGACGCGCTCTCCCTGCTCGACGGCATGCGCCGCGGCCAGACCCTCGGCGCACTGCTGGGCTATCGGCTGGAGCGGCGGCTGCACGACGAGTCCGGTGGTGCGATCGAGCTCGACCGGTTCATCTACGTGCTCCGGACCCTGGCGCCGCTCCGCGCGGGGAAGCTCACCGAGCCCGGACAGCCGGTGGAGGAAGGGCTCGCGGCATCAGACGTGGTCGACGGACTCCGGCTGATGGAGCTGCCGACCGCCTCGATCACGGCCAAGCTGACTGACTGGGCCCGACGACAAGCGCTACATCGACGCCTGGGTGCCGCCGCGTCCGGGCGAGGCGGAAGCCGTGCTAGCCGCCATCGCCGACCTCGAGCGCACGCACGACGCCGTCGCCGACCTGCTCCTCGCGGAATCCGTGCATCAGCTGGTCAACGGCAACCCGGCTCGCGCTGCCGCTGCGCTCGACGTGCTGGGAGCGGGCGAGGCCGTTCCGCCGGACCCGGAGGTGGTACGGCAAGCCCGGACCGGCGTGACGCTGAGCCACCGGCTGGCGGTGGTGATCCCCGCGGCTCCTGGGGCCGGTAACGGGTGGGCCGTATCGGCGCGTTCGACGGCCGAGCCACGCCTGGAGGCGTGGGCGCAGGAGGCCATGGGTGACGCATCCCTGCTGCGGCTGGCCGAAGGAGACGGCCGCACGCTGGCCGACGCGGGCCTGTCCGCCCTCGACGTGCTGTTCGACTCCGACACCGACGACGTCGGTACCAGCACGCTGGCCCGTCGGCTCCGGCTGGCGCTGCCCGACCTCGGGGACGATCTGACGCCACTCGCGGTCACATGGGAGATCGCGGGCCTCCTCCGCGGACTCGTTGCCGGCGGCCGGCCGCTCGACGTCGCCGACACCGGACACCCCGTCGATCCCGACGATCCGGGCCGCGTCCTCGACGCTGCCGAGATCGTCGACCGCGCCGCAGCCGCCCGAACCGCCCTCCTCGGCGCCCGGGATGCCGTGGAACCGACGGCCGCGCTGCTGGCCTTCGGGATCCGGCCACCGCACCCGGCCGGACCGGACCTCACGACCGACGAGCAGGCACTCGCCGACGCGGCGTTGGTCGACGAGGCGGGCCGGCGGCTGGCCGAAGCCGATCGGCTGCTGGCCAGAGCCGCGGATCCCGGTGCATCCGCGAAAGTCGTGGTGGAACTGGCCAGGCAGGCGCTCACCGCGGTGTTCGGCGTCGGGTTCGTGGCGATCCCGCTGCTGCAACCGGCTGCCGGCGACGTCTGGGTGGAGGCGGTCGGGCCGGGCGGTGTCACCGCCCGGCCGGGAACCGACATCCGGCCGTGGCTGGTCCGGGCCGGCAGGCTGCGCACGCCGACCGCTGCCTATGGGGAAGCCCTGCTGGTGCGGGAGGCCTACGGCTCGGCCGCCGCACTGCGGGTGATCCAGTCGCCGCCGACCGCCTACGCGACCTGGGTCGGGCTGCCGTTCCCCGACGGCAAGCCGCCGATGGTCCCCATCGACAGCATCGTCGCGGAGGTCGTCGGCGGTGCCGGTGCCGACATCGGCGGTGCGATCGCGGGACTGGTCGTCGACGAGTGGAACGAGGTGGTGCCGCGCCGGCTGGAGCGAGGTGACCCGGCACAGCCCGAGGCCGACCCCACGCTCGTCGACGTCGCGACTACCGGCCTCGCGGTGCACGCCAACGGTCCCGGCTCCAGGCCGGCGCAGGCGATCCTCCTCGCGATGACCCCGGACGCCGGACGCTGGACCACCGACCGGCTGCTCGACGTGATCGACGAGGCGTTCGCGCTGGCCCGGCTCCGTGGGGTGACGCTCGACAAGATCCCGTTCGTCGGGCGATTCCTGCCGGCGCTGTACTTCCGCGACTGGTCGCTGCAGGGAGAGCCCGCGATCAGGTGGGACCTGCTCGCCGACTCCTTCGATGCGAAGAACGCCGTCACCCACCTGAAGCTGGCCCAGTGATGAGGGTTAGGCAGCCATGACATTCGACTTCCTCGACACCGCGGTGGAGATCTCCAATCTGTCGTTCTCGTTGGCCAAGCCGCCGACGTGGACCAGGCTGGAACCGCAGTCGTACGGCGGCGATCCACGGCCCGGACTCGAAGCCCGAGTCCACGACCCGCTGTGGTTCCTCGGCCGGCAGTGGCAGCTGGGTGAGTTCGAGGGTGAGGACGCCGGGTCGCCGCTGACCGTGCGGGTGGTGACGCGATCGGTACCCGTGGACCGCTGGGCGGCCGGCACCGAGGGCGGCTCTTCTCGTGCCCTCGGCGGCCACGACCTGCTCGAGCCGCTGGTCGAAGCAGAGCCCCAGCCCGACCCGCTCGGTCCCGGGCTCCGCGCCCGGGCGGAGGCGGCGGCTGCTCTGCTCGCCGCTTTCGACGACGGCGGGTTCGCCGATCCCGGGCCGTACAAGGACGCCGTCGTCGCGGCGTGTCCGCTCGACCTGGACCCGTTGCACCACCCCGACGGTGCGCACGCGTCGCTCGACCCGGCGTTCGTCCGGCTCTCGCGTCTCCTGGCCGGCCGGCCGGTTGCCGACGCCGAGGCGGCCGCCGCCGCACTCGAGGGCGCGCGGCCGGACCTGCCGGCCTGGCTCGTGCCCGCCGACCCCGGCGAGCAGGCCGGGCTGCAGGACATGACCTCGACCTGGCTGGCGTGGTACCGGTCGGAGGTCTCGCCACCGGCCGGCGGTGAGGACGCCTGGGTGGGCGACCGGCTGGAGTACCGCTTCCGGGTGGGAGCCGGTCCCTCGGTACTGGCCGCACCAGCTCACGGCGGCGGGGAGATCGCCTGGCACTCCTTCGACGCCTCCGACACCGAGCTGCCCGAGCCCGACGGCGGCGCGGCGCCGGCTCGAGAGGGAAGTCCATGCCCTGCTGGCGAGTCCGCTGCGCTATCCCGGCATGCCGTCGGACCGGTTGTGGGAGATGGAGGACGCCCAGGTGAACCTCGGCCTCGTCGAGGCGGAGCCGTGGGACCTGGCCCGGCTGCTCCTGGCCGAGTTCGCGCTCACCTACGGCAACGACTGGCTGGTCGTGCCCGTCGATGTGGCCGTCGGCTCGTTGACCACGGTGGAGTCGGTGCTGTTCGTCACCACCTTCGGCGAGCGCTACCACGTGCTCCCCACGCACGAGGTCAGCACCGACGGTCACTGGCGGATGTACGCGATCACCAACGCTGCGGGCGAATCGGCCGATGGGCTGATGGTGCCGCCGGGAGCGGTGGCCGTCAACGACGGGCCGCCGATCGAGGAGGTGCTGTTCCTGCGCGACGAGATGGCCAACCTGGCCTGGGCGGTCGAGCGCAACGTCACCGGCCCGAGCGGTGAGGCCCGCGACCGCAGTCGCGAACGGGACGGCTTCAACGTGCCCGATCCTGGACCGGTCGACCGAGCCGAACTCGACTACCTCCTGCAGACGGCAGTGCCTGGACGATGGATCCCCTACCTGCCGAGGACGTCGGGGTATCGGGCGATCGAGCTTGTCCAGGGCGCGATGCCCGACATCGAGGGGAATGCCGTTGCTCCGTTGGGCAAACTCCTCAACGCTGCGGAGACCAAGGTGCTCAAGGATGCCGAGGTTCCACGCGAGGGCATCGTGGTGAGGCGGCAGCCGTCGATGACGCGGCGGGCCGACGGCACCTACGTGCGGTGGACGACGCGCCGTGTCGGCGTGGGCCGAGGAGAGGGTGCCAGCCAGCTCGCGTTCGACTGGGCCCGCTCGCGCAAGCCGAAACCCAACGACTGACCGCCTGGATCGGGTGGCGCCGGCCGGGAATCTCGGGGAGGGTCGGGCGATGGCATGGGTGTGTCCCGACTGCGGGCGACGGTTCGGGCGAGCGGTCCAGTCACACGAGTGCTCTCCGGCGCTGAGCCTCGACGACTACTTCGCCACCGCGGACGAACGGGAACGGCCGATCTTCGATGCCGTGTTCGCACACCTCGACTCGCTGGGCGACGTACATGTCGAGCCGGTGGCCGTCGGCATCTTCCTCAAGCGGGACAGAAGTTTCGTCGAGCTCCGGCCGATGCGTAAGTGGGTGGCGCTCTCCTTCCCGATGCCGCGGAAGATCGAGAGCCCGCGGATCGCCCGCAAGCCGGCGGTCTCGGGATCGCGCTGGTACCACGTGGTCAACCTCCAGACCGCGGCCGACGTCGACGGCGAGGTTCGCGACTGGCTTGCCGAGGGCTGGCACTCCCTACCCGCCTAGCGCGGAGCCGAGCGGCACGATCGAGCGAACCGTGGTCCGACTCCGACTTGATCATGCAGGTATTTACCTGCATGATCGAAGGATGACCTGACTCCACCGATGACGTGGTCTTCAGGGCGCTGTCGGACCCGACGCGGCGCCGTCTGCTGGACCGGCTGCACGAGCACAACGGGCAGACGCTGGGCCGGCTGTGCGAGGACGTCGACATGGCGCGTCAATCGGTGACACAGCACCTAGCGCAGCTCGAAGCCGCCAATCTGGTGAGCACGACCTGGCGTGGCCGGGAGAAGTTGCACTACCTGAATCCCGTTCCGTTGCACGAGATTCAGGAGCGGTGGATCGACAAGTTCGAGACTCCGCGCCTACGAGAGCTCAGCAACCTGAAACGACGAGCAGAGGAGTACGACATGGAAGGCAAGCCCACCTACGTCTACGTCACTTACGTCCACAGCACGCAGGAGAAGGTCTGGCACGCCTTGACCGATGCGCACCTCACCGCCCAGTTCTGGGGGCACAGCAACGTCTCCGACTGGCAGCCGGGGTCCACCTGGGAGCACCGGCGCACCGATGGCTCCGGCGTAGCCGACATCGTGGGCACGGTGCTCGAGGCCCAACCTCCCCATCGACTCGTGGTGACATTCGGCGGACCTGGCGAGGCTGCGGACAGCGATCCTGGCCAGGTCACGTTCCTGTTGGAACAGCACCAAGACATCGTGCGCCTCACCGTCACCCACGAGAACCTCGCCGACACGTCCGACTACGAGGCAGCATCGGCGGGATGGCCGGCCGTCCTCGCCAACCTGAAGTCCTTGCTGGAAACCGGCCAGGTTCTTCCGCAGGCACCGTGGGAGATGCCTACGGGGCAACGGGAGCCGCAGGTGGCTGGCCACGACACGCGCTGACCGGTCGTACGGGCGTCGGTGACTGCGAAACAGGGTGCGGCGAGTCGCCGGTTCCGGCCGCGGCAACAGGGAATCAGGGCACTAGCCTCCGTGCTGCACACCACACCAAAGGGAGAGCGCTATGACGTCCCCGCCCACCGACGCGTCGCCCGACGAGCCCGACGACCGGTCGCAGGCCTACATCGCCGTTGCCGGATCCGCGGAGTTCGCGGCACTGCGCCGGACGTTCCGCAGGTTCGTGTTTCCGCTGTCGGCCCTGTTTCTCGTCTGGTACCTGCTGTACGTCCTGGCCTCGAACTACGCACACGACTTCATGAGCCGTGAGGTCGTCGGCAATGTGCACGTCGGCATGGTCTTCGGCCTGCTCCAGTTCGTGTCCACGTTCATCATCACGATGGTGTACCGACGCTGGGCCGACCGGAAGTTCGACCCGGCGGCCGACGCCGTCGCCGTCCAGGCCGCCGCCCACGGGACGGGAGCAGACCGATGACGCCAACAGTCCTCGCCGCCTCTGTCGGAGAGCCGGCCGTCAACATCACCATCTTCGCGATCTTCGTCGCGATCACGATGGTGATCGTGCTCCGGGTGTCGCGGCGACAAGCCAACGCAGCAGAGTTCTATGCCGGTGGCCGCAACTTCACCGGCCCGCAGAACGGTGTCGCCCTTGCAGGCGACTACCTCTCCGCCGCCAGCTTCCTCGGCATCGCCGGAGCCATAGCCATCTACGGATACGACGGATTCCTCTACTCCATCGGGTTCCTGGTGGCCTGGCTGGTGGCCCTGCTCCTGGTGGCTGAACTGCTGCGTAACACCGGACGCTTCACCATGGCCGACGTGCTGTCGTTCCGGCTGAAGGAACGTCCGGTGCGTACGGCGGCGGGTCTCAGCACACTGATCGTCACGCTGTTCTACCTGCTGGCGCAGATGGCCGGCGCCGGCGGGCTCGTGGCCCTCTTGCTGGGCGTCGAGTCCAAGGTCGGACAGAGCGTCGTGATCGCCGTCGTCGGGTTCGTGATGATCGGCTACGTCCTGCTCGGTGGAATGCGTGGCACTACCTGGGTCCAGATCATCAAAGCAGTCCTGCTGATTCTCGGCGCAGGCGTGATGACCGTCTGGGTGCTCGGCAAGTACGGCTTCAACCTCTCGAGCCTGTTCGGCGACGCGGTCGCCAAGGCAGGACCCAACGGGGCAGCCTTGCTCGACCCAGGTGCCCAGTACGGCAAGACCGACACCACCAAGCTCGACTTCCTGTCGCTGGCCCTAGCCCTGGTCTTCGGGACCGCCGGCCTGCCGCACGTGCTGATGCGCTTCTACACCGTGCCCTCCGCCCGCGAGGCCAGGCGGAGCGTGGTGTGGGCCATCTGGCTGATCGGCATGTTCTACCTGTTCACGCTCGTGCTCGGCTTCGGCGCCGGCGCGCTCGTCGGGCCGCAGGCGATTCTCGCGGCTCCCGGGAAGGCGAACTCGGCGGCACCGTTACTGGCCTTCGAACTGGGCGGCACGGTTCTGCTCGGCATCATCGCGGCCGTGGCGTTCGCGACGATCCTCGCGGTGGTGGCTGGGCTGACGATCACCGCCAGTGCCTCGTTCGCGCATGACGTGTACAACAACGTGATCAAGCGCGGCAAGGTCAGTGCGGACGGCGAGGTCCGCGTCGCCCGAGTGACCGCCGTCGTCGTCGGGCTCCTCGCGATCGGCGGCGGAATCCTGGCCAACGGCCAGAACGTCGCGTTCCTGGTGGCACTGGCCTTTGCGATCGCTGCGAGCGCCAACCTGCCGACGATCCTGTTCTCCCTGTTCTGGAAGCGGTTCAACACCCGCGGCGCACTCTGGAGCATCTACGGCGGACTGCTCTCCTGCATCGTGCTGATCACGTTCTCGCCGGTCGTGTCGGGCAAGCCGGCGGTCGACGGCAAGAGTCCGTCGATGTTCACCGACCCCTCGATCGACTTCCACTGGTTCCCGCTCGACAACCCTGGCCTGGTGACGATCCCGCTGTCATTCCTGCTCGCCGTGATCGGGACCCTTACCAGCCGGGAGAAGGCGGACGAGACCAAGTGGGCCGAGATGGAGGTGCGCAGCCTCACCGGCCACGGTGCCGAGAAGGCCGTGAGCCACTGAGGCTTCGGACACGGTCTAGCCAACAGCCGGTTCTCAGAACAGCTGGGCCAGGCGACCAGCCGCGACGAAGGCGCAAGGGATCAGCAGGGCGAGGTTGATCGCGACGCTCTTGGGTTCGCGCAGCGATGCGTGCGAGATCTGCGCACCGCACATCACGATGCCCGAGGCCGATGGCGGCCATCGGCGTGAGCACCTTGGCGGTGCCTGTGAGCCAGGGCGCGATCAGTCCGACGGCGCCCGCGAGCTCTGCCGTGGCGGTCATCCGCACAACCGGCATCGGGAACGGGGCGATGCCGGTCTGTCCGGTTGCGATCAGCCGCTCGCGCGACATCGACGACTTGGCGATCCCAGAACCCAGGAAGACCGCTGCGAGCAGGCAGCTGACGATCCAGAGCGCGATATCCATGACGACTCCTGTAGTTCATGTCGCTGTGGTTGATGACCACTGCGACGAGTGCTTTCCCTGACCTGGACGAGACAGCGTCGGTGGTTGTGACACCCGGGTGTCACAAAGCGAGGGGCTGCTACGTCATGCTCGATGTGATGGATTCCGAACTGACAGCGGGGCACGATAGACGAACGGCTCGAGACGGCCTATGCCCACCATCGGCAGTCGTTGATGGGGATCGCCTACCGCATGGTCAGCAGCTTCAGCGATGCCGAGGACCTGGTGCAGGACGCCTTCGTCCGGCTCCGTGGCGCTCTGGAGGCTGGTCGGCGCCCCGACTCCGACCGTGCCTACCTGGTGACGATCACCACGCGGCTCGCCATCGACCACCTCCGGTCGGCGCGGGTGCGGCGCGAGGCCTACGTCGGACCTTGGCTGCCCGAACCCGCCGTGACCGGGCGCACCGATCTCGCCGACGACGTGGCTCTGGCCGACTCGCTGTCGACTGCCTTCCTCGTGCTGCTGGAGCGGCTCGGACCCGAACAGCGAGCCGTGCTGTTGCTCCGCGACGTGTTCGTCTTCCCGTTCGCCGAGATCGCGGAGATCATCGGCAAGTCCGTCGATGCGACCCGTCAGATCGCGACCCGAGCACGCCGGCTCGTCCACGACGGTCGTCCCCGCTTCCCGGTGGACAAGCAGTCGGCCGACGAGCTCGCCGGCAGGTTCTTTCGGGCTGCCCGAGAAGGCGACCTGCCTTCGCTGGTGTCGCTGCTCACCGATGACGCCGAGTTCGTCGGAGACGGTGGCGACTCGCGTCGCGGCCTCACCCGCACGGTCCAGGGCTCGGAGGCGGTCGCCCTCGTGGTCCGCGGGATCTTCCGCCAGCTCGTCGAGGTGGGCGGCAGCGCCGAGCCCGCAACGGTGGGCGGCCAGCCGGCGCTGCTCATGCTCGATCCTGACGGTGACCTCTACGGCGTCTGGTCGCTCGTGATCTCGGCCGGGCAGGTCCTGACCGTGCACGGCATGGTGAACCCGGCCAAACTCACCCATCTCGGCATCCAGCTCAGCGACGTACGAACACGAAGCACACATTCCGGTCGGTAATCGTCCGCTGACACTGAGTAATCAGGCTCGCGTCTCAGTGCACTGACGTGACCTTTGGCCCTTCCGTCCCTGTTGTCGCCGCCCTACGCTCGGGCATCCGCCGGCGCCTGCCCGCGGTTCTCGCGTCGCGGACTGGGGTGGCATGCCGACAGCACAACGTGCGGCCGTCGCCGTCATCGCGCTGGGGCTTGTGGCCGCCTGTCTGGCCGGGTGCGTCTCCGGGCCGTCGGCCCATGGCTCGGGTCTGCCTTCGTCATCGGCCGTCGCCACCACGCCGACGCCCACACCGGCGGTGAGCACGCCGTCGCCGTGGCCGACCAGCGTCGCCAGCCGTCCGGCTCCTGAGCTGGGTGTGCCTCATGAGTGTCCTGCGGGAACCCAGGACGTGGTGCTGGTGGCCGAAGCCCGCGCCGAACGCGCCGTGCTCAAGACACTGCGCGTCTGCTCCGGCTCCGATCACGTCGTGGTGATCAACGCCGGACCCCTGGTCTGGGTCATCGACAGCCCTGAGCTGATGGACGGGCGCGAACCGAGTTCGTTCGCCGCCGCGGCCTTCCAGCGGGCGTTGGTCACTCGCTACGAGGGCCGCGGAGTTGTCCCGATCCTGCCGGGTGAGGAGATCGGCCTGAGCGACATCGAGGCCGCCGACCTGCACCTGCGACTCGACGCCGACATCCAGTCGTTGTGGCTCATCGCCAGCGAGGTCAGCGCATCTATGCCCGGCCAGCTGACCGACCAGGCCACCGGCGCCGTCAGCAGCAGAACTGCCGAACTGGTGGCCACTTGCGCGTTGGAGTCACTCGCTCCGATCGGCAAGCGGCTCACGCCGGACGTCTCCAGTCTCCGGCTCGCACGACTCCTGCTCACGACGGCCAAGGCCGCCTGCGCGCCGCAGTTCGCCGAGCTTGATCGCCTCAGCCAACGTGCGGCTCCCAGTGCGACCCCCGTCGGCGAACGGCTGGCTCAACGCGCGGACACGCTGCGCCTCAGCCGACCGAGCGCGACCGCGGAGGCCTGGGGGATCCGCCTGCTCCGCTTCATCACCACGTTCGGCGCCAGAGCCGCAGCCTGATCGCCCCTGCCCTGCAGAAGTTCGTGCCAGGGGCTCGACATATTCCCATATCGGCATGTAATCTCGCCGGCATGGCCAGGGCAGCGACGACCACCGACGTGTTCAACGCGATCGCCGAAGACCGGCGGCGGCAGATCCTGCGGGCCCTCCGCGGCGGCGAACGCACGGTGGGCGACCTGGTCGACGAGCTGGCCCTGGAGCAGCCGCAGGTCTCGAAACACCTGCGGGTGTTGCGGAAAGTCGACATCGTCTCCGTACGCGAAGACGGGCGGCACCGGCTCTACCGGCTCAACGGGCGGGCGCTGAAGCCCGTGCACGACTGGGTCAGCGAATACCGGCAGTTCTGGGACGAGCGGTTCGACCTGATCGACGACGTCCTCGACGACCTCAAGCGAGAAGGGCAACAGCCATGACCACGACCAGCAATGGATCCGCGACGGTGACGCTTCCGAGCGACACTCAGATCCTCATCACCCGCGAGTTCGATGCTGCCCCGCACCTGGTGTTCCGGGTGTGGAGCACACCGGAGCTCGTGCAGAAATGGTGGGCCGGCAAGCGCGGCACCACCACGACGGTGGAGATGGACTTCCGCGTCGGCGGGGCCTGGCGCTACGTGCTGATCAGCAACAACGGCGACGAGGTGGCCTTCCACGGCGAGTACCGCGAGATCGTTCCTGACCAGCGGGTGGTCTGGACCGAGCACTTCGAGGGACCGTGGCCCGAAGGCGAGCCGGTGGTGAACACACTGACGCTCACCGAGCGCGACGGCGGCACGATCCTGGAGCTGCTGAGCGACTGCCCCGACCAGGACGTCCGCGACATGATCGTCAACTCCGGTATGGAAACCGGCGTGCAGGAGCAGATGGTCATCATCGCCGAGCTGGCCGCCGCCCTCGAGTGAGCACGACAGGCGGCGATGCCGCTGCCACCGGGTGAGCCGGACCGCACGTGCCAGATCTGACTCCAGATCGGTCAGCCCTCAGCTCGTGAGCGCGAGCGTCAAGGACGATCACCATCTGGCGTCAGATTCGGCACGCCGCCAGCCGGTTCCCCAGCCCCGTGGCAGCCTTGTCCATGTGACAGCCGTACCGATCTTCCCGCTCGGGACTGTCCTGCTGCCCGCCATGCCCACCGCGCTGAGCATCTTCGAGGACCGCTACGTGGTGATGATGGCGCGGGTGCTGCAGAAGTCGGGTGAGTTCGGGATCGTGCTGATCGAACGCGGATCCGAGGTCGGCGGCGGCGACCAGCGGTTCCGGACCGGGACGATGGCGCAGATCACCAAGTACACGTTCGAGGACGGCTTCCTCCACTTGACGGCCGTCGGGAGTAAGCGCTTCGAGGTGGACCGCTGGCTGCTGGAGGACCCGCACCCGCAGGCACGGATCCGGCTGTTGCCCGACCTCGACTGGTCCGACGATCTCCGCCCGTTGCGGGACGAGGCCGAAGCCCTGGTGCGCCAGACCCTGGCGGCGGCGACGAAGTACGGCGCCCCGCACTGGCCGGCCGAGATGGCCCTCTCCGACGACCCCACCCAGGCTGCCTGGCAACTGGCGGGCGTCTCCCCCATCGGGCCGTTGGATCAGTTCGACTGCTGCGGTCGGCGTCGATGGAGGACCTGCTCCGCTCGATCATCACCATGACCGCGGCAGCCGCCGAGATCCTGCCGATGGGCTGGCCCGAGGCCTTCGGTGGTTTCGCGGACGGACCGAGTCAGTCGGATGGATGACCGGACTGGGTGCCGCCAGACCGCCTCGGACCGCGAGGCGAAAGGCCCGCGGCCTCGTCATCCGCGGCGCGCTAAGTGCGTGACTGCCGACCACCCGCATCCGGTCGAGTGAGCGGCTCCTCAAAGGACGCGCGGTCTCAGTCGGTAGGTGTTGAGCCCCACTCCTGCTCGCGACCCACGGAACCGATCAGAGGGCCAGCCGAAGCTGCTTGCGGCCAAAGTGGGAGGAAACAGCCAAACCTGGACGAGTCATGCACACTAGTCCGCAGCAATGACCCCGCGTCGCTTTTACCCCGTTATGTTGTTATTGTCCCGATATCACCTCGGGAGTAACCAGGCCCGCACCCGAATTGAAGGGCCGAACCCCATGAGCTTCAAGCGCATTGCCGTCCTAGGCGCCGTCGCAATCAGCACCACCGCGTTGGTGGGTGGCGGCTACGCCGCGGCCCAAGACCGCGGACCAGGCACCACCCTCATCACCAGCCCAAAGGTTGGCACCCCGAGTCAGGCGTACCGCGGTGCGACCACCACGCGGCTCAGCTCGGCGGGTGTGCAAGCCCTCGCGGGGTCCTACTCAGCAAGTTGCAGTGCCACGACCTCAGGCACGACCATCACGGTGACGGTGAGCAGCACCGCGGGAACGCCAACGGGCACCGTGAAGTTCAGAGGACACCAAGGGCCTCGGAGCTCGTCGCTGTCGGATGGTATGGCCAGCTTCACCTACAACCGTGGGGTCGCCGGAAAGACGATCAGCTTCTACTACCGTGGCGACGGCACCACGCCGGGATGCTCGGGGAGCATCGCCTTCCCGAAAAAGCCCCATCATGGTCACGGCCATGGTCATGGTCATGGTCACGGCCATGGTCACGGCCACTAGTGGAACCAGGCTCACGGTTACCGTCGCCGGCCGCCAGAAGAGCGACTCACCGCGGCGTGACCTTCACCGGGGCACGAGCGCTTCGCAGTCACCGTGATGCGGCCGCTCACCTCGGCGTTGAAGACGGCGTGAGCTCACACTCGATCGTCTACACCCGCCCGCGGGCCGACCCTCTACGGCACCTGCCCGGCTAGCAAGGAAAAGCCCCTGAATCCCATCGGACCACCGACTCAGTCGGTAGCGGGCCGGTCTTCGGCGCACCGATGGCTTGCTCGGTCTCTGTGGGCGCTTGTATTTCTCGGCGTTGGACTGAGCCTGTGGATCGCCTATACGGGACTGGCTGCGCGGACCGAGCTCCAAGCGGCCGCGAAGGCGATGGATCAGGTCTCGGATCGCATCAGGGTGGGCGACGCCTCGTCGGCGGCGCAGCCCCTCGCAGCTGCCCAGGAGCACTCCGCCAAGGCGGCGGATCTCACGTCGGGACCGGACTGGTGGATCGCCACGAGGGCGCCCTTCCTCGGCGACGACCTGGAGGCCGTCTCGGTCGTTGCCGGCGTCGCCGACGAGCTGAGCCATGACGCGTTGCCTGCCGCTGTGACCGCAGGCAAGGCGCTCAGCCCTGAGCAGGTGATGCCTCGCAGCGGGCGCTTCGATTTCTCCGCCGTCCGACGAGCCGCCCCCGGGCTGCTCGTTGCTGACGAAGTAGTCAGAGCCCAGTCATCGCGGATGGCAACGATCGACCTCTCTGCGCTCCTGGGGCCGGTGCGCCGCCAGGTCTCGGCTGTGGAGCTCCAGCTCAATGTCGTCGCTGCCGCGTCGGCCAGTGCGGCCCGGGTGGCCAAGGTCGGACCGTGGCTCCTGGACGGCACGAAGCCTCGACGCCTGCTCGTTGCCTTCAACAACAACGCCGAGATCAGAGCGACCGGGGGGCTGCCGGGAGCGCTCGGCGTGTTGACCTTCGACCGGGGCAAGATCAGCTTCGGCGAGCAGCGTTCTCCCCGCGACATCGGTGTCCAGCGACATCCCGCCGGCCCATTGACCGGCGCCGAGCGCACCATCTGGTCCGACCGGATGGTCTACCTGTCTCAGGACACCAACTTCACCCCGGACTATCCGCGCGGCGCCGCGCTGCTGCAGACGATGTGGGAGCGCAAGTTCCGCAAGGTCGACGGCGTCTTGAGTGTGGACCCGATCGCGATGTCCTACCTGCTCCGAGGCTCCGACCCGATGTCAGTGGCGGGGTACGACATCACCAGCGCCAACGCCGTCCAGGTGTTTCTGAACCAGGTCTATCTCGACATCCGCGACCCCGAACGGCAGGACGAGATATTCGCCGAAGTCGCGGCTGAGACCTTCGACATGATGGTCGCGGGCAACCTCGACACCTCTGCGGCGTTCCAGGGAATCCAGCGTGGGACCCAGGAGCGGCGGATCTCGCTATACCTGCGCGACCCCGAGATGCAGCGCGTGCTAGCTGGATCCACCATCTCCGGCGGCCTCGACTTCGGCAGCGGACCACACCCGCAGGTGGGGGTCTATTTCAACGACGGCACACCGGCCAAGATGGACTACTACCTGCGCTACTCCACGGACGTGGACGCGGTCAGCTGTTCGAACTCCATCCAACAGATGAAGGTGACCGTGCGGATGACCTCGCATGATGCCGCAGGACCTCAGGAAACTGACCCCCAGCATCCTCGGGCCTGCCGAGTTCGCCCCCAAGGGTGTGCTGCTGACCTACCTCTACGTGTTGGCCCCCGCAGGAGGGTCGATCGGGCAGGTGCTCGCCGACCGCCACGAGCCGGTCGACGTCCGCGCGCGTCTTGGTGACCGCGAGATCGCGGCGATCCAAGTGACGCTGAAGCCCGGCCAGACCCGGACCCTGACCTTTCAGGTCACCTCCGGCAAGGGACAGGTCGGTGACCCTGAGCTGCGGGTGACGCCGGGGGTAGCAGACCTTGGGATCGGGAGGGTCGATGGGTCGGTTTGCCGGTGACATACCCCTCGAAGCACAGCGCCCGGTCGATCGGCTTCGCGGTGTGACCGCTCCCTCGACGAGGCGACATCGCCGACCGCGACGTGCCGGACGTGTGACCGCGGAACACCCTTCAGGAACACACGCGCCCCGGCCACCGATCACCAGGGCACTGGAAGGCCGCAGCGCCCAATGTTCTCGATCCAAGCCGTCACACCCAGCGGTGAGGGCTGGTGCTACTTCCTCACGCGCGGACTCGACCGGAATAGACAAAGCACCAGGTCAGAAGACCTGGTGCTGTTGTGCGCGAGGGGGGAGTTGAACCCCCACGCCCTCTCGGGCACACGGACCTGAACCGTGCGCGTCTGCCTATTCCGCCACTCGCGCGAGCAGCGAGCACGCTACCACGGCGACCCGGACCAGCCTGTCGCGAAGAAGCCGCACCCACCGCCTCCCGGCGCCGGCTTGGGTCCGTTGCGGAGTGATCTGAGATTTCTTCGCAGTGACTGTCGATTCTGGTCGACTCTGTACGTAGAGGGGGTGTCCGATCCACTCGAGAACTGGGAGTTCCCATGAAGTACGTGCTCATGTACACCAATCGGCCGGACCTCGACGAGTCCATCCCCGCCGAGCGGCGCGAAGAGGTCTACAACGCGGTCTACGGCTGGTTCGTCAAGCACGAGAAGGCATTCTCCGACGCCGGCGCCGAACTGCAGGAGGCGAGCACTGCCACCACCGTCAAGTCGCCCAGCGAGCCCGGTGGCGAGCCGGTCGTGGTCGACGGTCCGTTCTCCGAAGCCAAGGAGAACGTGGGCGGGTTCAGCATCGTCGACGTCCCCGACCTCGATGCAGCCCTCGCGATGGTCAAGGAGTGGCCGTCGCTCGGCTTCCCCGGCGTCGCCGTCGAGATCCGCCCGATCGTCGAACACCGGATGGACTGACGGCGCGACCGTGCCAGATGCGATCGGCGAGGAGCCGGGTCACGACGCGGTCATCGCCCAGTTGGTACGGGCCGAGGCCGGTCTGATCGTCGCCTCCCTGAGCCGCCGAATCGGCGATTTCGACATCGCCGAGGAGGCGGTCCAGGAGGCGATCGCGGCCGCGGTCGTGCACTGGCGGCGTGACGGCGTGCCACCCAACCCGGGTGGCTGGCTGGCGCTCAGTGCGCGCAACCGGGCGGTCGACATGCTCCGCCACCGGACCAGGGAACGCGGTGTGGCTCTGCGGGTGGCGGCCGACCTGGCGGTCGCGGAGGCACCACCCGAGGCCCGGGCGCCAAGCGAGGCCGCGGCGTCGGTGGCCGACGCGTCAACAGCCGACGAACGGCTGCCGATGCTGTTCGGCTGCTGCCACCCGGCGCTTTCGGTGGAGGCACGGCTGGCCCTGACGTTGCGGGCCGTGGTGGGCATGACGACCGGCAACATCGCCCGCGCGTTCCTGTTGCCGGAGGCCACCGTCGCGCAGCGCCTGGTCCGGGCGAAGCGCAAGATCGTCTCCGCGGGCATCCCGTTCACGATTCCGGAGGGCGACGACCTGGCAGAGCGCCTCGACGACGTGCTGACGGTGATTCTCCTGACCTACAACGACGGCTACCTGTCCGCCGCGACCGACCGATCCGGCTATCCCGCGGATGCGGTGTGGTTGGCCGAACTGGTGGCGCGACGGCTGCCCGACCAGGCGGAGGCCTGGGGGCTGCTGGCGCTGCTCACGCTGCTGGAGTCGAGAGCGGCAGCGCGCCACGACGAGCAGGGAACGCTGATCGTGCTGGCGGAGCAGGACCGGTCTCGCTGGGACGAGGTCGCCGTCGCCCGCGCGGAGGGCTACCTGCAGCGCTCAGCCGAGCTGCGCCGGCCAGGCCGCTTCCAGCTCCAGGCGGCCATCGCCGCCTGTCATGCGTCCGCGCCGACCTGGGCGGACACCGACTGGCTGCAGATCCTCACCCTGTACGACCTCCTGTTGCGCTACGACCGTTCGCCGGTCATCCGGCTGAACCGCGCCATCGCCCTCGGCCAGTACGAGGGTCCGGCCGCGGCATTGGCCGAGGTCGACGACCTCGCCGACCGGCTGTCCGAGTACCACCTCTTCCATGCCACCCGGGGCCAGTTGCTCGCCCAGCTCGGACGGCCGCACGAAGCCACGGCTGCCAACGAGCGGGCCCTCGAACTCGCCGGAAGCGAGGCGGAGCGGGCCCTCCTGCGTTCGCGGTTGGGCCCTCGAATCCCTGAAAACGTGCGGCTGAACGGCGATTCCGGCTCGTAAGGGCGCGGATTGGTCCACTGGACACCACTTTTCAGGGAAGCACCCGGGCGGCTGGTGCACCGACGGCCCTGATCACGCCCGCAGGCGCTTGAGCAGCGGCGTCGGGAATCGGGGCGACACGCTCACGCCGTCGTGCCAGGCGGCGACCCGTTCCGCTTCGGCGGTGGCCATGGCCACCACGTCATCGCCGAGGTCCTCGAAGAGCTCGAACGGCACGTTCCCATCGGGACGCTGGGCCCACCCGCCGACGATCCGGCCGTCGAGCCACACGCTCGGTCCGATGTTGCCGTTGGTGTCGAACAGCTCTCGCTTGGCGCGGTCGGACAGGTAGAACCCGCGCCGCTGGTATCCCATGGGAGTCGGATCGAGCGACGGAAGAAACACCAGCCAGGGTTCGGATTCCGGAACCTGGGTCTCGGCGTCCTCGGCCAACAGCAGGCCGGGCTTCACCTCGTCCTCGAGCTCGACCGGCACCGTCTCGACTCCGGACAGCGCGACCCGGGTGTCCCGGAGGTTCCAGCCGGTCCACCACGCGATGTCCTCCACGGTCGCGGGGGCAAACGTGGCCAGCCAGCTGCGGACGAGTTCGCGCTGCGCCTCCTCCGCCGGCATCGGCCCGATACCGCTGGGCGGAAGGAAGCGTTTCGGCGTCCACCACTCGTAGCGGCTGCTCCCCCAGTTGGCTCCCGCATGGCCGCGGATGATCCGGCCCGCGGCCGAGAGCCAGCTGAGGGTCGGGCTGGTGATCGCGACCGGTCCGCCGTAGGTCTTGCCCTGCGCGTACATGAGCTGACTGCGCAGACGCGGCTCGCGGGCGCTGAGCTGAGCCCCCGCGAGCGGACCCTCGGCGTCGAGCACCGCCTCCACCGAGTCGGCCACGTCGGCCAGCCACGCGTCGGCGTCCCCGCTCTGCGCAGCCGGATGGTCGGGATCGGCCGCCAGCCGCTTCACCAGGTCGCGCCGTAGTCGCGCCGCGACCTGGTCGCCGGCACCGTGCTGGATCATCGGCGCCGACTCGGCCGGCACCACGAACAGCGTCCGGCGCATGGCGAGGAGGCGCACCAGCGCCTTGTCCCGATAGAGCGCATCGGTCACGTCGGCCGGGGAGACACCCTCGGTCCGTGCCCGGACCTGCAGGTAGACCGACCCCGGATCGGTGGCATGCAGAGCCAGGATCCGGCGCGCAGCGTCCGGGGCGGTCGCCGACCGCGCACCGGGTGCGAGCCCGTGCCGCCAGCCGAGCCAGCGGCGGCGCTCGCTCACGCTGATGGCCCGCACCCGCCGAACACTAGAGACCGTGGCGGACACTTCGTGCCGGTTCTCAGCGCACGTACGCCTGCTTCGAGGAGCCGGACCGCAGGCCGCCCAACGTCCGGGGCCGACGCGCGCACGCCCGGTCGAGGCGGTCCCGGCGGCTACGATCCAGGTTGGCTGGGAGCAGCCGATCACCAGGCGGCGAGCGTGGGAGGAGGGCTTCGTGAACGTGATCTCGCGCTTCGAGCGCACGCTCGAAGGCCTGGTCAACAACACCTTCGCCCGTCTCTTCCGCTCGGAGGTCAAGCCTGTGGAGCTGCGCTCCGCCCTCGCCCGCGAACTCGACAACAACGCCCAGGTGCTCTCGCGGACCAGTTCGCTGGCACCGAACGCCTTCATCGTCGAGCTCAGTCCGAGCGACCACGAACGGCTCGCCAGCTACGGGACCACCCTCGAAGACGACCTGGCGCAGGCGGTCGAGGAGCACGCCAACCTCGAGCACTACCACCTGCCTGGTCGTGCGCGGGTTCGGTTGGAAGCGGCTGACGACCTGTCGACCGGACGCTTCCGGGTGCGCAGCCGGGCCGACTCGGGCCGGCCCGCGGGCACAGCCGAGCCGGGTCGCGACGCGCCCCGCCGGGCCGACAACAACGAGCGCCCCGCCGCACCCTCTGCGCAGCAACCGGCCAGCCAGCCAACGGTCACCTTCCCGGCCCAGTCGCGGGTGTCACCCTGGCTCGAGGTGAGCGGTCGCACCGTCGACATGCCCCCACCGGGCCTGCTGATCGGCCGCGGTACGGAGGCGGACCTTCAGGTCACCGATCCTGGAGTCAGCCGACGGCATGCGGAGATCCGGGTGGCGTTCATCGGCCGCCGGTTCACCGTGACCCTGCACGACCTGGGCTCGACCAACGGCACCAGTGTCGGCGGCCAGCGCACGAGCTTCGCCACGCTCAACGACGGATCGGTGATCAGGATCGGCAGCACCGACATCACTGTGCGGATCCCCGCCGCCGTCCCCGCCCCCGACGGGTGATCGCGTGTCCGAGCTGACCGTCACCATCATCAAGCTGGCCTTCTTGTGCCTGCTCTGGCTGTTCATCATCTCGGCGGTGTCGGTGATGCGCGCCGACCTGTTCGGCACCCGCGTCGGGAGGCGCAACGCCGACGACATGGCGCTCGTGCAGCCCACCCGCAAGGACAAGCCGCCGAAGACCAGACGCGGTGAGCCCACTCAGGTGTTCGTGGTCGAGGGCAGCTCCACCGGCATGGCCCTGCGGCTCGGTACGGAGACGATCGTGATCGGCCGCGGTGCCGAGTGCGACCTCCGCATCGACGACGAGTACATCTCCACCCGCCATGCCGTGCTGCGGCTGCACGACGGCCGGTGGTACGCCGAGGACCTCGGCTCCACCAACGGCACGTTCGTCGACAACGCCCGCATCCATGGACCCACCGAGGTGCATGTCGACTCGACCGTGCGCGTGGGCAAGACCGTGCTGGAGCTGCGCAAGTGAGCCGCCTCATCCTGTGGGCGGCCACGGTGACGGACGCGGCCAGGGGTCGATTCCCCAACCAGGACTCCGCGTTCGTCGGCCATCGCCTCCTGGCTCTTGCCGACGGTATGGGTGGCCCGGTCGCCGGCGACCTCGCATCCGCGTTGACGATCGACGCACTCCGCGACCTCGACGACGAACGCGACGCGGCTACCGCCGAGGCCGCCGGCGAACGGCTGATCCAGGCGAGCAACCGGGCCAACCGCCGGCTGGCCAATCGGATCGAATCCGAGCCACGGTTGTCCGGCATGGGCACCACGCTCACGGCCTCGCTGTTCACCGGCGACGAGCTGGTCTTCGCCCATGTCGGCGACTCACGTGGGTATCTGTACCGGCCGGCCAAGGGCACGCCAGGCGGTCCGGACATCACCGGCGAGCTGCACCTCGACAAGGCCGACGTCTCCGGCGACGGGCAACCGCGAGGTCGCAAGAGCGGCTTGCGCGAGAGTGCGGTCGGTGAGCCCGAGCTCGCCGATCTGGTGCAGGTGACCACCGACCACTCGTTCGTGCAGATGCTGGTCGACCAGGAGCAGATCACCGAGGACGAGGCCCTCACCCACCCGCACCGGGCCTGGATCATGCGCGCCCTCGACGGCCGTGCCGACCACGAGACCGACGTGTTCGCCGTGGACGTCCGGGCCGGCGACCGCCTGCTGCTGTGCAGCGACGGGCTGAGCGACTTCGTGCCGAAGACGGCGTTGCGCGATCTGCTCGCCGGCGCCGAGACCCCACAGCAGGCGGCACAGGATCTCGTTGCCGCCGGCCTCGCATCCACCGGCCGGGACAACATCACCGCGGTGGTCGCCTTCATCGTCGCCGAAGGCAGCGTGGCCGACGGGGTGCTGACGTCAACACCGGTGCCGACCACCGTGGGTGCCGCCGCCGCGCTCACCGAGGCGGCAGCCGACGAGCTGACCGAGTCCGGTGAGCACGACGTCACCGAGAGCGCGCTCGCGATGGCTGCACCGGCCGCCGCAGCCGAGTCGCCCGAGGCCGAACGCATCGCCGAGCCGGATGTCGCCGAGCGGGCCCGCTATGCGCTGCGGCCGCCGGCCCGGCTCCGGTGGCTGCGGCGAACGGCCGTGATCGTCGCCGTCCTCGCAGTGGTCGTGGCGGGCACCAGCCTGCTCTACAACTGGAGCCAGTCGCAGTACTACGTCGGGCCGGTCCAGGCCGGTGACGACTCGCAGGTCGCGATCTTCCAGGGGATACCCGAGGGTGCAGGCGGCCTGGAGCTGAGCCACATCGTCGCGGTCCTCGACGTGCGCCTCAACGAGCTCCCTACCTACCAGCGCGAGCAGGTCCGCAAGATCATCAACGCCAAGAACTTCGCCGAGGCACAGGCGATCGGCAGCCAGCTCACGGGGATTGCGATGCGCTGCGCCGACTCGGCCACCACCGTGCCCGGTGTCACCAGCAGCGACATCCCCGCCGAGTGCGAAGGCGTTCCGCTCACGACCCCCAGCCCTTCGCCGACTCCGACTCCTCGCAACTCGCCCACCTCGAAGGCGAAGCCGTGAGCAACATCGGCTCCCTTACTGCTGCAGCGGCGCGCGACGGCGTCGAGGTGGTCCAGTTCCGCAAGCGCCGCGGCGCCGAGCTGGGCCTGCTGCTCGTCGCCCTGGCGATCGGCATCGGTGCCTACGCCATCGTCGAGCGCACGCTGCTCAACGGCTGGGACTCGGGAATCGTCAGCTACGGCGTGGGATTCACGCTGCTGGTGCTGGTGGCGCATGGCATCGTGCGGTGGCGGGCGCCCTATGCCGACCCCGTGGTGCTGCCGATCGCCGTGCTGCTCAACGGGCTCGGCCTGGCGCTGATCCATCGTCTCGACCTGACCCGCTCGATCAGTGCCCAGGCACGCGGCTCGCAGTCGATCTTCGACCAGGCGACGCGGCAGCTCACGTGGACGGCGCTCGGGATTGTCCTGTTCGTGCTGGTGATCCTGTTGCTGCGTGACCATCGACTGCTGCAGCGGGTCACCTACACGTCGGGTCTCGCGGGTGTGCTGCTGTTGCTGCTGCCCCTCGTCCCCGGCCTCGGCCGCGAGGTGTTCGGAGCCCGCATCTGGATCCGCCTCGGGCCGCTGAACTTCCAGCCGGGCGAGATCGCCAAGCTCCTGCTGATCATCTTCTTCGCCGGGTACCTGGTGGTGAAGCGGGACGCCCTCGCCCTTGCGGGGCGGCGGATCATCGGCATCGACCTGCCCCGGGCGCGTGACCTCGGGCCCCTCCTCCTCGGCTGGCTGATCAGCCTGGCGATCCTGGTCTTCCAGCAGGACCTCGGTACGTCACTGCTGTTCTTCGGCACTTTCGTCGTGCTGCTGTACGTCGCGACGGAACGGCCCGGCTGGCTCGTTCTCGGCACCCTGTTGTTCGTCGCCGGGGCGCTCTTCGGCTACTCCGCGTTCGGCCACGTCCGCGTCCGGTTCAACGCATGGCTCGACCCCTTCGGCAACCCGGAGTCGAGCTACCAGATCATCCAGTCCCTCTACGGGCTTGCCTACGGCGGCATCCTCGGCCAGGGGCTGGGCCAGGGCCGTCCGACCATGGTTCCCCTGGCCGAGAGCGACTTCATGCCCTCGGTGGTGGGCGAGGAACTCGGGGTCACCGGACTGGTCGCGATCATCATCTTGTACGCGATCCTCGTGGAGCGGTGCCTGCGCACGTCCGTGATCTGTGCCGACCCGTTCGGGAAGCTGCTCGCGGTCGGCTTCGGCAGCGTCCTCGCCTTCCAGGTCTTCGTGGTCGTCGGAGGGGCGACCAAGCTCATCCCCGAGACCGGCCTCACCACACCGTTCATGTCCTACGGGGGTTCCTCACTCATAGCGAACTGGGCACTGATCGCCGTGCTGCTCAGACTGTCCGACCAGGCGCGAAGACCCGCGCCCTGTGCCGCTCGACCTCCCGCCGGGCACCGCCGAGGACGCGTCCGACCCGGCGCGCCGGCTCCCGCGTGAGTACGCCAGCCGTGGCTTCACCACCGACGAGCAGCCGGAGGTGACATGAACAAGCCGATCCGCCGGGTCGTGATCGCCTTCGGGATCATGTTCTTGGCCATGCTGTTGAACGTGCAGTACGTCCAGGTCCTGAATGCGACCGAGCTGAACAGGCGCGCGGACAACCAGCGCACGCAGCTCGACGCGTACAGCCGTGAACGCGGGCCGATCCTCGTCGGCGGCGAGCCGGTCGCCGAGTCGGTGGCCACCAAGGACGCGCTCAAGTACCAGCGCAAGTACGCCGACGGGAAGCTCTACGCACACGTCACCGGCTACTACTCCTCGGTGTTCGGCAGCGAGGCCATCGAGCGCACCCAGGACGGCATTCTCTCGGGCAACGACGACCGGCTGTTCGTGCGTCGACTCGTCGACCTGATCACGGGCGAACAGCCGGCCGGCGGCTCGGTGCTGTTGACCATCGATCCCGCGGCGCAGAAAGCGGCCACCGACGCGATGGGCGACAAGACCGGGGCGGCGGTCGCGATCGAGCCGAAGACGGGAAAGATCCTCGCGCTCGTCTCCACCCCCAGCTATGACCCCAACCTGCTGGCGGCACACAGCGTCAGCAAGCAGCTGGAAGCCAAGCGTGAACTCGACGCGGACAAAGACCAGCCGATGCTCAATCGCGCCACCCAGGCACGCTATCCACCTGGTTCGACCTTCAAGCTGGTCACTGCGGCAGCGGCGCTGTCGTCGGGCAAGTACCAGGTCAACACGATGCTGGCGAGTCCGCGCGTCCTCGATCTCCCCCAGACCACGCACTCGATCGAGAACGACGGAGGCGAGACCTGCGGTGCGGTGAACAACCAGCTGTCCTTGCTGAATGCGATGAAGGTCTCGTGCAACACGACGTTCGCGCAGCTGGGCATGGACATCGGCGACCAGGCACTGCGCGAGCAGGCGCAGAAGTTCGGCTTCGGCTCCGCACCGTTGACCGACGAGGTCCGCAACGTCTCGAGTGTCTTTCCCGACAAGCTCGACCAGCCACAGCAGGCGCTCAGCGCGATCGGCCAGTACGACGTCGCAGCCACGCCGTTGGAGGTCGCGATGGTCAGCGCGGGAATCGCCAATGGGGGCGAGGTTATGAAGCCCTACCTCTCTGCAGTCGTGCGCGGTCCCGATCTACGGCCGATCGAGATCACCCGACCGCAGGTGTACTCCCGTGCGGTCTCTGCCGACGTCGCCTCACAGCTGACGCAGATGATGGAAGCCGTGGTCACCGGCAGCGGCGGGACGGGGAGTGCAGCGCAGATCCCAGGCGTCCGTGTCGCCGGGAAGAGCGGTACCGCACAGTCGGCCGAGGGCCGGGCTCCCTATGCCTGGTTCACCTCCTTCGCACCGGCGGACAACCCACAGGTCGCCGTGGCGGTCGTCATCGAGGACGCGAACATCCCAGCCCAGGACGTCTACGGCGGCCGCGTTGCTGCACCAGTGGCGAAAGAGATCATGCAGGCGGTGATCAAGTGACCGGAACCACCCCGCCTACGGGGCCGATTGGCCCGGATTCCACGCCCACCCAGGGAACCAGGCCGGCAACGCGGGTAGCCGACCACGGCTCCTCGGTGGTCGCTACGAGGTCGGTGAGCTGCTGGGCCGTGGCGGTATGGCCGACGTCCGCCGGGGCTACGACACCCGGCTGAACCGCACGGTGGCGATCAAGACGCTGCGCGCGGACCTTGCCTCCGACCCCACCCTGCACAGCCGCTTCCGCCGGGAGGCGCAGAACGCCGCCAGGCTGAACGATCCGTCGATCGTCGCCGTCTACGACACCGGCGAGGAGCAGTGGGGCAGCGAACTCGTCCCCTACATCGTGATGGAGTTCGTGCCCGGCCGGACGCTGCGCGACGTCCTGCGGGAGGGACGCGCGATCCTTCCCGAGCGAGCGCTGGAGATCACCTCCGATGTGCTGCGCGCACTGTCGTACAGCCACGCCGCCGGGATCGTGCACCGCGACATCAAGCCGGGCAACGTGATGCTGACCCCTTCCGGCGATGTCAAGGTCATGGACTTCGGCATCGCGCGGGCCATCGCCGACACCCACGCCACGATGACGGCGACCGCCGCGGTGATGGGCACCGCGCAGTACCTGTCGCCCGAGCAGGCACGCGGCGAGAAGGTCGACGCCCGCAGCGACCTGTACTCCACCAGCTGCCTGCTCTACGAGCTGCTCACCGGCAGGCCGCCGTTCGTCGGCGACTCTCCCGTGTCGGTGGCGTACCAGCACGTTCGCGAGGCACCCGACCCGCCGTCCACCCGCAAGCGCGACCTGCCGGCGAACATCGACACGGTCGTCCTGCGCGGGCTCGCGAAGGACCCCGCCGACAGGTACCAGACCGCCGACGAGTTCCGCGCCGACGTCGACCGAGCGATGGCCGGCGAAGCCGTCACCGCCATCTCTCCACCGGTCGTCTTCAGCGACCCGGCTGCGGAGAGGGCCGCCGCAGCCACCGGCGTGATCCCCGGGTTCGCCGAGCCGGGCGAGAACCCGTTCATGCCCGAGCAGGAAGAGCCGTCACATCGCGGCCGGCGGGCAGCCGGCGTGACCGCGCTGGTCCTCGGGATACTCGCGATCTTCATCCTGGGTGCCTGGGGACTCCAGCACTACTTCAACAGCCGCGCCGGGGTGAACCAGCAGGCCGTTCCAAGCGTGGTCGGGCTGGAGCAGAAGCAGGCGGAGAACGTGCTGAGCTCGGCCGGCCTCAAGTTCACGATCGACCAGGAGAAGTCCCAGACCGTCCCGAAGGGCAGGGTCATCTCCCAGGACCCGGAGCCCGAGACCCTGGTCGATCCGGCGGATGCAAACGTGCGCGTCACCGTGTCCGACGGCAAGGACCAGGTGACGATTCCGGTGGTCATCGGCAAGGACATCAACGACGCCGACGGCCTGCTGGCCGACCTCGGGCTCAAGGTCACGCGGACCGTTGACGAGGACGCCGACGGTGCCCTGAACAGGGTCGTCCGGGTGGACCCGCGTGAGGGAGCCACCGTCGACAAGGGCAGCTCGGTCCGGCTGTACTACGCCACCGGAGACGTCACCGTCCCAGAGGTCGTGGGGCTCGATCGCACTGCCGCCGAAGCCAAACTGAAGGCGCTCAACCTCGATCCCGACGTGATCGAGCAGGCCAGCGAGGAGGAGACCGGCACGGTCATCAGCCAGGAGCCGGGGAAGTACACGCGAGTGCCGTCGGGCTCGAAGGTGGTGATCGTGGTGGCGACGCCCATGCCGGAGCCGTCGCCGACACCCACACCGGAAGCGACTCCGACGCCTACGGCCACGCCGCCCGAAGTCGAAGAAGACGGCCCCGGCAACGGCGACCAGGACAACGAGGGCGGGCCCGGCGCGGGTCTGCGCGCGAGATAGTGGCTCGCGTGCCTGCCCGGATCCTCGTCGTCGACAACTTCGACAGCTTCGTCTACAACCTCGTGCAGTACCTGCAGCAGCTGGGTGCCGAAGTGGTCGTCCGCCGCAACAACGCGGTGACCGTCGAGGAGGCGAGCGGCTTCGACGGCATCCTGATCTCCCCCGGCCCGGGTACCCCGGAGCGCGCGGGCGTCTGCGTGGAGCTGGTGCAGAGCCTGGCGGGCAAGGTTCCCCTGTTCGGGGTCTGTCTGGGGCTGCAGGCCATGGGCGTCGCGTTCGGCGGGACCGTCGACCGGGCGCCGGAACTGCTGCACGGGAAGACCAGCCTGGTGGAACACGACGGCACCGGGGTCTTCGCCGGCCTCCACAGCCCGATCACCGCGACGCGCTACCACTCACTCGCGATCCGGCCCGAGACGCTGCCGTCCGCCTTCGTGGTACACGCTCGCACGGCTCCCACAGAAGAGGCCGAGGCCGGCGTGATCATGGGCATCCGGCACGCCACGCTGCCGGTGGAGTCGGTGCAGTTCCATCCGGAGTCGGTGCTCACGCAGGGCGGTCACCTCATGCTGGCCAACTGGCTGGGGGTGTGCGGCGACCCGGACGCCGTTTCCCGCGCCGACGGCCTCGCGCCGGTCGTTCCGGCCCGCGTGCACTGACCGGCAGGCTCAGTCCTGGCTCGCGTAGTTCAGCGCGATCGGCCCGGTGTAGCCCGGGAGCGAGATCTGGTCCCGGGCAACCGAGTAGCCGAGCTTGTAGGCCTGCACGTACTGCTGGTAGATCGTGATGGCCGGTGACTCCAGCAACGCCTGCTCCAGTGCCTCCTGGTCGCCGACGGCCTCGATCACGTACGGGGGCGGATACGGGACGCCCTCGATCACCACCGAGTTGCCGACGCATCGGACGGCGGAGGTGGAGATCAGCCGCTGACCCTGGATCGAAACGCCGCTGGCACCGCCGGCCCAGAAGTGCGTTCACCACAGCCTGGATGTCCTGCTGATGGACGACGAGGGCGTCGACGTCCACGCCGTCGGGATGCACCGCCCGCGGCGCGTCGTCGAGCACGACCCGCAGTCCCGGCCCGCTCAGCGGGGTGAGCCCGACCAGGCTGCCCAGTTCGCCCGCGCGCTTCTGCAGCGCCTTGGTCTCGGCGTTTCCTGCCGTGTTCGACAGCGCGTTGACCTCTCCCTGCAGCTGGGCCTGCCGCTGCTGCAGGTCTCTGTTGCGATCGGCCTGTTCCTGGACGAGTCCCCTGAGATCGTTCTCCCGCTCGGGCCCGATCTGGCCGTTGGAGCGCGCGGTGAGGTAGCTGGTCACGATGAGGAATCCGATGAGCGCCGCGGCGAGTGCGGCCACCAGATGGGTGGCCCGCCGCTGCTTGACCTCGCGGTTGGCGTTGCGGGAGCGGCCGGCTCCAGCGGGGAGCATCCCGCGGAGCCGTTGACGCAGCGGACCGATCACCACGGCCGTCCCCCTCCCGAGCCCTTCCGGAGTGCGTCCGTCCGCGGACCGTCAGCGGGCGGGATCTGGACTTCGCGTACCGGAGCGGGCACGCCGCCGCCGTTAGGCTAGCTCCCATGCCCGAGTCCCGGTCCAGAAAGAAAGCCGACTTCACGCCGCCGGTGCGGAAGAACAGCTCCGGTCAGACGATGTCGTCGCCCTGGGTCGCGCCGGTGATGGTGGCCTTCTTCGTGATCGGGCTGGCCTGGATCGTCGTGTACTACCTGGCCGGCGACCGCATCGGGTTGACTGACCCAGCTCGGGAACTGGAACATCGTCATCGGCATCGGCATGTTCGGGGTCGGCTTCGCCTTCGCGACCCGCTGGCGATAGGCATGCGCGCACTCGTCTACGGCGGTCCGTGGAAGCTCACCGTCGAGGACCGCCCGGACCCTGTTCCGGGCCCAGGTGAGGCCCTGGTGCGCGTCATCGCGACCGGTATCTGCGGCTCTGACCTGCACGGCTTCACCGGTGAGAACGGCCGACGCTTTCCCGGCATGGTCATGGGTCACGAGACCGTGGGCAAGGTGGTGGACGTCGGGCCGGACACGCCGGCGCCGCAGGGGGACGTGGTCACGTTCAACCCGGTGCTCTCCTGCGGTTCGTGCCCCACGTGCACAGCGGGCGTGAGCTACCGGTGCCCGCAACGCCGGATCATCGGCGTGACTCCCGACATCTCCGCGGCCTTCGCCGACCTGGTGGTTGCGCCGGTCGCGAACCTGGTGCCGCTGTCGCCGTCGATCCCGCCGGAGCTGGGCGCGCTGGTCGAGCCGCTGGCCGTCGGCCGGCACGCTCTTGGTCGCGCCGGGGTCCTGGACGGCATGGACGTGCTGGTCGTGGGTGGCGGTCCGATCGGTCAGGCGGTGGCGCTCGCGGCCGCGACCTCTGCCGCCGGCAGCGTCGCGGTGAGCGAGCCGACTCCCTCTCGGCGCGACCTGTTGGCCGCGCTCGACCTGACAGCCATCGATCCGGGCGGCTCCTCCGCTCCGGCGGACTCCAGCGCCGACGTGGTCATCGACGCCGTGGGGAGTTCCGGGTCGATCGGTGCCGCCCTCGCGGCCTGTCGCCCAGGTGGCTGTGTCGTCCTCGTGGGCATGCACGAACCGCAGCTCACGGTTCCGGCGTACCTGGTGTCGGTCGACGAGCGGTCGGTCATCGGCAGCTTCTGCTATGCCCACGACGATCTCGTCGCGGCGGCGGCGTCTGTCGAGGCGGACCCCACTCGTTACGGCCGGCTGATCGAGGGCCGGGTGGCAGTCGAGGAGGCACCAGCCGCCTTCGCCGCACTCGCGCGTGGTGAGCTTGCGGCCAGCAAGGTCCTGGTCGAGTTCTGACCAGCCGGAACGAGGCTCGATCGGACTGTCTCCGGCTGTCTAGCCGGTGACCTAGACAGTCGAAGAAAGCGCCATCGGACGTCGCGAGGACGCGGCGGTCAGAATGGGTCCAGGAGCCAGGCACGGGAGGGAACCCCGATGGACGCAGAGAAGCAGAAGTACCACTTCGAGCAGGCTGATCGGCTGATCGGCCGAGCGTCGTTCGCCGACACTCCGCAGGAGCGCGCCAACATCCTCGCCGAGGCGCAGGTGCACGCACTCATGTCCATCGCCGCCGCCCTCGGCGCGAGTCCGGTCCAGACGGGCGTTGCCGAGGCGAGCAGTGCCGAGGCACTGGTCAACCAGCTGATGTCGCGCACCGCGGCGCGCTCGTCGCAGGAACTGATGGACAAGCTCAACCGCCCGCCGGGCGAGAGCCGCTGACGTCAGTCCGCGAGAGCGTCACCGGATTCGGGCCAGCTCCTGCCGTAGGACCCGGATCGCCTTCGGGCCCACTCCGTGCAGGGCCAGGAGGTGCTTGGCGCTGACTCCGACCAGGGCGTCAAGCGTCGGGTAGCCGGCTTCTGTGAGCGCCCTAGTCGCCGGAGCCCCGATCCCGTCGGGAAGTGGCCTGTGCGGTTGCCCCGTCACGCTCAGTCCTCCGCGAACAGGCAGAACGGGTGCCCGGCTGGGTCGAGCAGAACCCGCACGTCCTCCTGCGGCTGGAAGGTGGCCTGCTCCGCGCCCAGTTCGAGGGCCCGCGCGACTCCGGAGTCGAGGTTGTCGACCTCGATGTCGAGGTGGAACTGCATCTGCGGGTCACCTGGCCCGGCCGGCCAGGTCGGTCGGACGTGGTTCTCCTCGGTCTGGAACGACAGCCCGGCACCACCGGCGGGGTTGGCGAGCGTCACCCAGTTGTCGTCCTCCGAGCTGGTGGTGTAGCCCAGCAGGTCGCGGTAGAACGCGGCGAGCGCGCGCGGGTCGGGTGCTCCGAGCACAGCGGCGGCGAGCGTGAACGGCTTGTCCGGCATGACGTCTCTCTTCGGTCCGACAGTGGTGCCGGAGGCTACGTGTGCGCGCCGACAACCACCGGGCAGAAGTGGCCACCAGACGCGGGATCCGGGCATTCGTCCGGGCTGACGACGATCTGGCGGCCAGAATTGCCCAGGAAGCGTGGTCGGCCGCCCGGTGCAGAGGTTTCTTACAACGGTGTAGTTCTCCACAGGGAACTCCACAGCTGTGCAGAACCGGGGCTCGCGCTGTGCGCCAACCAGGCAGAACAACCGCCCAGATGACGCCAAAGCCGGACATGCCGGGCGTCACGATAGCCGCCGTTGCATGCGTCGCGCGGCTCGAGGCCGGCGATCGGGCGGGGTGGACCCTCGGCTGGTCAGGCCGCGGTGAGCCGCGAGAGCGCCAGAACCAGGCCCAGCACCACGACCCCGGCGAGAACTGCCATGCCGATCCACTGGTTGCGGCGCTTGACGGCACCACGCCCAGGTGCCCAGCCGAGCACCACGCCGGCAAGCGCCCCGGTCAACAGGCCGCCGAGGTGGCCCTGCCACGACAGGGCGCTCGAGTAGACGACGTTGATCACGACGTTGATCGCAAGGACACCGAGGGCGTACTTGATGTCGTAGCCGAGCTTCTTGGTGAGCACCACGACCGCGCCGAAGATGCCGAAGACGGCACCGGACGCACCGAGGGCGGCGACGTCCTCGGCCGAGAACAGCAGCACGAACAGGCTGGCACCGAACAGGGACACGAAGTACAGGGCGGCGAACCGCAGCCGTCCGAGCGCCCGCTCCAGCGGGACCCCGACCGAGAAGAGGCTGAACATGTTCACGGCGATGTGCAGCAGGCCGCCATGGATGAAGCCGGCGGTCAGCAGCCGGTAGTACTCGTGCATCGCGAGCCCGATGAGGTTGCCGTTGTCGTACACCGGGCCGGTGACCTGGAACAGGGCGGCGGTGACCGTGGGTCGGACCTGTTGCAGCAGGAACATGACCACGTTGACGGCAATCAGCCCGTAGGTGACCAGCGGGGGGCCGGTGCGCTGCGTGCCGCCGAGAACGGTCCGCGCCTGACGCTGGATGGCGACACCCTCGCGCAGGCAGTCAGGGCACTGGAAGCCGACCGGCGCGGGGTTCATGCAGTCCGGGCAGATCGGCCGCTCACACCGCTGGCAGCGGATGTGCGCCTCTCGCGTCTGATGGCGGTAGCAGACCTGCGGGCCGCTCGACTGCATGGACTGACCAGGAGGACCCTCCGGCGGCATGAACGTCGGCCGGTCGTCCGGAGCGGACTGGGGTTGTCCGTAGGCGGGTCCGGGCTGCTGCCCGTACGGTCCCGTCGGCTGCGGCCACGTGCTCGGCGGCGGTGGACCGCCGGAACCCTGGCCGCCTGGAGGTTGGGTCGGCCCCTCCCCGCCAGCCGGCGGCTGCCATCCAGTCATCGACGTCTGCTACTGGTCGGAGCGGTTCAGCGCTCGTCGATGTCGATGCCGAGGATCACCACGGGCTCGAGCGGGCGGTCACCGCTGTCGGTCGGCACCTTGTTGATCTTGTCCACGACCGCCTTGCTCTGCTCGTCGGCGACCTTGCCGAAGATCGTGTGCTTGCCCTGGAGCCACTGCGTCGGAACCGTGGTGATGAAGAACTGCGAGCCGTTCGTGCCCTTGCCGGCCCGCTTTCCAGCGTTGGCCATCGCGAGCACGTACGGCTCGTTGAAGCTCAGTTCCGGGTGGATCTCGTCGTCGAAGGTGTAGCCGGGCCCGCCGGTGCCGGTGCCGAGTGGACAGCCACCTTGGAGCATGAAGTCCGAGATGACCCGGTGGAAGCCGAGTCCGTCGTAGAACCGCTTGCCGGTCTGGGTCTCGCCGGTCTGCTCATCCGTCCACTCCCGGCTGCCGTCGGCCAGCCCGGTGAAATTCTTCACGGTCTTGGGGGCGTGGTTGGGCAGCAGCTGGATCACGATGTCGCCCTCGCTGGTGCGCAGCGTGGCGTACAGGTCGTTACTCACTCGGTGTCTCCTCGACGTGGGTGGCGCGTGCAGGGTGCAGCGGTTGTAGCGGCGGTGGTGATCGCACCGATCCTGCCATGCCGCCGCACACCGGCTCGGATCAACGACTGCATCTGCCAGTGGCGAGCCGTCGTCAGTGGGACCGGGGATCGAGAGGTCGCCGTAGGTCGTAAGGTATGGGCCAGCCAATCGGGAGGCCAAAGTGTTCAAGCGAAACAAGAGCAGGTCGCAGGCAGTCGCCGACCAGGTCAGCGCCAGCGCAGACGCAGCGGCCGATGCCGCCAAGCGTGCAGCACAGGCAGCAGCCGACCGCTCCGTGCCGTTGTTCGACGTTGCAAGCGGGCGCGTGGTCCCAGCTGCCCAGGCTGCCCGGCATGCCGCCGAGCCGGCGCTGAGCGCCGCGTGGGAGAAGGCCGCACCGCTGATCGAGCAGGCGAGATCGCGCGCCGGCGACGTGGCCCATGACCATGTCGCTCCGCGCGTCGAGATCGCGCGGGACAAGCTGGTGGACGATGTCGTGCCGCGCGTGGGTGCCGCGCTCACCGGTGCGCTGGCCGCGAGCGCTCCCTATCGCGAAGAGGCCGCCAGGCGTGGCGGTGCTGCTCTCGCCGCACTGAAGGGCGAGGTCGAGGCACCGAAGAAGAAGCGCCACGTCGGCCGCAACCTGCTGGTCGTCTCCGGGATCGCCGGGCTGGTCGCGCTGGCCTACAAGTACCTGACCGGCGAGAGCAAGTCCTCGGGCTGGCAGACCCCGTCCGGTACCACCTACACGCCGCCGCGCCCGAGCGCCGCTCCGGCGCCCGCCGCGACCACCACCTCGGGTGCCGCGGCAGCCACTGCCGCTGACGGAACCATCGAAGACCCCGACGCGGTGCTGCCCGAGACCGACGCCGAGGCCGAGGCAATGGCCGACGACGGGGACGCGGACTGATGCGAAGGGCCGGTCCTGACCGGCAACAGCCACATCGACGACAAGCCTCACTGCTCGAGGCCGCTCCACTTGGGGCGGCCTCGAGCACGTCCGGTCCGGAATCGATCTACCGACTGGCCGGAAGCGATTCCTCAGTCCGGCTTCGGTTGCTCCTCGGCAGGCGCCACCGCCGCGCTGTCGTCGACCGTCCGGGCCGGCACCGTGTCGACGAGCGGGCTTCCCTCGAGCGTGCACGAACGTCCGGGCGACGGACGGGGCGCCTTGAGCGTGGCACCGTTCACCACGCTGATGCTGTCGTACTTGGGTGAGCCCTCGATCAGGTCGGAGAAGACGAACCGCTGCAGGGAATTCACCGTGCAGTCGGCGTTGAACCTCAGGATGTCGAACGCCTGCGGCTGACCGCCGAGCTCGCCGTCCTCCGGCAACGAGTTGCGGAAGTGGCTCATCAGGCCACCCCCCGTGAGGGTTCCAACCTGGATCCGACGGTCCGCGAGTGCGGCCGTGTGCATGTGCCCGTTGATGCGCAGCCGGCCCGCGGTCACAGCCTCGGCGGCCGTGGGTTCGTGAGCAACCGCGAGATCCAGATCCGGCACGCCTTGCATCGACGCGTCGAAGTTCACCGCTGCGGGCTTCTCGTCCCTGCCAGGGTCGTTGTCGTCGCCGTAGTAGCGCGGGTCGTTCAGTCCTGCGACCCGCACCCCTCCGATCGAGACCACGCTGTAGGTGGCGTCGTTGGGTTGCAGGAGAAACACGTTCGGGATCTCGGCCATCCGGTCGAGCAGCCTGTGGTCGGTGATCGACGCCGCGTCGTGATTGCCGTCGACGAACAGGTACGGAACCCCGAGGCCACGAATGCCCTTGAATACCTGGGAGAGCTCGCCTTCCTCCACCTGTCCGAAGTTGATGAGGTCACCTGAGTCGATGACGGCGCTGATGTTCTCCTCCTGAATGATCTTCTTCACCACGGCGTACTCGTTGGTGCCGTGCACGTCCGAGATCAGCAGGAAGCGAACGCTGTCGGCCAGGGTTGTCTCGGTGGTGACGAAGCGGTCCTGGAGCGTGCGCTGCAACGTCAGCCAGTTCGTGATGTAGGGACCTACCTGACCGGCTCGCTCCTCGATCTGGCTGAGCACGGCGGGGCTCGCCTGGACAGCCGCGAGGAGTTCGGTGGACTTGTAGCTGGCCACCTGGTCCGGCCGGTACACGTAGGCGCAGCTGGCCCCGGTGAGCAGCGCGGCGATGACGACCGCCGAGATCGGAGTGATCACATGGTGCAGGCGCCACGTCCGCCGGCGCAGTCCATGTGCCGCGATCAGCGCGAGCGCCACCACCAGGGCGCCGACGAGGTAGCGGACGGCCAGCGATCCCACGAGTGCGCGCGCGGCCTGTTCGACCTCGGCGGTGGACGGGACCAGTGCCTGCTGAGGGGTCGACTGCGATCTCTCGGCTGCGACTGAGTCCAGCAGCGACATCTTCACCTGCGGCCTGAATTCGATCCCCGGCGCAGGGATGCTCGACCGGAAGTCGATGGTGGTGTCGCCGACGGTGGTGAACGCCCGGAGCCGCGAGGTCTGCCAGGGGGCGATGTCGAGGCTGGCCTCGGCACGGTAGTGGTCGGTCTCCGCCTGGCCTGGGAACACACTCGTCGCCACCGCACCGCCCAGATGGCACAGGACGACCAACACGACCACGAACAGGACCCGTCGCAGCCAGCGCTCGACACCGTGCTCTCTGGACCAGGCGCCGAGTCGACTAGATGTTGCGTGCACAGCCCGCAGAGCTCCCCGCGCGGGTCCGGTCAGGCCGTCCAGGCGGCTCCGGAGCGAGGGCATTCCTTGATTGTCCCAAAGGAGCGGTATTCCCGTCGGCGAAGCCGGCGAGGCCGCCGCCGCCGCGAACGACACGAGCCGCGGTGGCAGGGTTCGGGGCGTGCGCCTGTACCTGTCCTCGTTCCGCATCGGCGACCATCCCGATCGTCTGGTCGAGCTCGCTCGAGGACTGCCGACGGCCGCCGTGGTCGCGAACGCCTGCGACGGCCAGCTCCCGGCCGACCGGGCGGCGTCAGTGGCGCGGGAACTGGAAGCGCTCGCAGAACTCGGCTTCGACGCCCACGAGGTCGACCTCCGCGATTTCGCCGGCCGCGGCGAGGAGCTCGGCGGCCGACTGGCCGAGGTCGGTGTGGTGTGGGTCCGGGGAGGAAACGTCTTCACGCTGCGACATGCGATCTGGCGCGCAGACGCCGACGCGGTCATCCGCGATCTCCTGACATCGGATGCGGTCGCCTACGCGGGCTACAGCGCCGGACCGTGTGTGCTGGCGCCGTCGCTGGCGGGTCTGGAGCGATGCGACGACACAGGCGAGGTGCTGCGGCTGTATGGCGAGCAGGCCAGGTCGGACGGTCTCGGTGTTCTCGACCGTGCCGTGGTGCCGCATCTCGCGACACCCGCTCATCCCGAGAGCGCGATCCTCGAACAGGTGGCCGCTGGCTACGAGCGCGACGGCGTGCCCTACATCGGCCTACGCGACGGTCAGGTGTACGTGGTCGACGGGGACTCGGCCGGCATCATCTAGCCGGGCCTCGGCAGACGCACTCGCGAGCGTGTCAGGCCGTGCCGTACACGTGCGTGATCGGCAGCTTCACCACCACGCGAGCCTCCCGGACCATCGCGGTCCGATAGTCGTCCCAGTCGGGATGTTCACCGGCGATGGCGCGGTAGACGTCGATGAGCTCCTCGACGGTGTCGTCGTGGGGGTCGGCTGCCACCGGCGTGAGTTCGGCGATTCCCTCGCCCACCACCCAGCTGCGGAAGTTCCGGCTGGTCACGTGGTAGCTGGCGCGGGGGTCCCTGCGGAGGTTCTTCGTCTTGGCCAGAGGTTCGCGCACGGAGACCCGCAACAGGCCGGTCGCCGGGTCGTAGGTGTGCCCGACGTTCGACAGCTGCGGCCTGCCGTCACGCTTCAGAGTCACCAGGACTCCGCCGTGGGTCGATGCCAGCAAGGCCTTCAACGCGTCGTCGCTCATGGTGCTGGCAACCGGCCCGTGCGTTCGGATATTCCGGTCGCTGCCTGCGATCCGGGCCGCCTGGTAATGCGTGTCGCCTCGTCGCACCGCTCGCTAGGGTGACCGCGACCTGCCCGGCTGTGTCGAGGAGAGCCATGACCGCAGAGATCTCGTACCCGCAGACCCGTCGGGACGACGTCGTCGAAGACCACTTCGGCACGAAGATCGCCGATCCGTACCGGTGGCTCGAGGATGCCGACTCGAGCGACACAGCCGAGTGGGTCCGCCGCCAGAACGAGGTCACCCAGTCGCACCTCGCCGCGTTGCCACACCGCCAGTGGTTCACCGACACGCTGTCCGCGATCCTGCACCGTCCTCGCGCAGGAGTGCCGGAGAAGAAGTCGGGCTGGTACTTCGTCAGCCGCAACGACGGAACCCAGAACCAGGACGTGTGGTTCGTGGCCGACAGCATCGATGCGCTGCTTGCCGGCGGCCGGGTGATCCTCGACCCCAACACCCTGTCGACCGACGGCACCACGTCGGTCTCCGGCTTCTCCGTTTCCCCCGACGGCCGCTTCCTCGCCTACGCCGTGAGCGAGGGTGGCAGCGACTGGCACACGTTCCGGATCCGCGACGTCGCCACCGGCGAGGACACCGACGATGTCGTCGACCAGACCAAGTTCAGCCTGCCGAGCTGGCTGCCGGACAACAATTCCTATCTGTACCTGAGCTTTCCGGACAGTGGACGGGCCGATGGGACGACCACTGCAGCCCTCGGTGGCGGGCGCCTGATGCTGCACCGACTCGGCACCCACCAGTCCGAGGACGACCTGGTCCTGCACTTCCCGGAGAACGACCAGCTGTTGCCCTGGGTGCAGATCAGTGAGGACCACCACTACGCCGTCGTCTCGATCGCGGAGGGCACCGAGAGCAAGAACCGCGTGTGGGTGTACAGGATCGACTCAACCGACGGGGTCAGCAGGCTTGGCGAACCGATCAAGCTGTTCGACGAGCCCATCGCCGAGTTCGGCTACATCGCGGCCGACGGAACGAACCTGTACTTCTTCACCGACCTCGACGCTCCACGCGGCCGGGTGGTGATGGTCGACCTCGATGCGTATCAGGGAAGCGGGCTGCCCGAGCTTGTCGAGGCCGTCCCGTCCGGCGACGACACCATCGCGGGGGTTGCGGCAGCCGCCGATGCCCTGGTGACCATCTCCCTGGCGGATGCCCAGCCGGTTGTCGCGCTGCACCGGCACGGTCAGGATGCCGAACAACTGGAAATCGGCGCAGGTGCCATCGCCGGCTGGGACTGCCGGGAGGGTGACGACGAAGGCTTCCTTGGGCTCTCGACGGTCACGACTCCCATCCAGGCTTACGGATTCTCGGCCTCGACCGGCGAACTCCGCGATCTTGCCGATCTGGTGCCGCAGGGGACGTCGACCTTCGTCCCGCCGGAGATCACGACGGAACGCCGGCGGGCAACCAGCGCCGACGGGACGCAGGTCCCCTACTTCTTGATCCGCTCCACTGATTCGCCCGCGGACGGTCCCCGGCCGACCCTGCTCTACGGCTATGGCGGGTTCAAGATCCCTGTACTGGCGAACTATTCGGCGGGGTTCGCCGGCTGGCTGGCAGCCGGCGGAGTGGTCGCGATCGCCAACCTTCGTGGTGGCGGCGAGTACGGGACCGAGTGGTACGAGGACGGTCGCCTCGCGAACAAGCAGCACGTCTTCGACGACTTCATCGCCGTTGGTGAGCACCTGAGCGAGACTGGCGTCACCACTCCCGCCCAGCTGGCGATCCATGGCCGCAGCAATGGCGGTCTGCTCGTGGGTGCGGTGATGACCCAGCGGCCCGATCTCGCGGCCGTGGCGATCCCAGGGGTCGGCGTGCTCGACATCCTGCGCTTCCACAAGTTCACCATCGGCGCAGCTTGGATCTCCGACTACGGCAACCCCGACGTGGAGGCCGAGTTCGCGAACGCGCTGAAGTACTCGCCGTTGCACAACGTGCGTCCGGGGACCAGGTATCCGGCGACGCTCGTCCTCACCGGCGACCACGACGACCGCGTCGTTCCTCTGCACAGCCACAAGTTCACGGCCACCCTGCAGGCGGCCCAGGCCGCCGACCGTCCGGTGCTGGCGCGCATCGAGACGTCGACGGGACACGGCATGGGCAAGCCCACCGCGATGGTGGCGGCCGAGTGGGCGGACGCGCTGGCGTTCGCGGCTCACCACACCGGGCTGGTTCCGCCGGCCTGACGATGGCTCGGACCGTCAACGGCGCCGGATCTGCAGGACCGTCGAGTCGACCCGTGGTGCGGGTCGGAAGGCACGACGCGGAACCTGCCGCCCGGTGCTGAGCAGATGGCGGCGACTGCGGGCGGGTGCGCGGTCGAGCAGACCACGCACCGCGCCGCGTTGGAGGACGAGGTCAGCCGACAGCAGGTGCGGCGAGGTCAACAGCGTCCGCACGAGCTGACTCGCCCGGTCGAACGGCGGGTTGGCCACGACGCGAAACGGCCGGTGCGGCAACACGAGATCGCTCAGCGACACCTCGACCACCGTGACCCGCGTTCCGGCGAATCGTTCTCGCAGGCACTTCGCCCGTCCGGCGTGCAGCTCGATGGCCAGGACCCGGGCTCCAGTCGCGGCCAGCGGTGCGGTCAGCGCACCCTCGCCTGCGCCCAGGTCGAGCACGAGGTCGCCGGCACGTACCGGCGAGTCGTGGACGATGCGATCGGCCCAGTCAGCCTCGAGGGCGTGCCAACCCCAGGCTCGACGGGCCCCTGCCCCTGATGAAGCTGCCCTTGATGAGCTGCCCTGATGGCGCTGCCCTGATGACGCTGCCCCGGGCACGGCGGACCATCACGAAGAACCGGCGGCAACCCATGGCGGGGAGCCTAGGTCGGTGCCCGGCGGCGAGCGACCGAATTACGAGCCGTGTGCTCGGGCCGCTCTACCGCGACTGGTCGGCGAGCCAGCGCTTCGAGACCCGCTTCGGTGCCCGGATCAGCCAGGCATCGGTGATGACCTCCGCCAGTTCCGCGCGGGTCAGCTCGCCGATCCTCGACTCCCGCAACAGCACGGCGGGATACCCGTTGAAGTGCGGAGTGGTGAACCAGGGCACGCTCTCGTCGGCCACCATCGCCTCCTTGTCCTGCAGGCGGCAGTGGAAGTACACGACGTCATCGAGCATCTCGCCGGTGTCCGGATCGATCGCATCCTTGCGCGGACCGCGACGGACGATGAAAACCTTGCCGTTGACCGAGTAGCTCGGCCGCTCGCCCTCCGACTGCTCGACCTCCGGCAGGTCGAGGGCGATCTCATCCACGTCAGCGATCCGGGCCTTGCGCGCACGCACCATGGCGGCATCCTGCCTGCTGCCGGTGTTACCCGCCGCAGACCTGGCACCCAGGGGTGGCGTAGGTGACCACCAGGTCGTCGCGGTGTTCGCGCAGCAGGGAACGCAGCGACTCGACCGGGGCATTGGTGGCAAGCGTGAAGACCGAGTGGTCGTTGCGGTAGGCGAACTCGAGGTAGACCCCTGGCCGGGAGTGGCTCGCGGCATACCGCTCGAACTCGGCGGACAGGCGCTGCCTCCGAATCCCCGTGCTCGCCACCTTCACCTCGACCGCGGGATCGCCCTCTGCCTCGACGACTGTCGCCAGCGACTGTGCGCTGATCTTGCTTCCATGACCCGCTACCGGGCGCACCACGACGATGCCGCTGGGATCTGTGCGCGCGAAGGTCACCACCGCCCCCTGCCCGGCCGCCTCCTTGCGGACGGCAGCGACCTGGCTGGCGGTCACGACGGTGCTGACCGACGTGGGCGGGGGCGTGGGCGTCGAGGTGGACGTCGACGGCGATGGAGTCGTGCGCGTTGCCGCAGGGGAATCCGGCGTGGCGCAGGCCGTCGCGGTCAGGAGGGCGAGGACGGGGATCAGGAACCGAAGCCGCCGAGCCGCCGGACGCCGTGGCCTGGTGCGGGGCATGCTCACCCGTCGCCGCGTCAGCGATCGATGGCAGTCGTCGGCCCAGGGGTGCTGCACGGTCCGAGTGTGTCAGTTGGCCAAACATGTCGAGCAATGCTGGTGGCCGGTGATGTCCAACCAGGACACGATCGATTCCACCGACCCATCAGACAGTCGACTTCGGCAGTCGCTGTGACGAGCTCTGAAGTGACGGGGTTTGCCTAGCCGAGGCCCGCTGAGGTCTCCGCTGGCTCGAAGACCACGCAGCATCGACCTGGAGACGGGTCGAGTTGCGCCGTCAGGCCCATTCTCGGGACTCGGTCGGTCACGGCATCCAGGACGGCCAGGTTCATCCCGCACATGAGCTGAGTGTGAGCACGCGCCAGGGTGTCAAAGGGACAGTTCCCCAACTCGATGCGGTCGCCCTGTTGATGCGGCTCGTAGCCGTTGCGCGTGAGTGCTTCGCAGGTCGCGTTCACGAGCCGGTCCCGACTTGGGCGAGCACCTACAGCCGCCACGACCGCGTCGCCGACGGAGCGTCCCCACTCGGTGGCGGCCGCGTGCAGGGCCTCGCCGACGTCGCGACCGTCGACGGTTGCCTGCTCGACCGCACGAGCCAGCAACTCGCCGGCAAGGTCGTACCTGCGCTCGGGCATCGTCACCGAGACCTGCAGCCCGGACCGCGTGTACCGCTTGGTGGGGCGGCCTGCGCCCGGACCGCGTCGGTCGGAGAGCCGCTTGAAATCGGTGTCGAGCAGTCCGTCCTCGGCCAGCTTGTCGAGGTGGAACTTGGCCGTGTGGCGGGGGATACCCAAAGCGGCCGCGGCCTGGTCCCGGCTGACCGGGTCTGATTCAGAACAGACGTACAGGTAGAGGTCACGCCGCATCGGGTCGGCAAGCGCGGCGATGCCCGCCAACCGATCGGCGAGATCGTCGGTGCTCATCGACCAACTTTCTAAAGGACAGACCACTTGACGAAAGACCGGGGTACGTTCTAACGTCGAGACTACTGTCCTTTACACGAAGGGGTCAACGATGCCGGTACCTCTGATTGCGCTGGCCAGACTGGCGCGCGCGTTCCGCCCTGGTACCGCGGATGCCTCCTCCAGGACGGCGTCATGACCTCAATCCTGCGAGCCGAGAATCGATCTCGGCTCGCAATCCGACCGAACCACCGCGGTCTGGCCTCCGCGTCGTGGAGACCGCGCGCGGTGTCGACCTGAACGCGGCTGCGCACGCAGCGACCGCGTTCCTTGTCGCACTCGGGGTGGACGTCCAGACCGAGAGCCTGGCCGCCACGCCGGCGCGGATGGCCCGCGCCTACGCCGAGATGTTCAGCCCCCGACCTTTCGACCTGACCACGTTCCCCAACGACGCCGGCTACGACGAGCTGATCATCGCCCGCTCGATCCCCGTGCGGTCGGTCTGCGAACACCACCTGCTTCCGTTCGTGGGAATCGCGCATGTGGGCTACCTCCCCGGGGAGCGGATTCTGGGATTGTCCAAGCTGGCCAGGGTGGTCGAGTTGTTCTCTCGCCGTCCACAGGTGCAGGAGCGGTTGACCCAACAGGTAGCTGACTGGCTCGAGGAACACGTCTCGCCCCGCGGGGTCGGCGTCGTCGTGGAGGCTGAGCACCTGTGCATGACCGTCCGCGGCGTCGGCGCCGCCCAATCCACAACGGTCACGTCCGCCTTGCGAGGCCACCTGCGCAGCCATGGCCCGGCCCGTGCCGAGTTCTTCACGCTGGCCACCGCCGCTCCAGCGGCGGCGGCACGCCATGGCTGACCCGGCGCATCGGGCCAACTGTGGGCGTTGACAGTCAGCATCGGAACTCCCCAGGATGACCGCACTCGCCGGGTTCGGCGAGTCAGTCAGGGAGTGACCCATGCGTCTCGACCGGTTGTGCAGCATGGAGTTGAGCTACACGAGCGAGTTTCATCTGGCTCGCCCGTACGTGGGCGAGTCCGGAGTTGGCTGGGGCCTGGGAGAGGGCACTGTCGCCGGCGACCGGCTCTCAGGATCGGTGCAATGGTCCAACCAGCCGAACCGGCGGGGTGACGGGGTGATGTTGCCCAACACCCGTGGGGTGATCGCTACGGCCGAGTCCGCCGAGGTCTTCTTCGATCTCACCGGCCGAACCGTCTTCGTCGAACAGGACGGGGAGGAGGTCGGACGGCAGCTGTTGATGACCCTGTTCGAGTCCGAGAACGAGCAGTACGCCTGGCTGAACAACGAAGTGTGCATCGCTGAGGGCGCCATCGATCCGGTGCGGGCGGCTGCGCACTTCGAGGTGTTCGTCTGCCAGAGCGACCTGGTCCTGTGACCCGCGCGTCCAACCCCGACCTGTCAACACCGCGCCCTTCTCGACCACGCACCGAGCTTTCGGCCGTTCCGCGATACCGGTCTGTTCGATCGGATCGGCGGGCAGCCGACGGTGGACTCGCTTGTGGATCGCCTCTACGACGGTTTCGAGGAGGACCGGTTACTGCGGCCGCTGTTTCCCAGGGACCTGTTCGAGGGTCGGGCCATGCAGAAGCTCTTCTTCGCTGAATGGCTGGGTGGTCCGCGCCGCTACACCGAGGAAGCTCATGCCGACCTGGGAAACCGCCACGACAGCCTGAAGATCACCCGCTCGCTCGCCGGTCGCTGGCTGAGCCACTTCCGCCAGGCCTTGGCGGCGACCGTCGGGACTGACGACGACCGCACGGCGATATTCGCGGAAGCCCGATCGCTGGCATTGTCACTCGTCAACGAAACCGCACGGTCGGCGAGTGAAGACGCAACTCTCGACGTGTCCTGGCGGGGCAAGGGAAAGCGCACCGTCACGCACGCTGCGTGGTTGGCTCGTCAGGGCGATGTCGCCGCGCTCGACGCGGCACTGGTCGAGTCACCCGATCTCCTTCGGCCCAGCTACGCCGCGGCGATCATGCAGGCAGCCTCGCTGGCTGGCCGCAGGAACGTCGTCAAGCTGCTCCTGGACCGTGGAGTCGGGCCGGATCACCCGTTCTACCTTCCCGTTGGCGTCGCCGGCCAAGCGTTCGAGCGGGTGCTGTACGTGACTCCCCTGTGCTCGGCGCGCATGAAGAGGCGTACCTCAGTGGAGGAAGTGCTGATTGCCGCCGGGGCGCGAGAGGACATCTTCACGTCTGCGTTTCTTGGGGATCTCCCCTCGCTCGAGCAGATGCTGCTGGCAACAACCAGGCTGGCTCAGGCGACGGATCCGGCGGTCGACGTTCTCGACATCACGCCAGTCGACCATGCGGTCGCGGGCGGGCAGGTTGAGGCACTGCGTCTCCTCCTCGACCACGTAGGCCAGTTGACCAGCGGCGGAGTGCGCGCGCTCCGCGGTGCCGCCGGCCGGGAGGACGTGCGGATGGTCGAGCTCTTGTTGACGCACGGCGCCGACGCGAGCCGCATCGGCGTCGGACGCTGGGTGCTCCACCCCGTGCTCGCTCCACTGCTCGAGAGTCATGGTGCATCGATCGACTCCGCCGGCTCCTGGATCGGCGCGAGCTGCACGGGCAACCATGGCCGGAAAGACGATCCAGACTACGTTCGAGCGCTGCTCCGACATGGTGCTCGCGCGGACGATCGCCGTAGCGGCGAGCCTGGCCGGACCGGAGGTGTCGGGACTCTCGATGCGACGGCCCTCCATTACGCCACCAAGGCCGGCTTCCTCCAGACCATGGTGGTGCTCCTCGATCACGGCGCAGATCCGGCGGCCACGGACAGTCGCGGTCGCACGCCTCTCGACTGGTTGGAGGACTCGGCTCGAAACGTCGACCGGGACAGCGTGAGAGATCTACTGAAGACGTGGAAGCACGAACGCTGATTGGAGAAAGTCGGAGAGGGTGGTGTGCGGCATGGGAAGCGTGCCCGGGCTGCGTACAGGGACGTCCGCGAACGGGATGGAGTTCCTGACCTGGGGTAGCGGGCCGAAGGTGCTCCTCTTTCTGCCGGGAGGTCCTGGCAGCGGCATCCCGACGGGGATGTCGTTCCGGATGTCACGGCGCTGGTTCGACCCGTTCGTCGAAGCGGGCTACGCCGTCTGGTACGTCACCCGCCGCAGGAACATGCCAGCCGGACACAGCATCGCCGACATGGCGGGTGACTACGCGGACATGATCTCCACGGATCTCGGAGGTCGGGTCGACCTCGTCGTGGGTGAGTCGTACGGCGGGATGATCGCGCTGTACCTCGCCGCGCGCCACGGTGAGTGCTGTGGTCACGTCGCCATCGTCGTCGCCGCCGCCGAGGTCAGTACCGAGGGCAAGGAGGTGGACTCCCACCTGGCCGCCGCGCTTGGTCAGGCCAGCGGCCAGGTGGGCAGCGTTGGGGCGGCCTTCGCCGAGTACGTGCTTCCGGGCGAGCGCAGCCGGTGGCTCCGCCGGCTGATCGGCCCCTTCATCGGCCGCAGCCTGCTCTCGGGGAAGAACTACCCGGCCGGGGACCTCCTGGTCGAAGTAGAGGCGGAGATCGCGTTCGACGCTCGGGCGGAGCTCCAGCGCATCGAGGTGCCGGTAGTTCTTGTCTGCGGTGACCGCGATCGGTTCTATCCCATCGAGGTGGTCGAGGAGACCCACCGGCTGATCCCGAACTGCGCGCTTGTTCGGTACCAGGGGCAGGGCCACATGAAGGTGGGCACCAGCAGACGCGTACCTCATGACGTGCTGGCCTTCGTGAACCGGCACTGAAGCGTCCGTTAGGCGATCTTGCGGCGGTAGGCGGCCATGGCGAGGACGTACCCGATCACGAGGATCCCGAGACACCATGCGAGGGCGATCCAGATGTCGTTCCCGACCGGTTGTTCTGCAAACAGATCCTGGATCGTGTTGACGATCGAAGTGACCGGCTGGTTCTCGGCAAAGGCACGCACGGGACCCGGCATCGTGTCGGTTGGAACGAACGCGGAACTGATGAACGGCAGGAAGATCAGCGGATACGAGAACGCGCTGGCACCGTCGATGGACTTCGCTGTCAGTCCGGCGATGATCGCGAGCCAGGTGAGGGCCAGCGTGAACAGCGCCAGGATTCCGGCCACAGCCAGCCATGCCCAGATGCTTGCCGATGTGCGGAATCCTGCGACGAGGCCCACCAACACGATGATCACCAGCGACATGGCGTTGGCGACCAATGAGGTCAGAACATGTGCCCACAGCACTGACGATCGTGCGATCGGCATCGAGTGGAAACGCTCGAAGATGCCGGTCGTCATATCGGAGAACAGCCGGACGGCGGTGTAGGCGATGCCGGACGCAATCGCGATCAACATGATTCCCGGCAGCAGGTAGTTGACGTAGTTGTCGGTACCCGCCTTGATGGCGCCGCCGAACACGAAGACGAACAGCAGCAGGAGCGCGATGGGCGTGAGCGCGGTCGTGATGATCGTGTCCGGGCTGCGGGTGATGTGGCGCATGGAGCGGCCCAGCATGACGGCCGTGTCTCCGACGAAGTGTGTGCTCATGACTGGTTCCTTACTTGACTCGACCTTGCCGTCGTTGCCCACGAGCGCGAGGAAGATGTCTTCCAATGTGGGCTGCTTCTCGACGTATTCGACGGTCGCTGGTGGGAGTAGCTGCTTCAGTTCGGCGAGAGTGCCGTTCGCGATGATGCCGCCCTGATGCAGGATGGCAATGCGATCTGCGAGCTGTTCGGCCTCTTCCAGGTACTGCGTGGTGAGCAGCACCGTGGTCCCCTGTTTGGCAAGGCCGCGAATGACATTCCAGACGTCGATCCGTCCTTCGGGGTCGAGCCCGGTGGTCGGCTCATCGAGGAAGACCACCTTCGGCTTGCCGATCAGGCTCATGGCGATGTCCAGACGACGTCGCATGCCTCCTGAATACGTGGACACCTTTCGCGATCCCGCTTCGGTGAGGTTGAAGCGGGCGAGAAGATCGTCCGCGATCTGGCCGGAGTCCTTGAGGTGCCGCAGCTTGGCAACCAGCACCAGGTTCTCCCGGCCGGTCAACATCTCGTCGACCGCGGCGAACTGTCCTGTCAGGCTGATGGATTCGCGGACACGCTGAGGCTCGGTCGAGACATCGAACCCGTCAACGGTCGCAGTGCCGGCGTCTGGTTTCAGCAGCGTGGACAGTATTCGCACGATCGTGGTCTTCCCAGCCCCATTGGACCCGAGGAGGGCGAAGATACTGCCCGGGGCCACATCGAAATCCACGCCGCGAAGGACGTGCAACTCCTTGTAGGACTTCTCTATGTTCTGCACACGGATGGCTGGTTCCGTGGTCATTTCTGTTCCTTTCGCTCGGCTTCCTCGATGGCCCTGGTCAGGCGGTCGCGCTCCTTGTCGATCCACTGCTTGGCGGAGTAGGCCCGCGTGAAGGTCTCGGCGAAATCGATCGGGTCGTCGCCGACGATCTCGCGAATGGGCGTCCCGTCGGCGGCGGCGCGTTCCCACAGGTCGGCGAAGTCGCCGTACATCGTGCACAGGGTGTCGCCGTCGGTGATGCCCCCGTAGTACATGAAGTACCGGTGCATTGCTTTCGCCGCGATTCCATATGGCTCGGGTAGGGCATCGATACGGGCCTTGTCCTCCTTGTACCGCCTCTTCTGCTCGAGCGTCCCCGTAAGGGTCTCGATCCATTTGGCCGCCATCTCAGTTCTCTCCTTCTGCGCGTTCACTGTGGAGCTGTTCAATCCGTTCCGAGAGGAAGCTCCATGTCCTCCAGAACTCTTCGAGCTGTTCCCGTCCCTGACGGTTGAGTGAGTGCACCTTGCGTGGGGGGCCCTTCTCGGACGGACGTTTCTCCACGTCGACAAGGCCTTTCTGCTCGATTCTGATGAGCAGCGCGTACACGGTGCCTTCAGCGATCTCGGGGAATCCCTTCTCCCGGAGCTGCGCCGTGATCTCGTACCCGTACGCCGGTCTCCCGGTCAGGAGAGCGAGCACGATGCCCTCGAGCGTTCCCTTGAGCATCTCGGTCATCTGTCCGACCATGTGGTCCCTCCTCCAGCTACCTAGTGGTGCTACGTACTGGTAGATAGTAGCGCTAAGTAGCTCGGGCGCAAGTCCGTTGGGCGTGACGGGTTTGTGGGCGCCCGATCGACGCGGTCCTAGGCTTGCGGGCCATGCCTGACGTGCCGCCTCCCGGCTCGATAGTCGAGCGCGTGACCGCCCGAGTCCTGCCAGTCAGCGCCGCTGGACAGGTGCTCCTGCTGCACGGTTGGCAGCCAGCCGCCCCGGGCTCTAGTCGCCGGGAGTCTGTGGTGGGGACGTCGGTGCGGCGAGTTCGGCCAGATGGTGCAGCGAATTGGTGAGGTGCTCGGGGCCGAAGGGCGGGAACTGGATGTACTCCCGGATCTGCGGTGGCACCGCCGACCAGTCGTAGGTGAGCGTCACATCGGTCTCGGACGGGCCGAGCGGCACCAGGTCATACCGCCAGCTCCAGCCGCCGAAATCCAGCTGGCCGTCCTCCTTGGCGTACCCCGTCAGCCAGCCGATGGCGCGCGGCGGGTCGATGACGTGGATCTTGTTGGCCACCTCGTAGTCACCGTCTGGATGGTTGGGGTGATACATCCCCATCCGGAAGATCTGCCCCACCTCGGTCAGCGGCGCGGCGTCGACATCGTCCTGGACCCAGCCCGTGCCATCGATCGCGGCGTGCGTCGTCGGGTCCGCCAGCAACGCGAACACCCTCGCGGCAGGCACGGCGAACCTCAGCCTGGCGCTCACGTTGTCCTCGTCCACGGTGTGCACGCTCCGGGTGTCCTGGGTCATCTCACGTCACGCACTGGCACGGGCGGAAGGGACGTCCTCAAGATCTAGACGCCACGGCGAGGCGGAACTCATCGGTCGTGGGCGGGAGACCCTGGTCGCTCGGCCACAGCGTTTGCTACCGAACGTGGTTGGGGCGGGTGAGCTACCTGGCTCGGGGCGAGATGGCGCCTGGACACGGCGCTGTCACTCCAGCAGATCGGGCTTCCGCCGCCCCTTGACGCCCGCAGCCTCGAGCCGCTTCCTGACCGTCACCAGCTTGTAGACGAAGACCGCCACAGCGGTGACTGCGCCGGCATCGTCCAGGAGCCCGATCGGTCCAAGCAACGCTTCAGGCAGCACGTCGACCGGACTCACCAGGTACACCAGAGCTCCGATCATCGCGATCAGCCCGCGCGGCGGGACGCGGTAGCGCCACATGATGAACCCGATAACTCCCACCCCGAGCAGCGCGAGGATGCCGAGTACCACGATCACCTGGGTCAGCAGATCGGACATGTCCACGGCGGTCACTGTGCCCTAGTGCTGCATGCGAGTCATGCTGCTTCGAACTCGTGAGCTGCGCGAAAGCCTTGATCTGGAGTGGCTCCGCAGGTCAGGTGTGGTCGAGACGAAGGGACTCGAACTCAACCCCGCCTCTGCAACATGGCTGGGCTGCTCCGATGGCACCAGAGACTCGTACCCGATCACGAGGGGCCTGCTCCGTCCGGTGATGCGCGCGTCTCGGCCTCGCGCTTCGCGCGCAACAGTTCACGCCGGAGGTAGGGCGCGAGAGTCTGAACATAGGTCGTGGTGAGGTGGGAGAAGTCGGCGTAGACGGTCACGCCGCCCACCACAACATGGCACGTGGTCGGGCCGCAGATGTGGTCGTTGAGGCTGATGGATCGGAACTTCGGGTCGTCGATGGTCTCGATCGCCTTCTGCAGGGGGTCGGTGGGCTCCCACTTCGACCGCGACCCGGAGCACTTCCCGTAGTCGTGCGGGTTCTCCGTCAGGCAGCCCGGCACGCCGCCGTGGAACGACCCACCCGGCCACGGAGTGTCCAACAGCCCGATGACGGCCATGTCGGAGTTCTGCCACTGCCGCAGCACGGTCTCGTAGCCTGTCGCGAAGGAGGCGCGGCCCTCGGCTCGTGTCTGGCCCTTCCCTCTTATGGACATGCGGTTGGTCATCACGACCAGGTCGAAGGAGCCGTCGCGGATCACCTCGGTCGTACGACGGACCCAGTTGCGGCACCCGTCCGTCTGCTCGGGAGTGCCGAAGGCCTGTTCGGTGTCGGAGTTGGCGCAGTTGCGGGCCAAGAAGGTGGTGATCCGCCAGCCTTCGTGGACGCCGATCTCGTCCATTGCCGCCAGCCACTGAGCAGCGTGGGAGTTGCCGATCAGCGCGACGTCGATCTGTCCGTCGGGATCTCCGAACTCGCACGTCCGGAGTGCGAAGGTTCGTCGCTCGGCCCAGCAGTCCGCGCTGGTCAAGAGCGTGTGCTCCGCGTCGTAGCGGTCCCGGACCGCCCGGGCCGGGCTGGGCACGATGGAGCCACTCGTCTTGGGAGGGCAGTCGGGGTTTCCCAGGGCCGGAGCTCCAAAGCAGGTGTCGCCGCCCTCCATGGCCGCCTTCACCCTTGCCCGCTCGGCCCGGTCGTGCTGCTCGACCTCGGCCACCTGCAGGGTCGCCAGTCCCACCACCAGCGCCATTCCGACGGCCGCACCGAGGTAGGGCCGATAGAGGGGGCTCCCCTGCCGCCCGGTTCGGAACGGGTCCTCGATGAACCGCTTGGTCAGGCCGGCCAGGACCAAGGTGGCGAGCAGGATGACGGACTTGTCCAACAGTCCCAGGCTGCCGCCGCTGATCGCGGGCAGCAGGATGATCATCGGCCAGTGCCACAGGTAGACGGCGTACGAGACATCGCCCAGCCACTGCACCGGCCGAGCGGCCAAGAAGCGCCCCGGAGCCGCGGAGCCACGAGGGTCGGCTGCGGCAATGACGGCGGCGGCACCCAGGACGGGGACAAGGGCGTGCCAGCCGGGGAACGGCGTCCGCGCGGTGTAGGTGATACCTGACCAGGCGATGGCAAGGAGACCGGCCCAGACCACCGCCACTCGTGCGAAGCGCGCGGAGCCTCCGGGCGCCGCGGAGGGGGTGCGGCCCAACAGTGCGGCTGCCAGCACGCCGCCCATGCCGAGCTCCCACACCCGGGTGGGCGTGACGAAGTACGCGCGGGCCAGATCGGATTGGGTCAGCCAGATCCCGTAGAGCAGGGAGGCGACGACCACGACGAGGAGCCCACCCCTGACCACGGCCAAGGGCTGCCAGCGGAACAGCGACGCGAGCAGGAGAAGAACGGCGATCAGGACCGGCCAGCCCAGATAGAACTGTTCCTCCACCGACAGAGACCAGAAGTGCTGCACCGGTGTCGCCGCGTTGCCGGCTGCCGAGTAGTCGACCGCGTCGTTCGCGAGGCGCCAGTTGACCACGTACAGCGCTGCGGACCGGATGTGCCGAGCGGTTTCCAGCCATCGGATCTCGGGGGCCACTAGCCGGGTGGCCACGGCGGTGACGGCGAGGACGGTGAGGGAGGCGGGCAGGAGGCGACGGATCCGCCGCGCCCAGAAGGCGGCCAGGTCCCTCGGGTGCCGCGGCGGCTTCACCAGGAGATGGCTGGTGATGAGGAAGCCGGAGATGACCAAGAAGACATCGACCCCGACGAATCCGCCCGTGAGCCGGTTGGGCCACAGGTGGTAGAGCAACACCAGTCCCACGGCTAGAGCACGCAGACCCTGGATGTCGGTTCGGGGAACGGATCTGACGTCGCGCGGGGCGTAAGGTCACGGCTTCAGTCCGGACCGACTGCTGCCGTCTGGCTCGCCATGACCCTCCGCCGCTAGCGCGGGTTTCGATCGGTGAAGTGCTGCTCGTCCCCCTGCACAACGTCAGGGCCGCCAGGGTCCGGCGCCGAGCGCAAAGATAACTGGTCGCCGCGGCAGCCCTGCGACGCAACACGTGGCTGCAGCCTGTTGGGAGTCCAGTCGTTCGTGTGCGTGGCCAGAACTTACGAATTGCCACCAGCGTCGCCGGACGCCCTTCAAGAGTCTGCGACCTCCCGCAACCAGGTAGGGGAAGAACACGAGACTCACTCAGGGCAACTTGACCCCACGGCTCGCAGGATCGGGCGCAGATGAGAAGTGGCGCCGACAGTGGTCTGAGTACGGTCCGGTGAAAAACGCGCTGCGCGCATCAAGGGGTGAGCAATGAGATGAGACCACTTCGATACTCGATCAACGTCACACTCGACGGCTGCTGCCATCACGAGGCAGGGCTCCCCCCCGACGAGGAGTCGATGCGCTACTGGACCACTGAGATGAAACGAGCCGATGCTCTGCTATTCGGCCGGGTGACCTACGAGATGATGGAGTCGGCGTGGCGGCAGCCGGCCACGGGCACGTGGCCTGACTGGATGGATGAGTGGGAGATCCCGTTCGCCGAGGCCATCGACCGGACGAAGAAGTACGTCGTGTCGAGCACGCTGAGCGTGGTCGATTGGAATGCCGAGCTGGTGCGAGGCGACTTGGGGCAAGCGGTTCAGCGGCTCAAGCAGGAGCCAGGCGAGGGCTTGTTCGTGGGTGGGGTGACGCTCCCCCTGGCGTTGGCAGATCTGGGACTGATCGACGAGTACGTGTTCCTTGTGCAGCCGGTCCTTGCCGGACACGGGCCCACGTTGCTCGCCGGTCTGCGCGAGCGCATCCAGCTCGAGCTCGTGGATCGCCATGAGTTCCGGTCGGGGGCGGTCGCCCTGCGATACCAGCCCATGCGAGTGACGTCTTGACGCGATTTGTCCTGGCACGCTGGCAACTGCCTCGCGACGGAACGACAGTTCTCGACCAGTCGGTGACACAAATGACCGTGTGTGAAGCCAGGACCTCCATGCCGGTGTGATAGTCCGACAGCTCGACTCGCGGCGGACGGTCATGGCTTGGCTCTCTTCGCCGTGTCCCGGCGCCGCCCGGGCACGCCTCTGCACCACCGCGATCAGCAGCTCACCGACGTTGCGTCGCCAAACAGGAGCGCCATCCCGGGGTCGTAGGCAGCGGATTTGGCAGCGCTCTGCCACTGACAAGTGGAGAGCGATGACTGTGACTGCGTTTCCGCAGGTCAGGTGTGGTGGAGACGAAGGGACTCGAACCCTCAACCCCCGCCTTGCAAAATCGGCTTGGGCAGTTCCGGTCGGTGCACCTAGGCCACTGACCTGCGGAAATGTGTCCCGGTGGACAGACCTGCGTCCCGGAAGGACCGGTTGTTAGGCAGCGGATCGTGCGTTCGGATCTCGGCCCTGGTGAGGTGGCGGCCCGATAACCAGCCTCAGTTGCTCGGTGGTGATCGGGGTCAAGGGTGGCCGCAGGCCATCGCGTAGCGACGTGAAGCGCCCTTGACGCTGGTCGCCGGCGAGCTGATCCTCCGAGTCGGGTCGCACGCCGTCTTCTGCAGACCTTGGGCTCCGTCGTTGAGCTCTGTCCGGCGAGCGGCCCGCAGCGCAGCGAGGACACGCGGAGCCGGGCAGCCGAGCGCAGCGAGGCTCTTGAAACAGCACAGAAACTCGTAACCGGCACGTGTCGGGGTTCCTCTAAAACTGACGGACATCGTTGACAGTTGGGTCTCCTGGCTTACGGAGATCGGATGAGCGAACAGCAGTTGGATCGGCAGGTGCGCCGCCGGCTGGCGGTGCTGCGCCACGTCGAGGAGGTCACCGGCAACGTGGCGATGACCTGCCGCTACTTCGGCATCAGCCGCCAGCCGTACTACACCTGGCTGCGCCGCTACCAGGCCGAAGGCCTGAGACGGGCTACGGACCGCGGTCTCGACGCCCGCATACGTGTCCGCACGCGACCCAGCGTCGAGGTCGTCGGCAAGATCTTCTACCTGCGGCAGCACTACCACTTCGGCCCGGCCAAGATCGCCATGTACCTGGCCCGCTACCACGACGTGAAGGTCAGTCACGTCCGGGGTCTGGCGCATCCTCAAACGCCTCGAGCTGAACCGGCTGCCCGCCTCGCAGCGCTACACGCCGCCACGACCGCCGCTGGAAGCGCTATGAGAAGCAGCTCCCCGGCCACCGGGTCCAGATCGACGTCAAGTTCATCGAGCCCCTCAACGCCACCACGAGAAGACCGTCAAGACGCAGCTGCGGGCCTGCCGAGCCGGCGCCGCCGCAAGTACTACCAGTTCACCGCGATCGACGACTGCACCCGGCTGCGGGTGCTGCGCATCTACCCGGCGCTGACCAGAAGACCGCGATCCAGTTCCTCGACTACGTGCTGCGAGCGGCTGCCGTTCCCAGTCCAGGTCATCCAGACCGACAACGGCGCCGAGTTCGCCGTCCGCGTTCCACTGGCACGCCCTGGACAAGGGCGTCGGCCACGTCTACATCAAGCCCCGCACCCCACGGCTGAACGGGAAGGTGGAGCGCTCCCACCGCATCGACGCCGAGGAGTTCTACCGCCTGCTCGACGGCGTCGTCATCGACGACGCCAAGGTCTTCAACAACAAGCTCCAAGAATGGGAGGACTACTACAACTACCATCGCCCCCACGGCGGCCTCGGCGGCCAAACACCCTACGAACGACTACGCCAGAAGAACCCAGACCCAGGCGTAACCGATCCCGTCAGTCGCACAACCTGTCGGG
>CAVRUZ010000002.1:837500-1567662 GCA_963724495.1 uncultured Actinomycetota bacterium | reverse complement strand
AACGCCCGGGGCGGCTCGCCGGTCCGTGTCACCGGCCCGTCCCCGCGTACCGCTGCTCGATCCGCCAGGTCGGCGAAGTCCACCAGTTCGACGCGGGCGGAACTGCGCGCGTCGGGCAAGCGAGCCACTTCCCGTCGACGCATCGTCCTTTCGCTGTTGCTGGCCGCGACCACGGCAGTGTCGGCATTCGCCTACGCGGGGGTCCTTGCCTGGTGGGTGGTGGCCGTTCCGGCGGGCGTGGCTGTCGGATTCCTCGGTCTCAGCATGCTGACGATCGCCCGGCAGAAGCGCCGGGCGCGTCGCCGTCTCGCCGCTCCGACCACTGCCAAGACGGCACGATCGACGCCAACGGGAGCCCGCCGGATCGACGCGGTGTATCCCGGGACCATGACCCGACCTGCTGCCGGCCGGCAGGCGGTCGCAGCTGCGGAGCGGTCAGCGCTCGACGAGGCGGCGGCGTGGGTGGCGAACAGCCAGCTCGGCGCCTGGGAGCCCCGCCCGGTTGCCCTGCCCGCCTACGTCACCGCGCCCCGGGCAGCGGTCCGCACTGTCCGCACGATCGACCTGGCCGATGCCACGGTGTACTCCGCGGGTCACCTCCCCGAGGCCGTGCTGCTCGGGCGCCAGCCGGACTCCGTCGACGAGCTCGCCCGGGCCGCCGGACAGGGCCGCGAGGACGACGACGGAGATGCCAGGGTCGCTGCCGGAGCCTGATATTCTCCGCAGTCGCGCGGCCGATCCGGTCGGCGAGGGGCTGTAGCGCAGTTGGTAGCGCGTCTCGTTCGCATCGAGAAGGTCAGGGGTTCGATTCCCCTCAGCTCCACCCAAACGAACCCCCTCCCACCTGCGAGAACACCGGGGGAGGTCGGGGATTTCACCCCTGTCACTCCGCGCTCCTGGTTTGTTGCGCACCCCCCGCGCCCCCCAGCGCGTTCAGGCGGTCCAGACCGGCCCGGTCGGCCGACGATCCGAGGTGGTGCAGGTAGATGTTCGTCGTGGCGATGGACGCGTGCCCAAGCCAGGCCTGAACGGTCACCGGATCAACTCCTTTCGACAGCCACAGGCACGCCGCCGTGTGCCGCAGGTCGTGTATTCGCCGGCCGGACGCAACCGTCGACCACACCACCGTCCGCTTGACGGCGGTGGCATGCAGCTGGTGGTCCGTCCTGGTGGTCATGAGCAGGTCGTCCGGCCCCTTGCCTTCCGCGCACCCCAGCACCAAAGGCAGAACGCGGTCCGCGACCGGAACCCTTCGGTTCTTGCCGGACTTGGTCACCTTCGCCTCCATGCCCTCGGGAGCAGCCCGGCTCACCAGGAGCACGGGCATCGGCACCCGGACGAAGTCGCGGACCCGGACCTCGCGTAGCTCCGACCACCGCAGCCCTGTCCAGGCGGCTACCAACAGCACGTCCGCCAGCCTCTGGTCCCTTGCACTGGCCGCCATGTAGAACGACTCGAGTTCGTCCTCTGCGAACGGTCGCATCACCGCGCGCACCCCCCGTCCCTTCGGCACCCGAGTGCCGGTCACCGGATTGGCGGCGATCAGCCGTTCACGAACCGCCCAGGCGAAGAACGCCGAGAGCGAGTCGCGGAACCGCTTCACCGACGACTCAGCCAGTCCCGACTGGTTCAACGCGATCAGCGCACGGGCGATCTCGCGATCGGTTACGGCACCGATCTGGAGCGCGGCAAGTGCTGGCGGTGTCAACCTCCTCAACGCGGAGTCCGCGATAAAGGTCTTCCGAGTGACGGCATGCCGGCGCTCGTGCAACCACTCCGGCAGCAAGACACGGACGGTCCGTCGACCGGCGCGCGGATCTACGCCACCGGCAAGAGCCGTTCTCTCGCGGGCGACCCATGCCAGTGCTTCTCGTCGCGTGTCGAAGGTCCTGCTGGCCACCTGCTGCCGCCCCGACTTCACGACCCCACGCCAGCGTCCGCTCGGAGACTTGCGCACGGTCATGACGAGTTCCGTTCCAGCCACTCCCGCACGTCGTCCTCGCGGTAGCGCGGACACGACTTGGCAAGCCAGCACACCCGCGGGCCAACTCCCTGGGATCGCCAGCGACTCAGCGTCGAGGGGTCGACGCCCAATGCCTTGGCGACCTGCACGATTCAACATCCTCGGCAGCCCGACCTCGTCGACGCGATATCCATCTGTTCTCATCATCCTGTCCCTTCTCCCGATTGATGCGTTGCCGAGCTCGTGCGCCGCTGTGCCTTCCACTTGTCGTATTCACGGGCGCGTGCGGCGGCGGCGTTGGCGAGGACGCGTTGTCCTTCGGTGTTCCAGCCGGAGCTGACGTAGTGCCATCGGCCGACGACCAGCGTTGTCTCCTGGTCATCGTCAGCGAGGAGGTCGACCTCGAGGTCGGTCAGGTCGAGTGGTCGACCGGCGGCTCGGGCGTTCGCGATGAGGGCCTGTGCCCGGCGTCGTGCCCGGCGTAGTGCGCCCAGGGTCAACGAGTAGCGCCGCGACTTCGATGCGAAGTGGCCGCGGAATCCGAGCATGTGGGCCCATTTGTCGAGCAGCGCATAGGGATTCTCGGCCTGGTACGCGTTAGACGCCACTCGTGCGCGGTCGGCCAGGTGGAAGGCGGTCGCACGCATGGTCCGGTGGTGGGCGCTGTGACTGGCGCCGGTGTCGGTGGCCGATTTGGTGGCGTACTTGGCCAGGTAACCGGCGACCTGCTCCGGTGACAGGGTTCGGTCGGGGTCGTCTGTGCGCCGGCTGGCCCGCACCGAGCGCGCGTCGAGCTGATGGCCGAACGCCAGGATCCGCGACGGGTCGGTAACGTCGACGCCGGGGACGGTGAGCCGGACCGAGGCGGCTGCCTGGCGTACCAGGGCGGCGAGCGCCTCGGCGTCGATCGTCGTTGGGGCGGGCGCGAACCCGTCAGCAGTGCGGGGCCCGTCGAGGCGGATCAGTGCGTGGAAATGGATCACGCCGCGCAGCTGGTACTCAGCGACCTTGGCGTACTGCACCGTCGCCGCTTCCCCGAGCTGAGACATCGGCAGCTGCAGGCTCTTGGCTACCACCCGGCGGAGCGCGATGGTGAACCGTCGCCACAGATCGGGTGCCCACCACTGCCACACCACGTGCGAGGGGTAGTCGTAACACCGGGAGCAGAGCGGCTGGCCGAGTCGCGGGTCGTCGTTGGCATGGGCGGTCAGGCATCCGGTAGGCCGCCCGTGTTTGCAACGGATGGTGCTGCCCCGGTGGGGGTGGCAGGGTCGGCCTTGGTCGCGGTGGCCGTGAACGGGGTCCGAACGACGGCGCGGTGACGGTGGCGAACACCAGCGGGTTGTCGGCCACCGATGCGGGGACGGTCTTGCCGCCGGTGACGCCGCTGCGGATGAGGTGGAACATGTCGGCCTCGTACAACCGCGAGCACGACGGACACTCACTGGCCCGGCGGTTGCCGCACCGGACGTGGGTGAGTCCGAGCGGCTCCTCCTCGCTGGAGTAGGACGAGACGATCTCGCCGGTGGCCGTGTCGATGGTGTCCGAGCGGCCGCGTAACCGGATCGGCCGGGCGCAGTTCCCGACACTGGCAAGCGCCTCAGACCAGGCGTCGAAGTCAGGCGAGACCAGTAGGTCACGGACCTGCTGGTCGGTCTGTTGGCGTCAGTGGCGGCAGGGCACCAGGCGCGGCCTCGCCAAAGCCCGGAAACGCCCCAGGAAACAGGGCGGGAAGGGTGTTCACGACACTCGAACGGGTCCGCAGGCTCACCGGAATCACCACCCCAAAGGGTGCACCGCGCGGCTAAGTGCGATCCCGGCCGCGCGGCACACCCGGTTCAGGGAGGACCGCGATCACCAGCTACAACAGCAACTGTTCGACGAGGGGGATCGCTGCAGCGCCGAACACGACAAACCAAGGACCTGGGCGGAAGGAGAATTTGCGGGTCTAAGTCTGTTCGCGGCGTTGCGTGAGTGGCCAGTGGCCACGGTGGGGAGCCGACCCCCCGGGAGATATCCCACTCGGTTTCTGTCGTGACGTTGTCCGCTGCCACGAGCGTGACAGACACCACCGACAGTCGCCAAGACCTCCGACAGCAGACCTGCGACAGATCTCTGTCACCTGACGCGCGACAGGCCTAGATCCGTGGCTGACCACCGACAAACCGACCAACGCACGGATCTGCCAATGAGAGTGCGTCCGTTCGGCCCAGAATGACGCAGCCGCGCGTGGTCTCGGTCAGCCGTCGTGGGTGCCGGACCGTCGCTCAAGCTGCAGCGCGCCGTCACATGTAGCCGCGGGTCGGGCCCGGCAGCGTTCGCCTTCGTCAGGCGATGCCGTGTTGGACGGCGTAGGTTGCCGCGGCGGTTCGGGATGGGGCGCCCAACTTGGCCAGGATGCTGCTCACGTGCCGATGGATGGTGCGTTCGCTGAGGAAGAGTTCGGCCGCGATCGCGGCATTGGTCTTGCCGGCAGCGACCAGTCGGAGCACTTCCAGTTCCCGGGGGCTCAGTCGCTGCTGGACACCGTCCGATTGGTGCAGGCGCTGTCTGACCCGTGTCACGTCGGGCCGTGCGCCGAGCCGGGCGAAGGTGTTCAGCGCGGCGCGGAGCTCCATCGCGGCTCCTTCCTCGTCGTCGACCGCTTGACACGCGGCGGCCACCAACACTGACGCCTGGGCTGTTTCATACGGTGCGCCGAGTTCACGCCACCCCTGCGCGGCCTTGCGCAGGCAGGCCAGAGCCTCCGAGGTCCGACCTTCAGCCAGCGCGAGCGATCCGCGCACTTCGGCGACCTGCGCACGCACCGCCGGAGTGGGATGCCTCTGCTCGGCTTCGGCCATCTCGGCCAAGGACGCGCGCGCGTCGTCCCACTCGGCCGCCTCGATCGAGGCCGCGATCAGGGTCGGCAGGAGGAGGAACCGGCTGAGCGGTTCTTCCTGTTCGGCAAGAGCACGGCGAAGGCCGGTCCGGGCGACCTCGACCGCACCGAGGCCAAGATGATGTTTGGCCAGGCCCGGCTGGGCCGACCGACCGAAGCTGGTGGCACGCTCGTACGCGTCGAGGACACCCGGGGCGCCCCGCAGTCGGCGCATCTCGCCGAGTTCGTACCACGCGTGGCCGGCCACGAGTTGGCCGTCGTGGGCGAGGTCGCGGCAGGCCTGCTCGAACTCCGCCGATGCCCGTGGCCATTCGCCGCGCAGGCGCATCAGCATCGCGCGATAGATCCGACAGTTTCCGAAGTAGACGCCTTCGAGTCGGTCGAGCTCTTCCAGCCATTGATCGAGTGCTACCGACCACTCGCAGGCACGCTGCAATTCCTGCACTTCGTAGCATGTGCCGATCGCGGCGCAGAACATCACGCTTGTGGTCCGCGGCGAGGTCATCCTGGTCAACACGCGCACCATCGCCTCGTCCAGCAAGGACAGTCCGGCGTCCATGTCCCCGGACTTCAGCAGAGCGCGGCCGCGCATCACAGACGCGATGGTGACCAGGTCCACGTCACCGGCGGCGATGCCCCGCTCCACGGCGCGGTGCAGCAGTCCGGCTGCCGCCTCGAAATCGGCGTTCCCCAAGTGCGCATAGGCCTCCGGCACCAGCAGCCAACCGTCCGATGCGGATCCGTGCTGATCGGCCAGGGTGCGAGCCCGGACGACCCAGCCGTGGGCGAGCGCGAACTCGCCTCGGGCGAACACATGGGCGCTCCACAGCCAATACGTCGCCCTGGCCGCGGCATGGATCTTCCCGGCGCTCGCATGCATCTCGAAGGCCCGGGCCAGAGCGCCGATCGCCTCGTCGATGCGTCCGGAGATCTGCGCAGCTTCAGCAGACCGGTCGAGGTCGTCAACGCCCAGCGGTTCCAGGTGATCAGCCGCGGCGAACTCCGCCCAGGCTTGCTGCCAGCGCGAGCCGTCAAAGTACTCACGAGCCCGGGCGAGGTGGCTTCCAGCGTCGCCCATCGATGGCCTCCGGTGGCTCATCTTGCCACCGGAGGCAGTGGGCAGGAATACCCACGCCTCGGCCCGACATTTGGCCCGATCTGCCGAAGTGAGGACCTGCCCGGCGGTCGGATCGTGGAACCACTGGCCCGCACACGTCGGGTCGCTTCACCAGGAGGTCACCATGTCCGCACCCTTCGTCTTCATCGGCACCCACCGGATCAAGCCCGGTAAGCGTGAGGCGTTCCAGCGCTACTTCGCCGAGTTCTGCTCCGACGTCGTGGAGCCACAGGAGCCGAGACTGCTGTCGTTCTACGGCTACGCCTCGCCCGACTCCGACCTGGTCACGGTGGTCCAGGTGCACCCCGACGCGGAGTCGATGCTGACCCACATGGCAGTGGGCAAGGAGCACTTCGCCACGGCGTACGCGGAATACCTGGAGCCCGACAGCACCATCCAGGTCTACGGGACGCCGAGCCCGGAGGTCCTGCAGACGATGGCAGCCCTCAGCCCCCAGGTGGACGCTGATGAAGACCCACCGGTCGTCGTTCGCGAGCCGTTCGCCGGCTTCGACCGACTCGAACGACGCTGACCAAAGGGAGTCACTGGTAGGCCCAATCCCGGTCGACGCAGGCAGCGAAACGGCAGAGTGCCTGTATCGACGCTCGGGCGCCCGTAAAGGGCGTTGACGTAGCGCGACCATGGAATATGGGTCCGGTGGCGGTCCTTGCCGAGCCGCGTGTGATCGGCCGAATGCAGAGGAGCAGGCCTTGGAGAACATCGCCGCCATTTTCATTGGCTTCGCTCTCACCACGATCGCTGGCGGTTGGTGGGCCGCGCGGCTGCAGGATCGCTCTTGGATCCGACAAAACGACGTGCGACTGCGCGAAGCTGAAAGTGAACGAGCTGGCGCAGCCTGCCGGGACCTAACGTGTCTCCTCGATCAGCGCCTGTACCGAATGCAGCGGCTCCTTTGGTCAACTGACGCGCCCGCCAACGACGACGAGATCGAGCGACGTCGAGGGGACTACCTGGAAGTCCTCTTCGAGTGGAACGACCATCTGAACACCAACCTGTCCCTTGTGGGCAGCTACTTCGGCGACGAGGCAAGGGCCCACCTCGAGGCTCTCTACGACGACTTCAAACGCGTTGGCGAGCGCGTTGAGGCGGTCGTGCGTGCTGCACGAGCGGGCGAGGACACGACCGACACTGCCAAGCATCTCGCTCTCGAGTTCGCAGGCCGCGAAGCCGGCTCGCTCAACGATCGCGTCTACCAGTTCGGTTTGATCCTCATGGGTCAGCTACGCGAGGGAAAGGTAGGTCGATACGCCCCGAACACGTCCGTCCCCAGGTCAACGACGGGACGGAGCTGACCCAGGATTGGGTTGCGTAACCGCCTCTCAGCTGCGCAAGGATTCACGCACATGCCGATGAGCGGGCTTGACCTGACCTCGTTGTTGGGACTTTCGTCGTTCTCCTGGGAGCTGTACGTGGTCTCAGGCTTCAGTCAGCCACCTCCACGCCGTCGTGGGTGACCACGCGAACCGCCCTAGGGTTGTTCTCCTGCGCCTGACTCACCTCGTCGGCCACCGGCTGGTGGTCTCGATTGTGGCTAGCGATGCTGCGGCTGTCGGTGCACTCGTAGCCGCAGTCCAGGCACCGATAGATCCCCAGGGTCTCATTGTGTATCCAGCGGATTGACAGTCCCCACGCCTGGCGGTGCTGCCAGCGGTGCCATTCCCAGCCGTCGGCCAGGGGGATCAGACTGAGGTTCATGTTTGGCCTCCATGTGTGGGACGCGTAGGAGTGGCACGTATATGTGCCACAAAGCATTCCGCTCTCGAGGCGAGCCGCACAGTCGTGGCTCGAAGAGGCGCACTCTCATGCCGCTGTCCGCGCGTCATCATGCCGATGGTCGGATGTCCGTACTCGAGCTCACAGACCTCGGAACGGAAGCCGGCGGGTGACTCGTCGAACTTGCGCAGGTGGCTGTGTCGGTCGGCTGGACATAATCTGGTCGAGGATGTGGGCGGAGGATCGCTACATGGATGTCGAAGTCGAACGGGAACGGGAACGGCTCCTGGCACGCGATGCCCAATGGGCGAAACTCGCGTCTGAGGGCGGCGACATCGACGAGATCTTGTCGTATTGGACAGACGACGCCGTCGTCATACCTGCGGGGATGCCCAGCCTGGTCGGCAGGGAAGCGCTGCGCGCGTATGTGGAGGGGACCCGCACGATCCCAGGTTTCCGGATCAGCTGGTCGTCGACGGAAGCCCAGGTGTCGCCAGACGGGGCCATGGCCTACCTGCTGAGCACCAACGAGGTCGCCATGAACGGACCGGACGGCCAACCTGTGACAACGCGCGGCCGCGCCGTGACCGTGTGGCATCGGGATGACCAGGGTCAGTGGCGCTGCGCAGTGGACATCTGGAACGACATGCCGGCGTAGCAACAGCCCTGCTCGAGCGCGTCGCCGGTTACCTGCGCCATGGCTCTGACTGCGGGCTTCGGCTGCGCCCTCCTCATGCCGAGTTCCGCGCGCGGAGGTGCGGGCACGCTGATGCCGAGATGGGTGACGGTGTGGCCGACAAGGATCTGCGACACCCAAGCGCACGGCTCTGCCGTTGAGCGTGCGCCTGGCGAGAGGGGCTACGTCATCGGGTGTCGGCGACGCAGTCCAAGCACCTCTCATCACACCCCCGCAGGGCCGTAGGGTCGTTCGCGCGCGCTACCTGACTAACAGGTGGGCTCATCGGAGAGTGCTCCGATGCCGAGGGATTCCTGGGCTGGATTGCCACGCCTGATTGGCCTAGGCGATTGTTGCCCACATCGTTGACCCCGCGGTAGAACTGGCGGGGAGAAGGCCGGCCCTCCTGTGGGCCGGAGATGTGATGGCTGCCGGGAATTATCGCTACGTCATCGTGGGCGCCGGGCCGGCGGGCTGTGTGCTGGCCAACCGGCTCTCAGCCGACCCCGCGTGCCAGGTTGGACTGCTTGAAGCCGGCGGGCCGGACCGCAAGCGGGAGATCCGTATACCGGCGGCTTTCATCAAACTCTTCCTGACCGAGTACGACTGGAATTACCGCACGACAAAGCAACCGCGCTTGTCGGATCGGGAGGTGTACTGGCCGCTTGGCAGGACCCTGGGCGGTTCGTCCTCGATCAACGGGCAGGCGTGGACACGTGGGCACCGCGCCGATTATGACGGCTGGGCGCAAAGTTGTCCCGGCTGGTCCTATGACGAGGTACTGCCGTACTTCCAGCGGGCCGAGCACCGTGTGGGTAGCAACGCTGGCGGGGTGTACGGCACCGCAGGACCGCAGTTCATCTCCGAGCTGCGCGACCCCAACCCGACTACCTCGGCCTTCCTGGCTGCATGCGCCGAACTTGGCCTGCGCCGTCTCGGCGAGCTCAACGAGGCAGACAACACCGGCTACTCACTAACCCCGGTAACCCAGCGCCGCGGGCTGCGGCACAGCGCCGCGGACGCCTACCTGCGCCCCGCCATGCGGCGGCCCAATCTCACCGTCATCACCGGGGCTCACGCCCAACGGATTCTGCTCGACGGGACCCGTGCCACCGGCGTGGAGTACCGCGACGAGGCTGGCGTGACCCAGCGAGTCACTGCCTCCAGCGAGGTGATCGTCAGCGCCGGCGCCGTCAACTCACCACAGCTCCTCATGCTCTCTGGCATCGGCGACGCCGACCAGCTGCGCGCTGCCGGCGTGGAGCCGCGCCATGACCTTGTGGGTGTCGGTGCGAACCTGCAGGACCACCTGGCCTGCGGGGTCGTCTTTCACTGCCCGAGGCCGATCACACTCGTCGCGGCCGACTCCCCGGTCCAACTGATCCGGTTCCTGCTCGGGCGCCGCGGGATGCTCACCTCCAGCGTGAACGAGGCAGTCGCCTTCGTCCGGAGCGACCCAGCTCTGGCCGCCCCGGATTTTGAGCTCGTGTGGCTTCCGGTGCCGTTCCTTGGTGCGGGCATGACAGCTCCACCCGGCCACGGGCTGACCTTGGCGGTCGAACTGCTGCAGCCGGAGAGCCGCGGCAGCATAAGCCTGGCCAGTGCCGACCCGGCGGAGCCGCCGGTCATCGACCCGGGCTACCTCACTGCCGAGTCGGACCTGCACGGTCTTGTTGCCGGCCTGCGCATCGCCGAACGGCTGTGCGAGACCGCTGCGCTGCGCGCCTACGTCGGAGACCCCATGGCGCCCTATCCGGGCAAGGTCGATGACGCGACGCTGGCGGTGCTCATTCGGGAAAACGCCCAGTCGGCATACCACCCCGTTGGCACCTGCCGCATGGGCAGCGACCATGACGCGGTACTGGACCCTGAACTGCGGGTCCGCGGCCTGGACGGGCTGCGAGTTGTGGACGCGTCGGTGATGCCACGCATCATCCGCGGCCACACCCAAGCGCCCACCATGATGATCGCCGAGCGCGCCGCCGACCTCATCAAATCGAGCAACCACCAGGCCGACCCAGGCCCAGCAAACATCGCTTGACACCGAAGATCCGAGCCGCACGAGTGCCCGTGGGTCCGGACGCGGAGGTGGTGCACAGAGACGACAGAAACTGCCGCGAAGTGGCGCTACGAACGACCGCTCATGCCGCGATCCGCGCGCTCAGCGTCGCACGTCACCGAGCGGACGACTGTCGCGCATCGTGCTCAGGTACATGTGCTCCGACAGCAGATCTGCGACAGATCTCTGCCACCTGACGCGCGACAGGCCTAAACCCCTTACGAGCGACGAACGCACGGATCTGCCGATGAGTGTGCACCGGCAATTTGGGCGGCTGACACGCAGGTCAGGAGACCGCCTGGCCCGCGGTCCGTGTGGCCGGCACGAACAAGAGGCCCACACCGACGACCAGGAGCCATAGCAGCGCAGGCGCCCAACTGAGGAACGGCAGAAACGCGCACACCAGGAACAGCACCGTGACCAAGAGGCTGAACCAGCGCATCCACGCCGGCGCGGGGACCTCCCGTAGGGCGAAAAACGCCGCGCCGGTCACCAGCCCGAACGCCGTCCATCCCATGTACGCCAGGCCGTCGGCGATTACGTAGACCGCGGCCACCGAGGTGGGCGCAGCCCCCTCGGAGGCGGCCCCCATGGTCAGGTAGACCCCGAACCCGACCATGACCCCGGCGGCTGCCACGGCTGCACCGACGAGCATTGTCACCGTGGCCACCCCCGACGACGAGTAGCGGCGGATCCAGTCGACGAGAGCCACGACGAAGACGACCATCGCGGCAAGGCCGAGCAGGCTCACGCCGCTGCCGATGTAGATGCCGGGCAGCGCATCGTGCACGGTCTCCACCAGCGCAGCGTCCGGATGGGCCTGCGCACTCGTCGACAGGCTCGGAGTCGTCACCAATAGCCGTGACTCGATCAGCAGGACACTGAGGGGAGCTGCCGCCGGCCACCATCGCATGCCATGACCGTAGTGGATTGAAATCATCTCTTGCTGGAACGCTTAACGTCTCTCAGGCCGCGATCCGCGCGCTCAGCGTCGCACATCACCTGGCGGACGACTGTCGCGCATCACCCGACGGAGCACACGTGCTCAGGTACAGATCGGCTACGAATATCTTCACTGGTTCAAGGCGCCTGCGGCGCGACGCACTGCGGGCGGCGCTGGCGCGCCGTCCTCGCGCGTCTAGACCCGTCGACGGACGTGAGCGCACCCCTGGGATTACGACCGCTCGGGACCGAGCCGCCTCGCCCGTGAGGTATGCGGTCACACTCATCGTCGAGCCGCCGACCCCGCCACAACGATCTGCTCGCCGGCGCGCGGCCTCAAGGGCGCTGCGCGTCGCGCTGCGATGACCTCCGGCCACTCTTGACCCCGCGCGCCGCCGAGCCCGAGGGCTGGTTATGGGGTCGGTGGCTTGACCTGGCCCGCCAAAACGCGCGCCCCCAGCGCACCCCCGTCCGGTAACGCGACGCAACCCGTGCATGGTTCGCACGGCGGCAGACGGGCATGTACCAGCCGGGCATGCGTTCGCATCGAGAAGGTCAGGGGTTCGATTCCCCTCAGCTCCACCAGCACTCCACCGGGCACGTCGGCTCCTGACGGGCCGCAAACATGCAGGCGACCCGGGCCGATACCGCTAAGTCCGGACACTTCGGGTCTGGCCGCCTGCCTCGTGCATGTCTCCGGCGGTGCCGGTCGGCGACCAGACGCCCGGGTCAGGCTGTGATGCCGGAGAAGGCGACGGTCCTCGTCACGCGGATCCTGACCAGCAGGTCGTCGATCTGCGCATTCCTCGCGCCGGCCTCCACGGCCTCGGACTCGCCCAGGTAGCGCGCGGCGATCCGGGTGGTCCATTCGAGCAGGTCGGCTGGGTGCGGGTGGAGCGTCGCGGTTCCGGCTGCACTGACGAAGCCGAACGGCGGTCGTTCGTCGTCCACGCACACCGACACGTGTGGGTTGGCGCTGAGGTTGCGCGCCTTGAGGCTGGTCGACGGTGTGGTGAAGACGATCTCGTCCGCGTCGAGAACGAACCAGACCGGTGCCACGTGCGGCCTTCCGTTGGTCCGGACCGTCGCGAGCTTCAGCGTCCGAGTGTCGGCCAGCAGGAAGTCCCTGACCTCCTCGCTGGTCATCTCCTGCATCGCAGGGACGCTACCCGGGTCACCCGGTCGATGCAGGTTCCAGGATGGGGACAAATGGATCTGTCCAACTGGTTGACGCAGCCGGTGCTGAACGTCTCGGATTACCCCATCGACCGTGATCGGCTCCCCACCGATCGGCTCGGAAAACCCTCGATCCCCAACGACTCAACGAAAGGCAACCATGAGCGAGACCCCCCGCACCGACACCATCGTCCTGGTCCACGGGCTCTGGATGACCCCCCGCAGTTGGGAGCACTGGGTCACCCATTTCGAGGCCAAGGGCTACAAGGTGGTCACACCCGCCTACCCCGGGTTCGAGATCGAAGTCGAGGCCCTGCGGGAGAACCCGGACGTCATCGCCAACGTCACCGTTCCCGACACCGTCGACCATCTCGCCGGCGTCATCGAGTCGCTCGCGACGCCGCCGTTTATCATTGGTCACTCCTTCGGCGGCACCCTCACCCAACTGCTGCTCGCCCGCGGGCTCGGCTCGGCGGGCGTGGTCATCAACTCCGCACCCACAGAGGGAGTCCGGGTCAACCCGCTGTCGCAGGCGAAGTCGCTGTTTCCAGCGCTGAAGAACCCGGCCAACATCCACCGGGCCGTCGCGTTCACCCCCGAGGAGTTCCACTACGCATTCGCCAACACGCTCAGCGAAGCGGACTCCAAAGCGGCGTGGGAGCGCTACGCGATCGCGGCGCCCGGCAACTGGATCTGGGCCTACGGGCTGATCGCCAACTTCAAGCCTGGGCGTCAGGAGACCTGGGTCGACTACGACGCCGACCGTGCTCCGCTGCTCTTCATCGCCGGCGAGAAGGACCACATCATGCCGCCGTCGGTGAACAGGTCGAACGCCAAGCACTACAACGACTCACCCGCTCTCACCGAGTACCACGAGTTCGAGGGACGCGACCACTGGACCTGTGCAGCTCCTGGCTGGGAGGCCGTCGCCGACTACGCGCTCACCTGGGCCGAGAGCAACGCCTCGGTTCGGCACCTGGACTCCGCCGAAGCGGGCTGACGGACCGCGTGGGCGCCCCAGGAGCTCACGCTCCTGGGGCCTTGGTGTCTTCATCTGGGCAGGCTCGAGCACCAGCTCACCGAGGATCTCCGCCCGGTTGGAGTAGGGCCGGTGCCCGTGCTCATCGACCACCCCGTACGTGTCCGCGACCTCTGCGGCCACCAGCCACTGTCCGGTCAGTCGCATGACGTCCGGGTCGGCTGCGAGGGCTGCCACCACGCGACCGACGAACAGCGGTGTCTCCCGGTTGGTCTGGGCCTCGAAGTACTGCAGGTTCGCCACGACGCTCTCCGTGAGCACCAGTCCGGGATAGAGCGACATCGACGCGACGCCGTGCGGGCCGCAGGTCCTCGGCCATGTCCTTCGCCAGTCGGTCGATCGCAGCATGGGCAACGCCGTAGGGCACGGGTGGCACGAAGATCTGGCCGGCGAAGGAGGAGACGCTGACGATGACACCCGCTCCGTTCCTCACCATCATCGGCGCACACAGCGCTGACGTGACGTAGTGGGCCCGCACGCCGATCCTGTGCATCGAGTCCCACAGGCTCAGGGGCTGTTCCCAGAACGGACCAGGGTTGAAGTCCGAACCGTCGGTGTAGCGCTCGTAGCCGCCCCAGGCACTGTTGACGAGAACGTCGAGGCGACCTTGTTCATCGGCGATCTGCTGCACTACGGCAGCGATCTGGTCGTCGTCGCCCGCGTCGCAGACAACGGCGACACCGCGTCCGCCCATGTCGGTGACCAACTGCGCCGTGCCGGCGACGGTGCCGGGGAGCCGGGACGCGGCCGTCCCCTCGGTCACGGTTCTGCCGGTCACGTAAACGGTTGCGCCGGCTTCGCCGAGTCCCAAGGCGATTCCGCGGCCGACCCCACGACTTGCACCGGTGACGAGTGCCACTCGATTACGGAGGGGCAACTCTGTTTCCGTTCCCGTCGATGACGTCATGCGGTGGAGCCTAAGGGAGGACAAGCTGTTAACGCAGCAGGTCGCGTGTGCGGTGTGAATGTCCTTCCAGCATTGAGGATCGCGCCCATTCGGTCGAGCCCTGGATCGGGTGCCGCATCACCCTCATGTCGCGTGGCTGACCTGAGAGTTCCTCCAGTGCCAGGTCGGCGATCGGGCCGACGGGATCGATCCCATCGTGGAGCCGGCCCAGGTCCCGGCCTAGCTCGCGGTAGACGGCTGGCGAGTCCGTGGCGTCGAGGTTCAGGCGTTCGAGATTCTCGCCGGCCACGCGCGCGTAGAGGCTGTACGGAACCGGCAGCACCTCAAGGGTGTCGTCGAAGGCCAACAGCGCAGGCGTATGCACGCCCACCTGTCTAGCGGCTGGAACCGCCACGGCCTCCTTGTGCGCCGATGCCACGAAGACGGGATGGACCCGAGGGACGCGCAGGACCACCGAGTCGCCGATGGTGAAGATCGCGTTGAAGATCCCGATGTCCGGAAGCTTTGCAACGGCCGCTCCCGACAAGCCGTGCCGTGCGAGCACCGCAGCCAGCCGTTCGTCTGACAGGTCAGGCAGGTCGGGCAGGTCCACCGGTGGAACGTCCCTTGCGTCGGCGGGCGGTTGAGCTGCGTCAACGTAACAGCGGACCCACCGAGCGCACCGGTACTCGACGCAACGCGCGGGGAGAGCGATGAGTTCGTGCGGCCGCGACAGTCAGAGCGGTATGACCATCTGCGAGACCCCGAGCAAGGACGTCACCATGACCGGCCCCGCGCCGAGCACCGCGACCAGCGTGGTGCGCGAGCCTGCGCCAGAGAAGACGCCGGCTGTGATCGGTCTGCTCGTGCTGGCGACCTTCATCGTCATCCTCAACGAGACGATCATGATCAACGCCATCCCGCGCCTGATGGCGGACTTCCAGGTGTCAGAGGGCACAGCGCAGTGGCTGTCGACAGCGTTCATGCTGACCATGGCTGCAGTGATCCCCATCACCGGTTGGTTTCTCCAACGGGTGACGACACGGTCGGCATACGCGACCGCGATGGCGGTGTTCTGCACCGGTACGGCGCTTGCAGCGGTCGCGCCCGTCTTCGAAGTACTGCTCGTCGCCCGGATCATCCAGGCGACCGGCACTGCAGTGATGATGCCTCTGCTGATGACGACGTTGATGACCGTGGTCCCCGCACACGATCGCGGCCGCGTCATGGGCAACGTCACGCTGGCCATGTCGGTGGCTCCCGCCCTCGGTCCCGCGATCTCGGGCGTCGTGCTCTCGCTGGGCTCCTGGCGGCTGATGTTCCTGCTGGTCCTACCGATTGCGCTGGTCATCACGTGGAGCGGTCTGCAGCGGCTGGAGAACGTCGGCGAGCCTCAGCCCGGCACGGTCGACTGGTTCAGCGTCGCCGCGGCAGCGTTCGGGTTCGGCGGGCTGGTCTACGGATTGAGCGGGTTCGGGCACGGCGACGTGCTGCAACCGGTCGCCATCATCGTGGCCGGTGCGGTGGCAATCGCGACCTTCGTCGGCCGGCAATTGTGGCTCCAGCGCGGCGGCGTGCCCCTGATGGACCTGCGGGTGCTCAAGCACCGCACGTTCACGCTGTCGCTGGCACTGATGTCGATGGCGTTCATGGCGATGCTGGGATCGATGATCCTGCTTCCCTTGTACCTGCAGAACATCCGCGACCTGAGCCCGCTACAGACGGGTCTGCTGGTGATGCCTGGCGGCCTCGCCATGGGTCTCCTCGGCCCGAGCGTCGGCAAGATCTTCGACCGGTTCGGCGGGCGCCGACTCGTCATCCCGGGTTCCCTGGGCATCGTGGTCGCCCTCACGGTGCTGACCCAGGTGTCGTTGACCATGCCTTTCTGGCAGCTCCTTGCTGCGCATGTGCTGCTGATGATTTCGCTGGCTGCCGTGTTCACCCCGGTCTTCACGCTGGGCCTCGGCGCCCTGCCGATGCGCCTGTACTCGCACGGCAGCTCGATGCTCGGAACGCTCCAGCAGGTGGCAGCAGCGTTCGGCACCGCCCTCGTGGTCACGATGATGACCGTGCGGACGAACTCCCTGCTCGATGCGGGCGAGGGTCAGGTCGATGCGACCCTTGGCGGACTCCGGACGGCGTTCCTGGTCGGCGCTGCGCTCTCGGTGGTGGTCGCGGTCCTGGCGTTCATGCTGCCCGGTCGTCTGCCGGAGCCCCAGACCAGCGAGAACGCCGAGACTGCAGCAGCTCCGGTGCACTGACTGCCGAGGTGCCGCAAGCCGCGGAGGTCGGGCCCTACTCGGCGAGCGCCTCGACCGGCGTGCACCGCTGGACGATTGGTAACCAATAGGTTACCTTTCTCGGGTGGATGTGTTCGAGGCTCTTGCCGACCCGGTTCGTCGTGCGCTGCTCGCCGAGGTGGCGATCGGGCCGACGCGGGTCGTGGACCTGGCCGCCCGCCAGCCGATCTCGCGTCCTGCGGTCAGCAAGCACCTCCGGCTGCTCAGCCAGGCCGGCCTGCTCGACGCCGCGCCGCATGGGCGGGAGCGCCACTACACCTTGTGCCGGGAGCCGCTGGGGCAGGTCCGGGAGTTCGTCGACCAGCTGATGCAGGCGCCGCCCCGGGTGACCGACCAGATGCTCGACGCGCTCGACACGGAGGTGCACCGCACATCCCGGGAGCGCCGCGCGGCTCGGAAGGACAGCCGAGCAGGCCGACCGACTTCAGCACAGACCAGTGCCGCACCGGCACCACGGAAAGAGGAGACAGCATGAGCGTGACCCCGAACGGACGCATCGACCGGAGCGGCGACGGCGCGCCCCAGCTCGTCATCACCCGCCGGTTCCGGGCACCGATCGAGGACGTCTGGGCATCGGTGACCGAGCCGGCCCGGCTCGAGCGGTGGATCGGCACGTACACCGGCGATCCGGCCGCCGGGCGGATCGCGTTCCGGATGACCGCCGAAGCGGCCGACGCACCCGAGGAGGACATGGAGGTCCTCGAGTGCGAGCCGCCGAGACTGCTGGTCGTGCGGGCACAGACTCCCAGTGGCTATTGGCCGATGGTGCTCGCGCTGACCCAGAACGACGGCGTGACCGAGCTGACCTTCACCCAGACCGAGGTCCAGGCCGGTGAGGCCGAGAGCGTCGGGCCCGGGTGGGAGTACTACCTCGACCGGCTCGTTGCGGCGGTCAGCGGCGGAGACGTCGCCGCGATCGACTTCGACCGCGACTACTACCCGGCGATGGCGGAGCACTACCGGTCGCAGTTCGGCTGAGGCTCACAGCGCCCATCGTTCGACAGTCGCATGCAGCGCAGCGTCGGCCGCGTCGGCATAGGGGAAGCAGGCGTTGTGGGCCCCGGGCAGGACGACGAGCGAGCCTGTGCGCGCGAGCCGCGACAGATGATGCGCCCACGTCGGCGGTGCCAGTCCGTCGTGTTCGCCGGTCATGACCAGCACCGGGACGTCGAGTCTGCCGACGAGATCTTCCGGGCGTTTGCCCATCCCGTCGCGGAGCAACCTGAACAGGCCGGGGCCGCCGCTGCTGAGGAAGGACGGGGCGATGGATTCGATCTCGTCCGCCGGTTCGCGAGGGATCGTCGTGAAGATCTCGCGGGTCAGCGGTGCGGGCGCGGCGTATCTCGGGGGGAAGCGACGGTCCGGCGAGCACGACCCCGCCGCAGGCGCTCCTGAGCCTGCAGGGCGGTTCGCAGCACGGCTTGCGAGCCGGTCGAGTGTCCCAGCAGCACGACATCGCGCAGGTCTCTCGCCTCGAGCCAGTGGGTCAGCGCGGTGGAGATCCCGATGACGGTGGCAGCACAGGAGCGGGCCCGGCCACGGCTCCACCCGGGAAGGTCGACCACGGTGGCCCGCGTCCACTCCGACGTCAGGCGCGCCCACGGGGCGAGGTAACCCGGGGCGCCCATCCCGGCCAGCATGACGACCTCCGGCAGGTGCCCGACCCGGCCCCGGCTCAGTGAACGGACAGGCCTGTCGTCGACGCGGGCCCAGTTCTCCGTCAACCCGTACGACCCGTGCCGCAATCCGCGCCGCTCACGGCTGGACAGCGGGCCCGCGTCCAGGTGGGTCAGGATGCTCCGTCCGCGAGTACGCAGACCGTGAGCGCTCCGGGCTGAATCTCCGCGAACATGCTGAGGCACTCGCCGATGACATCGCCGTCGAGTTGATAGCTGTCCCGCTCCCGCAGGGTGATCCGCACGCTCCGCGCGGTCTGCTGGTCGACCTGGTCGTCCTTCTTGGGCCTGCGCGTGATCACCCGCAGCACCACCTTCAGCCAGTGCCACACATGCTGCGGCGACGCGACGTACACATCGAGCATGCCGTCGTCGGGCCGAGCTCCCGGGATCAGGGTGATGTTGCCGGGCAGGACACCGACGTTGCCCACGACACACAACATCGCGTGCCGATGGATCGGCCGCCGATCGTCGAGCTGGATGGTCATGTGGACGGGCAGGCGACCCAGCGCCTTGCCGGCAGCGATGAAGTAGGCGGCTGTTCCCACCTTCGCCTTCAAGGCCGGATCTGTCTCGTCCATGATCATCGCGTCGACGCCGATCCCGGCAGCCACGGCGAAGTGCTCGGGGTCCTTGTCGTCGACCGTCAGCTTGATCAGGTCGAAATCGCGGGTATGGCCCGAGAACGCGGCATCGATCGCTGCGGTCTCGTCGAGGGGCACGTCCAGGTTGCGCGCGAGGAGGTTTCCGGTGCCGGCAGGCACGAGGCCCATCGGGATGCCTGTTCCGGCAAGGCCGTCGGCGACCACGCGGACGGTCCCGTCGCCACCGGCCGCGATCACGAGGTCGACCTCGCTTTCGACGGCGGTCCGCGTCATCGCGCGGCCCGGGTCCTCCTCGGAGGTCTCCAGCCACAGCGTGTCGGTCCAGCCGTCGTGGTCGAGGCGCTTCTCCACCAGGGCACGGAACTGGTCACTGATCTTGGTCGGATTGGCAATGACCGCACATCGTCGCGTCGTCGATTCGTTCACGAAAGCACAGCTCCACTTCGGATTCGGGTTGGTGCACCCCGGATGGCGAAGCGCGGTTGGTCAAACGCTTCCGGCACGGCAATTCAGGTGAGCACGGTGTTTCAGGCAAGCACGGTGTTCGGGCAAGGCGGTCACTCAGCACGCATCGGCTCAACCACTGATGCGGGCCTCGAGTCGGGACGATCGAGAGTGACGTCCCCTGCCTTGACGTCCGGCTGATGCTACGCGAGGCGAGTGGGACTCCTCGTCTCGTCATCTGGCAGCGCAACGGCAGGCAGGAGCCGTCGGCGAGCGCCGACGCCATACATGCTGGCGGAGGCCGCATGCCCGGCAAATGCCGACAAGTTGGGCGGCGTGTGCCCGCCGCTGCCTGTTTCGCGCGGGCGGGCACGGCAGCGAACGGCGTCGGTCAGAGCAGCCGATCGGTAGCGGTGTCCGCGACGCCGTCGAAGAACCGGTCGAGCACCCGGCGGAAGACGTCGTCGTCCGGGGCCGCTCGCAGGAACAGCGTCATCGACGAGCGCAACTTCTGCGCGTCGATGCCGCCGAGGACCTGCTCAGCCGTGCGTCCGGAGATCGCGAGGACGACCTCCGCAGCCTGCCGGAGCCGCGCACCCAGGACGGGGTGTGCCAGGTAGGCCTTCGCCTCGTCCGGGCCGGAGATCGCGTAGGTGCGCGAGAGTGGACTGTGTCCGAGGCCTGCTACCTGAGGGAACACGAACCACATCCAATGGCTCGTCTTGCGCCCGGACTCCAGTTCCCTCATCGCCTGGTCGAAGGTTCCGCCGTCGTCCTGGGCCGAAACGAATCGTTCGAGCCTGAACGGATCCGCGTCAGTCGCGCGGTCGGCATTGCCGGTCATGGCGTCCTCATCCATCCGGCCCACTGGCCTGCTCGTCAAACCTCATCTCGGCCTCGTACAGGTGCTGGGGGGCTCCGAGTTGCGTCGCGTGCCCACTTCTCGGTGGCACGGAACACCTGCCAGTACTGGATGTCGTACGCCTCGACGATCTGGAACGTCCACAGTCCGGGAATGACGTCTCGTCCAACCAGTGCACGATCGATCTCGTCGGCGACCTCCTGGTGCCCGGCCGCGCGAAGACCAGCGACCCCCTCCTTGAGAGTGAGGTCGGCGGTCCCGGTCAGCCGATGGAAGTTGTAGAGGTGTCCGCGCGCGTTCTCCGCCGCCTCGAGCGCCTCCGAGACCAGGCCGAGGGCCGTCACCGTTTCATCGGACATCCCGTCGGGACGCCGTCGGGCCACCGGGCAGTCTGGCTTCTTGGCGACGCCGAACAGGTCGGAGGGCGCGGTTGACGGTGGCTGCTCTGCTGGCGGGGACATTGCGCAACTCTGCGGGTTGGTGAACCGGCAGGGAAATCGTCATCCGGACAGAAGGGATTCCAGGGATAGATCGCCGCGCATTGGCGCTCTCTTGTCTCCGGATCGCCGGCTGTCCTCGCCAGCTGAGGCGCGCCGTGCCACCTAGTCTCGCTGCGTGTCACAGCCGAAGCAGGTGCGCATCGTGCAGCTGCCACCCGAGACGCTGGCCGCGCTGGCCGACGGGGATCTCGCCGCCGCGAACCTCGCCAGCCCGGTGCCGCTGACGCCGGTCTTCGTCGACGCGGACTGGCGACGCACGTGGCGATACCGCGCGGTTCAGGTCGTCGACGATCCGTCGAGCGCGGGGTGGGTCACCGGGGCGATCTGGGACACCGAGGCCGAGGTCGCGGTCGGGCGAGCCGGCTTCCACGGCCCGCCCGACGACGAGGGCATGGTGGAGGTCGGCTACTCGGTCGACCCGGCCTGCCGACGACGCGGCTACGGCCGGGCCGCCCTGGCCGCCATGCTCGAGCGCGCCGCTGCCGACCCCGCGGTCACGGTCGTCCGGGCAAGCGTCAGCCCCGGCAACGTCGCGTCGCTGGGGCTGATTGCGCAGTTCGGCTTCGTCCAGGTCGGCGATCAGTGGGACGACGACGATGGGCTGGAGCTCGTGTACGAGGTGGATCCGAACAGGCCGGTGGGCGGTTCAGGGTCCACCTGAACCGCCCACCCGGCGCCGGTCACACGCAAGAGGCCGAGAATCAGGCCTGCCGGATCGCGGCGAGCTCGAGCTCGATGGTGACCTTCTCGCTGACGAGGAGGCCGCCGGTCTCGAGGGCGGCGTTGAAGTTCACGCCGTACTCGCTGCGCTGGATCGTGGTGGAGCCCTCGAAGCCGACGCGGGTGTTGCCGAACGGGTCCTTGGCCGCACCGGTGAACTCGACGGCGAGGGTGACCGACTTCGTCACGTCCTTGATCGTCAGGTCGCCGACGATCTCGAAGGTCTCGTCGCCGGTCTGGCGAACCTCGGTCGACGCGAAGGTGATCGTCGGGTAGTTCGGGGCGTCGAAGAAGTCGTTGGTGCGCAGGTGACTGTCGCGCTGCTCGTTGCGCGTGTCGACCGACGCGGTCTTGATCGTGAGGTGGGCGCTGCTCTTGGTCGGGTCGGCGAAGTCGAGTGTCGCGCCGCCCTCGAACTCGTTGAACGCGCCGCGGACCTTCGTCACCATCGCGTGGCGCGCGCTGAACCCGATGCGGGTGTGGGCGGGATCCAGTGCGTAGGTACCGGTCAGGTCGGTGGGGCTGAGGGTCAGGGTTGCGGTCATGGGCCATCCTCCAGAAGTTGACGTGTCAACAACATAGCATGAATGGTGACGTGTCAACAAAACGCCCTGTATGCTCCCGCCATGACCGGGACATGGCTCAGCGACGAGGACCAGGCGACGTGGCGCGCCTACCTCGAGATGCAGGTCCGCGTCTCGGCCGCGATCGAGCGCAACCTGGCCGAGTCGGGATTGAGCGCGGCCGACTACGCCCTGATGGTGCCGCTGTCGGAGGCAGAGAACGGGGAGTTGCGCGCTCGGGACCTCGCGCTCTGGATCGGCTGGGACCGCAGCCGGCTGTCGCACCAGATCCGGCGGATGGAGGAGCGGGGGATGATCACCCGCCGCAGCTGCCCGACCGACGGCCGCGGCACGATGCTCGCGCTCACTCCCCGCGGCCGCACCGCGGTCGAGGCCACCGCGCCGGGACATGTCGCGACGGTGCGGGCAGCCTTCATCGACCTGCTCTCGCCGGGTGATCACCAGGTGATCCGGGAGCTCTCGCAGCGTGTTGTCGCCGCGCTCGCGCCCGAGTGCGCGGCTGCGGTATCAGTTCCAGGATCGCCACCACAGCCGTAATCCCCAATCAGCGTTGGAGATCAGCTGGTAGGTGTAGATCGGGTAGAAGAACCAGAAGGTGACGAGCACCATCGACGTGAACGCCGCGACCGCGGTCACGCCGAGGAGCCGGCGATCAGGCGAGGCCGTGGATGGTCCGATCAGCACACCGGCCACCAGCACCAGCGCGAGGATCATGAACGGGATGATCGCGATCGCGTAGAAGTAGAAGAGCGGGCGGCCGTGATAGGAGAACCACGGCAGCCAGGTCGCCACCAGTCCGACGATCGGCAGTCCGAACCGCCAATCCCGCTGACCCACGAAGATGCCCAGACAGACGATCACGGCCACGCATCCGCCCCACCACAGGGTCGGCGTGCCGAGCGCGGTCACCACCCGATCGCACTCCGACGCACCGCATTCACCGGGTGCGGGGAACAGGGTCGCGATGGCCACCGGGCGCCCGGCAATCGGCCAGCTCCACGGGTCGGACTGGTAGGGGTGGTGCTGAGTGAGGGTGGTGTGGAAGCGGTAGATCTCCTCGTGGTAGTGCCAGAGCGACCGCGCCCAGGCGGGCAGCAGGCCGGCCGCGCCCGCTGCCGGTCCCGAGTCGGCCCAGTCGCGTAGATACCCACCAGGCTTGACGATCCAGCCGATCCACGAACCGACGTAGATCACCACGGCGACCGGGACCGTGGTGAGGAAGGCCGGGACCACGTCGTTGCGGAACCACGTCCACGCCACGTTGATCCCACCGGCGGTCTTCCTGGCCCCGAAGTCCCAGGCCACCGACAGCAGCATGAACACCGCGAAGGCATAGAGCCCGTTCCACTTGGTGGCGATCGAGCAGGCGAAGGCGACGCCGGCGACAAAACGCCATGGCCGCCACCACAGCCTCGGCCCGGCTCCGAGCACCTTGCCCGTGGCGGTATCGATCGCATGCGCCAGCCGCACACGCGCCCAGTCGCGGTCACACAGGAGCGCCGCTACCCCGCAGAGGATCCAGAACGCCAGTTGTACGTCCAGCAAGGCGAATCGGCTCATCACGATCGCGAGTCCGTCCACGGCGAGGAACAGACCCGCCAGGCCGCCCAGCACGTCGGACCTGGTCAGCCGGCGGGCCATCCGGGCGAGGACCAGAACCGACAGGCAGCCGATGACGGCGGACATGAACCGCCACCCGAAGGCGTCCATCCCGAACAGTTGCTCGCCGATCCCGATGACCCACTTGCCGAGAGGCGGGTGCACCACGTACTCGGCACCGCTCATGAACGACGCCGGATCGGTCCCGGCGAGGATCCCGGCGTCGGCATCTGCTGACCAGTTCTGCTCGTAGCCCGTGTGCCAGAGCGAGTACGCGTCCTTGGCGTAGTAGATCTCGTCGAAGCTGAGTCCGGGCGGGTTGCCGAGGCCGGGGAACCTGATCACCGCCGCGATGCCCGTCACCAGCAGCGCCGTCACCCAACCGCGTACGGCGGCCGCGTTGCGGCCGGCGGACAGGAACACGGCCAGACGCTCGGCCGCGCCGCGGATGGGGGCCCCGTCGTGGTCGCGGCCCAACGGCGCCCGGAGCGGTTGCCGGGTGACGACGGGCGCCTGCTCGGCGGGCGGGTGCTCGAGGGGCGGGCTCGTCGTCACCGGGCCATCGTAGGAACGACGACACGTCGGCCTGCCCGGGCGGGCCGCGCGGGCGTCAGGGTTTCCCGCTGCCGGCACGCGTTCCGGTCGCACCTGCGACCATGCCGCCATGGCCGAGCCCAGCGATGCCGCAGGTTCTCCGGATGCAGTGGGCGTGCTGACGCTCGCTGCCACTCCCATCGGCGCCGTCGACGATGCCAGTCCCCGGCTGGTCAGGGCACTCGAGTCGGCAGCAGTGATCGCCGCCGAGGACACCCGTCGCCTGCGAGCGCTCGCGCAGCGCATGGGCATCACGCTGGCCGGGAGAATCGTCAGCTATTTCGAGGGAAACGAAGTCGAGCGGACACCCGAGCTCATTTCGAGCCTTCGGTCGGGTACCGATGTCCTTCTCGTCACCGATGCAGGGATGCCGAGCGTGTCAGACCCCGGGTACCGGCTGGTGGTCGCCGCGATCCAGTCCGCCATCGTGATCAGGACGATCCCCGGGCCGTCCGCCGTGCTGGCCGCGCTTGCCGTCTCCGGGCTGCCGGTCGACAGGTTCGCCTTCGACGGCTTCCTGCCACGCAAGGCCACCGAGCGCTCGCGACGCCTTGCGGAGTTGAGCGGTGAGGCTCGCACCATGGTGTTCTTCGAGGCGCCGCACCGCACCGGGGTGACGCTCGCCGCGATGGCCGACGCCTTCGGTCCCGACCGCCCGGCCGCCGTGTGCCGCGAACTCACCAAGGTGCACGAGGAGGTCGTGCGCGGCCCGCTCTGGCAGCTCGCCACCTGGGCCGAACAGGAGGTCCGCGGTGAGGTCACGCTGGTCGTCGCCGGTGCACCCGCCGACCCCGAGGGCGACCTGGCCGGTGCGCTGGAAGCGGTGCGGTCACGGGTCGCGGGTGGTGAGCGGCTCAAGGCAGCCGTGGCCGACGTGGCTGCCGGCCACGGAGTCGCCCGCAACGCCCTGTATGCGGCGGCACTCCGCGACAAGTCCCAGCCGAACGACGGTTGAGTGGGCAGCAACTGTTGCCTGATCGCCGCCTCAGGCAACAGATTGCGCCCACTCGACGGCAGCGGTGTCGACGTCGCGGGCCCCGATATGAGCGGGCAGCGGTCCGGCACGCGCCACTAGGGTTGCGCAGCATGAGCCGTGTCCTGTCCGCCGTCGCCTGGCCCTACGCCAGTGGCCCCCGGCACATCGGCCACGTGGCCGGGTTCGGAGTGCCCTCCGACGTGTTCAGCCGGTACATGCGGATGGCCGGGCACGACGTCTTGATGGTCTCGGGCACCGACGAGCACGGGACACCGATCCTGGTGGCGGCCGACCAGGAGGGCCGGTCCCCGCGCGAGACGGCCGACGACTACAACCGGGTGATCGTCGAGGACCTCCACTCGCTCGGGCTGGCCTACGACCTGTTCACCCGGACCACCACGCCGAACCACTACGACGTGGTCCAGCGGATGTTCACGGCGGTGTGGGACAACGGGTACTTCGTCACGAAGGCCACGCTGGGCGCCATCAGCCCCAGCACCGGGCGCACGCTGCCGGACCGTTACGTCGAGGGCATCTGCCCGATCTGTGGCTACGACGGCGCCCGCGGAGACCAGTGCGACAACTGCGGCAACCAGCTCGACCCGATCGACCTCAAGGAGCCGCGCAGCCGGATCAACGGCGAGACTCCGATCTTCGTGGAGTCCGAGCACGTCTTCCTCGACCTGCCGGCGCTTGCCGACGAGGTATCGGCGTGGCTCGACACGCGGACTCAGTGGCGTCCCAACGTGCTGACGTTCTCCCGGAACCTGTTGGCCGAGATCCAGCCCCGAGCCATCACCCGCGACATCGACTGGGGCATCCCCATTCCACTCGACGGGTGGCGGGAGAACCCCACGAAGCGTCTGTACGTGTGGTTCGACGCGGTGATCGGCTACCTGTCGGCATCGGTGGAGTGGGCTCGGCGGTCGGGGGATCCGGACGCGTGGAAGAAGTGGTGGCACGACCCGGACGCCTTGTCCTACTACTTCATGGGCAAGGACAACATCGTCTTTCACTCGCTCATCTGGCCGTCGGAGCTGCTCGCCCAGAACGGCCAGGGTTCGCGCGGGGGCACGGTCGGGTCGTTCGGCATCCTGAACCTGCCTACCGAGCTCGTCAGCTCAGAATTCCTCACCATGGAAGGAAAGAAGTTCTCGTCCTCCCGCCGGGTGGGGATCTACGTCCGCGACATGCTCAGTCGCTACTCACCGGACTCCCTTCGCTACTTCCTCATCGCCGCGGGCCCGGAGAACGCCGACACCGACTTCACCTTCAGTGAGTTCGTCCGGCGGAACAACGACGAGCTCGTCAACACGTGGGGGAACCTGGTCAACCGCACCGTCTCGATGATCGCCGCGAACCTGGGCGAGATCCCTCCGGCGGGCGAACTCACGGAGGCAGACTCCGCACTGCTGGCGTCGACCGCAGGCGGGTTCGCCGTGATCGGCGATCTCATCGGAAGGCACCGGCAGAAGCAGGCGATCGGTGAGGCGATGCGGCTGGCGATCGAGGCCAACGGGTACTTGTCGCAGCAGGCGCCGTGGAAGCTGCGCACCACCGATCCGACCCGGATGGCCACGGTGCTGCACGTGGCCTGCCAGGCGGTCGACGACATCAACCGCATCCTGGCCCCGTTCCTGCCGTTCGCCGCGGAGACCGTGCATCGGCTCGTCGGCCGGACCGGGCGGCTGCACGGCGCGCCGCGGATCGAGATCGTCGACGACCTCGACGGCGGTCCTTCGTACCCGGTGATCACCGGCGACTACAGCGATCCGGCGCCCTGGCGGTCGGTGCCGATCGTCCCGGGCACGCCGCTCGCTCCGCCCATCCCGGTCTTCGCCAAGCTCGACCAGTCGGTCGTCGACGAGGAGCTCGCTCGGCTGGAAGCCCAGGCCGGGTAGCTGGCCGATGGCCAAGAGCAGCGCACAGCGGGAGCGCCGCGACGACCAGAGCCGGCCGCCCGCTCCGGAACCGCTGCCCGGACAGGTCACCGACACCCACTGCCACCTGGACCTGGCACAGCGCTGGTCCCGGCCGGACGCGCGCTCCACTGCCAGGGCAGCGCTGGACGCGGCGTGGACGCCTGAGGTGGCGGTGGCGAGGGCTGCCGACGTGGGCGTGAGCCGCATCGTGCAGATCGGGTGCGACCTCGAGTCGGCCCGCTGGTCGGTCGCGCTGGCGGCAACGCTGCCGGGACTCGTGGCCGGCGTCGCCCTGCACCCGAACGAGGCTCCGGCCCTGCACGCGGCGGGCCTGCTCGACGAGGCGCTCGCGGAGATCGAGGTGCTGGCGGCCGAACCGGTGACCCGGGCGGTGGGGGAGACCGGACTCGACTTCTTCCGTACCGGGCCTGAGGGCATCGCCGCCCAGCGCGCGTCGTTCGCCGCCCACATCGCGATGGCCAAGAAGCACGACCGCACGCTCGTGATCCACGACCGGGACGCGCACGCCGCCGTGCTCGACGTCCTCGACGCCGAGGGCATCCCCGACCGCGTCGTCATGCACTGCTTCTCCGGTGACACGGCGTTCGCGCAGGAGTGCCTCGACCGTGGGGCGTACCTGTCGTTCGCGGGTGTGGTCACCTTCCGCAACGCGGCCACGCTGCGGGAGGCAGTAGCCGTCACGCCGCTGGACCGGGTGCTCGTCGAGACCGACGCGCCCTACCTCACGCCGCACCCGTATCGCGGGCGGCCGAACTCCAGCTACCTCATTCCGCTCACCGTGCGCGCCATGGCGGAGGCACGCGGCGACGATCTCGAGACGCTGTGCCGGGCCCTGCGCGAGAACGCCGCGGCGGCCTTCGGCGGCGATTGGCCGTCGGCACCGGCCAACGCGGCCGACCCAGGCTGATCCGAGAACGCCGACGCCTCTACGGTGCGGAGGTGGACTTCCAGGACGTGGTCCGGCGTCGCCGGATGGTGCGCAACTACGACCCCGACAAGCCTGTCGATCCGGCGACCGTGGAGCGGATCCTCGCCAACGCCACCCATGCGCCCTCCGCAGGTTTCAGCCAGGGTTGGGGATTCCTCGTTCTGCGACGTCCCGAGGACCGTGCTCGCTTCTGGCGGGCGACGGCCGGCGAGGGAAGACCCGACAGCTGGCTGGACGGGCTCAGGAAGGCGCCCGTGCTCATCGTGTGCTGTTCCGACCGGGAGGCCTATCTGGACCGCTATGCCGAACCGGACAAGGGCTGGACCGATCGCGACGAGGCACGCTGGCCGGTGCCGTACTGGGACATCGACACCGGGATGGCCGCCCTGCTGATGCTGCAGACCGTCGTCGACGAGGGTCTTGGCGCCTGCTTCTTCGGGGTGCCCGCTGACAAGCTCGGGGCGGTGCGAGCGGAGTTCACCATCCCCGCTACAGTCACGCCGATCGGCGTCGTCTCGGTGGGGCACCGGGCTTCCGACCGGCCCGGCTCACCCGCATCCCGGCCACGCCGGCCCTGGCGTGACGTTGCTCACGAGGGAAATTGGGGCAAATCGGTCGTTTAGGCAACTTCTGCCCCATAGGGGCCGAAGATCGGCCCCACCCGGCCGAGACGGACTTTGGGCCGACCGTGACCTTTTCGTTATCGTCGGGTTGTCCGTCCGGGTCGGGGAAGCCTGTGGCGGCACCGCTCGAGGGTTTGTTGAGAAGGACCCCCTGCGCGCGCCGCGCCATGGTCAGTCCAGCTCTTGCATACCCAGATTCCGACGGTGCCCGCTCACCCTCCCGGGAAGAGATCCACCCCTTGGAGTGCTGTGAGAAACAAGATCCTCGTCGGCCTGCTCAGTGCCGGCATCATCGCCACCGGTTCCGCCGGAACCGCGGCTTACGCGTCGTCGCACAAGGACGTCACGCTGGCCCTCGATGGTTCCGAGCGCTCGGTGTCGACCTTCTCCGGCACTGTGGGTGACCTGCTCGAGAGCCAGAACATCACTGTCGGCCAGCACGATCTCGTCGCGCCGGGCGTTTCGGACCAGCTCGAAGACGGCGAGCGCGTGGTCGTGCGCTTCGGCCGTGAGCTCCGCGTCCAGGTCGACGGCAAGCCGGTCAGCTACTGGACCACGGCATCCACGGTCGACGGGGCCCTCGATCAGACCGGGCTCCGCTACGAAGGTGCGGTCCTGTCGGCCAGCCGGTCCGCCGGCATCGGCCGGGAAGGCCTCGATCTGACCGTGCGCACCGCCAAGGACGTGACGGTCATCGCCGGCGGCAAGCGCCATGCGATCACCACCACCGGCCTCACCGTCGCGGACGCCTTGAAGGCCGCCAAGGTCAAGGCCGACCGTGACGACCGGCTCAGCCACAAGAAGACGGCACGCATCAAGGACGGCAGCGCCGTCAGGCTGGTGAAGGTCAAGCAGGTGACCAAGAAGGTCGCCTCGTCGATCGCGTACAAGACCGTCCGCCAGGCGGAGTCGTCGATGTACGAGGGCGACAGCGAGACCCAGCGCGCCGGCAGCACCGGCGAGTTGATCTCGACGGTCAAGGTCGTCTACTTCGACGGCAAGCTCAAGTCGAAGCGGACCATCGGCACCAAGGTCACCGAGAAGCCGGTGAACGCGATCGTCCAGTACGGCACCAAGGAAGAGCCGGCTGAGCCCAGCGGTGGCGGCGGCGGCGGCGGCGGCGGCCCGGTTGGCGGCGGAGTCGACTCGCTGAACTGGGGCGCACTGGCTCAGTGTGAGTCGGGCGGCGACCCCAACATCGTCTCCTCGGGTGGCTCGTTCTACGGCCTCTACCAGTTCACGATCTCGACGTGGCACAGCGTCGGCGGAACCGGTGTGCCGACCGACCACTCGGCTGGTGAGCAGACCTACCGCGCGAAGATCCTCTACAAGAGCTCCGGCGCAGGACCGTGGCCGGTGTGCGGTCGCCAACTGTTCAGCTGAGCAACAGCAACTGATGATGGGCCTCGGGCACTTGCCCGGGGCCCATCATCATGTCTGAGCCACGAGGGCCGACTCTCTGAGAGGGACCAGATGATCTTCATCGTCGTGAAGTTCCAGGTGAGGCCGGAGCACAGCGAGGACTGGCTGGAACGGCTGCGGCCGTTCACGGAGGCGACCAGGGCCGAGCCGGGCAACCTGTGGTTCGACTGGTCGCGCTCGGTCGACGACGTGAACGAGTTCGTGCTCGTCGAGGCATTCCGCGACGGTCCCGCCGGAGCGGCGCACGTGGCCACCGCCCACTTCCAGGATGCGATGAAGCTCATGGCGACGATGCTCGCGTCGACTCCGCGCATCGTGAATGGCGAGCTGCCTGGGGCGGACTGGAGCCGGATGGGCGAGCTCGAGGTCACCGACACCGCCTGAACCCCCGTGGACACCGGTGGGCGCCGATAGGGTCGCGTCGTGGCCGGTCCCTCCGCATCTGCCGACGGGCTGCTGGGACCCGCGGAGGTCCGTGCGCTCGCGGCCCAGCTGGACCTGCGGCCGACCAAGCAGCGGGGCCAGAACTTCGTCATCGACGCCAACACCATCCGGCGCATCGTCGCGACGGCGAAGCTGAGCCCGGACGACGTCGTGCTGGAGGTCGGTCCCGGCCTCGGCTCGCTCACGTTGGGGCTCCTGCATGCCGTCGCGCATGTCATCGCCGTCGAGATCGAGCCGTCGCTGGCCGGGGCGCTGGAGGGAACCGTCGCGACGCGGGCGCCGCAGGCCGTGGGACGACTGACCGTGGTGCAGGCAGACGCGCTGTCACTACGGGACGTTCCGGATCCTCAGCCCACCGCCATGGTGGCGAACCTGCCGTACAACGTGGCCGTGCCCGTGCTGCTCACGCTGCTGGCGAACCTGCCCTCGATCACCCAGGCTCTCGTCCTGGTCCAGCTCGAGGTGGCCGACCGCCTGGCGGCAGGGCCCGGGAGCAAGACCTACGGAGTGCCCAGCGTCAAGGCTGCCTGGTACGGCGACGTGACGCCCGCCGGCCGGGTCAGTCGCTCGGTCTTCTGGCCATCCCCGAATGTGGACTCCGGCCTGGTGCGACTCACCCGCCGTGAACCTCCCGGGGACGAGGCGCTCCGCCGGCGCACGTTCGCCGCCGTGGATGCCGCCTTCGGCATGCGCCGGAAGACGCTCCGCGGCTCGTTGGCCGCCCTGGCCGGGAGCACGGCAAAGAGCGAGGACGTGCTCAGGGCGGCCGGGATCGACCCCGGGCTGCGCGGCGAGGCTCTGGAGCTGGAGGCCTTCGTCCGCATCGGCCGGGCGCTCGGCGACCTGGCGACCCCGGTGGTGACGTGACCACGGTCGAGCCGCCCGCCGGGCGGGTGCGTGTCGAGACGCCGGCGAAGGTGAACCTCCTGCTTGGCGTCGGTCCTGCGCGGGCGGACGGCTTCCACGAGCTGGCCACGCTGTTCTACGCCCTCGATCTCACCGACACCCTCGATGCAGTCGTCCTGCCCGACCCGGGCGACGGAACGCCCGCTCCCGTGGTTCTGACGGTGCGCACCCGACAAGGACCCGACCACGAGCGGCTGCCGACCGACGGGCGCAATCTCGCGGTCGCGGCCTGCCTCCTGCTGCAGCGCACCTACGGCGTCCTGAAGGGCATCGACCTGATCCTGGATAAGCAGATCCCGGTGTCAGCGGGTCTCGCCGGTGGCTCGGCCGACGCGGCCGCGGCGCTCGTGGCGGCGAACCACGTGTGGCAGCTCGGCCTCGACCCGGTGGAACTCGCCTCGCTCGGGGCCCAACTCGGCTCGGACGTGCCGTTCGCCCTCACCGGTGGCGCGGCGGTCGGCCATGGCCGCGGGGAGCGGATAACACCGGTACCAGCCGGTGGGCACCGGGACTTCGTTCTGGTCTGCGCCGACCAGGGCCTGTCGACGCCGGCCGTCTACCGGGAGTTCGACCGGATGCGCGCGGACGGGTCCGCGGCACCCGGGGCACACGAGGTCCCGTACCGGCTGCTCACCGCCCTCGCAGAGGGAGACGTCGCCGGAATCGCTGCCACCGTCCACAACGACCTGCAGCAGGCTGCTGTGGCCCTGCGGCCCGAGCTGGGCGAGATCCTGCGCGACGGCCTCGCTGCCGGTGCCAGGGCGGCGATGGTCTCCGGGTCGGGGCCCACCTGCGTACTGCTGGCCGACGACCACGACCACGCCGAGGTTCTGTGCGCGGCGATGAGCGAACACAACCACCCAGGCAGCATCGTGACCGCCGTCGGCGGTCCCTGTCCCGGAGCACGGATCACCCAGACCGGCGTCTGACGCTCGATCGGGTCGGGCCGTCAGTCGCGCTCGTCCAGCGGAGCCGTCAGGGCGCGCAGCAGGGCCGCCAGGTCGTGCCGCTCGGCCGTGTTCAGGGCGCCCAGCAGCTGGTGCTCGTGCGCGAGCAGGTGGGTCATGGCGTCGTCCACCGCGCTCAGGCCGGCGGGAGTCAGGCTGACCTGGATGCCCCGGCGGTCACGCGGATCAGGTTCGCGCCGGACCAGACCCTTGGCCACCAACCGGTCGATGCGGTTGGTCATCGTGCCGCTGGTCACGAGCGTCTGGGTGAGCAGCCTGCTCGGGCTCAGCCGGTAGGGGGCGCCCGCCCGGCGCAGGGCGGCCAGCACGTCGAACTCGAACGGATGGAGTCGTGACTCCGAGAAGGCCTGGCGTCGCCTGCGGTCGAGGTGGCGGCCCAGGCGGCTCACCCGCGAGAGGACCTGCAGTGGCGTCACGTCGAGGTCTGGGCGCTCGCGCTGCCAGGCGGCGATGATCTGGTCGACCTCGTCTGAGGGCGGGAGTCCGGCCGCGGAGCCCGGGGGCTGAGCCTTCTCGGCTGGCTCGCTCATGGTCGGCAGCCTAATCCGGCCGGTCGAGAAACTTGACGTCAAGCCATCGCCCGCGGTGCCATTGGAACCTCGGCGGCAGTCCCAACCGACCGACAGTGGCCACCGAACATGCAGGACGACCGCGCGGATCCGGACATGTCCGTAGATGTCCGCCTCGAGGGCAGCCGTGTTTGCCTGTTTGGGGCGGCGGGTGGCCGCTCGGTACCCCCGCGTCACATCCGGCTAAAGGGTGAAACATCCCCTCTTCGCTTGACATTTCCTATCGGCAACGAACGCTGGGAAGGCGGCCGATCCGGCCGACTCCGGTGGTACGCCGAATCCCGTCCGCCCCCGGGCCCTTGATCAACCGTCGGACGGGAGCGGGGGACCCAGGTACCTCGGTCCGGTAGGTCCGGACCTCGGGGCTAAGTCGCACCGCTCACGGCAGCGCGACCGGGTGAGTTCTCCCATCCGAGCCCGACAGCTCACCTCGCAGGCGTCGGGAACTGGACCTCAATGTCCCAGCTGGCTGCTGCCTGCCCTGACCTCGGCCAACGGACCGACTTCGGTACGGCCCCCTACTCGACCCCATCTCCCACCACCCACCGGCTCCGCCGTGCGCTCACCGTCGCGCTGGTGGCGCTCGTCGGCGCCGCCGTGGGCCTCACCCTCATGCCGGCGACTGCGGAAGCCGCGCTGGCGATCCCGACTTCTGCCAAGCGGCATCCGACGCTGCAGTACGACTCGCAGGGCTCGGCGGTGAAGTACCTGCAGAAGCGCTTGAAGGTGCGGCCGGCCTCCGGCTGGTTCGGACCCGTCACCAGGCGCCACGTCCGCGCCTACCAGCGGTCGCACGATCTCGCGGTCACCGGCAAGGTCACCTGGCGGATGTGGCGCAAGCTCGGCGTCCCCTACGTCGCCCCGCCCAAGGCGCCATCGTCTGGCAAGCCCGGTTCGAAGAAGTGGTCTGACCGCGTCGTGGCAATCGCCCGCGCGCAGAAGGGTGATCCCTACCGGTACGGCGAAGCCGGCCCGAACGCCTTCGACTGCTCCGGACTCACGATGTACGTCATGAAGAGGATGGGCGTGAACCTGACGCACTCGGCCAGCGAGCAGCGCCGGTCGTCGAAGGTTCGCGCGATCAGCAAGAGCGATCGCAAGCCCGGTGACCTGGTGTTCGTGCGCAGCGGCAGTGGCGCCAGTCATGCCGCGATCTACGCCGGCGGCGGCAAGTGGTGGGAAGCCGCCAAGCCCGGCACGAGCGTGATGGTCCGCACGATCTGGACCTCCAACGTGGCATACGCGCGACCCCGGGGCTGATCCGGGACCAGCCTCGACGAACACAGGCAAAGACCGGCCGGCTCCGCACGTCTGCGGAACCGGCCGGTCGCCGTTTGCTCGAGTGAGCAGTACTGGTGCCTCAGTCCGCCGAGTGGCCGACGTCCTCGAGGTGGGTGAGGCACTGCCGGTAGCTCTCGATGACGCCGCAGGCGCGGTAGGGGATGCCCAGCTCCGCGCAGTAGGCGGCGACGATCGGCTGCGCCGTCTTCAGGTGCGGTCGGGCCATGCTCGGGAAGAGGTGGTGGGTGATCTGCTGGTTCAGTCCGCCCAGCATGAAGTCGGTCATCGGGCCACCGAGCACGTCGCGGGCGGTCAGAACCTGCTTGCGCAGGTGGTTGAGCTTGGCGCCGGGAGGCGGCATCGGCATGCCCTTGTGATTGGGCGCGAAGGCGGCACCGAGCAGGAAGCCCCAGAGGGCTTGGTGGATCGCGATGAAGATGGCGGCGTGCCCCGGTCCGAGCAGCGCGATGATGCCGCCGAAGTAGGCGACGTGGTGCGCGACCAGCAGGGTGCCTTCGAGTCGGCGCGCGTTGCGGGGACGCTCGCGAAGCGAACGCAGGCCGGCCACCTGCAGCTGCCAGCCCTCGAAGGTGAGCAGCGGGAAGAAGAACCAGGCCTGGTGCCGCGAGAACCAGCGGGCGAAGCCGGTCTTCTTCGCCTGTTGGCGGTCTGACCAGCTGATGATGCCCTCACCCACGTCGGGGTCCTGGCCCTCGTGGTTGGGGTTGGCGTGGTGACGGTTGTGCTTGTCCTGCCACCATCCGAAGCTGAGCCCGGTGAGGACGTTGCCGAGGGAGAGCCCGAAGAAGCGCATCCACCCCTTGCTCTGGGTCACCTGGTGATGGCCGATGTCGTGGCCGAGGTAGCTCACCTGCACCCAGAGGATGGCGGCGACGGGAGCCAGCGCAATCACCCACGGCGGATCCGGCCAGCAGGACCATCCCGACGATGGTGGCGGCGATCCCGGCGAAGAGCAGCACGGCGTAGCGGACGTACCAGGCCTTGCGCGGCCGGAGCAGTCCGAGAGCACGGATGCGGTCGGAAAGCGGCCTGAACTCGCTGGCGGAGGCCGCCCTCGCGTCGGCGCGATCCTCGAGCGACGGACGCTCCGCCAGGGTGGTGGTGCCCGGACTGGAAGTGCCCTGGGCGGCGCCCGGCGGCTGAAGTGTGACGGTCATATCTCCACCATCCGCGACCGGACGGCTGGTGGCAGTGGGGCGGACGCCCGGTCGTACCGGGGGTTAACACCCGCACCGGCGGCTTCGGGGTGCCGGGCATCCGCTGCCGAACATCGCTCACCAGGCCGCCACCACCGGCGGACGAGGAGGCTGCTCAGCCGGGTGGGCCGCACAATGGACCCATGGTCGAGCGGCTGAGACTGACGCTGCTTGCGCTCGTCGTGGCGCTGGTCAGCGCCTTCGGACTCGTTCCCGTCGTCCTCACCGGCGCGGCCATACCGCTGATCGTGATCTGGGTCGGACTGCCGCTGCTGATCGCGGCGACCGCGCTTTCGCGGTGGTTCGCCGCCGCCGGCCGGCACGCGGCCGGCAGGGTGCGTCGACCGGCGATCGTCCGTCCCTACCGTGAGTTCGCCGGCAGCGGCTTCTTCAGCCGCAGCCGCTGGCTTCTGACCGACCCCGCCACCTGGCGCGACCTGCTGTGGCTCGGCCTGAACGCCACCGCCGGAGTCGTGCTCTCGGCACTCCCGGTGGTGCTCCTCCTCGGTGGGCTGACGTGTGTGGTCTACCCCCTGCTGCTCGCCGTGACTCCCGACACGTTCGACGAGCCGTTCGGCCAGATCCTGCGCATGCAGGACTGGCGCGAGGGATTCGCGATGTGGCTGCTGGCCGCCGCCCTGCTCGTGTGCTGGTGGACAACCGTCCACGGCCTGATGTCCGCCTGGTCCGCGATCGCGGGCGCGCTGCTCGGGCCGACCCGGGCGGAGGCACTGGCCGGACGCGTGCAGTCGCTCGCACTCAGCCGGGCCGACACCAGGGACAGCGCGGCCGCGGAGATCCGCCGGATCGAACGCGACCTGCACGACGGCGTCCAGGTCCGGCTGGTGTCGATGGGCATGACGCTCGGCCTCGCCAACGAGCTGGTCGAGGAGAACCCCGAGCGGGCCCGGGAGCTCATCGCCGAGGCATCGGAGACGACATCGGAGACCCTGGCGGAGCTCCGCACGCTGATCCGGGGGATCCACCCGCCGTTGCTCGCCGATCGGGGCCTCGTGGGTGCGGCCCGGGCGCTCGCCATGCAGGCGCCGATCACGGCCGGGATCACCGTCACCGGCTTCGGCGACCGAGAACAGGTGCGGCTGCCGGCGCCGGTCGAGGCCTGCACCTACTTCGTCCTGGCGGAGGCCATGACCAATGCTCTGCGCCACTCCGGTGCCGAGAACCTGACGATCACGTTGAACCTGCGGCCGGGATTCCTGGTGGCCACCGTCCGGGATGACGGCCGCGGCGGCGCGGACGTCAGCCGGGGCTCGGGCCTTTCCGGAGTCGGTCGTCGGCTGGCCGCCTTCGATGGGACACTCCGCGTGACCAGCCCACCTGGTGGCCCGACCGACATCTGGATGGAGATTCCGTGCGAGCCCTTGTCGCCGAGGACCACGCCCTCCTACGAGAGGGCCTGATCCGACTCCTCGACGGGCACGGGGTCGAGGTGGTGTCCGCCGTGGCGGACGAGCCGTCGCTGCGGCGCGAGCTCAGGCGCGACGACATCGACATCGCGATCGTCGACGTGCGGCTGCCGCCCACCGGAACCGACGAGGGTCTGCGCGCTGCGGTTGAAGCTCGGCGCGAGCGGCCCGGACTGCCGATCCTGGTGCTGAGTCAATACGTGGAACCGTTGTACGCGCGCGAGCTGCTGGCCTCGGCCGAAGGGGCCGTCGGCTACCTGCTGAAGGACCGCGTGAGCAACGTCCACCAGTTCATCGACGCGATCCACCAGGTCGCCGATGGCGGGACGGTCATGGACCAGCAGGTGGTGACGCAGCTCCTGCAGCGCCGGAAGACACCGCTGGCCGATCTGACGCCGCGCGAGCGCGAGGTGATGGGGCTGATGGCGGCCGGGCGGTCCAATGCGGCGATCGCCGCGGCGATGAGCGTCACCGAGAAGGCGATCGACAAGCACATCGCCAATCTGTTCGCGAAACTGCGGTTGCCCCAGTCCGACGACGACAACCGCCGCGTACTGGCCGTCCTGCAGTTCCTGCAGGCCTGACGGCAGTCACCTCATCCATCGGGGTAGCCGGCGCCAGGAACCGACTGTCAGAGCCGGCAGAAAGGCCGGCTGAAGCCGTCAGAGGAGTCCGGCCTTGTCGCTGATGCAGGTCTGCTGCTTCTGCGCGTCGACGAACGTGCAGTCACTGGTCTTGGTGCCCCAGAAGATGCCGACGCCAACCGCCGCCAGCGACAAGGCGAAACAGATCAGGACCGTCCGGCCGTTGTTGGCCTGCTTTCGGCGCAGCCTGGCCCCGCCGATGATGCCCATGCCGAGGGCCACGAGCGACAGGACCAGCAGGATCGGGGTTCCGACCAGGACCTCGAGGACCAGCGCGGTGCCGGCGATGTACATGCCGATGGTCGCCATCCCGTTGCGGTAGTCGCCCTCTGCCGGCGGCCGGCGAGTCAGCGGGCCCGGCGTCGAGAGGTCGCGCGGATCGTCGGGCTCGGGGATGGGCTGGTTGTAGCGAGGTTCGTTGCTCACGTCCGGCACCACCTTCCAGCCGGTCACCGATGGCCGACGGTCGTCCGCGCCAGGGTAGGGCCTGACTGCCACCACTGTGGCCGCTGACGCGACCCGAGCGGCGCTGTGGCCACGTGAGGCTGCCGGCCCGACCCTGAGCGCCGCATACGATGACCCGTGCGCCGGTGGGGCGTCGTCTAATGGCAAGACCTCAGAATTTGGCTCTGAAGATGGGGGTTCGATTCCTCCCGCCCCAGCCCCGGCGTGCCCGTCAGGGCCCGACTTTCCAGGGAACGCTGACCGAGCAGGGAGCGATGACCTCGTGACCGACCACCGTCCAGCCGCAGATCCAGCACGAGACCCCTCCGGGCAGCCGGGGGATGGCCCCCGCACCGGTGGGCCCCTCGCGGTGATCGTGCTGGCGGCGGGCGGCGGGACCCGGATGAAGTCGAGCCTGCCGAAGGTCATGCACACCATCGCCGGCCGCTCACTGCTCCAGCACACGATCGCCGCGTTCGAAGCGCTGCGGGCCGATGAGGTCGTGGTGGTCGTCCGGCACGACCGGGACCAGGTTGCGGCCCACGTCGTCGAGGTCGCACCCGGCGCCAAGCTGGTCGACCAGGACGAGATCGCTGGCACCGGGCGGGCGACGGCCTGCGGACTGGCAGCCCTCCCGGCCGACTGGTCGGGAACCGTCGTGGTCACCGTCGCCGACGTGCCACTGCTCCAGCCGGAGACGGTCACCGCTCTCGTGCGCCAGCACGAACGGGACGGAAATGTCGTGACGGTCCTCACCGCCGACGTGCCCGACCCGGCCGGCTACGGGCGGATCCTGCGCGACAACGTCGACCGCGTCCTGGGCGTGCGCGAGCACCGCGACGCCGACGCCGAGGAGCGCGGGATCACCGAGGTCAACTCCGGCATCCTCGCCTTCGACGCGACGTTCCTGACAGCGGAACTGCCCAAGCTCAGCGACGACAACGACCAGGCACAGCTCTACCTGCCTGACGTGCTCGCTGCCGCAGTGGCACAGGGGCGAGCGGTGGGGGCCCTGCGCATCGACGACTACTGGCAGACCGAGGGTGTGAACGACCGCGTCCAGCTGGCGACGCTCGGCCGCGTGCTCAACGACCGCCTGACGCGACAGGCCATGCTCGACGGCGTCACGATCGTCGACCCGGCGACAACCTGGCTGGACGTCGACGTCGAACTCGGTGTCGACGTGCGGCTGGAGCCTCATACCCAACTGCGCGGTCACACCACGGTCGCCGATGGTGCCGTGGTCGGCCCCGACGTCACCCTGACCGACTGCGTCGTGGGCGCCGGTGCCAGCTTGGTCCGGGCGCAGGGTGACCACGCCGAGATCGGGCCCGGAGTCACGGTGGGCCCGTTCGCCTACCTCCGGCCGGGTACCCGCGTGGCGGCCGGCGCCAAGATCGGCACGTTCGTCGAGACCAAGAACGCCGACATCGGTGCCGGGGCCAAGGTCCCGCACCTGTCGTATGTCGGAGATGCCGACATCGGGCCGGGCACCAACATCGGTGCCGGCGTGATCTTCGCCAACTACGACGGGGTCGACAAGCACCACACGAGCATCGGGCGCGACGTCTTCGTCGGCTCGGACTCGACCCTGGTCGCGCCACGCACGATCGCCGACGGCAGCTACGTGGGCGCCGGGTCGACAGTGGTGCTCGACGTCGAGCCGGGCGAGCTGGCGGTGGCCCGTGGCCGTCAGCGCAACATCGACGGCTGGGTGGACCGCAAGCGGGCGGGCACCGCAACCGCTGATTCAGCTCGGGCCGCTCGCGAGAGCACGACGGAACTCACCAATGGGCCGGCAACCCCCGACGACCAACCCGAGGAGCCGTCCGCGTGAACGGACTGAGCAGACCGACCCACAAGCACCTCATGCTGTTCTCCGGCCGTGGGCATCCGGAGCTGTCCCGGCAGGTGGCCGAGCTGCTCGGCGTCGACCTGGTCCCGACGACCGCCCGCGACTTCGCCAACGGCGAGATCTACGTCCGGTTCTCCGAATCGGTCCGCGGGTGTGACGCCTTCGTCCTGCAGAGTCACTGCCAGCCGATCAACGACCAGATCATGGAGCAGCTGCTGATGGTGGACGCGCTGAAGCGCGCCTCCGCCAAGCGGATCACCGTGGTCACCCCCATCTTCGGATATGCCCGCCAGGACAAGAAGCACCTGGGCCGGGAGCCCATCTCCGCCCGCCTGATGGCCGACATGTTCAAGACGGCCGGAGCGAACCGGCTGATGGCAGTCGACCTGCACACCGCGCAGATCCAAGGGTTCTTCGACGGCCCGGTTGACCACCTGTTCGCCCTGCCGGTGCTGGCCGAGCACGTCGCGAAGACGTACGGCGGGCACGAGATGACGGTGGTCTCGCCCGACGCCGGCCGCGTGCGGGTCGCCGACATGTGGACCGACCGGCTCGACGGCAACGACCCGGCCACCGGACCGAAGCTGGCGATCATCCACAAGCGGCGCGATCCCGCCGTCGCCAACCAGGTGGTCGTGCACGAGGTCGTAGGTGACGTGGCCGGACGGACCTGCCTGCTCGTCGACGACATGATCGACACCGCCGGCACCATCTGCCAGGCGGCAGAGGCGCTGACCCAGCGGGGCGCGGGCCGCGTGATCGTCGCAGCAACGCACGCCCTCCTCTCCGGGTCGGCGGTCGAGCGGCTGGAAGCGTCGGAGATCAGCGAGGTCATCGTCACCGACACGCTGCCCATCTCGCCGGCCAAGCGGTTCGACAAGCTGACCGTGCTCTCGATCGCTCCGCTGATCTCCACGGCGATCCGCGAGGTGTTCGAGGAGGGCTCGGTCACCAAGCTCTTCGACGGCCACTCCTAGAGCGGCTTCCGAGCTTCGCCCGGCGAGTGGGCGCGATCTGTTGCCTGTGGCGGCCGGAGGCAACAGATTGCGCCCACTCAACGGCTGGTCTGGCGGATTTCCGCGACTCCCGGCGGCTCGGCTAATCTGTTGCGGTTGCCTCGGCGAGGGAGCGGCAGTCCGCTCCGTGATCGACGACGGCGTTGCGGCCCCGGTGGTGTGAACCCCGGCAGGCGCGTAGCGCTCCGGTCACGGTGCTGCTGACGCCCTCACGAGACGATGACGCTGCCGGTTCCGCCGGCCGCACTCCGGACCAGAGTCCCGCTGGCCCGGCCAAGCCCCCAAGAGTCCGTTGACGTCGTCGTCGGCACAGCTTTCTCTAGTGCCGGCACCATCGAGCAGGAGTGGAACCACCGTGGCCGAGAACAGGATCGTCGCCGAAGCGCGCAACGAGTTCGGAAAGGGCGCCGCGCGCCGCATCCGGCGTGACCACAAGGTCCCGGCCGTGCTCTACGGCCACGGGCAGCCGCCGGTACACCTCACGTTGCCCGGCCACGAGACCCAGCTGGCGCTGCGTCAGCAGAACGTGCTGCTCACCATCGAGGTCGACGGCACCGACGAGCTCGCCCTGCCCAAGCAGGTGCAGCGCAACCCGATCAGGGGCGACCTCGAGCACGTCGACCTCATCCTCGTGCGCCGCGGCGAGAAGGTGCACGTCGACATCACCGTGCACGTGGTCGGTGAGGCCGCACCGGACTCCCTGGTGGTGCTCGAGATGTCGTCCGTCGGCGTGACCGCCGAGGCCACCCGCATCCCCGAGAGCTTCGAGGTCAGCGTCGAGGGCCTGCAGCCGGGAACCCAGCTGCACGCGCGGGACCTGCGACTGCCCGACGGTGTCGACCTGGACGTGGATCCCGACCAGCTGGTCATCAACATCACCGCGGCCACGTCGGCCGAGCAGCTCGAGGCGGAACTCGACGAGGCGCAGGCCGAGCTCGGGACCGAGGCAGCACCGGAGGCGGTCGAGGAGACCGAGGAGGGTGCGGAGGGCGACGACGCAACTGCTGGCGACGGTGCCGACTCCGACGGCACTCCGGCCGAGGGCTCCGAAGGGTCCGACGACAGGTCGTGAGCGGGTACGTGATCGTCGGCCTGGGCAACCCCGGCCGGCGATACGCCGGGACCAGACACAACGTCGGGTTCCTCGTCGCCGACGTGCTGGCGAAGCGGGGCAGCATGCACCTGTCTCCGAACGCGCGCCTGCGCGCCGACATCGCCGAGGGCCGGCTCGGGCCGCTACCCGGGACACGGGTGGTGCTGGCCAAGCCGCTGACGTTCATGAACGACTCGGGCGGTGCGGTGGCCGGTGTCCTGCGGTTCTACTCCGGCGACCTCGAGCGGTTGATCGTCGTCCACGACGAGATCGACATCCCGTTCGGGACCCTGCGGGTGAAGACCGGCGGTGGGGACAACGGGCACAACGGCCTGAAGTCGGTCCGCGCCAGCCTGAAGTCCGGGGAGTTCACCCGCGTGCGCGTCGGCGTCGGACGGCCGACCTCGCCTGGCGCGTCTGGCAATTTTCCGCCGGCCGATCCCGGTGCGGCCCAGCGCGGGGACACGGCGGGGTGGGTGCTCTCGGACTTCTCGGCCGCCGAGCGGACGCAGTTGCCCGAGCTCGTGGAGCGGGCCGCCGACGCGGTGGAGCATCTGACCAGCCACGACCTGGCCGACACCCAGTCACGTTTCAACAGCTGACCAGCGCCCGATGCGACGTTGGTCACACAACGTTCCTGCACTGGTGACTCTATGCGTTCAGCTTTGGCGCCTCGAGTGACGAAAAGTCGTCTATATGTGATCGAATCCGCCCTAAATCTGATGTAGAGAGGTTTAAAGGCTCAAACCCGGTCGAAAAGTGCCAAATTTTCACTCCCTATTGGTGACTATCTGTAGTAATCTCCCGCACATGGCACCGCTGGTATCACAGAGCGTGACTGACGACGGCGGAATCCAGCCGGCGGCGGTGCTCAGCGCTCCCCCCGACACGTTGCCAGCAGAACCTGTGACCGACACGACCGCGAACGCGGGCGAGCTTCTGAGCGACCGACGCCGACCGGCTGTCGGAAGTCGCGTGCCGTGGACCGTCGACCCGCCCTACATCGTGCGCGAGCCCGTGTACCAGGCGTCGCAACCCGCCACGAGCTGGCGTTGGGCGGCCAAGCGCTACCAGAAGGCACTTGTCGTCACCGATCTCGCGCTCACCATCGTGTACGCCGCGGCGGCCCTGGTCCTCACTCCCTTCTTCGACGCCGCCGTGCCACCCGTTGGGGTGATCGTGGCCATCGTGTTCACCATGGCCTGCGTCACCGTGACCGCAACCGCTGCGGCTGGTGGCTATCGCCGAACGTCGCTCGGCGACGGTGTGCAGGAGTACCAGACCTGGCTCCGATCCGTGGCCCTGGCCTTCGGCACCGGCGCGGCCGCCACCTACATCTGCGACCTGACGATCCCGCGTGACCTGTTCGTCGCAGCCGTGCCGTTGGTGGCCACCGGTTGGGTGACCCGCTACGCGTTCCGGCGCGTGTTGCACCGCGCGCGAAGCAACGGCAAGTTCATGATGCGGACGCTCCTGGTCGGCGATCCCATGACCGTCGAGAGGCTGCACGCCCGATTCCGTCGGCAGGCCCACCACGGCTTCCACGTCGTCGGGGTGTGCTCCTCTTCCTTCGGCTTCACCGACGGCGCTCGGCGCGTGCCGGTGCTGGGCGCTGTCGCAGACATTCCCCAGGTCGTCATGGACCACGCCATCGACAGTGTCGTGGTCGAGCCTGGACAGGTTGCCGGTGAGTCGCTCCGGCGATTGTCCTGGGCACTCGGTCACACGCCGGCCGAGCTCATTGTCTCGCCTGGCCTCGTCGAGGTCCTGCAACCGCGTCTGCGCATGCGCCCGACGGTCGGTCTGTCGCTGCTTCACGTCGAGACCGAGAACTCCAAGGTAAGGCTGCTGATGAAGGCCGGACTCGACCGAGTCACGGCCCTGGTCATCTCCATCGTCATCGCACCCGTCCTGCTGCTTGCTGCCGTTGCCATCAAGCTCGAGAGTCGCGGACCGGTGTTCTTCAGGCAGGTGCGCGTCGGCGAAGGTGGAGGTGAGTTCCGCATCTGGAAGCTGCGCTCGATGTTCGTCGACGCGGAAGCATCGCCGACAGTCGTTGCTCAGCGGCTCCGATCGCGACGGCCCGATGTTCAAGATGCACAGGGATCCCCGCGTCACCCGCGTGGGCGCCTTCATCCGGCGGTATTCGATCGACGAGTTGCCTCAGTTGCTGAACGTCGTCAACGGCGAGATGAGCCTCGTCGGACCACGACCGCCGCTCCCCGCGGAAGTGCAGACCTATCAGGACGCGGTCTCGCGCCGCCTGCTCGTGCGGCCCGGCATGACCGGACTCTGGCAGGTCAGCGGTCGGGCCGACCTCCCCTGGGAGGAGTCGGTGCAACTCGATCTGCGCTACGTGGACAACTGGTCGTTCTCGATGGACGCGCAGATCCTGTGGAAGACGCTGCGCGCGGTGCTCGGAGGTAGGGGTGCGTACTGAGCGTCGTCCCGGCAACAGGACGGCGGGCTCGCGGGCGCTGCGTGTCGCCATGGTCGGCACGAGAGGAGTCCCGGCTCACTACGGAGGCTTCGAGACCGCGGTCGAGGAGATCGGCCGCCGGCTGGTCGAACGCGACCACGAGGTCACGGTGTACTGCCGTGGCGCCGACAAGAGCCTCAAGAGCTATCTGGGCATGAAGCTCGTGCATCTTCCGGCCCCGAGGAGCAAGCAGTTGGAGACGCTCGTGCACTCCGCGTTGTCGACCGCCCACCTGGTCGGATCGCGTCGCCACGACGCGGCGATCGTGTTCAACGCGGCGAACGCGCCGTTCGTGCCTCTGCTCAAGGCTCGTGGACTTCCCACTGCGGTCCACGTCGACGGCCTCGAATGGCAACGGGCGAAGTGGGCCGGTGCCGGCAGACGCTATTACCGGGCCGTGGAGTCCCTGTCCGTGCGCTGGGCGGACGCCCTGATCGCTGACGCCCCTGGGATCGCTGACTACTACGCCCACGAGTTCGGCGTCGAGACCGAGCTGCTCGCCTACGGCGCGCCGATCCAGATGGACCTGAAGTCCGACCGGATCGACGAGCTTGGTCTCACCCCCTCGGGCTATCACCTCGTGGTCGCCCGGTTCGAGCCGGAGAACCATGTGCTCGAGATCGTCCGCGGGTACCGCGCCTCGTCGGCCGAACTCCCGCTGGTAGTCGTGGGCTCCGCCCCCTATGCAGACTCCTACACCCGGGAGATCCGCGCGGCCGCCGGCACCGATCCTCGTATCCGGCTGCTGGGCGGTATCTGGGACCAGGCACAGCTTGACCAGCTGTACGGCAACGCTCTGACCTACCTGCACGGCCATTCCGTCGGTGGGACCAACCCGTCACTGCTCCGGGCCATGGGCGCCGGCACGGCGGTTGTCGCCTGGGACGTCGTGTTCAACCGCACGGTGCTCGGTGACAGCGACGCCACGTACTTCTCCACTTCCGCACAGGTCACGCAGGCGATCGAGCAGGCAGAGCTCGAGCCGGCGGCGATGTCGGCGGCCGGAGCGCGCTCCCGCCTGCGTGCCGCGCAGAACTTCCGTTGGGACGACGTTGCCTTGGGGTATGAACAATTGCTGGTCAATCTCGCCGACCGGGTACCCATGCGGTCCCCTGCCAGCGGCCGGCGCCGGATCTCAGCCCGGACCAGCGCTGGAGCGAGTGCCGAAACGTCAACGGCAGACGCAGCCCAGATCCCCAAGCCAGTCAGCGAATCATCGGCACTGCTGGACGCGCCAGGCGCAGCTGCCCCTGAAGTCGTGCCGCAAGTGGTTGACCAACCCTCAACGCAGCCGTTCCCTCCCGATGTCCCCGTCCCCGTCCCCGCTACTACCGAGACAAGAGCGAACGCATGAACCGCAGGTATCCCAAGGAGCTCCGGGTTGGGTACGCGCCCGGCGCCTACGACCTTTTCCACGTTGGCCACCTCAACATCCTCAAGCACGCCAAGAGTCAGTGTGACTACCTCATCGCGGGCGTGGTCTCTGACGAGAAGTGCCAGCTGGCGAAGGGAAGTCTGCCGGTCGTGCCGCTCGTCGAGCGCATGGCGATCGTCGAGGCGATCACGTTCGTCGACGAGGTCTACGCCGAGTGCGTTCCCGACAAGGTCGATGTGTGGCGCGAACTTGGGCTTCGACGTGATCTTCAAGGGCGACGACTGGCGGGGGACCCCCAAGGGCGAGAAGCTGCAAGCCGACTTCGATGCCGTCGGAGTCGAGGTCTGCTACTTCCCCTACACGATCCACACGTCGTCGACGCTGCTTCGGCTCACTCTCGAGGCGGGAGTCGCACGCGGATGACGAACCTGGCGGAGATGCACGACCAAGAACGGGTTCCTGCGACCGGAGCGCGGCTGACGGTGTTCGGCGCTGGGTACCTGGGTGTCACGCACGCTGCCGCCATGGCCGAGCTGGGGCACGCCGTTCTCGTTGTCGACACCGACGAACTCAAGCTGGCCAAACTGAGTGCCGGCGAAGTGCCGTTCTTCGAACCCGGGTTGCAGGAACTGGTCCTCCGGCACATCGGCTCCGGGCGGCTCACGTTCACCGACTCCTACGCCGAAGCGGCGGCCTTCGCAACGGTCCACTTCATCGGCGTCGGTACGCCGCAGAAGAGCGGCGAGTACGCCGCCGACCTGCGCCAGGTCGACGCCGTGGTGACCGAGCTTGCGCCGCTGCTGACCGGTCCATGCGTCATCGTGGGCAAGTCGACGGTGCCCGTGGGCACGGCCAAGCGACTCGGCGACCTCGCCCGGGAGTTGTCACCCGCGGGGGACCAGGTGGAACTGGTGTGGAACCCCGAGTTCCTCCGCGAGGGGCGTGCGATCGCCGACACCCTGCATCCGGACCGGATCGTCCTCGGCCTCGACTCCCATCGGCCGCTCGGTAGCGCCGAGCCGGTGCTGCGTGAGCTGTATGCGGAGATCCTGGACGAAGGGATGCCCTTCCTCGTCACGGACCTGGCCACCGCCGAACTTGTGAAGGTGGCCGCCAATGCCTACCTCGCCACGAAGATCAGCTTCATCAATGCAATCGCCGACGTCTGCGACTCGGCCGGTGCCGACGTAGGTCTGCTCGCCGACGCGCTCGGTCACGACGCCCGCATCGGACGACAATTCCTCAATGCAGGCATTGGATTCGGCGGCGGGTGCCTGCCCAAGGACCTCCGGGCCTTTCGGGCCCGGGCCGGGGAACTCGGTGTCGACCTGACGATCCTGCGTGACGTCGACGAGATCAATCTGTCCCGACGTGAACGTGTCGCTGGAGTTGGCCCTCGACGCAGTGGGGGGATCCTTCGCCGGCAGGAAGGTCGCCGTACTCGGTGCGGCATTCAAGCCCAACTCCGACGACGTGCGCGACTCGCCCGCGCTGACCATCGCCGGCCAGGTGCACCTGAGTGGCGCTCAGGTCAGCGTGTACGACCCCAAGGCCATGGACAACTCCCGGCTCCTCTTTCCGACGCTGAGCTACGCCCCCAGCGTCGAGGACGCGATCGCCGGCGCTGACGTGGTGATGGTCCTCACCGAGTGGGCCGAGTTCATCGATCTCGACCCCGGAACTCTCGGCAGTCTCGTGCGCGACAAGGTCGTCGTCGACGGGAGAAACTGTCTCGACCGCGACCGATGGAAGTCCGCCGGTTGGCGCTATATCGGCATGGGCCGATTCTGAGGCTGACCCGACCGACCCAGAGGTCCAGGCAGATCCACGCGGTGGACAACGAGCATGCTCTGCGAGTGGGCACAGCGGGAGTGTGGAGGACATGAGCGGTCAGCTTGCCGTCCTCCAGTCGTTCCCGGAGCCCCGTGCCACGACAAATCCCTATCTCGTGCTGCTGGCGCGCAGCTTGAAGTCGACCCCCGGTCTCACCCTCTACACGTTCTCCTGGCGCCGGGCGCTGCTCGCCCGCTTCGACGTCTTCCATGTGCACTGGCCGGAGCATCTCCTCCGGTCGAACAGCGCGTGGAAGTCCCGGGTTCGCCAACTCCTGTTCGTCCTGTTGCTCCTCAAGCTTGCGACCATGCGGGTTGCGGTGGTGCGCACCGTGCACAACCTCAGTCAGCACGAGGGCGGTTCAGCCGTGGAGCGGCGGCTGTTGCGAGCGTTCGACCGCGTCACCACCTTGCGGATCGCGCTGAACAACACCACCCCCGACGCCGGAAAGCCGATGGTGGTCATACCGCACGGTCACTATCGCGACTGGTTCGAGGGCGTCGTCGTGCCGCCCAGCGAACCCGGCCGGCTCGGCTATGTCGGGCTGATCCGTTCCTACAAGGCCGTCGACACCCTGATCAAGGCGTTCATCGGCCTGCCCGAGCGGTGTGATCTGCGGCTCGACATCGCAGGCAAGCCGTCGCCGGCAGTTCTCGCCGACGAGCTCGCGGTCCTGGCGCACGGCGACGACCGCATCACCCTTCGGTTCGACTACATCAGTGACGACGAGCTTGCCGACCGGGTCGGTCGCGCCGAGATCGTCGTGCTGCCCGTACCGCGAGATGCACAACTCCGGCGGTGCCCTGTTGGCCCTCTCGCTCGACCGTCCAGTGCTCGTACCCCACAACTCGGTCAACGAGCAGCTGGCCGGCGAGGTGGGCCCGGGCTGGGTACACACCTACGTGCCGCCCATCCGTCCCGAACACCTCGAGCATGCGCTGGAACAGAGCCGCTCGAGCAACGTGCGGCCGCGCCCGCGCCTCGATGCCCGGGAATGGACTGCGGCCGGCGCGGCGCACGTCGCGGCGTACCGCGAGGCCATCCGGCTGCGCGGCGGGCGGACGACGCGATGACGACGGCGCAACCGAAGGCGCGTTCCCAACTGGCGATCGTCGTCGTGAACTACGGCTCGCACGTGCTGCTCGCGAGCAATCTCGTCGGCCTCGCCCGCGAACTGCCGGACGCCATCGTGGTCGTGGTCGACAATCCAACGACCACGACAGAGCGCGAAGCGGCCACAGCGTTGTGCGAGACGGCTGGATTCCTCCTGGTCTGCCCGGAGGACAACGTCGGCTTCGGTGCGGGCATGAACGAGGGCGTGCGCCGTGCGACCGACGCAGGAGCCGACACCTTCCTGTTGCTCAACCCAGATGCGGTGATCCATGCGGATGCGGTCCAGGTGCTGGTGGACCGGGTGGCTGCCGACCCGTACCTGCTGGTGTCGCCACTGATCGAGAGGCCGGACGGCACGGTCTGGTTCGCCGGGAGCCACCTGTACCTGTCCTCGGGGATCGCCCGCTCCCAATCGCGCCGGCCAGAGCACCCGCGCGGTGAGGTCGAGCCCTGGCTCAGCGGCTGCTGCCTTGTGGTGACGGCAGAGCTCTGGTCGCTGGTCGGTGGGTTCGCGAACGGGTACTTCATGTACTGGGAGGACGTCGACCTGTCCTACCGGGTCGTGCGCGCTGGCGGCCGCCTGCGCGTCGAGACGAGCGCGGTTGCCGTTCACGACGTGGGTGGGACCCAGGGCGCTCCGGAGGCACGAGGCAAGTCGAAGACCTACTACTTCTACAACACCCGCAACCGGCTGTTGTTCGCCGCGCGGCACCTGTCGGTCCCAGCCATGCTGCGGTGGGTACTGAGCTCGCTCCCGGCCGGATGGGAGATCCTCACGCGCGGCGGCCGGCGGCAGCTGGTTCAGTCGAGGGAGCCGTTGTCGGCAGCGCTGACCGGAACTGCGGCCGGGCTGAGCATCGTCTCCCGGCAACTGTTACGCAGAGTGACTGATCGTCAGAATCCGGGCGACAGAATTACGAAATCGTAACGAAGAGTTACCAAACCCGTGTCAAATCGGGCATCCTTCTGGTAGGTTCCTCCAAGAGACCACTCTCCGTGGTCACTATGGGTGAATCAAGACCAATCATCGATGATTTGTGATCATCGGTGAAAGAGCGCGCATGGCCACGTTGAGCCCGCCGACCGGACGCACGAGCCGGACGCGCCTTGTTGCCGTGCTCGCGGCGATCCTGGGTGTCAGCCTGGTCGTCGCCGGCGCGGTCTGGTACGCGGGCCGCAACGACCCCCCTCCGCTGAGCGCAGCGAGCCCGACGGCTACCTCCGCAGCGCCGACGCCAACCCCCAAGGGCGGCACCGGGGTCGCCACCAAGAAGGCCAAGGCCAAGAGCCCGACGACGGGTTCGAAGACGCCGGCGAAGAAGAAGCCGTCGGTCGCAGTAAAGAAGCTGCCGGCAGGAGTCGTCGAGCCGGGTCGCGAGGTGAAGGCGCCCGTCGACGTCAAGGACACGTCGGTCGCCGACTCCGTCCGCGTCGACCTCGTCGGCTTCACGTCGGTGAAGAGCAAGGCCAAGGGCCCGGGAGAGATCAGTGCACCCGCTGTCCGCCTCACCATCAGGCTGACCAACACCGGGTCGACCGATGTCGCGCTGAACACCGTCGTGGTCAATGCCTACTACGGCAAGTCCGGAACACCTGGCATCCCGATCCTCGGCGACCCGGCCAGCAAGCCGTTCGCGGGATCACTGAAGCCCGGCACGAAGGCCACGGGGGTCTTCGTCTTCAACATGCCGGTGTCCAAGCGCGGCGAGGCCACGATCACCGTGAGCCCTTCGCCGAGCCTGCCGATCGCGGTCTTCGCCGGATCGGTCGCCTAGCCCGCGACCCAAGGGCACATCCACTCCATCCACTCCATCAACCGTCCGCAGCGCACGCCCAGCAGTTGATTGCACGAACAAGCACCACGAGCAACCAAGCAGTCACACAGCGACATCCACAGAAGATGCCACCAGCCCCGAGCGGTGTCCGAGCAGTCAGGTCAGGTTCAGATGAGCGTTACCCGTTACACCCAACGGATCGTCGGCGCCATCGCCTCGGCAGGACTGGTGGTTGCGTCGTTGCTCGCGGTGTCCATCCCGGCGGCCCAGGCGGACTCACAGCCGGTCGGCGGCACCGAGCCCGCGACGGTCGCGACTGATCCGCTGCCCACCGTGCAGATCGATGGCGTGGTCTGGTCGCAGGTGACGGTGGGGAACACCGTGTACGTGGCCGGGTCGTTCGCCAATGCACGCCCGGCCGGCGCTGCCCCAGGGGTCAACACGACCCCTCGGTCGAACCTCCTTGCCTACGACATCACGACCGGAAACCTGATCACGTCGTGGGCCCCGACCCTCAATGCGCAGGCACTGGTCATCGCCGCCTCGCCGGACGGGTCCACCATCTATGCGGGCGGGTCGTTCACCGAAGCCAACGGAGTCGTCCGATCGCGGATCGCTGCGTTCTCGGCGACGACGGGTGCGCTGGTGGCGAGCTTCAAGCCATCGGCGCAGACGACGGTTCGAGCGTTGGCGGTGTCGAGCAGCACGGTGTACTTCGGCGGAGACTTCACCACGGTGAACGGGGCCGCGCGCGGGTTCGTGGCTGCGGCTGACGTTGCCACCGGCGAGCTCCTGCCGTTCAATCCCAATGCCAGTGCACCGGTCATCGCCCTGACCCTGAACTACAGCAAGTCCAAGCTGGTGATGGCGGGCCGATTCGCGACCGTGAGCGGGCAGACGTGGCGAGGGCTGGCTGCCGTCGACCCGGCTTCGGGTGCCATCGTGCCGTGGGCGACGACCCCCACGCTCTTCGCGTCCGGAGAGGACGCGGCGATGGTCTCGCTGGCTGTGGACGCCGATGGTGTCTACGGCACCGGCTACCACTTCGGTTCGGGCGGGAACCTCGAGGGTGCCTTCCGGGCAGACAACGAGACCGGGGCGATCATCTGGATCGAGGACTGCCACGGCGACACCTACAGCGTCTTCCCCACCGCCGATGTGGTGTATGTCGCGAGCCACAGCCATTACTGCGGCAACAACGACGGGTTCTGGCAGACGACGCCCGACCTGGACGTTCTTCCATTCGACCGCGTTCGGCAAGCAGGCGGTCGGCACGATCACCAAGGACAACATGGGTTACCCCAATCTCGAGGGCAACCCGCACCCGGCGCTGCTGCACTTCTTCCAGAAGTGGACGGTCGGCACCTACACCGGCCAGGGCCAGGCCACCTGGAGCGTCACCGGAACCGCCAACGGCGACTACGTCGCCTACGGCGGCGAGTTCCCCATACGTCAACTCCACCGCTCAGCAGGGTCTGGTGCGTTTCGCCAAGAGCCGCTCTGTCGACCAACAAGTCGGCGCCGCTGGCGAGCACCGCCGGCAACTACTACAGCACCCAGTCGTTCCATCACAGCGTGCAGTCGCTGACGCCCGGGACGGCGCACATCTCCTGGAGCAGCACGCTCGACCGCGACAACCGGCACCTGACCTACAAGGTGTACCGCAACTACGTCACCGTGAACGGCACTCCGGTCTGCACGGTCGTGTCCGACAACCGGTTCTGGGAACCACGAACGATGAGTTGTGACGACTCCAACCAGACGCCTGGATCGAGCGTGAAGTACCGGGTCATCGCCTTCGACGACTTCGGCAACCGCGGCAGCACCAGCGACATCACCGTGACGATCGCTGGCGCGAACTACTCGACCACCTACGCCGACGCGGTCCGGGCCGACAGTCCGAGCAACTTCTACCGGCTGAACGAGCCGACCGGCAACACGCTGGTAGGCGACCTCGTGGGTAACGACGACATGATCGCCTTTGCCGGGGTCACCCGCGGCACCGCCGGCGCCCTGCTGAACGAGACCGACACCGCCTCGACGCTGAGCGGGGCGGCGCACCGGCTACGCCTACGGGCAGGACACCAAGACCGCGCCGAACACCTTCACCGCGGAGGCGTGGATCAAGACCTCCACGACCAGGGGCGGCGGCATCATGTCGTTCGGTCACCCGCTCAACGGCTCCGCCGGCAAGTACGACCGCCTGGTCTACATGGACAACAGCGGCAGGATCTGGTTCGGCGTCAACAACGGGGCCAGGCAGACCCTCAACACCGTTGGCACCTTCAACAACAACCAGTGGCATCACGTGGTCGCCAGCATGGGTCCCTCGGGGATGCGGCTGTACGTCGACGGCAAGATCGCTGCGACGCGCAACGACATCACCTCCGGCATCACCTTCAAGGGTGACTGGCGGATCGGTCACGGCGCCATGTCCGGATGGGCGAGCGCACCGACCAGCAACACGCTGGCCGGCAGCGTCGACGAGGCAGCGGTGTACCCGACGGCCCTCAGCGCCGCCCGGGTCGACGCGCACTACGTGGCCAGCGGTCGCACCACCACGGTGCCGCAGCGTCCGACCGATGCCTACGGCGCGGCTGTCTACGACATGGAGCCGTCCCTGTACTGGCGGCTGAACGAGAGCTCCGGGACCACCGCGGCCGACTCCGGTCTGTGGGGCAACGCCGGCTCGATCAAGAGCGGTGTCACGCTCGCTCAGGCCGGTGCGCTCTTCGGCTACTCCGGGACCGCTGCGCGATTCAACGGAACCAGTGGCCATGTCGTCGCCGGAACCTCGGCGGTCAACCCCACCGTCTACACCGTGTCGACCTGGTTCAAGACGACCAGCACAACCGGAGGCAAGCTCATCGGTTTCGGCGACGCCACGTCCGGCTTGTCCGCGTCGAACAGGAATGACCGGCACATCTTCATCCGCAACGACGGCCGGCTCGACTTCGGTGCCGGCGCGGACATCCTCAGCCCGCTGCCGTACAACAACGGCGCCTGGCATCTCGCTGTGGGCACCCAGGGACCCGGCGGCATGAGGCTGTACGTCGACGGACAGCTCGTGGGCTCGAACACCAACACCAGCCCGCGGAACTACACCGGGTACTGGCGGATCGGCGGCGACCGGGTCGGGATCGGGTGCCACGAGCCGCTACATCAACGGGACGCTCGACGAGTCGGCAGTCTTCGGTTACCAGCTCAGCCAGGCGCAGGTGTCGGCACTGTGGGCAGCCGGCAATGCTCCGCCGCCCAACCAGGTTCCGACCGCTGCGTTCACTCACACCGAGACTGGGCTCACGGCATCGTTCGACGCGTCCAGCTCGACTGATGCTGACGGGACGATTTCCACCTATACCTGGGACTTCGGCGACGGGACCAGTGGCACCGGGGTCACTCCGAATCACAACTACGCGCTCGGTGGGACCTACCAGGTCAAGCTCACGGTCACCGACGATGACGGCGCAACCGGCACCATCACCCATCCGGTCATCGTGGTCCGGCCGGCGAACCAGCTGCCAGAAGCGGCCTTCACCACCAGCATCGAACAAGCTGGCTCTGTCAGTGAATGCCGGCGGCTCGTCCGACCCGGACGGGACGATCGACACCTACGCCTGGGACTTCGGTGACGGTTCGACTGGTTCCGGTCAGACGGCCACGCACACCTACACGGCGGGGGACACCTACACGGTCAGCCTGACGATCACCGACGACCGTGGGGGCACCGACACAGAGACCCACGACGTGGTGGCGACAGCGAACGCAGTGCCGGTGGCGGCTTTCACCACCGACATCAACAAGCTGGCGCTGTCGGTGGATGCGGGCAGTTCGTCGGATGCCGACGGCACGATCTCCGACTACGCCTGGGACTTCGGTGACGGATCGACGGGCTCAGGTGAGACGGCTACCCACACCTACACGAGCGGGGACACCTACACGGTCAGGCTCACGGTCACCGACGACGACGGAACCACCGACACGGTGACCCATGTCGTCGAGGCGGTTGCCAACGTGGCTCCGGTCGCAGCCTTCACGTCGACCGAAGCCGACCTGACCGCCTCGTTCGACGCGTCGGGCACCACCGACTCCGATGGGACGATCTCCAGCTATGCCTGGAACTTCGGGGACGGGACGACCGGGACGGGCAGGACACCGACGAGGGCCTACGCGACTGCGGACACCTACACGGTCATCCTGACGGTGACGGACAACAACGGCGCCACCGACACCGTGAGCCATTCGGTCACGGTGACAGCACCGGCCGCCGGTGTGCTGGCGTCGGACACCTTCTCCCGGACGCTGGCGTCCGGCTGGGGCTCGGCTGAGACCGGCGGTCCGTGGACGCTGACGGGTAGCGCGACTCTGTTCGCGGTGAACGGTGGCGTCGGCACGATGTCGGTCGGCGCCGGGAAGACGCCGATGGCGCACCTGGCGGGTGTCTCGTCGCTGGCGCACGGACCTGCAGGCTGATGTGGCGTTGGACAAGCTGCCGGACGTCGGCTCGGTCTTCATGGGCCTCACGGCGCGTGGCACCTCGACCAACGGCTATCGGGGTAGGGCACTGATCAGCGCCACCGGCACCCTCCAGGTCAACGTGTCCCGGGTTGTCGCCGGCGTGGAGACGGTGCAGGCGACCGCCAATGTGGCGGGGGTGACCTACGCGCCCGGTGCCGTGCTGCACGTGCGGATGCAGGTGAGCGGGTCGGGGACGACCACCGTCAGGATCAAGGCATGGGTGGGTGCCACCGAGCCGACAGCCTGGCAGGTGACCAGCGCCGACACGACGGCGGCGCTGCAGGTGGCCGGCGGGGTGGGTATCCGCGGATACCTGTCCGCCACCACCACCAACGGCCCGGTGACAGTGAGGCTCGACAAGTTTGTGGCGACAACGCTTAACTGATCCACGTCTGGGGGGCCCGGCTTCGCGGCCGGGCTCACCATTCATCGACAGGGGAACGCGCATGAGCACTTCGGTTGTTGTGCAGAGTCGTCGACTGGTCTCCAATGGGGGCACCGGCCTGCGGATCATCGTTGCCCTGACCTGCCTGGCCATGGCGGTCTTCGGGATCCTCGCCGCTCCACCTGTCCGAGCCGACTCGTTGCCGACGACGCCCGGTACTCCCGCAACGGTGACCGGCGACCCCTTGCCGACGGTGCAGATCAATGGCGTGGCGTGGTCGCAGGTGGTGTTGGGGAACACCGTCTATGTGGCTGGGTCGTTCACGAATGCGCGGCCGGCCGGTGCGGCCCCAGGGGTGAACACGACGCCGCGGTCGAATCTTCTTGCCTATGACATCACGACGGGCAATCTGATCGTCGTGGGCGCCGACGGTGAATGCGCAGGCACTGGTCATCAAGGCGTCACCTGACGGTTCCACGATCTATGTGGGTGGGTCGTTCACGCAGGCGAATGGGCAGGTGCGGTCGAGGATCGCGGCATTCTCGGCGTCGACCGGCGCGTTGGTGACGAGCTTCAAGCCGTTGGCGCAGACGACCGTCCGGGGTCTGGCGGTGTCGGTCCAGCACGGTGTATTTCGGTGGGGACTTCACCACGGTCAACGGGAGCGCGCGCGGGTTCGTGGCTGCGGCTGACGTGGCGACCGGTGCCTTGTTGCCGTTCAATCCGAATGCGAATGCCGCCGTGCTCGCCCTGACCCTGAACTACAGCAAGTCCAAGCTGGTGATGGCGGGTCGATTCGCGACCGTGAGCGGGCAGACGTGGCGCGGGCTGGCCGCTGTGGACCCGGCGTCAGGCGCCATCCGGCCGTGGGCGGGATCCAGCATTCTGCGCGCATCCGGCAACGACGCGGCGATGAACTCGCTGTCGGTGGATGCCGACGGCGTGTACGGCAGCGGCTACCACTTCGGTTCGGGGGGCAACGTCGAGGGTGCCTTCCGATTGGACAACGAGACCGGCGCGGTCATCTGGATCCAGGACTGCCACGGCGACACGTACAGCGTCTTTCCCACCGCCGATGTCGTGTACGCCGCCAGCCACAGCCATTACTGCGGCAACAATGACGGGTTCTGGCAGACCAAGCCGACCTGGACCTTCTTCCATTCGACCGCATTCAGCAAGCAAGCTGTCGGCACGATCACCAGGGACGGCATGGGTTACCCCAACATGGAGGGCAACCCGCACCCCGAACTCTTTCACTGGTTCGACAAATGGACGATCGGCACCTACACCGGCCAGAACCAGGCACCGTGGCACGTGACCGGAACCGCCAACGGAAACTACGTCGCCTACGGCGGCGAGTTCATGGCGGTGAACACCACTGCGCAGCAGGGTCTGGTCCGGTTCGCCAAGACCACACTGGCACCGAACAAGGTTGCGCCGCTGCCGAGCTCGTCCGGCAACTACTACAGCACCCAGTCCTTCCATCACAGCGTGCAGTCGCTGGCTCCCGGGACGGCGCGCATCTCCTGGAGCAACACTCACGACCGCGACAACCAACATCTGACGTACAAGGTCTACCGCAACTATTCGGTGATAACCGGGCCTGTCGTCTGCGAGGTCGAGTCGAACAACCGGTTCTGGGAACCGCGAACGATGGGCTGTGACGACACCAACCAGACGCCGGGGTCGAGCGTGCGGTACCGGGTCATCGCCTTCGACGACTTCGGCAACCGCGGCAGCACCGGCGACGTCACCGTCACGATCGCGTCGCAGACCTACTCGACCGCTTACTCCAACGCCGTCCGGGCCGACAGTCCGAGCAACTACTACCGGCTGGACGAGTCGACCGGCACGCTGGCACGTGATCTCGTTGGCACCAACGACATGATCGCCTTCGCCGGGGTCACCCGCGGCGCCGCCGGCGCACTGTCGAATGAGTCGAACACGGCCGTGACACTCAACGGAACCTCCACCGGATACCTGTACGGGCAGGACACCAGGAGCGCTCCCAACACGTTCACCGCGGAGGCCTGGGTCAAGACCAGTACCACCAGGGGTGGAACGATTCTCGGGTTCGGGCACCCTTGAACGGCTCGGCCGGTCGGTACGACCGCGTCGTCTACATGGACAACACCGGGCGGATCCACTTCGGCGTGAACAACGGAGCCAACCGGACCGTCTCCAGCCTGACGACATACCGCAACAACCAGTGGCACCTGGTGACCGCCACGCTCGGTGCGAATGGAATGCGCCTCTACGTCGACGGCGTCCAGGTCGCCTCCAGCACGAGCGTGACTTCGGGAACCACGTTCAAGGGAGACTGGCAGGTCGGCCAGGCCCCGCTGTCCGGGCGCACGAGCGCACCGACCAGCAGCGCCCTTGCCGGCAGCGTCGACGAGGTGGCGATCTACCCGACGCAGCTGTCCGCCAGCCGGATCTCGGCGCACTACGCCGCGCGGACCGGGACAGGTGACACCGCAACCGCCGGTCGCGGCGTTCACCTCCTCGGCCAACAACCTGGTGGCCTCCTTCGACGGCCGAGGATCGGTCGACCCCGACGGTTCGATCACGTCGTACGCGTGGGACTTCGGTGACGGGACGACCGGGACGGGGAGTACGACCAGCCACACCTACCCGCGAGGCCGACACGTTCAATGTCACGTTGACGGTGACCGACAACAGCGGCATGACCGACACGCAGACCCATCCGATCACCGTGACCGAGCCGGCACAGGGCGACGTCGTCGCCGCGGACACGTTCTCGCGGACGTCGGCCTCAGGGTGGGGTTCGGCGGACACCGGTGGTGCGTGGACGCTGACGGGTAGCTCGACGTTGTTCGCCGTGGCGGGTGGCGTCGGCACGCTGACGGTAAATGCCGGCAGCACGCCACAGGCGCATCTGGCGGGTGTCTCGTCGTTGAACACCGACCTGACAGCAGATGTGACGCTGGACAAACTGCCCAACGCCGGTGCGGTTCACCTCGGCGTCACCGGGCGTGGCACCGGCAGCAACGGCTATCGGGGCAGGGCACAGATCGGCGACCACCGGCGCAGTGACGGTCAACGTGGCCCGGGTGGTCGCTGGTGCAGAGACCGTGCTCGCGACCACACCGGTGTCGGGGTTGACCTACACCCCTGGCGCGGTGCTGCACGTGCGGATCCAGGTGACGGGGTCCGGCACGACCACCGTCCGGATCAAGGCGTGGGTGGGTGCCACCGAGCCGGCAACCTGGCAGGTGGTGGGCACGGACACGACGGCCGCGCTGCAGGTGGCCGGCGGGGTGGGTATCCGCGGCTATCTCTCGGCCACGGCCACCAACGGTCCGGTCTCCTGACGTTCGACAACTTGACCGCCACGACCCTTTGACGCGTTACTCGACAAGTTCGCACGGATGGGGGACATGAGGCTGCTCGCGCACGGGGCTACCCGGCCCACACCGTTGGATCAGCACGCTCGACCGAGACAACCGTCGCCTTACCTACAGGGTGTACAGGAACTACTCTCGGCCAACGCCGTACGGTGGTGGCGACCAATCAGTTCTTCCGGTCGCGAACGATGGGTTGCGACGACACCGGCCAACCCCAGGCACGAGTGCAGTGCCGGGTCATCGCCTTCGACGACTTCGGCAATCGCGGCAGCACCGCCGACGCCACCGTGACGATCGCCGCGAAGACCCACTCGACGACCTATGCCGACGCCATCCGCTCCGACCATCCCCACCACTACTACCGGTTGAATGAGCCGACGGGGTCGAGGCGGGCGGTCGACCTGGTCGGCAGCGACGACATGAAGGCATTTGCCGGAGTGACACGAGGGGTGTCCGGCGCCTGGGCAACGAGTCCGACACCGCGGTGTCGCTCAACGGCACGCCGAGCGGTTACCTGCACGGGCAGGGCATCAGCTCGGCACCGAACACGTTCACAGTCGAGACCTGGATCAGAACCGCACCGCCTTGTCGGCAACCCGAATCGAGGCGCACTCGCGGCCGGGGATCAGCACCCTGACACGCCCAATGAACGGCAGGACGTGTCCTCGTCCTCTTGCGCGTGCCAGACTCCGCAACTCTGCGAGCGTCCTCTTTTCCACAGTTGTTATACGATGAGTGACCAATCGGGTTGTCGATGACCGGTACGCCCTGCTATGCTGCAGCCTTCGCACACTCTCTGTATCCAGACTGTGGGTAACAGGAGTGACTGGCCTTGCCACACTGAATGGGCGTCACACATGAGCTACAGGTCGGTCACTCAAGGTAATCCTGCGCTTGCCTCGCTAACGAGGAGGCGTGCTCGCTCGTTGCACGCGGAACCCGTCGAGGACGGCTGCTGGCCGCGCTGGCCGCGATGACCCTGCTGGCCACCGGTCTCCTCGCCGTTTCGGCTCCAGCGGCGGTCGCGGATTCGCAGCCGGTGAACCCGGAGACGCCGACCACCGTGACGGCGGATCCGCTGCCCACGGTGCAGATCAATGGCGTGGCATGGTCGCAGGTGGTCGTCGGCAACACCGTCTATGTCGCCGGTTCGTTCACCAATGCGCGGCCCGCGGGTGCTGCAGCGGGCGTGAACACAACGCCGCGCTCGAACCTCCTCGCCTACGACATCACGACGGGGAACCTGATCACGTCCTGGGCGCCGACGGTGAATGCGCAGGCGATGGTCATCGCCGCTTCGCCCGACGGGTCGACCATCTATGTGGGTGGGTCGTTCACGCAGGCGAACGGGCAGGTGCGGTCGCGGATCGCGGCGTTCACGGCGTCTACGGGTGCGCTGGTGGCGAACTTCCGGCCAGGTGTGCAGACGACGGTGCGGGCGATCGCCGTGTCGGACAGCACGGTGTACTACGGCGGGGACTTCTCCACTGTGAGCGGAGTCGCGCGGGGGTTCGTCGCCGCCAACTCCGTCGCCACCGGGGCGCTGCTGGCGTGGAACCCCAACGCTGACTCGGCTGTGCTCGCGATGACGTTGAACCACAGCAGGTCCAAGCTGATCTTCGGCGGTCGCTTCACGCACGTGGGCGGCCAGGACCAGTACGGCATGACGGCTGTCGACCCTACGTCTGGGGCTGTGGTCCCGTGGGCGACGACCCAACTGATCCGCAACGCCGGCACAGAGGCTGCGGTCAACTCCCTGACCGCGGACGCCGACGCGGTCTATGGCACCGCCTACCACTTCGGTGGCGGCGGCAACCTCGAGGGCCTCTTCATGGCCGACAACGCGACCGGCGTGGTCAAGTGGCTCGAGGACTGCCACGGCGACACCTACGACGCCTACCCCACGGGCGGCGTCGTCTACGCCGCGGCCACGCGCACTACTGCGGCAACGTCGGCGGCTTCCCGCAGACCGACGACCGTGGACGTTCAACCACTCGCGTCGCCTTCGCCAAGACCGTCGACCGGCACCATCGACCGACGATCCCTACGGCTACTTCAACTCGCCGGCAACCCGTCACCCGGAGCTGTTGCACTGGTACCCCAGATGGACGGCCGGCACCTTCACCGGCCAGAGCCAGGCCGGCTGGATCGTCACCGGCAACGACGACTACGTCGCCTACGGCGGCGAGTTCACCGCCGTCAACGGCGATCGCCAGCAGGGCCTCGTGCGGTTCGTCGGCGGCCGCATCGCGCCGAACAAGATCGCGCCGGCCAGTGCCGCAGCCCGTCTCAACGGTCAGCGCTTCGGTGTCAGCGTCGTGTCGTTCGAGGCGGCACGGCGCGCATCGGCTGGACGGCGAATTCGGACCGCGACAACAAGACCTCACCTACAAGGTGTACCGCGATACCAGGCGATCACCGGGCCTACGATGTACGTCCAGACTGCTGACACTCGGTTCTGGGAACCGGCCGACATGGGTTGCGTCGACACCACCGTGGCGCCCGGCTCGACGCACAGCTACCGGTCATCGCCTTCGACGACTTCGGCAACGCGGTCGCAGTACCAACGACGTCACGGTCACGATCGCAGCGACGGCGACCAGCAGTCCCTACGCCGCAGCGCGTGTCGGGCAGACAGCGCCGCGCAACTACTGGCCGGCTCAGTGAGGCCGACGGGCCGATCGTGTACGACTGGATCGGCTTCGACGACGCCGCCGCCGGGAGCGGCGTCACCCGCGGCGCCGCCGGCGCGATCTGGCGACGCCAACACGGCGTCGACCTTCAACGGCACGGCTGGCCAGGGTCGCGGCCGGCAGCGTCCAGGCCGGCCCGAACACCTTCACCGCCGAGGCCTGGATCAAGACCACCACGACCAGCGGCGGCAAGATCATCGGCTTCGGCAACGCCAACACCGGGCGACGTCCAGCAACTACGACCGCCACGTCTACATGGACAACGCCGGCCGATCTGTCTTCGGCGTCTACCCCGGCGGCGTCCAGACGCTCACCACGTCCGCCGAGCTACAACGACGGCCAGTGGCACCACGTCGTCGGCGACGCTCGGCCGAACGGGCATGCGGCTCTACGTCGACGGCAAGGTCGTGCGGTCCAGCAACGACGTCACCTCCGGCCAGGCCTACTCCGGCTACTGGCGGGTCGGCGGCGACAACCTCGACGGCTGGCCGAACCAGCCGCGCAGCACTACTTCGCCGGCGCCATCGACGACGTCGCGATCTACCCGACCGTGCTCCACGCGACCAGGTCGCCGCGCACTACACCGCGAGCGGCCGCACGCCAACCCGTGCCGCACGCCGCCGGCCGACGCCTACGGCCAGGCGGTCTTCGACGTCGACCCGGACCTGTACTGGCGGCTGGGCGAGACCAGCGGCACGGCGCCAAGGACGCCGGTCCGAACGAGATCCGACGGCACCTACCGAGCGGCGGTCGTGCCCAGGGCCAGGCCGGCGGCGTTCGGCGTAGCCGCCGACAACGCGGCAGCCTTCGACGGCAACGACGGCTTCGTGGCTCATCGAACACCAGTTCACCAACCCGAAGAACTACTCCGTGGAGCGTCGTGGTTCAAGACCACCACGACCAGCGGCGGGAAGATCATCGGGTTCGGCTGCACGCAGACCGGCACCTCGGGCTGCTACGACCGGCACATCTACATGAGCAACGACGGCCGGCTGACCTTCGGCGTCTGGACCGGCTTCACCAACACGATCACCACGCCGACGGCACTGCAACGACGGCCAGTGGCACCACGTCGTGGCCACCCAGAGCACCACCGACGGCATGAAGCTCTACGTCGACGGTGCGCTGGTCGGCACCAACGGCCAGACCGACGCCCAGGACTACGCCGGCTACTGGCGGGTCGGTGGCGACAACCACTGGGGCTGCTGCAGCCCGTTCCTCGCCGGCACGCATCGACGAGGCCGCGGTCTACGCAGCGTGCTGAGCGCCGGCGCAGGTCGCGAACCACTTCGCGCTGGGCAGCGCGGCAGCGGCCAACCAGGCGCCGACGGCGGCGTTCACGCACACCGAGGACGAACCTGACGGCGTCGTTCGACGGCTCCGACCTCCACCGACGCCGACGGCACGATCGCGTCCTACGCGTGGAACTTCGGTGACGGCACGCAGCCGGCACCGGGCGCGACGCCGACGCACACCTACGCGGCGGCCGGTACCTACACGGTGACGCTCACGGTGACCGACAACGACGGCGCGACCGGCACCGTCAGCCACAGCGTCACGGTGACGGCCCGCCGGCAACCAGGCGCCGACGGCGGCCTTCACCGCCGACGCGAGACGATCTCGACGGCTGTCGGTGGACGGCGTCCACCTCGGCCGACCCCGACGGCACGATCGCGTCGTACGCGTGGAACTTCGGTGACGGGCGGCGACCGGCACCGGGTGCGCACGGCAGCCACACCTACGCGGCTGGCGGGCACCTACACGGTACCCTCACCGTCACCGACAACGACGGCGCGACCGACACCATAGCCACACGCGTCACCGTGACCGCGCCGGCCAACCAGCTGCCGACGGCGCGGTTCACGCACACCGAGACCGACCTGCGGTGTCGGTGAACGGATCCGCGTCGACCGATCCCGACGGCACGATCGCCTAGCTACTCCTGGGACTTCGGCGACAGCACGACCGGCACGGGCGTGACGGCGAGGCACACCTATGCGGCTGGCGGGACCTACACGGTCACCCTGACCGTCACCGACGACGACGGCGGGACCGGCACCGTGACCCACGATGTTTCTGTCTCCCCGCCGGCGAACCAGCTGCCGACGGCCCGGTTCACGCACACCGAGAACGACCTGCAGGTGTCGGTGAACGGCTCCACGTCGACCGATCCCGAGGGCACGACCCTGAGCTACGCATGGGACTTCGGCGACAGCACCACCGGCTCGGGCGCGACGACGAGCCACACCTATGCCGCAGGCGGGAACTACACCGTCACCCTGACCGTCACCGACGCGAACGGCGGTACGGACACGGAGACGCACGGTCACGGTCACGGCGCCACCGGCGCCGGGTGTGTTGGCGCAGGACGCCGTTCGGCCGGACCCTGGCCACCGGCTGGGGTACGGCGGACACCGGTGGGGCGTGGACGCTGAGCGGCGCCGCGAGCTTGTTCGGCGTCAGCGGCGGCGCAGGCACGATCTCCGTGGCCGCGGGCAAAGGCTCCTGCGGCGCACCTGAACATGGTGGCGTCGACCAGCACCGATGTGACCGCTGATCCTCGCGGTCGACAAGCTGCCGAACACCGGCTCGGTCTATCTCGGTCTCATCGGTCGAGGCGACAATGCCAACGCCTACCGCAGCCGGGTCCTGATCAGGTCGACGGGGGTTGTCGAGGCTCACCTCGACCAGAGCGGTAGCGGGGACTGAGTCGTCGATCTTCACCGCCACGGTCACCGGGCTGAACTACACGGCCGGCACTGTGCTCCACGTCCGGATGCAGGTCACAGGCTCCGGGACCACGTCGCTCAAACTGAAGGTGTGGATGGACGGCACGGCGGAGCCGAGCACCTGGCGGCTGCAGGCCACCGACACCACCGCCGCGTTGCAGGTGCCACGAGGTGTCGGCGTGCAGGGGCTACCTGTCAGCATCGGCAGCCAACGGGCCGGTGACGTTCAAGGTGGACAACCTCAGAGCCACGACCGTCGCCTGACCGGTGCTCACCGGCGGGCTCGACACCGCAACAGGGTCGGGCCCGCCGTGTCGCTGGAGGCTGCTGGTGCTCAACGCCGACAAAGCGAACAATCAGGGTCGAACGACGCGGGCGGGTGCACTCTGCCACCTGACGCGTGAGCCACTGGAGCGAGCCTGAGCGCGTTGAGACAAGCCGACGAGCCGCATCCGGCCCTCGCCGCGCCCGGGTCTATGAGCGAACCTGTGACCGACGAGCCGCTGAGCGTTCCCGGAGAGCGGCCGATGGCCCAACGCGCCGTCAGAGGGGCCTTCGTCACCCTCGGTGCGCAGGCCATCAAGATCGTCGTGCAGATCGTCTCGGTGTCTATTCTGGCCCGCCTCTTGACACCGCACGACTACGGCCTGCTGGCCATGGTCATCGCGGTCATCGGCGTCGGGGATCTCCTCCGCGACTTCGGACTTTCCTCGGCGGCCATACAGGCCAAGGAACTGACGCGGCAACAACGCAGCAACCTCCTTTGGCTCAACAGCGCCATCGGGCTGGTGCTGGGACTTCTCGTCTCCCTGTGCGCACCCCTGATCGCCGCCCTCTATGGCGAGCCGACCTCGAATCATGGCCCGCGTCCTTGCCCTGACGTTCGTGGTCAACGGCGTCGCCACCAGTTTCGGGCCGATCTCAACAGGAGCATGCGGTTCACCAGGCTGGCCGTGGCGGACATCGTCTCTGCCCTGCTCGCACTCGGCGTCGCTGTGGTGGTCGCAGTCCTGGGCGGACACCAGTGGGCCCTCGTCGCACAGCAGCTGGCGCAGGTCACCGTTCTCGCCGCCCTGGTCATGGCCGGGAGCAGGTTCCGGCCGACCAGACCGCGCAGGGACCCGGGGATGGCGCAACTGCTGCGCTTCGGCTGGAACCTGCTCGGGTCGCAACTCATCGGCTACGTCAGCAACAACACCGACTCCTTCGTCATCGGGATCCGCCTGGGCTCGTCCCAGCTCGGGCTCTACAACCGCAGCTTCCAACTGGTGATGACGCCGCTCGGACAACTGCGCGCGCCGTCCAACACGGTGGCTCTCCCGGTGCTGTCACGGCTGCAGGACGACGAGAAGCGCTTCTCCGACTATGTGGCCAAGGGCCAACTGGCGCTGGGCTACACCCTGGTGGCAGGGGTCGCGCTCGTTCTCGGGGCGGCCTCGCCGGTAACCGACGTGCTCCTCGGGGACCGGTGGGCAGAAGTCACGCCGCTCATTCAATGCCTGGCGGTCGCCGGCATCTTCCAGACGCTCTCCTACGTGGGGTACTGGGTATACCTGTCCCGTGGCCTCACCGGTGAGCTGATGCGGTACACCCTGGTCACGTCCTGCATCAAGGTCGTATGCATCGTCACCGGCAGCTTCTTCGGGCTGCTCGGGGTGGCCGTCGGCTACATGATCGCGCCGGCGATTGCCTGGCCGCTCTCGTTCTGGTGGCTCTCGAGGATTACCGTGATCCCGATCCGCCGGCTGTTGCAAGGTGCGGCGAGGATCCTCACGATGTGCACCTTGGTCGCGTTGGCCGCCTTCCTCACCGCCAGTGCCTCGGCCGGGATGCCCGCCCCGCTCTCGCTCACGTTCGCCGTCGTAGCCGGCGCGCTGACCTATGCGGTCGCGGTGCTGCTGCTTCCGCCGATGCGGCGTGACGTTGCGGGTCTTGTCGAGCTGGGTCGCAGCGCCCTGCATCGGCGTAGGTCGGCTGCATGACGACCTCGTGGACCCTGGGCAGTGCGAACGATGTGGCCGTCACGGGTGATCTGAGCTGTCAAGGTGATCCACCGTGAACGAGCAACTGACTCCTGAGCGGTATCTGGCGCTGGCCGTGACCGGCCCGGCCGCCGACCAGCTGGCGTTGATGCTGCTGGCGCTCGTCCTCGGCGCCATCGGCGTCATCCTCCTGCGTGATCACCCGAAGATGCTCGCGGTCATCTGGCTCGTCGGCCTGGTGTTCGTTCCGATCTGGATGGGTGTGACCTTCAGGGTCTACCTGGCACCGAGCGTCATCATCGCCGTGTTCGTGGGCATCGCGCTCTTTCCCACGCAGGGCGTGCGCTTGGGCAAGGCCGACATGGTGATGCTGCTGATGCTCGTGCTGTCCCTTGCCACCGTCGTGCTGGGCGGTGCATCCAGACCGGCGTTGCTTGACGTGTTCCTGCAGTGGCTTCCACCGTTGGCAATGGGCCGACTGCTCGCCCAACGTCTAGGGCTGAACTGGCTCATGAAGGCGATCGGCGTCGTCTTCGCGATCGCGGCCGCCCTGGCCGTGGTGGAGTTCATAACCGGTTACAACATCTTCGTCCTCCTTACGCGTGGGAACTCCTTGTACGGGACCTGGGGGAGCCTGCAGGCCCGCGGCGACATCGTGCGGGCGGAGGGCGCGTTTGGCCACTCGATCGCGCTGGGTGCCAGTCTTGCGGCGGCACTTCCGCTCGTCCTGGCCACCGACCTGACCGCGAGGGCCAAGTCGGTGATCGTCCTCCTGCTGATGGCGGGGACACTCGTGAGTTTCAGCCGCGCAGCAATGCTGTGCGCTGTCACCGGACTGGTGCTGACCATCGTCTTCCAGCGGTCCGGGCTCTCGGCCAGGCTCCGAGCGCTGTTCACGGTCCTTCTCTTCGGGGTGGCGTTCATTGCGCTCCCGTACGTGACCGCCGTATTCGACGCGGCGGGCAGCGAGGCGGCCGGGAGTGCCGCCTACCGGGGCAACCTGCTCTCACTCATCCCGGACATGGCGCCGCTGGGCATCTCCCCAGCGGCGTATCGAGCACCCGACGGCACGTTGTACATGCGCGACTTCCGCTCGATCGACAGCACCCTCATCCTGCACGGCCTCAGTTACGGCTGGCTCCCGCTGGTGGTGACCTCCGGCCTGTTGCTGGCCGCGATCGTGTGCGTCGTGACCCGTCGTGCTTCAGCTCCGACGGTTGCCCTCGTCGCTCAGATCCCCGCGCTGGCCACGGTGGCTCTCATCACCCAGTACGCGGCTGTGATCTGGATGATCGTCGGCATGGCGCTCTTCGCCCCAGTCCTCAAAGACCTGGGCGGAGACTCCAGCGCTGCCGGCCCACGACGTCGGCACAGGTACGGCGATGACGGGTTTCCACCGCCTAGACTCCGAGTGTTGAGCGGCCCGAACCCTGTTGCTGAACCCATGCACCCATCATCGAGTGACGGAGACGCCGTGGTCCCGGGCCGCGCGTCGGCATCCAGCCTGGAGGGCAGCGGCGCGTGAAACTGGGCGACTACGCGAACATCCTCCGCAAGCGGTGGCTGCTGATCGTGCATGTGCATGATGCTCGGAGTCGGCGTGACCGGCATTCTGTCCATCCTCGCGACTCCCATGTACCGCGCGTCGGCGAGCGTCTACTTCTCCCTGCCCTACGGCTCCACAGCCGCGGACCTGTTCCAGGGATCCAACTACACGCAGAACCAGGTCCAGTCCTTCGCCGAACTCGCGACGCTACCGGCGGTGCTGGAACCGGTCATCGACGAGCTCAATCTGAGCGTGAGCGCCAAGCAGCTGGCGGGACAGATCAGCGCCACGTCGAAGCCGGACACGGTGATCGTCGTCATCACGGTCACTAGTCCGTCACCGCAGGCCAGTGCCGACCTGGCAAACGCGGTCGCCGACGAGCTCGGGGAGAAGGTGAGTGACCTCTCCCCGAAGGACGCGCAGGGGAGGTCAACAGTCAGGGTCTCCACGGTGGGAGAGGCCACCGTGCCGGTGTCTCCGTTCAGCCCGAAGAAGAAGCGGAACGTCGGGATCGGCTTGATGCTCGGCGGGTTCCTCGGATTCGGCTGCGCCGTCCTGCGCGAGTTGCTCGACACCCGGGTCCGCAAGCCCGCGGACATCGAGGCCCTGACCACTGCACCGGTACTGGGGGAGTTGCCGGACGACAAGGCGTTCGTCATCAACCGGCTCGTGGTACGCGACCACCCCACCAGCATGACGGCCGAGTCCTTCCGGCGGCTCAGGACCAACATCGACTTCCTCGCAGTCGACGGCCGCAAGTTGGCTCTGACGATCACGTCTGCACTGCCGAGGGCCGGGAAGTCGACCCTTGCCGCCAATCTCGCGGTTGCATTCGCCGAGGCAGGGCGGAGAGTCCTGCTGGTCGATGCCGATCTGCGGCGGCCCGCAGTCGCCGCGGAGTTCGGTCTCGAAGGGGCGGTCGGCCTGACAACGGTCTTGACCGGGCGCGCAACGCTGGACGACGTACTCCAGCCATGGTCTGGAGGCGGTCCCGAATTCGACATCGTGACAGCCGGAGGCACCCCGCCCAACCCGAGTGAACTGCTCGCCTCGGAGGCGATGGAGCACTTCCTGCAGGAGGTGACGGAGCAGGTACGAGGTCCTGCTGTTCGATGCGCCACCGATGCTGCCCGTCACCGACGCTGCCGTTCTGGCCAAGCGGATCATGGGTGCACTGCTCGTCGCGAATGTCCAACGCGTACACCGCAGCCATCTGTCGTCCGCCATTAGGCTCATCGAGCAGGCCGGCGCCACCTTGCATGGGGTGGTGCTCAACCGGGTGCCGGTCAAGCAGTCCAACTACTACGGCTACTCGTCCGGGTCGGAGGACATCGAGCACAAGAGCAGCCGCCGAACGTCCGCCACTCGTCATGCGGGTCGACGCCCAAAACGGTCAGAGGCGGCCAAAGTAAGCTCTACCCGTGGATAATGGTCAGGCCGACCATAGGGAGAGCACATGGACCAGCGCGCCGCGGGCCGACGAGAAGACGAACTCGTGCGGCGGCCGTATCGGGTCCTCTTCGTGTGTACGGGCAACCTTGCACGATCGCCCGCGGCTGAGCTATTGCTGACCCATCGGCTCGCGGGGGCCGCACGCATCGGCGTCTCCAGCGCAGGTATCCAGGCAGTCGACGGCGCGGAAATGGCGGGCCCCATGGCGGCGCTGGTCGCGGCGCCCGGCGTTCGGACCGACGACTTCCGGTCGCGCCAACTGTCGGCGGACATGGTTCGCGATGCCGCCCTCATTCTCACCGCGACCCGCCGTCACCGATCAGCTGTCGTGACGCTCGATCCGGCCGCCGTGCGTCGCACCTTCACCATCCTCGAATTCGCTCGTCTCGCCCAGATGGTGGACCAGGGCGCCGATGCCGAGTCTCTGGATCGGGGCCGCCGGCTGACTGACCAGATCCAGAAACTGGCCAAGTCGCGGCGGGCACCCAGCGATCCGGCTGCCGACGATCTCGAGGATCCCTTCGGGCGTTCAGGAAAGTACTACCGTGCGTGCTACGCACAGCTAGTCGGTGCCGTCGATGTCATCGCGCCGTTCCTTCGGGCCTGCGGAGCGACCGACTTCCCCCGGACGGTGCAGGAAGCCTCGTGACAAGCGGGCAGGTCGCCACCTGGCCGGGGTAAGGAATGCATTGGACACCTCGGCCATGGTCGGAATGCAGGTCGATCCCCGTCGCAACGGGCTGAATACCGTTCGGCTTGCACTGGCCGCAAGCGTCCTCGTGTGGCACTCGTTTCGGCTGACCGGAAAATCCGTTCCCTATCCGAACGGCGGCATCTTCTACGGGTCATTCGGCGTTGATGGCTTCTTCGTCATCAGTGGGCTGCTACTGGCCGGCAGCTACCTGCACCGGCCAGGCATTCTGAGATTCCTTCGCAACCGTGCGCTTCGGATCATGCCTGGGTTCTGGGTGTGTCTCGTGGTGGTGGCCGTCGGCTTCGCTCCGCTTGCCCTGTTGATACGGCACGGGGACTTCTCCGGTCTGGTGCAGGGGCCTGACACCGCCTGGCGTTACGTCCTTGCCAACCTCACGACCAGGATGCAGCAGTGGTCGGTCGCCGGAACACCGTCGGGTACCCACTTCGACGGGTACTGGAACGGATCGCTGTGGACGCTTTCCTGGGAGCTCCTCGCGTATCTCGTGCTCGCTGTCCTCGGTCTTGTCGGCCTGCTGAAGCGTCGTCTGCTGATGCTCGTGGCGACTCTCGGACTCTGGGCTGTCCATGCAGCCGACACCTTCAACGTCATCCCGCACAACTACTGGGTCCACACGGGCAGTCGGCTGGGCTTCATGTTCGGACTGGGCGTCCTCCTGCACCTCTACGGATCCAAGATTCCACGAAGCTTGCTGATGACCGTCGTGGCGTCCGTGGTGCTGGCAGCATCCACACTTCTGCCGACCTACTCGGTGCTGGGGGCTCCTGCCCTTGCATATCTCGTGATCCGGGTCGGCATCGCCCTGTCGGCACCGCGGTGGTGGTTGCGCGATCGCGACATTTCGTACGGCCTCTACATCTACGCCTTTCCGGTCCAGCAGACCCTGGTGCTCCTCGGTGCCGACGTCTTGCCGGTCCCTGCCTTCGCCTTGTTGTCCCTTGTCTGCGTCGTGCCCTTCGCGGCCGCCAGCTGGTTCCTGGTCGAGCGACCAGCCCTTCAGCTCAAGCGACGGGACAGACGTGTGTCTTTGGCAGATCAGCGCTCCTGAGCTGCCCTGCCTGCACCGACGGTCCGGGGCGCCGCCACAGGGTCAGCGCAGGACGCCGACGTGGCTCGTCCCAGCCGCCGGATCGAGCGCGGCGGCGACATCGGCAGGCGGGAGACGTTCGGGCATCCGCGCGATGGCACGACGGCCGGCGACCGTCAGTGTCCCGTCGGGGTGCAGCGGGTCGGACGCGGAACCGATGGTCCAAACGGAGTTGGCGTCCTGGCCCGAGGACTGCCGGAAGTCGGACAGGGTCGCGAAGTCAGACGTTCGGCCCGGAGTCATGCTCCAGGCGAAGGCCGGGTCAGGTTCACCGTCCACCTCAGCGTGATAGAGGTTCGCGTTCGCCGTGACGTGCATGTCGTGAGCGGAGCGCCCGCCCGATGTGTCCGTGACGGAGAGCAAGGGGGCTTCGGCACCTGACTTTCCGACCACGACATTGGCCATGATGCCCACCGGGCCGGTGAGCCAGGTGACCGTCGGATCCGGCAGTTGGCGGCGCGAGTCGTGTCCGGGTATGTCGAGATCGCTCGCACGTCGCCTGTCCTGGATCACCAGGAAGCCGGAACCGTTGCCGACCAGGGTGTTGTTCCAGATGGCCACATCACTCGTACCGCTGACCAGTACGCCCGTCCTGCCGTTGTCGCGGATCAGGTTGTCGACGACCGTGGCCTTGGCTGACAGTTCGAGCACCAGTCCGTGTCGGTGGTTGTCCAGCATGTCCGAGCCGATCACTCGAACGTCGAAGCACGACTCGTCGATCCAAAGGGCGGTCCCGAAGTTGTCGGCGATCCTGCTGCTGCGGACGACGATTCCGCGGGTCTTGGTGAACTTCATTCCGCCGGCCACTGGCACCTGATTGAAGCGCTCGGTGTTGTTGTCCTCGACATCGACCGCTTCGACCACGAGGCCGTCGGCACGGTTCCCGCCGATACCGAGCATTCCGGAACGTCGACTGCTCACCTGTCGAAGAGTCGCTCCGGGTCCGCTGACGGCAATGCCGATCGTCGCCGAGTCCTCAACGGCCATCCGCTCGAGCGCGACGGAGCCTGCTTCGATGCGGACTGCGCCGGCATCAGGGACCGATGGCGCGAACCGGCGGAACGAGATCCCACGCAACGTGGCACCGGCTCCCTTCACCAGCGCACCACGGTTCAGGTCACTGGCCCGAACCTCGTGACCGGCGGGATCGCTGCCCAGGTAGAGGCGATGGGCCACCTCGTCGACGAAGAACGTCCCGGATATCACCTGGCTCACGGCGCCCACCTGCCTGAGCGCCCGCCCATCGACGAAGACTTGGTCGGGATGAGCGGCCATGGGATGGCCAGGGTCGAGAAAGGCGAATCCCTTCTGAGTGTTGTCGGGAGCGCCGCGCGTATAGGTCGGACTGTGATCGAACCGGACCGTCCAGTTCTCGACGAACCAGGTCGCGCCCTCCCCTCGCCATCCGGTCAGCACCCGGCTGCCGTCGAACCAGACTTCCTCCGACGGAGCGTTCTGGACAGTCAGCCGCTTGCCGGCCGGCAGGACGAAGCCCTCGTGGTAGCTGCCCGCACGCACGACCACCGTGCCGTTCACCGGTGCCGCCGCATACCGCGCGAGTGACAGTCGCGAACGGGTCCGCACGCGTACCCGATGCGCTATCGGACCCGTCAGGGGCAACGAACAGTGCGTCTGTCGGTACGGGGTAGCGCGCTGACCCGGGCGACCCAGCACCCGCGTCGGCAACCGAGAGGGGGCTGGGCGATGGTGGTGGGTCCGTAGCGACCGGTGCCGACGCGGTGGCCGCAGCACTCGATGTGGGCTTTGGCGTTGACGTCGAGTCGCTGGCTCGAGGATCGCCGCTACATGCGACGATCCCCAACAGCACAAGGGAAAGGGCCGCGGTTCCCCGCAGCTGCCAGGCTGGCCTGCCAGACTCCGGCACGAGACGCATGCAGGCACGGTACCAACCCTGCTAACCTGCCGAACCCGTGCCGACAACTGGAACCGTCCACACCGCGCTGCCGCCTGCGCGCACCCCCAAGGGATCGCGGCGCCAGGCTCACAGTTGGACAGGATGCCTCCGCAGGTGATGAGTTCAGCCACTCTCCGGCCGGCCGACACGCACGACCACATCGAGGTGCGCGGCGCCCGCGAGAACAATCTCAAGAACGTCGACGTCGACATTCCCAAGCGCCGGCTCACGGTGTTCACCGGTGTTTCGGGGTCGGGTAAGTCTTCGTTGGTCTTCGGGACGATCGCCGCAGAGTCACAGCGACTGATCAACGAGACCTACACGGCATTCGTCCAGGGCTTCCTGCCCGCGCAGAGCCGCCCGGACGTGGATGCCCTGCGCAACCTCAGTGCCGCGATCGTCATCGACCAGGAGCGGATGGGTGCGAACTCACGCTCGACCGTCGGGACCGCGACCGACGCCTACACGATGCTGCGGATCATCTTCAGCCGGATCGGCGTTCCCCACATCGGTCCCTCGTCACGGTTCAGCTTCAACAACCCCGAAGGCATGTGTCCTGACTGCGAGGGCCTCGGGTGGCGTGGCGACCTCGATCTCGACCAGCTGGTGGACAGGTCGAAGTCGTTGAACGAAGGGGCGATCACGGTTCCCGGCTTCGGCGTCGAGGCGTGGTACGGGCAGATGTTCACCAAGAACCCGATGTTCGACCCCGACCGGAAGCTGTCGGACTACAGCGACGACGAGTGGAAGGCACTGCTGCACACCGAGGCCGTGAAGGTCGACTACGGCGCCTGGACGGCGAACTTCGAGGGTCTGGTGACGAAGGTCAATCGGACGATCATCGCCAAGGACCGAGAGAAGGCTCGCGGCGAGACCAAGGCGTTCCTCGAACGCGCCGTCACCTACGGGCCCTGCTCGACCTGCTCGGGGACCCGGCTCAACGAGGTGGCTCGCAGCTGCCTTGTCGACGGGCACAACATCGCCGAGCTCGCCGGCATGCAGATCTCCGACCTCGTCACGATCGTCGAAGCGATGGACGCTCCGGCGGTAGCTCCCTTGGTCACGGGCCTCGCGGACACGCTGACGTCGTTGGTGGAGATCGGTCTCGGGTACCTCAGCCTCGATCGGGAGTCAGGCACGCTTTCTGGCGGTGAGGCCCAACGGGTGAAGATGGTCCGCCATCTTGGATCGAGCCTCTCCGACATCACGTACGTGTTCGACGAGCCATCCATCGGCCTGCATCCGCACGACATCCGCCGGATGAACACGCTCCTGCAACTGCTGCGCGACAAGGGCAACACGGTCCTGGTCGTGGAGCACAAGCCCGAGGTCATCGGGATCGCAGATCACGTTGTCGATCTCGGCCCGAGGGCCGGTGCATCCGGAGGCAACCTCACCTACGAGGGCGACGTGGCCGGGCTGCGGCGGTCGGGAACGCTGACCGGAGACCACCTCGACCGACGGCCCGGCCTGAGGCCGGCGGTGCGAAAGGCGACCGGCCATCTCGCGATCAACGAGGCCAGGTTGCACAACCTGCGCGACGTCAGCGTCGAGGTGCCGCTCGGGGTCATCACCGCGATCACGGGTGTCGCTGGCTCCGGCAAGAGTTCGCTGATCCACGGCTGCCTGCCACGCCGTGACGACGTGCGGATCATCGACCAGGCGGCGATCAGGGGCTCGCGCCGGTCCAACCCGGCCACCTATACGGGGTTGCTGGACTCGATCCGCACGGCTTTCGCCAAGGCCAACAACGTCAAGGCGGCACTCTTCTCGGCGAACTCCGAGGGTGCGTGCCAGCGCTGCAACGGCCTCGGGCTCATCTACTCAGACCTCGCCTTCATGATGGGCGTCGCGAGTGTGTGCGAGGAGTGCGAGGGCAAGCGGTTCACCCCCGAAGTGCTCACGTACCAGCTGCACGGCAGGAACATCGCCGAGGTCTTGGCGCTGTCGGTCGAGGAGGCGAAGGAGTCGTTCCCGGCTGGCCAGTCCGGCCGGATCCTGACCAGGCTCGTCGACGTCGGCCTGGGCTACCTGTCCCTCGGCCAGCCGTTGAACACGTTGTCCGGCGGTGAGCGGCAGCGGCTGAAGCTGGCGATCCACATGGCCGGCGATGCCGCGGTCTACGTGCTCGACGAACCGACGACCGGACTGCACATGGCCGACGTCGACCAGCTGCTGGGACTGCTCGACCAGCTGGTCGACGCGGGCAACAGCGTGATCGTCATCGAGCACCACCTGGCCGTGATCGCCCATGCCGACCACGTCATCGACCTCGGTCCTGGTGCGGGGCACGACGGCGGCCAGGTCGTCTTCCAGGGCACACCTGCAGCGCTGGCCGAAGACGGGGGCACCTTGACCGGACAGCACCTCGCCGAGTACCTGGCCAGGGCCTGATCCCGGTACGCTGGCCCTTCGCGTCGGTCCCTTGGACGGCGCCGCCGCACCCCCGCATCCACCTGGATCGGGGGCGGTCGTGCTGCCGTTGACCAAGCTCCGTTGGCGATTCGCACACACCTGACCGCTCGAGATCCGCGCACGACGAGGAGTCGCATGCCCATCGAGGCAGTTGCCCGCCAGATGAGTCATGCCTGCCAGAGAGGTTCCGCATGAGTGTCGCCGGTCTCGTCGAGCTGGTCCGTGCCGATGCCGGCATCGCCGAGGCGCTGATCGCTGCCGAGGCGGGCACGGTCACCTCACTCGACGTCTCCGCGCCACGGTCGGTGCAGCCTCTGCTGGCCAAGGCTGTGAGCGACGCGGTCGCGCGTCGAAGCGACGAGCAGGCACCGCCGGTGGTCCTCGTCACCGCGACCGGCCGAGAGGCCGACGACCTCGCCGAGGTACTCGGCGGCCTGCTGCCGCCGGACCGGGTGGCGGTGTTCGGTGCCTGGGAGACGCTCCCGCACGAGCGGCTGTCCCCGCGGGCCGACACGGTCGGACGAAGGCTGGCCGTGCTCCGCCGGCTGGTCCACCCCGGCCCGAACGATCCGCGGCCAACGGTGCTGATCGCGCCGGTGCGCAGCCTGCTGCAGCCGCTGGTGCGTGGCCTCGCCGATCTGCAACCGGTGGAGCTCACCGTCGGCCAGGTGGTCGGGCTGGACGACGTCGTCCGCGACTTGGCCGGCGCGGCCTACACCCGGGTCGACCTGGTCGAGCGCCGGGGCGAGTTCGCCGTCCGGGGCGGGCTGGTCGACGTCTTCCCGCCCATCGAGCAGCACCCGCTCCGGGTCGAGTTCTTCGGCGACGAAGTGGAGAGCATCCGCAGCTTCGCCGTCGCCGACCAGCGCACGATCGGCTCCCGCGACGCAGACGGGCCGGCCGCGCAGCGCCTGTACGCGCCGCCGTGTCGCGAGCTCCTGCTCACCGACGACGTGCGTGCCCGCGCGGCCGAGCTCGGCCGGGAGCACCCGGAGCTCGCCGAGATCTGTGAGCGGCTCGCCGCCGGCCATGCCGTGGAGGGGATGGAGTCGCTGGCGCCCGCGCTGGTGGACGGGATGGACCTGTTCGTCGAGCTGCTGCCCGAGGGCAGCCTGATCCTGGTGTGCGACCCCGACCGGGTGCGGTCGCGCGCCCACGATCTGGTGGCGACGTCGGCGGAGTTCCTCGAGGCTGGCTGGGCCGCCGCCTCGACCGGTGGCAAGGCTCCGATCGACGTGGATGCCGCGAGCTTCCACAGCTATGCCGACGTGCGCGCCGCCGCGCTGGCACACGGGCTGGCCTGGTGGAGCACGAGCCCGTTCACCGGTGACAGCGAGACCGCCAGCGTCGCGCCCACCCGCTACGGCCTGCGCACCGAGGCGGGCGAGCTCGTCTCGATCGACCTCGACACGACCATCGGGGCCGTCGCCTCGATCGCCACCGAACTGCGCGAGGTGAGCGGTTACCGCGGCGACCTGACGCGTGCGGTCACCGACATCCGCGCGCGGGTCTCCGCCGGTGGCCGCGTGGTGCTGGCGGCACCAGGACACGGCTCGGCCGAACGCCTGGCAGAGGTCCTCCGCGGTGAGGAGCTGCCGGTACGCGTCGTGACCGAGCTACCCGAACCGGCCGAGCCGGGGCTGGTGACCGTGGTGCAGGCGGGCCTCACCGGCGGGTTCACCCTCGGTCTGGACCTCCTGGTGCTCAGCGAGCACGACCTGTTCGGCCAGCGCGGCGGCGGCAGTCGCGACGCACACAGGATGCCGAGCCGGCGCCGCACCACCATCGAACCGTTGGAGCTTCGGGCCGGTGACTACGTCGTGCACGAGCAGCACGGCGTCGGCAGGTTCGTCGAGATGACCGAACGGGTGGTCGGGAGCGGGACGGCGCGGACGACCCGCGAGTACCTCGTGCTGGAGTACGCCGCCTCCAAGCGCGGCCAGCCGGCCGACCGGCTGTACGTCCCGACCGATCAGCTCGACCAGGTGTCGCGATACGTCGGTGGGGACTCGCCGACGCTCGACCGCATCGGCGGCTCCGACTGGGCGAGGCGCAAGGGTCGTGCCCGCAAGGCCGTGCGTGAGATCGCCGCCGAGCTGATCAAGCTGTACGCGGCGCGGCAGGCAACGCCGGGCTACGCGTTCGGGCCGGACACGGTGTGGCAGACCGAGCTCGAGGAGGCCTTCCCGTACATCGAGACGCCCGACCAGTTGGCGGCGGTCAACGAGGTGAAGGCCGACATGCGGCGGCCGATCCCGATGGACCGGATCATCTGCGGCGACGTCGGCTACGGCAAGACCGAGATCGCCGTGCGGGCTGCGTTCAAGGCGGTGCAGGACGGCAAGCAGGCCGCGATCCTGGTGCCGACGACACTGCTCGTGCAGCAGCACGGCCAGACCTTCGGCGAACGGATGGCTCCGTTCCCACTGAAGGTCGCGAGCCTGTCTCGCTTCTCCAGCGAGGCCGAGGCAAAGGAGGTCCTGGCTGGTGTTGCCGATGGGACCGTCGACATCGTCATCGGGACGCATCGCCTGCTGGGCAACGACATCCGGTTCAAGGACCTCGGTCTGGTGATCGTCGACGAGGAGCAGCGGTTCGGCGTCGAGCACAAGGAGAAGCTGAAGCACCTGCGCGCGGCCGTCGACGTGTTGACGATGTCAGCGACGCCGATCCCGCGGACGCTGGAGATGGCGATCACCGGCATCAGGGAGATGTCGACGATCACCACGCCGCCGGAGGATCGCCACCCGGTGCTCACGTTCGTCGGCGGGGAGGAGCGGCGGCAGATCTCGGCCGCCATCCGCCGGGAGCTGCTTCGCGAGGGCCAGGTCTTCTTCGTGCACAACCGGGTCAGCACGATCGAGAAGACGGCGGCACAGCTGCGCGAGCTGGTGCCCGAGGCACGGATCGGCGTCGGGCATGGCCAGATGAACGAACACCAGCTGGAGCAGGTGATCATCGACTTCTGGGAGAAGCGCGTCGACGTGCTCGTCTGCACGACGATCGTCGAGGCGGGTATCGACGTGTCGAACGCCAACACGCTGATCGTGGAACGCGCCGACCGGTTCGGGCTGTCGCAACTCCACCAGCTGCGAGGCCGGGTCGGCCGCAGCTCCGAGCGCGCGTACGCCTACTTCCTCTACCCGCCGGACCAGCCGATGACCGACACCGCACACGAACGGCTGGCGACGATCGCCCAGCACACCGACCTGGGGTCGGGCATGGCCGTCGCGATGAAGGACCTGGAGATCCGCGGCGCCGGCAACCTGCTGGGCGGCGAGCAGTCCGGCCACATCGCCGACGTCGGCTTCGACCTGTACGTGCGCCTGGTGGGGGAGGCGGTCGCGGAGTTCCGGGGTGACGTGGAGCCGGTCAGGCGCGACGTCAAGGTGGAGCTGCCGATCGACGCGCACCTGCCGCACGACTACGTCGAGTCGCAACGACTACGCCTCGAGGGCTACCAGCGGTTGGCCAAGGTCAGCGACGAGAACGAACTCGCCGCCGTCGCCGAGGAGCTCGCCGACCGCTACGGGCCGTTGCCCGAGCAGGTGTCCAACCTGCTGGCGGTGGCTGCCTTCCGGATCGTCGCGGCGACCGCCGGTGTCACCGAGGTCACCCTCCAGGGCAACCTGGTGCGGTTCGCCGGCGTGACGCTCTCGGAGAGTCAGCTGGTCCGCCTGGACCGGCTGTATCCCAAGAGTCTGGTCAAGGCACCGCTTCGAACCGTGCTGATACCGAGGCCGAAGCCCACGACGTTCGGGGCTCAACCGATCCGCGACGCCGCGCTGCTGGCCTGGGCCACCGAGGTCGTGCAGCAACTGTTCACCCGGCAGCCGGTCGCGCAGCCGGTGGGTTGACGGCCGCCGCGCCGGCAGCTGGACCTATGGGACGATTCGACCGGTGCCGGCTGGAGCCGGCCGACAGGAGTGGGTGTGTCAGGAACAGTCGGGCTGGATCGCGACGTCGCCTCGGTCGTGGACTCCGGTAGCTGTTCCGGTTGCGGCGCCTGTTGCCTGATCGACACCGGCCTGGAGATGGGGCTCGACGAGTCCGGATACCTGCGGCCGACCCGCGTCAGCTCACCGGAGACCGGTGCGAGCGCTACCCGAGCACAGGTTCGCGAGTTCCGGGCGACCTGCCCAGGGCGCACGGTCGCGTCACCTCGTCCTGTCGGCGCCCGACGAGATCCGATCGTCGGTTCCTACGTGGCCGCGTGGGCAGCCTGGGCCACGGATCCGCAGTTCCGCCATCGCGGTAGCAGCGGCGGGGTGCTGTCGGCGCTGTCGGCGTGGCTGGTCGAGCAGGGCGAGGTCGCCCGGGTCGTCGGCGCCGCGGCTTCGCCGGCCGACCCCAGCCGTACCGTCACCGTGTCGATCACGTCGCGCAGCGAGGCGCTGCTGTCAGCCGGGTCCCGCTACGCCCCGGTGGGCAATGCCGCCTCCGCTCACGCCCTCGCGAGCGACTCGGCTTTTCTCGGCAAGCCCTGCGAGGCCTCGGCGGTGCGCGCATTGAGCGGTCAGCGAGGGACGGGCCCCGGTTACGTGCTCTCGTTCTTCTGCGCTGGCACGCCCAGCCAACTCGCCACCGACTCGCTGGTGCACCACATCGGCGTCGGGCCCGACGAACGCCTGACCGATCTGTGGTACCGCGGCCGCGGCTGGCCCGGTTCGTTCACCGCGGTCGCACCGAGCGGTACCTATGCCGCTTCCTACGACGACTCGTGGGGCAAGCATCTCGGGCCGACGATGCAATGGCGGTGCAAGATCTGCCCGGACGGGGTGGGTGAGTCGAGCGACATCACCGCTGCCGATTTCTGGAAGGTCGACGAGCGCGGCTATCCGGTCTTCACCGAGAGCGCGGGCCGAAGCGCGCTGCTGGCACGAACCCCCAAGGGCCATCAGGCCGTGCTCCGCGCCATCACCGCCGGGGTGATCGAGGTCGAGCCGATGGACGTGGGCGACCTCGTGCGCACCCAGCCGTTCCAGCGGACCCGTCGCAGGATGCTGGCCGGACGGCTCACGGGCAGCCTGCTGGGCGGTCGGAGGATCCCGCGGTACCGGGGGTTCGGGCTGCTCCGGCTGGCGTTGTCCACACCGCGACGGAGTCTGCGATCGGCGCGTGGTACCCGGCGCCGGGTCCGGGCGGGAGAGCGGTGAACACGTGCGGATCCTGATCCTGTGGGCGGACGACCGGTCCTTCAACCTCGGAGTCCGCGCGTTGGCTGAGGGCACCGAAGCGTTGGCCCGGCAGGTGTGGCCTGATGCCGAGTTCTCCTTCCTCACCTGGGGGCGCCGCGACGCGCCGATGCCCGTTGGCGACCCCAAGGCACTCCTCCGGGAGTTGGCGACGAGGCGTCGAGGAATGGTGCGCTGGCTCGCGGGCTTCGATCTCGTCCTGGACACCCGGGCCGGTGACAGCTTCGCCGACATCTATGGACGCAGCCGACATGCCGCGATGTCGCTACTGGCTGAACTGGTGCGGCGTTCTCGAACGGTCCTGGTCATGTGTCCGCAGACCATCGGGCCCTTCACCACCCGGCTCGGCCGACTCTCGGCCCGCCGGAGCATGTCCAGCGCGAGGCTGGTCATGGCTCGAGACTCGACGAGCGCCGAGCGTTCTGGCCAGCTGCACCGAAGGGTTGACGTCGTCACCACTGACGTCGTCTTCGCGATCCAGGCTCCGCCGCGCCAGGTGACGCGCGACGTGCTGCTGAACATCTCCGGCTTGCTCTGGCACCCCAGTCCGCACGTCGACCACGAGGCCTACCGACGCGTTGTCCACCAGCTCTATGCCCGCCTGCTGGCCTCGGGCCGGCAAGTGTCGTTGCTGGCCCATGTCCTGGAATCGGACTTCGCCGACAACGACGGGCAGGCGATCCGGGCCTTCATCGAAGACTTGGATGATCGAGCCGGAAGTCATCATCCCCAGCTCTCTTGCGGATGTGCGCCGCACGGTCGCCAGTGCCAACCTGGTCATCGGCTCGCGGATGCACGCCTGCCTGAACGCCTTGTCGGTCGGGACACCCGCAGTTGCACTTGCCTACTCGAGGAAGTTCGAGCCGCTCTTGCGCGACATCGGCTGGACCGCGACCGTCAATCTGCGTGGTACGGGCGACCCGGTCGAGGAGGTCATGGCCATGGTCGCGTCCGAGGCCGTTGCCGAACGCGCCAGTGCAACGGCGGACCGTGCTCACGCCCTCCTCGCGTTGGCACAGGACGCCCTTCGGAAGGTGGCCTGAGCGCGATGCTGCACATCGAGCGCGTGCACCTCTGTCGTGACCGGTCTACACCGCCTCGTTGCCGGACACGATTCTACGCCGTGATGGGCATCGAGTGGACTCTGGTCGCGGGCGGCCTGTGCGTCGGGACCGTCGTCGGCCTCACCGGCATGGGTGGCGGCGCGCTGATGACGCCGATGCTGGTGTTCTTGTTCAAGATCGACACGCTGACGGCCATCTCGAGCGACATCGTGGTCTCGCTGTTCATGAAGCCGGCCGGTGCGGCGGTCCACCTCAAACGGCGGACCGTGAACCTCAGGCTGGTGCTGTGGTTGTGCATCGGATCGGTGCCGGCTGCGTTCTGCGGCGTGTTCCTGATTCGCGCCCTGCCGTTCCAGGACGAGCTCGACGGCGTCCTCAAGAGATTCCTCGGCGTCGCGTTGCTGCTCGCTGCCGTCGGGCTGGTCGTGCGGGCGGTGTTGCAGATGCTCCGGCGGCGCAGTGCGCTGGGCGAGGGCCCAGCCGTCGTGACCCACGCGCCCGAGATCGTGGTCAAGCGGGTGCCGACGGTGATCCTCGGTGCGCTCGCGGGGCTCCTGGTCGGCATGACGTCGGTCGGGGCCGGATCGGTGATCATCGTGATCCTGCTGCTCATGCACCCGGCTCTGCGCGCATCCGAACTCGTGGGCACCGACCTGGTCCAGGCGGTGCCACTCGTCGGGGCGGCCGCGGTGAGCCACCTCCTCTACGGGGACTTCTCGCTTGCACTGGCAGTCTCGCTTCTGATCGGGGCCATTCCCGGTGCCTTCGTCGGTGCCCAGATCTCCAGCCGCGCGCCAGGCGGCATCATCCGCCGGGCTCTCGCCTTGGTGCTCCTCGCGACGGGGTTGAAGCTCCTGGGACTGCCCACGGGCTGGGTCTTCGCGTCGGCGCTGGCAGCGTTCGTCTTCGGCAACGTGTTGTGGGTCGTCGTCCGCCGACGACTGATGCAGGTGCCGGAGGTCGAGCTTCCGGACGAGACGAAACCCACCCCGTCGAAGCTGCCACGATGACGGCCGTGCCGAGCCCGGAGTCCTCTCCCAAGCCGCTGTCCTCCCCACTGCCGCAGCACTGCCCGACCCAACGTGAACTCGACGACCTCGATCTGCTGCTCGCCGGTGCCTACGCGCCCCTGGACCGCTTCAACGCTGCAGGTTCTCCGGTGACGCTGACCCTGCCCGCAGACGTGTCGGAGCCTGCTGCTGCAGCGGGGGCGGTGGAGCTGGTCGATCCGGAAGGGCTGCCGCTCGCTCAGGTGCGCGTCGATGCCGAAGGCTTGCCGACCGGCGAGATCGTGGCGTTGGCCCAGCCGACCTACGGGCCGTTCCGGCGGCTCCGCCTGACTCCTCGACAGGTGCGCGAGCGACATCGGGGATCCACCTTCGTCGCGGTGCGGGAGCCGCTCACCGACCGCCAGCTCGCCCGGATCGCCGACGTCGGTGGCCCGGTCGTGCTGCTCGCGCTGGTCGGGGTCGGAACACCACGAGGAGTGACCCCGGTCGGGCTGATCCGGGCAACGCTGAGTGCGGCCGAGGGCGTGACCGGCGCCGGCGTGGTGGCGGTGCCGTTACCCGCACACGACGACGCCTTTGCGGACGCAGGACTCGAAGGTCGGGTGGTGGCCGCCTTCGCCGGCGACGACCCGGTGATCGACCTTGCGCCGGGTGGCGACCTACCTGCCGCGGTGGCCGAGGTGGTCGCGACCGACCGGCGGGCGGCCGAACGGCAGGGGATCGTGCTGTTCTTCACCGGGCTGTCCGGCAGCGGCAAGTCCACGCTCGCCCGCGGCCTCGTCGACGTCCTGCTGGAACAGGGCACGCGCACGGTCACGAGCCTCGACGGCGACGTTGTCCGCCGAAACCTGACGTCCGGCCTGACGTTCTCCGCTGCCGACCGGATCACCAACATCCGCCGCATCGGCTGGGTGGCCGCGGAGATCGCCCGCCACGGTGGCGTTGCGGTGTGCAGCCCGATAGCGCCGTTCGACGCGACCCGCAAGGAGGTGCGCGCGATGGCGACCGATGCCGGAGCGGCGTTCTTCCTCGTCCATGTCGCGACCCCACTCGAAGAGTGCGAACGCCGCGACCGCAAAGGGCTGTACGCCCGTGCGCGCAGCGGCGAGATACCCGAGTTCACCGGCATCTCCTCGCCCTACGAGCTTCCCGAGGACGCAGACGTCCGGGTCGACACCACCGGACGCACCGTCGCCGACGCCCTTGGCGACGTGGCCGACGCCCTCCGGAAGACCGGCCTCCTCGATCTGCCGACCGGCCGACGAGCGATCCCGACCCCGGGCCGAGCTTCCGGCTAGGCTCGCCCATTGCAGAAGTGGCGGCGACGGAGAGGGCACCCAGCACGATGGCGGGAGAGCACGCCGATTACCGGTTGAGTCAGTTGGATCAGCTGGAGGCTGAGTCCATCCACATCTTCCGGGAGGCCGTCTCGGAGTTCGAACGGCCGGTGCTGCTGTTCTCGGGCGGCAAGGACTCGATCGTGATGCTGCGGCTCGCCGAGAAGGCCTTCTATCCGGCGAAGGTCCCGTTCCCGGTGATGCAGGTCGAGACCGGCTACGACTTCGACGAGGTCACGCGCGTACGCGACTCGTGGATCGACCGCCTGGGACTCCGCCTGATCGTCGCCGGCGTCGAGCAGGCGATCAAGGACGGCATCGTCGTCGACGACGGCAGGACCAGCCGCAACCGATTGCAGATCGGCACGCTGCTCGCCGCCATCGAGGCCGGCGGCTTCAACGCCGCTTTCGGGGGCGGGCGCCGCGACGAGGAGAAGGCCCGCGCCAAGGAGCGCGTCTACTCCCATCGCGACGAGTTCGGCCAGTGGGATCCCAAGAACCAGCGGCCCGAGTTGTGGAGTCTCTACAACGGCCGGATGCACGAGGGCGAGCACATGCGCGTCTTCCCGCTGTCCAACTGGACCGAGCTCGACATCTGGCACTACATCCATCGCGAACGGCTCGAGATCCCGTCGATCTACTTCGCCCACGAGCGCAGCGTGTTCGAGCGTGACGGGATGCTGCTCACCGAGTCCGACTTCAACCCCATGCGCAACGGTGAGTCGGCCTCGGTGCGGATGGTGCGCTACCGCACGGTCGGCGACCTGACCCTCACCGGATGCGTGGAGTCGACGGCCTCGAACACGGCGGAGATCGTCGATGAGATCGCCGTGGCGCTGGTGACCGAGCGGGGCGCCACCCGTGGCGACGACAGGTTCTCCGAAGCTGCCATGGAGGACCGCAAGAAAGAGGGCTACTTCTGATGTCCCCATCATCGAACGAGCAGACGGCACCCACCGAACAGAGGGCCGCCCCCAAGGTGCTGCGCCGATCGATGGACCTCCTGCGGTTCGCGACGGCGGGCTCGGTCGACGACGGGAAGTCGACGTTGATCGGGCGCCTGCTGCTCGACTCGAAGTCGACCTTCACCGACCAGCTCGAGGCCGTCGAGCGGACCAGTCGCGGCAAGGGGTACGACTACACCGACCTCGCGCTGCTCACCGACGGGCTCCGGTCAGAGCGCGAGCAGGGCATCACCATCGACGTTGCCTACCTGTACTTCGCGACCCCGAACCGCAAGTTCATCATCGCCGACACGCCTGGCCACGTGCAGTACACCCGCAACATGGTCACGGGCGCCTCCACCGCCGACCTCGGTCTGGTGCTGGTGGACGCGCGCAACGGGCTCACCGAGCAGTCGCACCGGCATGCGGTGATCCTGTCGCTGCTGCGGGTCCCGCACCTTGTCCTGTGCGTGAACAAGATGGACCTCGTCGACTACTCCGAGGAGGTCTTCGACCAGATCCAGAGCGAGTTCACCTCGTTCGCCACCAAGCTGTCGGTCCCCGATCTCGAGGTCATCCCGATCTCTGCGCTCAAGGGCGACAACGTGGTCGAGCGGTCCGCGAGCATGCCCTGGTACCAGGGTCCGACGCTGCTGCACCACCTGGAGCACGTACACGTCGCCAGCGACCGCGATCTTGTCGATGTCCGATTCCCGGTTCAGTACGTGATCCGGCCGAAGTCCGACGACCACCATGACTATCGCGGCTATGCCGGACAGCTGGCCGGCGGGGTGATGAAGCCGGGCGACGAGGTCGTCGTGCTGCCCTCGGGAATGACGTCCCGGATCGAGGGCATCGACCTGTTCGACCGGGAGCTGAGCGAGGCGTTCCCGCCGATGTCGGTGGCGGTGCGGCTCGAGGACGACGTCGACGTGAGCCGCGGCGACATGATCGCCCGGGTGAACAACGCCCCCCGGCCGAGCCAGGACATCGACGCGATGGTGTGCTGGATGAGCACCGAGCCGCTGCGAGCTGGCCAGAAGCTGTCGATCAAGCACACCACCAGGACCGGCCGTGCGCTGCTCAAGAACATCCAGTACCGGCTGAACGTCAACTCCCTGCACCGAGATCAGCAGGCTGACAGTCTGGGTCTCAACGAGATCGGGCGGGTGCAGCTCCGCACAACCGTCCCGTTGCTCATCGACCCGTACTCCAAGAACCGGATCACCGGCTCGTTCATCCTCGTGGACGAAGCGACCGGGCTCACGGCGGGCGCTGGAATGATCAACGGGTGACCACGGGGTGAGCGGGCTGCGCCGAAGCGCTGCCTTGAACCGCGATTAGGCTTCGCCGGGCACCGTCAACCAACCGACAGCCCGCTCCTAACCGTCCAGCACCAGCGAACACGAGGACAGCCGACCGGTGAACATCACGACCTCGACGCAGATCCGCCCTCGGCGGCTGCGACTGGCAGCCGCAGCGCTCGCCCTCGTGCTCGCCGTCGTGATCGGCGGCTGCGCCAACAACGGCAATACCGCGGTCCGCGTCGGCGACACGAGCCACTCGATGGACGAGCTCGACACGCTCACCAACGAGTACCTCGACCAGACCGGCCAGCAGGGCATCGACAGCGCCCAGCTCCCGCTCATCCGGCAGAAGATCGCCGCCCAGCTGCTGGTCAGCGACCTCATGGACCGGGCAGCGGACAGCCTCGGCGTCACGGTGAGTACCAGCCAGGTCGAGCTGACGGCCGAACAGCTCCGCAATTCCGCGGAGTTCCAGGAGGGCATGCAGACGACCGTCGTCCCGGAATCGCGGCTCGATGAGCTGGTCCGGTGGTCGATCCAGCGGCAGGCCGTCGGCGACAAGCTCGTCCAGGCCGATCCGCAGGCCGGTGGCGGGGACCCCGTGACGGCAGCAACCGAATACCAGAGCGTGATCACCGACGAGGTCGGCGTCTACGTCAACCCGCGCCTCGGTTCGTGGTCGGGGACTCAGCTGATCGCCGGCGGCGGGCAACTGGTGGCTCCGGCCGATCCGGTTCCCGCTGATCCGGCTGGCGGCTGATCGTCGCGCCTCGATGACCGCGGACCACGATCCGGCGAGACCGCCTCCTTCGGGGGCTCCGCTGGTGGACCTGATCGAGGTCATGGACGTGTTGCGCCGCCGGTGCCCGTGGGACCGGGCTCAGACGCATGCCTCCCTCGCGCCGTATCTGCTCGAGGAGACCTACGAGACGCTCGCCGCCCTGGACGAGGGCGACGACGCCGCGATCGCCGACGAGCTCGGTGACGTCCTGCTCCAGGTGTACTTCCATGCCCGGGTCGCCAGCGAACGTGCCGACGGGTTCACGATCGACGATGTGGCGTCGGGCCTCGCTCGCAAGCTGCGACGGCGTCACCCGCACGTGTTCCCCGACGCCGACGGGCAACTGGCGGCAGCCGCCACGGCGGGCGACGTGCAGGTCAGGTGGGAGCAGATCAAGCAGGACGAGCGGTCAGCGGACCCGGCGACCACCGGCGGAGTCGCCGAGGGCATCCCGGCCGCGTTGCCGGCGCTGGCACGTGCCCAGAAGGTGCTCCGCCGACTGAACCGACGCGGCGTGGACGTCACCTCACTCGCTCGCGGGCCTCGAAAGCGCCGCGTCGGAAGGGGCTGGCGATCAGCGGGAGCAGACCTTGGTCGTGGGGGCCAGGCTCCTCGAGCTGGTCCGGGCGGCGGAGGCGGCCGGCGTGGACGCCGAGGGCGCCCTGCGGCTGGCCACCGCCGCCGTCGAACAGACGTCGAGCGCCGGTTAGGCACTCTGGTCACCGGTCGAGTCCAGGGAGCAGCGCACCTAATCCGCCCCTAGCGCGGTCCGACCCAGACACCGGATTCGCGTCGATGCACGACGCGTCTCGAGGGCGACGGAGCAACTCGCCGAGCTCCCGGTTGGGCAGGTCTGAGAGCCGCGATCGCGAAGGTGGCAGGCAGGGGCTCTGGCGCGATGTGCGTGCACTGCGTGAGCGAGCTACCGGTCGATACGGACTGGACGCCCTTCGACACCGGTCAGGTCGTCCGAAGCCACTCCGAGCAGCCGATCGGCCAGCCTGTGCAGAGCCCGGGCAACGGCTATCTCGTCCCCGATCTCCGGCACGTCGGGGTGCCCCGGCAGGCGATGGGCGCTGCCTCGAGCCTCAATGCCCGGCACCTCGGCGACCAACACGGCGTGGGCGCTGGTCTCGCCTCCGGACTCGAAGACGTCCAGGTCGACGTGCCACTTCTTGACGTGCCGAGGCGGCTCGGGTGCCGACGTGGCTCCGACGCCGAGATGCTGGACGTGAGCGTCAGGCCCTGGGAAGAACAGGCTCGTGCGGCCGGTGCCCGACCACTCGACGAGGTAAGGCGGCGATCCATCCGCTTTCTCGCACTCGATGATTTTGCCGTCGCGCACCTCGCCGTCCAGGCGGTTGGACGCGATCACGATTCGGTCACCCACGGCTGCCTTCATGGTGCTTCCTTCCGGGTTCGCCCAGACGTCCGACCGGGCTCTCCCTGGAAGCCAACTCCGTGCGGATCCTTCGCGGTAGTAACCAAAGTCCCTTTCGGCCGGGCCAGATAGCCAGCACCTCGGCTGGAGTCCGATCAGTGGATGGCCGGCTTGTTCCGCCTCGAAGTCCTCGGGGATGACGATCGGAAGGATCCGGGCCCAGGCGCCGAAGACCAGAGCGGTGGCCAGCATGCCGAAGCCGGCCAAGAGATTGATCTGCCGCGCCCTCGGGAATTCACCGCACCGGCGATGACCAGGACGATGCCGTAGACCCCGAGCAGACCGCCGCTGATGAAGCGGACGTCGCAAGGCATCCGGCCGTGCGCTTCTCCGGGACCGAGGAGCCTGTCTCTCGTGCGGTGACGTCAGGTCCGGCGGTGTTCTGCGTTCGGTCAGTCCAGTTCGACGAGGCGGCTGAACCAGAACTCGTGCTTCAGGAACGACACGTCGTACTCCTGGCCGGTGGCCGGGGGCAGCAATTGCGAAGCCTGCAACAGGATCCAGCCGTCCTGGAGAGCGGCAAGGCCAGTCGGGTACGGCGGTTCGTCGCTGTCACCCATCGTGGGGTGGGTGCGACCGGTGCCGTCGTAGTTCGACCAGGCGACCACTCGGTCGTCGAGCGCGCTGGTGGCCGTGTAGAGGACGAGTACCTGCTGTCGAACGGTGCCGCCGGCGGTGGCGGCGACGGTGGAGGTGAGAGTCACGATGAGTTGCCTCTTTCGAGATGGGTCGCTTGTCGGCAAACGGGTCTGGGCGGGCGGGCAGCTTGCCCTCAGCCGAAGCGCCCGGCCTGGAACTCGCTGTTCGCCCCGACGCGCGAGTCGGTGGCCTGGACGGCGATGGCGTTCGGCCGGATCTCCATCCGGGTCAGGTAGTAGTCCAGGTCGAACGTGTCCATCCCGGTGAGCTTCCGCCAGAAGCGGGCCCGGTTCACCAGTTCCAGCCGATGCGTGGCGTTCTCCGACCAGGGGAAGCGGGTGCTGAGTTCCTTCACGACCTCGGGCGAGTCGATGTCGGCGGTGTCCCACAGCCGCAGCTGCTTCACGGTCGGGTTGAACCGGATCTTGAACATGTAGCGCTTCACGTCGGAGTCGTTGCGTCGACCTCCGTGCCAGATGCCGTGGTGCAGGAACACCACGGTGCCGGCGGGGCACGTCAACCGGGTCTGCCCGCGCAGGTTCTGGTACCGCCCGATGTCGGATTCGTTGATGCGGCGCAGGTGGGTGCCGGGGACGCTGAGCGTTCCGCCCTGCTCCAGCGTGACCTCGCGCGGGTAGTACATGAGCTGCATGTCGAACGCGTCGGTGCGCGTGTCGATGATCGCGTCGCCGTGCATCTTCTGCGCCTCGCCCTCGTGGGGCTGCCGCACGTGCACCGCGTGGTGGTCGATATTCGGCCTGGGCCCGACCAAGCTCTGGACCGCGCCGGCCACGGCGGGCAGGTCGAGCAACTCGCGGACGAAGGTGCCCTGGGGAAACACGGTCTCCAGTGGCGTCCCGTAGGGGAACGCCGGGATCTTCTGGTCGAAGGTCTCGATCGCCCGTTCGTTCAACGACTCGGGGACCACGCCATTGAGCAGAAAACTGCCGTGGGAGACGAAATGCGCCATCTCCACGGAGGTGAGCAGGTGCTTGCGGTCGACCTGGTCGGTCATCATCACTCCGGTGGTGGGGAACTCCGCCGGCGCTGACGGCCGACGGACTCTGACTTCTCCACCCTAGGGCGACGAGAACTGCCGGGCGGTGGTCGCGACTCACCATCGGTGGTAGATATCCACCATGGAGACCATGGATGTCGAGCGGGTCCCGATCGACCTGAGCGGTCCGCCGGAGGTCGTGATGATCGGGGTGGGCCGGCACGGGATCGCCCGGCTCCGCGACACGTACTCGCTCGCCGACCTGTGGGCGCTGCACGTGTACGAGTACGCGGGCAGGCTCGTCCTGAGTGATCTCGGGACGGCGGTGGGCACGCGCAAGCAGTCGGTGGAGGTCGCGATCCGGCCGGGCGTCGTCACCCTGGTACCGCCCGGAGCGGTGACCGAGTACCACTACGAAGGGCCGTCGGAACACCTCTTCGCCCACCTGAGGCTGCCGCGGCCCACCGCGATCACCGGCGAGTCGGTTCCCGTCTGGCAGCAGCCCGGCGCCGAGCTGCCGGCACTCCGCGACCTGATGGTCTCGGCGATCGCGCACCGGGCCGGACAGCCCGCCCGCACCCGCGCGGACGTGTGGACCGCGCTGCTGCGGCTCGCCGAGTCCGGCAAGCCAGCCGCCGGCAGCGATCCGGCCGACGGCTACCTGGCAACCGCGCTCGCCTACATCGACCGCAACCTGGCCGCCCCGATCACTGTTCCCGATGTCGCCGCGGCCGCCGGCATCTCGCACACCCACCTGACCCGGCTGTTCACCGAGCGGACCGGGCGGACGGTCGTCGCCCACATCCGGGAGCGACGGGCCGACCGGGCCGGGCACCTGCTCCGCGAGTCGACGTTGTCGGTCGCTGCGGTGGCGGCGTCGGTGGGCGTCGCCGACCTGCAGGCGTTGAACAAGCTGTGCAGATCGGCCACCGGACTCTCGCCGCGGCAGCTCCGCGCCCGGCTGTCGAGGACGCTCGGACGTTCAGACAATGTCGGGCCGGGCTGCGCGAGCCGGACGGGTGGGTCAGCCGTCGCGCCGACTACCCTCGGCCAGGGCCGCCAGCCGGGTGCCGCAGGGCGATGCAAGCAGCCTTCACCAGGAAAAGGGCAACAGGACCAGAGCAAGGAGCATTGCGTGTCAGCAATCGCCGATGTCTACGCCCGCGAGATCCTCGACTCGCGCGGTAACCCGACCATCGAGGTCGACGTGATGCTCGACGACGGCGTACAGGCCCGGGCGGCCGTACCCTCCGGCGCCTCGACCGGGGCGTTCGAGGCCGTCGAGCTGCGCGACGGCGACGCGAAGCGCTACCAGGGCAAGGGCGTCCTCAAGGCCGTCGAGGCCGTGAACGAGAAGCTCGCGCCGGAGTTGCTGGGATTCGACGCCGATGACCAGCGGCTCGTCGACCAGGCGATGATCGACCTGGACGGGACCGACAACAAGGCGTCGCTGGGCGCAAACGCGATCCTCGGGGTGTCGCTCGCGGTCGCGAAGGCCGCTGCCGGCTCGGCCGACCTCCCGCTGTTCCGCTACCTCGGCGGCCCGAACGCCTACCTGCTGCCGGTGCCGATGATGAACATCCTCAACGGCGGCGCGCACGCCGACTCCAACGTCGACATCCAGGAGTTCATGGTCGCGCCGATCGGGGCACCTACCTTCGCGGAGGCCGTGCGCTGGGGTGCCGAGGTCTACCAGTCGCTGAAGTCGGTGCTGCGGGCCAAGGGCCTGTCCACCGGGCTCGGCGACGAGGGCGGGTTCGCGCCCAGCCTGGACAGCAACGTGGCCGCACTCGATCTCATCGTCGACGCCATCGGTCAGGCCGGGTTCACCGCCGGCACCGACATCGCGCTGGCCCTGGACGTCGCCGCCACCGAGTTCCACTCCGACGCGGGCTATGCCTTCGAGGGAGCGACGAAGACCGCCGCCGAGATGGTCGCCTACTACGAGGGCCTGGTCGGCAGCTACCCGCTGGTGTCGATCGAGGACCCGCTCAGCGAGGACGACTGGGACGGCTGGAAAGCCATGACCGACGGGCTGGGATCCTCGGTGCAGATCGTGGGCGACGACCTGTTCGTCACCAACCTCACTCGGCTGGCCCGGGGCATCGAGGCGGGGACCGCGAACGCGCTGCTGGTGAAGGTCAACCAGATCGGCTCGCTCACCGAGACCTTCGACGCGGTCGACCTGGCCCACCGCAACGCCTACCGCTGCATGATGTCGCACCGGTCCGGTGAGACCGAGGACACGACGATCGCCGATCTGGCCGTCGCCACGAACGTCGGGCAGATCAAGAGCGGGGCGCCGGCCAGGACCGACCGGGTCGCCAAGTACAACCAGCTGCTTCGGATCGAGGACCAGCTCGGTGACGCCGCCCGCTACGCCGGCGCTGCGGCCTTCCCGCGCTGGCACGGCTGACGCGGAATCCCGCAGTGCCTACGGGGAAGTCGTCGGGGCGGCCGTCGAGCCGTCGCGGCACCGGCCGTCCGGCCGTGCCGCCGCGCAAGCGGGCGACCAGGAGCGGTGCCGCCGTTCGCCGAGCTACACCTGGGGCTGGTGGCGGCGCGTCAACAGCGCGGGCGCGGCACCTCGCCCGAAGTGGACCACCCGGGCAGCCGTCCTGGCGATCGTCCTGGTGGCGCTCATCGCCTCCTATGCCGGCACGCTGCGCAACTGGATCGACCAGCGTCAGCAGCTGAGCCAGCTGCAACAGGAGAACCAGGACCGGACGGCCGCGGTCGCCGATCTCCAGCATCAGGTGCGGCAGTGGGACGACCCCGCCTTCGTCGAGTCGCAGGCCCGGTCGCGGTTCGGCTGGGTCATGCCGGGCGAGGTCGGCTACGTGGTGATCGACGACACCGGCAAGCCGGCAACGGCCAAGCCGAAGGCCACCAACAAGGCCGACGGCGACCAGACCCCGTGGTGGATCGCACTGCATCGCTCGATCGAGAGCGCCGACCGCTCGCCCGGGACGGGCACCGGACCCGGTGAACCGACGCCCACGCCGACCCCGGAGAAGACCATCGGGCCCGAAGACGACGAATGAGCCGGAGCGACCCGATAACTGCCGCTGATGGCAGGGCGGTGGAGCAGCAGCTCGGACGCCCACCCCGCGGTGTGCACGCGGTCGCGCACCGCTGTCCCTGTGGCCTGCCCGACGTGGTCGAGACGCTGCCGAGGCTGCCGAACGGCGCGCCGTTCCCGACGCTCTATTACCTGACGTGTCCGCGGGCGAGCACCGCGGTGAGCCGGCTCGAAGCCGAGGGGCTCATGCGGGAGCAGAGCGCACGCATCGACGCCGACGACGACCTGCGGGCCGCGCATCAGCGGGCGCACGAGGACTACCTGCGGCGCCGGGACGACGTGGGAGAGGCCGCCGCCATCGGGCCGGTACCGGAGATCGCCGGGATCTCCGCCGGTGGAATGCCGGACCGGGTGAAGTGCCTGCACGTGCTGCTGGCCCATGCCCTGGCCGCCGGGCCTGGTGTGAACGTGCTGGGTGACGAGGTCGTGGACGTGCTGGAGCCCTGGTGGCACCGGGGTCCCTGCGTCGGCGACGACTCCGACGCCGACGCAGTTGACGCCGGGGAGGGGGAGTCGTCGTGAGGGTGGCCGCCGTCGACTGCGGCACGAACACCCTGCGGTTGCTCATCGCGGACGTGGTCGACGACGTGTCCGGGGCAGGCATCGCGCTCAGCTATGTCGCCAAGGAGTCCACGATCGTGCGCCTTGGTGAGGGCGTGGACGAGAACCGCGCGTTCTCGGCGGGCGCCCTGGACCGGACGTTCGCCACCTGCCGTGCGTTCGCCGGCCGGATCAGCGAGAACGCCGTCGACCGGGTGCGCTTCGTCGCCACCTCGGCCACCCGCGACGTCAGCAACCGTGACGAGTTCCTCGACGGCGTCACCGACATCCTGGGCGTGCGCCCTGAGGTGGTCGCCGGGTCGGAGGAGGCCCGGCTGGCCTTCCTCGGTGCGACCGCCTGGCTGCCCGGGCCGTCGGGCCTCGAGCCGCCCTATCTCGTCGCCGACATCGGTGGGGGATCGACCGAGCTGGTGCTGGGTGGCACCGGCGATGCCGCGCACACCGTGCGGGCGAGCTCCTCGGTCGACGTCGGCTCGGTCCGCGTGACCGAGCGGCACCTGCACAGTGACCCGCCGACCCATCCCGAGATCGACCGGGCGACCGAGCAGGTCGACGCGGCCCTGCACGAGGCCGCGGCCGAGGTGCCCGTGGGTAACGCCCGCACGCTGGTGGGGGTCGCAGGCTCGGTCACCACCATCGGCGCGCACGCGTTGCGCCACGACGGCTACGACAGCCTGGCGATCCACGGCGCGGTCGTGCCGGCCGAACAGGTCCTGCAGGCATGCAGCGACCTGCTGGCGATGACGCGCTCGGCCCGGCTGGACCTGGGGTTCATGCAGCCCGGGCGCGCGGACGTGATCGGCGGCGGCGCGCTGATCATGGCCCGGCTGCTGCTCCTGCTCCGGGAGCACCGGTCAGGGGTGGATGCCCTCGTGCTGAGTGAGTCCGACCTCCTCGACGGCATCGCCCTCGACCTGGCCGCGCGTTGAGAGGGCGCAATCTGTTGCCTGCTCGACGTGTCAGGCAACAGATTGCGCCCACTCAACGGCTGGCCCTCCGCGATTGGCGGCCGTGTCGGCCGCGACCTCTAGCGTGGACGCCGTGCCCCCAACCCCGACGCTGCCATCTACCCCAGAATTGAAGCTGTCTCCGGACCGCATGCAGGTCGCCACCCGCGTGATCGAGCGGCTCGCCGGCGCCGGGGCAACGCTCCGCCCCGACCAGCTGACGGCGATCGAGGGCCTGATGGCGCCGGGTGCCAGGGTCCTGGTGGTGCAGGCGACCGGCTGGGGGAAGTCGGCGGTGTACTGGGTCGCCACCGCCATCCGCCGGGGGGAGGGCGAAGGGCCGACGCTGGTCGTGTCGCCTCTGCTCAGCCTCATGCGTGACCAGGTCGCGGCTGCCGCCCGGGCCGGACTTCGCGCGGCCACGCTGAACTCGTCGAACATCGGCGACTGGTCCACGATCGAGGACAAGCTCGCCGACGACCAGATCGACGTGCTGCTGGTCTCGCCGGAACGGCTTGCCAATCCTGGCTTCGGACGTCGGGTGATGGGCGCCCTCACCGGGAACCTCGGCCTGCTGGTCATCGACGAGGCACACGCCGTGTCGGACTGGGGGCACGACTTCCGTCCCGACTACCGGCGGGTCGCCGACACCGTGCGGAGCCTCAACCCCGACACGCCGGTCCTTGCGACGACCGCCACGGCCAACGGCCGGGTGACCGACGACGTCGCGCACCAGTTGGGCGACAGCACGCTGGTTCTGCGTGGTGCGCTGGCCCGCACGAGCCTCCAGCTGGCGGTGATCGACACCCTGACCCCGTTGCAGCGCTACGCGTGGGTGGTCGAGAACCTGCCGAAGCTGCCGGGATCGGGGATCGTCTACACGCTCACCGTCGCCGATGCCTTGCGGCTGGCCGAGGCCGTGCGCGACCACCACGGCGACACGGTCCCGATCGCTGCCTACACCGGGCAGCTCGAGAGCGGCGAGCGCGAGCGCCTCGAGGACGCGCTGCGCGACAACAAGCTCAAGGCCCTGGTGGCCACCTCGGCCCTCGGCATGGGGTACGACAAGCCGGACCTGGGGTTCTGTGTGCACGTCGGTACGCCACCGTCGCCGGTCTCGTACTACCAGCAGGTCGGCCGGGCCGGGCGCGGCATCGACCACGCCGTGGTCATGCTGCTCCATTCCAGCGCCGACGACGGGGTGTGGGACTACTTCGCCACCGCCTCGATCCCGGAGGCCGGCTCGATGGAGCGGCTGCTCGAGGTCGTCCCGGCCGCGACGGACGAGCCCGCGCAGGTCCCAGCCCTGGAGGCGGAGTCGGGACTTCGCCGCACCAAGGTCGACCTGATGCTGAAGCAGCTCGCGGTCGACGGTGTGGTCGAGCGCCTCGACGGTGGCTGGGTGGCCACCGGGAAGGCGTGGTCGTACGACCAGGAGCACTACGACGGGGTGATCGCGGTCCGGCGGCGGGAAGCCGACCTCATGCGCGAGTTCGCCCGCGGCGGCCGCTGCCTGATGCAACTGCTGCAGGAGGCTCTCGACGACCCGTCGGCCACGCCCTGCGGACGCTGCAGCGTCTGCACCGGCGAGCTCCCGGACGGGCTGCCGCCCGAGCCGTCACGGGACATGACCCGGGAAGTCGCGGGCGTGCTTCGGACTCAGAGCCACCACGTGGACCCCAGGAAGATGTGGCCGGGCGGGGAATTCGGGTCCCGCGGCAAGATCCCCGCCGGCGAGATGGCGGCTCCAGGTCGCGCGCTCATCCATGCCGACGCACCCGAATGGCGCGAACTCGTGCGGGAGGTCTTCGGTCGCGGTGACGCGCCCCCACCGGACGAACTCGTCGACGGGCTCGTGCGCATCCTGGGCGTCTGGCGGAAGGACTGGAGCCGTCGGCCCGACGTCGTCGTCGGCCTGCCGGCCAGTGGGTTCCCGACGCTGACCGAGGGCCTGGTCGACCGGCTCGCCGAGGTGGGCCGGCTGGACAAGGCGACGCTGCAGGTGGCGGACGGCTTCGATATCGCCGCCGCTGCCGAGCTGTCGTCGCCCGGTGAGGCAGCGGCCTGGCGGGACGCGCTCAGCTGTGACGACCCGGAGGCCGTCGAGGGCCGGGTGGTGCTGCTCGTGGTCGATGCCAGCCGATCCCTGTGGCCGGTCACGCTGGCCGCCGCGCTGCTCCGGCGGTCCGGTGCCGATGCGGTGCTGCCCCTCGTCGTCCACCGCCTGCCCTGAGCCGAACGGCCGGTCCTACAGTCAGCCCATGGTGAACGACACGACCGACGCAGACGCCCGACTTCGCGACCTCCGTGGCCTGCGGCAGACCAGGAGATTCACCGAGGACCCCGTCACCGACGACGACCTCTTGCGCATCCTCGAGGTCGCTCGCTGGACCGGCAGCGCAGGGAACTCCCAGCCGTGGGAGTTCATCATCGTGCGCGACCGCGAGAAGCTCGAGAAGCTCTGCGTGATCGGTCCGTCGGCGCAGTTCATCGGCAAGGCGCCGGTCGTGATCGCCATCGTGCTTGTCGGCGCCAATCCTCGGACCGAGGCCTATGACGAGGGTCGCGTCAGTCAGCACATGATGCTGGCGGCGCAGGCGCTCGGCCTCGGTTCCGGTACCGCCTGGTGGGGGAGCGAGGAGTTCTCGGCGCAGGCGAGTGAGATCCTCGGTGTCCCGCCCGAGAAGACGTTTCTCTCGTGCGTCGCCCTCGGATATCCGCAGCCGGTGCAGCGCAAGCCCCAGGTCGCTCTCGGGCGGCGGCCGCTCGCCGAGCTGGTCTACAACGAGACCTACGGGCAGCCCTGGCAGCCAGCGTCGCGATGACCCGGGAACCGTCGGTGCCACCCGGCACCGGCTGGCCAGGTGATCCGGCCACGGCAACGACACCTGTCGCCAAGACGCCAGCGGACGTCAGGCAGCTCGCCGGTGACGCCCACGACCTGCTCGAACTGACTGCCCGGCAGTCCGTGTGCCGTGCCTGCCCACGGCTGGTGACGTGGCGCGAGCAGGTCGCACTCGAGCCGCGCCGTTCTTTCGACCAAGAGCGCTACTGGGGCCGACCCGTTCCGGGGTGGGGCGACGAGCAGGCCCGGATCCTGCTGCTGGGCCTGGCCCCGGCGGCACACGGCGGGAACCGCACCGGCCGGGTGTTCACCGGTGACCGCTCGGGCGACTGGCTGTTCGCGGCCCTGCACCAGGTGGGCCTCGCGGCGCTGCCGACCAGCGTCGCCGCCGACGACGGCCAGCGGCTGCTCGGTGCCCGGATGGTGGCCGCTGTGCGCTGCGCGCCACCGGCGAACAAGCCCGAACCGGTCGAACGCGACACCTGCGCGCCCTGGATCGACGCCGAACTGAACCTGCTGCCGACCGTCCGGGTGATCGTGGCGCTGGGAGCCTTCGGCTTCGACGCCGCGCTGTCCAGCCTTCGTCGCCGTGGCTGGGAGATCCCACGTCCGCGGCCGCTGTTCGGCCACGCCCGCGAGTACCGCTCCCGGCGCCCGACGGCCCGGGCGACCGACGTCGCGCTGATCGGCTGCTTCCACCCCAGCCAGCAGAACACCTTCACCGGCAAGCTCACGATGCCGATGCTGATCGAGGTCCTGCAGCTGGCCCGGCAACGAGCCGGGATCGACCCGCCAAGCGGCGTGCCGCCGTCCTAGGCTGCTCGCGGACGCTGGTGACGGCCCCCGTAGCCCAACTGGCAGAGGCGGCTCGCTTAAACCGGGTGCACGTGTGGGTTCGAATCCCACCGGGGGCACCAGCGCACGGCACTTCTATGGCGTCAGGCGGCGGTTAGGTACTCAGGCGCCGGAAACGACAGGGTACCGACGTAGCTAACCGGCGCCTGGGCGTCACGGCTCCAACCGGCGGGCCAATGCACGTGCTGCCGACGTGACGCGGGAGGATCGACCCGGCCAGGCTTGCCCTGCCGCCGCATCCGGATGAGGAGACCTTGTGGACTACGCAGAATCGCTGCTCGACCTGGTGGGGAACACCCCGCTCATCCGGCTGGGCAGGCTGTCGCCGGCCGACGGGCCGCTCGTGCTGGCCAAGGCCGAGTACTTCAACCCGGGCGGCTCGGTCAAGGACCGCATCGCCGTGCGGATGGTCGAGGCGGCCGAGGCGTCCGGAGAGCTGAAGCCCGGCGGGACCATCGTCGAACCGACGTCGGGCAACACGGGGGTGGGACTCGCCCTGGTGGCGCAGCGCAAGGGCTACTCGTGCGTGTTCGTCTGCCCGGACAAGGTGTCGGAGGACAAGCGGAACGTGCTCAAGGCCTACGGCGCGGAGGTGGTCGTGTGCCCGACGGCCGTCGAGCCGGAGCACCCGAACTCCTACTACTCGACCTCCGACCGGCTGGTCAAGGAGATCGAGGGGGCCTGGAAGCCCGACCAGTACTCCAACACCAACAACCCACGCAGCCACTACGAGGAGACCGGCCCGGAACTGTGGCGGCAGACCGACGGACGCATCACCCACTTCGTCGCGGGCATCGGGACCGGCGGCACGATCTCCGGCGCCGGTCGCTACCTCAAGGAGCAGTCGGACGGGAAGGTGCAGATCGTCGGTGCCGACCCGGCTGGCTCGGTCTACTCCGGGGGCAGCGGGCGTCCGTACCTCGTCGAGGGCGTCGGCGAGGACTTCTGGCCCACGACCTACGACACCACCATCTGCGACCGGATCATCGAGGTCAGCGACGCCGACTCGTTCGCGCTGACCCGCAAGCTCGCCCGCGAGGAGGGCCTGCTGGTCGGCGGATCCTCGGGCATGGCAGCCGTCGCGGCCCTGCAGTTGGCCAAGGAGGTCGACCCGTCGTCGGTCATCGTCGTGCTGCTGCCCGACGGGGGACGTGGCTACCTCACCAAGATCTTCGACGACGACTGGCTTGCGCGCTTCGGCTTCCTCGGCCGGACAGACGGCACCGAGCGCCTGGTCGGCGACGTGTTGAGGGAGAAGTCGGGTGCGCTGCCGGCCCTCGTGCACACACACCCGCACGAGACCGTCGCCGACGCCATCGCGATCCTGCGTGAGTACGGCGTCTCGCAGATGCCGGTCGTCCGCGCGGAACCGCCGGTGATGGCCGCCGAGGTTGTGGGCAGCGTCAGCGAGCGCACGCTGCTGGAGGCGCTGTTCTCCGGATCGGCGCGGCTCCCGGAAGCGGTCGGCACCTACATGGACGAGCCGTTGCCGAGCCTTGGTGCAGGCGAGCCCGTCTCGGCCGCGGTGGAGATCCTCACCAGTGCCGACGCCTTGATGGTCTTGGAGGAAGGGCGCCCGGCAGGTGTCCTCACCCGCCAGGACCTGCTGAGTGACGTCGGTGCCCGTCGATGACGAAGATCCTGTGCACCTGGCGAATTCCTGAGCCAGTCTCCGCAGTTCTGGACCCGTCCGGTGTGACCGGGATCGCGCAGCCCTCAGCTTTACTCCGGTCACCCCGCGGGGAAGACTGCGTGCGCGCCCGCGCCAGCGGGACTTCTCCTGGAGGGGTGTCGATGAGTCTCAGCGTCGAGGCGGGGGGTGTCTGAGGTGTCGACGAACAAATTCGCCAGCGGGGTCGCGACGCGCGATCGGGCGACCATCGAGAGCCGGACTCTTCGCACCGACCGCTGGTGGGTGTCCCCGCTCCTCACGGTCATCGCCCTGACCGCGTGGCTGGCCTACGGGGTCATTCGCGCCGCGACGCAGAAGTACTACTGGGTTCCCGAGTACCACTACCTCACCCCGTTCGCCTCTCCTTGTCTGTCTGAATCGTGCGAGCCCGGATCGAGCCACTTCGGCACCCCGCTCCCGAAGTTCCCGCCGCTGATTCCGTTCGCGATCTTCACGCTGGCGTTCCTGTTGGCCTTCCGGCTGACCTGCTACTACTACCGCAAGGCCTACTACCGGGCCTTCTGGCTCTCACCGCCCGCGTGTGCCGTCGCCGAGCCGCACGGGAAGTACAGCGGCGAGACCCGGTTCCCGTTGATCATCCAGAACCTGCACCGCTACTTCTTCTACGCAGCCGTCCTGATCTCGCTGATCAACACCTACGACGCGATCGTCGCCTTCCACGGCTCGACCGGCGGCTTCGGCTTCGGTCTCGGCAATGTCGTGCTGGTGGCCAACGTCGTGCTGCTGTGGTTCTACACGTTGTCCTGCCACTCCTGCCGACATCTGACAGCAGGGCGGATCAACAACTTCTCCAAGCACCCGATCCGGTACTGGGTCTGGCAGCAGGTGACCAAGATCAACGAGCACCACATGAAGTTCGCCTGGATAACGCTCGCGTCGCTCGTCCTCACCGACCTCTACATCGCGCTGGTCTCGTCCGGCGCGATCACCGACCTGCGCTTCATCGACTGAAGCCGAGAGGAATCAGCTCTGTGACCGAGTTCGAGCGGCACGCCTACGACGTCGTCGTCATCGGTGCCGGCGGTGCCGGGCTGCGGGCCGCGATCGAGGCACGCGAGCACGGGCTGCGGACGGCGATCGTGTGCAAGTCCCTGTTCGGCAAGGCCCACACGGTGATGGCCGAGGGCGGCATCGCTGCGTCGATGGGCAACGTCAACGATCGAGACTCGTGGATGGTCCACTTCCGCGACACCATGCGCGGGGGCAAGTTCCTGAACAACCCCCGGATGGCCGAACTGCACGCCAAGGAGGCACCCGCGCGGGTCTGGGAGCTCGAGACCTACGGCGCGCTGTTCGACCGCACCAAGGACGGCCGGATCAGCCAGCGCAACTTCGGCGGCCACGAGTACCCACGGCTTGCCCACGTCGGCGACCGCACCGGCCTCGAGCTGATCCGCACCATGCAGCAGAAGATCGTCTCGCTGCAGCAGGAGGACGAACGCCTGCACGGTGACCCGGAGGCCCGGCTGCGCGTCTTCGCCGAACTCACCGTCACCGAGTTGCTGCGCGACGGGAGCGGCGCCATCAGCGGTGCGTTTGCCTACTGGCGCGAGTCGGGCCGGTTCGTGCTGATCGACGCGCCGGCCGTGGTCCTGGCAACCGGTGGAATCGGCAAGTCCTACAAGGTGACCTCGAACTCCTGGGAGTACACCGGTGACGGCCACGCCCTGGCGCTGCGCGCCGGCGCGACGCTGATCAACATGGAGTTCGTGCAGTTCCACCCCACCGGCATGGTCTGGCCGCCCTCGGTCCGCGGCATCCTGGTGACGGAGTCGGTGCGCGGCGATGGTGGCGTGCTGACCAACAGCGACGGCAAGCGGTTCATGTTCGACTACGTGCCGGACGTGTTCCGCACGCAGTACGCCACCTCCGAGGAGGAGGCGGACGGCTGGTACACCGACCCGGACAACAACAAGCGCCCGCCCGAGCTGCTCCCGCGTGACGAGGTCGCCCGGGCGATCAACACCGAGGTCAAGGAGGGGCGCGGATCGCCCCATGGCGGCGTCTTCCTCGACGTGTCGAAGCGACTGCCGGCCGAGGAGATCCGCCGCCGGCTGCCCTCGATGCATCACCAGTTCCTGGAACTCGCCGACGTCGACATCACCGCCGAGCCGATGGAGGTCGGGCCCACCTGCCACTACGTCATGGGCGGCGTGGAGGTCGACCCCGACAGCGCGGCAACGGTCGTCTCGGGCCTGTTCGCGGCCGGCGAGGTGGCCGGCGGGATGCACGGATCGAACCGCCTCGGCGGCAACTCCCTGTCCGATCTGCTGGTCTTCGGCCGCCGCGCGGGCGCAGGTGCTGCCGACTACGTCGCGAGACTCCGCGGCGCCCGTCCAGCGGTGGATGAGGGTGATGTCGACGCCGCCGCTCGCGAGGCCCTCGCCCCGTTCCGGGCCGACGACACCGAGGGCGCCGCACCGGAGAACCCCTACACGATCCACCAGGAACTGCAGCAGACGATGAACGACCTGGTCGGGATCATCCGCCGGGAAGGCGAGATGACCCAGGCGCTCGAGCGGCTGCAGGCGCTCCGTGCGCGCGCGGACCGGGTCGCTGTGGAGGGCCACCGGCAGTTCAACCCTGGCTGGCATCTCGCCCTCGACCTGCACAACATGCTCGACGTCAGCGAGTGCATCGCCAGGGCCGCACTGGAGCGGACGGAGAGCCGCGGTGGGCACACCCGCGAGGACCACCCGGAGATGGACCCGGAGTGGCGCAAGCTGAACCTCGTCTGCCGGCTGGAGCGCGACGAGGGCGCGGTGGTCACCGTGCAGCGCCAACCGGTGCCGACGATCCCGCGGTACATGCTCGGCATGTTCGATCGCGGCGAGCTGGCGAAGTACTTCACCGCGCCCGAGCTGGCCGTGCTGGACAAACCGGCGCCGACGGGCCGGCCGAGAGTGAAGAGGGGGATTACCTCGTGAGCTATGACGCACGCATGCAGGTGTGGCGGGGAGACACCGACGGCGGTGCGATGACCGACTACACCGTCGAGGTCAACGAGGGCGAAGTGGTGCTGGACGTCATCCACCGCCTCCAGGCGACGCAGGCACCCGACCTCGCCGTGCGCTGGAACTGCAAGGCCGGCAAGTGCGGATCGTGCAGCGCGGAGATCAATGGTCGCCCGCGCCTGCTGTGCATGACCCGGATGAACGTGTTCGAGCAGGACGAGACCATCACCGTGACGCCGATGCGGGCGTTCCCGGTGATCCGCGACCTGGTGACCGACGTGTCCTTCAACTACGAGAAGGCACGCGCGGTCCCGTCCTTCGAACCGCCCGCCGACCTGAAGCCGGGGGAGTACCGGATGCAGCAGGTCGACGTCGAGCGCTCGCAGGAGTTCCGCAAGTGCATCGAGTGCTTCCTGTGCCAGGACACCTGCCACGTGGTGCGCGACCACGAGGACAACAAGGAGGCTTTCGCCGGCCCGCGGTACCTGATGCGCATCGCCGAACTCGACATGCACCCCCTCGACCAGCGCGACCGCAAGAACGAGGCGCAGGAGGAGTTCGGCCTGGGCATGTGCAACATCACCAAGTGCTGCACCGAGGTCTGCCCCGAGCACATCAAGATCACCGACAACGCCCTGATCCCGATGAAGGAGCGCGTCGTCGATCGCCGCTACGACCCGCTGGTGTGGCTGGGCTCGAAGATCTTCCGCCGGGGCGAATGGGGCGACCGTGGCGTGTGCCTAATGCACAGGCAGGCTTGGAGATTGTCTTCGTCCACAGGCCTGATGACTCGCGCCCGTTGTCGGAAGCCAGGCTAGAATCGAACACATGTTCGATCTCGAATCACATCGTCAGCCTGGGTTGCCCGACCGGACGGGTTCGTCCACTGCCGCGCAATCTGTGCCTGGAGCGCCCGCAGGCGAACGCCCCTCGACGAGGGCAGCTCGACCGGCGGATCGCGGGCGAATCTCGTGCACGCGGGTACACGCCCGGGCAGGTCAGGGCGGCGGTCGACGCCGTGGTCGCGACGATCGACCCACAAGCACATGCGAGGCAGACCGTCGTCGCCCGCGCTACGCGTCGAAGCGTGAGGATCACGACACTCCCACACGGTGTGGCGCAACTGATCGCCACGGGCAAAGCCGAAGACGTGCTGGCCGTTCGCCGGGTCCTTGCCCGACAGGCCAGCACAGCCCGCGCCGGCGGCGACACGCGCTGTTCCACCACCTACATGAGTGACGTGTTGTTCGACACCCTGCTGAACCGCGACAGCGAAGAGCTCGCCCAGCAACGGCGGCCCACGCGCCGGAACGTGCGGAGAGTGGGATCAGGTTCTCGCCGCGCGACGCGCACGGGTGGCGTCGCAGTGGAACTGCAAGTTGTTGTCTCGGCCGCGTCCTTGCTCGGGGTAAGCCGAGATCCAGCGCAACTGGTCGGCTATGGCGCCATTCCCGTCGAACTGGCCGGACAACTGGCAACCGACCATGGTGCCTGGATCAGGCAGCTGCTCTGCTCACCCGACGACGGACACCTGACTTCGAGCAGCCGCCGTCGGCGGTTCCCAGCCGAACTCGGACGGTTCCTCAACAGCCAACACGCACACAAATGCGCGGTCAGCGCCTGCGAGCGGCTGGCGAGTGACGTCGACCACGTCAACGACTACTCCGACGGCGGGCTCACGTGCCGAGACAACGGGCAACCGCTGTGCTGGTGGTGCAACCAGCGCAAACGCCATCCCGGCATCACCGCCGCCAAGGACCGTGTTGACGACTCGGTCACCTGGACCTTCCCCAGTGGCCGCTCGTACACGCAGCATCCGCCACCGATCCTCGGCCCAGGCATCGGACAACCGCCACTCCATCGACTCTTCGACCGCGACCGCGACATCGGCCACGACCCGCCACCGTTCTGAGTTCGGCCAGTGGCTAGCCGGGCATGAGCAGGTCGAGCAGGTCGTGCTCGTCGACGACGGCCTCGGTGTCCATCCGCCGCACGATCTCCGCGGCTGACTCGGCCACGGTCTGCTGACCGTTGTCGAGCCACAGGCCGATCCGCGGGGTCTCGTCCCGGACGGCCGACACGAGCATCGGCACGGTGATCGACTCGGTGTAGCCCTTCTTCGGGCGGTCACGCTCCCGCTCGAGCAGAACCTCGGGGTCGGGGTCGAGGACGACCAGGCGCAGGTCGGCGGTCATCGCGTCGGCGAAGGCCAGCGTGAGCACGTCGGCGACAAGAGAGCCGAAGATGTTGTCGGTGACCACGGCATCGAAGCCGGCACTGCGGTAGACGCGGCACACCGCGATGGCGCCGGCATAGCGCAACAGGAGCTGCTCGGTCGCCCCCGGTGGCGGCGGGACGTCGTAGGGGACCTCCCCGGAGACGACGAACCTGTGGATCGCGTCGCCGTCCACGTGCACGGCCTTGGGCAACAGCCCTGCGACGGCGTGACCCAGCGTCGACTTCCCGGCGGCCTGTGCGCCGGTGATGACGATCAGCCTGCCGTTGGGGACCTCGTCGTCCGGCGACTCGAAGTCTGGCTGGCGCGTCAGTCACTCGATGCGGCCTCGGCGGCGGTCTTCAGCCGGGCCAGACCCTTGTCGAAGTCCTTACCAACGAGCTTGTCCATCGGGTAGATCTTGCCGATGAGCTTCCAGATGCCGGTATGGGTTCCCGTCATCGTCCAGGTCACCTCGGTGGCCGCGCCCTTGGGCGTCAGGTCGAAGGCCAGCCGGTTCTGGGTCTTCATCGGCGCGGTGAAGTCGAGGTCGAGGTCGACCCGGCCTGGCTCCGACCCGGTGATCTCCATGCGGCCACTTCCCGCCTTGCGGTTCCCGGACCAGGCGTAGGCCGCACCCTTTCCCGAGTCCGCTCCCGAGTAGTCGCGGTTCATCTGCGGGTCGATGTCCTCCCAGGGCGACCACTTCGGCCACTCGCGGAAGTCGTCGATCAGCTGCTGGATCGTCGGCGCCGGTGCATTGATGACGGTGTTGCGCTTGACCTCGAAGGTGCTTGCGGCCATGGGGACTCCTGGAGGTGGGGTGTGGCGGACACTACGGCCATCGACGTCGTGCGGGCGATGCCTCACGCCACCAGCAGCGCGACGATCGTGAGCAGGGGAAAGGTTCCCTGGACGAGCGCACCGCGAACCTTGGAGTGGTCGCTGGCCACCAGCACGACGGCGGCAGCGAGCATGCAGCTGACGGCCGTCCAGATCAGGGTGTGACCGATGGCGTCTGCCCTGGTGTTCTCGGTGGCGGCCACCGACGCGACGGCTCCCATCACCGCGATGACCGCCAGGAACAGGTTGTAGAAGCCCTGGTTGAAGGCCCAGGGTCGCATCTTCTGTGCGTCCTCGATCGAGGTGATCCCGAAGACCTTCATCGTCGACGGAGTCATGAAGCGCAGCGACTCGATCACGAAGATGTACACGTGCACCAGGCCCGCCAGAACGGCAGGGATCGCTACCAGCATGGCTGCATCCTGGCACGCACGCTCGGCCGGAGCCCTCAGTCGCTGCGCGGCTCGCGGATACCCCGCCACAGTGACACCGGGAGCGTCAGCAAGCACAGCGACCGGCAGGACCCACCAGCTGGGCACATCATTCCCGGCAAGGATGGCGGTCACGACCAGCCCAACGACGACAGCGGCTGCCACGAGCCAGTCGTCGCCCACAATGAAGTCCCACCAGAAGGCACCGAAGGCGCGGAAGCCGCGGACGACCGCGTTCACTGTCCCGCCGCAGTGAGGCCGCTGGACAGCTCGGCTGCCCGGATCCGGCGCAACACGGCCGTCAACGCCAGTGCCAACACAGCCACGCACACGATGATGACCGGAAGGGCCACGTCACCACCGGGCCACGCGGCGCCGGCTCCCTCCACGCCCCAGAACATCCCGAATGCGGTGAGCAGCACGCCGACCACGAACTTCATCGAGTTCTCCGGTACCCGCGCGAGCGGCGCCCGGACCAACACGCCGGCCACGGTCACCACTACGACTGCTGCGAGCGCGGCGACGGCAGCCAGGCCGACGTTTCCTTGATTGGCGCCGAAGGTCACGACGATGAAGGCGACCTCCAGGCCCTCGAGCACGACACCCTTGAACGACAACGTGAACGAGTACCAGTCGGTCACAAGCGGGCGCCGCGAGGTCTCCACTTTGCGAGCCGCTGCGAGCTCACGTTGATAGATCGCGGCCTCGTCATGCAACGCCTTGTAGCCCGACGCGCGGAGGATGGCCTTGCGCAGCCAGCCGATCCCGAAGATCAGCAGCAGTGCGCCCACGAGTTCGCGCAGCCAGTCGATCGGAATCCGCGACAGCGTCGGACCGAGCACGACCACGATCACCGCCAGGACGGCCAGACCGGCGACAACTCCCTGTAGCGCCGATCGCCACCCCCGGCTCACCCCTACGGCGAGCACGATCGTCAGTGCCTCGACAGCCTCCACCGAACACGCGAGGAAGACCGCGAGGAACAGGAAGGCTTCGTGCACCGGCATCGCCGCCATTCAGCGCTTGGTGTCGAGGCCGACCTCAACGGATGTCTACCTCAGAACCGACCTCACCCAGCGGCGACCGGGAACCGGACCCCCGTGTTCGCGTGACAGCGGTAGCCGTGCGGGTTCTTCTCCAGGTACTGCTGGTGGTAGTCCTCGGCGTAGTAGAACGGGCCGGCGTCATCGGCCGAGGCGATCTCGGTGGTGATGGCACCGATGCCGAGATTGTCCAACTCCGCTTGATAGATCTTCTCGCCGCGGGTCGCTGACTCCTGCTGGCCGGGCGTGGTCCAGTAGATCGCCGACCGGTACTGCGAGCCCACGTCGTTGCCCTGGCGCATCCCCTGGGTGGGGTCGTGGTTCTCCCAGAACGGCACCAGCAGCGTGTCCGGTGACGTGACGCCAGGGTCGTAGGCCACGAGCACGGTCTCGGTGTGACCGGTGCGTCCGGAGCAGACCTCTTCATAGGTCGGGTTCGGGGTGAAGCCGCCCATGTACCCCACGGCCGTGCTGATCACGCCACGCTGCTGCCAATACAGCTCTTCCGAGCCCCAGAAACAGCCCATCGCCAGGTAGAGCACCTCGGTGCCGTCGGGCCAGGGGCCGGTGAGGTTGGACGGCAGGATCAGGTGCCGGCCGGCGACGCGGACCGCCTCGGCCCGACCCGGGAGAGCCTTCTCGCGATCCACAAGCGCGGCTCCGCGACCCATCATGGCTTTCAGCTGATCGAACATCGACTCACTCCTGTCGGCTTCGTTCCCGAAGTCTCACACGGCGTTCAAAGGGATCTGCCCCGATCTACGAACGCCCGGGCGTGCGTGCGGTATTCCGAGCTCGACGCTGCAGCCGGGTCAGCCGGCGGCGCCCGACTCCTCCGGAGGCGTCACCCAGGTCACGAGCTGGTAGACGACGCCGTTCGGGTCGGCTGCCTGGACGTAGCGCTCGCCCCACGGCTCGGTGACCGGCGGAGCGAGGAACTCGACTCCCTCCGCGGACATCCGGTCGTACTCCGCGTCGAGATCGTCCACGACGAAGGCGATCAGGAGCCCGTCGGCATGGCCGGCGGCCGAAGCAGGCTTGAACGTTTCCAGCCCGACGCGGAGATAGATGAGGTTGACGCCCGCCGACGGATGGGCCAACGACACGAAGCCGTCGGCACTCATCTCCTCCGTGAAGCCGAGGTGCTGGGTGACCCAGTTGGCCGACGCCTGCGGGTCGGTGACGTTGAGCGAGAGCGCTGATCTGGTGATGTCCACGGTCCCAGGGAACGCGTTGTCGATGGTCTGCGCAACGATGACCGCATGCCTGATCTTCGACTTCGACTCGGCCTGTGTTTCGTGCCTACCCATGCTCCCGAGGAGCTACCCGACTTCACCCGGACCGCAGAAGAGGCCGGTCTGGACGAGGTGTGGGTCTGGGAGGACTGCTTCAAGAACGCGGGCGTCGCTGCCGCAGCCGCCGCGCTGGCCGCAACCAGCCGCATCTCCGTCGGCATCGGCCTGCTCCCTGTCCCGCTCCGCAACGCCGCGATCACCGCGATGGAGTTCGCGACGCTCGCGCGGCTGCATCCCGGCCGGCTGATCCCCGGCATCGGCCACGGGGTACAGGTCTGGATGGAGCAGGTGGGTGCCCGCGTCGCGTCACCGATGACGCTCCTGCGCGAACACACCGACGCCCAGCGCCGGCTCCTCGCCGGTGAGTCGGTCACGGTGACCGGCCGCTACGTGAAGCTCGACAACGTGCGGCTGGACTTCCCGCCCGATCCGCCGCCTCCGTTGATGCTGGGTGGCGGCGGTCCGAAGTCCCTCGCCCTGGCCGGCCAGCTTGGTGCGGGAACGCTGCTCACCGCCATGCTGAGCGACGACGACGTCGCACACGCCTGCGAGGTGGTGCGGGAAGCGCGCGCCGGCGGTGACGTCGCCGTGCCAGGGGAGCACGCGATCGTGGCCACCCAGATGATCGCCACCGGGCCTGGCGCGCAGGAGCGCATCGACGCTGAGGTGCCCGGATGGGGGCGCCGGGTGGACGAAGGCATCGGCGTGGCGGGCGATGCCGCCACCATCGCCGCGGCATTGCTGCGCTGGGCAGACCTCGGCGTCACGTCGGTGGCCGTCCAGCCCACCCAGGACGAGCCCGACCTGGCCGGCCTGGTCGCCTTCCTCGGCCAGGAAGTGCGGCCGCTGCTCACCTGAGGCATCCCCACCGCAGGGCAGGAGCCGCTCCCGTCGTGGATGGCTCCCGGACAAGTCCGGCCACGCCTCTAACCTGGACGGGTGACCTCCGCCCACGAGCACGACCCTGCCGGTAGGGAGGCCAGACGGTTCGCCACCCGGGCCATCCATGTGGGTTCCGAGCCCGACGCGCTGACGGGTGCGGTCGTCCCGCCGATCTATCAGACCTCCACCTACGCCCAGGACGGCGTCGGTGGCCTCCGGTCGGGCTATGAGTACTCGCGCTCGGCCAACCCCACGCGGTCGGCCCTCGAACGGTGCTTCGGCTCTCTGGAGGGCGGCCGGGCGTTCGCGTTCGCGTCGGGACTGGCCGGCCAGGACACCGTGCAGCGTGCGCTGCTCCGGCCGGGCGACCACGTGCTCGTTCCCACCGACGCCTACGGCGGTACCTACCGGGCGGTCGACCAGATCCTCCGGCCGTGGGGTGTCGTGCACGACGTGGTCGCGATCGCCGACACCGAAGCCGTGGCCGCCGCGGTGCTGCCGGACACCCGGATGATCTGGGTCGAGTCGCCGACCAACCCGCTGCTGGGCATTGCCGACATCCCCGCGCTGGCACAGATCGCACACGCCGCCGGGGCACTCCTTGTGGTCGACAACACCTTCGCCACGCCCTACCTCCAGCAGCCGATCCCGATGGGTGCCGACATCGTCGTGCACTCGACCACCAAGTACGCGGGCGGCCACAGCGACGTGATCGGCGGTGCCGTGGTGGTCGCGCCGGACGTCGGGGTGGCGGAGTTCGCCGACGCCGCGGAGCGGATCGCCTATCACCAGAACGCGATGGGGGCCATCGCGGGACCGTTCGACTGCTGGCTGGTGATGCGGGGGCTCAAGACGCTGGCGCTGCGGATGGAGCAGCACTGCAACAACGCCGAACGCATCGCCGACCACCTCGACGGCCACCCCGCGGTCACCCGCGTCTACTACCCGGGACTGCCTGCGCACCCGGGGCACGCGACAGCAGCGCGGCAGATGCGCCGGTTCGGCGGCATCGTCAGCTTCCGGGCGGCGGGCGGGGAAAGCGCTGCGGTCGAGATCTGTGGCGCGACCCGCACATGGATACTCGGCGAGTCACTCGGCGGGGTTGAGTCGCTGATCGAGCACCCGGCCCGCATGACCCACGCCAGCGTGCGCGGCACGCTCCTGGAGGTCCCGCCTGACCTGGTGCGGCTCTCGGTGGGGATCGAGGACTGTGACGACCTGATCGCGGACCTCGACCAGGCACTTGCCCGCGTATCTGCCGGCGGATAGGAGTTACGGCACATGACTGGACTGGGACGCATGGTCAACCGCCTGCACGCCCGGCGCACCGAGGACGGTGTGCCCGTCGTGGTCCAACGGCAGCGTCGGTCCGAACTCGACCGCCTGCCCTCCGATCCCGCGGTGGCTGTTCCCGTGCCGGTGCGCATCGCCGCGGCGTGGGGCTGGCGAATCCTGGTGATCGCCGCGGCCGTGTTCGCCATCGGCTACGGCATGAGCCTGTTGTCGGAGCTGGTGATCCCGATCCTGATCGCCCTGCTCCTGACGGCGCTGTTCGCGCGCGCCGTCACCGTCCTCGCGCGGTGGATGCCACGCGCCCTGGCGACCACCATCGTGTTGATCCTGGGCCTCGCCGTCATCGCCGGTGCGCTCACCATCGTCATCGCGCAGATCAGCGCGAATGCCTCGGAGATGTCCGACCAGGTCACCCAGGGTGTCCAGCAGGTGCGCGCCTGGCTTGCCTATGGCCCGTTCGGGGTGACCGACACCCAGCTCAACGACGCCATCGCCAGACTCCGCGAGTACGTCACCAACAACCCGCAGTTCCGCACCGGCGTCCTGCAGGGCGCCGTGACCGCCGGGCATGGCGCCGCAGGCGTTGTGCTGACGCTGTTCTCCACGTTCTTCTTCCTCTACCAGGGCGACACGATCTGGGCCTGGTTCGTGCGGCTGTTCCCGCGTCTCGCCCGCGAGCGGGTCGACTCGAGTGGCCGCGTGGGCTGGGTCTCGCTCACCGCATACGTGCGGGCCACCGTGCTGGTCGCTTTCGTCGACGCCGTCGGGATCACGGCAGTGGCGCTGATCCTGCGGGTGCCGTTCGCCCCAGCGATCGGTGTTCTGGTCTTCATCACCGCGTTCGTGCCGATCGTCGGTGCCCTCGTGTCCGGCATCATCGCGGTCCTGATCGCACTGGTGGCCCATGGGCCCGTCACGGCCATCATCATGGCCGCCGGTGTTCTCCTCGTGCAGCAGATCGAAGCCCACGTGCTGCAGCCGCTCCTGATGGGCCGGATGGTCCGCCTTCACCCGTTGGCGATCATCTTCTCGATCGCCGCCGGTGCCGTGCTGTTCGGCATCGTCGGCGCACTGTTCGCCGTCCCGCTTGTCGCCTTCACCAACTCGGTCGTGAACCACCTCTCCAGCGGCGGTGAGCCCCCGGACCCGGGTGACGATCCGCCCGAAGCCATGAGTCCGTCGGGACAGGTGTCGAGATCGGACGCCGGACCGATGGCTGACACGCCCTCCCCGACCGACCTGCAGCAGCGGCCCGAGGCCGACTGAGACTTCGTGTCAGCGGCCGAGCCGCGCGTACCCAGCTTCGGTGGCGCTCTTGGCTGCGCGCCACCAGGACTCGTGCGCGGTGTACCAGTCGACGGTGGCCGACAGCCCTGCGCTGATGTCGGCGAAGCGGGGCAGCCAGCCGGTCTCCGACCTGAGCTTGCTGGAGTCGATGGCGTAGCGCAGATCGTGCCCAGGGCGGTCGGACACCAGGTCGTACCAGTCAGGTGACTTGCCCATGATCGTCAACAGCAGTTCGACGATGTGCCGGTTGTTCTCCTCGCCGTCAGCTCCGATCAGGTACGTCTCGCCAGCCCGGCCCTTCTCGATGATCGCGATCACCGCGTCGTTGTGGTCGTCGACGTGGATCCAGTCGCGCACGTTCTCGCCACTGCCGTAGACCTTGGGCTTCTGGCCGACCGCGATGTTGGTGATCTGGCGGGGGATGAACTTCTCCACGTGCTGATACGGCCCGTAGTTGTTGCTGCAGTTGCTCAACGTCGCGCTGATGCCGAACGACCGGATCCACGCTCGCACCAGCAGGTCGGCGGCGGCCTTGGATGCGGAGTACGGACTCGACGGGTTGAGCGGAGTCGTCTCGGTGAAGCGGCTGGGATCGTCGAGTTCGAGGTCGCCGTAGACCTCGTCGGTCGACACGTGGTGCAACCGGGCGCCGCTTCCGCGCACCGCCTCCAGGAGTCGGAAGGTCCCGACGATGTTCGTGTCGACGAACGGCCAGGGACCGTCGAGGGAGTTGTCGTTGTGCGACTCGGCCGCGAAGTGGATGACCAGGTCGGTCTCACCCACCAGTCGAGTCACGGTGTCCTGATCGGTGATGCTGCCGCGCACGAACTCGATGCGATCGGCGACATCGACGAGGTTGTCGCGATTACCGGCGTAGGTCAGCGCGTCCAGCACGGTGATCTGCCAGTCGGGACGTACCTCGCTTGCTCGAAGGACGAAGTTGGTTCCGATGAAACCGGCTCCGCCGGTGACGAGGACCTTCATCTGGTGCTCCTTTCCCAGTCGTCGTGCAGGTGCAGCCCTGGTGGCTCGGTGGCCGCGGCGGCGGTCCAGCCGGTGAACTCGACGGTGAGGCTGAACCGGTGCGCGAGGTAGCGGTGATCCGCCCTCGCCAACAGCCGCCCCTCGGGATCCAGTGCCAGCCGCTGGATCAGGAGCAGGGGGGTGCCGGCGGGGACACCCAGCAGGTCCGCGTCTGCGGGCCCGGCGACCCCCGCCGTGATCATCTGGCGCACCTTGGCGATCTGCTGCCCGCTCCGGTTGATGCTCTCCCACAGGCCGGGGGACTCGGCGTCGGATCGGCTGACCGGTGCGGCCACATCTGCCGGCACGTATTCGTGCACGGCGTCGAGCGGCTGCCCGTCCGTCAGTCGGACCGACCGGACGTAGAGGACCTCGCCGAACGGTCCGGGCTCGTCCGGCGCGGATCCGTTCTCGTCAAGGGTGAGGCCCGGCATCGTGCGGTAGCCGAACTCCACCACCCGGCGGCGTACGTCGCCGATCGAGGCCGCCGCCGAGGCGGCATGGGTGAAGCTGCCCAGCGCCACGGGTTGCCTGATCGCCGAGCCGCGCACGAACCAGCCGGCTCCCGGTCGCGAGGCCAGCAGGCCCTCGTCGCGGAGTTGCTCGAGTGCGCGGCGGATCGTCATCCGGCTGACGCCGTGGCGGGCGCAGAGGTCGGCCTCGCTGGGCAACGCCCCGCCCGCGCCGGTCTCGCCCATCGCGATCCGGTCGCGAAGGTCGGCAGCAACCTCCCGGAACCGCGTCGCGGTCATCCCGCTCCACCTGTCATAGACAGGAACTATACAAGTTGTGTCGAGCGTAGAGATCAGCAGGCGGCCAGCCGGCAGGTCATCGCCGTGCCAAACTCCGGGCATGGGCACTGATCCGCCGGCGCGCGGTCCCAGCCTCGAGGACGCCGTGCCTGCGGGACGGGTGGGACTGGCCGACATCGAGCAGGCGGCCGCGGCACTGGCCGGGGTGATCGCGCCGTCACCGATGGAGGAGACCCGCTGGCTCGGCCGGTTGGTCGGCGGGCCCGCGTTCTTCAAGTGCGAGAACCTGCAACGGGCCGGGTCGTTCAAGGTTCGTGGCGCCTACACGCGCATGAGCCGGCTGTCACCGACCGAGCGGGAACTCGGGGTGGTCACGGCCAGCGCAGGAAACCACGCCCAGGGGGTCGCCGTGGCTGCGCAGCTGCTCGGGATCCGGGCAACGGTCTTCATGCCCGATGGCGCGCCGCTGCCCAAGGAGCTCGCCACCCGCGAGTACGGCGCCGACGTGGTGATCGGCGGCGAGTCGATCGACGAATGCCTCGTGGCAGCGGCCATGTTCGCCGAGCGCACCGGCGCGACGTTGATCCATCCCTACGACCACGCCGACATCGTGGCCGGGCAGGGCTCGGTCGGCCTGGAGATCCTGCAGCAGTGCCCCGACGTCGCCACCGTCGTGGTGGCGGTCGGCGGCGGCGGTCTGTGTGCAGGGATCCTCACCGTGCTGCGGGAGAAGGTGACCGACCGGCATGTCCGGGTGATCGGCGTCCAGGCCGGGGGTGCCGCCTCGTTGGCACCGTCGATCGAGGCCGGTCACCCCGTGCAGCTGGCGGCAAAGGCGACGATGGCCGACGGCATCGCGGTCGGCAAGCCGGGTGCGGTCCCGTTCGCGGTGCTGGCAGACCCGGCCTTCGGGCTCGACGGCCTGCGCACGGTCACCGAGGAGCAGTTGTCGGAGGCGCTGCTGTCGATGCTCGAGCGCGCGAAGATGGTGGTCGAGCCCGCCGGTGCCGCCTCGGTCGCGGCGGTGTTGGCCGACCCGGCGGCGTTCCCCCCGCCGCTCGTCGTGGTGCTGTCGGGCGGGAACATCGATCCGCTGTTGCTGCAACGGGTGATCCAGCACGGCCTGGTCTCCGCCGGTCGCTACCTGTCGCTGACGGCGCGGTTCCCCGACCACCCTGGCTCGCTCGCCACCCTGCTCGTCTGTGTCGCCGACAGCGGTGCCAACGTGCTCGAGGTCCTGCACCGGCGCACGTCCTCCGGTCTCGCCGTCGACGACGTCGAGGTCTCGGTGGCTCTGGAGACCCGCGGCGCCGACCACTCCGAGCAGGTGCTCGACGGCCTCCGGCGGTCGGGCTACACCGTCCGGCAGAACCGGGATGCGACCGGCGCGGCCGTCAGACACCGGCCGAGCGGTCCAGAACATCAGGGATGACCCCGGAAATGTGCAAGCAATTCTTGTCAGAACACAACTTCTGGTGGCACAAATCGAAAGTGACCTCCATGATGGAGTCATGACTGAAGACAGCAAGCCCTCCGAGTCGGCCGACGACCGGCTGCAGAAGATCCTCGATGACGTCGCTGCCGGTCGGATCAGCCCGGAGGAGGCCAACGCGCTGCTCGCCGGCACCGAGGTGGCCGATCCCGGCGGGTCGACCGGCGACCGGTCCGGCCGGGTGACCAACATCCGGCTGCATGCCGTCGGCCGACGCGTGCGCGTGATCGGTGAGCCCTTCCTCACGACCCTGTCGGTCGAGGGCCCGCACGTGATGGAACAGCAGGGCGACAGCTATCTGGTGACCTCCGACGGCGAGCTGGTCCCCAGCCTGGACAAGTTCCAGCTGCGGGTGCCATCGGTTCGCGAGGTGCAGGAACGCCTGGTCGACCTGACGCGCGAGCTCGTGGTGCGAGTCAATCCCAAGCTCCCGCTGGAACTCGACATCACCGCCGGCAGTCTCACCGTCGAGCGGGTTCCTCGCATCACGTCGCTGCGGATGACGGCGGGCTCGGCCAAGGTGCGCGACATCACCGGCCCGATCGACGTGCATCTGCAAGGCGGGTCGATCACGCTCGAGGGACCCGATCTCCCGCGGCGACTCCCTGATCAAGGTCGAGCAGGGGCAGCTCAACCTCAACCTCACCGACGGCGCCTCGGTTCAGGTGGTCATCGACGGCAACCTCTCGCGGGTGCTCTGGAACGGCGAAAGCGGCGGACCGGCCACCCGGCTCGTCGGCGAGGGGGCCGGCACGCTGAAGCTCGAGAGCCTGATGGCCAACGTCGTGGTCAAGGAGGCGGCATGACCGGCGGGGGCGCCGGAGTGTCGGCAGCCGAAGCCCTGCACAGCCGGCACCGGCCTCCGCGGGACTGCCCGGTCTGCGGCAACGAACTCGATGTGACCGAGCTGGGCTGCCCCGGCTGCGGTTCCCGGCTGTCCGGGACGTTCGCGCCGTGCCGCTTCTGCGCTCTCTCGGCCGCCGACGCCGACGTGGTGGAGGTCTTCCTCCGGTCCCGCGGGAACATGCGCGAGGTCGAGCGGCACCTGGGCGTGAGCTACCCCACCGCACGCCAGCGCTTCACCGAGTTGCTCGGGCGGCTGGGGTTCGCCGACGCCGAGACAGCGGAGGCAGAGATCGATCCAGAGGCACCCGCCGGCGGTCCGGCGGGGGAGTCCACGCCGGCACCGTCGCGGGATGCCGTGCGTCAGCAGGTGCTGTCACGGCTGGCGGCGGGCGAGCTCACCGCCGAGCAGGCGGCAGTGCTCCTGCGTGGGCGCTGAGCCGGGGGACGCGACCGACGATCCGACCGGCCTAGAAGGGCACGGCGTCGACGACGACGACGCTCAGCTTCTTGCCGTTCGGTGCCTGGTACTCGGCCTTGGTGCCCTTGGTCTTGCCCATCAACGCGGCGCCAAGGGGTGACTGCGGCGAGTACACGGTCAGGTCGGCGGCGGCGGGGTCCATGCCCATCATTTCGCGGGAGCCGAGCAGGAACGTCACTTCCTCGTCGTCGCCTTCGAATACCACGGTGACCTTGGTGCCGGGCTGCACGACGCCCGCGTCGTGTACCTCGCGCATCTGTGCCTTCTCGAGCATGATCTCGAGCTGGCGGATGCGGGCCTCGACCTTGCCCTGCTCTTCCTTGGCGGCCTGGTAGCCGCCGTTCTCGCGCAGGTCGCCCTCGTCGCGGGCCTCGGCGATGCGACGTGACAGTTCACTGCGGATGGGTCCCTTGAGCTGGGCGACCTCGGCCTGAAGGCTGTCGTAGGCCTCCTTGGTCAACCAGACCTCGTCCGGATTTGCCTCTGTGTGTGTCACGGTCGCTCCTCTCCCATAGCTCCGCCGGCTCTCGATACGAATTCGGTCGGAACCATGGCTGACGTGCGGTTCTGTTGCTCGCAGTGTCCCGCGGGCGTCCTACCCCCAGGATCGGCCAAAGAAAAACCCCGCCGAGTCGCCCCGGACGAGGTGAATGCTGGATCTTACCAAAAGACACGGCATGTCAGCCCTCGGTTACCGGCACGCAGCTGCCGGCCTCCGCATTTGCCGCCCGGCGCAGCGTGCGAACACTGCCCTCGACGGCGGCGCTTCCCGACGGGCCCAGGTCGAGGGTTCGCTCGTCCTGGCCGACCACGACGAAGTCGTGGCCTCGGGCCCGGATCGCGCACCGGACGTGGTCGTTCGCTGGTCCGGTCACCACCAGTCGGTAGGTCACGGCCTGGTCGGATACCACCCGATAGGTGCTCACCGTCGGCACCAGCGGCACCTGGCGCAACATCGCCGCACCTGCCCAGATCGCGTACCCGACCACGGCGGCCACCGCGATGGCGACGATGACGAGGCCGGGGCTCCACCGCTGCCGGCGGCCGGCGGCGGGGACGCCCGGGGCGTCAGACGTTGCGCTCTGGCATCGGCACCCCCTCCCGTCGGCTCCGTTTGCGCTGTTCGCGTGCGGCCCAGCCGATTCTCCCGCAGGCCGACCAGCGCTGTGGTCCGCCGCTCGGTCGTGCCAGCCGCAGTCGGTCGCTGGTGGGAGAATGGCGAGAACTTCGGGCCACCCGGCCCCGCCGCCAACGGCTCCCGCTCCCGATTCCGGGGCGAGAGCACGCCTGTGAGAGAGCACCGCCTGTGAACCAGCCCATCCCCCTGCGCGACGCACCCCTCGATGGTGCTGGCCGCCGGCTCCGGCTCATGCACGTGCATGCCCATCCCGACGACGAGTCGTCCAAGGGAGCGGCGAGCACCGTGCGCTACGTCCGAGAGGGTGTCGAGGTGCTCGTGGTCACCTGCACCGGTGGCGAGCGCGGCGACATCCTCAACCCGGCGATGGACTCGCCCGAGGTTCTGGAGCGGCTTCCCGAGATCCGGGCGGCGGAGATGGACCGGGCCAGGGAGATCCTCGGCGTGCAGCAGCGCTGGCTCGGATTCCCCGACTCGGGTCTGCCCGAGGGCGATCCCAAGCCGCCGCTTCCCGAGGGCTGCTTCGCGCTGGTGCCGCTGGAGGAGTCGGTCGGTCGCCTGACCGCGATCATCCGCGACTTCCGGCCGCAGGTCGTGACCACCTACGACGAGTCGGGTGGGTACCCGCACCCCGATCACATCCGGTGCCACGAGGTCACGGTGGCCGCCTTCGAGGCTGCCGGCGACCCGGACCGCTATCCCGAGGCTGGTCCCGCCTACCACCCGGTGAAGCTGTACTACCACCACTCGCACTCGCGCGAACGGCTCATGGCCATGCACAACGCGATGCTGGAGCGGGGCATGGAGAGCCCGTACGCACAGTGGCTGGAGCGGTGGGAGGAAAAGCCGGAGTGGGACTCACGAGTGACCACCCGGGTCCCCTGCGGTGACTACTTCGAGGAGCGCGACGCGGCCCTGATCGCCCACGCCACCCAGATCGACCCCGAGGGCTTCTGGTTCAAGGTCCCGCGTGACCTGCAGCGCGAGGTGTGGCCGACCGAGGACTACGAGCTCGTGCGGTCGCTGGTGGACGTGGTCAAGCCCGAGGACGACCTGTTCGCCGGGGTGCGCAGCACCGAGCCGAGGACCGATTCGGTCGCCACCGACGACGCTCTGGAGGCAGACGAGGACCCGGCCGCGCGAGAGCGCGCGTCATGACCCCGGTCACCGGGCCCGCTGCGGCCGGAGGTGAACTCCTCGCCCGGAACGGGGTCGCCTCCGACGTGTGGCCCGGTCTCGGCCTCGCCGGCGCCATCGTGCTGGGTGCGCTGCTCGTGGCCACCTTGCTGCTCTGGCTGAACATGCGCCGTCAGCTACGCCGGATCCGGGTACCGACCGAGGCAGAACTGCGCGAGCAGGACCGGGAAGCCCGCAAGGCGAAGGACTCGCCGGACCCGGCCGTGGACGCGCCGCGTGACCCGGCCGAGCACCCGGCGGACTGAGTCCGCGCAACGACATGCCGAACCGACTCGCCAAGTCCACGAGTACGTATCTGCAGCAGCACAAGGACAATCCCGTCGACTGGTGGGAGTGGGGACCGGAGCCGTTCGCCGAGGCCGCCCGACGCGACGTGCCGGTGCTGCTCTCGGTGGGGTACGCCGCCTGCCACTGGTGCCACGTGATGGCACACGAGTCGTTCGAGGACGAGGCCGTCGCCACGTCGATGAACGAGCGGTTCGTGTGCGTGAAGGTCGATCGGCAGGAGCGGCCGGACGTCGACGAGGTCTACATGCGGGCAACGGTCGCGATGACCGGCGCGGGCGGCTGGCCGATGACGGTGATGCTGACGCCCGACGGCGACCCCTTCCACGCCGGCACCTACTACCCACCTGCGGGTAGCCACCGCATGGTCTCGTTCCCGCAGTTGCTGGACGGCATCCACGATGCCTGGACCAACCGGCGCAGACGAGGTTCACGAGGTTGCCGGCGATGTCCGCCGCCACCTGCAGCAGCCGCGTTCCGTCGCGAACCGGACCACTGCTGCGCCAGCCGCGGAATCAACGGAGTCGGCTGACGCTGCGCTGAATTCCCTGCTACAGCAGGAGGACCGCGTCCATGGTGGGTTCGGCGGCGCCCCCAAGTTCCCGCCGTCGACCGTGCTGGAATTCCTGCGGCGCCGGGCCCTCTTCCCCGACGACAGGGCCGCGGAGGCCGGGCATCTGGCGGACCGGACCCTGAGGGCGATGGCGGTGTCGGGCATGGCCGATCAGCTCGCCGGCGGCTTCGCCCGCTACTCGGTCGACGCGGGCTGGGTGGTGCCGCACTTCGAGAAGATGCTGTACGACAACGCCTTGCTCCTGCGCGCGTTCGCCCTTGCAGCGCACGAGAATCCGCTCTTCCATCGGGCTGCTGCCGGCACCGCCGGCTTTCTGCTCACGGACCTGCTGACCAAGGAAGGCCTCTTCGCAGCCGCGCTGGATGCCGACACTCAAGGAGTCGAGGGCTCGACCTACGTCTGGACCCGCGACCAGTTGCGGCAGTGCCTCGGCGACGAAGACGCCGAGTACGCCGCCGCCATGTTCGTCGTGACCTCTGACGGGACGTTCGAGCACGGATCCTCGACCTTGCAGTTGGCCGGCGATCCCGAGGAGGATCCGGCGCGGTTCGAGCGCGTCCGCACGTCGCTGCTCGACGTCCGGCGCCAACGGGCCCAGCCGGACAGGGACGACCTGGTGGTCACGGGCTGGAACGGGCTGGCCCTCGGAGCGCTGGCCATGGCCGGGACGCTGCTCGATCAGCCCGCTCTCGTCGAAGCAGCGGAGACCGCAGCGAATTCCCTGCTGAGGTTGCACGAACGGGCAGCCCGGACGCCTCGTGCACAGCTCGCGGGCAGGTTCTCCTGGCACCGCACCAGGGACGCTCGAGGACTACGCGTTCCTCGCGGACGGCCTGCTGACGCTGCACGCCGCCACCGGATCGGAGTGGGCGGCAGCCTCGGCATTGCGCCTGGTCGATGCGGTGCTGGAACGGTTCGACGACGGGGCAGGCGGGCTCCGCGACACCGATCGCGACGCCGAGCCGTTGTATGTCGAACACCGGCAGGACACCGATAACGCCACGCCGGCTGGCCGATTCGTCTTCGCCGACGTCCTGGTCAGCGTGGGTGCTCTGACCGGTCGCCTGGACCTGCGCGAACGTGCCATCGCAGTGATCGGGCCGGCGCTCGCGCTGGCCGAGCGCGCGCCCCAGGCGGTGGGCTGGGCGTTGGCAGCCCAGTGCCGGCTGGCTGCCGGCCCGCCGGAAGTGGCGGTCGTGGGGCCGCCCGACGCCCGCCGGCACGCCCTGATCATGCGGGCGGTGCGCGACCCGCGGGCCTGCGTGGCCACTGGGACAGGTGATCCCGAGTCGGGTGAAACGACAACCGTTCTGGCACTTGTTGGAACACCGGCCAACAGCCACGGACGGCGGCCCGTTGGCCTATGTGTGCAGGGATTTCACCTGTGCTGAACCGGTCTCCGATCCCGGTCGGCTGGCGGAGCAACTCTCAGCACGCTGAGATCAATCGTCTGCGGCGACCGCCTGCGCCAGCGCCGGCGAGAGGTCGCCCGCGGGTCCCACCACGACCCGATCCAGGCCGAGCCACTCGGCCATCAGGCGCAGCTCCGCCGCCAGCGGTCCAGCTATGTCTCGCGGTGCACGGCCGGGCTCGGCGTGGGCGGCCGGAGCCGTCAGCGTCGCCGTTTCCCTGTCGGCCTTGAGGTCCACGCGGGCCACCAGGCTGTCCCCGAGGAGGAACGGCATCACCCAGTACCCGTGGACGCGGTCCGCGGCGCGGGTGTAGATCGCGATCCGGTAGTGGAAGTCGAACAGCCGAAGAGTCCGGTCGCGGTCCCAGATAAGGGAGTCGAACGGCGACAGCAGTGCCCTGGTCTCGATCCGGTCGGGCGCCGACGCATCAGCGACCGCGTACATCCGCTGGGACACACCACCGATCCGCAGCGGCACGAGCTCGCCAGACTCGACGAGATCCGGGAGCAACACCTTCACCCGATCCGCAGGCAGCTGGAAGTAGTTGCGCAGCTCCCGCTCGGTCGCGATCCCCAGTGCCCGGGCGGCGATGCCGAGCAGGCGACGCTGCGCGGCATCTGCGTCAGGTGCCGGTTCCGCCAGCACGGACGCGGGAAGCACGCGTTCGGTCAGGTCGTAGACGCGTTCGAACCCGCGTCGGGTCGCGGTCGTCACCTCGCCGATGTAGAACAACCACTCCAGGGCGATCTTGGCGTCCTGCCAGTTCCACATCGTGCCGGTCCCCACGTCGGTCTTCCCGCCGCGCTGGCCCACCTCACTGAGCTCGCGGGCCGTGACCGGGCCACGAGCCTCGACCGCAGCACGTACCTCGTTCACGAAGCCTGGGCGCTCGGTGGCGATGCGGGTCATGCCCGAGATCACGGCCCACGGTGCCGCCGCGAGAGACGGGTCCAGCCGGTGGCTCCAGTCGGGCGGTATGCGGCCTGCCGTCTTGCGGTGGCGTGTCCCGTTGAGCGACCAGGTGGTCCAGTCCCACGTCCGTGCCGACTCCATCCGCCACCGCATGAGCGGATACAGCGACAGCGGCAGCATGGACGCCTTGTGGCCCCAGTACTCGAAAAGAGCACGGCCGCGCGTTCCCCACGCCATCCGGTCGAGGGTCGACCGCGGATAGGTGCCCAGTCGCGCGAACACCGGTAGGTAGTGCGACCGGCAGACCGCGTTCACCGAGTCCAGCTGGAGGACGCCGATTCGCTCGGTCAACGCCCGCACCGTGCGGGCATCCACGCGCTGCGGCCGCGGAGTCGCGAACCCCTGGCCGGCCAGCGCCATCCTGCGTGCCTCGGCAACCGTGACGGTCTCGACGGCGGCGTCCAGCCTCGTGGTTCTGCTCATCCTTGCTCGCCTTTCCGCCGATATCGTCGCCGCATGACGCTTGCCTGGCTGGACGACCTGCGATACCCGATCCTCAACGCCAGCATGGCCGGTGCCGCTGGTGGGCGGCTGGCCGGGGCGGTCAGCCGGGCCGGCGGGCTCGGGACGATCGGCTTCGGACCGGCGGCCACGTCCGAGTCCGTGGCCACTGAATGCGCCCGCGTGGGCGGCGTCGGCTTCGGCGCGGGTCTCATGGTCTGGGCCGTGCGCGACAAGCCGGAAGTGCTGTCAGCTCTGCTCGCCCAATCTCCCGTGGTGCTGAGCCTCAGCTTCGGTGATCCCGCCGGACTCGTCAGGACGGCGCAGGATTCCGGGGTCTCGGTCTGCAGTCAGGTCGGAACGCTCGCGGAGGCCGAACGTGCACTCGACGCCGGCGTCGATTTCCTCGTGGCGCGGGGGAGTGAGGGTGGAGGACACGGGCGTGGTGAGGTCGCGACGCTCCCGCTTCTTCAACAGTTGCTGGAGTTCAGCCCGGTGCCGGTGCTCGCCGCTGGTGGCGTCGCCACCGCGCGAGGCGTTGCCGCGGTGCTCGCCGCCGGCGCGGTCGGAGCGTGGGTAGGGACGCCGTTCATCGCCTGCGAGGAGAGCGACGCCGGCGTTGCGGTGAAGCGCGCGGTGGTAGAGGCGGACTCCGCTGACACCGTGTACACGCGTGCCTTCGACATCGCTCAGCGGACGCCCTGGCCGGTCGAATACGGCGGCCGCGCACTGGCGAACGAGTTCACCGACACGTGGGCCGACCGGCTGCCGGACCTGCAGGCCGCTGTCGACGCCGACGATGCCTTGACCACCTCGATGAACGAGGCGCGACGTACCGACAACCTGTCGATCGCGCCCGTGTACGCCGGCCAGTCGGTCGGGCTGGTCCCGCGCACTCGCACCGCCGCCGAGGTCGTCTCCGACCTCGCGGGCTACGCCCAGTTCCTCGAAGCGGCGGCTGCGCGCTTCGGTCACATCGAATAGACCAGCAGGCTGATTCCCACGTACTGACAGGCGAAACCCACGACCGTGCAGGCGTGGAAGACCTCGTGGTAGCCGAACACGGTCGGCCAAGGATCCGGACGTCGGAGGCCATAGGCGACGGCGCCGAGGGAGTAGAACAGGCCGCCCGCCAGCATCAGCACCACCGGCGCCACGCCACCGGCGCGCAGGAAGTCGTCCAGCCAGAACACGGCGGTCCAGCCGAGGACCACGTACAGCGGGGTGTACAGCCATCGCGGCGCGTGTATCCAGAACACTCGGAACACCACCCCGAGGACGGCACCGACCCAGATGATCGACAGGAGCACCACCGCGCTGTCCCGCGGCAGGAGCAGCACGGCGTAGGGCGTGTACGTGCCGGCGATCAGCAGGAAGATGTTCGCGTGGTCGAGCCGGCGCAGGATGGCCGACCCTCGATCGAGCCAGGAGCCTCGGTGGTAGAGCGCGGACACGCCGAACAGCAGCATTGCGCTCAGCATGTACACCGCCGAGGCTGCCCGGGCGGGGAGCGTCGGTCCCAACGTGACCAGCACGAGGCACGCCACGGTCACGGTCGGAAAGGCCACCGCGTGCACCCAGCCGCGCAGCCGGGGCTTGAGCCGCGGTTGGGCAATGGCCGGTTCGTGGCTCACACGGCCAGTATGTCGGCCGGTCAGAGGCCGCGTCCGGCGGCGGCGTTGGCCAGCCCATCGGCGGTGGGATGAGCGGGTGAGATCTCCTGGACGAAGACGATGCCGTCGTACTTGGTGGTGGGATGGGTCCGCAGCTGTATCCGCGGCGGACGGATCCTCGTCCGGAGAAGGCGGCTCATCGGGTGTCCATGCTGGGGTGGCTGTCCATGCTGCGACGGCGTCGATGTCGGCGCCCGGGCGGAGGTCGACGACCACGTCGCCGAGTCCGGTCCGGTCCAGGCAGGCCGGCAACGAGTCGGTCGAGCTTTGGCTTAACGGGTTCGACGCCGATAGCTGCCGAACGTGCCCTCGTCACGGGACCGCGCCGAGAAGGACCCCTGCGCGCAGTCGAGCCGCCACGGCGTGTAGGCAGGGCCGTACCGAGTAGCCAAGCACGCCACCGGCGCTGGGCTCGCCGTCGTCCCATTCGCGGTCGATGTGACCGTTGTGAGCCCAGAACACGACCTTGGTGTCATCGCCCGACCGGTCGAGCAGCTGCACCAGGTTCTCACCCATGTGCCGGGACCTCGAACACATCTCCATTCCTGGCTCCACTGACCCATGACCGTCAGCAGCATCTCGGCCGAATCGACCTCATCCCTGGACGTCTCCTCCTCCAACCGGTCCCGATCGGATCGCACGATAGGCGACCAGGTCGTCCACGACGGGAGCCCCGGCAGCGAGCGCGACCGATGTCGATCTCTGTTCTGGCGTTGGGAAACCGGTCGTCAGACTCCACGATCTTGTCCAGCACCGGCTCCACAGCACCCAACCGCTCGGGCGCCACCCGGGCGAGGAAGTCCCGCAGGAATTCAGCACCACCGCCGGTGTAGGGCACATCGACGCCCCAGAAACGGATCATGCGTTTCTCGGGAACACCGGCGTTGTAGTCGCGCATCCACTGGATCATGTCGACGATTTCGGTGTTGTTCCACGTCGTGTAGCCCACGGAGGTCCACACGTTGCCGGCCTCGCCACGGCCGAAGCGCACATAGTCATCGACGGCACGGCCCGGTGGCGTACGGCGCTTCCATCGCGAACCGGGTGAAGCCCATCTCCTCGACGAGGAAACGCAACAGGCGGTGCTTGACCCGGAAGAATTCCCGAGTTCCGTGGTTGTCCTCACCCAGGCCGACGACGCGGGCACCCTCGAACATCGGCCGCAACCCCTGAAGGTCGTCAAGGGGGCCGGCGGGATCGAGACTCTCCAACGGAACGGCATGCCTGCGCAACCACTCGACCATCTCCAGATCACCAGGTGCTGCACCCATCAAGCACTCCCTCGCGGCGAGACCGCTGCATCGGCGACGATGCGATCGGAAACATCGCACCTCTGAAACCGCACTGGCAAGATCGGGACCACTCCAACCAGCGCCTGGCTGGCGCCACGCGCTTGCCGACGCCGGCCACCAGACGCTCTGGCCTGACGTGATGTCGCCGTACGGTGACCCGGTGAAGTTGTCGGAGCTGCTCTATCGCCCGTACGAGCGGTCGTTGCGGCGCCAGCTGCAGGGAAAGCCCGTGCCCAGGCATGTGGCGGTGATGACCGACGGCAACCGGCGCTGGGCCAGGGCGGCCGGGTCGGACAACTCCGACGGCTACCGGGCCGGCGCCGACAAGATGATCGAGTTCCTCGACTGGTGCGAGGACGTCGGTGTACCCACCGTCACGCTGTACGTGCTGTCGACCGAGAACCTCCGACGCAGCGAGGGCGACCTGGCTCCGCTGTTCGAGGCGATCGACGCACTCGCCATGCGGCTCCGCGACCTCCGCCGCTGGCGGGTGATCGCCGTCGGCGCACTGGACCTGCTGCCCGAACCGACCGCGGGACTCCTGCGTGAGGTGGCCACCGACACCGCCGACCACGGTGGGCTCACCGTCAACATCGCCGTTGGCTACGGCGGCCGACGCGAGATCGCCGACGCCGTGCGGTCGCTGCTGCTCGAACACGCCGAACGTGGCACCACGCTGGAGGAGCTCGCCGACCTCCTCGACGTCGAGCACCTGTCCGCGCACCTCTACACCAAGGGCCAGCCGGACCCCGACCTGGTGATCCGCACGTCCGGTGAGCAGCGGCTGTCGGGCTTCCTGATGTGGCAGAGCGTCTACTCGGAGTTCTACTTCTGCGAGGCGCTGTGGCCCGACTTCCGCAGGGTCGACTTCCTCCGCGCGCTGCGATCGTTCGGCCAGCGCGAGCGGCGCTACGGGCGGTGACGTAGCCGTCGCACCGTGTCCTGGTCGGTCGGAAATGGCCTTGCCTACAAGTGTTCTTGCGCTTGTTCGACCGTCAGCCACCTCGCGCCCGGGCGTGTCGGTGTGCGCAGGTCTTGTGCTCGGTCGTAGCGTCAGAACCCACGGCCGGAGGGCAGACCAGCCACACAGCCAAGAGGCGTCCGGCCGATGCGGAGGCCACGGTGATCGAGTGCGCACGGCTCGCGACGGGATCTTCCGTCGAACGGCCGGCGCAGATCACCCGCCCACCTGCCGGGGACGTCCGGGTCTGCCGCACCCACACCACGACCGCGCATGCGGACGCCCGGAGGTCGGCAACGCCGTCGCTCCGGCCGCCGTGCGCGCCGGCCGACCGACCAGGACGGCTGGCAGCGCCCGTCCGCGAGAGGACCAGCCGTGGCACCCGCTTCGGATCCCGCAGACCTCGACCAGCGGGTGGCTCCCGCCGATCAGCAGCACCCAGCTCGCGCCCGCGTCGCCGCGCGCGGACGCACAGCGACGCGCACGTTCGTTCTCGACACCTCGGTGCTGCTGTCCGACCCGAGAGCCATGCTCCGGTTCGCCGAGCATGACGTCGTCCTTCCGGTGGTGGTGATCACCGAACTGGAGGCCAAGCGCCACCATCCCGAGATCGGCTACTTCGCCCGCGCCGCGCTGCGCATGCTCGACGACATGCGGGTCGAGTACGGCCGGCTGGACGCGCCGCTGCCAGTCGGCGAGCAGGGCGGCACGGTCCGAGTCGAGCTGAACCACACCGATCCGACCGTGCTGCCCGCCGGATTCCGACTCGGGGACAACGACAGCCGGATCCTCGCGGTCGCCCGGAACCTGTCGGCCGAGGGTGGCGATGTCACCGTGGTCAGCAAGGACCTGCCGATGCGGATCAAGGCCAGCGCCGTCGGTCTGGCCGCGGAGGAGTACCGCGCCGAGCTCGCGGTCGAGTCCGGCTGGACGGGAATGGTCGAACTCGAGGTGCCGGCTGCCTCGCTCGACGAGCTCTTCGACGAGCGCGAGGTCGAGATCGCGCAGGCCGCCGACCAGCCGGTGCACACCGGACTGGTGCTGATCTCCGAGCGCGGCAGCGCCCTCGGGCGGGTCACGCCGTCGGGCCGGGTCCGGCTGGTCCGCGGCGACCGCGACGTCTTCGGCCTGCGTGGGCGGTCGGCCGAGCAGCGCGTCGCGCTCGACCTGCTGCTCGATCCGTCGATCGGGATCATCTCGCTCGGCGGCCGCGCCGGCACCGGCAAGTCCGCGCTGGCGTTGTGCGCGGGTCTGGAGTCGGTGATGGAGCGGCGGCAGCACAAGAAGGTGGTGGTGTTCCGGCCGCTGTACGCGGTGGGCGGCCAGGAGCTCGGGTACCTGCCGGGCTCTGAGGCCGAGAAGATGAACCCCTGGGCGCAGGCGGTCTTCGACACGCTGTCCGCACTGACGTCCGCCGAGGTCGTGGAGGAGGTCCTCGCCCGGGGAATGCTCGAGGTGCTCCCGCTCACCCACATCCGCGGCCGGTCCCTCCACGACGCGTTCGTGATCGTCGACGAGGCGCAGTCGCTGGAGCGCAACGTGTTGCTGACCGTCCTCTCCCGGATCGGTGCCGACTCGCGCGTGGTGCTGACCCACGACGTCGCCCAGCGCGACAACCTCCGCGTCGGGCGGCACGACGGCGTGGTCGCGGTGGTCGAGCGGCTCAAGGGCAACCCGCTGTTCGCGCACGTGACCCTGACCCGGTCGGAGCGGTCGCCGATCGCCGCGCTGGTCACCGAACTGCTGGAGGACATCACCCTCTGAGCGCGCCGAATGGGCGCATTTCGGGGTTATGTACCGCCCATAACCCCGCAATGCGCCCGCTCGGCGGTCCGTTCCTTACGCTCGATTCAATCGGCCGTTACCAATCTGTTATGGTCGAGAAATAGTTTCGATCGCAAGCGCGCGCCGACGTGTGGCCCCCAATCACCGTCGTTGAGCTGCGCAGAGCAAGCCCGACCACGATGTGCCCCTCGTTGTGGTTCCACGTGCCGGCAGGCAGCTGTCCTTGCCGGAGCAAAACCGGAAGGACATGGATGCCTCAGCACGCCTCGCAACACGCCGCGCCCCGAGGACGCAACGGGACGGCGCCCGCTGACCACCACCCAGGTGTGGCTCGCGGGGCGACGGGCAGGCACCGCCGGGCGCGCTCGCTAGCGCGACGCACCAGGGTTCCTTCGCTCGCCACCACCGCCATCGCCGTCACGGCCGTCAGTGCGGCCGTCGTCGCCGGCCCTCAGCTGGCACAGCGGGCCGAGAGCGCCAACGCGACCAACGGCAAGCCCGGGGCCACCTCGCCCGTCGATGCCGGCAAGGCGCCCGCTCCGGTGAAGAACCCGCACGCACTCATCAAGCCACCGCGCAAGGACATTGCCGCCGCGAAGAACGCCGTGGTGACCGGCGACGAATCGGTCAAGCTGACCACCACGACGCTGCGGAAGATCGCCGCGGAGAAGGCGAGCCGAAGCAGGGCACGTCAGGCGCTCACGGGTGACCCCAAGAGGATCGCCGCCTCGCTGCTGCCGAGCTTCGGGTTCGGGCAGGACCAGATGCAGTGCCTCATCCCCATGTGGACGCGCGAGAGCAATTGGGACCTGCACGCCACCAACTCGTCCTCCGGTGCGTACGGCATCCCCCAGTCCCTGCCGGCTGGCAAGATGTCGAAGTTCGGTGACGACTGGCAGACCAACGCTGCGACGCAGATCAAGTGGGGCCTGTGGTACGTCAAGTCGCGGTACGGGTCTCCGTGCGGTGCCTGGGAGTTCTGGCAGCGCAACCACTGGTACTGATGTACCTGGAATCCCGGCCCATGATCAGATTGGGCCGATGACCGCCTACGTGGCAACACCAGCCGTCGGGTCGACCGTGGTCGCCCTCGGCCACTACCAGCCGCCCAGGGTCGTGACCAACGACGACCTGGCCAAGCTCGTCGACACCAACGACGAGTGGATCCGCAGCCGCGTCGGGATCTCCGAGCGGCGGATCGCCGACGACGACGACCCTCTCGACGTGATGGCGACCAAGGCGGCCGAGCAGGCTTTGAAGGCCGCCGACCTGTCGGCCGATGACGTCGACATGGTGTTGCTCGCCACCTGCACCGCCATGGATCGGTCGCCGAACATCGCCGCCCGGGTGGCAGGGCGCCTCGGCATCCCCGGCCCACCGGCGATTGACGTCAACGTCGCCTGCTCGGGCTTCTCCCACGCTCTGGCGCTGGCCGACCACAGCATCCGGGCCGGTTCGGCCACGACCGCCCTGGTGATCGGCGCCGAGCGCCTGAGCGACTTCACCGACTGGACCGATCGCACCACCTGCGTGCTGGTCGCCGATGCCGCAGGCGCTGCCGTGGTGCGGGCCAGCGACACCCCCGAGATCGGCCCGGTGCTGTGGGGCTCGATCCCGGAGATGGGTGACGCCGTGCGAATCGAAGGGCGCAACGGCACATTCCAGCAGTCGGGGCAGTCGGTCTTCCGCTGGGCGACCACCGAGTTGCCGCAGATCGCCCTGCAGGTGCTGGAGCGCGCGGGAGTCGAGCCGAGCGAGCTGGCCGGCATCGTCACGCACCAGGCGAACCTGCGCATCATCGACCCGCTGGCGAAGAAGATCGGTGCCCCCAACGCGGTTGTCGCCCGCGACATCGTGGTGTCCGGCAACACGTCGGCGGCCAGCATCCCGCTGGCCCTGTCGAAGCTGGTGGCCGAACGGGCCATCCCCAAGGGCGGCAAGGTCTTGCTGTTCGCGTTCGGGGGTGGCCTGTCCTACGCGGGGCAGGTCATCACCTGCCCGTGAGACTCCGGCGGCCAGCCCGGGAAAGGCGCCCATCCGAGCACGAGCGGCCACCGGTCGTTGCTCGGGTCGAGGACGTCGTCACCCGCTCGTTGACCCGATTCCTGCGCACCCGGGGCCAGCAGGCGCACTTCGTGCCCTACACCGGGATCGGCGTAACCGGCGCCGACGGTGGTGAGGGCTGGGTGCGCGTCTTCGGCCGAGCCATGCTCTCCCGCCGGGCCGGTGCCGAGGTGCGCCCCAGCAAGCGACGCGGCTGGCGGCAGTTCTTCACGGCGCCCCTGTTCGAGGGCGAGGTCATCGTCACCGTCCGCGGTATCGAGCATCGGTGCATGGCCGACCGGCAGGGCTACCTCGACGCCCGGCTCCCCACCGACCTCCGCGCCGGATGGCACGACGTCGCCTTCCGCGTCGGCGACGGGCCGACCACGCTGGGCAAGGTCGTGATCGTGGGCGGCGAGGGCGGTCTCGGCATCGTCAGCGACATCGACGACACCGTTCTGGTCACCTCACTGCCCAGGCCGCTGATCGCCGCATGGAACACCTTCGTCCGGCACCAGCGCGCGCGCCGGGCAGTGGCCGGCATGGCCCAGCTCTATCGCGACGTGCAGGCAGCCCACCCCGACACCCCGGTCGTCTACCTCTCGACCGGTGCCTGGAACACCTGGGTGACGCTGGCCGACTTCCTCGTGCGCAACGGCTACCCGGCGGGTCCGCTCCTGCTCACCGACTGGGGTCCGACCCAGACGGGCTGGTTCCGGAGCGGTCCCGAGCACAAGGCACGCGAACTCGACCGGCTCGCCGTCGACCTGCCGCAAATCCGGTGGTTGCTGGTCGGTGACGACGGCCAGCACGATCCGCGCCTCTACGCCGAGTTCGCTGCGCGGTCGCCCGAACGGGTCGTCGCGATCGCCATCCGGCAGCTGAGCCCCGCCGAGCAGGTGCTGGCGCACGGAACCCCGCAACCGCGGCAGGACGCCGAGCGACCCGAGGATGACCGGACGTTCCGGCCGGTGGTGCGATCAGGTGACGGCAACGGGCTTCGCGGCGAGCTTGCCCGCGAGGTGCCTGTCCTCCTGAATCCGGTCGGAAGCGGCTGAACCGAAGACTCTGCGGGGGACGGATCAGGGCGGTTCCGGATGGCGGGCCCGGGTCTGCGCGACCAGAGTTGAGGTCGTGACCGACACGACACCCACTCCTACGACCGCTGCGGCGCCACAGAGCGTGCCTGCCGCCGGTCAAGCGGACGAGATCCGTACCCCCGATCAGTCCGACAGCACCGTGCAGATGGACGTATCCGAGCAGGCCCCAGCCGCGGAGCCGCCCGCCCCCAAGGGTCTTCGGGTGGGCGACGCCGACCGGGAGGCGGTCGCGCACGCGCTCCGCGAGGCCGCCCTCGAAGGCCGACTCACCCCCGACGAACTCGCCACCCGAGAGGCCGCTGCCTACGCCGCGGTCACGGCGCCTGACCTCTTCGCGCTCGTGACCGACCTGCCAGTGGCACGGGAGCTGGCCGCGTCCCAACTGGCTCCGTACGGGCTTCGGCCCGAGCCGGTCGCCGCCGGGTCACCTCAGCCGGTCGCGCCCGCCACCAGCTCGACGCCGACCACGCTCTGGTCTGTCCTCAGCGAGGTCAAACGGACCGGCAAATGGGATGTGCCGGAGCGGCTCAGCGTGCACGTGGCATTGGGCGAAACCCGGCTCGACCTCCGCGACGCAGTCCTGACCGCACCCGTCACCACCATCGACATCATGGGCACGCTCGGCGAAGTGAAGGTGATCGTGCCGGACAGCTGGCGCATCGAATGCACCGGCTCCGGCGTGGCAGGGAGCTACGAGGTCAAGGACGTCGACGCGGCGGTTCCACCGGCTCCGGACGCGCCGCTTGCTGCGGTTCTCCGGCGCCATGCTGCTCGGTGAGGTCACGATCTACCGCACCCACGCGGCCGCCGGCACCGGTGCCTTCTCGATCGACGGCATGGCCGGTGTGCGCAAGCGGCGGCAGCAGGCCCGTGAGCGCAGGCGGCGCCGGCACGTGTCGGGCTGGCACGGCTCATCGTGACCGGATATGCAGCAGTACCCCGAGCCTCCACGCCACCTACACTCGGCGCCATGTCCGAGGCCGAACCGCAGCCGCAGCCGCCCGTACCTGCGCGCCCGGCGGTGACCGGGCCCCTGAGTCTTCGGATCTCCGACGCCGAGCGGCACCAGGTCGCCGAGCTCCTGCGCGACGCGGCCGGTGACGGCAGGCTCACGATGGACGAGCTCGACGAACGCCTCGAGACGGTCTACCGGGCCAAGACCTACGCCGAGCTGGTACCCGTGGCGGCCGACCTGCCCGGAGCACGCGACCGGCTTCCGATGGCGGCAACTGCGGAGTTCGAGACGCAGTCGACGGTGTCGCGGGCCCCGGCCCGTCAGCTGGGACGACCCGGCTCGCACACGTCGAGCGGAGCCGTCGCGATCTTCGGCGGTGCCGACCGCTCCGGTGTCTGGACCGTCAGCGAGAAGTTCACGGCGCTTGCAGTGATGGGCGGCGTCAGCCTCGACTTCCGGGATGCCGTCTTCACCGCTGCCGAGACCACGGTCTTTGCCAACTGCCTGATGGGCGGGATCGACATCACGGTCCCCGACGACATCATCGTGCGGGTGGCCGGCGTTCCGTTCATGGGCGGATTCGACGGCCCCAAGGGCGGCTCGACCCGCGACGACCTCGGCCCCGATGCGCCGGTCCTGCTGATCAAGGGCGTCGCGATCATGGGTGGGGTCGACGTCAAGATCAAGGCGCGCAAGTCCAAGGGCAAGTCCAACGCAGACGACGAGTAGGCGGCGCGCTCGGTCAGCAAGCGCGATCGGGCTCGAAGGCCGTCAGCCCTCGTCCTCTTTCCCCGCGACGACGGCGTCGAGGCGTTTGCGCGCGCCGTCGAGCCAGCGCTGGCAGGCAGCGGCCAGTTGCTCCCCGCGCTCCCACAACGCCAGGGACTCCTCGAGCGTTGCTCCGCCCTGCTCGAGTCGTCGGACCGTGTCGACGAGTTCCGCCCGGGCCTGTTCGTAGCCGAGCGCGTCGACGTCGGATGCCGCCGCAGGCTCGTCGGTCTTGTCGCTCATGCGTCCTCCTGCTGATTCCCTGGCTGGTCCCTGGCGAGCTTGCTCGGCGATCCGGCGACGTCGGCATCGAAGCGGCCGTCGGCGACCCACACGCGCACCCGGTCGCGGTCGCTGAGCTGCTCGACCGTGCGGACGGCCGCACCCTCGCTGTCCTGCACGACGGCGTACCCGCGCTTGAGCGTGGCCAGCGGCGAGAGCGCTCGCACCCGCGCGGTGTGGTGCTCGATGTCGTCGGCCGCCCGGCGCAGATGGTGCCTGGACGTCTGGCGAACCCGGCCCAGCAGCGCCGCCACCTCCTCGTCTCGCGACCGCAGCAGCGCATGCGGATCGGCCAGGACGGGCCGCCGGCGGATCTCGGTGAGCGCAGCCCGCTCGCTGTCGAGCAACCGGCCGATCGACGACCGCATCCGCTCGACGGTCAGCACCACACCGGCCAGCTCCTCCGCGACATCGGGCACCAGCACGCGTGCGGCGTCGGTCGGGGTAGAGGCGCGAACGTCGGCGACGAGGTCCAGCAGCGGCGTGTCGGTCTCGTGCCCGATGGCGGAAACCACGGGCGTCCGTGCCTCTGCGACCGCGCGCAGCAGCGCCTCGTCGCTGAACGGGAGCAGGTCCTCGAGCGACCCACCACCTCGGGTGATCACGATGACGTCGACGCTCGGGTCGCGCTCGAGTTCGGCGAAGCTGAGCAGGATGTGCTGGACGGCCTGGGTGCCCTGGACCGGCACGTTGCGGACCGCGAACTCGACGGCCGGCCAGCGCGCCCGGGCGTTGGTCAGGACGTCGTGCTCCGCGGCGGAGTCGCGACCGCAGATCAACCCGACCCGGCGCGGCAGGAACGGCAGGGTTCGTTTGCGGTCGGCGGCGAACAGTCCTTCGGCCGCGAGCAGCCGCTTCAGTCGTTCGAGCCGGGCCAGCAGGTCACCGAGCCCGACCGGCCTGATCTCCCTTGCGGCGAAGGACAAGGAGCCTCGGGTGAGGTAGTACTCGGCCTTGGCGTTGACCACGATCTTGGCGCCCTCGGCGACCGGTGGGTCGACGATGTCGAAGATCTGCCGCTTGGCGGTGACGGTCACCGACACGTCGGCGAGGGGATCGCGCAGCGTTATCCAGACCACGTTGGTCCCCGCGCGCGACCGGAGCTGAGCGACCTGGCCCTCGATCCACACCGAACCGAGGCGGTCGATCCAGGATGCGACGTTCATCGCCAGCGTGCGGACCGGCATCGGCGCATCGGGGGTCGTCTGCACCGGCATGGCGGCGACCCTACCGATCCGAACCGACGCATCGCCCGTCGCGAGGTCGCCGATAAGGCCGCGGCAGGGGGCCGCACCTACCATGGCAGGTATGCCTGAACCCCTCGGCAACGCCCCGGACGCGCTCGACCCAACGGCTGCCAACGCCGGCAAGCGCGTACTCCTCGCCGCCCCTCGCGGGTACTGCGCCGGAGTCGACCGGGCTGTCATCACCGTGGAGAAGGCGCTGGAGCTGTACGGCCGCCCGGTGTACGTGCGCAAGCAGATCGTGCACAACCTGCACGTGGTGGCCGACCTGGAGAAGCGCGGCGCGATCTTCGTCGAGGAGCTCGACGAGGTCCCGCACGGCGCGATCACCGTGTTCTCGGCGCACGGCGTCTCGCCGCAGGTGCACGAACAGGCCAAGCAGCGCGACCTCCGGACGATCGACGCGACCTGCCCGCTGGTCACCAAGGTGCACCACGAGGCGAAGCGGTTCGCGGCCGACGACTACGACATCCTCCTGATCGGCCACGCCGGCCACGAGGAGGTCGAGGGCACGTCCGGAGAGGCTCCCGCCAACATCACTCTGGTGCAGACCCCTGGCGATGTGGACGCGCTCAACGTCCGGGATCCGGAGAAGGTCGCCTGGCTGTCGCAGACCACGTTGAGCGTCGACGAGACGATGGAGACCGTGGGCGCCATCCGCCGCCGGTTCCCGTTGCTGCTCGACCCGCCATCGGACGACATCTGCTACGCGACGCAGAACCGGCAGGTGGCCGTGAAGGAGATCGCCGCGAACGCCGACGTGGTGATCGTCGTCGGCTCGCAGAACTCCTCGAACTCCGTGCGTCTCGTTGAGGTCGCGCTCGACGCCGGTGCACGGTCGGCCTATCGCGTGGACAACGTCACCGAGGTGCAGGACAGCTGGCTGGAAGGCGCTTCGGTCGTGGGCGTCACGTCTGGCGCGTCGGTGCCCGACGAGCTGGTCCAGGGTGTGCTCGATCTGCTGGCCGAGCGCGGGTTCGGCGGAGCCGAAGAAGTCAGGACGGCAGAGGAGAGCCTGATCTTCGCCCTTCCGCCCGAGCTTCGCCGAGACCTCAAGGCCAAGGCCGCCGCCGGCTAGGTCTCAGTAGGGCTGGGCCTGGCCCGCGCTCACTGAGGTGGGCGCCTCAGGCCGACCGTCCGATCTCCGACGCCTCGATCCCGGACACCTCGGTGCCGGACGCCTCGATCGCGTCCGGTTCGTCGACCGGCGCAAGCGGACGCGCCCGCGACGTGCTGGGTTCTGGAACCGCCGGGGTGGCAGCCGACGTGTCCAGATCGGCGATCCGGCGCAGGCTCGGCGCCACCCTGGTCTCGAACGAGCCGACAGCTGCGTTGTAGGCGCCGACGGAGGAGTCCAGGGTGCGGCCGACCTTGGTCAGGTGCTCGGCGAACGTGGCGAACCGCGACTGCAGGTCGCGGGCCGCGGCGAAGACCGACTTGGCGTTGTCGGCCATCGTCTGCGTGCTCCAGCTGAGCGCCACCGTGCGCAGCAGTGCGACCAGGGTGGTCGGCGTGGCTGGGATCACCCCGCGGGCAAAGGCGAAGTCGAGCAGGGCCGGGTCGGCCTCCAGAGCGCTCGACAGGAAGCTCTCGCTGGGCAGGAACATGACCACGAACTCCGGCGTAGGACCGAGCGCCGCCCAGTAGCGCTTGGAGGCCAGCTGCTCGACGTGGGTGCGGACATGCCGGGTGTGGCTCGCCAGCAGACCCGCGCGCTCGTCGAGGTCGTCGGCGTCGGTTGCCTCGAGGAACGAGGCCAGCGGCACCTTGGCGTCGACCACCACCCGGGCTCCTCCGGGCAGGTGAACGACCATGTCGGGACGCAGGGCGCCGTCGACGCCGGGAACATGGACCTGACAGTCGAAGTCGACCCGGTCGCGTAGCCCGGCCGCCTCCACCGTGCGGCGGAGGTGCATCTCGCCCCACTGCCCGCGCGCATGTGGCTTGCGCAGTGCGCCGCTCAGCAGCGACGCCTCGCGCCGGACGGCCTCGCCCGACTGACGGACGGCCTCGATCTGGGTGCGCAGCGTGGCCTGTCCGGCGGCGTGGGTCTGCTCGAACTCGCGGATGCGGTCCTCGAGGCGGTGCATGCCCTCGCTGACCGGTGAGACCACGGCAGAGGTCGCTGCCACCGTGTCGCTGACCCGATGGTCCGGGCTTCGGCGAAGGAGCGTCGACAGCACCACCCCCAGTGCCACCCCGACGGCGAGCGCCAGGAGTGCGACGGTGATCGAGGCCGATGTCATGCCACAAGCGTGGCAGCAACCACCGACAATTCGGGCCCAAGACAGCACCAGCAGCATCAGATCGTCAGCAGCAGCCCTGAAGCCGGCGAGGCACCGTGAAGGAGAGGATGGGTTGGTGCCGTCCCTGCGAGATGCCTACGCCCCGGAGGATCCCGACGACCCGGACCTGATCCGGGCCGACCACCCTGCCGTCGTCGAGGTCATCGAGCAGATCGCGCCAGGCACGCAGGTCGAGCAGCTCGGCGGGACGATGAGCCGCAACCTGCACCTGCGCGATCCCGGCCTGGTCCTGCGGATCCACCAGCCGTTCGTATCCCGGCGGAGGGTGGTGGCGGAGCGCCGGCTGAAGCGGGCGACGGTGTTCGAAGGGGTTGGCGCCGCGGAGCCGGTGCCCCGCGGTGGTCGCGAGACCTTCACGATCGCCGGCAGGGTGGCCGAGTTGGAGCGCTACGCGCCACACATCAAGCCCGCGGCAACGTGGCAGAGCTATCGATGGCTCTTTGAGGTGATCGGCAAGTTGCACCGGGTATGGGCCACCGTTGACGACCTTCGACTACCTCGTCCGCTGGTCGCCACGTACGGACCACCAGCCACCGTCCGTCGCTACCTGGCGTCTCTTCGCGGGCGGGTGGCTCCCGGCCCGGGCAGGGCTGAGCTGGAGCGGGTGACCACCTTGTCGCACCAGCTGGGCCGGCGCTGGATCCCGGCCGGGCAGCTCCCGAGCCAGCTGGTGCACGGTGACGCCCGCCTGGGCAACGTGAGTCTCCGGCCGGACGGCTCGGCGCTCGTGCTCGACCTCGGCTTCACGGCCGTCCGTCCGCGAGTCCACGACCTGGCGTACGCCATGGCCTGGATCATGCTCCGGCCGGACGACCGGGGCCTCGAGGCGGGCTTCGCGGTCGACGAGGCACGTCGTCTGTTCGACAGCTACGAGGTGGCGAACGGGGACGAGCTCTCGTCGCTGGAGCGCACGGCGTTCGACCAGTACCTGGCCGCCGTACCGCTCTACCTGTCGGCGATGGCCGCGTTCATGGGAGACCCGGCGGCTCACCTGCTCACTCCCAGCCGGATGCGGCTCGTGGACATCAGCGCCTGGGTCCTCGACCACCCAGGGGCCATCACCGGGGGCCCGCGGTAGTCGGCCCACTCCTCGGCTGTCTGGGCGTCGGCGTGCCAAATCGGACCCCAGTTCGCGCCAGCCGCGGTGACGCGCGCTCAGCCATCTGCACAGACGCCATCTGGCGTCAGAATCCGCACGCTCGCCCACAGGGCGCGTCACCTCATGCGGTGATCCACACCTCGCTCCAGGAGCTGATCCTCGCGGGTGCGGGCTGGTCCATGGTCGGGCAGTGACGTGGCCTGAACTGGAGCACCACCTGGGACAACACGCGGTGCTGCGTGCCCGCGACTTTCCGAACCTTCGCGGCTCCATCCGCTCGGCGCGGGCCGCTGGGCGGCTGATCGCCGTGCTCCCCGGGATCTACGCGAGAGCAGACACTGCCGATCGGCTGGAGGTGTTGGCAGCCGCAGCCATGGCCTGCGCACCCGACGGGGTGATCGTCGGAACAGCTGCCCTGGCACTCGTGCTTCCCGCCGACGTCAACGCGTCGGTGGTCGATGTCGCCTGCCGGACGCGGCACGTCGACGGAGTGCGCATCCGCTTCTCCCGTCGCACCTATCCGGGTGAATGGGTGGTCGATCGATCCGGCATTCGCCTCGCTCATCCGGCGACGGCAGCCATCGACTTGGCGGCCGACGACGGAGGGTCGGCGATAGACCTCGTTCTCCGCAGGCGCCTGGCGAGTCTCGCGCAGCTGCGGACCGCCCTGGCCGACATGCCAGGCCGGGCAGGCAACAGACGGCGAGCCGAGGTGATGCTGGACTCGCGGGACGAGCCGTGGTCGCGAGGCGAGCGGCTGTTGCATCGTCTCCTGCGTGCCGGCGGGTTCACTGGCTGGCGGAGCAATCACCCCATCCAAGTCGGCGAGGGTCGCACCTACTTCGCCGACGTCGCCTTCCCCTCCGCGCGCTGGCTCATCGAGGTCGATGGCTGGGCAACGCACGGAACCAGGAGCGCGTTCGCGGAGGACCGCCGACGGCAGAACCTGCTGGAACTGGCCGGCTGGCGATGCCTTCGGTTCACCTGGGCGGACCTGGTCGACGAACCGGAGCGCGTGCTCGGCGAGATCCGTAGCGCGATCGGGAACGGCGCGCGTGCCGAATCTGACGCCAGATGGCGCTCAGCGAGCTGACTGAGCGTGGCCCCGGCGCCGCCGCGTCAAGTGGAGTCCGATCTTGCACGCGACGATTCGGGTAAGTCACCGAGCGGCAATACCCTTGTCCGACGTGGCCCTCACCATCGGCATCGTCGGACTGCCCAACGCCGGCAAGTCAACGCTCTTCAACGCCCTGACGCGCAACGACGTGCTGGCGGCGAACTACCCGTTCGCCACGATCGAGCCCAATGTGGGCGTTGTCGGAGTACCCGACCCGCGGCTGCCTCAACTGGCGAGCCTGTACGACTCGGCCCGGATCGTCCCGGCGACCGTGAGCTTCGTCGACATCGCGGGGATCGTCCGCGGCGCCAGCAAGGGCGAGGGGATGGGCAACGCCTTCCTCTCCCACATCCGCGAGGCCGATGCGATCTGCCAGGTGACGCGAGCCTTCCGCGACCCGGACGTCTCGCACGTGGATGGCGATGTCGATCCGCGTGGTGACATCGACACGATCACCACCGAGCTGATCATCGCCGACCTGCAGAGCATCGAGAAAGCCCTGCCCCGGTTGGAGAAAGAAGCCAGGACCAACAAGGTACGCATCCCGTTCCTGCAGGCCGCGAAGGACGCACAGGAGGTCCTGGAGGACGGCCGGACGCTCTACGCGGCGGGCTTCGACACCGCAGGTGTCCGCGAGTTGTTCCTGCTCACGGCCAAGCCCTTCATCTACGTCTTCAACTGCGACACCGACGAACTCGCCGACGAGCAGCTGCGTACCGACCTGGCTGCACTGGTGGCGCCCGCCGAGGCGATCTTCCTCGACGCGAAGATCGAGTCGGAGCTGGTGGAGATGGAGCCGGACGAGGCCCGCGATTTCCTTGTGGAGATGGGAATCGGTGAACCAGGTCTCGACCATCTCGCTCGTGTGGGCTTCGAGACACTGGGCCTGCAGACCTTCCTCACCGCCGGGCCGAAGGAGTCCCGTGCCTGGACGATCCGCAAGGCTGCAACGGCTCCCGAGGCTGCAGGTGTCATCCACACCGATTTCCAGCGGGGCTTCATCAAGGCGGAAGTGATCGCCTACGAGGAGCTGATGGCCGCCGGCTCCCTGTTGAAGGCTCGGTCCCTCGGCAAGGTCCGCATCGAGGGCAAGGACTACCTCATGCGCGACGGCGACGTGGTGGAGTTCCGCTTCAACATCACCTCACGTCCGAAGGCCTGAGCCGCTGCCAATGATCACCCTCATTGGCGGACCACCCAGGTGCGGCAAGACCACGATCGCGCGAGCATGGGCGTTGGAAGCAGGCAGCAGTTTCCTCCCGGCCGACTACCTGACGACTGCGATCTCCGGGTACCTCGATGAAGTGCATGCCCAACGACTGCTGCCTCGGTTGCCGGGAACGTTCCGGGACAACGACACCAAGTACGCGAACTTCACGCTCGATCAGATCATCGGCAATTACCGCACCAAGGCTGCCTCGACCTGGTCAGCGATTCGCGACGTCGTCGAGTACGCCCTGGATGACGGCAACCCGTTCGTGGTGGAGGGCTACCAGGTCGAACCCATCGCGGTTGCGGACCTAATCTCAGGTACAGCACCGAGAAACCTAACTTCGTTGTTCGCGTACCGCACTGACGTCGATCAGACCGTCGGGGCACTCCACCACCAGACGCGAAACGATTGGGCCACTGCCTTCACGAAGCGCGACACCACGTTCCGCGCCATCGCCGAGATGATCTGCGAGTACGGGGCGATAGTGGCGAGCGAGGCGACCAGCGTTGGCTTGCCCACGATCAACATGGATGGGGACTTCGCCGAGCGGGTGCAGGTTGCCCTTGGGACTGCTTCGTGCGCTCAGTGGGACGACTCACGTCCATCAGATGGGACATCTTCGTGACGATGGTGTCAGCGACTGGCAAGGAGGTCGCCGACGCCCGCCTACCAAGCGTTCGCCAAGCTCCGCCCTGATCATGGCTCTCGCGTGGGCCAACGCGTTCTGAGTGCGGGGCAGGCTGCAACTGCCGTGGCGACGCGCCGCCCTTCAACCCCAGATCGACATGGTCGCGCCCGCCACCCTCGCGCGTGGGCGACGGTGGCGGGCGCAGGTGAGCAGACCCTCGGACCGTCCCTGTAGCGGCTACTTGACCTCGGAGCGCATCATCAGCCGCAGCCCGAGCACCAGCGGGACGACCAGCCAGATCCCGCTCGCCGTGGCCAGATGGGTCCAGTCGGCCGCCGGCCATCTCGCCGTTGAACAAGGCACCCTGCGCGAAGTTGAAGTCGACCCACGGCCGGGCGTCGAGCCACCAGGAGGCGCTCTCGGCCAGCAGCTCCGACAGTCCCGGCAGCACCAGCGAGAACACGAAGTACCCGACGATCGCGCCGGCCGAGTTGCGGATCAGCACGCCGAGCATGAATCCGATCGAGCATGCCGAGCACGTTGGCCAGCACGATCTCGGACAGCTGTCACGAACGAGGCGTCCCAGATCGTCGGGGTGCCGGTGATCGCCGTACCCAGGATGTTGCCGAGCGCACCGATCACCATGGCAACGATCATCGACGCCACGGCGATGATCACTGTGGCGACCGCTTTGGCTGCGATGACCCGGCCGCGGTGCGGGATGAGCGTGAACGTGCTCAGACCGCTGCGCTGGGTCCACTCACTGGTCACCGACAAGATCGCCACCATCGGCAGGATCACCGCCATCGGGAAGCCGATCGCGGCGGCGAAGGTGTCGTAGGTGAGGTTGCTGTCGGGCGCCCAGATGATCACCGCGCCCGTCGCGAGCGTGGCAGTGATGGCGACGCTCATCAGGAGCCAGAAGCCCGACCTGGTGTCGAACATCTTGCGTAGCTCCACCGAGACGACCCGGGTAGCGGGGATCCGAGTTCCCACGACACCTTGCTTGTGCCGAACCTGTTCCATGGTCATGGTGCTCATGCGGCTGCTCCTTCTCGTTGTGTGTCGGCGGTGAGCTCGAGGAACATCTCCTCCAGGCCCGCGTCATCGGCGGAGCGCAGCTCGGTGAGGGCCACGCCGGCAGCCAGGGCGACCTGGCCGACCCGTGCCGCGTGTGCCTGGGTGTGGACGGCACCGTCCGGGCCGAGCGTGCTGTCGATGCCGGCGAGCTCGAGGGCGTGGGCGAGGGTGGTCGGTTCCGCGCTGCGCACGACGGTCCCGGCCGCAGCCAGGAGATCGTTCTTGGTGCCCTGCGCGACGATCCGGCCGGTTCCGATCACGACGATGTCGTCGGCGATCACCTCGATCTCGTGCAGCAGGTGCGAGGACAACAGCACCGTGCCGCCCTGGTCGGCGTAGGACCGCAGCAGGTCGCGCATCCACCGGATGCCGCCCGGGTCGAGCCCGTTGGCCGGCTCGTCGAGGATCAGCACCGACGGGTCACCGATCAAGGCGTGTGCGATGCCGAGCCGCTGGCGCATCCCGAGGGAGTAGTTGCGCACCCGGCGGTCGGCCTCCTCCTCGGTGAGGCTGACCCGGTTCAGCATCTCCTCGACCCGTACGCGGGGCACCCCCATGGTCAGGGCCGCGATGGTGAGGATCTCTCGTCCGGTGCGTCCGGCGTGTTGGGCCGAGGCGTCAAGGAGGACGCCGACCTCGAGGCCGGGGTTGGGCAGGTCCGCGTACAGGCGTCCGGAGATCCGGGCAGTTCCAGACGTCGGGGGAGTCAGCCCGACCATGACGCGCATGGTCGTGGACTTGCCCGCGCCGTTGGGGCCGAGGAACCCGGTGACGCGGCCGGCCTCGGCGGTGAAGGTGACGTTGTCGACGGCGGTGAAGGGGCCGTATCTCTTCGTGAGGGAGTCAATCGTGATCATGCCCAGAGCCTCGCCGGGATCGGCACCCGTCCACATCGGGGAGGGCGCCCGACTCACCCTGACCGGCCCCCGGTGAACCCTCAGGGTCGCCCTGAGTGCTACCGATCCTGGACCGTTGTCGAATGTCAGCGGGCGAAGGTCGACTCGCTGGTCAGGCGGGACAGCTTGTCTGGGTTGCGCACCGTGTACATCGCCGTGATCAAGCCACCCTCGACGCGGAGGAACAGCACCGAGTCGAGCTTCCCGTCGAGACGAAGGATCAGGGCTGGCGACCCGTTGACGTGGACGATCTCCGCCGACATCGCGTCGCCTGCTGTGGTGAGGCCGGCCCGGAGGAGTCGGGTCACGTTGGCGACTCCCGTGACCGGGCGAGGCATCGCGCGCTTGATTCCGCCGCCATCACCGATGGCCACGACGTCGGGAGCGAGGATGTCGACCAGAGGCTGGACGTCACCGGTGTCGAGGACACTCTTGAATGCTTCGAGAGCGGCACGGGTCTCTGCTTGTGACGTGACACCGCGCGGTCGACGTGCTGCGACGTGCGACCGGGCTCGATGGGCGATCTGGCGGACCGCCGCCGGAGACTTGCCGACGGCGTCGGCCAATTCGTCGTAGCCGAAGCCGAACACGTCGCGGAGCAGGAACACCGCACGCTCTGTCGGAGTGAGGGTCTCCAGCACGACCAGCATCGCCATCGACAAGCTGTCGGCCAGCTCCACGTCTTCTGCCACGTCGGGGGCGGTCAGCAAGGGCTCGGGCAACCATGGGCCGACGTAGTCCTCGCGCCTTCTGGCGATCGTGCGCATGCGGTCGAGCGATGTGCGGGTCACGATCGTGACGAGATACGCACGGGCGTCCCGCACCTCGCTCTGGTCGACGCCGTCCCACTTGAGCCAAGACTCCTGCAGCACGTCCTCTGCGTCAGCCGCCGAGCCGAGCATCTCGTACGCGATGGTGAAGAGAAGTCGTCGATGGGTGACGAATGCGTCGTCGCTCACGGCATCGTCGCCCTGGCCGGCCGAGTCGCGATGGGCGGGAGCCCGCATGCATCGGCAAAGTGCTCCGACGTGATCCCGAGGGCGACATTCGAACGGGCGGCGAGGTTCATGTAGCCGATTCTGGCGGTCAGTTCGATGAGCCCGGCCGCGCCGAGGTCCGCGAGGAGTGCCGCCGACATCTCGTCGGTGACTGCGAGCGGCGTCTGGGACATCGCCTCGGCGTACTCCATCACCCGACGCTCCAACGGGGTGAAGACCTCGGACTCACGCCATCTCGGCACTTCACGCGCCTTGTCCTCCGCTAGTCCCTTGTCGTGTGCCATGAAGTAGTTGAGGTCCAGGCACAGGCTGCAGCCGATCTCGGCTGCAGTGGCCATGACCGCGAAGGTGGCGAGATGCTGGTCGAGCCGGTCCCACTTCTCGGACTTGCCGCCCATGCGCATCAGGTCCTCGAACACCGCCGGGTGATTCCACATCACCTCGACGTTCTCGGGGACGTGCCCGATCTTCTTGCGGATCGCCAGCTTCAGCAGGCCGCCCTTGATGCCTTTCAACTCTGCCTTGGGAATGCGCGCGGTTCCGGTCATGTCTCGTCTCCTGTCGTCGGGTTCGACATGAAGACGCCGCCCGGCGGCGGGCTGTGACAGGTTCGCGAGCGATTGCCGTGCGATCCGCAGGAACGCGCGGACCGCACCTGGGTCAGCAGGTCTTGACCGTGTACCAGTCGACGGCCGCGTATGCCTTGCCGTTGGGTGCTCGCCAGGCGGCGCGGAACCCTCGGATGGACGTTGCCCGCACCGACGGGGCTGACCACCGACCGCTGGCGGTGGTCTTCGTCGGCTGTTTGACGCCGGTCTTGAACCACCCGTCTCCGGGCTTGGCCCGGTACAGCGTCGGGCGCACACCGGACACGCCGACGTACTTGTCCTTGCTGCTGCTCCACCGCTCCACGTAGCCGTACACGGCGGCGTAGTGCACGCGGTTGCGGCACATCGTCTCGTCGGAGGTGGACTGGCCGCGGTGGTAGGCGTTGATCCGGACGCGGTACGCCGCGTGGCTCTTGGAGGCAAGCGTGCTCATCGTGCGGTGCTTGCTCGCGCCGTCGCCGGACGGGTTCACCGGGATCACGTAGACGTCGTAGGAGGCGTTGGGGATGAGTCCGGTCAGCGTGACCGGGCTGGCGGCGAGGCGGTAGTGCGGTCTCCGCGACGGTGGCCGGGTTCAGCCCTGTCCTCTGAGGCCCGCCACTAGGCACGTACGGTGCCGCCACTGATTCGCACAGTTCGAGGAGCCGACATGTCCAACCCCAGCAACGACGCACGGGACGCGCGAACCGCGCCGGAGACGGGGTACGCCCCGGTCAACGGCCTGCAGATGTACTACGAGCTGCACGGATCCGGCGGCACCCCGCTGCTCCTGCTGCACGGCGGCCTGTTCAACATCGACCTGCAGTTCGGCGAGCTGTTGCCGGGCCTCGCTGCGAATCGACGGGTGATCGCCGCGGACTTCCAGGCACACGGGCGCACGAACGACCTCGACCGATCGCTCAACAGCGCCGACCTGGCGTCGGACGTCGTCGGACTGCTGCAGCACCTGGAGGTGAGCCAGGCCGACGTCTTCGGCTTCAGCGTCGGTGGCGCCGTCGCGCTGCACCTGGCCATCCGGAATCCCGAACTGGTCCGCAAGCTGATCGTGTCGTCCGCGTCCTTCCATCCCGACGGTGACAGGTCGGAGAACACCGACGCGGTCGGCGAGATGACCGTCGACATGATCGCCGGCACTCCCATGGAAGAGGAGTACCGCCGGAAGTCGCCGCATCCCGAACGGCTGCAGGATCTGCTGGACAAGCTGGGCACCTACGACAAGGGGTTCACCGGCTGGTCCGATGACGACATCAGGGGAATCGCCGCCCCGACGCTCATCACCGTCGGGGACTGCGACGCCATCCACCTGAACCACATGGTCCGGTTCCTCCAGCTGCGCGGCGGCGACGTGAACGGTGACTTCGTCGGGGTGCCGTCATCCCAGCTCGCCGTGCTTCCCGGCAGCACGCACTTCTTCGGCCTCGCTCGAACGTCGTTGGTCCTCGAGCTGGTGCTGCCCTTCCTGGACTCGCCGCTGCCGGAGTGAACACCTCGGCGTGACGTGGCAGAACGCGATCCGGGGTGGCTGTGGGTGAACATCCCGATGGCATGCTGGCCCGCGTGACAACGACTCAGCCGGTGTTCGTCGCCGCACGAACCGGGGTGACGTGGGGCCTGCTCCCGGCTGCCGGAGTGTCGCTGTCGGCGTTCCTGATGTTCGGGCTGCAGCACCAGCCGTCGGCCTATGCGGTCCTGGCGGTGAGCCTGGTGGCGGCCTTCCTGCTCGACCGCGACCTCGGCAAGAGTCTCGCGCTGATCGGGTTCGGGATCGGCCTCATCGGGCTGATCTCGCTCGAGGCGGACATCAGCTGGAGCAACATCGCGCTGATGGGCAGTGTGCTGATCACGGCGGTCGTGGTCCCGTACGTCGTCGACCGATTCGTCTTTCGCCGGCACATCATCCGGTTCCCGATCAATACCGGTCGCCGGTGGACACGCGCCGAGCGCTGGTATGTGGTGATCGTGGTGGGGCTGGCCTGGATCATCATGCCGTTCTACTTCATCAGGTCCGGCACCTATCTGAACTGGCCCGTCGGTACGGGAGCCGAGCGAAGTCATCCGCCTGTTCATCGGCGTGAACGCGGTCGGTCTGTGGGACGAGCTGTTCTTCATGTGCACCGCGTTCGCACTGCTGCGACGGCACTTCCCGATGTGGCAGGCCAACGTCTTGCAGTCCGCGATCTTCGTGTCCTTCCTGTGGGAACTGGGGTACCAGAGCTGGGGACCGTTCCTGACGATCCCGTTCACCCTGGTGCAGGGGTACCTCTTCAACCGGACCAGGTCGCTGCCCTACATCTTGTGCACGCACCTGATCTTCGACTGCGTGCTCTGGGCTGTGCTGCTGCACGCGCACAACCCCGGCTGGCTGCCGATCTTCGTGTACTGATCAAGGCTTCGACCTGCACGTCACCTGCCCACCTGGAGTCTTCATGACCGACGAACAGCTGATCCGGCGTCTGATCGAGGAGTGGGCGACGGCCGTCCACACCGGCGACATGGAAGGGGTCCTCGCCGATCACGCGAGCGACATCGTCATGTTCGACGTCCCACCTCCCGAGCAGGGCGTTCGTGGCCTGGACGCCTATCGCGAGACCTGGCCCGGCTTCTTCGAGTGGCAGGCAAGCGGTGCCATGTTCGACATCGAGTCACTCGACGTGACTGCCGGTGGGGACGTCGCCTACGCGTTCGCCTTGTTGCGGTGCGGTACGCCCGCGGAGTTGGCCGGCCATCCCGACCGTCGCCTGAGGCTGTCGATCGGGTTGCGCAAGGAGGACGACCGCTGGGTCGTTTCGCACGAGCACCACTCGTTCACGGACCAGACCGGCTCATCTGACGGTTGAGCACGAGCGCCGAGAGGCAGAGTCCCCTCGAGGCAGAGTCCCCTCGAAGGCACAGGCACCTCCAAGAGGATGTCACCTCGTGCTCATGCAAGAGCTCACCACTCCCAGATCCGCGGCTTGAGGCCAGGCCTGGTCGTGACGGCGCTGGTGGAACCGCCGACGTGGAAGGTGGAGGCGACTTCGGCCGACGTCCCCGAGGTGACCGAGGTCTTGCTCCCTGCGGCGGAGGCAGGACCGGTGCTGATGACCACCAGCGCTGCAGCGGTGCCGACGATCACGCCGACGTACCAAGACATCTTCTTCATGGGGAGGCGTCCTTCGTGTCGCGGTGCCGGCCCAATCTGGCCCGGCCCTGATACGCCCCTTACACGTCACAAAGCGTAGCAAAAGCGACGATATGCACGAAACCGCCGGGCAGGGCAGCCTGTGCCGACGGGCCGGGACAGCAGCGGCAGATCCTAGGGTGAGCGCATGCCTGACCCGGTGTTCGACGACCCGCGGCTCGCGGCGATCTACGACCCGCTGGAGCAGTTACGCCCCGACCTGGCGGCGTACGACGCTCTTGTCGACGAGCTCGGCGCGCGCACCGTTCTCGATGTCGGGTGCGGTACGGGGACGTTCGCCTGCCAGCTCGCCGGGCGGGGAATCGACGTGGTTGCTGTGGATCCGGCCAAGGCCTCACTCGATGTGGCCCGGTCGAAGCCGCATGCCGATCGTGTGCGCTGGCTGTATGGCGATGCCACGTCGCTGCCCGATCTCGACGTCGACCTGGCGACGATGACGGGCAACGTGGCCCAGGTGTTCCTCACCGACACCGACTGGAACTCAACCCTGCAAGGCATCCACGCGGCCCTGCGGCCCGGTGGGCACCTGGTCTTCGAGACACGAGACCCTGCCAAGGAGGCGTGGCGAGGCTGGGAGCGCCAACCGACGGAGCGTTCGACCGTCATCCCGGGGGTTGGCAGAGTGGAGGCCTGGACTGAGCTCATTGAAGTGAGCGAACCGCTGGTGACGTTCCGCCAGCACTATCTGCTCCGGGGTGAACTGATCACCTCGGACTCGACGTTGCGGTTCCGCGACCGCGACGAAGTCGAACGCTCGTTGGTGCAGAGCGGCTTCGTGGTCGAGGACGTGCGAGACGCTCCTGACCGCCCCGGCCTGGAGTTCGTGTTCGTCGCGTCCGCGCATTCGCAACCCTGAAAAGTGGTGGCTGGTGGCGACCAACCGCCGATCTCGGGCCCAACCGCGCGACTGGACACCACTTTTCAGGGCCGGTGGGCGTCGCCTGAGTTGGCGGGGCGTGCGGCTGGGGCCCGACAATGTCCGGCATGACCAGTCCAATGCCCGACGACGACCGTGCCGCGCCGTTCATGGCTCGCGACCGCGAGTCGTTGGAGTCCTGGCTGGAGTTCTACCGATCGACGCTCCTCCTCAAGCTCGGCGGGCTCACTCCGGACCAGCTGTGCCTGCAGGCCGTGCCGCCGTCCACGCTGACGCTGTTGGGGATCGTCCGGCACCTGACCAAGGTCGAGCGGTACTGGTTCGGCAACGTCGTGACCGGATTGGACCAACCTCGCCTCTACTGCGAGACCGAACCTGACGGCGACTTCACCGGTGGACTGCCCGAGCACGCACTGGCAGATCTCGACCGTCTCCACGCGGAGGTCGCCACCGCCCGCGAAAGAGCGTCTGTCGTCACCGATCTGGATGCTGCTCTGCCGGGCAAGCGCAACGGCAAGGACATCAACCTGCGCTGGATCCTGGTGCACATGATCGAGGAGTACGCGCGCCATCTCGGTCACGCCGACCTGTTGCGCGAGTGCATCGACGGCCGCACCGGTTACTGAACCGTCAGTTCGACGAGTCGTCCGTTCTCAACCCAGACAGATGATCGCGGGCCCAGAGCGCCGCGCTCGTCCGATCGGCCACCCCGATCTGGCGGAAGACGTGTCCTCAGCCGCGGTAGGTGACGACAGCCCGGCACTTCTCGCGGGTGACGCTGTTCCAGGCGTTGGCGGTGATGCGGTCGGAGCCAGCGCGGTTGGCGATGTTGCGTTCGACCTCGAACGAGCCGCTCGGGCCGTGCGTGCGACGGCTGCTCGTGTACACGCGCTTGCCGTTGTCGCTGATCGACAGGTACCACTTCTGCCCGTTGCGGTTGGAGTCGATCTCGAGCTCCACCTCGAGGCGCCGGCCGTCCTCGCCCTTGGCCTTGAGCTTCCAGTCGGTCGAGGCGGAGCAGGAACCCGAGGTCCTGACTTCGGGGCGCTTGGCTGAGGCCGACTCGGCGGTGACGCCGAGGAGTGCCAGTGCCGTCGTCGAGGCGAGGGCCGCTGCGGTGATGGTGCGGGTGATCTTCATCTGGGTGGCCTCCTGTGCCGTCAACCGGGTCTTCCGGCTGCTGTTGGCAACACTGCGGGAGGAGGGCGGGCAGTCACCATTGGGCGATGGTCGTAGTACCAGGCGCACGGAGAGATCACCGGAGCGGGAGCCGTGCATGACGGCCGCTGATGTCGCTCCGTCGACGCAGAAGAGGCAGGGGAGAGGTGACGCGGTGGTCGAGCGGCGTTTGATCAACCAGGGCTCGGCATTCGAGGAGCAGATGGGCTATTCGCGAGCCGTGCGGATAGGTCCGTGGATCCTGGTGTCCGGGACGACGGGATTCGACTACCAGACGATGACGATCTCCGGGGACGTGCGGCAGCAGGCCGAGCAGGCACTCCGGAACATCGGTGATGCGCTGGCGCAAGCGGACGCGTCACTGGCCGACGTCGTGCGCGTGCGCTACCTGCTGCCACACCGGGTCGACTTCGAGACGTGCATCCCCGTGCTGCGGCAGGCGTTCGGGGACGTCCGTCCGGCCGCGACCATGCAGGTGTGCGGACTGTCCGACGCCCGCATGCGGATCGAGATCGAGGTGACCGCCTACAGAGGTGACGACGCATCACCGGGCGGTCCTCAATAGTCGCGACCGGCTGCGGCTAGTCTCCGGCCCGTGAGTGCGCCCGACGACACCCTGCTGGCCCTGGCCGCGGCGCGGGGAGTGGCGACGGAGTACTGGAGCTGGCTGGGCGAACACGTCGTGGTCGGTGCCGAGACGATTCGGACGGTGCTGGCAGCACTCGGCGTCGATGCGTCCACACCGGAGGCTGCCTCTGCGGCACTCGCCGACCAGAGCGACCGCACCTGGCGGCGGGTGCTCCCTGCCACCGTCGTCTGCCGCGAGGGCTGGACCCCGTGGGTGGCGGCACATGTTCCGCATGGGACCGGGTTGCGCCTCTCAGTGGAGCTGGAGGACGGCGGCAGCCGACCGGTCCGGCAGGTCGATCACCTGGTCGAACCACGCACGATCGACGGTGTCCTGACCGGTGAGGCGACGTTCGAACTCGATGGAGACCTGCCGCTCGGCTGGCATCTCCTGCATGCCGACGTCGACGACGGGACACGCACGACCGCCACGCTCATCGTCACGCCGCAGAAGCTCGCCCTGCCACCGGCTCTCGCCGGCGCGCCCGGCCATCGTGACGGCGGACGCGTGTGGGGACTGATGCACCAGGTCTATGCGTTGCGGTCGGACGAGTCGTGGGGAATGGGCGATATCGCCGACCTGGCCGAGCTGGCGGCGTGGGGTGGCGATCAGCTGGGAGCCGGTTACCTGCTGGTCAATCCGCTGCATGCAGCGCAGCCGGTCAGCCCGATCGAGGCCTCGCCCTACCGGCCCACCACCAGGAGATTCGCCAGTCCCCTCTACCTGCGGCCGGAGGACGTTCCCGAGGTGGCGACTCTCGACGACGAGGCGGGCCGGAAGGTGGCGGCGCTCGCGACGAGGGCACGTGCGCTGAACACGCAGGACACCATCGACCGCGACGCGGTGTGGGCGGTCAAGGAACCCGCGCTACGGCTGATCCACGCCGCACCTCGATCCCGGCGCCGGCAGGCAGCCTTTCAACGGTTCAAGCAGCGCGAGGGTTCCGGCCTCGTCGACTTCGCCACCTGGTGCGCGCTCGCCTTGGTCAACGGCCTGCCCTGGCAGGACTGGCCCGAACCCCTACGTGACCCGAGGTCGCGAGGCAGTCGCCGAGTTCGCCCAGCAGCATGCCGACGAGGTCGACTTCCACTGCTGGCTGCAATGGCAGCTCCGGGACCAGCTCGCGATGGCCCAGCACGAGGCGCTCGCGGCCGGGATGAGCATCGGCGTGGTGCATGACCTCGCGGTCGGCGTGCACCCCGACGGCGCGGACACCTGGGCCCTGGGTGACGCCCTGGCCCGCTCGGTGTCCGTGGGTGCACCACCGGATCAGTTCAACCAGCTCGGGCAGGACTGGCACCAGCCGCCGTGGCGACCGGATGCCCTTGCTGAGTTGGGATATGGGCCGTACCGCGACATGCTGCGGACGCTGCTTCGTGACTCCGGCGGCGTGCGCGTCGACCACGTCATGGGGCTGTTCCGGCTCTGGTGGGTCCCCACCGGCCATCTGCCCACCGAGGGCACCTACGTGTACTACGACCCTGAGGCGATGATCGGCGTGCTGGCGCTCGAGGCGCACCGGGCCGGGGCGGTGGTCGTGGGTGAGGACCTCGGTGTGGTCGAGCCGCGCGTGCGCGACTACCTGCGGGAGCGCGGCATGCTGGGCACCTCCATCCTGTGGTTCGAGCACACCGACACCGGCCCGCTGCCACCGGAGGAGTACCGGGATCTCTGCCTGGCAACGGTGACGACGCACGACCTGCCACCGACGGCTGGGTTCCTCCAACTCGAGCACGTCGCGATCCGCGAGCGTCTGGGGCTGCTCACGCGCACCGTCGAGGAGGAACAGGCAGCCGAGCGGCAGGCGATCGATGCGGTGCTGGCGATGCTCCGCGACCGCGGCCTGCTCACCGAGAATGCGGGCTCCGACCCCGACACCCAGGAGATTGTCGAGGCCCTGCATGAGTTCCTGCTGCGCACGCCCTCTCGGCTGCTCGGGGTGGCCGTACCCGACCTGGTCGGAGACCGCCGGGCGGTGAACCAGCCCGGAACCGAGACCGAGTACCCCAACTGGCGCGTGCCTGTGACCGGCGCCGCCGGACAGCCGCTCACCCTCACCGACGTGATGGAGTCGGCCAGGGCGTTCTCCCTTGCCTCGGTGATGCAAGGCCACACGAGACCCGGTCGCTAGCGGCCGGCAACGACCAGGAGGTTGTTCCGACATGTGCTTCGACGACGGTGCCCTCGTCCCACAGCCCGAAGGAGAGCTGGGCGCAGCACACGGTGAGCAGGTGGTGCTGACCTCGGCTGACGGAACTCCGTTCCATGCCTTCGTGGCGATGCCAGAGGACGCGGCCCGCACGCGCGACGTCAGCGTGCTGATCTATCCCGACATTCGCGGCCTGCATGCGTTCTACGCACAGCTGGCGGTCACCTTCGCCGGGTTGGGCTTTCCAGCGCTCGGCATCGACTACTTCGGACGCACCGCCGGGCTCACCGAACGCAACGACGCCTTCGAGCACCAACCGCACGTCCAGCAGCTGACCTACCCATCCCTAGTTGCGGATACCCAAGCCGGACTGGCCGAACTGGCTCAGCGGGCACCAGGAAACGCTGTGGTCACAGTGGGTTTCTGTCTCGGTGGCACGTTGTCACTCATGGCCGGCGCCCACGCGGAACTCGCGCTGGCGGGAGTCGTGGGGTTCTACGCAGGGATGAAGCGTGACTTCGGCGAGGGAACGGCTCTCGACCAGGCCGGCGGCATCACGGTGCCCGTGCTCGGCCTGTTCGGCGGTGCCGACCAGGGCATCCCGGTGGAGCAGGTCGAGGCTCTCGACGAGCGCCTCGACCCGACCGGTGTCGAGCACGAGATCGTGACGTATCCCGGTGCACCGCACAGCTTCTTCGACCGGAGGTCGGTCGACCACGCCGACGCCACGTCGGACTCGTGGCGCCGGATCGTGGCCTTCCTCGACGCCCGGAGCGGGTCCCCGCAGTAAGGCAGCTGGAATCCGTCCGCGAGCACGGCAAGGACGATCAAGCGGTAAGCCACGAGGGCAACGCAGGCTGGGCCGCATGAAGCCGAAGGTGGTGACTGCCACGGCCGACGATCCCGCCGCACGGCGGCCACTCGCCGAGGATCGGTTCGCGGCGTTCGTCGACACTGTGGCCCGGCACCTCGACGATCACGAGTTCGGCGGTGACGCCATCGCGGCTGAGCTCTACCTGTCGCGCTTCCACTTCGACCGGGTGATGGCCGGCATCGCCGGTGAGCCGCCGGGCCGGTTCCGCCGGCGTCTGCTCCTGGAGCGGTCGGCGTATCGCCTGGTCAGCACGTCCCTGGGCGTTCTCGATGTGGCCGTGGAGGCGGGCTATTCCTCGCACGAGGCATTCACCAGGGCCTTCGCACGCGCGTTCGGCACACCGCCGTCGGTCTGGCGGGCTGACCCGAAGCGGATCGAACTGCCGTGTCCCAACGGCGTCCATTTCCACCCACCCGGCGGGCTGCGCATGCCGGCGAGAGCCAAGGAGACCTCGATGGATCTCGTGATCGCCATGGTCGAACATCACCAGCACGTGCTGCGGCAACTGATGGCCGCGGCTGCCACCCTCGACGCCGATCGCCTCGATCAAGCGATCGAGTTGTCGGTCGAGGGAGTCGACAGTGACCCAACCATCCGCTCCCTGTTGGCCAGACTCGTCGGACAGATGGCCATGTGGAATGCCTCGATGGCCAGCGTGCCGTACGACTTCGACGCGGAACGCGGTCAGAGCCTCGCGACGATCGGCTCCGTCCTGGACGAGGAGGGCCCACAATTCCTCGACCGCGTTCGCGATGTCGCCACGGGCAACCGCCTGGCCGAGACCTTCGTCGACGCCACCTGCACCCCGGCAAGGGTGTTCAGCTACGGCGGGATGATCGCGCACGTGCTCACCTATGCCGCACATCGGCGCACACTCGTCACCGGGGCCTTGGCGAGCGCCGGCCTCCCGGCGATCGACGACGACCCGATCGAATGGGTCACGCAACACGTCGCGTGACGCAGGCTGTCAGCCACGAAAGGTCCCGACGATCACGTCGCACGTCCGGACGCACCAAGGCCGCGTGGCACTATGCCGACATGCGCACCGATGTCGCAGTGCTGGCCCTGCACTGGCAGACGAACGTCATCTCGCCGGAGGGATTCTTCGGCGCGATGCTCGCGGAACCGGTGGAACAGAGTGGCGTGGTCAGGCGAGCTGCCGCCTTCCACGCGTCGGCGCGCCAGGCCGGTGCCACGATCGTCTGGAGCCGGTTCACGATTCCCATGGGTGAGGGCAAACTCGTCCGGAACACGGCGTTCATGGTCGCTGTCGCCGATCATCAGCAAGCATTCCGGCCGGACTCGCGGGGCGCGGCCCTGGTGGCCGACATGGCCGTGCTGCCCGACGACCGTGTGTCCGACAACCAGCGGCTCTCTGGCCTTGCCGGTAACGACCTTGCCAACAGCCTGAGCGATGCGGGCATCACCACACTGCTGGTCACTGGTGTCGCGACCAACCTCACCGTGGAGCAGACGGCGCGTCACGGCACTGACCTCGGCTTCACCGTCCACGTGGTATCCGACTGCGTCGCGGCCGCCAGCCTGTCTGTGCACGAAGCATCGTTGGCGAATCTCGATCTCGCGACGGCCGGCAACCTCACTGCCGAAGAGGCGTTGCGCCTCCTGGCGGCGCGGTGATGCTGGCGCTGCGGAAGGGCTCGGCGCAGAAGGGACTTGACCTGGAGGAAGTGCCTGTCCCGGTGCCGGGACCCGCCGACGTGCTCGTACGCGTGCGCCGCACCGGCATCTGCGGCACCGACCTGCACATCGAGGCATGGGATGCCTGGGCGCAGCAGACGGTCACGCCGCCGCTGATCCTCGGCCACGAGTTCGTGGGAGAGGTGACGCAGGTCGGCGTCGGTGTCGGCGACGTGCACGTCGGTGACGTGGTCAGCGCCGAGGGCCACCTGGTGTGTGGCCGGTGCCGCAACTGTCGCGCCGGTCGACGGCACCTCTGCATCAACAGCCGCGGGATCGGTGTTCACCGCGACGGTGCCTTCGCCGAGTACGTGGTCGTTCCGGCTGTCAACGTGTGGGTCCATCCGGCCGGCATCGATCTGGACGTCGCGGCGATCTTCGACCCGTTCGGCAACGCCGTGCACACGGCGTTGACCTTTCCCTCGCTCGGCGAGGACGTCCTGGTGACCGGTGCCGGGCCCATCGGCATCATGGCCGCCGCGGTCGCGAAGCACGCCGGCGCCCGCTTCGTGGTGATCACCGACGTCTCGCCGGAGCGGCTGGAGCTGGCACGCGCGATCGGCGTCGACCTGGCAATCGATGTCAGGACCCAGTCGATCACGGATGCCCAACACCGCCTGGGAATGCTGGAAGGCTTCGACGTCGGACTGGAGATGTCCGGGCATCCCTCCGCCATGGCGGACATGATCGCCAACATGACCCACGGCGGCCGGATCGCTGTACTGGGCATCCCGGCGTCACCGGTCGAGATCGACTTCACCACTGTCGTGTTCAGCATGCTGACGATCAAGGGGATCTACGGACGAGAGATGTTCGAGACCTGGTACGCGATGTCGGTGCTGCTGCAGTCGGGCCTGGACATCTCGCCGGTCATCACGCACCGCTTCCCCGCCGTGGACTTCCAGCAGGCGTTCGACACGGCGCGGTCGGGCCACAGCGGCAAGGTGCTGCTCAACTGGGACTGAAGATCAAGCGATAGAGGAGCCGCATGTACGCAGGGATGAAGGACGACCTGGCCGGAGCGCTCGCGCAGATGCGCATCGACGGGCTCTACAAGGAGGAGGGCATCCTCACGACGCCGCAAGGGCCTGTCATCGGCGTCGGCGGGTCGGACGTCCTGAACCTCTGTGCGAACAACTACCTGGGTCTCGCCGATCACCCGAGACTCATCCAGGCGGCGCGCGACGGCCTGGAGCGATGGGGTTTTGGGCTTGCGTCCGTCCGCTTCATCTGCGGCACGCAGGAGATCCACACCGAGCTGGAGAGCAGGATCGCCGCGTTCCTGCACACCGACGGTGCGATCTTGTACAGCTCGTGCTTCGACGCCAACGGCGGCCTCTTCGAGACGCTGCTCGGCCCGGAGGACGCGGTGATCTCCGACGAGCTGAACCACGCGAGCATCATCGACGGTGTGCGCCTGTGCAAGGCGAGGCGACTGCGCTACCGCAACCGGGACATGGGCGATCTCAAGCACCGGCTGGAGGAAGCCGCCGACGCGCGATACCGGCTGATCGCGACCGACGGTGTGTTCTCCATGGACGGATACCTTGCGCCGTTGGACCAGATCGTCGACCTGGCCGAAAGCCACGATGCGCTGGTGATGGTCGACGACTCGCACGCCGTCGGCTTCATCGGGCCGACCGGTGCCGGGACACCGGAACTCTTCGGCGTGCAGGACCGGATCGACATCGTCACCGGCACGATGGGCAAGGCTCTCGGTGGGGCGAGCGGAGGCTTCACCGCAGGCCGATCGGAGATCGTGGAGACGCTCCGCCAGCGCTCGCGGCCCTATCTGTTCTCCAACTCCCTGGCACCGGCGATGGCGACCGCGGCCATCGCCGCTCTGGACCTCCTGGCCGACTCAGGGGATCTGCTGGACCGGCTACGCGAGAACACTGAGTGGTTCCGACGGGAGATCACCGAGGCCGGCTTCACGGTTCCGGAGTCCGACCACCCGATCGTCCCGGTCATGATCGGCGATGCCGTCGAAGCCGGCAGGATGGCTGAGTCACTGCTGCGCAAGGGGATCTACGTCCGCGCCTTCAGCTATCCGGTTGTCCCGCACGACAAGGCGCGCATCCGAACGCAGATGTCGGCCGCGCACTCACGAGAGGATCTGCAACGGGCAGTGGATGCGTTCGTGCAGGCGCGGGCCGAACTGGCCGCCTGACGTCAGGCGTCGCGGAACTCCTCGATGGACGCTCCGAGGGCACTGAGCCTGGCTGCCAGGTCTTCGTAGCCGCGGTTGATCACGTAGATGTTGCGCAACACCGAGGTGCCGGGTGCTGCCAGCATCGCCAGGAGCAACACGACGGCAGGCCGCAGGGCAGGAGGGCAGATCACCTCACTGGACGACCAGTGCGTGGGGCCGGTGACCATCACGCGGTGCGGATCCATCAACGTCACCGTGGCCCCGATCTTGGTGAGCTCGGTGAGGTAGATCGCCCGGTTCTCGTAGACCCAGTCGTGGATGAGCGTCTGCCCCTTGGCGCAGGCCGCGATCAGGGTGAAGAACGGCAGGTTGTCGATGTTGAGGCCAGGAAAGGGCATGGGGTGCACCTTGTCGCGTGGTGCGCGCAGGCGGCTGGGCCGCACGGTGAGGTCGACGAGTCGGGTCTGCCCGTTGGCCGCGGTGTACTCGTCGCTGGTGGTGAAGCGCAGGCCCATGGTCTCGAGGATCGCGAGCTCGATCTCGAGGAACTCGATCGGGACTCGCTGGATGGTGAGTGTCGACGAGGTGACGATGGCAGCTGCGATGAGGCTCATGGCCTCGATCGGGTCCTCCGAGGGCGAGTAGTCGACGTCGCGGTCGATCTCGGCGATACCGCGAACGGTCAGCGTGGTGGTCCCGATGCCGTCGACCTGAACTCCCAGCTCCTGCAGGAAGAAGCAGAGATCCTGGACCATGTAGTTGGGGCTGGCGTTGCGGATCACGGTGGTGCCCGGGTAGCGGGCGGCAGCCAGCAGGACGTTCTCCGTGAGGGTGTCGCCTCGTTCCACGAGCACGATCGGCTTGGCCGGCCGAACGCCTGGGTCGACTGTCGCCTGGTAGGACCCGCCCGCAGCGTTGACCGACAGCCCGAACGGCTTCAGCGCGGACAGGTGAGGTTCCACCGTCCGAGTCCCGAGGTCGCATCCGCCCACGTAGGGGAGCCGGAAACTGCGGTGGTCGTGCAGGAGCGGGCCGAGGAACATGATCACCGAGCGGGTGCGGCGGGCGGCAGCGTCGTCCATCTGCCCGAGGTGCAGCGTGCGCGGGGGCGTGAGTTGGACGTCGGCTCCGTCACCCAGCCAGCGGACGCGGACGCCGATGCTGGTCAGCACCTCGAGAATCCGGTTCACCTCTTCGATCCGGGCGATGCCGCGGATCGTCGTCGTACCCCGGTTGAGCAGGCTGGCGCAGAGCAGCGCCACCGCGGCGTTCTTACTGCTGCGGACCTCGATCGACCCCGAGAGCTTGGCCCCGCCCTGGATCCGCAGGTGCAGTGGCCCTGGGGGGCCGACCTGCACCAGGGCAGACCCCAGGGCCTCACCGACCCGGCCGATGGTCTCGAGGCTGAGATTCTGCTTTCCCTGCTCGATTCTGGCGATCGCACTCTGCGAGGTGCCGAGGCGGCCCGCGAGCTGCTTCTGGGTGAGCCCGCGGTCGCTGCGGGCTTCCTTGATCAGCGTGCCGAGTCGTTCGAGTGAGCCGTCCGCGCCATCCATGCGGCGCAGGTTAACTCATATGTGAGATATTCCTGCGCATCCAGGTCCGTGTCGCCGCGCCGTGGCAGGGTCGGCGCATGAGCCCCAGGAACTCCGCCGGACCGGCCGTGCAGCGACCGCCGAGTGCGCCGCGCATCCACGAGCGACTGACCGTGCTGGCGGCCGCCGACGCGACCTTCCCGGACGAGGAGGCCGTCCATGGGATCGATCTGCAGCCGGGGACGCTGATCGATGGGGGCAGATCGATCGAATGGGAGCAGGGGCGAGCCACCGGGGTGAGCATGGCCGGGCTCGCCTTCGACCGTTGCCACCTCACCGACCTCGAGTTCTCCGGCTGTGACCTGTCCACCACGCGCTTCGAGCGGAGCACCTGGACTCGGCTGGCGCTGACCGACTGCCGCGCCAGCGCGCTCGACCTGTCCGGTGCCACGCTGCACGACCTGGCCGTGGTCGGGGGCCGGGCGCCGCACCTGAACCTGCGGTTCGCGGTCACCGAACGCGTGTGGTTCTCAGGCGTCGACCTGCAGGATCTCGATGCCTACGGTGCCGACCTTCGCGGCGCCCGTTTCGACGACTGCGATCTAACCGGTGCCCAACTGGCCACCGCCCGCTGTGACGGGGCGGTCTTCCGGGGTTGCCGGCTGACCGGTCTCAGGGGTGTGGCGGCGCTCAAGGGTGCGACGGTCACGGGTACCGACCTGTGGTCGGTGGCCGATCTCCTTGCCGGTGCCCTCGGGATCACCGTCACCCGCGACTGAAGCGCAGGAGGGCTCCAGGCCGAAGCTGGGCGAGCTGGTCGAGGGCACGGTCGCGCACGACCGCGACGACGGGGTAACCACCGGTCGTCGGGTGGTCGGGACCAAAGACGACCAGTTGCCCGTGCGGTGGCAGCTGCAGCGCACCGGTGACCAGGCCCTCGCTGGGCAGCTCGGCGCCGGAACGGCGATCGATGAGCGGACCGGTGAGGCGCAGACCCACGCGGTTGGACTCGGGGCTGACGGTGAAGGTCGACGTCAGCAGCGTTCGAAGGCCGGCCGAGGTGAGCTCGTCGTCCCGTGGTCCCAGCACGACGGGAAGGGTCAGCGGCGACGGCGCTCTGTGCTGCCCGGGAGGCGGGTCTGCCGGCGTGGAGATCGCAAGGCCCGCGTGGAACAGCGCAGTGCCGGCTGCGAGCACCGGGGGACCGAGCCCGCTCAGCAGGTCGGTGCTGAAGCTACCCAGCTGCGGGCTTTGGTCCGGTCGTAGCCCGCCGCGTACGGCCAGATAGCTCCGCATCCCCCCGTCAAGCCGAACATGGAGCGTGCGGCCGGCTCTGACCCGGAAGGCGGCACCCACGCCGGCATGCGCACTCGGGTCGGAGCACGACACCGTGGAAGCGGCTCCGGTCACGGCGGCGACGCAGTCGGTATCGAACCGGACCGACAACCCGTCGAAGGTCGACTCGATGCAGGCAGCGCCGATCGCGTTGCCCACCAGCAGATTCGCCACTCGGTAGGCGGCTCGGTCCATCGCTCCGGACGGTGGCACTCCCAAGTGAGCATGGCCGGAGCGCCCGGCGTCCTGCAGGGTCGACAGCAGACCGGGATCGAGGACCGTGAGCACCTGGCGTGCGGCACCCTGATCGCTCACGCCTGGCCCACCTCCCGGAACCGCACGATTCGCCCGGGCCAGAGCAGAGCCGGTGGATCGCGATCGGGATCGAAGAGGTCGAGCCGCGTGCTCCCGATGAGTTGCCAGCCACCGGGGGAGTCGCGCGGATAGATGCCCGCGTACCTCCCGGCCAGAGGCCACCGACCCGGCGGGGACCCGCGTGCGTGGCGACTCCCGGCGGTTGACGACCGGCCAGTCCGATTGTGTGCGCAGATAGCCGAAACCAGGGGTGAAGCCGGTGAAAGCCACCGTCCAGGTCGCCTCCACATGGCGGCGGACGACGGTGTCGGTATCGACGTTCCAGGCCTCGGCGACGGCCTGCAGGTCCGGGCCGTCGTAGGTGACCGGGACCTCCAGTTCGGCCGAGGCAACGGCCGATGCGGGCGAAGGCTCCAAGGCCCGCAGCATCGGCAGGACGCGGTCGAGGTCTGCCGCAGAGCGGGCCAGCACCAGCAGGGTTGCGTCACCCGGCACCAGGTCCTGCACACCTGGGAGCCCGGCCTCCTTCGCAGCTTCCAGCAGCGGCAGGACAGGACCGTCGACCTCGATCAGCACGCCCTGGTCACCGCACCGCCGGTAGCGCATGTCAGGACTCGGTGAAGGCCCGCAACGTCACCCCGCGGCTGACCAGGCGCTCGGCGACCGCGTGCGCCATCGCCACCGCCCCAGGTGAATCACCATGAACACAAAGGGATTCGGCAACCATCATCAGGTTGCTGCCATCAGTTGCCGGCGCGGTGCGTTGCAGGACCATCTGCTCGGCCCGGTCGGCGGCCTCGGTCGGGTCGGCGATCAGCGCGCCGGCCGAACGGCGATCCACCAGTTGACCGTCGGGGTGGTAGGCGCGGTCGACGAACGCCTCAGGCACACCGCGCAGACCCGCGACGGCTGCCTCCCGCAGGAGGATCGATCCGGCGAGACCCACGATCGGCAGCGTGTCGTCGAAGGAGCGGACAGCCTCCACCACGGCCTTCGCCTGCACCTCGTCGACCGCCGCGCGGTTGTAGAGGGCACCGTGCGGCTTCACGTAGCGGACGCGACCACCGCTGGACTTGGCCATCCCCACCAGCGCACCGATCTGGTACAGAACCGCGGCCGTCAGTTCGTCCGGGGCGATGTCGATGAACCGCCGGCCGAAGCCCAGGAGGTCGGGATATCCGACCTGCGCACCGATCGCCACCCCTTCGGCCACCGCGGAGCGACACGTGGTGAGGAGGGTTAGCGGGTCGCCGGCGTGGAATCCGCAGGCGATGTTGGCCGACGTGACGACCTGGCAGAGTTCGGCGTCGTCGCCGAGACGCCAGGCGCCGTAGGACTCACCCATGTCGGCGTTGAGATCGATGCTGACCACGTCTGCCCCCTTCAAGTGCGCGATGCTATCCGCCGAGGCGGCTCGGCCATGGATCCAGCGGCCCTCGCGGGTGGTCGAGGTCGTCGGCTGCCGAGTGCCACTCGCCAAGTCCGGCAGTCGATCCAGGCTCGACGGTCGACTCCGCCGCGCAGCGGCCGGCTCGATGAAGTACTCCTGATCTGGCGGGTTCTCTCGGCGACATGATCCGCCCGCGAGTCTGGCCGATGCCGGTCGGTAGACACGTCCTGCAGCCTTCACCGTCGGCCTACTCTTGCCGCAACCAGCTGACCCAATCGGGCGGTGCCGACACAAGCCCGATGCCTCACTAGGCTTGAGGTCCCGCCGCTCGCGGCCTGACGTCTGGGCCTGCACCACGGCGGTCAGCAGACGAACCGGAGGTTGGACATGGAGACACGCAGGCTGGGACGACTCGAACACATGTCGTCGGTGCTGATCTACGGGGCGGCTTCGCTCGGAGATGTCGATCAGGACACCGCGGACGCCTCCATCCAGCAGGCTCTCGATGCCGGGATCAACCACTTCGACACCGCGGCAAGCTACGGGGACGCCGAGCTGCGGCTCGGCCCGAACATGGCCGCGATGCGCGACCGGATCTTCCTGGCCACCAAGACGGGCGACCGGACCGAGGAGGAGGCCTGGGCCTCGATCAACCGGTCGCTCGAGCGACTGCAGACCGACCACGTCGACCTGATCCAGATGCACGCCGTCTGCGACCTGCCCGACCTCGATCGGGTGACCGGCGACAAGGGGTCGCTCAAGGCGGCGATCCGGGCCAAGGACGAGGGCCTCGCGCGGGCGATCGGCATCACCGGGCACACCCACGAGGCGCCGGCCGTGCACACCGAGGGCCTGCGCCGGTTCGACTTCGACTCGGTGCTCACCCCGCTGAACTACCGGCTGTGGAAGGTGCCCGGCTACGCCGAGAGCTACCAGGGACTGGTCGAGGCCGTGCAGAAGTCGGATGCTGCGCTGATGACGATCAAGATGATCGCCCGCCGGCCCTGGCCGACGGAGGAGCACCGCTACTCCACCTGGTACGAGCCGTTCGACGAGCAGCGGCTGGTCAACGCGGCGATCACCTGGCTGCTCGACGGCCATCCCGAGGTCACCGGATTGGCGACCGCTGGCGAGACCGCCCTGCTGGGCAAGATGGTCGAAGCCGAGCAGGCACGCGCGTCGCTCACGGTCGAGCAGGCACAGGCCGTCCTCGACGAGCTGGGTGCCGGCGAGTACGAGTCGCCGTTCGAGGCCGCCTGACCTACGCCGGGTCGGCGATACCCAACGACCGGCGGAGGAAGTCCACCTGCAGCAGGAGGAGGTTCTCGGCCACGGCTTCGCTGTTGGGCATGTGCGTGGTGCCCGTCAGTGGCAGCACCTCGTGTGCCTTGCCGGCGGCCAGCAGCGCCTGCGAGAGCCTGAGCGTGTGCGCCACCACAACGTTGTCGTCGACCATGCCGTGGATCAGCTGCAGAGGCCGTTGCAGCTGATCTGCCAGTCCCAGCAGGCTGTTCTGGTCGTACACGGCTCCGTTCTCGTCGGGGTGGCCGAGGTAGCGCTCGGTGTAGGCCGTGTCGTACATCCGCATGTCGGTGACCGGTGCGCCCGCGACGGCCGCATGGAACACCGCTGGATGCTTGAGAACCGCCAGTGCCGAGATGTACCCGCCGAACGACCAGCCGCGCATCGCCACCTTCGTGAGGTCCACGTCGTCCGGGTAGCGCTCACCAACAGCGGTTACCACCTCGACCTGGTCGTCGATCGTCCCCACGAAGTCGTTTCGGGCAAGGCGATCCCAGGCCGGACCACGGCCGGCCATTCCCCTGTTGTCGGCCACCACGACACAGAAGCCACGGTCGGCGAACCATTGCAACGGCAGGTACGCCTCCGCCGAGTTCACGACCATCCGGCCATGCGGACCACCGTACGGGCAGAGCAGGATGGGGAGTTTCTGCTGGCCACGTTGATGATTCCGTGGAAAGAGCACCGCTACCGGGTAGGCCCGGTCGCCAGCGGTGAAGCACTCGGGCTCGGGCCGGAACGGCGGTGCAAGCGCCAGGCTGCGTAGTTGGGCAACTTCGGAACCACCCACCGACACTCGATATGGACCTGCCGGTGCGTCCAGGGAACGCTGCTGCGAGACCACGACCGGGCTCGGTCCGGACAGCCCGCCTACGGCGGTCAGGGCGACACCGTCCGGGTCCGTCAGGAAGGTGGCCTTCCCGTCACGAGTGACCTCGGCCAGCACCCGGCTGCCCGGCGACGCGACGGCGTCGACGTAGACAGACGAACCGTCGGGACTGGTCCCACTCACGCCGATCACCAGCAACTCGGCTGGAGAGAAGGCTTCCCCGTCCACCGCGACCCGGACCGCGTCCCCCGCGTTGACCATGTGCAGAAGCGAGCCGTCGTCGAGGACACGCGGAACTCCTGGATGCACGTCCACCCAGGCGTCGTCCTCCAGGCAGCGCAGCAGGGTGGTGGCGCCCGTTGCCGGATCGACCTCGCGGAACTCCATCCGCTGCTGCGAACGTGTCAGCAAGCTGAGAACGAGCCGATGCTCGGACCACTCGACGCCAGCGAGGTACTCCAGCGTCACGCCGTCTACCGGAGTGTCCGATCGCCAGTCCACGGCACGCACGCTCTCGATCCCGGGCTGGGCGTCGACCAGCCACAGGGAGACGTTCGCGTTCGGCGTTCCCGCAGCCGGATAGCGAACCCTGTTCGGTTCCTGCTCCGGTCGGGCTGGATCGGCGATGTGCCAGACCTGGACGGGTGCCTCGTCGTAGCGCTCGACCAAGAGCGCCTGCCCGTCCGGCGACCACCAGTACCCGTGGTCCCGGTCGAGTTCCTCGGCTGCCACGAATTCGGCGAGACCGAACACCACCTCGTCGGGATCGCCCGCCTCCGGGCCGGCAACCCGGCGAGGAGTCTGGTCGTCCCCGGTCAGTTCGACGACGAACACCGACCGATCGGCCGCAAAGGCGATCCTGCGTCCAGTGGGGTCGATGCGCGGGTCGATCACGCCGCCTGCCGTCGGTATCTCGCGGATGCCGCTCTCTTCGTCCTGCAACAGACTGACGTGGAACAGGCGCGAGGACAGCGCGAACACGGCCGCGGTCATCTCGCGGTCGGTGGAGTACGCGACGATGCCCGACGTTCCGACCCGCATGCGTTCCCGCCTGGCACGTTCGGCCGGGGTCAGATCCTCGCCGCCTCGCTTCAGCAACGTTGCAGCGTCTGCGACCTTTCGTTCCGCCGGCTGGGCGACGTCGAAGACCCAGAGATCGTGTCGTCGATCGGTGCCGCTTCCCGTGCGCAGGAAGACCACGCGTTCGCCGTCGGGGCTCACGCTGATGTTCCGCGGCGCACCAAGGGTGAAGTTCATCGTGCGTGCTGCGAGACGCGGGAATCGCTCTGCACCCGACGCAGAAGTGGTGTTGGTCATCGGCGGAATCTATCGATGCGGTCGCGTCGTCGAGACTGTGGGCGGCACGAGGCGGGCCAAGCTCGAGGCCCGACCTTTCCTAAGCTGTGCGACATGGCGACGTCCCCCACCACCACGCGCTCGATCATCTTCGTGCACGCGCACCCTGACGACGAGTCGATCAACAACGCCGCCACGATGGCCCGCTACGCGTCGGACGGCCACACGGTCACCCTCGTCACGGCGACGCGCGGCGACGAGGGCGAGGTGATGGTCCCCGACCTCGCCCACCTGGCGAGCGACGATCAGGACCGCCTGGGACACCACCGCACCGGCGAGCTCGCCGACGCGATGAGTGCCGTCGGCGTCACCGACCGGCACTGGCTCGGCGGAGAAGGGCGCTATCGCGACTCCGGGATGATGGGCACGCCCCAAAACGATCATCCGGAGGCCTTCTGGCAGGCCGATCTGGAGGAAGCGGCCGACCACCTGGTCGCGATCCTGCGGGAGGTCCGGCCAGACGTACTTGTCACCTACGACCCGCACGGCGGCTACGGGCACCCTGACCACATCCAGACTCATCGGGTTGCGACGTACGCGGTCGCGCTGGCGGCCGCCGAGAGTCATCGCACCGACCTCGGGCCGGCCCACGACGTGGCGAAGGTCTACTGGAACGCCTTTCCGCAGTGGCAGGTGGAGGAACAGATGCGCAGGCTGAAGGCGGCGCAGGCCGAGGGCCTGAGCTACGGCCTGCCCGATGTCGACTCCTACCTGGAACACCGGACCTGCCCGGACGAGGCGATCGCTGCGCAGATCGACGGAAGTCCTTACCTGGAAACGAAAAAGGCCGCGATGGCGGCCCACGAGACGCAACTCGAAGTCGACGGCGACATCTATGCGCTCACGAACCGGCTGGCCGCCCTGGTGCTGCCGGACGAGTGCTACCGGCTCGCCAAGGGCAGGTCGGGCAACCCGCACGGACTCGAGGACGATCTGTTCGCTGGTCTCGACTGATGTCCTGCCCATGATCGGTGTCCGGATCGGCTTCGGTCTGGCCGTCGGGCTCCTGATCGGGATCGCCGGGCTGGTGGTGTCCCGGCACGAGGTCTTCGTCGCAGGTGTCGCCTGGCCCTGGGGATTGGTGGTCACTCTCCTGGCAGTCCCCGTCGTGCTGACCGGGGTCGGCCGGGTGGGATCACAGGCGGCGTCGTGGTCCGCGGCCGCCGGCTGGTTCCTGCCGGTGGCAGTGCTCGTGCTCATCCATCCCGGTGGCGACCAGATCCCGGGTCAGGACACCACCGGCCTCGCGTACCTGATCCTCGGTGCGATCGTCGTGGTCGCGACGGTGGTGATGGCGACCTCCTGGCAGCCGGCCAGGCCGGCGGATGAACCGGCTACACCAGCGCGATCGGGCTCGCGCCGGACGGCTCCTCCTCCTCGTCGGCGTTGACGATCGGCTCTGCGGCCAGCACGTTGCCCAGCACGCGCGTGACCAGACGTGCGCCGGGGCGGGCCAGGGGTCCGGCGAACGGAATCTCGGGGATGCGGTACATCCGGCGGGCCCACGTCGGCATCAGGTCGAGCGCTCCGGCTGCGAGCAGGGCGTAGGGCGAGACGGGCCAGCAGGGGCACGGGAGCGGACAGCAGGATGAAGCGCAGGACGGAGAACGCCCCCGGCGTGGCGCGCAGAGCCGGGCGGAACTCGTCCATGTCTGCCCTTAGTTCCCGGACGGTGACGGGCGCTCTCGTTGCTCCGAGCCGCAGTGCGACCGTTGCCGCCTGGGCGACGTAGGTGTCGCACTCGGCGGGCGTCAGCCTTTCGGCGCCGTAGCGCTGATAGGCGCTGAGGAAACTGTCCACGCCGGCCACGTGGATGAATCGCACCAGGTCCGGGTCGGTCGCGGTGTAGGGCACGCCCTCGGGCGTCACGCCGTTGACGAACTCGTGCACCCGGCGCACGCGCGCAATGGCGTTGGCAGCCTCTTCCTCGTTGCCGAAGGTCGTCGAGGCGATGAAGCCGGCCGTGCGCGCCAGGCGTCCCCACGGATCGCCCCGGTAGCCGGAGTGCTCGACGACTGCCGCCATCGGCATCGGGTGCAGCGACTGCAGCAAGAGCGCCCGAATACCGCCGATGTACATGGACGCGTCAGCGTTCACGCGGCGGATCGGCGAGCCCGGCGGAAACAGCCTGGGTCCCGGCGTCCGGTGGATCCGGTCCCGCACCTCGTCCATGTCCGGACCGGCGACTTTCTTGAGGATCTCGCGTGCGAGTCGGACGCGGACCGTGGCGAGGGATGGTGGTCGGATCATTGCGCCATTCTCCGGCAACCACCTGAGCCGGCGGGCACGGTTGGTGGCCCTAGAGGTCCCGGAGTCTCGCTCTCGTTCGGCACGTCACGCGCGTGCGGCGGCACGGCGCCGATGAACGTCAACAGGCGCAGGCCGTTCTCGTCGTACTCCACCTCGGCGACACCGCAGTTGGGGACGCTCCGGCTGAAGGTGAAGCGCGTGGTGGTGTTCGTCGCAGCGGTGCCGAGCGCCAGCTGCATCGCAGTGCCGTGGCTCACGACCAACACGGTCTCGCCGCGGTACTGGTCGGCCAGGTCCTGGATCACCGCCACGAACCGGGCGACGATGTCGGCGCCGGTCTCGGCCCCCTCACACCCCACGCTGAGGTCTCCCGCGGCCCAGGCGTTGATCACGCTCGCGAGGCTGAACGTCAAGGGCTTGCCCACCCAGTCACCGATGTCGAACTCGCGCAGACCGGACCGCGTCTCCACGATCGGCCCGACGCCCAGTCGTCCGGCGACGACCTCGGCCGTCTGCACGGCGCGGGCGAGATCGCTGGTCACCACGGCGGCAACGCGACGGCCAGCCAGCTGCTCGGCGAGGTGCACGGCCTGCGCGCGCCCGGTCGCTGTCAGCCAGCCGCCGTCACGGGTGAGTACGTCGTGTTCGTAGGCGGCCTCGGCGTGCCGGACGACCACGAAAGTTGCCGGGCAGTGCAGCTGACTGGATTCCTGGGTCACGGACGTTGCAATGGTCGAGGGCGGTGGTTCGGTCGAACGCGGTTGCTCGCTCCCCGGCGCTGGTCAGGCGGCGTTCTGCCACAGCCCCATGAGGTTGCCCTCGGTGTCGGTGAAGTACGCGGCATAACCCAAGTCTCCGACGGGTGACTTCGTCCCGACCATGCGGCCCCCGTGCTTCTCCACCTCGGCAAGCGCCCCGTCGATGTCGACCACGTCGATGGTGATGGCCGGGCGGAGCAGCAGATCGGCCCGCGCGGTCAGCCCGCCGTTGATGAACCCGGCCTCGACCGGTCCGTCGTCGCCCGACGGCCCCGTGGTCACGACCGTGTAGCCGGGTGCATCGGCGGCGCTCTGGGCGTACCACCCGAAGACGTCGTGGTAGAAGGCACGGGCCCGGCTGCTCTCGTCGAACGGGATCTCGAAGTACACGACGCGACCACTCATGCTGCCTCCTAGGCCCGGCTCCCCACTTGTCATGTAAGCACGCAAAAGGGGCAAAGGGAACTTCGAGGCGAGGGCCCGCGCGCAGCGGGCGTCGCCGCATCGCCGCCGGCGCGGCTGAGACCATGGACGGATGGGCGACGAAGTGGCAGAGGAGGGGACCAGTGGCGCCGCCGTCGGGGTACGTCGCGTGGTGCTGTGCTTCGTCGTTCGCGAGGTCGACGGACGCCGGGACGTTCTCCTCGGCCGCAAGAAGCGCGGCTTCGGCACGGGCAAAGTCGTAGGCCTCGGCGGCCATCTGCTGCCCGGTGAGAACGAACGCGAGGCCGCGGTTCGTGAGGTGGTCGAGGAGTCCGGCCTGGTCGTCGATCCGGGCGATCTCGTGGCGGGCGGGGGCCTGTTGTTCACCTTCCCGTCTCGGCCCGACTGGGACATGCACACCACGGTCTTCGTCACCACCCGCTGGGACGGCGTGCCGACGGAGACCGAGGAGATCGCGCCGCAGTGGTACGCCGTCGACGCGCTGCCCTTCGAGCTGATGTGGAGCGACGCCGCCGCCTGGATCCCCGAGGTTCTCGCCGGCCACCCGATCGGCGGCACGGTCGTCTACGCAGCCGACAACCAGGCGATGGCCAGCCACGACCTGCGCCGCGCCGCTCCTGTCGCCCGCGCACCAAACAGGCACTGACGGGGCCCAAAGCCGGACAAGCCGGGAGGTATGGGGCGGGGACCGGGCCCCAGTGCATGTGTCGCGCCGCTCGTTGTGTCGGCGCGGCGCCGCGATGCCGCCGACCCGGTCACCGCGATACATGCAGCGACCCAGGTCAAAGCCGGACAAGCCGGAGGTATGGGGCGGGGACCGGGCCCGACTGCATGTTCCGCGCCGATGGCTGCGGTTGCAGGCGACGCCTTTCCTGACCCGGACGGCCCGTTGCCAGGCTGGGACACCGAGAACCTCGGAGTCTCGAAGGACTATGCGTCGTTCGCCGTTCCGATCGGTGCCACCACGAAGATGGACGGGTGCGCGGCCATCTACCCGGCTCTCGCCGCGATCACCGTCGCCCAGCTCTTCGGGGTGCCGCTGCACGTCACCGACTACCTGCTGATCGCCTTCGTCTCGGTGTTCGGTTCTGCCGCAACGGCCGGTCTCACCGGCGCGACCGTGATGCTCACGCCGACCCTGTCGACGCTCGGCCTGCCGCTCGAAGGGGTCGGTCTGCTGCTGGCGATCGACCCGATCCTCGACATGATGCGGACCGCGACCAACGTCGCCGGACAGGCCCTTATTCCGCTGATCGTCGCCAGGCGCAACGACCTGGTCGACCTCGACGTGTTCAACAGCACCACTGCCGGTGAGGCTGTCGTCGAGTCTCGGCCGGACACCGACCACGTGCCTGCTGGTGAGCGCGAGCCGGTGCCAGTGGGCTGACCGAGTCCGAACAGCACGCCGAGCGGGCGCAATTCGGGGTTATGGAGGGCTCATAAGCCCGGACTTGCGCCCACTCGCGCATGTGAGAGGTCGTCAGGCCCTGCGGACCAGGCGGTAGAAGACCTCGTCGAAGTGCAGTGCACGGGCCAGGGCGTCCGGTTCGGTGTCGGCCACCACGACGTCGGCGATGTCCCAACCGGGGAAGGCACTCTCGACCGCCTCGCGAGTGCAGCCTCGAGGCAGAGGGCCGCGGCGGCCGGGTGCGAAGGCGTCGATGATGAGCGTGGCCTCAGGACTGGCGACCGCGGTGACCGACCGACCCATGGCCCGCTGTTCGCCGTCGTCGAGTCCGTGGAACGTGCCGGTGTCGAGCAGCAGCCGGTATCCGCTGCCGATCCCCGATTCCTCCAGCCGGGTCACGTCGCCGTGCACGAAGCGGACGTGCACACCCGCCGCGGCTTCCCGATCGCCGGCCCGTCGCAACGCCTTCGGCACCAACTCCACACCGGTGACATCCCAACCCCGCTTGGCCAACTCGACCGCCCAGGTGCCGCTACCGGTCCCGAGATCGAGCGCGCGACCATACGGCGGTGGACCCGTCTCCTCCTGCGCGACGAGGTCCAGCAGTGCGGTGGCGAACGGGCGATGGTCGAGCAGTGCCTCCCACGGCGTGAAGCCGACACTGTAAGCCAGCTTGTAGAACGTGCTCATTGCGCTGCGACCTGGTCCGGCGCAACCGCCTCCGCGACGTTCGACATGACCACGCTGATCGCCCTTGCCAGGGGCACCGTCGGGCTGAACTCGACGATCTCGTTGCCTGCCTCGTGATGGGGAACATGGCCCGGTGGCACGTAGTAGGCGTCGCCAGCCTCGAACCGCTCCACGTGGTCGGCAAAGTGAAAGTCCACGGCTCCCCGGATGACGTAGCCCCACCTGGGGAAGTCACACCTGTCATCTGGCATTCCGCGCAGCAGGTCGGTCATATCGGCTTCCTGGTAATGAGATTCGAAGCAGACCGTGTAGCCACCGGTGAGGTGCTCGAGGTGAACCTCGAGTCCTTCCAGGGTGATGGTCTCCGACGCGGAATCGCGTGAAACCTTGGGCATGTCAGCCACCTCCGTAGCGAGAGCTCGAATGTCGAGCTAGTGCGACGCTAGGGATGGCGACGGGTCGTCGGCTTCGGCGGAACCGCTCAACTCTGCAGCACCAGGGTCTGGGTGGAACCACCCAGCGATCAGACGAGCCCGTGCTCGAAGGCGTAGGCGGTGGCGGCAGACCTGGTCGAGACGTCCAGCTTCCGAAAGATGTTGCTGAGGTGGCGCTCGACGGTCCGTTCGCTCAGTACGAGTTCTTCGCCGATGGCCCGGTTGGTGCGGCCGCTTGCCAACAGGCGTAGGACTTCCGCCTCGCGGTGGGTCAGGAGCTGAGTGCTCTCCTGCTCGGTGGGGAGGCTGCGGAGGTCGACGACGGCTCCCAGCTGGTCGAAGACCCGGCGGGCCGCGTCGGTCTCGAGGATGGCCGAGTCAGCGTCGCCGAGCCCCTTGCATGCCTGGGCGATCAACACCCTGGTACGGGCAGCCTCGTAGGGAGCGCCGAGTGTGTTCCACCGGCTCTGGGCCTGTCGCAAGGGCGCTCAACGCCGCACGGTTGTCACCTTCCGCGATGAGCACCCAGCCGAGAACGTGCATCGCGATCGCCTGCAGCATCGGACCGGACTGGTCGGTCGCGTGTCTGCCGAGCTCGTCGGCAGCCGCACGAGCCGCCGCGACGTCGCCGACCGCGAGCATGATCTCCACGTGCGCCGGCAGCGTCCGTGGTCGGTTCGGCGATCCTTCCTCGCCGACAAGGCGGCGCGACATCGCCGCGGCAGATCTCTCCCGCCCCTGTGCCAGCCGCAGCAGGGCAAGCCCCGGCTGCGGCTCTCGGCCGTAGCGGCTGGCGAACACGTACGCGTCCTCCGCCTTCGTCAACTCGCCTCGGAGCCGGTGCAGTTCGCCCTGCTGGTAACACGCCGCACCGAGGGCCAGTTGCAGAGTCGGCCGGCTCAGCTGGTCGCGGGCCCGCTCGGCCTGGTCCAGTGCCGCCGGCCAGTCTCCGCCCAGCTGCAGCAGTTCCGACCGGTGCACCAGGCACTGGCCGCGGTAGGGCACCAGCTCGGGCTGCTCCTCACACCAGCCAGTGAGCGCGGATGTCCATTCCCTTGCCCGCCTGACGTCGAAGGTCTCGGTACAGGCTTCGATCGCTGTGCAGTACACGTCGCCGACCACGATCGGGGCGACCTCGGACGCAGCAATCGCGACCATCACCTCGTCGAGCAAATGTTGCCCGTCGGCCTCGCGATCGAGCCGGATCAGCATCCGGCTCAGTCCCGTCTGGGCGAGCACCTGCAGATCGATGTCGTGGTGGCGCACACCGATGGCCGCGGCCTCCTCGAACCGGTCGGCGGCGCGCGACGCGTCGCCGGCGAACACCGCCTGGAAGCCGATGAGGTAGGCAACCAGCCCGCGCTCCACCCCGTCGGGATCGACGCCGTCCAACAGCGAGTCTGCCCGTGCGATCCAGCCGTTCGCCTGCTCGATCCGGCCGTTGTTGAGCAGGCGGAAGGTCAACCAGAACAGGCATCTGAGTGCATGAGCCACGTCATCGGCGGCGATCCGTGAGCGGTAGCCCCGCAGCCAGGCACGATCGCTCTCGTCGTCATGCCCTGACAACATCGCCGCGGTGGCCATCCGGTCGAGGTCGTCGCCCTCGATCGGGTCCTCCGCGTCGGCGGCGGCGAACGCGAGCCAGGCAGACTCCCAGGCACGACGTCGGAAGGCCGCCTGCGCCTCGGCGAGCACGCGGTCGCGATCCATTCCCCGAAAGTCGCTGCTGCTGGTCCCGGTTTCGGCGGGCATGGTCACCTCCCTGGCTCACTCCGAGCATTCCGCAACAGCGAGAGGGCGCCAACCGCGTCTGTGGCCGCCCCAGGACCGCAGGTTGCGCCCACTCCGGCCGACCCGGCATTCTGCGGGCTCCGTCTACGTGTGGCCGGGCTGCCCCGCGGGTACCCCTGCTGCATTCACCCGTGCTCGATCCGTCCAAGCCAGCAGCCCGCGCCGCCGATCCCGCCGAATGGCCGGTTGCCAAGCCCCGAGAGGAAGGCATGATCGCCAGCATCGTCGGACTCGTGTTCGTCACCGTCGTTGTCTGGGCCCTCCTCACCAATGACCGCCGACCCGGGGGCGGCGGCGGCCGATAGGAACGCGCGCCCACTCGAATCGCGGTCCCGGTGCATTCACACAGTGCAGACTTCGATGTCGCGTCTGTCTCGAGGTACCTGGCTACGCGCGCTCATGCAGGTCGAGCAGAACCCCGTCGGCCAGCCCCTTGCTGAATGGCAGCAAGGCATCCGTGAACTCGGTGCCCATCAATCCCAGCTCCTCGAACCAAGGTCCTCGAGGGAAGAGGGCGTGGGCGAGCGGCACCGCCGTACCCTGCCTTGCATCGGAGAGGAGCTGTCGCAGCCGCTCCCCGGTCGGAGCTCCCGCTGAGGAGTTGGTGCGCCGAACCGCCTTCCACATCTCCGTGGTGCACGCGGTGGCCAACTCGAGCTCTCCCCGATTCATCAAGCCCTTGAGGTAGTTGACGGCGCGTGCTCGGATGTCCACATAGAACTGCAAGGTGTACTCGTCCGGTGGCAGCCCGCCTACCGTGTGGAACAGGTAAGCGTGAAGGACGGCTCGTCCGTACGAGCGCGCGGCCGGCAACGAGTCTCCCAATAGCGCGAGTCTTGTCGCCACGCAGTCGGTGGAGATTGCTCATGAGTTCGTGGTCGGGCTCCTCGGCGTCTGCCTCGCCTTCTTCATCCTCGTCGGTGGCCGTGCTCTCCTCTCCGATGGACGTCTCATCGTCTTGCGTCTGGGCGATATCCCTAGCCCGACTCCACAAGACATCGCTTGCGTTGACGTAGGTCTGGATGGCGGGGTCCGCCGCACCCGCGTTCGACGTGGCGAAGGGTTGGATGGCTCGTGACAGGCTCATGTCAGCACGTTCGAACGCGATCCAGGCGCGGCTCCACCTGTCCTCCTCATGACGTTGGTCGCCCTCGAAGAGCCGATCCGCTGCGATGTACATGGCGTCAGCCCGCTGGTAGGCATCCTCCGGGTCGCTACTGCTCGGTGCCTGGTATCGCCACGTGTGCGCCAGAAAGATGTGCAGCAGTCCCGAGATATGGCGTTGGCGGGCGGAGGGCCGCGCTGGCATTCTGGCCAGTCCACACGCCTCCTCGACCTCCAACAGTGCAAGGCGAACCTTGTCCCAATCGGGTGCAGACCACTTGGCCGAACGAATGGGGTAGTTCGCGAGCATGTCGGACAAGGCACCATGCAGGAACCGCAGCTTCGGCCAGCTCCGCGAGGTGATCTGGGTTGCTTGGGGATCGGCCAGGTTGTCGTCGTCCAGGGACGCTTCCGAGAGATGGGCAACGTCGGCCAGCAATTGGTCGCAGAAGTCAAAGTGGACATAATTCCCCCACCACCAAAAGCCATCCAGGAAGAGGCGGGCCAACTCGAGGAGGGTTGTCCGCTGCTGCTGGGGAGCCGACAACTGGGCTGTGTGGTAGAGCCACTCCCGCTTACGCTCCTGCCACTTCTTCTGCTCGAGGAAGTACCACGTGCCATATTGGTATGTGCGTCCTTCGCCGTCCTGGAGGTCCTGCTCGAGCATGCGCTCATAGAAGTCCGCTGCACGCTCGTGAAGACGCTCGAGTCGGTTGGTGTCAGAGGCTCGCATCCTCGCAATGATGCTTTTTCTCACGTACTCATGAATGCGGAGGACGGTTCCCTCTTCCGGTGCTGCTATGTGCTCTGTAAACGGGAGCTCCCGCAGCCAGTTGAACAAGACTGAGCCGTTCGCCATTTGATCTGGCTCGAGGAGTGCCTCGAACAACTTGAAATCGAAGCGCCTCGGGACGGCCGCCACCTGAATGGCGGCCATCAAGCCTGGTTCGTCCCGGAGTGTGACCAAACGCTCGACGAGGGCGGCCGCCCGCTCATCTGCCTCCCTCGTCAGCTTTCGTAAGACGAGGAGTGGCTCTTGCAGTCCGAGGCTCGGCCCCCAGATGAGGTCGTGCACCAGGCGCAGAGTCGCAGGATGTCCATCCGTGATGTCGTAGACCTTGTCGACGACTTCACGCTCGAACCCGGCCCCCTTGCGCGCATTCCGGAGGTACTCACCCACCTCATCGCGGCTGAAGTTGCCGAGGGTCCAGGTCACGTCGGCCTGCGGCAGTCCGTCGCCATCAGAACCGGGTGTTCGGGTGATGACGACAAGCGTGCGCACCAGTGACTTGCCGCCTGTGCCAGGCGTCGCGTGCGGAGAGAGCAGGCGGCGGAGCCACACGCCGATCTCCTGGTCAGCGAGTCGATCGGCGTCGTCCAGCATCAGGACACAGCCATCGGGCGGCGGGTCCCACATCTCAGCGAAACCATCGATCAAGTGCTCAGCGGCGTCGCGCCAGGCCTGGGCGAAGTCCTGCGGGACAAAAGGACGTTCGATCTCCTGGAGGCTGGAGTCGAGACTGATGACACGTCCCGCCAGCACCTTGTCGTTGCGCGCAGTCTGGATCGCGCGGGCGACCTCGCCCTTCTTTTCGGGTGGACACACTTCGGCTATCAGATACTCCAACAAGCGTGTGAAGGCGTTGAAGTTGGCCTGCACTGCTCCCACTGACGCTGCCGGGCCGATCTGGCCCGGATGACCGGGATCGAAGTCTTCGAGGGGTACCACGACGGCGCGCCGGCCAAGGTCCGCTCCGGACTTGAGCTGCTCGAGCAGCCATGTACGCCCAGATCCCAACTCGCCAGCGATACCGCCTATTCGTGGCTGCGTCGGGTCTTCGCGTCGGATCTCATCAAGGATCTGCTCTCGTCCGATGGACATGTCCAACCTCCTGTTCGATGTCCGCTCAAGAGACCCGCGGCAGATCCGGTGGTTTGGTCCCGCCTGGCCACTGCACACCCGAACAGGCGGCCTCTGAGAAGTCCGTTGAATCGCTGACGTTCGCGTCGGTGAGGTCGGCGTCGGTGAGATCCGCGTGGAGAAAGACCGTTCCCCGGAGATCGGCGCCCCTCAGCTGCGCTCTCGGCAGGTAGGCGCCGGTCAGTCTGGTGTCGGTCAGATCCGCACCCTCGAGGTACGCGTCGGGCAGGTTCGCAACGCGCAGATCGAGGTGTGACAAGAACAATCCGTGCGTCGGGTCCCAGTCCCTGGCATTTTTCACGAGGGTTTCAAGCGCAATATGCACGTCGACACCAGCGGCCAGGAGGTTCTGCGCGGAACCGCCCATGATCTCGGCATCCTCCCTGAGCTTCGCACCTGCTGGTGGCCACGGACTGCGTTCCCGCACAAACGCCGCCAGCACCTCGGCTACTGGCCTTCTGTGGTCAATGGAGCGAGCAGCCAGTGCTTCCAGTGAATAGATGCCACCGATCCGGACGGCTTCTGATTCGTGTGAAAGGTCGCTCCTAGCCTCACCGAATAGCTTGAGATTGAAATCGTCTCGCTTCTGCTGGCGCTCGTGCAAGGATTGCCGCCAGGCCAGCAACGCTCCTGACACCGTGACCAGGACAGCGAGTGACTGGATCAGGGTCTGGCGAAGTCCGGCCTGCAGTTCCAGCCTGGCCGTCTCGATGTCGAATCTCTCCTGGGCCTTGAGTCCGACGAGGTCGGCATCCGGCGTCTTGAGTGAGGGATACAGCGCCGGTGGGACGAGCAGGACGATGCCCACGGCGAGAGCGATCGCGAGGAAGCCCGCGACCGCCCATGTCGCGGTCCGGGGAGGAAGCCTGGTTGGGCGGCTGGCGGGCATCGGCCTCGACGGGTTGTGAGACTTGGTCATGTTCCTGCCCGGCTTGTGAGGCCTGCCCAACGACCCAGCCGGGCGACGCCATGCCGACTCCGTGACCAGTTAATCCCGGTTCCCGATGGACTGTCCAGAGGTCGAGTCGCGAACTGTGGACCGAAGGAACCTGTGGATGCAGAATGTGGCGATGGAGGCCAAGGACGTCGACGCGGCGGCCCCAGGTGTTGGCGCTTTGGTCGAGGCCCAACTGCATGAATTGTCCCCAGGACAGTTGGAGGACGTCTACCGGAAGGTCCTCGAGCCGTCCTTTCGACCCGAGGAGCTGATGGGTTTTCAGGAGTTCCTCGCCGACTACGCAGATGACAGCAACGACCTCTCGTGTGTTCTCTTGCGGGCTGAGGCTCCGATCGCTGTGATGCTCGGTGAGTGGTACGCCGATGGCCACGTATTGCTGCTTGGGTATCTCGCTGTCCTCGAGGAAGCTCGAGGCTCAGGCGCTGGAAGTCACATGATGCGTTCTGTCTTGCCACGTTGGTATGCCGACGTTCCGGGTGTACTCGTGCTTGCTGAAGTCGACGACCCGCGCAGTTGGAACACTGACAGTCATAGAGGCGATCCCGTGGGCCGCCTGCGCTTCTACGAGCGGCACGGGGCCCGCCTCCTTCCGTTCTCGTACTTTCAGCCCTCGTTACGACCCGGATCCCCACGCGTACGTGGCATGTTTCTGCTCCGTCTGGATCGTTCATCGAAGGTTCCGCCCGGACTGCTGAATACGTTCCTGACCGAATACTTCACCGTTTGCGAAGGGACGGAGTCCCTCGACGAGCCTGAGGTCGCCACGCTTCTCTCACGTGCTCGTGCAGTGGATTTGCAGACAGGCATGTGGAGCGTGAGCCGTTGGGCAGAGCTACCAGCAGACATTTGAGATTTCGAGGGAGGTCAGCAATGCATGTCGTACTGTTCCAGATCCATCCGCGGGGTGATGTCGACGAGTTGGCGTATGGTGCTGCCTTTGAGGAGATGATGAGGCTTGTCGCAGAAATCCGCGGCTTTGTTAGCTTCCAGGGATTTACCGGTGAGGACGGCAGCGAGCTGGCATTGGCCCATTTCGAAACAGAGGATGCCATCAAGCAATGGCGCGAGCAGCCACAGCATTCCGAAACGCGGGAACGTGGTCGCCACGAGTTCTTTGAGTCATACGACATCACGATTGCGGAGGTTTCACGGCATTACCATTGGAAGCGTGGGCAACCGGCCCCGTCGTTTCCTGACCAGAGCCAACCGCGACGGACGTGATTGCGCCCACACGGCGGGGTCGAAGGAGGAGCAGATCGTCGGACTCGTGTTCATCATCGTCGTCATCTGGGCCCTCTTCAGCAGTGACCGCCGCCCTGGTGGTGGGGGCAGGAAGTGACGGCCGCATCCACCTCTTCGGACGCAGGCGGGCGCAATCCCGGGCTATCGGCCGCAGATGACCCCGATTCGCGTCCACTGGTCCTCGGCGGTTGAGTGGGCGCAACGGGCAGGCGTCGAAGGAGGAGGAGCTGTGTCGGAACCGGTCTACAAGCTGGTGGTCTTCAAGGGCTACACCGAGGCGTATTACCAACTGTCCAAGGAAGAGCAGAGAAGGCTCTACGACGAGGCAACCGCCGTGGACGAGAAGTACGGCGTGGAGTGGGTTGTCCAGTGCGACTCCCGCTGGGCGACCGAAGCCGTTCCCTGGTGGGGCGTGATCAAGTACCCGAGCATGGAGGCCTGTCAGCAGTCCACGGCCGAGTCGGAGAACTTCGACTGGTGGCGCTACGTGGAGGCCGAGTCGACGCTGGGCACTTACCGGGTCGAGCTACCACCGAGCTAGGCAGAAGCAGACGCACGAGTGGGCGCAATCTGGTGTCCACGACCGCTCCAGGCAACAGTTGGCGCCCACTCGACGAGCTAGATGCGAGCTGGCGTCACCCCCGGCTTCGGGCGCACTATCGGCGCCGCCGGGTACGCGCGAGAACGGCCGACACCACCACCACGACCACGATGGACGCAGCCAGGATCCCCCAGATCAACATAGGTTGCCTCCACTTGGCCGACGGATCAGCCGCCCGGGCCATCGGCGGCGCAGCTATTTCTACCCGACCAAGAGCGCTTGGACTTGCCGTTCGCGACGACCGGAAGCGCCGAGTGGGCGCAATCTGTTGCCTGCGGCCGCTCCAGGCACCACTTTGCGCCCACTCGAGCCCTTCGGGTGGAGCGGCTACTCCGACTCCAGGGAACGCTTCAGCGAGTTGAGCGTCTTGGTCCGTTCGGCCTTGGCCATCAGCCCTGCGACCGGCTTCATGAGCCGGAACGGGCCGAAGAGCTCTCCGACGGCGATGTGGTGAACAACCGTCGCGTCCCCGTCTGCCTCGAGGAAGTACTCCGGCCGTGCCTGGGTCATCGGTCGGCCGAACCAGCGCAGCGTTTCGGAGAAGGCGATGCGCGACGGCGCTGCGAACTCGGTCACTTCGCCCTCGAAGGTGCCCAAGCGCGTCGCATCGGAGTAGGTCGCCCCTTGCCGAACGGGCCCTTCGGAGGTCAGACCGCACCGTCGGAACAAACCCGTGCGATGCATCCACCGCCCATAGCCGGGCAGGTCGGCCAACCGCTCGAAGACCACGCCGATCGGTCGCCGGATCGTCATGCGGGACTCGAACCGGACAGTGCTGTCAGCCACGTCGTTGCCACCCCTCTAGTCAGCCTGGTTGATCGATCCCGGATCTACGACCTGCAGAGCGCTTTCGTGTACGGAGCCTCGAGCCAGGTCGACGGACTCACGTTGCTGGTCGAGACCGGTTTCGGCGGCGCGGAAAGCCTGACTACTCCTCGGCGCGATCTGCCACACGATCACCGGCCGCATCCGTCCACGTCACTGCAGCGGCGGCGTCCAGTCGATACATGGGAACGCGCTCGTACGTATGTGACAGTCCGGCAAGCCGAAACAGACGAGGCTTGGGAGTAGTAGTAGACCGGCTCACGTTTCGCTGGGTAGCGGATCGGCGATGAAGACGACTGTCACAATGCTACGGTCTTGTATCGGTCGGCGTCTGCCATTGCTCACCTCGAAGGACATGAGAATGTGATCGGACCCGTCGAGCCACATCGTCGAAGTTGAAGACGACCTGACCAGCGTCCGACGTCGAGTCCGCTGCCGCGGAATGGTGTTCTGCAAGTCAAGGCCACGAGTGGCGATGTTCACGTGGTCAGAGCCAGCAACGCGGCGATCGGCCTGGGCGTCGGGCACTCTCGCCTGTCGCCAGGACACAACGCCGTACACGGCGAACACGGCGGCAAGAACGGTCACGGTCGCCACAACCGCCCTGAGTCGGCCACGCGTTGGCTGAGCTCCAGTCCGCCCGCAGACCGCGCAGCTCGCGTCACCGAGCCCCAGACCATGTCGCATCATGCCAGCGAGCGAGCGCTCGGTCGGCGCTGGCGACCGGCCGCTCGACCGGGCCAGGCAGGACTCGCGAGTTGGCGCTAACCGGGGTTTCGCCCTCTTCCAGCACCCATCTGCGCCCGCTCGACAGGGACACAGGCTGCCGACGCCATGGTCAGCTACTTCAGCGAACGGCAGGTCAGAACTCCCAGAGCTCGGCCAGCTTCTCGCCGATTGCCTCCACATCGACGTCTTCGAGGTTGCAGGCGACGACGAGCACCTGAGTGCGGTCGGCACTCACCTCCAACAGAGTGCGGAAGCCGCCGTACCCGCCCGTGTGCACCAGGGCCTGGTTGGGCCGGATCACGATCCCCGCCGCGTAGCGCGAGCCGTCGCCCTCGCCTGGGTCTACGGCGCCTGCCAGTTGGGCGTCGAGCAGGGTCTGACCCCCGAGCTTGCCGGTGCGGTAGTTGTCGCCCCACCGGATGAGGTCGGTGACGCGGCTCTGAATCCCCGCCGCGCCCGACGCGTCCCAGTGCCAGTCGGCGATGTCGTACCCATTCCCGTACGGCACCAACTGGTAGGAGCGAGCCTTACCGGTCACCCGATCGGTGGGCTCCATCACCAGATTGAGGTGAAGGGGTCGGAAGACCCGGTCTGCGAGAACGTCGGCGATGGGTTTGCCGAGTCACCCCCTCGATCACGTAACCGAGCAGGATGTAGTTGGAGTTGGAGTAGGCGAAACTCGTTCCGGGCTTGGAATCCAGCTCGGTCACTTCGGCGATGACCTCGAATGCGTGCTTGCGTCGCGTGGTGTCCTGCCAGTCATATCCCTTGGCTTCAAGCAGAGGGCCGTACTCGGGGATCCCGCTGGTGTGGTGGATCAGTTGGGCGATGGTGACGTCGTCGCCCCACGTGGGCAGCCGGTCGACATGGTCCGACACGTTGTCGTCAAGAGCCAACTTTCCTTCAGCGGTTAGCAGCAAGATCATCGTCGCCGTGAACTGCTTGGTCACTGAGCCGATGTCGAAGATTGTCGACTCGGTGATCGGGGTTCCCGCCTTCATGTCGGCGACACCATGGACGCCGTGCCAGACAACCGTTCCCTCCTTGCCAACGGCTGCGGCGCATCCCGGGCCGTTCTCCGGTCCGACGCTGAAGTCGTCAGAGATCAGCTGCTGGCTGAGCTCAGCCCGGTCTGGCGATGGCGCCGACGTCGGACCCGCCCACGGAGTGCACGAGACGAGGAGAAGCAAGCTCCCCGCGAGCACAACCTGAGTCAGCCCGCGCATACACACGAGTATGCGACGAGTGGGCGCAACCCGGGGTTATCGAGCCTTCATAACCCCGGTTAGCGCCCACTCGAGAGCGTCAGAGGCCGCCTACGCGGCGGCAAGCAGGAACAGCGTCAGGGCTTGCGCCCTTCGGCTGCTCTGGCCGCAGCCTTCGCATGCGCCCGGGCGGCGAAGTCGGCCCGTAGCTGGTCGAGAAAGTTGGGCTTGCCCCGCCAGTAGATCGGGCTTGCCTGGTCCCGAAGCTTGTCACCGGTAGCGCAGTCACGGGCAGCCAGATAGATCTGTTCACTCGACATCGGCCGCTCCCAGGGACAGCGGGGTGCTTCGGCAGACCAGTTCAGCCACCTGAAACGTAGCCCCGCGCTTCAACTCCGCGACAGCCTCGGGTCTGGAACGTCCGGCGGGCTCCCGCCTGGCATCGACCACAGCACACTGTGCCATGAGAATCGGGATTAGGTCGTCGCCCTTCGATCCGTGCGTGGGTGACGGGTGAAATCGCGACCGCTGTTGGCACGATCGTCGGTGCAGGGGCGACAGCCGTGGCCGCCGTCGCGGCCTGGAGGGCTGCCTCAGCCAGCGAACGCACCAGAGCGAGGGCTTCAGAGGCTGTCGCAAACACCATCATCCCGATGGTGCGCTATTCAAGTGTCCAACGAGTGAGAGACGACGACACGGTCACCGAAGACAATGTCGGCGTTTATGAGGAATACGTCTTTCCGACTCAGGCAGGCAAGCTCATCGTCAGTGTGATTCAGGTGCCGCCGTTTGCGGCGCGCGATGTCGATGTGCTTGTGATCCGCGACGGATCGCGTTATCGCGGCGAGGCCGATTGGCTGCTGCAACAGCGAGGGCACATCCGTTCTGGCAGGTGCCGGCCCCGACCGACGTTGATTCCACCAGGATTGGCCAGGTTCTCGACTCAGTGCGTATCCGGTTCAACGAGGACGCCGCCTGGCCACGTACCTGCGCTTCGAGGACTCCACGGGTCTCAGTGACGCTCCGGTTGCCCCGGTCGTGACGGAGACGCGCATCCTGCCGACTCACGGACCACGTAATTCGACCGGCAAGGCGCCACGGTTTGTGGTGAGCGGCCCACGTCTGGTCGTCGCAACTGTGTAGACCCACACGCCCAAGGTCGGGTCGCCAGCCCGCGACCCTCGTAGACGCGCTGGATAGGCCGACCTTGGTCGCACCAGTGGAAGTGCCTTTGGCCGTGGGCCCATCACCAGAGCACGCATCTTTGGGTGGCTCGGGTGGCCGTCGCTTCAGGCCACCCGAGCCGAGCGCCGCTTGCGACTGGACGGTGCATCCATCGGCGCGGCGCGCACACCCTAAAGACGCGCGATCCACCCCAGGATGACGCGGGACCTTGTCGAATCCGTAGACGGCAGGAGGCGCGGTCGGGCCGCCAGCCGTCAAATCGAAGCGGCTACGAGGGTTTGGACAGCCCGATACGCTTTCGGTCCGTTGGTCGGACCCCAAAGCGGCGGATCGGGCGACTCAGACACCTTGTGCCTTAGGAGTGCCCGTAATGAAACGTCTCGTCGTGGCTGCCTTGTGTGGCGTGCTTGTGTCCTGGATAGGCGTTGGGACGGCCCAAGGGGCGGGCAAGATGAGGCACACGTTGCCAGCAGGCTGCACTTTCGCCAAGGGCTACGTCACCTGCACCGAGACCACCACGACCACGCAACCAGGGCCACGAAATGGCGAGGTCTGCACCACCACCAGCATGCAGGCGGGCAGGATCCAGCAGGAGTCAGCGACCACGACCACGAGCACTCGGGTCTACAAGGGCAAGAAGATGCGTGACGCACCCGTTCGTGACACAACCACCACGGAAACGGTGGATGGCCCTGCCACGTGCGTAGCGAACCCGTAGTCGAGGGCGAACATAACCCACGCCGTCCACGCGCTCGCACGGCATGCAGTCAGACCCTCAGCCGACACGTCGGGATGAATGATCGCCTCTTTGCTCTCCCTCGCTGAGGAGTTTGCAGCCGCCTTGGCCGACCTTGGCGAGGGTGGGCTCGCCGTCGAGCGGTACCAGTCCGGGCGCAACAGCACGGTGAGGAAGTCCTCGCACGTGCACACCAACAAGCCACCACGCAAATGCAGGGACACGGCATTCCAGACCACCAGGGCAGCCAGGGGCCACGGGCAGACTTGGCCCTCAACGCGTGACAGATCTCTAGGAGGCGTCCGCCTTCGATCTCGATGAACTGGCCTGATGGCAAGCCGTCACGCGGCTGGTTCCTCTGCCCGTGGTGGACTGCCGAGCCTCCGGCGATGAGGGGTCGCGGGTCGGGTGTCGCCGAGAACAGGGGTGCTGGCACGGGATCGAGGGTGCGTGAAGCGTTGTCCAAGCGCTCACCGTTTCGTCGCTCCGGTGTCGGGAGTCGGGTATCGGGGCCCCATTCAGCATGTCAGAGCGCTCGAGACGGCACGGTGACGGTGCGGCTGCCGCAGCTGTTGGAGAGGATGGAGCGTTCGGCGGAGTTGACGCTGAGTCGCCGGCGGTATTTCACCTGCACCCATTGGATCGCATAGGTGCAGCGGACAGAGATCTTCGGCGGCACACCCAAACCCGAATGACCCACAGATGTCCGGCCTTCGCGTGACTCTCCGCGATTGCGGCGGTGCGGGGAGCTCCTTGGGCCGTCTAGTTGACGATGACGTAGTCGATGATCGGCGCAGGGAGGTGCGTAGCGCGTCGTCGAACGCTGCTCGCATACCAACAGCCAGAGTCGGTGGTCATCGGGTAAGGGCCGCCTGACGCGGGTCGGGGAGCCTTCGCCAAGGTGTGGTGTGGGGACGATCTCGATGTCCTGGGGGCACGGTCGCCGTGTGCTTCTGGTGGGCTGGCTGGCCTAGGGCCCGGGTGGCCGCAGCAAAAACAACAAACAGGCCTCGAACGATTAGGCAGCCCGCGCGACTGTTGCAGGACCGCCTAGCAAGGAGACGACGTGGCCGACGACAAGCAGATCACCGTTGAACAAGACGGTCAGGTCCTGAGCCAGGCAACCGTCTCGTCGAAGGACGACAACAAGGAGGCACGGGCGCAAGTGCATGTGGCCTCGGGTCATCTCCCGGCTGGGACCCACCAGAAGATGGCTGACGCCATTCATCAGGCGGTGACCGAAGACAACGCCGAGCGCCTCACGGTCAGCGTTCCTCGCGGTGGCGCCGAGTTGGTGGAAGGTATCCGCGACCACCTCAACGAGGTGGAGATGCGGTCGGCCGGTTCCACCAGCATCATTCAGGGCGAAGTCAACCGCGCTCATGAAGACCCTGCAACTGTCTGACGCAACCCTCGATAGCCTTCTGGATCACCCAGGAGATGCTCATGGTGGTCGTCGAACTCTGGTCAACCAAGGGACACGTAGGTCAATCACCCGAGACGTTGGCCTAGCGGCGGCTGGTCGTCACGGCGCGGCACGAGTCATGGACCGTTGGAGCGAGGACATGCCATGCGGGGCACCGATGAAGCAGGTTTGGCCTTCTGCGCGGTGATGCCGTCATCTAGCCCATCTGGGCAAACTGCCGCTACGCAGTCCCTACACGCGCCGCCAAACAGAAGAGGTCTCCGGTCGGAGACCTCAATGATTCGGTGGACATACCATGAGCGTGCTCGGAGCTATGTCGGACCCATTGAATGGCCCGCGGGGAACGGATGGCACGCCCTTGGCGAACGGCGACGACTGCCGTGGGTGTCAGCTGCGCTGAGCGAGGACCGCAAAGTACCCGGGAATGTGTCCAGGCTCAGTCGATTCCCTCAAGGGGATGGTCTCGATCACGGTCGGGCCGTCGACGATCAACTCCCAATCGGCCCCATCAAAGCTCTGCTCGCGCTCGGCCCGACCGAAGTGTCCCGGCCGTGGAAGGTCCCTTATCGCACGTTCCAGCGGTCCAGGAATCGATCTTGGCGTGGCGCCGAGGTTCGCCACGTATTCCAGCCCGCTCCCGCGGAAGTCTGTCTCGGCAAGAAACACCCGACCCCTGGCACGGGTGAGTGATAGGAGGTTTCTTGCCAACTCAACCCGGGCAGATGGATCCAAGATGTGGAACACCCCGCGAATGAATATGTTGGCAGGCGCCCACTCTGAGGCGAGGACATTGGTCGCGCCAGGCACGATGGCGTCCATAGATCGGAACTCCACGACGGACGAATCGGTCGATTCCGAGTTCGCCACTGCAATCGCGCTCGGAGAGAGGTCGATCCCGACAACCGAACGGAATACCGGCACGAGCTGTCTCGTGAATCGGCCGTTTCCGCACCCGATGTCGATGATCGGCAGAGAGGTGTCGAGGTGCGTACGCATGACCCGCAGGTAGGCCTGCATCTCTCCGAGATCGCCGGCGTCCCACAGGACGTCCCCGCCAACACCGGTCGCGCGGATCGACGACCAGTAGTGCTCCCAGCCCACTGTCAGGTCCTTCGGCGTGCGTCGGCTAAGCCACGCCACCCGTGGCGCCAGCAGGGCATATGAGAGCAGGGCTCGGCCCCTGCTCGAGCGCTGTCCCCGAATGGATCGCTGCTCACTCGCCATTTCAGTGCCGGGGCGTGATGTGCTGATAGGTCAGCAATTGTGTCATTTGTTCCCGCGCCACTGGAGGGCTGAAATAGTATCCTTGTCCATAGTCGCATCCTATCTCTAGCAGTCTAGCCAACTGCCCGGCCGTCTCAATCCCTTCGACTACTGCGCGTAAGCCCGCGGATTCGATCAGTCGCAGGATGGCGGCGACGAACGCGACCTGCCTTGTGTCGGTGCCCAGATTCCGGATGAGCGACTGATCGACCTTGACCGTATCAATCGGCAATTGACGAAGGTAGCTGATGGATGAGTAACCCGTACCAAAATCGTCGATTTCGATCCCTAGGCCTAGTTCCTTCAGGGTGGTGAGGGCGTCCAGCCCCAGGAGATCGTCTGTCATCATCCCTGTTTCGGATATCTCGATCGCGAGGCGGTGAGGCTCGACATCGTGTTCCCGCAAGACATCGGATACAAAAGTGGCCATTCCTGGCGATCTCAACTCGGCCGGTGATATGTTCACGTGCAGTTGAAAGTTTCGATTCTGAAACGCTAGCGACCAGTCGCGCAGCTGCGCGACGGCCACTTTGATCGCCCAATGGCCAATGTCGACGATGTGCCCACTGTCCTCCGCGATCGGAATGAAGTCAGCCGGCGTCAGGACGCCGCGTTTGGGATGCAGCCAACGCACCAGTCCCTCGGCCCCGACGATTGTTGCAGTGCCGAGGTGAACGACCGGCTGGTAAAACAGCGCTAGTTGGCCTCCGGAGATCGCGGCTCCGATTTCCGACGCGATCTCGAGCCTGTCCCGAGCCGCATGGTGCATCTCCGGACAGAAGACCTCGATCCTGCCGCGTCCATTGGCCTTTGCCGCATACATCGCGGTGTCCGCGTCACGTAGGAGATGCTCGGCGCTCTGTCCACGCCGGCCGAAGCACACACCGATGCTCGCCCCGGTCCACACCGTTCGATCGCCGAGAAGGAAAGGTGCCTGCAGTTCCGCGAGTGCCCGTTCAGCGACTCGGAGCGCGTCGTCCTCCGCAAGGTCCGGCGTGACGATCGCGAACTCGTCGCCTCCGAGCCGGGCAACAGTGTCTGTTTCCCGCACCACGCTGGTGAGGCGGCGTGCGACTTCGACCAGGATTCGGTCACCTGCGTTGTGACCCAGGCTGTCGTTGATCGTCTTGAACTTGTCGAGATCCAGAACCAGGACGGTCGGGGGCCGAGTTCCGCGCTCGGCCCGCGCCCCTGCCTGTCTGATGCGGTCCCCCAGCAGGGTTCGATTCCCCAGGCCCGTCAGCGCATCGTTCAGGGCCATCCGCTCGAGCGCCACTCTGGCCTGGTTCAGCGCGATCGTACGTTCGGCGACCCGTTGTTCCAGCGATTGGGTGATCAGGTCGAGCTCCTCGGCCAACAGATTGATGCCCGTGATGACCGCGTCAAGAGAATCCCTCGCCTCGGAAGGTTCCAAACGGGCCTTCAGGTTTCCGGACGCGAGCCGGACAATCAGATCAACCAGCCCGTCCAATCGCCCGTCGTCATACTCCTCGCTCATCGTTGCCCTCGCGGAGAAACGACATTGCGCTCGCCCGATCCGTGAAGAACCTGGTCGGACACGGGACCACGCTGACGCCGAGCGTGAAGTTGGCGATGACACGATCGACCGGCGATCTGCCGAGCAGCGCAATCCTGGATGCTGCACACGGTTGACCAAATACCGCTCGCGCACCACGAGCCACAGACTTTGTGGTGGCCATGTCCACGAGCATGGGCCGGCGAACGGCGCCGCAAAGAGTGTTCACGTCGTCGAACGCCTGCTGGGCGGCAGCACGGGTGATGTGCACACCGCGCGGCCACACCAGAATGACCACGCCTTCCACGTCGATCGTCAGCGACTCGTATGGGCTGACTTCCGACGGCTCACTCACATCTACAACAATACGGGTAGAACGGGCAAAAGTTGCTCTGGTTGACTTTTTGCCCCAAGCGCAAGCAAGGCCGACAGATCGGCCGCACACCGGTCTAGCTCCCTGCCTCCGCAGCGCTCCTGAACGGCAAGGAGTCGCCACGGGATCTTGCTCAAGAAGTCGAGGACCAGGTGGTTCACCAGGTCGGGCTTCTCCATCGCCAGGAAATGAGAAGTCCCCGACACCAGTCCGAGCTGGGAGTTCGGTTAACGCACGGAGAACGCAGCGGTGTGCTCGAGGCGAATCATGTCGTCGTCGGCGTTCGCTGTCAGGATGGAGACAGTGCGGCATCGGACCTCTACACGCGGGCACAACAGGATGGGAGACGGGGCCCATGGACGTGGACGAGTACAAACAGATGGTCGAGAAGGTGCGTCAAGTGCTTGAGCGCTACAACGACGACTACGGGGAGGGCGGACGCACTGACCTGCAGGTTCCCTCGCCGAGAAGATCGTCGAATGGCCGACTGTCGAGCAACGTGCGGCTGATGCCATCCAGCAAGCCGTCGCCGATGACCCATCGGTGGCCGACCCGGCTGCATGAGCAGAAAGCCCTGAACGCACTGGGCCAGCACGCTGCTGGACTAGCCGCGCTCGGCGGCTGTCCTCCCTGGCGGAGCACCACGGGCACCAGATCGAGGGACCGACACACCTCCCCGCCCGTGGGCCGCCGACAGAGCCGGTATTCGAGCGGCGGCAGGCCTGACCACCGATCGGTCCCGAACAGATCACGTGACCGGGACCCGCGCCCGGGACGGCCGAGCCCGCGCGCTCCGGTGACGCAACAGCGGCATAACTGCAGGTCAGAGGCCCTTTCCTGGCTATCGGCGCAGGTCAGCGAACGCCGTTTCAGCAGTCGAAGTACAGCTCGAACTCGTGCGGGTGCGGGCGCAGCCGGAGCGGGTCGACCTCGTGGGTGCGCTTGAAGTCGATCCAGTTCTCGATCAGGTCCTCGGTGAACACGTCGCCTTCGCTGAGGTACGCGTGGTCGGCCTCGAGCGAGTCGAGAACGGCCGGCAGCGAGCCGGGCACCTGGGTGATCTCGGCGTGCTCGTCCGGCGGCAGCTCGTACAGGTCCTTGTCGACCGGCGCCGGCGGCTCGATGCGGTTCTTGATGCCGTCGAGTCCGGCCATGAGCATCGCCGCGAACGCGAGGTAGGCGTTGCAGGAGGGGTCCGGCACCCGGAACTCGACCCGCTTGGCCTTGGGGTTGGAACCGGTGACCGGGATCCGCACACAGGCGGAGCGGTTGCGCGCGGAGTACACCAGGTTCACCGGCGCCTCGAAGCCGGGCACCAGCCGGTGGTAGGAGTTCATCGTCGGGTTGGTGAACGCCAGCAGCGAAGGCGCGTGCGTGAGCAGGCCGCCGATGTACCAGCGGGCCATGTCCGACAGGCCGCCGTAGCCGTTCTCGTCGTAGAACAGCGGGACGCCGTCCTTCCACAGCGACTGGTGGGTGTGCATGCCCGATCCGTTGTCGCCGAAGAGCGGCTTCGGCATGAACGTCACCGTCTTGCCGTTGCGGTGCGCGACGTTCTTCACCACGTACTTGAACTGCATGACCTTGTCGGCCGACTTGAACAGCGAGTCGAACCGGTAGTTGATCTCAGCCTGGCCGGCGGTGCCCACCTCGTGGTGGCTGCGCTCGACCTCCAGTCCCAGCTTGTCGAGCTCGAGCACCATCTCGTCGCGCAGGTCGGCGAAGTGGTCAACCGGCGGCACCGGGAAGTAGCCGCCCTTGTAGGGGGTCTTGTGCCCGAGGTTGTTCCCGCCCTCCTCGCGTCCGGAGTTCCAGGCAGCCTCGATCGAGTCGATGAAGTAGTAGCTGGCGTTCTGCTTCGTCTCGAACCGCACGTCGTCGAAGATGTAGAACTCGGCTTCCGGAGCGAAGAACGCGGTGTCGGCGATGCCGGTCGACTGCATGTACGTCTCGGCCTTGGCGGCCACGTGCCGCGGGTCGCGGGTGTACGGCTCGTCGGTGAACGGGTCGACGATGCTCATGTTGATGATCAGCGTCTTGGCCTTGCGGAACGGGTCCAGGTAGGCCGAGGACGGATCAGGGATCAGCTTCATGTCCGACTCGTGGATCGACTGGAAGCCCCGGATCGACGAGCCGTCGAACATCTGGCCCTCGGAGAAGAAGTCGTCGGTGACCGACTGCGCGGGGACGTTGAAGTGCTGCATCACCCCAGGCAGGTCACAGAACCGGACGTCGACGAACTCGACGCCCTCGTTCTTGACGAAGGCGGCGACATCCGCTGCGTTTTCGAACATGCTGCTCCTGATCGGTAGGAACTGACGGGTCTTACGGGCATCGCGCGAGAATGCCAGGCTTGATCCGGCGGCCTGACTGCGGGGGAGTGCTGGGCCTCCTCGGCTGTCAGCGACGCTAGGTCGCAGCCATTACCCGGCGGTGTCTCGATTGTTTCGCAGGTGTTACGAGCGGCGGGTGGCGGGTGCGGGGCCGGTCATCGGCCACGGCTGACAGCGGCCGGGTCGGTAGCCTCGCGCCGTGCCCGAACCCGACCCCCGCACACCGGTCGACCCGCGGACCGCCGGATACGGGATCCGCCTGCTGGCCTTGGTGATCGACTGGGCGATCGCCAACCTGGTGGTGCTGGCCGCCGTCCGCAGCTCGGCACCGTTCGGTGCGCCGATCACCCTTGCCGACCTGCTGCCGCTCGCCACGTTCGCGGTGGTGAACGTGGTCTCGACCGCCCTCACCGGCGCTTCGCCGGGCCAGTTGATCTGCGGCATCGCGGTCGCGCGCCTCGACGGCGAGCGCGTCGGCCTCCCGCGGGCCGCGCTTCGGACGGCGCTCCTGCTGCTGGTGTTGCCAGCGGTCGTCGCGGGTCCCGACCGGCGAGGTCTGCACGACCATGCGGCCGGCACGGCCGTGTTGTGGCGGCGGGGGAAGCGCGCCGAACTGCCGATGCCGACCAGGCCGAAGCGGCGTCGCTGACGCCAAGGGCCGCAGCCGGGCCGGCTGGTCTCAGCGTCCGGAGTCGCGCGGGCCGGACGGCTGCGCCCTCGGACCGCCGGTCTCGCGCACCGGCGCCTTGGGCATCTTGACGTTCTTCGGCATCGGTCCCTTGGGCAGTGGGACCTGCTGGCGGGTCGACTCCAGCGCCTTCAGCCGGCGCTTGACCTCCGCGATCTGCTTGCCCTTGAGGTTGCGGGGGAGCTTGGCGACGTGACCCATCAGCTTCTTGATCGGCACCTGGTTCGCACCGTTGCCCGCGATGATGTCGTAGATCGGCGTATCCGGCGTGACCCGGGAGTGCTTGCGCTTCTCGTTCGACAGCAGGTGCCCGACGCGGCTTGGCGAGCCTTCGCCGACGAGGACGATGCCGGCCGGGCCGACCGCGCGGTGCACCATGTCGGAGTTGCGGGTGGCCGCGATGCCGGCGTCGACGGTCCAACCCCGGCGCAGCCCCTGCAGGGCCCCCGCGGCGCCGCCTACCTGGCCCTCGAGCTTGATGTTCACCGCGGCGGTCACCTTGCGACCGAAGTAGAAGGTGGCGGCCAGCAGACCCAGCGACAGGCTCAGGAGCGTGACGTAGATCGGGTGGTTGATGAGCAACCCGATCGCCAGGCCGATCGCGATGACCCCGAGAAAGATGCCCAGCATCTTCCAGCCGATCCACCGGTCGAACTCGCGGGCCAGCTGGAAGCTCCGCTTGACCTGTTCGACCCGGCCCATCGACGGTGCCGCCGACTTCGCCTTGCCGCCGCGTGGAGGAGTGGCCGGTGTCTTGGACTTCGGTGCCTTGGGCATGACGGCTAGGGATTCCTCACGTCGGGGTGCGTCGCGTCCGATGCGCGTGCGCAGATGTCGGGCCATTCTAGGCCCGACCAAGGGGTCCCCGACGGCTCCGGCGAGGTCAGGCCGACAGGCTGGTCCCTTGCCCGGCGCGGCGTTCCAGCGCCTCGCGGTACAGCCGGCCGGCACGGTAGGACGACCGCACGAGCGGCCCGCTCATCACACCGGCGAAGCCGATCCGCCTGGCCTCGGCGGCGAACGCGTCGAACTGCTCGGGTGTGACCCACCGGTCGATCGGGTGGTGCCGGAGTGAAGGCCGGAGGTACTGCGTGATCGTCACGACCTCGCAGCCGGCGTCGTGCAGCTGCACCAGCGCCTCGCCCACCTCCTCGTCGGTCTCACCCATGCCGAGGATCAGGTTGGACTTGGTCACCAGGTCTGCGGATCGCGCCGCGGTGAGCACGTCGAGGGAACGCTCGTAGCGGAAGCCGGGACGGATCCGCCGGAAGATCCGCGGCACGGTCTCCACGTTGTGCGCGAACACCTCGGGGCGGGTGTCGAAGATCTGACCGAGCAGTTCCGGTTCGGCGTTGAAGTCCGGCGCGAGCATCTCCACGCCGGTACCCGGGCACAGGTCGTGGATCTGCCGGATGGTCTCGGCGTACAGCCACGCGCCGCCGTCGGGCTGGTCGTCGCGGCAGACGCCGGTCACGGTCGCGTAGCGCAGTCCCATGGTCCGGACGCTCTCGGCCACCCGGCGAGGTTCGTCGCGGTCGAGCTCGGCAGGCTTGCCCGTCTCGATCTGGCAGAAGTCGCAGCGCCTCGTGCACTGGTCGCCGCCGATGAGGAAGGTGGCCTCGCGGTCCTCCCAGCACTCGTAGATGTTGGGGCAGCCGGCTTCCTGGCACACCGTGTGCAGGCCCTCGTCCTTGACCAGCGCGGACAGCCGGTTGTACTCCGGGCCGGTGCGCAGCTTGGTCTTGATCCACGGCGGCTTGCGCTCGATGGGTGTCTCGGCGTTGCGCACCTCGAGCCGGAGCAGCTTGCGGGCCCCTATCTCAACGCTCACGCGGGCAGCCTACGGGCCGGTCTCGTGGCGCCGCAGGTCAGTTCACGTCGCGGCGGCTGAACCACAGCACCGAGGCCACGGTCGTCACGAGCACCAGGATCCCCCAGAGCACGAGGCCGTGCCCTCGCGAGATGAACATGTCGGCCTCGGTGCAGAAGGTGCCCTCCGGCGTGGACCGGCAGTCCGGCACGTAATACGACCACTTGCCGGTGACGATCGCACCGAGGTTGCGGCCGGGCAGCCACGGGGTCAATGACGGCTTGACACCCGCGAGCACCATCTCGCCGATCATCGCGGCGCCCAACAAGCCGACGGTGGCCACCGTGTGGCCGAACCACCAGCTGATCGAGAACGCCACCAGCGCGACGGCGACCACCGCCAGGACGGCCCAAAGACCGACGCTGATCAGGTGCAGCACCGGACCGTCGGCATCAGCCGGCGCCCTGGGATGGTCCTTCATCGCCGCCCACGCGCCCAGACCACCGAGGCCGACCGAGACTGCGGCCGCGGCCACTGCCGCTACGGCTATCGCCGTCGCCTTCGCAAGCCAGACCTTCCACCTCGTAGGGGAGAACAGCAACTGGGTGCTGATGGTGCCGGCGGCGTAGTCGGCACCGACGTAGGTTGCCGAGACGAGAACGAGGATGCCTGCCGCGATTGCTCCGAAGCCCAGCAGCAGTAGGGGCATCTGCTCGTACGACGTTCCGGAGGTGTAGTCGTAGTCCTCCAGCTTCGGCGGCCCCATCGTCTCGCAGCCGAAGTCGACGCTTGGATCGTTCGCGCGTTCCCTCTCCTCGGATTCCTTGCAGTCCGCGAGGTACTCCTCGCCGTGTTCGTTCCAGTCCTCGACCGCGAACTCGTAGTTGGCGCGGAACTCCGCCTGCTGCGCCGCGGTCGGTGGGCGGGTGTCGAACCAGTAGCTGAACAGCACGACCACGATCAGGGCCGCCATCAGCACAGCCAGCAACCACACCGCTCGCCGCTTGCGCAGCCTCAGCAGTTCGGCCCGGATGAGCCTGATCATGCGGGTGTCCCGCCGGCCGCTGGGGGAGGCGCCGCGTCGGACGGAGCCTGTTCGTCGGGAGGTCCGTCCTCGCGGGTGATCTCCAGGAAGGCGCTCTCGAGGTCGTTGGAACTCGGCCGCAGCGACGAGACGTAGAGCCCCTGCTCGGCAAGCAGCCTGGTGATGTGTGCCGGGTCGGGCGCCCCGGTCACCAGCATGGACTCGTGATCGCGGACGACGACGAGTCCCTGGCCGGTCAGGACCCCCGTCGCGCGGTCGGGGTCGTCGACGGTGAGGCGTACGCCCCCGCGGCTCTCGCCGAGGATCTCGTCCACCGGCCCGGACGCCAACAGCCTTCCCCTGTTGATGATCGTGACGTGGTCGACCACCTGTTGCAGCTCGCTCAGGATGTGGCTGGACACCAGGATCGTCACGCCCTGGTCGGCGAGCGAGCGCATCAACTCGCGGATCTCCCGGATGCCGGCGGGGTCGAGCCCGTTGGTGGGCTCGTCGAGGATCAGCAGGTCCGGGTCCCGCAGCAGCGTCGCCGCGAGCGCGAGCCGCTGCTTCATTCCGAGGGAGTACCCCTTGACGCGGTCGGCAGCGCGCTCACTCAGCCCGACCAGCTCGAGCACCTCGCCCACACGCCGCTCGTCGATGCCACCGGCGATGCTGAGCAGGCGGAGGTTGTCGCGGCCGGAGAACCCCGGGAACAGGCGAGGCTGTTCCACGACCGCGCCGATCCGGTTGATCGTGCGCGGGAGGCCCTTCGGCACGGGCAGGCCGAACAGCGACATCGTTCCGGAGTCGGGGCGGATGAGCCCGAGCAGCATGCGGATGGTCGTCGTCTTGCCCGAGCCGTTGGGACCGAGGTAGCCGTGGATGCCGCCAGAGGTGACCAGTGAGGTCGAGGCCTTCGACGGCCACGACTTTCCGCCGGCGCGACCGGAACGTCTTGCGTAGCCCGGCGGTCTCGACGATGGGTCGTCCGCGTTCACCGCGCACGTTCGCCTGCACACTCGTCAGCGCCACGCGTTCCCCGTCGACGTCGTTGCGAGTCAGGCAGCCACGGCCGGCGCCAATGCCTTGGTCAGGTGGGCGACCGCTGCACTGAGAACGTCGGCCGGGGTGATCGCGCGGCCGGCCTCCAGCGACATCGTGGTGACCTGCGCGTCGGCGATCCCGCACGGAACGATCTGGTCGAACGGCGCGAGGTCGTTGCTGCAGTTCAGCGCGAACCCGTGCATCGACACCCCGCTGGCCACCCGCAACCCGATGGCGCCGATCTTGCGGTCAGGACTGTTCTCGCTGAGAACCCACACCCCGCTCCGGCCCTTCACCCGCGCGGCGGCGATGCCGAAGTCGGCGCAGACGCCGATCATCGTGGCCTCGAGCGCGCGAACGAACGCCACCACGTCGATGGGGCGGTTCAGCGCGACGATCGGATAGCCGACGAGTTGGCCTGGCCCATGCCAGGTGATCTTCCCGCCGCGGTCGACGTCGATCACCGGCGTGCCGTCGGTGGGCCGCTCGAGCGGGAGGGTGAGCTTGCCGGCGGTGAACACCGGCTCGTGTTCCTGCAGCAGCAGGGTGTCGTCGATCCGGCCGGCTACCCGGTCGGCGTGCAGTTCCCGCTGCAGATCCCAGGCGCTGGAGTAGTCGACGTAGTCCGGGGCCAGCCCCAGCACGCGAACGTCCATGCCGGTGATCCTAGGTGAGCCGCGTGGCCGCGAGCCTTGCCTGTTCGTCGGCCAACATCCGCTCCTGTCGGCGCACTCGTTCAGGTACTACGCCCTCCCGGGGGGCCGTGGGCGCGAAGTCATAGCGGTCGACCCCTATGACCACGGAGAATCGCCAACTCCACCAGGGAAAAGTCTCCGTCGGCACGATCGAACTGCATCGGCTCGGCGAGATGGATCGGCGGGTTGGTGATGAACCGGGGGAGCCTGCGGGTGTTCTGCGCCTTCGCGTGCAGGATGAAGGGGTGCAGCAGGAACACGTCACCGATCTTGCCGGTGGCCTCGGCGAAATCCGTGCACTGGCCGACGAGTTCACGGGTCGGGAACTCCGTCGGAAGGACCCCTTCGGGATGGTCCGCAAGGTGGCGCGCCACCGGACCGACCGAGTCCCGGGCGACGAACGTCGCGCCGCCCTGGTGCTCCACGTCCGACCAGAGAACGAGCGTGAGCAGTCCCTGCTCGGGTGAGTCGAGGAAGTGGCGGAAGAAGTCGCCGTCCTTGTGCCATCCCGGCGACTCCGCTGACGCCGGCTCCCACGGCTCGTCCGCCCCTTGGTAGAGGTTGACGATGAATCCGTCGCCCCACGCGAACGGCTCTTTCACCCGATCGGCACCTCCGACCAGGTCGCAGGCAGCGAGCCAGGCCTTCGGAGCGAAGTCGCTTCACATCGAGCCGACGGTGCGTCGGCATGTGGATCGAGGGTTCGGCCCAGGTCGACTGGTCGTCGGGGTCATAGCCGAGGCGGGTCCAGATCGACTCGGTCAGATCGGCGGCCGCCTCCTGTGAGAAGCAGTCGGACACGACCACGTAGCCGTGTTCGAGAAAGTGCTCGGCCTGCTCGTCGGTGAGAACCTGTCGGCTGGTCACGACTGGACGATCCTTCCGGGCAGGCTTCGGTGTCGCTGTCATCTCGACGCTATCGGCCTCCTGCGCGCGGACCTGTCTGCTGCCGCCGCCGCCCACGAACCTGTCCGGTGCTGGCTATCCGGCACCGGGTTCGGGTAGGGCCGAGGGCGGGCGGTGGACAGGAACCCGGGGCCCCACGCCGGATTCTGCAAGCATGCCGTCATGCGTGGTGGCCAAGAAGTCCCGGGTTTCGAGGACATCCCCGGGTACTCGGTGGAGGGACTCATCGGCGCCGGTCCGTCCGGCGAGGTGTGGCTCGCCACCGAGGAGTCGACCCGCGACCAGGTCGCCATCAAGCAGTTGCAGATCGACCCGGTCGACGGGTCCGACGCACTCCGTCGCCTGGTGGCCACGCTCGACGCGCTCGCCCACCCTCACCTGCTGCGGATCCGTTCGATCGCGGGCAGCGACGACCGACCCGCGCTGATCACCGACTACGCCGAGAGCGGGAGCCTCGGTCAGTTGTTGGGTGCGCGGCGGCACCTCGACCCCGGTGAGGCGGTCACCGTGCTGGGCCCGGTGGCCGAGGCCCTGGCCGCGGTGCACGGCCGCGGCCTCGTGCACGGTTCGGTCACTCCCGACAACGTCTTGTTCACGCAGGACGGCCGTCCGTTGCTCTCCGACACGGCGATCAACCAGCTCACGGCCGGCGACGAGGGCCTGGGCGGAACCCACGGCTTCACCGATCCCCAGGTCAGTTCGACCGGACAGCCCAGCGCGGCCGGTGACGTGTTCGGCCTCGCAGCGGTCGGCTGGGCGGCCCTGACGGGTTCAGCTCCGGCGGCGACGGCGCGACCGGCGCTGCTGTCGCTCAGTCCCGGCATCCCACCCGGCCTGGCCCACGCGATCGAGGCCGGCCTGCAGGAGGACCCCGAGCTCCGGCCGGCGGCGGATCAGCTCGCCGACATGGTCTACGCGGCGGCGAGCCCTGCTCCGGTGCGGTTCCCGGTGGGGTCTCGTCCTCCACGAAGGCGCCGCCGGCGCCGACATTGCGGACGCCCTCTCGTCCGTTGCGCCGACCGAGACCGTTGCGAGTGGTCAGAGCTCCGGAGTCCACCCGCCACTGCAGACCCGTCCCGCGCCGCAGGCGCAGACGGTGACCCTCGCCCAGAGGCCGATGGTGGCAAGGACGGCGGCTCCAAGCCCCGGCGGCTCTCCCCACTCCTGATCGGGCTGACCGGCGGCGGCGCCCTGATCACCGTGGTCGCAGCTGTCGTGCTGGGTCTGTGGTGGTTCGGTGATGAGGACAAGCCGGTACCGCCGGTCGGCCAGCCGGTCGTCACCACCCCGCCGGCGACCACCGGGCCGACCCCCGAGGCCACGAACGAGTCGCAGAACCTCCCGGCGCAGCCGGCGCAACGGGCCGGCCAGTGGACGGCCATCGTCCGTGGGCTGGTAGGTCTTCGCTCCGAGGCCTTCGAACGGGCCGATCCCGCCATCGTCGACATGATCTTCATCGACGACTCCCCGGCCGCCAGGACCGACACCGACCTGATCACCGGACTCCAGCAGCGTGGCCAGCACGCGGAGGACTACCGGCTGGTCGTGAAGGCGGCAACGGTGGCCTCGCGCTCTCCCGGCCAGGTCCGACTGCACGCGATCACGCAGCAGCGGGCCTACACGGTCGTCTCGACCGACGGTGCCCGGCAGCGGACGGGCACCAAGCCTCCGCTCGAGGCCGACATCGTGCTGCGCAAGGCCGACGACGGCTACTGGCGCATCTACAACTGGTAGCCGCGCGGCGTCCGGGATCCAGCTTCGGCGCCGGTCAATCACCTCGGTAACCAGACGTTTCCGGGTACCCACGCCGGTAACCGGCGCTCGGCCCAGGTTCTGGGTCAGGAGCGGTAGGCCGAGGCGACGGCCGACGTCACGTCGGGGCCGCTGAACGTGAAGCCCGCATCGGTGAGCACCTGCGGGGCGATCGTGACGCTGTCGAGGATCTCGGTGGCGAATCCGTTGAGGGCGATCCGCAAGGCGACCGCCGGGACCTTGACGACCGGCAGTTGCGGCCGGTGCAGGTGCGCGTTGACGGCCGCGGTCAGTTCGGCATTGGTGGCCGGCACCGGCAGCGTGACGTTCACCGGTCCGGCGATGTCGGGCCGCTCCGCAAGGAACCGCACGGCGGCGATCCAGTCGGGCAGGCTCACCAGCGGCATCACCTGCCGGCCGGATCCCAACGGGATCCCGCAGGCGAACTTGGCGGGAATCTGCAGGGCCTGGAGGGCTCCGTCGCGGGGCGACAGCACTACGCCGGTGCGCAGGAACACCACCCGGGCCCCGGCCTCGACCGCTGCGCTCGCGGCCTCCTCCCACTGGCGGACGACACCCGGAACGAAGCCGTCCGCCTGCTCCACGTCGCCCTCGGTGAACCTTCGCCCGGTGTTCTTCGGGTAGTAGCCGCTGGCGCTCTGGGCCAGGAGCGTCAGGTCGCCGGTCCGCGGGCAACGCGGCGATGGCTTCGGCCAGGGCGCGCGTGGGCTCGACCCTGCTCGCGACGATCGCGCGCCGGTTCGAGTCGGTCCATCGCTTCTGCAGTGAGACGCCGGACAGGCACACGACGGTGGAGATCCCGTCGAAAACCGACGCAGGTGGTGGCGTCTTCGCGTCCCACGGCACATCGTCTGGCGACGACGGCGCGCCCCGGACCAGCCGCCGTACGCGGTACGCCCGCGGCACGCAGGTCGTCGGCGAGCGCCTGGCCGAGGAAGCCCGAGGCACCGGCCAGCAGCCAGCCGCTGCTGGTGTCGTCGTTCGCGGAGTCGCTCAAGCCGGCTCCGCTGGTCAGCCGAGTTCCCCCTCGAATGCAGCCTCTTCCAGCCGCTTCTTCACGTCCACGAGGAAGCGCGCGGCGTCAGCACCGTCGACGATCCGGTGGTCGTAGGACAGCGACAGATACATCATGTAGCGGACCGCGATGGTCTCGCCCAGATCGTCGTCGTCGACGACCACCGGGCGCTTCACCACCGCGCCGGTGCCCAGGATCGCCACCTGGGGCTGGTTGATGATCGGCGTGTCGAACAGCGCACCGCGGCTGCCGGTGTTGGTGATCGTGAACGTGCCACCGGTCAGGTCGTCGGGGCTGATCTTGTTGGTGCGCGTGCGCTCGGCCAGGTCGGCGATCCGGCGGGCAAGCCCGGAGATCGTCAGGTCTCCGGCGTTCTTGATGACGGGCACCGACAGGCCACGCTCGGTGTCGACGGCCAGCGAGAGGTTCTCGTAGTCGAAGTACGTGACCTCCATGGCCTCGGAGTCGATCCGGCAGTTCAGCGACGGGTGCTGCTTGAGCGCCTCGACCGCCGCCTTCACGAAGAACGGCAGGAACGACAGCTTCACACCCTCGCGCCTGGCGAAGTCGTCCTTCACCCGGTTGCGCAGCCGGGCGATCCTGGTGACGTCGACCTCGACGACGCTGGTCAGCTGGGCTGACACCTGCAGCGACTCGACCATCCGCTTGGCGATGACCTGGCGGATCCGCGGCATCTTCACGGTCTGGCCGCGCAGCGGGCTCGGCGAGGCCGAAGCGGCTGCCGCCGGCGCCTTCGCCGGCTCGGCAGCAGGAGCCTCCGGCGGTGCTGCCTTGGCGGCGGTTGCGGCCTCGGCGGCCGCAAGGACGTCCTGCTTGCGGATGCGCCCACCAACCCCGGTGCCGGTGATCGCGCCGAGATCCACGCCGTGCTGGGCAGCGAGCTTGCGCACCAGCGGAGTGACGTAGCCGGCGCTGTCGTCGGCGCCCTGCCCCTGTGGCTGGGCCGGCTGCTGCGGCTGGGCCGGCGCGGCTGGCGGCGCTTGCTCGGTGGGGGTCGGCGGTGTCGGCGCTGAGTCCGTCTGCTCAGGGCTTGCCTGACCAGCACCTGGCTGCTCGGGCTCGGGCTGGGCTTGCTGCGGGCTGCTCGGGCTGGCTTGTCCTCAGCTGGCTGTTGCTCCGCCGGCTCCTCCTGCTGGTCTCCGGCTGACTCGTCCTGCTGGGCGGGGGCGGAGCCCCACCTCCACCGGACTTGTCGCCGATCGTCGCGAGTTCGGCTCCGACCTCGACGGTCTCGTCCTCGCCGACCTTGATCTCCAGCAGCGTGCCGGCGACCGGTGAGGGGATCTCGGTGTCGACCTTGTCGGTCGAGACCTCCAGCAACGGCTCGTCGACGGCGACCTCGTCACCGACCTGCTTCAGCCAGCGGGTCACCGTGCCTTCGGTGACGCTCTCGCCGAGCGCGGGCAGCGTCACGGCCGTACCCGACCCGCCGCCGGAACCCTCATCCGACCCAGACTCGGCCGACGGTGCCGGTGCCTGCTCGCTCGGCTCCTGCTGCTCGCCCGCGTTCTCCCTCGACTCCTCGTCCGCCGCCCGCGGTTCGTCCTCAGGGACAGGAGGTACCGAGTCGGACTCGCCCGCGTCGGCACTATCGCTTCGGCACTTTCGGCATCGGCACTGTCGGCATCGGCACTGTCGGACTCACCAGCGCTCTCGCCGCCGCCCTCGCCGGACGGCTGCTCGTCCGCATCGCCGATCGTCGCGAGCTCAGCACCGACCTCGACGGTCTCGTCCTCCGCGACCTTGATCTCCAGGAGCGTGCCGGCGGCCGGTGACGGGATCTCGGTGTCGACCTTGTCGGTCGAGACCTCCAGCAGCGGCTCGTCGGTGGCGACCGTGTCGCCCACCTGCTTGAGCCAGCGGGTGACGGTCCCCTCGGTCACGCTCTCTCCGAGCGCGGGCAGGGTCACGGAAACCGGCATTGGTGCTCCTTCTTCTGCGGGTCGTGCTGGGCACGGCTGCACGTCACCCTAGTCGGCTCAGTCGGGCGACGCCGTGGAGGTGATCAGCTCCACCAGCGGGCGAACGGCCACCCCGGTGCCACCCGGGGTGAGGTGCCCCGAGGCCGTGTCGACGAAGGCCGGACCGGCGATGTCGAGGTGCGCCCAGGGGATCGCGTCGGCGACGAAGCGGGAAAGGAAGGTCGCTGCCGTGGACGCGCCACCGGCGGTCACGGTGGACCAGTGGGCCACGTCGGCGACCTTGGACTTGAGCTTCTCCGGGTTCTCCGCCAGCAGCGGCATCCGCCAGGCCGGTTCGCCCGACCTGTTGGCCGCGGAGACCACGCGGTCGGCGAGCTCGTCGTCGCTGGCGAAGACGCCGAAGGTCCGCGTTCCGAGCGCGACCACGCAGGCGCCGGTCAGGGTGGCGACGTCGACGATCACGTCGGGGGACTCTTCACTGGCGCGGGCGATCCCGTCGGCCAGCACGAGGCGGCCCTCGGCGTCGGTGTTGAGCACCTCGCAGGTGGTGCCGTTGCGCATGGTCAGAACGTCGGAAGGACGCTGGGCCGATCCGGAGGGCATGTTCTCGGCCATGCAGCACCACGCGTCAACGCGAACCGGCAACTCCAGTTCGGCAGCGGTCACCACGGCAGCGAGCACGGCGGCGGCGCCGGCCATGTCGCACTTCATCGTGATCATGCCGGGCGTGGACTTGATCGAGATGCCGCCGGTGTCGAACGTGATCCCCTTGCCCACAAGGGCAACGTGCGCGACAGGCTTGCGTGGTCGATGACTCACATGGACCAGCCGAGGCGGATTCACCGAGCCCTGCCCGACGCCGAGGATGCCTCCGTATCCGCCTTCGGCAAGTTCGACCTCGTCGAGCACCTCGACCGAGCAGCCGGTCTGCCGGGCAAGCGCCTGTGCGCGATCGGCGAACACGGCGGGCGTGAGGTGCGACGGTGGGGTGTTGACCAGGTCGCGGGCGATGGCGACATTGCGAGTGACGATCCTGGCGCGGTCCACCACGGCCTTGGCGGCCGGTGCGCGGCTGATCATCACGACCTGCTCGACGGCTCCCTCGGTGTTCTCGACGGTGCGCAGCCGGTCGTAGCGGTAGCCGCCGAGCACCGCGCCCTCCGCGGCGGCGGCCAGCACGGCGTCGTCGTCGCCGAGGGACACGGCAACGGTCTTGCCAACGCCCGCTAGCCCGCGGATGGCGGCACCGACGGAATGCCGGATCTCGTCGAGGGTCGCGGCCAGGTCGGACTCCTTGGCCGCCCCCAGCCCGACGGCTGCGACCACGTCGGCCGCTACTCCCTTGGGCGCCGGCAAGACCTGCACCTGGCCGGCCTTGCCGGTGGCTCCGACGATCCGGAAGGCCGAGGCGGGATCCGATCCGAACGCCTTGGCCAGGTCGGACGCCCCGTCGACGGGCTGTGGTGGCGCGCCGTTGGCCCCAGGCCGTAGTCCGATCAACAGCACATCGGCGGCGACCTTGGATGCGGGCCCACCGGTGAGCGAGATCGTGGGGATGGCCGGCTCCGGGACGGTGTCTCGGCTGGCGGTTCGGCTCACGGCGACTCCCACGGGTCGGGCTCGGACGTCCCGCCGGACCGTCTGGGCGGCAGCGCCGGGTCCGGGCAGCCTAACCCCGGCGGTAGGTTGCGGTGCATGAGCGCCGATCCCGTTCCAGGTCACGGTGCTGCCCCACCGGAGGCACGTCGGTCACCGCTGCACGATCGCCACGTCGAGGCCGCTGCCAAGTTCGGCGACTTCGCAGGATGGTCGATGCCGTTGGAGTACGGCGGCGGCGGTGTGGTCGCCGAGCACATGGCGGTCCGCAAGCGGGTGGGTGTGTTCGATGTCTCGCATCTGGGCACCGCGTCGGTGACTGGTCCCGGGGCGGCCGAGTACCTGAACAGTCAACTCAGCAACGATCTTCGCCGCATCGCCCCCGGAAAGGCGCAGTACACGCTGTGCTGCACCGAGGAGGGCGGGGTCGTCGACGACCTCATCGTGTACCTGCACGCTGACGACCGGCTGGTCCTGGTGCCGAACGCGGCGAACACTGCCGCGGTGGTCGGGCGCATCGCAGCACAAGCCCCAGACGATGTCAGTGTGCTGAATACCCATGGAGAGAACGCAATTCTTGCCGTGCAGGGCCCCCGAAGCGCAGACACCCTGGCAGCGATGGGTCTGCCCGTCGAGCATCCCTACTTCTCCTTCGCGGACACGAAGTGGGGCGAGATACCGCTGACCGTCTGCCGGACCGGGTACACGGGGGAGCACGGGTATGAGCTCATCCTGCCGGCGACTGCTGCCGGCGACGTCTGGGACGCGATCCTGGAGGCGGGCGGGCCTTGGGACATCCAGCCGTGTGGCCTCGGGGCACGAGACACGCTGCGGACCGAGATGGGCTATCCCCTGCACGGTCAGGACATCAGCCTCGACATCTCGCCGGTGCAGGCGCGACTCGGCTGGGCGGTCGGGTGGAAGAAGGACGGCTTCGTCGGAGCAGAAGCCTTGCGCTCCGAACGGGAGGCCGGCGCCGCTCGCCTGCTGATGGGGATCCGGCACAACGCAAGGCGGATCCCGCGCCCAGGCATGCTCGTGTACTCCGGTGCCGTGCAGGTCGGGGTGGTCACGTCAGGGACCTACGGCCCGACAGCCGGCGTGGGCATCGGGCTCGCGCTTCTCGACCGGCCCTATTCGCCGGCGGGCACGCTGGTGGAGCTGGATCTTCGCGGCCGGCGCGAGACGTTCGAAGTCGTCAAGCCGCCGTTCGTCGAGACCGACGTCGACTGATCCAGGATGCGGGCCCGCTTGCCCGCCCGCCTCAGTGCGGCGAGCAGCGGCGGCCCTGCGAGTGTCAGCGCCAGCAGCGTCCAGGCGGCACGAGCGATGTCCCATCCCAGTGAGGTCGCCAGGTAGAAGGTCAGGTAGTGCGTCAGGTTCGACGCGAGCGTGTCCGTGGGCTCATAGGACAGCGCGGGCGCGAGCGTCGAGGTCAACGGCCAGAAGGACAGGTTCAGGAGCGCTCCATAGAGGAGAGCAGCCGGCGCCGCGAGCAAGCCGAGCAATGCGCCCTCGTACCGACGTCCCTCTCCCCAGGGCGGCAACGAACCGAACGCCAGCCCGAGCCAGCTCGTGGCAAGGAGCTGGAACGGCAGCCAGGGCCCGACGCCTCCGGTGAGCAGCGCGCTGGTGGTCATCAGGACGGTGCCGTAACAGAAGCCGAAAGTCCCGCCGAAAACCCTGGCCGCCAGAATGACCAGCACGAACGTGGGTTCGAGGCCAGCGACGGCGGGACCCACGGCGCGCAGGGCGACCCCCAACGCTGTCAGCAGGCCGAGCAGAGCGACTGCTTTGGCGTCCAGGCCGCCGCGGGTGACCTCGGCGAGGAGCCAGACCAGCACAAGCGCGAGAACGCCGGCGACCACGACGGGCGCCATCGCATCGCCAGCGAGGACACCGGGATGACCGGCTGCGAGGAACGGCCAGCCGAAGCCGACGACGGTCGAGGCCAGACCCGCCACCATCATGGGGCCCCGGGTCATGGCGTCTTCTCGACGTCCAGCGCGGCGGCGATCGCCTCGGACGGCGTGAGCATCGGCACCGGCCGGAACACCTTGGCCATCGCCGGGGCAAAGGCAGGCGTGGCGGTGAGCACGGCCTCGGCGCTTCCGGTGTCGACCACCCGCCCATGGGCGAGGACCACGGCTCGGTCGGCGAGTTCGGCCACGAGTTCGACGTCGTGGGTGGCCAGCAGCACCCCGTGGCCAGCGTCAGCCAGCGCAGCCAGCATGCTGCCGAGCCGGCGCCGTGCCGGATAGTCGAGGCCCCGCGTCGGCTCGTCCAGCGCGAGCAGAGGTGGGTCGGACGTCATCACGACGGCGATGGCCACGCCCAGCCGCTGCCCCTCGGACAGGTCGCGGGGGTGTGCGGCCGGGTCGATCGGCCCGACCAGGCCCTCCAGGAGCTCGCGGCACCGTCCCGGCGCGGCGCCAGACCGCGCGTCGGCCTCGGCGCACTCGGCCGCCACCGACGGGAGATAGAGCAGGTCGCCGGGGTTCTGCGGCACGAGGCCGAACCGGCGGACCAGCTCGGCCGGCCGGAGCCCGGCTGGTTCTGCCGACGCGTCGTCCGTCCCGGCCAGGGTCACCCGTCCCGCGGGCCGGTGGGTGCAGGCCCGCCAGTGCGCGCAGCAACGTCGACTTGCCGGACCCGTTGCGACCCATCACGGCAGTGATCTGACCTGAGGGCACGGTGAGTGAGACGTCGGTCAGAGCCGAGATCGCCGGACGCCGGCCAAGAGTGACGCTGAGCCCGTGTGTCTCCGCCAGCGGCGGGCCGGCTGGTCGGGCACGCCGACTGACGCGGTTCTCCCCGCGAGCAGCCAGCCGTTCGCGGATAGCCGGCCGCGCGCTGCCGGGCGGATCGGACGGTGACCGTCGGCGGGCTCCAGCCCATGGCCACGCCCAGCTCCACCACCGGCGGGCGGAGCGGACATGCCCCGGCAGCCGCCGGCAGCCGGCCGGTGCGGATGCCGGTCTCGCCTGCGGTGAGGAAGGCGAGCGTGTCGGCTGACCCCAGCACCCGGTCGAGGCGGTGCTCGGCGACCAGCACCGTGGTGCCGACGTCGTGCACCAGCCGGCTGATCGCCGCGAGGACGTCCTCGGCCGACAACGGGTCGAGAGCCGAGGTCGGTTCGTCCAGTGCCAGCACCGACGGGTTCGCAGCGAGCACCGCCGCGATCGCGACCCGCTGCTGCTGACCACCGGAGAGCTCGCCGGGAACGCGGTCGCGCAGGTCGTCGATCCCGAGCAGGTCGAGGGTGTCCTCGATTCGGCGCCGCATCGCGCGGCGAGGGAGCCCGAGCGACTCCATCGTGTACGCGAGCTCGTCGGTGACAGAGGACGTGACGAAGCTCGCGGACGGGTTCTGGCCCACGTAGCCAACGACGTCGGCCAGATCGCGGGGGCGGTGGTGTGCGGTGTCGCGGCCGTCGGTCACCACCCGGCCCGAGAAGGTGCCGCCGGTGAAGTGGGGTACCAGACCGTTGACCGCGGACAGCACGGTCGACTTTCCCGAGCCGGTGGTGCCGGCCAATAGGCACAGCTCTCCTTCCTCCACGACCAGGTCGATCCCCGAGACGGCTGGCGGTCCGTCGTCGGCATAGCGCACCTCGACGTTGTCGAAGGTGATCATCGGGGCGGCATGACGCGCATGATCAGCGCCGGGGTGGGGACCAGCAGGCAGGCGATCCACGGGAGCGTGGGAACCGGGACACAGGTCGAGTCCGGTCGGCTGCATCCCAGGAGTGGCGTCGGTGGCCGCGGCGAGGAAGGCGGCTGCCAGAACCGCCGCGGACAGCAGGACGAGCAGTTCCGGCAGACCGAATTCCAGCCGGCGGTAGCGGCTGCGGCGTCGACCCCGCCCGCCCAGGACCAGCCCGGCGGCACCGGCACCCAGGCCGAGGACCAGCGACGCGAACGCGGTGCCGGCCGGGAGACTCAGTCCGAGGAGGCCGAGCAGGCCGAGGCTGGTCGCGACGCAGGCCGCCGAGCATGCACACCGACGCCAGCAGCCGATGCGTTGCGCTGTCGGCGCCGATCCGCCCGTAGCCCCGCGCGTCCATCGAGGCGGCCAGCGTGACCGCCTGGTCCAGGCCGCCCTCGAGGACGCCGAGAGCGGTCCGGTTCCACGCACGCAGGCCCCGCATCGTCTGTCCCCGCAGGCGCCGGGCCTGCCGAGCGCGGACGGCATCGTCGATCAGCCGAGGCGTGAACGACAGGGCCACCACGACGCTCACGCCCAGTTCGTACAGGGCTCCCGGCACTGCTCGGAGCAGGTCCGCCGGGTCGGCCACCGCGGTCGCGGCGCCGACGCAGGCAAGGACAGTGGCCAGCCAGAGGCCGTCGGCGACCGCCTGCCCGAGCATCTCGCTGGTGACCGGCCCACCCAGCCGGATCCCGGCCATCCAGTCTGGCAGCGCCACCTGGGGCAGTTCGAACAACACCTGCCCGCCGGTACTGCCGGTGCCGAACACGATGCTGAAGACGATCCGCACCACGATGATCGCGATCCCGAGGCGCAGGAACGCGGCGAAGACCCGGCTACTGGGTGCGCGCGTGCACTGTCGCGCAACCACCACGACCACAGCGAGTCCCGCGAGCAGGCTGAGCAGAAGGACCACGTTGCGGGTCCTCGACGCGGCCAGACCGACCGCGCCAGCCCAGGCCCAGACGGCCAGTGGGTGAAGGCCGGCGCTGATCTGGCCGCCACCCGGAGTCCCGGCCGGAAGGTCAGACCGGCTCGTCGGCATCGTCACGTCGTCCGCGCCGACGGGCGAGCAGAAGCCCACCGCCGCCGAGCAGCAGGACGACCAGTGCGGCCGTGAGCACGTAGGTCAGTGTGTTCCCGTCCTCTGCACCTGCAGCCGCGTCAGCGGTGTTCTGCGGCGAGGCTGCCGGCGTCGAGGTCGGAGTCGCAGCCGCGATCGCGAACTCCACCTCTGGCTCGGGGTTTGCCACCTTGGGCGCCGTCTTCACCTCGTCACCGCAGCCGGTGGCGGGGTAGGAGTCGATGCCGCAGAGCAGTCCGCTCTTGGCGTCCTTGCGGAGGTCGGCGACGGAGTCCAGGACGTCCTGCCCGGTGGCGGCGGTAGGCACGACAGCGCACGACGCGGCCGGCTCCGGAGGGGTACCGCCGCCCTCAGGGGCCTCTTCGGCTAGCCCGTAGTCGATGTAGACGGCGACGCGCTTGCGACCGTCCTCGGCTGCTGTCGAACCGCAGACGGCGTCGAAGTCGGGGGTCGCGCGGGGAAGTCGGGGAGTGGTGCCGACGATCGCGAAGCGCCAGCCCTCCACCGAGCCGTCGGCCGGCTTGGTCTGCGCGGCGCCCTTGGTGGCGAACGCCCAGGTGCCGTCGGCATCGGCCTGGTAGTAGCCCCAGTAGCGATACACCGCGGCGGCGGCGGGCGGTGGAGCCACGACGGCGACGAGGCCGGCCAGTGCGAGGAACCCCGCAAGCAGGTATGCGGTGGATCGGCGGAGCGACCGGCGCTGGGCAACAGCGGTCCGCGGGGATGTGGCCGGCATCGATGGGCCTTTCGTCAACGGCCACAGGCGAATACCGACGACGGCCGCTAACGACGCGGAGGTCACCGGGCTCCGGTCTGCAGTCCTCGGCAGGTTCGGTGGAGCCGCATCGGATGGCGGTAATCCGGCTTGCGACCCGACCTGCCGGAGCAGGACAGACGTCGCATCACGGTTGCGGGTCAGCGCCGGAATCGCACCGGCTTCCCCACCAACGTCGATGTGGTGTTTGTGCTGGCCAGAGCCTGCCCCCACACCGCCGAGCCGTCAAAGCGCGTCCGTGATCGCAGGGAGCGGTCAGCGGGTCGGCTTGTTCCCGGCCTTGGGCGTGCGCACCTTGGGAGCCCCACCGATGCGCACCTGCGTCTTCGGCAGGCGCAACGGCCGGATCTGAGTCGCGCGCAGCAAGCCGTACGCGAGAGCACCCTTGGTCGACTGGCCGGCGAACTTCGTCCGCAGCATCTTGCGCAGCCGGATGTTGAGCACCACAAGGTCGACGACGACGAGCAACAAGAGCAAGAGCCAGGCGTTCGACACGATCACCTGCGAGTTCGGCAGGCCCAGGGTCAACGTCAGCAGCATCACCAGCATGATCGGCATCACGAGCTCGGCGAACATCAGCCGGGAATCGACGAAGTCGCGAACGGCCCGGCGAACCGGCCCCTTGTCGCGCGGCGGCAGGTACCGGTCGTCGCCGGTGGTCATCGCCTGTCGCACCTTGACGCTCTCCGTTGCCCGCTTCTCGCGGAGTTCCTTCGACGCCGCCTTGCGATCCTTCGGCGCCGTCACCCGGGCCTTGCGCTGGGCCTGTGCGGCGGATCGCTTCGGCGTCGGTGCGCCTTTGGGTGGCGTGTACCCGGCGACCCCGTTCCTCGGACCGTCAGCGACCGACGACGTCGCGGTTGAGGTGCCCGAGTCGTCCTTGCGTTTCCGTCCGAAGATCACGGCAGGTCACGATACTGGCTGCGCGGCGGCCGGAATCCGCTCTCGGCCGGGAACCCGACCTTGGGTTGGCATCACCCTGACGTGGTCAGGTGGGTAGGTTTCTCCGAGTTCAGGGTCACGCCTGATCCGCGGGAGGTCCGGGATCGGGCGATGCGCCGTAAGCTCGGCGAAGACACGATCGGGACGACACCTTCGCTCACCGGCAAACCATGCAGCACACAGGACAGAAAAGGGGGCGGCCGCCTCACATGGGGATCATGAACCGCTTCGCATCCATCTTTCGCGCCAAGGCGAACAAGGCGCTCGACGCTCGTGAGGACCCACGCGAGACGCTCGACTACTCCTACCAGAAGCAGCTCGAGATGCTCACCAAGGTGCGCCGGGGTGTGGCCGACGTCGCCACGAGCCGCAAGCGCCTGGAGTTGCAGCTCAACCAGCTCACCCAGCAGTCGGCCAAGCTCAAGGATCAGGCAGCCAAGGCGCTCGGCATGGGCCGCGAGGACCTGGCCCGTGAGGCGCTGACCCGCCGGTCCGGCCTGGAGCAGCAGGTGGTCGACCTGACCGCCCAGCACGCCGCGCTGCAGGGTGAGGAAGAGAAGCTGACTCTGGCTTCGCAGCGGCTGCAGGCCAAGGTCGAGGCCTTCCGCACGCGGAAGGAGACCATCAAGGCCACCTACACCGCAGCCGAGGCACAGACCCGGATCGGCGAGGCGTTCACCGGCATCTCCGAGGAGATGTCCGATGTCGGCCTGGCCGTCCAGCGGGCCGAGGACAAGACCGCACAGCTGCAGGCGAGGTCGTCGGCGCTCGACGAGCTGCTCGCCTCCGGGGCGCTGGACGACGTCACCGGCACCAGCAAGGACGACATCTCCCTCGAGCTCGAGCGGATGGCGTCGGGTTCCGACGTCGAGTCGCAGCTGGCGGCGATGAAGGCGCAGGTCGGTGCCGGCGAGGCTCCCAAGGAGATCGACGCCACGGCCGAGGCCACCACTCCGGTCGAGACGCCGGCCACGCAGGCGACGCCCGACCCGGTGGGGCCCGCCGATCAGCCTGGTAGGCCGGCATGATCATCCGCATCCTGGGCGAAGGCCAGTTCGACGTACCGGACGCGGAGCTGGACAAGCTCAACCTGCTCGACGGTGAGCTGGAGCAGGCGGTAGCGGCGCAGGACCAGTCGGCCTTCGACGAGACGCTCGCGAAGCTGCTCGCCGAGGTCCGGTCGGTGGGCACCCATGTGGGTGATTCCGACCTGGCCACGTCCGACCTGATCCTTCCGGCCGAGGGCAGCGCGATCGGCGATGTCTCCGAGCTGCTGGCCGAGGACGGGTTGATCCCGGGCTGAGGCAGCTCGTCGCGGTCGACGCACTACGACACGGCAGTGGGCCGGTTCCTCGACGGAGGAGCCGGCCCGCTCTCGTCGGTCGAGATCGCCGAAACTGGATGCCCCGATGGCGGCGGTTCGTGGTCAGCTGTCGCTATCGTGAACGAACGTTCCGCGCCCGCCTCACTGGCGGCGCCTGATCCCGGAGTGGAGCAAAGAGATGTCGTCCAGGTTCGCAGCGGACCACGGGCTCACTCGCCGCATGGTGACGGTGATGTTCCTGCTCGGTCTGGTGTACGTGGCCTTTGTCGGTGTCGTCATCATGCTCACCAAGAACTGGGTCCTGCCGATCGTCATCGCGCTGGGGTTCGCGCTCGTTCAGTGGTTCTTGTCCGACAAGGTCGCGCTGTGGTCGCTGGGCGCCCGCGACGTCACCCCGGAGGAGGCTCCGGAACTCCACGGCATGGTGGACCGGCTCTGCGCGCTCGCCGACATGCCCAAGCCGCGGGTCGCCTACTCCGAGAGCGCGGTACCGAACGCCTTTGCCACCGGACGCTCGCAGAAGAGCTCGGTACTGGTGGTCACACGGGGCATCATCCAGCGGCTCGACACCGAAGAACTCGAGGGCGTGCTCTCGCACGAGTTGTCCCACGTCGCCCACCGCGACGTCGCCGTGATGACCATCGCCTCCTTCCTCGGCGTGCTCGCCGGCATCGTGGCCCGGTACGGGATCTTCATGGACACGCGGGGCTCGCGCGACAACAACGCGGCGCTCGTCATGCTGGGCATCTGGGTCGTGAGCATCGCCGTCTACGCCATCAGCTTCCTGCTGATCCGGGTGCTCTCGCGCTACCGCGAACTCGCGGCCGACCGCGCAGGTGCCTACCTCACCGGCAAGCCCTCGGCGCTGGCGTCGGCGCTGGTCAAGCTCAACAACGGCATGAACGCGATTCCCGACAAGGACATCCGCAAGAGCGAGGCCATGAACGCGTTCGCGTTCACCCCGGCGTTCAAGACCGGCGGCGGGCGCAAGGGCTTCACGCAGATGTTCTCCACGCACCCCAGCACGGAGAAGCGGCTCGAGCAGCTGGCGCGCATCGCCAACGACCTGGGTAAGCCGTTCTGAGCCTCGTCCGGTCCTGAGTTCATCCGCTCCCGTTCGTAGGCGAAAGCGGTACCGACGATGCCCGCCCGCCGCGGAGCTAGGGCGGTGCGAGGAGAAATCGGCACAGTCGCTCTAAGGTGGCGGTATGGGTCTGCTCGACGTCATCCTCGGCCGGTCCAAGCCGAAGAAGGCCAACCTCGACACGCTGTTCGACGTCCCGAACGCGGCGATGACCCTGCAGGTCAACGGCTGGAACGCCACCGGAGTCGGGTCGGTCTGCTTCCGGGCGGCCGAAGGCACGGCCTTTGCGGAGGCCCAGGCGTCGGTCGAGGAACTGCTCAACGCCGACGACGGCCCGGATGTCGAGCTCAGCAACGACTCGTTCGGCTTCACCTGGCTCACGGTCCGCAGCGATCCGGCGGCGGGGGACTTCCTCTCCGGCCTGGTCACCGACCTGCACGCGGTGAACGCGACCCTCGCCGACAACGGCTTCGACACGATGCTGCTGTGCTCGCTGATCTGCTTCACCGGGCCGAACAACCGCTCGATGGCGCTCGTGTACCTCTACAAGCAGGGCACGTACTACCCGTTCGTCCCCAAGCCCGGCTCGGGGCAGTCGCGGGACAACCTCGCCGAGATGGCTGTGAAGGGCCTCATCGGCGTGGATCTGCCGTTCGAGGCCGATCTCGGCCGCTGGCTCGCGGTCTGGGGAGCGCCTGGGCTGTGATGGTCGCGTGACCAAACCCCTGGAGCGGACGGTCGACCCCTCTCTGCTGCCTACCGCTGACGACGTCGCCCACTTCACCGAGCTGGGCTGGTGGGTCTCGCCGCCGGTCCTGAGCGACGACGTGATCGCCAGCGCCGAGCGCGGGGCCGAGCGGATCTACGCCGACGACGTCGACAACGCGCTGCCGGATGGTGCCCGGCACTGGGGCTGGACCCCCGACGACGGCGACGTCCTTCGCAAGAACGACTACTCGAGCCTGCTGGTCGACGATCTACGGGTGCTGACCACTCACCCGCTGATCGGGGCCATGGCGGCCGTGCTCGCCGGCGTGGACTCGATCCGGCTGTGGCACGACCAGCTGCTGTTCAAGCCGTCGGTGGACGACGGGGTCACGCGCAACGTCGGCTGGCACACCGACCGGCAGTACTGGCTGTCGGCGTCGTCGGACCGGATGCTCACCGGCTGGGTGCCGTTCCACGACGTGCGCCCGGACCACGGGCCGGTGATGTTCGTCGACGGGTCGCACCGCTGGGATACCCACGCCACCGGCGACTTCTGGAACCACGACCTCGACGCACTGGCCAAGGTCGCCTCCGGCCACGACGCGCATGTCTCGCAGGCTCTGGTTCCGCGTGGCGGTCTGTCGTTCCACCACTGCCGGACCGTGCACGGGTCCGGGCCGAACGTCTCCGGCGAGCCGCGTCGCGCCATCGCCGTGCACCTGCAGGACGGCGCGAACCAGTTCCGGCACTACACCTCGCCCGACGGGGTCGTGGCTGCGCACGGTCTCGATGCCCTGGTGCGCAAGCTGCCCGACGGCCGCCCCGACTACGCCGATCCGGCCATGTGCCCGCCCATCTGGCCCACCTGAGCCCACGCGCCCGCCGCCGTCCCGCCCGCTCCGATCCAGCCGAGTGGGCGCAATCTGCCGCCTGATCGGCGCTGAGGCGACACTTGCGCCCACTCAGCCGGGCTGGGCCGTGCACACCCGCTCGAAGTCCGCCGCTCGATCCACAGCCGGGCATCGCCAGTGCCGCCTTCGGACCGGCTCGTCGCCGCAGGGTCACCGGATGCCACATGCTCGGCCGCTGCCCCAGCCCCTCGACCAACAGCCGTTCGCCGTGGCCGAGGCGATTGCGCAGCGGGATCACCTACCGACGGCTCCGGGCAAAGGCACTGAGGCGGCCGCACTGGGGAGGACGCTCGTCCGGTGAACCCGAAGCGGTTGACGAGGCGGCCGCCGAGTTGGCTGCGGTTGTCCCGCGGCCGTTCGCCTTCGCCGGCTTGACCGCAGCCCGCCTGCTAGGGCTGCCCCTGCCCAGCCAGTGGCACGTCGGTGAGCCATTGCACGTCATCCGGCCGACAGGCGGATCCGCGGTGCGGCGGCCCGGCGTCGTCGGCCACCGCGGCCTTGAGTCCCGTGCGATCGAGCGGACGATCGACGGACTGCCTGTCACGTCAGCGCCGGACACCTGGGCCGACCTGGCGATCCATCTCTACGCTCGACTGGCTGATCGTGGTCGGCGACGCGGTCGTGGCGCATGGAACGCGCTACTCGGACGGCTGATCTGGCCGCTGCGGTTCGCGCCCGGGATGCGCGGACGGGTGCGGGCGACTGGCGGCGCTCGAGGAGATCCGCGAAGGCTCTGCCTCGCCGATGGAGACGCTCGCTCGCCTTCTCCTCGTGCGCGCTGGGCTGCCGGAGCCGCGGCTGAACGCTGACATCCTCGACCGCGGAGGCCGTTGGCTGGCCTGCGTGGACCTCTACTGGCCCGAGAGCCGCCTCGTCGTCGAGTACGACGGCGACCTCCATCGCGTCGATCGCGTCCAGTGGCAAGCCGATATCCGCCGTCGGCGACGCATCGAAGCTGCCGGCTACCGCGTCGTGGTGATCACCGCCGACGATCTGGTTGCCGGAGCGGGCGCCTGCGTCCGCCTCGTCGGCAGCTCTGCTGCGATACCGAGGCCGGTTGAGTGGGCGCGTTCTGCCGCCTGAGCGGCTCGGGAGGCGGCAGATTGCGCCCACTCAACGGCGGATGGCGTGAGCGGGCGGTCGGGCGCGGGGCGGGCGGGGGCGCTCGTCAGTCGCGGGAGGTGCCGGGGAGGGCGAGCATGCGGTCGAGGGCGAGCTTGGCGTCGCGGGCGACCTGCGGGTCGACCTTGATCCGGTTCACCACCGTGCCCGCGACCAGGTTCTCCAGCGCCCACACCAGGTGGGGCAGGTCGATCCGGTTCATCGTCGCGCAGTAGCAGACGTCGGAGTTCAGGTAGCTGATGTTCTTGTCCGGGTAGCGATTCGCCAACCGCTGCACGAGGTTCAGCTCGGTGCCGATCGCCCAGGCCGAGCCGGCCGGGGCCGCGTCGATGATCGAGATGATCTTCTCGGTCGAGCCGACGAGGTCGGCCTTCTCCATCACCTCGTACTGGACCTCCGGGTGGACGAGCACCGTGACCCCAGGCACCTTCTCCCGGATGAGGTCGACGTGCACGGGCTGGAAGCGCCCGTGCACCGAGCAGTGACCGCGCCAGAGCAGCACCTTCGCGTCGCGAAGCTGCTCGGTGGTGAGGCCGCCGTTCGGACGGTGTGGGTCGTAGACCACGCAGTCGGAGAGCGACAGCCCGAGCTCGCGGACCGCCGTGTTGCGCCCGAGATGCTGGTCGGGCAGGAACAGCACCCGCTCGCCGCGCTCGAAGCTCCACTGCATGGCCGTCTTGGCGTTGCTGGACGTGCAGATCGTGCCGCCGTGCGAACCGGTGAAGGCCTTGATGTCGGCCGAGGAGTTCATGTAGGTCACCGGGATGGTGCCGGCGGCAAGGCCGGCGTCCTCGAGGACGTCCCAGCAGTCGCGGACCTGACCGATGGCCGCCATGTCCGCCATCGAACAGCCGGCGGCCATGTCGGGCAGGATCACCTGCTGGGCATCGCTGGTGAGGATGTCGGCGGACTCGGCCATGAAGTGCACGCCGCAGAAGATGATGTACGGCGAGTCCGGACGGTTGGCCGCGTCGCGCGCGAGCTTGAACGAGTCGCCGGTGACGTCGGCGAACTGGATGACCTCGTCGCGCTGGTAGTGGTGGCCGAGGATGAAGACCTTGTCGCCCAGCGTCTCGCGGGCCTTGATCGCGCGCTCGACCAGCGACGGGTCGCTCGGCAACGGGAGCGCGCCGGGGCATTCGACACCGCGCTCGGAGTCGCGGTCGACCCCTCGGCCCAGCAACAACAGGGTGGGGGACGACTCGGGCCGGGACTTGGCGGGGGTAGTGACGGTCACGAAGGACCTCCTTGCAGGTGGACAGCCAGGAAATTCTAGGCGTTGCCGTCACCCCGCACCGTTGCCGGCGTCACACCCGGGCGCCGTTGTGAGGCGGCTCACGGAGGGGGCGCCAGGGCGAGAACCGAGCAGCGGCAACAATGCCGCCCGTGCGCATCGTCATCGCTCCGGACAAGTTCGCCGGCACCCTGACCGCGGTGCAGGCGGCCGAGGCCATCGCCACGGGCTGGGCGCGCCGAGCGCCGGCAGACGAACTGGTCCAGCTGCCGATGGCCGACGGCGGGCCAGGTTTTCTCGACGCGCTGTCGGCCGGGCTCGGCGGCGAGCTCGTGTCGGTGACGGTGTCCGGGCCGCTCGGTGAACGGGTGCCGGCCGCGATCCTGCAGGTGGGGGAGACGGCCTACGTCGAGTCGGCCCAGGCCTGTGGCCTGCACCTTCATCCGGCCGAGGACCGCGATCCCGCACGAGCGACCAGCGCCGGCGTCGGCGAACTGCTGGCGGCGGCCGCGGCCAAGGGCGCGAAGCGGATCGTCATCGGGCTCGGTGGCAGCGGAACCAACGACGGTGGCGCCGGTCTGCTGGCCGCGCTGGGAGCGACAAGTCGACCGGCGGCGCGCTGACCGGCGGGTCCGGATGCCCTTCGCAGCCTGGAGTCGGTGGACCTCACCGCAGCGCAGGAGGCGGTCCGCGGGATCGAGCTGCTCGCGGCGACCGACGTCGACAACCCGCTACTGGGGCTGCGTGGCGCGACCAACATCTTCGGTGCGCAGAAGGGCGTGAGCGACGAGGACAAGCCGAGGCTGGACGCCGCGCTGGAGCACCTCGCCACGCTGGCGGGCGCCGGTCAGGAGAAGGCTGCGGGTGCCGGCGCCGCCGGCGGCCTCGGCTGGGCCCTGCTGGTGCTGGGCGCGCAGCGGGTGCCGGGCATCGCCACTGTCGCCGACGCACTCGGGCTCCCCGGCGAACTCGCCCGGGCCGACCTGCTGATCTCGGGCGAGGGCTCGTTCGACGCACAGTCCGCGGGTGGAAAGGTCGTGGTCGGCGTGGCCCGGATGGCCGAGCGGGCTGCCCGGCCGTGTGTCGTGATCGCAGGACAGGTGCAGGTGGGCAACAGGGAGATGCGGGCGATGGGAATCGAATCGGCGTACTCGATGGTGGAGATCGCGGGCCGGGAGGCGTCGTTCGGCCGGCCGGCACAGGCCCTGGCCGACGTGGCCGAGCGGGTCGCGCGGAGCTGGTCGCGGTGACCGGGGCCGACAGCAGCGATCGGCACAGCCTCACCAAGGAACACAGCCTCACCACAACCAAGGCACACCACGAGGAACACAGCCTCACCAGGGAACACAGCTTCACCCCGCAGCAGCTGGGCGCGGCCAACCACGTGAGCTTCTTCGCCGCGCAGGCCGAGCACGCCGAACCGCGCTTCGGCGGCACCCTGGCCTGGACCAGCGGCGGCGGGGCCACCGTGGGCTTCACCGACGAGGTGGTCGCGGATCCAGAGGCGGCCAGAGCCTTCGCCGACGAGATCCTCGTGCGTGTCCGTGCAGCCGGTGCCGAGACCCTCGGGTGGTGGTCGCTGGTCCCGGAGGCGGCGGGTGTCCTGGGACCGATCCTCCTGGCCCGAGGGTTCGACTGGGGATGGCGCCCCAACTGGATGGTGCTCGACGTCGACGACGTGGTCCGCGACCTGTCGCAGCCCGGCGGACTGGAGATCAGAGGCGACGGTCTCGTCCTGACCGGATTCGTCGACGGGGTCGAGGTGGGCAAGGTTGCCGGTCACGTGTGCGAGGTCGAGGGCGAGACCGTCGGCGGCCTGTACGACATGGCGGTTGACGAAAGCGCACGCCGCCAGGGAATCGGGTCGGCGTTGATCGTCGCGGTGTCAGACCGGCTCGCAGCGAGCGGCTGCCGCCAGGTCTTCCTCAATGCCACTGGCATGGGGCAGCCGGTCTACCTCCGTACCGGCTTCCAGCTGCTCGGCGAATCGGGTCAGACCTGGTGGATGATGCAGGAACCCCTCCGTTCCGCCCATCCCGACCGGGTGGAGATCGCGTTCACCGAGGCGCTCGCGCTCGGCGATCTCGAGGCCGTCCGGGCGTCGCTGGCCGCGCACCCGCGCGACCTCGAAGCCGAACTGGCCGGCCGGAGCACGCCGATGCACGTCGCCGTGGCAACGGGAAACACCGAGGCCGTGGAACTCCTGCGCGAGCACGGAGCCATCCTCGACGTCGTCGCCGCATGGGATCTGGGGTGGCGCGACGCCGCAGCCGAGACGCTGCGGGCGTTCCCTGATCAGGTGAACCGGCAGCACGGGAGCTGGGCCACGACCCCGCTCCACACCGCGGTGCAGCGCGGCGACATCGACCTCGCCCGGCTCGTGCTGGCCGCACGCCCCGACCTCACGCTGACCGACTCCGCCTTCGGCGGTACACCGCTCGGCTGGGCAAGGCACATGGGCAAGGACGAGATCGCCGCCCTGATCGAGGCGGCCGGGAGCCCGCAATGACCTATCCGAGGATCGACCTCGACCTCCTGGAGCGCGAGACCGCTCGCCTGCAGCAGACCGCAGAGCGGCTCGACGACCGGGCCGTCGCCGAACCCTCGGGCTGCGCCGGCTGGTCCCGGGCCCATGTCCTCAGCCACCTGGCGCGACACGCCGAGGCTCTCGCCGGCGTGCTGGCCGCTGCCGAAGGGTTGCGGGCCCAGGCGTTCGCACCGGGCGAGCTGACTCAGGGACTTCGGCCCGTCTACCGGGACGAGGCCGAACGGGACACCGGCATCGAGGCGCACGCGCACGACTCCGCGGCCGAACTGGCTGCCGCCCTGACCAAGGCGACGTCGGCGCTGGACCGGCGCCTTCGAGCCCTGCCTGCCCGCCTGACGGAATCCCTTGTCGAGCGGACGCCGGGTGGGGCGGCGGTTCCCCTCGGTCTGCTGGCATTCCAGCGGCTGCGTGAGGTGGCGGTGCACCACGTCGACCTGCTCGCCGGCTTCGCCTTCGACGACCTGGAGGAGGAGACGAGCCGCCTGCTGCTCGCAGACACGCTGCGACGCATCGCGTCAGCGGAACCGGGGTTGGCCCCAAGGCTCGTCCGCGACGACAGGGACGCCGCCGAGGTCGAGATCGGCGGCGTCGCGGTGCAGGGCCCGCGGGCGCAGCTCCTGTCCTGGCTGCTGCGCCAGCAGCCGGAGGGCCTGCGCAGTGACGGTGCACTTCCGGCCGTCCCCGCCACCTGACGACCGGCACGTGGGCAATGGATGCGTGGCTTCGCGCCGCGTCGCCGCTGTGTGGCACGATGGAGGCCATCACGCGGCTGCATTGACGCAGAGTTCTAGAGAAAAAACGCGGGAATGATTCAGAAGCCACAGCGCGTTTCATAGGCACGCGGTATCGACTAGCTACTTCGTCTAGTGCATACCCAGGGAGTGACATGACCAGCGAGACCACCACGCAGGCCCCACCGACGGCAGCGACGCTCACCGACGTCGCCGCCGACAAGGTCAAGAGCCTGCTCGAGGCCGAGGGTCGCGACGACCTGAACCTGCGCATCCAGGTCCAGCCGGGCGGCTGCTCCGGCCTGCGGTACCAGCTCTACTTCGACGAGCGGAAGCTCGACGGCGACATCGTCGCCGACTTCAACGGCGTCGGACTCGTCGTCGACCGGATGAGCGCCCCGTACCTGGGCGGCGCCACGATCGACTTCGTCGACACCATCGAGAAGCAGGGCTTCACGATCGACAACCCGAACGCCACCGGCTCCTGCGCCTGCGGCGACAGCTTCCACTGACAGACCGCAGCACCGCTTGAACAACGAATCACTGACCTTCGCCAACGGCGGCCGATCCACTGGATCGGCCGCCGTTTGCTGTCCCTCTTCGAGTTGCCGGCGGTGCTAGACGAGCTGGTACTGGCTGATCAACCGGCCGGCGATCGTCCCGAGCGTCTCCAGTCGCCACATCTCGCTGTCGTGGAACGGCGGTCCGTTGTCGCGCGACAACAGCACGGCCATCGGGCCACCGGCCAGCGGCGCGACGGCCGTGGCCGAGACGTCGTCGCTCCAGCACGACAGTCGGAGCGGCATCGAGCGGAGCGGCAACTGCGGGGCGACGGGGGCACCGCTCGACTTCGCGACCACCTCCGGCTCGGAGTCGGGGTCGTCGAAGCGCAGGACGAGTGCCCAATGAGCTCCGTAGGCGCCCGGCAGCCCGTCGGCGAGCGTGGTGACGAGGCGTCCCGGCTGTTGCACCAGGTTGGCCACGAGTCCGAGATCGCCGTGCGCGCTGACTGGCGGCGCCGGGCAGGCCACGCCCTCGACCCGGAACCCGCGCAGGGCGTCGATGGCGGCGACCGTCGCGTCGAGATGCGCGTTGTCGACCACGTCGACGGTGAGCTCGTCGAACGCCCGGCCACCCTCGTGGCCCTGCAGGACCGTCACCGACTCGATGTCGGCATTGGCATTTCCGACCGCCGTCGCGATCCGGGCGAGCGACCCGGTGCGGTCCGGCAGGTTGACCCGAAGGCGAGCCAGCATGGGTCCTCCCGTCCAAGGTGGCGGACGTTGCCGCGCACGCCCCAACCGTCGCCCGTCGTTGTTGCCGCCAGGTTTCCGCGGTGCGTCGTCGGGGTTATCACCCGATCCTGCGTGGAATCTGCCGAAAAGCAAGGGTTTGCGGCTCGACGGTTCAGCGCACCACCACGGGTGAGAGCCGCAGGGCCGAGACCTCGTCGGGGTCGTCGAGCGGATGGATCGGCCGCAGCACCTGCGTGTAGGTGAGGTCGGTCAGCTTCTGGTTGACCCCGCCCGGCGTGAGCGCCAGCAGATGGTCGCCGGCGGCCGCGAACAGATCGGGTTCGAGGTAGCCGATCTTGACGGCGACGAGGTCCACGGTGGCCGGGTCCAGCCCGAGGTCGGTGAACTGGCGGACGAAGTGGAAGGCCGCTCTCCGCGTGGTGAGGATGGCCGAGACGCCGCCCGCACGGACGACCGCGATCGGGCCGGACCGCTCGTTCTCGTGCACCGAGACGACCTCACCGGAAAGCGGCACCGGCTCGCTGCCGCCGAACTGACCGCCGACCAGCAGGTCGACGGTGGCACCCGGCCCAGCCTCGACGCAGGTGGCGACCGCGTCGGTGGCGACACAGCTCGCCCAGATGGCGGTCCGTCGGCCGGTGGCCAGGTCGGGGTGGGCCAGCAGCCGCCCGAGGAACCAGGCCACGTCGTCGGAGCCGCCGGCGGTGGGGTTGTCGCCGGAGTCGGACACGAAGAACGGGCGGCGGTCGGAGGCCAGCGCCCGCTCGATGCAGGAGTCGGGCTCGTCGGCCGGCGCACAGAACACGAACCGGCTGCGGGCGTCGAACCACGCCTGGCCCACCCGCATCGCCTCGGCCAGCACCGCGTCCTCGTCGGTCCCGTGCACCACGACCGCTGCCGCTGACCGCGGCTCGTCGGCCCAGGCGTAGCCCACCCAGAGCGAGGCGTCGCGCACCCCGTCGGGATGCCGGTCGTCGGCAAGCGACGCGTAGATGGACTCCGCCGGTTCCAGCCGGGTCGAGGTCATCTCGCCGGGAAGCAATACCGGCACCCGCACGAGTGCCCGCACCGGCCGGATGCCCTCGGTGAGGTAGTGGGCGAGGTCGCGGCAGGCCCGCTCCTGCGTCTCCGCGTAGTCGAGGTGCGGCGCGGTGCGGTAGCAGGTGAGCACGTCGACGGAGCGGAACAGCTCCTCCGACACCTGGCCGTGCAGGTCCATCGACGCCGAGATCAACAGGTCGTCGCCGACCACCGCGCGCACCCGCCGGACGAACTCGGCCTCCGCGTCGAGGCGTCCGACCACGTTCAGCGCTCCGTGCAGCCGCAGGTAGACGGCGTCGAAGGGTCCGCCGGCCGCGAGCAGGTCGACCATCTCGCCGGTGAGCCGGTCGAAGGTCTCGGGCAGGACAGGTCCGCCGGGCATGGCCCGGGCATCCATCAGTGGGACGAACTCGACCTGCGGGAAGTCGGCCAGGCGGTGGTCGGTGAAGTGGGCGGCGTTGGCGTGCACCTCCTCGCCGCGGACGACGGTGAAGTCGTCGTCGCCGGTGCGGTGCGGCGCGAAGGTGGAGGACTCGGTCCCGATGCCCACCTGGGCGATCCGGAACTCGCGTCGGGAAGTGCTGCCAGCGGAGTTGATGCCAGTGGAGTTGGTCACCAGGCCAGCCTGCCGCCCCGATGAAGACGACGAGCAGGCGGGTCAGGCGGCTGGTGAATCGCGCGAGACATGCAGATGGGCCGACCGGCCGCGGCACTTAGCCGCAGATGTCCGGGTCTGCCGCCTTGTCGTGCATGTTTGGCCGGCTCGGGCTTTCAGAGGCCGTAGAAGTCAGCGGCGGTTCCGCCGAAGACCGCGTCCTGCTCGTGGAAGTGAGCCCGCTGGTGAGGTCGTGGGCGGCGTCCGAACCAGCGCTCGTACTCGGCAGCGAGCAGGCAGACCGGCCAGTCCGAGCCGAACATCAGCCGGGTCGGCCCGAAGCTCTCGAGCAGGTGGTCGGTGTAGGGGCGGAGGCGATCGATGCTCCAGTCGCTACCGGCCTCGGTCACCAGCCCGGAGAACTTGCAGCAGACGTTGGCCTGAGCCGACAGCGCGATGATCTGGTCGGCCCAGTCGCTGAAGTCGCCGTTCGCGATGTCGGGCTTGCCGGCGTGGTCGAGCACGAACCGAGTGCCCGGGTTCGCGCGTGCGCACATGAGCGCACCGTCGAGATGGCGTGGCCGGACCAGGAACTCGAAGCCGAGACCCAGTTCACCGAGACGCCCGACACCAGCGACCAGAGCCGGGTGGCCCAGGGCGTCCGGGTCGGGGTCGTCCTGCACGCCGTAGCGGATCGCCCGGAGCAGGTCACCGCCGGTGCCGGCCCGCAGCCCCGCGACGGCGTCGTCCAGGTCGGTTGCCCTGACGTCCACCCAGCCGGTGACTGCGGCGATCGGGTTGTCCGCAGGACCGCCCGCGGCGGTGGCGAGGAATGCCCGGGTCTCGTCCTCGTCGGCGACCGTCTGCACGAGCACGGTGCCCTCGACCCCCGTGGCGGCCGTGACGTCGGCTAGGTCGGGCACGCCGAACGGGCGCGCGATCGCGCGCGTCTCGGCCGTGTCGAGCCAGTCGGGCACGCCGTCAGCGAGGTCCCACAAATGGTGGTGGGCGTCGATGACGCGTGCCATGTCGTCTCCGGTTCGCTCGCTGTCCCGGTGCTGCCTGATCCCGACAACTCCTGGTCGGCGTCGCGAAATCCTATAGGGTTTCGCCGATCCCGAACGGCGTGGTGCATGGTCGCACCCGAGACGAGAGGATGTCGCGAGTCCCGTGCCCGCCCTGACCGACGACATCTACGAGGCCATCAAGGCCTCGCTCATGGACGGGATCCTGTCGCCCGGCGCACGGATCAGCATCGACGGGCTGGCCCGGAAGATGTCGGTGTCGCAGACGCCGATCCGGGAGGCGCTGGCCCGGCTCGAGGCCGACGGTCTGACCCGGTCGGTGCCGAACCGCGGCTACTTCGCGACCGAGCTGCCGAGCCGGGACGAGTTCGTTGCGACCTACGACCTTCGTCTGCAACTCGAGCCCTGGGCCGCCGCCCGGGCAGCCGAGGTGGCCGGCGACGACATGGTCAGGGCGATCGTCGACTGTCTCGACCAGCTCGGGACGCTTCCGTTCGAGGGTGGCTGGAGCGACTATCGCTCGCTCACCCAGCACGACCAGCAGTTCCACCAGCTTGTGCACGACGCCTCGGGCAACATGCTGCTGTCGCCGCTGTTCCTGCGGATGCACGCCCACCTGCAGAACTTCCGCCTGTACTACGGGCGCGGGATCGGCGCACACGCGGTCAACGAGCACCGCGCGGTAGGCATCGCCATCGCCGACCGCGACCCTGCTGCCGCAGCGGCAGCCATGACCCGGCACCTGGTCGCATCGAGAGATCGGCTGCTTCCGGTGTACGACGAAGTGCAAGGGTCGGGGTTCACTCCGGCAGCTCGGGACAACCACACAGACGGTGTGCGCGACAAACGGATGAACGGGAGTACGCAATGAGGCTTGGCAGGGTCGGCCCGATCGGTCAGGAGATCCCGGTGGTGGTCGACGGCGGGCGGTACCTCGACCTGCGCGGCGTGACGCCCGACATCGACCCGACGTTCCTGATCGGCGGCGGGATACAGCGCGCAGCGGAGGCGCACGCGGGCGGATTCCTGCCGCTGCTGGAGGTCGACCCGGCCATCAGGATCGGCGCACCGATCGCACGGCCCGGCGCGATCGTGTGCATCGGCATGAACTACGCGGCACACGCTGCCGAGACGGGAGACGAACCGCCCGCCCAGCCGGTGCTCTTCTACAAGCACCCCAACACGATCGTCGGTCCGAACGACGCCGTGCGCATCCCCAAGGACAGCGTGAAGACCGACTGGGAGGTGGAGCTCGCCGTGGTCATCGGGTCAGCGGCCCGCTACGTCTCGTCCCCGGAAGAGGCGCTGTCGCACGTCGCCGGCTACACGATCAGCAACGACATCAGCGAACGCAAGTTCCAGATCGAGGTGTCCGGCGGGCAGTGGTCGAAAGGCAAGAGCTGCGAGACCTTCAACCCGCTGGGGCCGTGGCTGGTCACCCCGGACGAGGCTGGAGACCCACAGGACCTGCACCTGACCACCACGGTCGGAGGTGAGCCGCGGCAGGACTCGACCACGGCCGACATGGTGTTCTCGGTCGCCGAGATCATCCACCACCTGTCGCAGTACATGGTGCTGTCGCCGGGCGACGTGCTCAACACCGGAACACCGCCCGGGGTCGCGCTGTCGGGACGATTCCCGTACCTGTCGGTCGGCGACGAGATGGAGCTCGCCATCGACGGGCTCGGCCGCCAGCACCAGCGCCTGATCGCGTGGGACGACGAGGACGGGACGGGCTGACATGGCGAAGGTCACGGCGCTCGAGACCATCGACCTCCGCTTCCCGACGTCGCGCGACCTGTCCGGGTCGGACGCGATGAACCCCGATCCCGACTACTCCGCCGCCTACCTCACCCTGCGCACGGATGACCCGACGCTGACCGGTCACGGCTTCGTCTTCACGATCGGACGGGGCAACGACGTCCAGTGCGCCGCCATCCAGGCGCTGGCACCGGAGGTGGTCGGCCGCGACGTCGATGCGATCGTCTCCGACCTCGGCGGGTTCTCCGCCTCGCTGGTCAATGACTCGCAGTTCCGCTGGCTGGGCCCGGAGAAGGGCATCATGCACATGGCGATCGGCGCGGTCGTCAACGCCGCCTGGGACCTGGCCGGCCAGCGTGCCGGCCTCCCGGTGTGGGAGCTGCTGGCGTCGATGACCCCGCAGCAGCTCGTCGACTGCGTGGACTTCCGCTACCTCACCGATGTGCTCACGCCCGAGCAGGCACTGGCCATTCTCGAGGAGGGACAGGACGGCAAGGCGGAGCGCATCACCCGGCTCAAGACGCCCGGCGGCGGAATCCCGGCCTACACCACGACGCCAGGATGGCTGGGCTATCCGACGGAGAAGGTCCTCCGGCTGGCCCGCGAGGCGGTCGAAGAGGGCTACTCCCAGATCAAGCTCAAGGTGGGCAGCGACCTGGACGACGATCGCTCGCGCCTGCGTGCAGCCCGCGACGCCGTCGGGCCCGACGTCCGCATCGCGATCGACGCCAACCAGAAGTGGGACGTCGACGAGGCGATCACCTGGGTCAAGGCGCTCGCCGAGTTCGACCTTGCGTGGATCGAGGAGCCGACCTCGCCGGACGACATCCTCGGCCACGCCGCGATCCGCCGCGGACTCGACGGGATACCGGTAGCCACCGGAGAGCACGCGCAGAACCGGGTGATCTTCAAGCAGCTCTTGCAGGCCGAGGCCATCGACGTCATGCAGATCGACGCCGCCCGCGTAGGCGGCGTCAACGAGAACCTGGCCAACCTGCTCCTGGCCAAGAAGTTCGGCATTCCGGTGTGCCCGCACGCCGGCGGTGTGGGGCTGTGCGAACTTGTGCAGCACCTGTCGTTCTTCGACGCGGCAGTGATCGGCCTCGACGTCCCCGAGCGCCGGATCGAGTTCGTCAACCATCTGCACGAGCACTTCCACGACCCGGCCCGGGCAGAGCGCGGTGTGTATCTGGCACCCGAGAAGCCGGGTTTCTCCGCGGCGATCAAGGAAGCGACGTTCGCGGAGTACCGGTTCCCGGACGGCAGCTACTGGCAGTCGGAGGCAGCGCGCACCTGACCTAGGCGCATCGCCTCCCGCGTGGTCTGTCGGTGGCCACACCTACGGTTGCAGGCCCATTGGTGCGTGCGAGGCGGAGGTGTCGGATGGATCCGATCGGCAGGCAGGCACGACTTCCCGACGGCTACGTGGACAAGGGCACGAAGCTCTCGGTCGTGCCGTGGGCCGACGTGCGGCGTCGGCTCGAGGACTCCGAGTTCTTCTGGTTCGCGACCGCGACACCCGACGGCGAACCGCATGCGCGCCCGATCTGGGGCGCCTGGATCGACGACACCTTCTACTTCGACGGCGGGGTCGACCGCACCCGGTGGGGCCGCGACCTGCTGGCCAACCCCCGCATCGAGGTGCATCTGCCCAGCGCGGAGGAGGTCGTCATCGTGACCGGCACCTTCAGCCGCGAGAACGATCTGGATGCCGACTCCTTCAAGCGCGTGCAGGCGAGCTACCTGTCGCGGTACAAGAGCTACCAGCCCGAGGATCCAGCCGGGCTGTTCATGGTGAAGCCCACCAGCGCGCTGGCGTGGACGGTCTTCCCGGGCAACGTCACCCGGTTCACCTTCCAGTCGCCCTGACGTTCGTTCGACCCGATCCGGAGCCGTCTCGAGGCTCAGGCGATGCGGCGGACCGTGATCCGGGCTGCGCCGTCGTCCAGGTGCTCGGTGGACACGAGCTCCTGACCGCGCATCCGCGCCCAGGCAGCGACGTCGCCGGGTGCGGCCGGGTCGTCGGCCTCGACGGCGACGACGGCACCCACCTCGGCGGCGAGCACCGCTGCTGCGAGCGCCATCACCGGTGCCGGGCAGGGCCGGCCGCGATAGTCGAGCACGGTGTGTCCGCTGCCGGAGCCGGACTCCGGCGGACGCGCTGCATGGCTGGTCACACCCGCGTGCCGCTCCCGCACGGTGGCGACCGCCGGGCCGAAGGCCGTCAGCAGCGCCTCGATGTCGGCTTCGGTGGTGTTGCGCGTCAGCGAGATGCGGACGTTGCCCTGGCTCAGCACGCCCATCGCCACCAGGACATGGCTCGGAGTGAGCGTGCTGGACGTGCACGAGGAGCCGGAGTTCGTGGCGAACCCGAGGCGGTCGAGTTCGCCCAGCAGGGCCTCGCCGTCCACACCGAACACGCTGGCCGTCACCAGGTGGGGGAGCCGGTCGTGGTCGGCCCCGAGGACATCCACGTCGGCCAGGCCCGCAAGCGCGGCGCGCACCCTGTCGGTCCAGTCGCGGTGCCGGCGACCGACCTCCGCCGACTCGTCGACAGCCGCTTGCAGCGCCGCGGCCGTGGCCATGATCGACGGCAGCGGCGGCATCCCGACTTCGATGCCGCGAATGCCGCCGAGGTTGCGGTCGTCAACCGGGAACGGCGGGTGGAACCGCGCCGAACCCGCTACTGCCAGCAGCCCGACGCCGGCAGGTCCACCGAACTTGTGTGCACTCGCGGCCAGCGCCGTCCATCCGGCCGGCAGCGGTTCGCGCCCCAGCGTCTGGGCAGCGTCGACGAACAGCGGCACGCCGATCTCGCGCAGTGCCGTGCCCACCTGCTCCACCGGCTGGCGGGTGCCGACCTCGTGGTTGGCGCTCTGCAGCGTCGCGACGGCGACACCCGGCCGCGACGCCGCGGCGACGAAGGCCGCTGTGTCGACCAGACCCTGCCGGTCGACCGGAACGATCTCGGGCTCGGCGCCGCCGGTCGTCGTGAGCCATCGGGTCGCGGCGAACACTGCCGAGTGCTCCACCGCGCTCGCCACCACCCGCGAGCCGGCACGGGCCCGGCCACTGGCCAGCCCCAGCAGTCCGGTGTGGACCGCGTGCGTACCGGAGGCGACGAACGCGACCTCCGGCGGACGCACGCCGAGGACTTCGGCGACCACCGCACGGGCGGCGTCAAGCAGGGTCCGGGCCTGCCGGCCGTCGGCGTAGAGGCGAGCCGGATCGGCCCACCCCTCGTCGAGTGCCGCCAGCAGCACCTCGCGCGCATGTGGGTGCAGCGGCGTGGTCGAGGCGGCGTCCAGATACACGCCCATGCCGCCCAACGCTAGGCGCATTCACGACTGCGACTGCAGTCGCTGCCACGCCACAGTGCTTGTCCAGGCAGTCGTGGCCACGCCTTGACGATGCTCCCCATCAGTCATGGCCACGCCTGACGAGCCACTGCCGATCGGCCGATCTGCTGCGGTAGGTTGTGCCACGGCGAATGGGCTTGCACAGCATGGCCGTTCGACACCTCCTTTCATTTCAGTACGACGGGTTCCTATTCCAGTACGACGTCGAGCGAATCGCCTCCGCGGAGGCGAGGGTGCTCGCCACCCCACTCACGTGAGGAAGGCCGAGGACGTGCAGACGCAGCCAGGAGCTTCACGGCGCCGCCGCCCACCACGGGTCGTCCACGCGGTGACTGCGGGCGTGGCCGTCCTGGCCCTCGCCGGCTGCTCGGCTCCCGACAATGCCTTTACCCGGCTGGGCATGCCGGAGCCCATCACCGACCGCGCCACGCACACGTTGTTCCTGTGGCGGGGCGCCTGGATCGCGGCGTTCGTCGTCGGCATCTTCGTGTGGGCGTTGATCATCGGTTCGGTGATCAAGTACCGGGCGCGCGGCGACAACCCGGCACATCAGCTCCGGTACCACTTGCCGGTGGAGATCCTCTACACGTTCGTGCCGTTCGTGATCGTCGGCGTCATGTTCTTCTACACCGTCCGGGAACAGAACGTGGTGACCAAGGTCGACCGGGCGTCACCGCCTGCCCACGTGGTGAATGTCGTCGGCTCGCAGTGGCAGTGGACGTTCAACTACAAGGACGAGGAATCGGTCGGCGAGACCGTGTACGACTCGGGGACGCCGACCGCACTGCCTGAGCTCTGGCTCGTCCAGAACGAGAAGGTCGGACTGCATCTCGCGTCGCCCGACGTGGCCCACTCGTTCTGGATCCCGGACTTCCTGTTCAAGCTCGACGTGCTGCCGGGGCGCAACAACTACTTCGAGGTCACGCCCACCAAGCTCGGGACTTACAAGGGCCGCTGCGCCGAGCTGTGCGGCCTGTTCCATGCCCGGATGCTGTTCACCGTCAGGGTCGTGTCAGCGCCTGAGTTCGAGGCCCACCTGAACCAGCTCAAGGCCGACGGGCATACGGGAGAGTCCACCGGTCCGGCGATTCCGCAACCGGCTGCCTCAGGCGAGGAGAGCACGCGATGACGTCGATCAGTAGCGACAGCACCCTCGCCCGCACGGCGACCGTTGCCGAAATCCCTGCGCGCCACCGGAGCAAGGGGGCCGTGGTCGTCGACTGGATCACCACCACCGACCACAAGAAGATCGGCTACCTGTACCTGATCACCTCGTTCGCGTTCTTCCTGTTCGGCGGCGTGATGGCGCTGCTGATGCGGGCCGAGCTCGCCCGGCCCGGGATCCAGATCCTCGGTGCCACCAAGGGTGAAGAGCTGTTCAACCAGCTGTTCACGATGCACGGCACGATCATGCTGCTGCTGTTCGCCACCCCGCTGTTCGTCGGCTTCGGCAACGTGATCATGCCGCTGCAGATCGGCTCGCCGGACGTGGCCTTCCCACGGCTGAACATGTTCAGCTACTGGCTGTTCCTGTTCGGTGGTCTCATCACCGTCTCCGGCTTCATCACCCCGGGCGGGGCGGCATCCTTCGGCTGGACGGCCTACACACCGCTGTCCGACGGCATCCGATCACCTGGATTCGGCGGTGATCTCTGGCTGATCGGGCTGTACCTCGTCGGTCTCGGCACGATCCTCGGCGCCGTGAACTTCACCACGACGATCTTGTGCATGCGCGCACCGGGAATGACGTTGTTCCGGATGCCGATCTTCACCTGGAACATCCTGGTGACGTCATTCCTCGTGCTGGTGGCCTTCCCGATCCTGGCCGGCGCCTTCCTGCTCCTGCTGGCCGACCGGGTGTTCGGTGCGCACATCTACGACGCCGGCACCGGCGGAGCCTTGTTATGGCAACACCTGTTCTGGTTCTTCGGGCATCCGGAGGTCTACATCATCGCGTTGCCGTTCTTCGGCATCATCACCGAAGTGCTCCCGGTGTTCAGCCGGAAGCCCGTGTTCGGCTACGTCGGCCTGGTGATCGCAACCCTGTCCATCGGCGCGCTCAGTGTCACGGTGTGGGCGCACCACATGTTCGTCACCGGGGGAGTGAACCTCCCGTTCTTCGCCTTCACCACCATGCTGATCGCCGTGCCCACCGGCATGAAGTTCTTCAACTGGATAGGCACGATGTGGGGCGGGTCCATCCAGCTGAAGACACCCATGCTCTGGGCGGTGGGCTTCCTGGTGACGTTCCTCTTCGGCGGCCTGACCGGCATCATCCTGGCTTCGCCGCCGCTGGACTTCCAGGTGTCGGACTCCTACTTCGTCGTCGCCCACTTCCACTACGTGGTGTTCGGCACGGTGGTGTTCGCGATGTTCGCCGGCTTCTACTACTGGTGGCCGAAGATGACCGGCCGGATGCTCAACGAGACCCTCGGCAAGGTCCACTTCTGGACCCTGTTCTTCGGTTTCCACGGAACGTTCCTGGTGCAGCACTGGTTAGGCGTCGAGGGGATGCCCCGTCGCATCGCCGACTACCGGGCCAGTGACGGTTTCACCACGCTCAACACTGTTTCGACGATCTTCGCGTTCCTGCTGGGCTTGTCGATGCTGCCGTTCTTTATCGCCGTCTGGCGGTCGTTCTAGTCGCCGCGGGTCACCAGCGACGACCCGTGGGGCTGGGGGCGATCCCTGGAGTGGGCGACGTCCTGCCCGCCCCCGCGGCACAACTTCGACCGGATCCCGCGGATCCGGAGTGAGGCGCCGGCCTTCGATCTGCACCATCCCGAGCTGGCGATGGCCGAGATGGCCGCCAACCCCGACACCGAGAGCGAGGGCGGCGTCGCCGACGCACCCGACATGGAGGGCCGGTCGCAGGTGCTGGGCGAGCGGAGCGGAGGGCAGGACAAGTGAGGCTCGGCGCGTTCCTGTTCCTGATCCTCACGGTCTTCATCGGTGTGACCACGCCCATCTACTGGCTGATGTCGAATGACCCCACGGGCACCACCGCCCTGGTGCTGTCGACCTTCCTGTGCCTGTTGATCGCGTTCTACCTGTACGTGACCTCGCGCCGGCTGCCGCGTCAGCCCGAGGACGACAACCAGGGCGAGATCGCCGACGTCGCGGGCGAGTACGGGTTCTTCAGCCCGCACTCCTGGTGGCCGCTGGCCTGTGCGGCGTCGTTCTCCTTGTTCGTCCTCGGCACGGCGGTCGGCTACTGGTTGATGGTCATCGGTGGGGCGCTCGGAGTCACCGCGCTGCTGGGCCTGGTGTTCGAGTACTACCGGCGGCAGTTCCAGCACTGACCTGCAGGCACTGACCTGGCAGCACGAATCCGGGGCCGGCGAACGGTGCCCGGATCGATGCTGTCGAGACCGAAGGCTGGGGGTTCCTCCCGTAAAGTGACCCCGGAGAACCGGCTCAGATCGGGTCACCGTTCCTGGCCCTTTCGCCGGTCACAGCGGAAATCGGGGAATCGTCTTGCGTCAGTCGTCGTCTCGTCCTGGCCGCACCCGCCGGATCGGCCCGCTGGGGCGGATCGCACTGGCCTGCGCCGGGATCGCCGTGGTCGCCACCGGTTGCCAGTTTCCTGGTTCGTCCCCGAAGGCTGCTGACCCCACCGCTTCCACCACTCCTTCGCCCGAGCCGCCCCCGACCCCGACCCCCACGCCCGACCCGCCGGCGCAGATCACCGTCAGTCCCAACGGGAAGGGCAAGGTGCTGATCACCGACCCGGTCGCGGTGAAGGCCTCGGGCGGCAGGCTGACCAGCGTCAAGGTCACCGACTCCGCACGGCAAGGCCGTCGAAGGCAAGCTCGACGCGAAGAAGACGAGATGGTCGACCGCGGCGGACAACAACCTGACCGGGGCGACCGTCTACACGGTCAAGGCGAAGGCGCGCAACGGTGACGGCAATGTCACGTCGGTCACGAAGAAGTTCTCCACCGGCGCGATGACCGCTCTGACATCCACGCTCGCACCGCTCGACAACGACACCGTGGGCGTCGGGATGCCGATCGTGGTCCAGTTCTCCTCGAACGTCGAGGACCGGAAGACCATCCAGAAGCGGATGAAGGTGACCTCCGACCCGGGCGTCACCGGTGCCTGGCACTGGTTCAACGACCGGGAGGTGCACTACCGGCCGAAGGCTTACTGGCCGGCCGGCACCGACGTGAAGCTGTCGATGGCCCTGCGCGGGGTCAAGGCCTCGGACTCACTGATCGGCATCACCAACCGGACCCGCAGTTTCCACATCGGCCGGTCACAGGTGTCGAAGGTCGACCTGGACAACCACACGCTCAAGTACTACGTGAACGGCGAGCTGGACCGGACGATCCCCATCACCGGCGGGAAGAACGGGTTCGCCACCAGGAGTGGCATCAAGGTCGTCCTGCAGAACGAGCACGACATCACCATGAGGTCCGAGACCATCGGCATCAAGAACAAGAAGGATCCCAACTACTACGAGCAGTTCGTCGAATGGGCGATCCGGGTCACCTGGTCTGGCGAGTTCGTGCACTCCGCACCGTGGTCGGTCGCGAGCCAGGGCAACCGCAACGTGAGTCACGGCTGCGTCGGCATGTCCACCGCGAACGCCGACTATCTCTACCACCGCACGTTGCGCGGTGACATCGTCGACGTCACCGGCTCCAACGTGTGGATGGAGCGGTACGGCAACGGCTACGGCGACTGGAACTACACGTGGTCGCAATGGAAAGAGGGGAGCGCCCTCTGAGTTCTGAGCCTCCGCGCACCGATCGCCAAGGTGCGCTCGACCGATTCCGTGGGCTGCTCGCCTCTGGCAGCACCCACCGGGTGATGCTCGGCGTGACCGGCAGTCCCGGCGTCGGTAAGTCGACGTTCGTTGCGGAGCTCGCCGCGGAGGCGGAACTGCTGGAGCCGGGATCAGCGGTCGTGGTGGGCATGGATGCCTGGCACCTGGCCCACGACGTGCTCGTCGCTCGTGGCTCGGTCGCGCGCAAGGGGGCGCCGGACACCTTCGACCCGCTCGGCTATCTGGTGGCCCTTCGACGCCTGCGGGCACAGCAGTCGTCGGACCCGACGGTGTGGCTGCCGGAGTTCCGCCGCGAGATCGAGGACTCCGTCGGGCAGGCGGTCGAGGTACACGGCGGCCACCACCTGCTCATCACCGAGGGCAACTACCTCCTGCTCGACGCACCCGTGTGGGCCGACGTCCGCGAGGAGCTCGACGAGTGCTGGTTCCTCGAACTCGATGAGGAGACCAGGCTGGCCCGACTGGCGGCCCGCCACGCTGCCTACGGACGGGAGCCGCTCGAGGCCGAGGAGCGCGCACGCAAGGTCGATCAGGCCAACGCCGACCTGGTGGCCCCGTCAGCTGCGCGGGCCGACCTGATCGTCACCGTCAGCTAGGGCGTCAGCGCGAGACGGCAGTGGCGCCGCCGACGGCACTGCGGACGATGCCGCACACGACCACGATCACGGCCGCACCCGCGGCGTACCAGCCCGGCTCGATGCCGTGCTCGGTGTACAGCAGGGCGCCATAGGCGGCGATCGGGACCGCCAGCCATTCGAGCCGGCCGGACACGACGGCCAGGGCCGCGAGCGGCAGCGAGTGCCAGGGTCCGGCCGGAGTGGTGATCAAAATTGCGGTCCCGTACAGCCACGTGACCGTGACCCCGACCGAGTGCTGTCGCACCCACAACAAGGCCAGCACCGCCGCCGCCACGGCGAGCAGGAGTGCGACGGAGGGCAGTACGTCCGACGGGATCTGGGGAGCGAGCCGCAGGATGTCGTAGCCGCGGTCGCCGTCGAGGTAGCCCTCGTCCTTGAGGTACTGCGGCAGATAGCCGGCCGCGAGCCAGCCCACGAGCACGACGTGCGGGATGTAGCCGACAGCGAACACCGCGGCCGCGCCGATCCAGGTCCGAAGGGTCGCGCCCAGCTTGGCCGCAGCGAACGCCGGCAACATCAACAGCGGCGTGAACGCGAGTCCACCTGCCAGTCCCACCAACGCGCCGGCGAGCAGGTGGCGATGCGACCACACGGCAGCAGCAACCAGGGCCGCGGCCGCGAATGCCTCGGGGTGGGCGTTGTTGGCCGCTTCGAACAGCGCGACCGGGCTGGCGGCGTAGAGCACGGCGAAGCCGCTGTCGCGTCCGTCCCGGGCCAGTCCCAACCCGATGAGCAGGGTGGTGAGGACCGTGATCAACGCGGCCGCCGCCTGCACCCCGCGAGTCCCCCACGAGTCCGGCGTGACCTTCTCGATGACCGCGAGGAAGCCGATGGCCGCGGGTGGCTGGACCGGGCCGGCGGTGGGACGGGGGATCGACGTGAGCCGGTCCGACGGGCTGGGCGCTGCCGTGCCTGCGAACAACTTTCCCTGCCCGCGGCGCGGTGGTGACACCGCTCGGTTCCTGCGGTCCCAGCCCGGGGAACAGCAGCGGGTCGCGGAGGTACCCGAGCTTGTCGTCGAGCGGCACGAACCGGTACGGGTCGGTGCCGGCCTGCTGCACCCGACCGTCCCACGCCATCCGGTAGGCGTCCTGGGAGGTCTGCGGATTGGCGAAGAGCCCGGGCGCCTGCGCGAGCCCTGCTGCAACCACCAGCGCGACCAACGAGCCGGCGGTGGCGCGACTCCGGGCGGCCGTCGAGTTGCGCGCCGACCGGGCGACCCAGATGGCCAGCAGGATGAACACGCCCCAGGCGAACAGCACCGGCTGCCAGCCGGCGAAGTGCCGCACCTGGCCCGCGATGGCCAGGCCCCCGGCGGCCGCTGCGATCACGCCCGCGATCACCGTGCGGATGGGAGACACGGTCCCACTCTGCCCCGTTGCGGTGGCGATGCGCGGGAGGCAACGCCGTAAGGCTGGCCAGGGACGGTGGCGTCAGGTCCGGGAGCGCTGCAGAGCGAGCCGGGCAGCGCGGTAGGCGAACCCGACGACGAAGACGCCTGCACCGGCGACGCACGGAGCCGATCGGGAGTGCCGCCGCCAGCGTGAGACACCCCACGACTCCGATCACCTGGAACACGCGCGGATACCGGCGGTCGGTCCCGGGCTGACGGAGCGCGGACAGGTTCGCGACGGCGTAGTACAGCAGCACCCCGAACGAGGAGAACCCGATCACGGAGCGCAGATCGACAGCGAGGACGGCAACGACCGCCACGAACGCGGTCGCCAGTTCGGCGCGTTGCGGGACGCGATAGGTCGGGTGCACGGCGGCGAGGACAGGAGGCAGGTCGCCGGTCCGGGCCATGGCGAGCGTGGTGCGCCCGATCCCGGCGATGAGCGCAAGCAAGGCGCCGAGCGAGGCGATCGCGGCGATCACACGGACGAGCATCGGCGCCACCTCGTCCAGGGGTCCGATCGAGAGGGCCTCGACGAGCGGTGTGGTCGTCGCGGCGATGCCCTCGGCACCGAGTGCCGCGAGTTCGAGACAGCCGACGAGCGCGTACAGCGTTACCGCGCCCAGCAGGGCGAGCACGATGGCGCGCGGAATGGTGCGGGCCGGATCGCGGACCTCCTCCCCGAGGGTGGCGATCCGGGCGTACCCGGCGAAGGCGAAGAACAACAGCCCGCCGGCTTGCAGGACCCCGTACCAACCCCCGTGCGCTTCGGCCGGCCCTAGGCGTGACCAGCTCGCCCCGGCTGCGCCGGGGAGGATCGCGGTGACCACGACCGCAGCCAGGATCACGGCAAGCCCGACCAGGACGACGGCGACGATGACGCGAGTGAGCTTGGCCGTTCGGGTGATACCCCGGCAGTTCACCAGGGCGAGGACCACCAGTGCCACGGCGGCCGCCGGACGCTGCCACCAACCGGGCGGGAGGGCGTAGGCGGCGAAGGTCAGCGCCATCGCGGCGGCGCTGGCGGTCTTGCCCACGACGAAGCCCCAGCCGGCTGCGAATCCCCACCAGGGACCGAGCTGCTCCCGGCCGTAGTGGTAGGTACCGCCCGCCACCGGGTAACGGGCGGCGAGCTGGGCCGACGATGTCGCGTTGCACCACGCGACCACCCCGGCGAGGAGCAGTCCGACCAGCAGACCCGAACCGGCGGCGGCTGCGGCCGGCGTGAACGCCGAGAACAGGCCCGCGCCGATCATCGACCCGAGGCCGATCAGGACGGCGTCGCCGAGTCCGAGACGGCGCGCGAGCCCCGGTTGTGCGGTCACGCGTCAGGCCGGACCAGTCGCCGGTGGCACAGTCGCCGGCCGGACCTGTAGCGGCGAGCTGTCACCCGTCAGGGGCGGGCCGAGCTGCCAGATCCGGTGCCAGTCAGTTCGCCGGTGTCGGTGTCGCGGTGCCCGTCGGCCACCTCGTGATCGCTGGCGTGACCGTTCGGACCGCCGTAGGCGCTGCCGCCGTGCCCGTGTTCGTGCGCAGCTTCGATCTCGGCGGCTGTCGGCTTCTCGAGGATGTTGCCGTTGCCGAAGTAGAAGGCCGACCACTTCGCGCGCTGTCGCTCCAGCCAGAGTCCCTTGCGCCGGACTCCGTTGGCATCGGTCGCGCTCGGGATCTCGGCGACAGCGTGCCGCTGGTGAGCGCTGATCATGTAGGCCTTGTGCACGTCGAGCGGCTTGTGCAGCTCGGAGAAGCCGCCGTCGGGCGAGCGCAGGATCGTGCCGGACTCGTAGCCGTGGAGCAGCATCGAGGCGTCCCGGCGCTGCATGCCGATGCAGATGCGTCTGGTGAGGATGAACACGAGCACCGGGAGCACGAAGACCGCGACGCGGGCGAAGTAGGTGATCTGGTAGATCGACAGGTGTAACTGCGTGGCCAGGATGTCGTTGCCGCCCACTGCCCAGCACAGCCCGTAGGCGGTGACGCCCGCAGCACCGAACGCGGTCCGCGTCGGCTGGTTGCGCGGCCGGTCGAGCACGTGGTGCTCACGCTTGTCGCCGGTGACCCACCGTTCGAAGAACGGATAGACCCCCAAGCGCGGTATAGAGGATCCCCATGAAGGCGACGAACGGTATGAGGACGTTCCAGGACAGCGTGAAGCCCCATAGGTGCGGTTTCCCAGTTGGGCATCATCCGCAGGCCGCCGTCGAGCCAGCCGACATACCAGTCGGGCTGAGAACCCGCGGTCACTTGGGCAGGGTTGTACGGCCCGACTAACCAGACCGGGTTGATGGTCATGGTGGCCGACATCAGCACGATGACACCGCTGACCGCGAAGAAGAAGCCGCCGGCCTTGGCCACGTACACGGGGAAGAACGGGTAGCCGACGACGTTCCTGTCGGTCCGCCCAGGCCCGGGGAACTGGGTGTGCTTCAGGTAGAACACCAGCAGGATGTGCAGCGCGACGAGCGCAAGCAGGATCCCCGGTACCAGCAGGATGTGGACGGAGTACAGGCGCGCGATGAAGTCGTCGCCAGGGAACTCGCCGCCGAAGATGAAGAACGACACGTAGGTGCCGACCACCGGTAGCGAAAGGATCATGCCCTGGGCCACGCGCAGGCCGGTGCCGGAGAGCAGGTCGTCGGGCAGCGAGTAACCCGCGAAGCCCTCGAGGAACGCCAGGTTGATCAGCACGAGTCCGAGCAGCCAGTTGATCTCACGGGGCCGGCGGAAGGCGCCGGTGAAGAAGATGCGCAGCATGTGCAGCGTCATCGCCGCCATGAAGATGACCGCGCCCCAGTGATGGATCTGGCGGACCAGGAGCCCACCGCGCACGTCGAACGACAGCTGCAGCGTGGAAGCGAACGCCTCGGACATGTGGACGCCGGTCAACGGCGCGTAGCTCCCGTTGTAGACGATCTCCTCCATGCTCGGCTTGAACCACAGCGTCAGGAAGACGCCGGAGAGCAGCAGCAGGATGAACGAGTAGAGAACGATCTCGCCGAGCAGGAACGACCAGTGGTCGGGGAACACCTTGCGCAGCTGGGCCTTGGCGCTTCTGGCGATGGCGGCGCGGTCGTCGAGCCACTGGGCCGGAGCGGCGAGTGCCTTCAGGGCGGGGTGCCCGGTGAGCGTCCCGCCTGCGGGTGTGCTGCCGTTGGGGCTCTGGCCGTTGGGAGCAGCTGCCGTTGGGGACACTGCCCGGTGCGATGCCCCCGCCGTCCATCGACGGACTGTGTTGGCTCATCCGCGCTCCCAGAAACTAGGCCCGACGGCCTCGGTGAAGTCGCTCTGGGCAACAAGATAGCCCTCGTCGTCGACCATGATCGGCAGCTGGGGCAACGGGCGGGCGGCCGGACCGAACAGCACCTTGCCGTTGTCGGCGAGGTCGAAGGTCGACTGGTGGCACGGGCAGAGCAGTTTGTGGGTCTGCTGCTCGTACAGGTTGATCGGGCAGCCGACGTGGGTGCAGATCTTGGAGAAGCACATGACCCCGTTGATGGCCCAGCTGCTCCGCTCGGGAAGCGCCTTGATGTCGCCAGGCAGCATGCGCACCAGGATCACGGCCGCCTTGCCCTTGGCGTTCTGGTACTCGGCCCCTTCGAGCTCGTCGAGGTTCTCCGGTACCGCGTTCACCAACTGCCCCAGCTGGAGGTCGGACAGCTTCAGCGGCCGCAGCGTGACGTCGTTGACGATGCGAATGCCGCGCTGCCAGATCGTGTGCGACAGCGCGTCTCCGGGCAGCGGACCGAGGTCCTTCAGCAGGATGACCGGGGGGATGACCAGCAGTCCGAGCGATGCGAGCAGCGTGCTGCGGATGAGCGGGCGACGGCCCAACTGCGACTCCTCCGCGCCCTCGTCGAGCATCCCCAGAACTTCGGTCTTCTCCTCCTCGGACGTGCCGACCACGTGCCGTTCCTCGACGACCTCGTGGTCGGTCATCAGCTTCTTGGCCCACTGGATCGCGGCGAGGCCGATGAGCAGGAGACCCATGCCGAGGGTGACACCCAGACTCAGGTTGAGGGCACCGATGCCGAACCACGCTGCGTCGTGCGGGACCGCGAAGTAGGACACCACGAAGAGCAGCGAGGCCACGGCCGACAGGGTCAGCATCAGCGCGATCTGGCGCTCGACCCGCTTCGCCGCACCCTCGTCGACGTCGGTGAGCCGCGGGATGTGTTCTTCGATGCCCGGGTCGGCGATCGGGTCCGTGCTCGCACCCGGCGCGTCGATCTCGATGTGCTCGTCCCGGCGCTCCACCTCGGTGCCGCTGGGCGGCTGGGGGGTGCTCACCTTGACCGCGCTCCCTTCGCGCCGAGCCAGACAGCGATCACGATGCACACGCCGACGCCGGCGATCCATGCCCAGAGGCCCTCGGGGACCGGGCCCAGTGCACCCAGCGTCAGCCCGCCGTCGGAGGGCTGCGCCTCCACGTGCTTGAGGTAGGCGATGATGTTGCGCTTGTCCTCAGGAGTGATGACCTGGTTGGAGAACACCGGCATCTGCTGTGGGCCGGTGACCATCGCCTCGAACATGTGGACCGGTTCGACGCCCTGCAGCGGCGGCGCCACCCGGCCGTCGGGCAGCGGACCGCCGCGGCCGACGAAGTTGTGACAGCCGGCGCAGTTGGTGCGGAACAACTCCCCACCTTCGGCGAGGTCGGCGTCGGAGACGCCCTCCGGGTTCACCTCTTCAGCCGTCGGGATGGGTGGACCGGGCTGGAACGTCGACACGTATGCGGCGAGCGCCCTGGTCTCCTCCGGGCTCATCGCCGGCGGCTTGCGGACCGCCTCGGGTCCGGCCTGCATCATCGGCATCCGGCCGGTTCCGACCTGGAAGTCGACGGCCGCAGCGCCGACGCCGAGCAGCGACGGACCGTAGCTGGTGTCGCTCTCGCCGGAGGTGTTCATCCCCTCGCCGGAGACTCCGTGGCAGCTGGCGCACGACACCTCGAACAGCCGCTTGCCCTGCGCCACCAGTTCGGGGTCGGCCGGGTCGGCATCGGCCCGCGGTGTGGGCGCGAGGGCCGCGTAGGTCGCAGCGAACAGCATCAGCGTCAGGAGAACCACCAGGACGCCGCCGCGGCGGCGGTTGCCCCGGCGGAGCGGCCCGCGGCGGCGGCCATGCCCTGGTCCGCCAAGTAGCAAGGCGCCTCTCACAGGTGGTGCTCCGTCCTTAGCCGTCATGACGAACCTGGTCCGCGCAACCCTGCCGGGCCGCGGCTATTTCAGCACGTAGATAGTGGCGAACAGAGCGATCCACACCACATCCACGAAGTGCCAGTAGTACGACACCACGATGGCCGACACGGCCTGCTCGTGGGTGAACCGCTTCGCGAGGAACGTGCGGCCGAGCACGAGCAGGAACGCGAACAGGCCGCCGGTGACGTGCAGGCCGTGGAATCCCGTTGCCAGGTAGAAGATCGAGCCGTAGCCGTTGGTCGCCATCCCGAGACCTTCGTGCACCAGGTGGGCGTACTCCGTCGCCTGGCCGGCGACGAACACGGCGCCCATCACGAAGGTCAAGGTGAACCACTCGCGCAGGCCCCACTTCCGCAGGTCCAGGAGCGAGCCGGACCTGCCGACCTCACCGCGCTCGGCAGCGAACACGCCCATCTGGCAGGTGACCGAGCTCAGGACCAGGATCGTGGTGTTCCCGAGTGCGTACGGGAAGTTCAGCCCGGCGCTCTCCTCTGCCCACAGCTCGGGGGCATGCGAGCGGATCGTGAACCAGGTGGCGAACAGCGCGGCGAAGAACATCAACTCGCTCGCGAGCCAGACGATGGTGCCCACCGACACCATCGACGGCCGGCCATGGATGCCGGTCGTGCGGGCGATCGGTTCGACGGTTGTGCTGGCCACGCGGTGATTATGCCCAACCACGCCGTCGTTGCACACGGCGACTCCCGGGGAGGTCGGGTCGACTGCGGCAGACCCGTCCGGGCACGCGTTGGGTGCGCCCGGCAGGCGGGCGACTAGCATGCGCAGACGCCGTTTCAGGGGTAGTCGATTGCGTTCGTGCGGGGAGGCAGCCGGATGGTCAGCGAGTCAGTCTCGGCGAAGACATCCGTGAAGGTGCTGGTCTACTCCGACGACCGCAACATCCGCGCCCGAGTGACGATGGCGCTGGGTGTCCGCCCGGACGAGACCTTGCCCCCGCTGGACTTCGTGGAGTGCGCCACCCAGCCTGCAGCGCTCGTCCAGCTGGACTCCGGGACGATCGACCTCGCGATCCTCGACGGCGAAGCCGTCCCCTCGGGTGGGATCGGTCTTTGCCGCCAGCTCAAGGACGAGATCTTCCAGGCGCCGCCGGTGCTCGTGCTCATGGGCCGCCCGCAGGACGCCTGGCTGGCCACCTGGGCTCGGGCCGAGGCTGTGGTCGCGCATCCGGTCAACCCGTTCGAGCTCACCGAGAAGACCGTTGCCCTGCTCCGCAGCCGGCTCGGGGTTGATGCCGCTACCGGCGGCGACCTCAACCGCACCTGATCCGCGTCTCCCCGCCATGACGACCTCGACATCCGGCGAGCTGACCTGGCGCACCCTGCTGGGCTCGTTGCTGGCCGGGGAGTCGCTCAGCACGGCGTCCTCCACCTGGGCGATGGGGGAGATCCTCGCCGGCGCGGCCACCGACGCGCAGATCGCCGGCTTCGCCGTGGCGCTGCGGGCCAAGGGCGAGACCGTCGAGGAGGTCACCGGCCTGGCGACGGCGATGCTGTCGGCCGGCAACCGCATCACCGTCGACCTGCCCGCTGTCGACGTCGTGGGCACCGGCGGCGACCTCGCGCACACCTACAACGTCTCGACGATGGCGGCGATCGTGGCTGCGGGCGCCGGCGTGCCGGTGGTCAAGCACGGCAACCGGTCGGCCTCGTCCTCGGCGGGAACGGCCGACGTGCTCGAACTGCTCGGCATCAGGCTCGATCTCGAACCACAGCAGGTGGTCGACGTGGCCGGCCGCGCCGGCATCACGTTCTGCTTCGCACCCGCCTTCCATCCGGCCCTGCGGTTCGCGGCCGGGCCGCGTCGCGAGCTCGGCGTCCCGACGGTGTTCAACAACCTCGGGCCGCTCACCAACCCGGCACAGCCACCGCACTACGCGATCGGGGTGGCGTCTCGGCACATGCTCGAGGTGATCGCCGGTGTGATCGCCGGCCGTGGCCAGGACGGCCTGGTCTTTCGCGGCGACGACGGGCTGGACGAGCTCACCACGACCACCACGTCGACCGTCTGCGTGATCGATGCCGGCGGCGTGCACACCGAGACCCTCGACCCGGCCGACCTCGGCATCGGCCCGGTTCCGCCCGCGTCACTTCGGGGCGGGGATGCCGAGGCCAACGCGGCGATGGTGCACCGGGTGATGTCCGGCGAGAACGGTCCGGTGCGCGACGTCGTGCTGCTCAACGCCGCGGCGGCGATTGCCGCAGCGACGCCGTCGGCAGCCGACCTGGTACCGCGCCTGCGTGAGGGACTGGACCGGGCCACCGAGGCGATCGACTCCGGAGCGGCCAAGGACCTGCTGGCCTCGTGGGTCGCCGCGATGCCGAGCTACGTGAACAATCCTGCTTACTGAACGACCCTGAGCGACTTGATCGCGGCGGCAACGGCCTTGCTCTGGGCGCTGTGCGTGTTCGGGATGCTGGCCATGAAGAGAGCCGGACCGTCGGTGGGAGTGCGCATCCCCACCATCGTCACTCGTTCGGAGGTCGCCCTGAGCCCGGGCACCTTGTAGGAGTAGTCGAGGACGAGCTGCCAGGCCTCCTCGCCGTCGATCGTGACCTTCTTCGACGACTTCTGCGTGACCTTGACCTCGGCGCCGGCGAAGAACGACCCGCGGTACCAGTCGGAGAAGGCTCGCAGCCCCTTCTGCGGGTTGTCCTGGATGCCGAAGTCGGCGGAGGGCGTCCCGGAGATCATGATCGCTCGCCAGTCCTCGGTGCCGGGAGGGTCATAGTCCTTCTCGGTCGTCATGCTGAAGCCCTGCCACTGCCACACGGTCGCGCCGAGCAGTCCGTTCAGCTGTTCCTCCTCCCACGGCGAGCCCGGCTCGTCGAACTCGAAGTGAGCCTCAAAGAACGGTTGCTGCGGCGGCTGCGGCTGTGGCGGCGGGCTACCCGGGGTCTGACCAGGAGTCGGCAAGGGGGTCTGGCCCGGAGTGGCGGGCGGGGTCTGCCCGGGTGTGGCTTCCGGCGTCTGCCCGGGCGTGGCGGGCGGAGTCTGGCCCGGAGTCGGCGTCTGGCCCGGTGTCGCAAGCGTGGTGGGACTGGCCGGGCCGGGTGACCGCTGCGCGGTCGTAGGCCTTGGCGGTCCGGGTTCGCCCCGGTTGTTCAGCGCCAGATACAGCCCACCGGCGAGGACCGCGGCCACGAACACCCCGGCGAAGACCGCCACGACGGCCCGGGTGCTCATGCCCCCGCTGCCGTGCGCCGGTGGCAGCGGCCCGCCTGGCCCGTACTCGGGGGAGCTCCCCGGTGTCAGGCGCCAGGCGGCCGGCTCGTAGTCGGGGCCGGGGTGTGGCTGACCGCCGGATCCGCCCTGGACTGCCGACTGCCCGGGCGTGTAGTCGGTGCCTGCCGATCCTGCGCTGGACTGCTGCACCACCGATCGACCCGCCGGCACCTTGGGCGGGTGCGGGGTTCACCGGAGCGGGTGCGCCGGCCGAGGCGCTCAGGGCCGTGGTCCAGAACGCGCCGTTCCACCACCGGAACGCGTTGGGGATGCCGCTGGGGTCGGGGTACCACCCCGCGGGGGCCTGGCTCATATCGCCCGACCTTACTGACCGGTGGGTGGGCCGCCAGGGGTTCGCCGGGTGCAGGCCGACCGCCCGCGGGTCAGGCGGTTCTTCCGATCATGCGGTCTGGCTGTACCCGGGGAGGAACTCGGCGATGCGGCCGATCGCATCCGTGAGGTCGGCCACCGAGGGCAGCGTCACCAGCCGGAAGTGATCCGGCTCGAACCAGTTGAACCCGCTGCCGTGGCTCACGAGGATCTTCTTGGCGCGCAGGAGATCGATGACGAAGCGCTCGTCGTCGACGATCGGATACACCTCGGGATCGAGCCGGGGGAACGTGTAGAGCGCGCCCATCGGCTTGACGCAGGTGACGCCGGGGATGGCGTTGAGCAGGTCGGTGGCGACGTTGCGCTGCTGGACCAACCGCCCGTCGCCGTGGATCAGGTCGTTGATCGACTGGTAGCCGCCGAGCGCCGTCTGGATCGCGTGCTGGGCCGGGACGTTGGCACACATCCGCATGTTCGCCAGCAGAGTGAGGCCCTCGAGGAAGTTGCTCGCGCGCTCGCGTGCACCGGTCACGACCACCCAGCCACTGCGGTAGCCGGCCACGCGGTAGGCCTTGGACAGGCCCGAGAAGGTCAGGCACAGCACGTCGTCGCCGGCGAACGTCGCGACGTGGTGGTGCACCGCGTCGTCGAACAGGACCTTCTCGTAGATCTCGTCGGCCATCAGCACCAGGTCGTGCCGCCGGGCGATGTCGACCAGGCCCTTGACGATGTCGCGGGAGTACACCGCACCGGTGGGGTTGTTGGGGTTGATCACCACCAGAGCGTGGGTGTTCGGGGTGATCCGGGACTCGATGTCGTCGAGGTCGGGGTTCCAGCCGTCGGCCTCGTCGCAGCGGTAGTGGACCGGCGTGCCACCGGCCAGCGACACCGCGGCCGTCCACAACGGATAGTCCGGCGCGGGTACGAGGATCTCGTTGCCGTTGTCGGTGAACGCCTGCAGCACCATCGTGATCATCTCGGACACGCCGTTGCCGATGAAGACGTCCTCGACGGTGACGTCGGTGAGTCCTTCGGACTGGTAGAAGCTCGTCACCGCGGTGCGCGCGGAGTAGATGCCACGCGAGTCGGAGTACCCCTGCGCGTTCGGCAGGTGGTGGATCATGTCGCGCAGGATGGCCTCGGGCGCCTCGAACCCGAACGGTGCCGGGTTTCCGATGTTGAGCTTGAGGATCCGGTGCCCCTCGGCCTCCAGCCGCTGTGCCTCGAGCAGGATCGGCCCACGGATGTCGTAGCGAACGTGCTGCAGCTTGGCCGACTGGACGATGGGGCGCATACCGCCCGAGTCTGGCAGCCGGCTCGCGTTCGTGCCTCCAGGTTTCAGCCCTGGAGAGGCTCTCTCACCGCCGTCAGGACTCGGCGCCGAGGCTGAACGCGGCCTCGAGGTCGTGCCGGGAGTAGCTCTTGAAAGCGATATGGGTCTCGGTGTCGAGGACGCCGTCGACCTTGTTCAGCCGATCGGCCACCACGTCTGCCACCGCCTCGTTGTCGCGCACGCGGACGATCACGACGAGGTCGATCGTGCCGGTCACCGAATACACCTCGGTGACGCCGGGCAGGGCTGCGATCTCCTCGGCGACCTCGGGAATGCGCGCGGTGTCGGCCTCGACGAACACGATGGCGGTGATCACAGGTCCTCCGTCGGGTCACCTGGGCGGGCGATGCTCGGTTCGGCCACGCCGGCCGTCGCCGTGCCGGATGCCCGAGTAGGCGATGGTCTCGCGGCCAGCGTAAGCCTGCTGCAGCGCCCCCTTGAGCGACCCCGCACCCGCGACCGGACAGGCGAGCTCACCCTCCACACTGATCAGCCGGACCCCCACGGTGTCGAGCCAGCGGGTGAGGATCTCGGCCTCCTCGATCGAGCCGGCCGGCAGCGGCGGTGTCGTCGGCGCCGGCACGGTCTCGGCGGAGGTCAGCAGCGAGGCGACGACCGGCATGGGTCGGTTCCCGGTGGGGCGAACCCGGCCGCGGCGAGGCGCCCGTAGCGGATGACGTGCAGGTCGTAACCACCTGGTTCGCGCCGCCTGGCCGCCACGATCTGGGCCGCCTCGGCGACCGGGCGCAGGCGCTGGGTCCGCTCGGCCGCCTGCAGGAACGCGGCCATTCGGTCGCGGTGCCGGCTGGCTTCCTCGAACCGCTCGCCCGACGCGAGCCTCCTGATCCGGCGCAGCAGCGACCGGACGATGCCTACGGGGCTGGCGGAGATGGCCTCCCGCAGCCGTTGCACCTCGACCTCGTACTCCTCGACGCTGAGATGGCCGTCGCACGGAGCGAGGCAGCGACCCATCTCGGCCAGCGCACACGGCGACATCCGCGGGTTCTTCGCCAGCCGGCCACCGCACTGGCGGATCTTGGTGGCCTCGTGCATGGCCGTCGCTGCCTGCTCCGCTGCCCGGCGGGACCCGAACGGGCCGAGGTAGGTCGCCCCGTCGTCGCCGACCTTCTTCACCATCGACAGGCGGGGGAACGGTTCGACCGTGACCTTGAGCCACACCTGTCGCTCGGGGAACTTCGACCGCCGGTTGTACCGAGGCTTGTGCGCGTGGATCAGCCGAAGTTCGCGCACCTGCGCCTCCAGCGGCGTCGCACAGCTGATCGTCCGGACCTCCGCGGCCAGTCCGACCATCTCGCCGATGCGCGTCCTGGTCTCGGCCGCGGTGAAGTACGACCGCACCCGCTTGCGCAGGTTGCCCGAGGTGCCCACGTAGAGCACGCGCTCGCTCCGGTCGAGGAACAGGTACACGCCGGGCTCCTCGGGGATGCCGTCGGCGAGGTGCCGCTTGCGGCGCTGCGCGTCGGAGACGCGGGCCGAGAACGAGCGCAACTCCTCGACGGTGTGCACGCCGAGTCCGCCGAGACGTTCGATGAGCCCGTGCAGCACGTCGACGGTGGCGCGGGCGTCATCGAGCGCCCGATGCACCGGCCGGGTGGTGGCGTGGAAGTAGACGGCGAGGGTCGCGAGCTTGCAGTTGGGAACCTCGTCGCGGTTCAGCACACGCCGGGCGAGGACCGCGGTGTCGATGACGTCGAAGCCGGGCCAGGCAAGGTCCTGCTCGGCCGCGGCTGCGGTGAGGAACCCGATGTCGAACGGCGCGTTGTGGGCGACGAGGACGCAGCCGCGCGCGAATTCGAGGAAGGCGGGCAGCACCGACGTGATCCGGGGCTGCCCGAACACCATGCCGTCGGTGATGCCGGTGAGCGTCGAGATGAAGGCCGGCACCGGCTCGCCTGGGTCGACGAGAGTCTGGAACTCGCCCAGAACCTCGCCATGCCGAACCTTGACCGCCCCGACCTCGGTGATGCCGCCGCCGGTGCGCGGTGCCTGACCGGTTGTCTCGAGGTCGACAACGCAGAAGGTGGTGTCCGCCAATCGCGTGCCGAGTTCGTCGAAGCTCGCCTGCCCCACGACCTCGCGCCGGGCGCCGCGCGACGTGGTCAGCACGGCACCCGCTGCCCTGTCCCTCGCGGTGGAGGGGACGAACGGTCCGGCGGTCACAGTGACGACGGTCCCAGCGACCACCGACAGTGACCGAACATGCGTTCTGGCCGACGATCAGGACCGGCCCGGAGGAGGCCCGGGCGTATCGTCCGCGGGATGAGCGCTGACGGGGATCCGGTGGCGCCGACGCCGGCCGAGTCGCCGGCCCTGCAGGTCGCGGATCTGCCCGAGAAGGTGCAGGTGGCGCTGGTCTCGACCGCGTCCCGGGCGCTACCGGAGATCGGGATTGGCGACCTCCCGCCCGGCCTGCGCCGGTTCGTCGGGTTCGCCCCTGCAAGGCGCATGCGGTTCGCGGGGGCGCCGCTCGTGGCCGCGCTGGACGACGACGCCTCCTTCCGGCGGTTGGTGGCCGAGGCGGCGAAGATCCCGGAGGACCCGGGTGATGGCGGCGGCACCGATCCGTCGACGCTCGCGGTGCGGCTCTTCCTGCGGCGGCCATCGGGTTGGCCGGACGAGGTGGCGCGGCTCTCGGAGCAGATGGCTCCTGGACAGCCCGTCGCGGTGAGGTCCACGGCACCGGACCGTCGCCTGGCGGCCCAGGTGAGTGAGCTGCGCAGTCAGCTGGCCCAGCAACGCGACGACCACCGCCGGCAGGTCAAGGCGCTCAAGGACGAGAACACGACGCTTCGCGCGACCGTGCGGACTGAGCGCGACAAGGCCACGACGGCAGCGGCCGACCGCGCACGGCTGGAAGACGAACTGCTCGCCGTTCGCGCGGCGGCGGCTGCCACCGAGCGACGTCTCCAGCAGAAGCTCACCGAGGCGGCCGAGGCGCTGGCCGAGGCTCGGCGCACCCGGCGCTCCGAACGCGGCGACGACAGCACCCGCCTGCGGTTGCTCGTCGACTCACTCACCGGCCTGGCCGCAGGGCTACGACGCGAACTCGGGCTGCAGGCGGGGCCGCTCACCACTCTGCCGGCCGACTCCGTGGAGATGCGCGAACCGGGCGACGGCGCCGCACCAGGCGCCCGCGTCGCCGCCGACCCCGGTGGCCGGCTACTGGCCGAACGACTCGCGTTGCCGCAGGCGCACCTGATCGTCGACGGCTACAACGTGACCAAGACCGCGTGGCCGACGACCACGCTCGCCGATCAGCGCGCCCGGCTGACCGCGGCCCTGTCCGGGCTGCAGTCGCGCACGCAGGCCGAGGTCACCGCTGTCTTCGACGGCGCCGACCTCCGGGTGGTGCCGACCGCCGGCCAGGCCAGAGGCGTGCGGGTGCGGTTCTCACCGCCCGGTGTGAGCGCGGACGACGTGATCCGCCAGCTCGTCGCCGCCGAACCCACCGGCCGTGCGGTGCTCGTGGTCACCTCCGACAACGCGGTCGCCACCGACGTCGCCAGGGCCGGGGCCACCGTGTTCGGCTCGCCCGCCCTCATCGACCTGATCGACCGGGCCTAGGAGGTCCAGGCCCGCCAGAGCGCCGCGTACTCGCCGTCGAAGGCGATGAGCTCCTCGTGGCTCCCGAGCTCGGCGATCCGCCCGTCGATCACCACGGCGATCCGGTCGGCGTCGTGCGCGGTGTGCAGGCGGTGGGCGATGGCCACCACGGTGCGCCCGGTGAGCAGGGCGCTCATGGAGCCTTCGAGATGCCGGGCGGTCCGCGGGTCGATCAGCGACGTCGCCTCGTCGAGCACCAACGTGTGCGGATCGGCAATGATCAACCTGGCAAGGGCGATCTGCTGTGCCTGCGCAGGTGTCAACGCCGTGTTTCCCGAGCCGAGCTTGGTGTCCAGGCCGTCCGGGAGCCGCTCCACCCACTCCAGCGCGTCGACGGCGCCGAGTGCTGCGCGCACGGCGTCGTCGTCGGAGTCCTCACGCGCCAGGATGATGTTGTCGCGGACCGAGCCGACGAACACGTGGTGTTCCTGGGTGACGAGGGCGACCTCGGTGCGCAGGACCGGCAACGGCAGCTGGATCAGGTCGACCCCGCCGACGGTGACGTCGCCGGTACGCGGCGCGTTGATGCCCGAGAGCAACCGGCCGAGCGTCGACTTGCCCGACCCCGACGGGCCGACGATCGCAAGCCGTTCGCCGGTGCGCAGGTCGAGGTCGATCCCGTGCAGCACGTCGTGACCCTCGCGGTAGGCGAAGCGCAGGTCGTTGCCGACCAGCCGCACGCCGTCGGGCAGCCGGCCGCCGGGTGTCCGGTCGGGTGGCACACCGGCGATGCCGAGCAGCCGGGTCGTGGAGGCCACGCCCACCTGCAGCCGGTCGACGGTGGACACCAGCTGGTCGAGCGGTCCGAACAGCCCTTCGACGTAGAGGACGGCGGCGGTGATCTGGCCCAGGTCGGCCCAGCCCTTCGCGTAGGCATACCCGCCCACCAACACCGTGACACCGCGCGGCGCGTTGAACGCCACGTCCATCACCGAGAACAGCAGGTTGCGCAAGGTCATCGTGTAGCGCTCGGCCTGCGCCGACACCGCGATGTCGTCGTCGGCCTTGTGGATGCGCTGCGGCTGGAGACTCAGTGACTCGACCGTGCGCGCGCCCTCGACCGTCTCGGTCATCGTGGTGTTGATGCGCGAGTACGTGCCACCTTCGCTGATGTAGCCCATGGGTGCCCGGGACAGGTACCGACGAATCTGCAATGAGGCAAGGAACATCAGCACCAGTGACGGTGCGGCCAGGATGGGCGAGTTGAGAACGAGCGCCACCACGGTGAGCACCACCGTGATCCCGGAGATGATCGCGCCAGGCATCGCGTAGCTCACCGACGAGCTCATCGTCCCGACGTCGCGGGTGATGCGGGTGACGAGGTCGCCGGTGCTCGCCGTCTCCACCGTGCCGAGCGGCAGGCGGAGGACGGCGCGCACCACGTACTCGCGGGCTGCCGCGAGCACGTCCTGACCGAAGATCGCCGAACTGGCGTAGGCGCCGAACACGAAGATGCTCTGCACGATCACGATGCAGACGACCGCAAGGGCGATCGCATTGAGGTCGCTCGCGGCCGATCCGCCCTCGGCGGTCTCGTTCACCAGCTCGCCGAGAAGCCGCGGAATGGCCAGACCGGCAACGGCGGCCAGGATGTTGAACGCCACCAGGGCGAACAGGCCCCGCTTGCGCTCGCCGAACAGCCGGCGCATGAACGTGATGACGGCACTGTTCTCGGCGATCGGCAGGCCGTTCTCGGGGTTGCGGGAGCCCGCGAAGTAGTCCCTGGCGCGCTCGGTGCGCAACAGGTGTCGCTGGTGCCAGCGGGCGATGCGTTCGAACACCGTGCCCGAGCGGACCGGAATCAGTTCCGGCGGGAACGGCGGCTCGGCGTGCCGGCCTTCGCGCCAGGTCTGCTCCGAGCCGTCGATCAACGGCGCGGTCGCGGTCGCCGACCGGTCGTAAGGAGAGGAGGTCATCGTCGTCAGTCCATCGTCCGGGCGACGACGCGGCGGTAGGCGGGGTCGTTCCGGAGCAGCTCGTCATGGGTGCCGTCAGCGGTGATGCGTCCGTCCTCCAGCAGCACCACGCGGTCGGCATGGTGCAACAGCAGGGGAGAGACGCTCATCACGATCGTCGTCCGGCCACGTCGGTGCGCGGCGAGGCGCCCAGCGATCTCGGCCTCGGTGTGGGCGTCGACCGCCGACGTCGGCTCGACCAGGACGAGCACGTCCGCCTGGCGGGCCAGTGCCCTGGCGAGCACCAGTCGTTGGCGCTGGCCACCGGACAGACCCCGGCCGCGCTCGTCGATGCGGCCCTGCCAGCCGCCTGGCATGAGCTCGTACACGTCCTCCGCGGCGGCGGTGTGGAGAGCGACCTCGGCCTCGTGGCGGCTGAGGACGCCGTGCGGATCGACCGCGTCCTGCAGCGTGCCCGAGAACATCATCGAGCCGGTGTCGGACACGAGGATCCGCTCGCGCACCTCGGTGAGCTTCGCCTCGGCGAGGTCCACCCCGCCGACGCGCACACCCCAGGACCCGCTGGCCAGCTCGGCGTCGAGTTCGGCGATCTTGTTCTGCTCGTCGAGCAGCTTGCGGTACTCGCGCCTGGCGGCCCGGCCGAACTTGGTGGTGTCCACGGGCGGCACGGTGACCTCGTCGGCGGGCAGGTAGCGCCCGATCCGGTCGGCCAGCGCGGCGGACTCGTCGGGTACGGCACAGACCACCACGGTGAGCTCGCGCGGCCGCACGACCAGACCCGTCGCCTCGTCGACGATCTCGGCGTCGCGGGGGAGTTGGCGAGGTTCGCTCGGGTCCTTCCACGGCGGCTCGTTCCCCAGCGCGGCAATGGCTTTACGTGCCGAGACCATCCCGCGGGTCCACTTCTGGAAGAACTGGAAGAAGGTGCTCACGGGTCCGTTGAGGAACAACGCGTAACCCAGGAAGGCGACGAGCTGCCCGGTGGTGATGTCGCCGGCGAGCACCTGGCGCGTGCCCGTCCACATCAGGATCACCAGGAAGATGCCGGGAAGGAGCACGGCGACACCGTCGGTCGCGGACTGCCACAGCCCGGCGGACACTCCCGCTCGGCGAACCCGCTGTGACTGGTCGGCATAGTTGCGGCCGAAGGTGTGCTCACCGCCGATCCCACGCAGAATCCGCAAGCCTGCAACGATATCCGTGGCCATGCCGGTGAGCTCGGCGTTCTGCGTGCGCTCGACGGCCTGCCGCCTTCCCATCGGGCGCAACAGCGGCAGGGCAAGGCTCACCAGCAGCGGTGGGCCGATCAGTACCAGCAGACCGAGCTCGGGCGAGGTGGCGAGGACGATCGCACCGACAGAGAAGAACGCGAGCACCGACGCCAGCCCGCGACCAGTGACCTCGATGAGCCCACCGAACGTGTCGGAGTCCGACGAGGCCACGCTCAGGACCTCACCGGTCGGCACCCGGCGGGACTGCACGTGGCCGAGCTGCATGGTCTTTTGCGTGACGAGCTTGATCGTGCCGTAGAGCGCGATCAGCCAGCCGCGCACGGCCATCGTGTGGAAGAACATCCCGCAGAGCGCGCCGAGGATCGAGATGACCAGGAGGATCCCGCCCCAGAACAGCGTTCCGGACGCGGAGCCGGCCAAGATCCCTTCGTCGATGGCGCGTCCGAGCAGGAAGGGACCCACCGTCGGCGGGATGTACCAGAGGATCCCGGCGAAAGTGTTGGCGGCGAGGACGTCGGCCTGGTCGCGCAGCAGCCAGCGCAGGAAGGCGCCCGGGGACCGGGTGGCGGGATCTGTGGTGGCAGTTGCTGAATAGGCGTCGACATCAGGAGGGAAGTCGCGCATAGCACGTCAAGAGTAGGAGGACACCCCTCTCGGGGCGAACGCATTAGGTCCCGTTGTCGGTGGCTGTCGTTAGCGTCGACGACGTCAGCCGGAGAACCCGCCGGCAGCTGGACCGAGGAGAGCGCGATGCTGATCGACTGCGACACCTGCAAGGTCCGGGGCCTCGCCTGCGGCGACTGCGTGATCACGGTGCTGCTCGGGTCACCGCCCGCGGGGGTTCACCTCGACGAGGAAGACGCCGCGGCGCTGGCGGTCCTGGCCGAGGGCGGGCTCGTGCCGCCGCTCCGCCTCGAGCCGGACGACGCGGGAGCCTTCTCCGACACCCCGCTGCCCGAATGGGTCCAGATCCGGCGCCGCGAGAGCGGCTGACCCGGATCGACGCAGCGTCGCCACACATGCAACCGGCCGATCGCGGCATCCGATATGGCCCGACTTGTCGACAAACGTCTGGTCGCAGTGCATGTTTGGCGCGATCGGGGCCGGCTGCGAGAGCCGCCGCGACAGCGGTCAGCCCGGGATCGACTCCACGTAGCACCAGCGCCAGGCCTCGCCGGGCTCGAAGCTGCGGATCACCGGATGGCCGGAGTGACGGAAGTGCCGCTCGGCGTGGCGTCCGGGGGAGGAGTCGCAGCAGGCGACGGTTCCGCAGGTGAGGCAGAGCCTGAGGTTGACGGTCTTGGTTCCCTCGCGTCGGCAGTCCTCGCAGCCTTCGGGGTTGCGCGGCTCCACTCCCGCCGGCGCCGACCGCAGGTGGTCGCAGTTGCCGGCCACCCGCTCGGGGGTCACGATCGTCCGCTCGCTGTAGCGGCGGTTCCGCTCCTCGATCACCGTGAGCATCGACTCCTCGAGGTCCAGCGCGTCGAGGGCCTCCAGGATCACCTCGTTGTCGATGGTCCGCGAGTCCCGCAGCCGGAGGACCTCCGCCCGCTCCGCCTGCAGCATCTCCGCCCGCAGGCGTCGGTAGCTTTCGAGCGGCGACTCGGTGTCGACCCGTGGCGTGCCGAGGCGCTCCCAGGCCAGGTGCGTGCGCATCTCTGCCTGCTGACGGATCTGGTGCACCACCTGCTTGTCGGCGGTGGACGACTGCTTCTGCAGGTAGTGGTCGCCGGCGGCGGCCGCACGCTGCATGACGTTGGCCAGCTGCAGCGCATCCTCACGCGGGTCGGGTCCATGGACCTTCAGTGCCCTTGCCACGAGCGGCAACGTCGAGCCTTGCAGCAGGAGCGTCCCCGCCGTCACCACGAGCGCCATGAGCACCAGTTCGCCACGGTGAGGTGCGTCCTCGGGCAGGGTGAACGCCGCTGCCAGCGTCACCACACCGCGCATGCCCGCCCAGGACAGGACGCCCGCGGTGCGCATGCGCTGGTTCAGCGTCGCCTTGCTGTCGACGACGAACGAGGCCGGAAACACCCAGATGGGGCGCAGCAGCACGACTGCGGCGAAGACCAGTAGGCAGACCCAGATGGTGCGACCGAGGCCCAGACCCGCTCCGGTCGTCACGTCGTCGAGGATCGACTTGGCCTGCAGGCCGATGAGGAGGAAGACCGCGTTCTCCAGGAGGAACTGCACCGTCGCCATGTAGGTGCGTTCGGCCTGCCGTGCCGTGGGCTGCTGGAAGAGCGGGGCCTTGTGCCCCAGCAGCAGACCGGCCACCACCACCGCGACCACGCCGGAGGCGTGCGCAAGCTCGGCCGGCAGGAAGGCGAGCCAGGGCGTCATCAGCGACAGCGCGGTGTCGGTGAGGACGTCGGTGACCCGGCGCCGGATCAGCATCAGCACCTTGGCGGTGACCACGCCGATGGCGATTCCGCCGACCGCGGCCCAGACGAAGTTCGCGGCCACCTGGAACACGGTGACCGAGGCGCCGGCCGCGAGGATGGCCATGCGCAGGGTCACCAGAGCGGTGGCGTCGTTGAACAGGGATTCGCCCTCCAGGACGGTGACGACCCGCCGGGGGAGTCCGATCCGCCGCGCCACCGCCGTGGCAGCGACGGCGTCAGGCGGTGCAACGACGGCACCCACGGCGAGAGCAATCGCGAACGGGATGTCGAGTAGCCACCACACCAGCAGTCCGACGCCGACGGCGGTGAACAGCACGAGACCCACCGACAGCAGGGCGATGCTGCGGATGTTCGCGCGGATGTCCAGCGGCGACGTCCGGATAGCGGTGAAGTAGAGGAGAGGCGGCAGCAAGCCGAGCAGCACCACCTCCCGGTCGACCTCGAGGTGGCCGAGGCCGGGGATGAAGGAGACCGCGATCCCGACCACGCACAACATCAACGGTGCGGACCGGTGGTATCGCCTCGCCACGGCCGCGCCGCCCACCACCACCGCGGTGATGGCGAGGAGCGTGAGAGCGAGACGCACGGGGAGATGGTGGCATCGGGAGGGCGTTCGTGCAGGTCGCGCCCGCCCTGCGAATGCGCATAACTATTTCTTACCCATAGTGATCAATCAGACACAAGATGCGAATAAATCCTGATGATTCGTCCATCAGCGATAACTTTTGTGGTGATTTGGGTCTCATGCGGTGTGGATAGTTGCAGTCACGAATGCGTTCGCCGTAGCTTGGGCAGTGCCACCGTTGAATCGTTGGCACTTGATGCACGGACCGCCGTCACCCGAACAGGCGCGTGCGTCACCGCCGAATCCGCCTGGCCCCCACCACGCGGAACTGGGGAACCACCAGCAACATCGGGGTGAATCGGAGCCGATCGCTCCGTAGGGCAACTTCCCGGCCCGAACCCGTCAGCTCACCCAGTAGGCGTCAGGAAGAAAGGATTGCCGTTGTGCTGAACGGTCATAGACCGCGACGCGTCATCCCCGCAGCCCTCGCTGCTGCAGCTGTCGGCTTCGCTCTGGTACTGATTCCCGGTGCCGGCCAGGCTGACCCGCCCCCGACCCTCTCCGAGGTCCGTACCCAGGTGCACGACCTGGAGGAGCAGGCCGAGATCGCGAGCGAGGAAGCCAACGAGCTTCGTGACCAGGTGAAGGACATCAAGGCCCACCTGGCCGTGCTGAACGCCGACGTCGTGCGGCAGCAGAAGGCTGTCGACAAGCGCCGTGCGCAGGTCGGGCAGTTCGCTGCTGCCCAGTACCGCACCGGCGGCATCGACACGACCACCCAGCTGTTCCTCGCCAAGGCGCCCGACGACTTCCTCGCGCGACTCTCCACCACCGAGTCGGTGAACGAGCACCAGGCCGGCTCGATGGCCATTCTGGCCTCGGAGCAGAAGCAGCTCAACGAGAAGAAGTCCGCGGAGAAGGCCGAGCTCGAGCGCCTGACCGCAGGCGAAGGAGGCCTCCGACGCGAAGCAGAAGGAAGCCTTCGACAAGGTCCGGGCCGGCGAGGCCCTGCTGTCCCGGCTCACCGAGCGCGAGCGTGACCGGCTCGCCGAGCTCGACGCGGCGCAGGAGCGTCGCCATGGCGCTGCGGCTCGCGCCACCCGGGACTCAGAACGCGACACCCCCGAGATCGAGTCCGTGTACCGGCTTCCGGCCGGGGCGCCGTGGCCCTGAACTTCGCCAGGGCGCAGCTTGGCAAGCCGTACGTGTTCGGCGCTGCCGGGCCGAACGCCTACGACTGCTCCGGGCTCACGATGGCCGCCTGGAATGCTGCCGGCGTTTCGCTGCCGCACTCGTCGCGCAACCAGTACTACTCGGTGGGCAACAAGGTCTCGAGCTCGGAGCTTCAGCCCGGTGACCTGGTCATCTTCTACGGGTCCATGCACCACGTCGGCATCTACGCGGGCGGCGGCATGGTGATCCACGCGCCGAACAGCCGCTCGGTCGTCAAGTACGAAGCGGTGTCGAACATGCCGTTCGCTGGAGCGGTCCGACCCGGCTGACAAGACCCGGGGGCCGTCAGGCCCCCCGTCCCTGCAGTTCCCGGCTCTCCGTCAGTCGTCTGTACCGCCCTGGTCGTCACCGGCCAGGGCGGTACTGCGTTTGCGGCCTGGGGCTCCTGAAGAACGGGCAAGGCGTCGGGACCAAAGACCCTAGGCAGCCTCTCCGCGCGCGCTGGACAATCACTCTCCGTAGTGATCCGCGCCAGTGCGCCATCTCGAGCTAGGTGTCCTTTTCGCCAGGAATATTCTGAAAAAAGTGTGCATAGTCTCCTCGGTCGTTCAGCAGCGTACGCGACACTCTTCGTGTCTGCCTTAGTCACACTGCGTGCTCAAATCCGTGTACTCTGGGTGAGCACGCACCCGGTCTGGCGGAACCCATTCAGCACTATCTTTCTGACCCACTAGGGGAACCCATGTTCGACCGTGTTCGCGCCGCCCGCGCCGAAAGAAGGCGGCTTCACCCTCATCGAGCTCTTGATCGTGATCGTCATCCTCGGCATCCTCGCCGCGGTCGTCGTGTTCTCGGTCCGGGGCATCCAGAACCGTGGCCAGAACGCCGCCTGCCAGGCCGACTACACCACGGTCGTCGACGGCGCAAGAGGCCTTCTACGCCGACGGTGGCGCCTACGCCGGCAGTGTTGCTGCCCTGCAGGGTGCCGGGCCTCATCCGCACGGCGCCGACCACTGTTACGACTCGACACCACACGGTGTTGTCACCTACGCAGGTGACATGCGCCGGTGCGCCCCTGCCGGGCGCGTAATCCCGATCGCGTCTGACGCGACCACCGTTCGTGCATCGGGAGGGCCGGCAAACCCGGCCCTCCCGAGTCACGTCCCTCCGGTCAACCACGAGCTGACCTGCAGCAGCCGCGCACCAACCATCAGGAGCAGCGCCAGATGTCCCAAGCACCGTTGACCACACGGGCCCTGCTCGAGAAGTCGAGCCACCGCGCACTCTCGACGCAGGATCGATGCCCTCTTAGCCGAGCTGTGGGCACTGGGCGGGACCGATCTCCTCCTGGCCGACGGCTTGCCACCACAACTTCGGGTGCACGGCGAACTGCTTCGCTTCCCGACCAACCGCCGATGACTGCCGACGACATCCGAGCCATCCTCGGCGAGGTCGATCTCTGCCTGACGTCATCGCCACCGTGATGGCCGGGACCGAGCACGACTTCTCCTTCAGCTGGCGCGACCAGGCCCGCATCCGCGGCAACGCCTTCCGCCAGTCGCGGCGTCATCTCGATCGCGCTTCCGGATGATCCCGCGCACGATCCCCACGATGGCCGAACTCGGGCTGCCGCCGATCCTCGGCACGCTTCACCCGCATGCACCAGGGCCTGGTGCTCGTCACCGGGCCCGACCGGCTCGGGCAAGTCGACCACGCTCGCCGCGATGATCGACCAGATCAACGCCGAGCGGGCCTGCCACATCATCACGATCGAGGACCCGATCGAGTACGTGCACGAGCACAAGCGCGCGATGGTGACCCAGCGCGAGGTCGGCAACGACACGGCCTCCTTTCACCGACGCCCTGCGCTCGGCGCTGCGGGAGGACCCCGACGTGCTGCTGGTCGGCGAGATGCGTGACCTCGAGTCGATCCGGTTCGCGCTGACGATCGCCGAGACCGGCCACCTCGTGTTCGCCACCCTGCACACCAACGACACGGCCCAGTCGATCGGCGCGGATCATCGACGTCTTCCCGGCCGAGCAGCAGGCCCAGATCCGGGTGCAGCTGTCCGCCGCGCTGACCGGCGTCGTCTACCAGCGCCTGCTGCCCGCGCGTCGACGGCGGCCTGGTCGCCGCCTACGAGGTGCTGGTGGCCGACCCCGCCGTGCGCAACCTGATCAAGGAAGGCAAGACCCACCAGCTGCGCAACAGCCTCGTCACCGGCCAGCGGGCGGGCATGGTCACCTTCGAGCAGTCGCTGTCCGCGCTCATCCGTCAGGGCAGGATCAGCGCTACGAGGACGCCGTCGTCGCGCAGCCTCTATCCCAAGGAGATCGAGCTGCCCCCGGCAGGCCAGACGAGGTTGTCGGCGTGAAGCTCGAAGCTCGCGCGACAACAAGCCGCAGCTCGCACCGGTAGCGAAGGCCGACTTCGGCACCACCGGCGCGGCCCCGGTCGACCAGAACATCTACACCGGGCGGCCGACGGCTCGGCGAGATCCTCGTGGACACCAAGCTGGTCGACCCGGACGCAGGTCATCGCAACGCCCTGGCCAGTGCTGGCCGAGGACCGCGCCAAGCGGCTCGGCGAGATTCTGGTCGAGCACGGCGTCATCACCGAGAGCGACCTCGCCCGGACGCTGGCCGACCAGCGCTCGCCTCGAGCGTGGTCGACCTGCGCGACGTCACGCCCGACCCAGGAGGCCATGGACCTGCTGGACGAGGCCGCTCGCGCGTCGGCTGATGGCCCTCCCGATCGCGACCGACGACGACCAGCGTCACGGTGGCCGTCGCCGACCCGATGACGATCCTCGCTCACCGAGCTGCGCGAGTCGTTCGGCACGAACGGTCACCGTGCACGGTCGCGCCCCGCTCGGACATCGCTCCGGGCGATCGGCGACCAGCTACCGGGCGCTCACCGGGCATCGACTCGCAGGTCGAGGCCTTCGAGGTGCAGCGACGCGCTGCTCAAGGAGGCGGCGAACGCTCCAGCTCGGCGCCCGACCAGCGAGGCGACGCGCCGGTCGTCCACGTCGTGCAGCAGATCATCACCCAGGCGCTGCGCGACCGGGCCTCGGACATCCACATCGAGCCGCAGGCCGACCGGGTCCGGGTGCGGTACCGCATCGACGGCGCGCTGCACGACGTGCTCGACCTGCCCGGCTCCATGGGCCCGGCCATGGTGAGCCGCATCAAGATCCTCGGCGGACATGAACATCGTCGAGCGGCGGCGGCCGCAGGACGGCCAGATCAGCATGGAGATCGACGGCCGCGCGCGTCGACATCCGGGTCGTCCACCACCGCCGACCATCGGGGGCGAGAAGGTGGTCATGCGGCTGCTCGACAAGAGCCGCCCGCTGTACCGGCTCGAGCGAGCTCGGCATGCCCGACGACATCGAGCGAGCGCTACTCGCGGTCATTGCACGCCCCGTACGGCATGGTCATCTGCGCCGGCCCGACCGGCAGCGGCAAGACCACGACGCTCTACGGGTCGCTCGGCGCGATCAACAGCCCCGAACGCAACGTGATGACGATCGAGGACCCGGTCGAGTACAGTTCCCGTCGATCAACCAGATCCAGATCAACGAGCAGGCCGGGCATCACCTTCGCCACCGGCCTGCGGTCGATCCTGCGCCAGGACCCCGACGTGATCCTGGTCGGCGAGATCCGCGACGTGGAGACCGCCCGCATCGCCGTGCAGTCGGCCCTCACCGGCCACTTCGTGCTGTCGTCCATCCACGCCACCGACGCCGTCGTCCGCCCTGCACCGGCTGCTCGACATGGGCATCGAGACCTTCCTCATCGCCTCGTCGGTCACGGCGGTCGTCGGCCCAGCGCCTGGTGCGGCGCATCTGCACGCACTGCCGCGAGCCGTACGAGCCCACCGCCGAGGAGCTGGCGCTGCTGCGAGGCGCTCGGCGGGCCGGCCGCCAGAGAAGGGCTTCTTGCGCGGGCGAGGGCTGCAACTTCTGCGCCCAGACCGGGTACCTGGAGCGGATCGGGGTCTACGAGCTGCTGCCAGATCACCGACGGCATCCGCGAGCTGGTCCGTCGGCGCGCGCCGCGCACGAGGAGATGCGCAAGCTGGCGCGGGCCGAAGGCATGCGCACCCTGCAGGAGGAAGCCGTGCGCCTCGTCGAGGCCGGCGTCACCACGCTCGCCGAGGTCATGCGTTCGATCTACGTGATGGGGGCCTGAGATGGCCAAGTTCGACTACGTCGCGCGTCAGCCCGGACGGGCTGGTGGCCACCGGCGTCACGCAGGGGCCGACACCGTGGGCGCAGTGCGAGCTCGGCCTGTACGAGCGCGAAGTTCCGCGACATCCGCGTCACCGAGCACAAGGGCCTGGAGCTCGATCCAGATCAGCCGCTCAGCGGGTGAAGCGGGACGAGGTCATGCACCTCTCCCGCCAGCTCGGCGCCTTCGTCGGCGCCGGCCTGCCCGCTCATCGAGGCCGTGCACACGCATCGGTGACGGAGGCCAGCAACTCGACCCTGCGCAAGCTCATGGCCGAGATCGAGGACGGACTGCGGACCGGCGAGAGCCTGTCGGAGTGCTTCGACCGCTACCCCAAGGTCTTCCCGGAGTTCTACCGCGGCATCCTGCGCTCGGCCGAGCTGACCGGCCAGCTCGACGTCGTGCTCGCCCAGTTGGCCACTGTACCTCGAGCGGGACCTGGAGGCCACGCCGCAAGGTCAAGTCGGCGCATGGTCTACCCGGCGATCATCGCGGTGATGGCGCTGGTCACGGTCGTGATCCTGGCCGGCTTCGTGCTGCCCCGGTTCAAGGTCTTCTTCGAGGACCTCGACGCCGAAGCTGCCGCTGCCCACCCGCATGCTGCTCGCCTTCACCGACTTCTTCGGCCAGTGGTGGTGGGCCGTGCGGCGTCGGATTCGTCGCACTCGTCGTCGGCTACGTCCTCGCGATGCGCACAGAGCGGCGGCCGGCATGCCCGCGACCGGATCGCTGCTGAGGATCCCCGTCGTCGGCGATGACCATCCAGTTCGCCATGGTCGAGCGGTTCTGCCGGGTCCTCTCCTCGATGGTCGGCGCCGGCGTCCCGCTGCCGCGAGGCGCTGCGGGTGGCCACCGACTCGCTTGCACAACCTCGTCTTCGAGCGCTCGCTGGCCAGGTGGCGCGGCCAGATGCTGGAGGGCGAGGGCCTCGCCCGGCCACTGGCCTCGACCCGGCTGTTCCCCGCGACGGCCGTCGCAGATGCTCCGGGTCGGCGAGGAGACCGGCACGCCTCGACACCCAGCTCGAGGTCACCGCCGCGTACTACGAGAGCGAGCTCGACTACAAGATCAAGAAGCTCACCGTCGATCTTCGAGCCGGTCGTCATCATCGTCGATGGGGCTCATCGTCGGCTTCGTCGCCGTCGCGCTCGTCTCGGCCATGTACGGCATCTTCAGCCAGGTTCAGTAAATGCGCGGTGAGCGAGGCGAAACACTCATCGAGATCCTGATCGCGCTGGCGATCATCGGGATCGCGATGGTGGCGATCGTCGGGCGCGATGAGCACCGGCGTCATCCTGTCTGACAGGCACCGCAAGCAATCCATCGCCGGAGCGGCAGTCATCAGCTACGCCGAAGCCGTGAAGGACGCCGTGAAGACATCCGGTACCAGGTGAGTTGCTCGCCGACGTACGCATCGGCCTACGCGGTCCCGGCGGGCTACGCCAAGACGCTGATCTCGGTTTCCTTCTGGACGGGAACCGCCTTTCAGGCCACCTGCCTCGCGACGGGGGACATCGGCGTGCAACGAGTGACTCTGCAGGTGGCGAGCACGGATGGTCGCGCGTCGGAGCGACTTGTTGTGATCGTGCGCAAACCCTGCCGGTCGACAGATGCGGCCTGCACGTGAAGCACGTTCAGGACGATGCCGTGGACGAGCGAGGGTTCACGCTCATCGAACTCCTGATGGCGATTGCCATCTCGGCCATCGTGCTCGGGGCAGTGACTCAGGTCGTGATGGTGTTTCTCAGGACGTCCGATCAGACCACGGCGCGCTTGATCGAGTCGCGTGATGCTCAAGTCACGTCTGCCTATTTCGCCAATGATGTCGCCGCAGTCGGGACGAGGCTGTTCACCGACCCAGTGAACCCCGTGCTGAAGCAGTCGGTGGAGGTAGGAGTGTCCAATGCCGGTGGGCTTTATCCCTGCGGGACGTCTGGAACGGCCGCGGTACGACTCGCATGGGACGACGTGACCAAGGGCCCCGCCATCACCGACCCCGCAGTCACTTCGGTCACCAGGACCGCCTATGTCGGCGCGCGCAACAGGGAGCACATACGAGCTGCGCCGCCTGTTGTGCAAGGGCGTCAGCACGACTCCGATTTCAGATGTTGTCATCGCGCACGACCTGACCGTCGCTCCCACCGTGGCCTGTAACGTCGCCTGCAGCGGCTCCGGTTCGGGCGTGCCCACGAGCGTCACCATGACCCTCGTCAGCAAGGACGGCCTCAGCAGGCTGGCGCCGGTGACAGTGACGCTCAGCGGAACAGCGGCGACAGACATGAGAACACGTGTGAAGGCCGCTGTCTGCGACGAATCCGGCGCGTCGCTCATCTTCGCGCTGATCATCATCTCCGTGATCGCACTGGTCTCCGCGGGGGTGCTCACCCTGGGGGATACCAGCGTGCGAAGCACGGTCTTGCTGCGGGAACGCGCGAGCGCAGCTTACGCCGGAGACGCCGCGGCGGAGATAGCCATCAACCAACTCCGCAACGGAAATTTCAATGGCGTTTGCCACTGGTTGTGACACCAGCTACGACTGAAGTGCTCAGCAATCTGTACCCGGCCACAGCCACTGCGCCGGGTGCCTCGGCCGCGGTCACATGCACGCCTGATGCGACGTCGGGGACGGGTGGGGGCGGTGCCAACAGCTCACCGGGAACTGCCCTGCTCACCATGGCCACGGGATCGGAGAAGGGCATCCTCCTCGACGACTCCAACAACGACACGTTCAAGGTCAAGGGTGGAATCTTCTCTAACTCCACGATCAACCTGGAGAGCAACAAGGCAGACCTTGAAAACATCGCGACAAACAGCTACGCGTACGCCTTGAACGGCTGTGTCCTGGGCCCGGCCCAGGTCACGGTGGCGACTGGGCAGTGTCAAGGACTGCAACTACTCGAACAATCCGCTGTCCGCGACCGACCGCCGCGGTATGGATCCCGGGACCGTGACCGGCCACGGGCTGAGCTTCGACGCACCAGCCGGCCCCGGTCCGCTACAGACGCCACCCGCATGTACTGCCGATCGGCGTCTATCACTTTGATCCCGGGCTCTACACCAACGCAACCCGACTCAACACCTACACAGACAACAACACCTGCAAAGGTTCCGTTGTTCACCTTCGGCCCGGGACGTACTTCTTCAATTTCACGACTGGCACTACTTGGACCATCAGCAAGGCATTCCTGATCGGCGGCACTGCCACCACTGCATTGGCGACGTCCCCTGTACCAACTATGGACGGAACCTGCGTCAAACCCGGATCGGGCGCGGCCACCACGAGCTCCGGAGTGAAGTTGACGTTCGGTGGGGTCAGCCGCATGTGGGTGACCGGCAACGGAGTCAACCCCGAGACGAACGGAAACGTCGAGCTCTGCGCGTCCAACGCGGCAAGTGGTCCACCGATCGTCATCTACGGCTTGAAAACGGCCGTCGGCTCGGTGCCGGCGCAGTCGGGGTGCATCGCTGCCACCGGCTATGCCTCCAACGGGGACGCCGGACACTGTCCTGTGGTGGGCACCGACAACCAGCCATACCCGATCATCACTCTATGGGGAACCACATATGTCCCCAGGGCCGGTATCGAGCTCTACCTCAATAACAGAACGAGTCAGGTGTTCCGCTGGGGTCTGTTGTCGCGAGTGGTCCGCCTTCACTCCACTGGTTCCAGCAGCCTGGTCCAGGCCGTTATAGACGTACCCGACGATGCGCCAGCCCCCTTCGAGCTGCCGAGCCAGAGATATCTCACTGTGTATGTCTGTCCGGGCAGCGCCACGTGCAGCACAGCCGGCAGGCTTCGGCTCCGAGCTAGCGTGATGCTCAGCCCCACGGCGCCGAGGACGGTCACCGTGACCAGTTGGTCGACCGTCCGCTAGCTCAGCCGCCGATCAGGCCCAGGTACCAACCCGCGACGGCGTCACCCGCGAGCAGGCCGATGAACGCGCCCAGAATCATGAACGGCCCAAAGGGAACTGCGGTCTTGCGCGTGCCACGCCCACTCGCGATCACGACGACTCCCACGACGGCGCCCAACGCGAACCCGGCGAAGCTGCCGATCACCAGTGCTCCCCAGCTCTCGTAGCCCATCGCCATTCCGAGGAGTCCGGCCAGCTTTACGTCGCCCCAGCCCATCCCTTTCGGATAGACGAGCACCACCAGCAGGAAGAACGCGGCCAGGGCGATCATGCCGATCGCGGCTCGCAGCAGGTTGCCCGGCTGACCCTCGACGAGCGCTGCGAACGTGAGCAGAGCGGCCAGCACGGGGTACGAGGGCAGCACGATCACGTTCGGCAGCCGGTGGGTCTCCAGGTCGATGGCCGCCAACGCGATGCCGACGGCCGCGAGATAACACCAGGCCGGCGCCGCTGCGGCCTCACCTCGGGAGGCGGCCCACCAGGTGAGCAGCGCGAACGCGAGCCCCGTGGCCGCCTCCACCGCGGGGTACCGAACCGAGATCGGCGCGTGGCAGTCGGCGCACTTGCCGCGCAACATCAGCCAGCCGATCACGGGGATGTTGTGACGGCCCCGGATCGGCCGCCCGCACGACGGGCAGTGCGAGCCCGGAGACACGACCGACTCGTGCCGCGGAACCCGGTAGATCACGACGTTGAGAAACGACCCGACCAGCAGGCCGAGCACCGCCGCCATCGCCACGAGCACACCTACCGGCACAAATGCGAAACTACGGCACACAACCGATCACGGAAGGGGACTGGCGGGTGTCCGGACGCGTGCTGATCGTCACCAACGACTTCCCACCCCGCCAGGGCGGGATCGAGACGTTCGTCGCGACGATCGCCGACGGGCTCGCCGACCGGGTGGTGGTCTACACGTCTCACACCCCTGGTGAGGAGGCCGCGGACGCCGTGCGCCCCTACCCGGTGGTACGCGACCACAGCCGGGTGCTGCTACCGACCCCATCCACGCGAGCGACCATGCAGCGCCTGATGCGCCGGCACGACTGTGACCGGGTGCTGTTCGGGGCGGCGGCACCGCTCGGACTCCTGGGCTCTGCGGCGCGACGCAGCGGCGCCAGCCACGTGGTCGGCATGACCCACGGGCACGAACTGTGGTGGGCGCGGGTTCCGGGATCGCGAGCCCTGCTTCGGCGGATCGCGAGGCGATGCGACTCGCTCACCTACCTGGCTGAGTACACCCGCCAGGCGATCGCCGAGGCCGTCGGTCCTGACTCCGCTCGGTTGGTTCGGATGCCACCCGGAGTGGACAGCACCGCGTTCGTCCCGGCTTACAACGACGTTCGGCAACGGGAGCGGGCCCGGTGGGGAATCGGTGACAACGTGCCCGTGGTGTTGTGCCTGTCCCGGCTCACCCCGCGCAAGGGCCAGGACACGTTGATCCGGGCGCTGCCGGAGGTTCGCCGGCTGGTGCCGGGAACCGTCGCGCTGATCGTCGGCGACGGCCCGTCACGCGACCGCCTGGACCGCCTCGTCGGCGAGGTCGGCCTGCCACCGGATGCGGTCGTGTTCACCGGCGGTGTGGTGCACGAGCAGACGCCGGCGTTCTACGCGGCGGCGGACGTGTTCGCGATGATCTGCCGCGACCGTCGCCGTGGGCTGGAGGTGGAGGGTCTCGGCATCGTCTTCCTCGAGGCACAGGCCGCCGGGCTGCCGGTCGTGGTGGGGCGTTCAGGTGGCGCCGTCGACACCGTGCGCGACGGTGTCACCGGGTTCGTGGTCGACCCGCTCGACCCAGGGGTCGTGGCGACCGCACTCGTCGACCTGCTGGGTGATCGCAAGCGAGCGCGGGCGATGGGTGCCGCCGGCCGCGCCTGGGTCAGCGAGCACTGGGGCTGGGACAGCGTGCACGCGACCGTCCGGGAACTGCTCGCTCTCGACTGATCAGGCCGCGGAACGTCAGGGGACTCAGGCGTCTCCGAGCTTGCTCTTGTACAGCTTCTCGACGACGTCGCTGTGCTGGCGGAACACGTGCCCCCGCTTGAGTTTCAGGCTCGGCGTGAGCTCACCCGACTCCGCCGTCCAGTTCTCCGGCAGGATCTCGAACCGGCGGATCGACTCCGCTCGCGACACGGTCTTGTTCGCCTTGTCGACGGCTGCCTGCACGTGCGCCCGTACCTCCGGATCACGTGCCAGCGCTGCCATGTCCTCGTCCTTGTCGTGGCGGCGGGCCCAGGACGAGACCGCGTCGCGATCGAGGGTCACCAGGGCGGCGATGTACGGCTGGCCGTCGCCGATGACCAGGACCTGTCCGACCAGCGGGTCCTGCGCGACGGCGTCCTCCAGCGGTGCCGGCGACACGTTCTTCCCGCTGGCCGTCACCAGGATCTCCTTCGACCGGCCGGTGATCCGCACGAACCCGTCGTCGTCGATGCTGCCCAGGTCGCCGGTGCGCAGCCAGCCGTCGTCGGTCATCGCGGCGGCAGTGGCTTCCGGGTCGTTGAGGTATCCCGCGAACACGTGGTCGCCCTTGACCTGGAGTTCGCCCTCGTCGGACACCCGGATGTGCACGCCGGGCAGCGGCTGCCCGACCGTGCCGACCTTGGGGTTGCTGAACCGGCTGACGGTGGTGGCGGCACAGCACTCGGTGAGGCCGTATCCCTCGACCACGTTGAGGCCGAGTCCCCGGAAGAAGTGGCTCAGCCGGTCGGGAAGGGGAGCGCTGCCGGACAGGGCCAAGTGCGCTCGGCCGCCGATGGCCGCCTGGATCTTCGAGTACACGAGCCGCTGGAACAGGGCATGGCGGGCGGCCAGCAGCCGCGACGGCTTGCCCTTCGCGATCGCCTCGCTCCAGTCGGTCGCGGTCGCGGTTGCCGCGTTGAAGATCCGGCGCGCGACCGGCGACTTCTCGGCGGCCTTGGCGTAGGCGCTGTTGTAGACCTTCTCGAACACCCGGGGCATGGCGAGCAGGAACGTGGGCCGGTAGCTCTGCAGCTCCGCCGACAGCTGCGGGATGCCGGTGGAGAAGGCCACCTGCATGCCACCCATGACGCTCGCGATCTGCACGATCCGCGCGAAGACGTGGGCGAGCGGGAGGAACAGCAAGGTGGAGCTGCCGGGGACGAACGCCTCCGGCAGGTGGCTGATCGCCGAGCGCAGCAGGAAGAGCATGTTGGCGTGGGTGAGCACGCACCCCTTCGGTCGTCCGGTGGTGCCCGACGTGTAGACGATGGTGGCCGTCGATGCGCCGTCCCGCGTGCGGCGTCGGGCCGTGAGGTCCTCCTCGCTCACCTCGCCTGCCCGGCCCCGGAGGGCATCGAGACCGCCTTCGTCGAAGACCACCGGGTCGAACTCGAGCGTCGGCACGTCACCACGGATCTCGGCGATCGCGGCGGAGTGGTCTGCGGTCTCCACCACGACTGCTCGGGCGCCGGAGTCGCTGAGGATCCAGCGGATCTGGTCGGGCGATGACGTCTCGTAGATCGGCACCGTGACCGCACCCGCGTACCAGATGGCGTAGTCGGTGACCGACCACTCGTAGCGCGTCTTCGCCAGGAGCCCGACGCTGTCGCCGGGCTGGATGCCGGTGGCGATCAGCCCCCTGGCGACCTCGGTGACGTCGCGGTGGAACTCGCGCGCGGTCACGTCCACCCAGGATCCGTCGACCAGCCGGGCGAACAGAACGCGGTCGGGGGTGTCGGCTGCTGCCGACTCGAGTGGGTCGGTGAGGTTCTCCGCGGGATCCGCGGCGGGGGGTGCCGGAAGCGGGCTGACATAGCTCTGCACGGGTTCCTCCTGCGTTCAGCGAGCGCCGCTGCCGGCTGGCCCAGAACCTACCTGGATTCGCCTGGCTGACGCAGCGGTCACGCCGCCGCCAGTTAGCCTGACTGCGCTCAGACGATCGCCCGCCGCTGCGGTGGGTGGCAGAGCTGGTCGGCGATCCGGCCATGGGAAGGGAGACAGGCGGATGGCGCCCACCGGGCGGCACGGACCCAGCCGGAAGTACTCGGGCCAGGTCACGATCGGCGTGGACGTCGGCGGCACCAAGATCGCCGGCGGCGTCGTGGACGAGGCGGGGAAGGTCCACCAGGACATCCGGGTGGAGACCGAGAACACCTCCACCGACGCCATCGTCGACGGGATCGTCGAGGTGGTCGAGCAGCTCCAGGAAGCGGAAGGGGAGCGGGCCGCATCCGTCGGCATCGCCGCTGCGGGTTACATCGACGCCGGCCGGTCGACGGTGCTCTTCGCGCCGAACCTGGTCTGGCGGAACACCCCGCTCCGCGACCTGGTGAGCGATCGCGTCGGCCTGCCGGTGATCGTCGAGAACGACGCCAACGCCGCCGCGTGGGGAGAGTTCGTCTTCGGCGCCGGCCAGGGTGTCGACGACATGCTGATGCTCACGGTGGGCACCGGGCTCGGTGGCGGGATCGTGACCGATGGCGACCTGTACCGCGGAAGCTTCGGCATCGGCGCGGAGCTCGGCCACATGCGGGTGGTGGTCGACGGGCACCGGTGCGGCTGCGGCAACCGCGGCTGCTGGGAGGTGTACGCGTCCGGGACGGCGCTGGTCCGCGAGGCGCGGGCGCTGGCCGAGTCGGGCTCGCCGAGGGCCGGTGCGATCCTCGAACTGGCAGGCGGGAACCCGGCCGAGATCGACGGCGCGATGATCACCGAGGCCGCCAGGCACAACGACTCGACCGCCATCGAACTGCTCGAGGATCTCGGCCGCTGGCTGGGCGAGGGCATCGCCTCGGTCACGGCGATCCTCGACTCGGGCCGCGTCGTGGTCGGCGGCGGCGTCGCCGAAGCCGGCGACCTGCTGCTCGCGCCCGCCCGCGAAGCCTTCGCCCGACAGCTCACCGGCCGCGGCTACCGACCGGTGCTCACCATCGTCCGCGCCGAGCTCGAGAACGCCGGCATCGTCGGTGCAGCCGACCTGGCCCGGGTGGACTGACATGGCCCTCGGACACCCACTCACCGTGGGCATCGACATCGGCGGCACCAAGGTCGCTGCCGGCGTGGTCGACGACGACGGCAACATCGTGGCGCGGTCGCGACGGCAGACGCCGGGGTCCTCGGCCCGGTCCACCGAGGACGCGATCGCCGAGGTGGTCGCGGAGTTCCGGGAGAGCTACGACGTGGTGGCGGTCGGCATCGGCGCCGCCGGCTGGATCGACAGTTCCGGCGCGTCGGTGATGTTCTCGCCCCACCTCGCCTGGCGACACGAGCCGCTGCGCGACGCGGTGGCGCGACGCGTCCGGCTGCCCGTGGTCGTGGAGAACGACGCCAACGCGGCCGCCTGGGCGGAGCTGCGGTTCGGTGCCGGGCAGGGGGAGACGACGCTCGTCGTGGTGAACCTCGGCACGGGCATCGGGGGTGCGCTGGTACTCGACGGGGCACTCGTGCGCGGCCGCTTCGGCGTCGCCGGCGAGTTCGGCCACATGACGGTCGTGCCCAACGGCCGGCGCTGCGAGTGTGGCAACCGGGGCTGCTGGGAGCAGTACGCGAGCGGCAACGCCATCACCCGGGAGGCACGTGAACTTGCTCGCAACGGGTCGCCGGTGGCCGCCGATGTGCTGCGCCGGGCCGATGGCGATCCCGAGGCGGTGACCGGCCAGATCGTCACCGAGGCCGCGAAGAACGGCGACCCGATGAGCATCGAGTTGCTGGAGGAGGTGGGTCGCTGGCTGGGCTTCGGCATCGCCAACCTCGCCTCGGCCCTGGATCCCGGCACGTTCGTGGTCGGCGGTGGCGTCTGCGAGGCCGGCGACCTGTTCCTCGGTCCTGCCCGCGACGCCTACCGGCGGAACCTCGCCGGCCGGGGCTTCCGTCCCGAGGCCCGGATCCTGCGTGCCCAGCTCGGCAACGATGCCGGGATCGTGGGTGCTGCCGACCTCGCCCGCGCCCAGTCGGGGCTGCTCGCCCGGGTGCGCCGGCGTCAGCGCTCGACGAGCGTGAGCTCGAAGCTGTAGCGCGACGCCCGATAGACGTGGCTGCCGTACTCGACGGCACGGCCGGTGTCGTCGAAGGCGATGCGGGTCATCGTCAGCAGCGCCGCACCGGGCTGCTCGTCGAGCAGTTCCGCCTGCCGGCCGTCTGCGGAGCAGGCGCCCGACGCTCTGGCGCGCGACCCGCATCGTCACGCCGGCCGCCCGCATCGCCGCGTACAGCCCGGTGCGTTCGAGAGCGTCGGCGTCCGGCTCGATCAGTCCTGCCGGCAGTGCGTTGGTCATCAGTGCGAGTGGCTCCCCGGCCGCCAGCCGGAGCCGCTGGAGGCTGAGCACCGGCGTGCGCGGCGGGAGCGCGAGCGCGTCGGCCACCTCGTCGTCGCAGGGCCCCACCGCCAGGTCGAGCAGGCGAGTGGTCGGGTGCTGACCGGCGCGGGCGAGATCGTCATGCAGGCTGGACAGTTCCAACGGGCGCCGGACCGCCGACATGACCACCTGGGTACCGACGCCCCGCTTGCGCACCAGCAGGCCCTTGTCCACCAGGTAGGCGATCGCCTGCCGCAGCGTCGGTCGCGACAGGTCGAGGTCGTCGGCCAGGTCGAGTTCGTTCGGAATCCGGTCGCCGGGGTTGAGCTGGCCGCTGGTGATCGCGTGCTCGATCTGCCGCGACACCTGCAGGTGCAGGGGAACCGGACTCGAACGGTCGACGGTCAGAGACAATTCGACCGCCTCCGGCAGCGCCATGGGCCGAGACTAGCTCCGGCCTGGGCCGGGAGGCCGGATACCTTTGTCCTGACAAAGCCGGGGACGCTTCGAACACGAGGTGACGGATGCGCATCGGACTGATCGGGGCCGGCCGGATCGGCGCCGTGCACGCGGCGACGCTGGCCGCGACAGCTGGCGTCGACGGGGTCGTGATCAGCGACATCGACAGGGACCGCGCACGGGCGCTCGCCGACGAGCACGGGTTCGAGAGCACCGCGGATCCTGGCGACCTCTTCGGCTCGGTGGACGGCGTGGTGATCGGCGCGCCGACACCGCAGCACGGGCCCCTGCTCCGCCTCGCCGCGGCGGCCGGAACTCCCGCGTTCTGTGAGAAGCCGCTCGCGCCCGACGTGGCCGGCACCCTCGAGCTGATCGAGGTGATGGAACGGGCCGGAGTGGCCTTGCAGGTGGGCTTCCAGCGCCGCTTCGACCCCGGCTACACGCGGGCGCGCGCCGCGGTCGCTGACGGCAGCCTCGGATTCCTGCACACGGTGATCGCGCACACCTACGACAAGGCTCCACCGCACGCCGACTACATCCCGACGTCTGGCGGCATCTTCCGCGACTGCAGCGTGCACGACTTCGACATCGTCCGCTGGGTCACCGGCGCGGAGGTCCGTCAGGTCTTCGCCACCGGCGCCAACAAGGGCGAGGCCTTCTTCGCCGAGGCCGGCGACGTCGACACCGGGACGGCGATCCTGCGGATGTCCGACGACACCCAGGTGCTCATCGGTGCGACTCGGTACAACGGCGCCGGCTACGACGTGCGGATGGAGGTGCACGGCAGTCTCGGCACGATCTGCGTCGGGCTCGACGACCATGCACCGTTGACCAGCGCCGAAGACGGCGTGACCTGGCCGGCCGGTGAACCGCATCCCCTGTTCTTCTCGCGGTTCACTGCCGCCTACGCTGCCGAACTGAGGGCCTTCCTGGAGGTCGTCGAGGGTGCGCCGAGCCCCTGCACCGGACGCGACGCGCTGCGGGCGCTGCTGATCGCCGACGCGGCCGAGGTCTCCCGGGCGCAGAACCGCCTGGTGGACGTCGACGAGGTCGAGCCCCCGACCATGGAGGTGAGCGCGTGACGCGAGACGACGACAAGCTGTCGGAGAACTCGCCGCTGGCCGGTCGCATCGCCGGCGCTCCGATCAGCTGGGGCGTCTGCGAGGTAGCGGGCTGGGGCCACCAGCTGTCCGCCGACCGGGTCCTCACCGAGATGGCGGCGCTGGGGCTCGCCGCGGCAGAGCTCGGCCCGGACGGCTTCCTGCCCTCCGTCCCCGAGGCTGCCGCGGACCTGCTCGGCCGACACGAGCTCGCCTGTGTCGGCGGATTCATGCCTGTGCGCCTGCACGAGGATGGGCCGTCCGACGGTGGCACGGCCGACCCGGTGGCCGCCGAGATCGCCGGCCGGATCGAGCAGTTGCGCCGCTCGCGGGCCACCACGATGGTGCTGGCCGCCGACACCGGGCTCGAGAGCTACGACGAGCGGCCGGAGCTCGACGCAGCAGGGTGGAACCGTCTGCTCACGCGACTCGACCATGCGTCCGAGAGCGCGGCAGCGGGCGGAGTCACCGCGACTCTCCATCCGCACATGGGCACGCTGGTGCAGAACGCGGCGGAGGTCGACCGGGTGCTGTCCGGCTGCGGGATCGGCCTGTGTCTCGACACCGGGCACATGTTCGTCGGCGGGGCCGACGTCCACGCCGTCGCCCGCTCGTCGCCCGACCGGGTCGCGCACGTGCACCTCAAGGACGTGGACGGCGACCTTGCGGCCGAAGTGGGCAGTGGCCGGCTGTCCTACGGCACCGCGGTACGGAAGGGGCTCTACACGCCGCTCGGGCAGGGAGCGGTCGGCATCGGGGAGCTCGTGATCGCCCTGGAGCGGGCCGGCTACGCGGGCTGGTACGTCCTCGAGCAGGACACGGTGCTCGACAGTGAACCTCTCGAAGGCGCCGGACCGGTGTTGCAGGTGCGCGAGAGCCTGGACTTCCTTGCAGGTCTCGCACCTGAGCTGGTCGGAGATTCCGCAGCGAGTAGGCCGGCATGAGTCAGCACGCTGACACGGCCCCGTTCGACCTGATCAGCCTCGGGCGGGTGGGTGTCGACCTCTACCCCGACGCCACCGGTGTGCCGCTCCGACTGATCGACACCTTCCACAAGTTCCTCGGCGGGTCACCCACGAACGTGGCCGTAGCTGCTGCGCGGTACGGCCGCCGAGTGGCGGTCATCACCCGGACGGGCGCCGATCCGATGGGGGAGTTCGTCCACGACGCCCTTCGCTCCTTCGGGGTCGACGACCGGTTCGTGTCGCCGGTGCCCGGGTTGCCCACCCCCATCGTCTTCTGCGAGCTGTTCCCGCCGGACGACTTTCCGCTCTACTTCTATCGCTATCCGGTGGCACCTGACACTGTCGTCCGGCCGGACGAACTCGACCTCGACGCAATCGCGGCGGCCAAGGTCTTCTGGATGACAGGGACCGGCCTGGCCAGTCACCCCATCCGCGAAGCGACGTTCGCCGCTCTCCGTCATCGGCATCAGCATGCTGATACGGACGCGATCACGATCTTCGACCTGGACTGGCGGCCGGAGTTGTGGCCCGACGTGTCCGAGGCGACCGACACCTACAGCGAGGCCCTCGACCTGGTGACGGTCGCGGTCGGGAACCGGGCCGAGGTGAAGGCGGCGGTCGGGGAGGACGACCCCGACGCGGCGGCCGCGGCCTTGCTGGCCAGAGGATTGCGGCTTGCCGTCGTCAAGCAGGGTCCGCTCGGGACCCTGGCCACCGACGGCACCGAGAGGGTCGTGGTGCCACCCGTGCCGATCGACGTCGTGAACGGACTCGGTGCCGGTGACGCCTTCGGCGGTGCGCTCGTGCACGGTCTTCTCGCCGGCTGGCCACTGGAGGAGGTCATCACGCTCGCGAACGCGGCGGGCGCCTATGTGGCCGGGCAACTCGCGTGCAGTTCGGCCATGCCGGACGCCGCGCAGGTCGCGAGCCTGCTCGCCGGTGCCGGGATGCATGTCCCGGAGGGCCTCGCAGCCGAGGCGACAGCGCCCCCACGGGTGGGAGGACGGCGTGGCTGACCTGCAGGTCCGGAACGGCCGACCGCCCGGGCCGGCATCACCGATCGACCTCGCCGCCCTCGCAGCGGTGCGTGCCGACGACCCGGAGGCGGTTGCACGAGCCTGGCAACAGCGGCAACGGCGATCGTTCACCGGGCCGGACCAGCGGCTGTTGATCGTCGCCGCCGACCACTCCGCCCGGGGTGCGTTGTCAGCCGGCGAGGTGAGCAACGCGATGGGCGACCGTGGCGAGGTGCTGCGCAGGCTCGCTCTTGCGCTCGCCAACCCTGCTGTCGACGGCGTGCTCGCCGCCCCTGACCTGCTGGACGACCTCGTGCTGTGTGGCCTGCTGGAGAACCGGCTCGCGATCGGATCGGTCAACCGCGGTGGGCTGCCGGCGACGGTGTTCGAGATCGACGACCGGCTGACCGGGACCACCGACGCGAGCGCGCGGGCCAGCGGCCTCGACGGCGCCAAGCTGCTGCTGCGCATCGACCGCGACGACCCGGCGACCGCGGCTGCGCTCGAACGTGCGGCTGAATGGGTGAGCGCGTTCGCCGCGGCGGGCATCCCGGTGATCGTCGAGCCGTTCCTCAGTCGCCGCTCCGACGGCCGGCTGGTGAACGACCTGAGTACCCAGGCGGTCCTCGAGTCGGCGGTGATCGCCGCGGCCCTCGGTGAGACGTCGGCCTACACCTGGCTGAAGCTCCCGGTGGTGCCGGACTTCGCGTCGGTCGCCAGGGCGACGAGCCAGCCGATCGTCCTGCTTGGGCGGCGAGGTCGACGACGACGTCGCCGGCCAGCAACTGGCCTGGGCCGAGGCACTCCGCGAGCCGACCGTGCGCGGCCTGATGGTCGGCCGCTCGTTGCTGTTCCCTCCCGACGACGACGTCGCGGCCGCTGTCGCCGCCGCAGCCGGGCTGGTCGGGAGGTGACCGCCGTGGACAGGCACCTGCACCCGGCCGGCTCGCTCGCGACCGGGTCCGCACAGGTGTCGCTGTCCCCCGGGGCGGCCGGATGGGACTACTCCGGACTGATGGTCCACGCCCTGCTGGCCGGTGAGACCGTCACCTGGAACACCAGCGAGTCCGAGAACGTCGTGCTGCCGTTGACGATTCGAGACGTCAACATCGTCGTGCGCGACGCCGACGGTCTGCACAGCTTTGACCTCGTCGGCCGGGCAGACGTCTTCGATGGACCCTCGGACTTCGTCTACGCCGGGCGGGACTCCGAGGTCAGCGTGACGGCCACCCAGGCGGGCGAACTCGCGGTCTGTTCTGCTCGGTGCGACAACCGGCTGCCCAGTGCCTATCAGCGGGCTGAGAACGTGCCGGTGGAACTACGTGGCGCCGGCGTGTGCACGCGGCAGGTGAACAACTTCGCCGCGGCTGGGGTGTTCCCGTGCGACCGGATGATCGCGGTCGAGGTGATCACGCCTGGCGGCAACTGGTCGTCGTACCCGCCGCACAAGCACGACGAGGACCGCCCCGGCGAGGAGTCGCTGCTCGAGGAGATCTACTACTTCCGCATCGCCGACGGTGTCGCACCGGACCGCACCGTCCATCCGGGTACGGGCTATCTGCACGTCTACGGGACCGCGGACCGCCCGATCGACGTGCTGGCTCAGGTGCGCACCGGCGATGTGGTCACGATCCCGCACGGCTGGCACGGCCCGGCGATGGCGACGCCCGGGTACGACATGTACTACCTGAACGTGATGGCCGGTCCGAGTCCGGATCGGGCCTGGCTCATCGCCGACGATCCGGCCCACGGCTGGATCCGGCAGACCTGGGAGCACCAGGCGACCGACCCGCGGCTGCCGCTCGGCAGTCGCACGCAGGTGGACGAATTCAAGACCGAGGAAACGGAGAGTCCGTGAGCGGGTCGACAGTGCGGTTGACGGTCGGGCAGGCGGTCGTACGGTTTCTCGCCGCCCAACGGTCAGAACGTGACGATCATGTCAGCAAGCTGATCGAGGGCTGCTTCGGCATCTTTGGGCACGGCAACGTCGCCGGCATCGGCCAGGCGCTGTTGCAGGCTGCAGAATCCGACCCGTCCCTGCTGCCGTACCACCAGGCCCGGAACGAACAGGGCATGGTGCACGCCGCTGTGGGCTTCGCCCGGATGCGCAACCGGATGAGCACATTCGCCTGTACGTCGTCGATCGGGCCCGGCGCGACCAACATGGTCACCGGGGCCGCGCTGGCGACGGTGAATCGCCTGCCGGTGCTGCTGCTGCCCGGTGACGTCTTCGCCACCCGGGTGGCCAACCCGGTCCTCCAGGAGCTGGAGGATCCGCGCAGCTTCGACGTGAGCGTCAACGACGCGTTCCGGCCGGTCTCGCGTTACTTCGACCGGGTGTGGCGGCCCGAACAGGTGCCATCGGCGCTGCTCAACGCCATGCGCGTGCTCACCGACCCGGCGGAGACGGGCGCGGTGACCCTGTGCCTCCCGCAGGACGTCGGTGCCGAAGCGTGGGACTTCCCAGCCGAGTTGTTCGACGAGCGGGTGTGGCACGTCGCCCGGCCGCAGCCCGACCCGGCCGCGGTCGACCGGGCCGCTGCCCTCATCGCCGCGGCCGAGGCTCCGCTGATCGTCGCCGGCGGTGGCGTCACCTACTCCGACGCAACCGACGCACTGGCCGCATTCGCCGAAGCCACCGGCATCCCAGTGGCCGAAACCCATGCAGGCAAGGGATCGCTGCCTTGGGACCACCCCCAGTCGGCCGGCGCAGTGGGTGCCACCGGCAACCACGCCGCCAACGCGCTCGCAGCCGACGCCGACGTGGTGATCGGCATCGGTACCCGGTGGTCGGACTTCACCACGGCCAGCCGCAGCGTGTTCGCCCGCGACGACGTGCGGTTCGTCAACGTGAACATCTCGGCTTTCGACGCGGCCAAGCATGCGGGCGAGATGGTGACCTGCGATGCCCGTGCGGGTCTCACCGCGCTCACGTCCGCGCTGGCGGACTACCACGTTCCCGACGACCGGCAGGAGCGGCTGCGCGGCCTGCAGGCTGCCTGGAAGCAGACCGTCGACGACGCCTATGCCGGCCGGCTCACCGAACCCGGCCGGTCCACCACGCTCGACCCGGGCGAGGCACCGCCTCTCGAGGGCGCTCGTTCCTTCGCCAGCCAGGTGGAGGTCATCGGCGTGGTGAACGACGTGGTCGCCGACACCGACATCGTCATCAACGCGGCCGGCAGCATGCCGGGTGACCTGCACAAGCTGTGGCGCTCGCGTGACCCGCAGGCCTATCACGTGGAGTACGGATTCTCGTGCATGGGTTACGAGATCGCTGCCGGGCTAGGGGTGAAACTCGCTGCACCGGAGCGGCATGTCGTGGTGCTGGTGGGGGACGGGTCGTACCTGATGCTCGCGACCGAGCTCGTGACGGCCGTAGCAGAGCGGCTGCACCTCACCGTGGTGCTGGTGCAGAACCACGGCTACGCCTCGATCGGCGCGCTCTCGGGCAGCGTGGGCTCCGAACGGTTCGGCACGGCGTACCGCTACCGCAATCCCGTCACCGGCAGGCACGACGGTGACGTGCTGCCGGTCGACCTCGCTGCCAACGCCGAGAGTCTCGGTGCCCGTGTCGTGCGGGCGGCTGACCTGTCCGAGTTGCGCTCTGCCCTGGCGGACGCGCTGGCCGGTGACGACGTCTGTGTGATCGAGATCAAGACCGACCCGCTTCGACCAGGGCCGGATTCCCTTGCCTGGTGGGATGTTCCGGTTGCAGAGGTCTCCGAACTCTCCGTGACGAGGACTGCCCGCACGGGCTACGAGGACGACCGCAAGGCGCAGCGGCCGCTGATCCGGCCGGCAGGGTCGACCGGCAGCACGCCGAACAACGAGGAGCCGACATGACCACAACCACCCGCCCTCCGGAGCAGCCGGTGATCGCGCACGTGATCGGCGGCGTCGAGACGACCGGCACTTCCACGCGGTTCGGCGACGTCTTCGACCCAGCCGTTGGGGCGGTCACCAATCGCGTCGTGTTGGCGGAGACCAGCGACGTCGATGCCGCCGTTGCGGCCGCCCGCGAGGCCTTTCCCGGCCTGGCGGGATGCATCCCTGTCCAAACGCACGGCGGTTCTGTTCGCGTTCCGCGAGCTCGTCCATCAACACATCGACGAGCTGGCCGCCGTGATCACCGCGCAGCACGGCAAGACGCTCCCGGATGCGAAGGGCGAGGTGCAGCGCGGACTGGAGGTCGTGGAATTTGCCTGCGGTATAGGGCAGATCCTGAAGGGCGAGGCATCGGAGCAGGTCTCCACCGGAGTCGACCTCACGACGATGCGGCAACCTCTCGGTGTGGTCGTGGGCATCACCCCGTTCAACTTCCCCGTGATGGTGCCGATGTGGATGCACCCGGTGGCGATCGCGTGTGGGAACACCTTCGTGCTCAAGCCGTCCGAGCGGGACCCCGGTGTGTCGAACCTGGTGGCCCGCCTGTGGCGGGAGGCCGGGCTACCCGCCGGGGTGTTCAACGTGGTCCATGGCGACATCGTCGCGGTGCAGTCGCTGTTGGCCCACCCGGATGTCGCCGCTGTCTCGTTTGTCGGGTCGACGCCGGTGGCGAGGATCGTGCAGCGGACCGCGACGGAGAATCACAAGCGGGTACAGGCACTCGGCGGTGCGAAGAACCACGCGGTGGTACTGCCGGACGCCGACCTGGACTTCGCCGCCGGTCACATCACCGCGGCCGGGTACGGCTCGGCCGGCCAGCGCTGCATGGCGGTCTCGGCTGTCGTGGCCGTCGGCGACATCGCCGACGGCCTGGTGGATCGGCTGGCCGGACTGGCCAACGACGTGACCGTTGGCCCCGGAAACCAGGCCGCGTCGGACATGGGACCGGTGGTGACTGCCGCCGCACGAGATCGGATCACCACCCTGATCGCGTCGGCAGCCGAGGAGGGCGCCGAACTCGTCACCGACGGCCGCGGGCTGCAGGTCGAAGGCAACGAGAGCGGCTTCTTCGTGGGTCCCACGCTGGTCGACCGCGTGTCCCCCGGCATGCAGATCTACACCGAGGAGGTGTTCGGCCCCGTCCTCGTCGTGCTGCGGGTCGAGACAGTGGCCGAAGCCCTCGCGATCGTCGACGACAACCCGTTCGGCAACGGGGTGGCGCTGTTCACGTCGTCCGGCTTCGCGGCACGGGAGTTCGTCCATCGGGTCAAGGTGGGCATGGTGGGGATCAACGTGCCCATCCCGGTGCCGATGGCCTATCACAGCTTCGGTGGTTGGAAGGACTCCATGTTCGGTGACCATCACATCCACGGCATGGAGGGTGTGCGCTTCTACACCCGGGCGAAGGCGGTCACCACCCGGTGGCCGGCTCCTGACGAGAGCCATGGAGCGGCATTCGCCTTCCCCACTTCGCAATGAGCCGGACGGACCAGTCGCCTCGACCACTTCGCGTGGTGAGTTACAACCTGCACAAGCTCTCCGACGATACGACCGCACTCCGCACGATCGTCTCCGCGCTGCGGCCGGATGTGCTGGTGGCGCAGGAAGGAACGCCACGACTGCGCTGGCGGCCCATCGCCGCCAAGCTCGCGCGTGACTGCGGACTTGTCTACGTGGCCGGCGGCTGGAACGCCGCCGGCACGATGATCCTCTGCTCGCTGCGCGTCGACGTCACCGGCAGTTTCGTCGAGCAGTTCCCGGTACCGCGGTTCGTCCAGCGCCGAGGTGTGGTCGGCGTCAGCGTCGAGGCGGTGGGATTGCGCCTTGCGGTGTTGGGCATTCACCTCGATCTCGACGAGAACCGCCGGCTGGTGCACGCCGGCCGGCTCATGGCCGCGGCCGAGTCGTTCGCCGGCGTGGCGGGAGTGCCGATCGTGATCGCCGCCGACACCAACGAGCTGCCGGATGCGGCCTGCTGGCAGCTGATGCGTGCGGGTGGGCTGATCGATGCCGCGGGCACCGACGATTCGCCGACGTTCCCTGCCTCCTGGCCGCGGGCCCGCATCGATGCCGTGCTGGTGCCGCCCGCTGTACGGATCGTGGACTACGCCGTGGGTGCTGCTGCGCTGCCGGCAGAAGTGGACCCCGGGCTGCTCGCCCGTGCGAGCGATCACCTGCCGGTGGTGGTGGACCTGCTTCCGGGTCAGCCCGCGGACGCCCGCGCGGTGGCGTAGCCCGGAACCAGGTCGCGGGCCAGCTGCTCGAGGAAGAGGCCGACGTCGGTGACGACTCCACGGGCCTGCGCGGAACCGCGGTCGGCCAGCTTGGTGACCGTGGCCGGGTTGATGTCCACGCATACCAGGGGAATCGACGCAGGTAACAGGTTGCCGGTGCCCACGCTGTGCAGCATGGTCGCGACCATCAGGCAGAAGCCGACGCCTGGGATCTGCGCCCGCATGGCGCGCTGGCCCTCGATCACGTCGGTGTAGACGTCGGGCAGCGGCCCGTCGTCGCGGACGGAACCGACGAGCACGAACGGCTTTCCCTGCATGACCAGTGCATGCATGAGGCCCCCTCGCAGCACGCCCGTCTGCACGGCATCGGCGATCGAGCCGGCCCGGCGGATGGCGTTGATGGCCCGGATGTGGTGTTCGTGGCCGTGCTCGACAGACCGCCCGGCGGAGAGGTCGACCCCGAGCGACGTGCCGAACAGTGAGGCTTCGATGTCATGTGTGGCAAGGGCGTTCCCGGCGAACATGACGTCGACGAAGCCAGCCTCGGTGAGCGCCACCATCGCCGGTGCGCCGCCGGTGTGCACGATCGCGGGGCCGCCGACCCACAGCACCTTCAGTCCGGCTTCCCGGCAGGCGCGCATCTGGTCGGCAATCTGGGAGACCAGGAGCGCCTGCGGCTTCTCAGACGACACGGCCGAGTCCATGAAGCTGAACCCCGCATGCGTGTCGGCAGGTTCGCGCAGGGCGGCCGGCACCGACACGCGCACGCCGACGACACCGCAGACCAGGTTCATACCGGCGGTCACATCGGAGACCGGCACGGTGCGAGCGGTCACGTTGCCGTCGGAGGTGCTGACGACAATCCCGCAGTCCATCTCGGGATTCGCCACGTCTACCCACGAGCCGTCCACGCGTACCTGGCAGTCGAGGTTGGTGGACGAGTAGAACCCGTCGGGAAACACGCCGTCGCGGTCGGCCTCGGCGACTTCGGCGTCGGCGGTGGTGACCGGGTTGGCACCGCGGGTCTGCAGCCGCATCAGCAGACGGACCAGGATCTCCTCGGACGCGGCGGAGACGGTGATGCGGGCGTAGGTCTCGTCCTGCCGGTCCTTGCCCAGCCGCAGTTCGTCGACCACATAGTCGCCGCCGTAGTCGCGCACGTCGTCGAGCACGTCGGAGAGCACACCGCTGTCGACGACGTGACCGACGAGCTCCACGGCCTCGGCGGGCATCAGGTCCTCACACGCGTGCGCCGTTGTCGGTGTCACCGGTCTCGTCGTCGTCGGCCTCCGGGTCCGAGCGCAACTGGCCGAAGAGGATCACGAGTCCGTACACGAAGAAGCCACCGGTGATCAGCAGTAGCCAGATCGGCAGCTGGACTCCGACGAAGCCCAGTACGACGACCAGCAGCGGGATCACCGTGGCGCAGAGCCAGCCGACAGCCACCGTCACCGTCGGCCGGGGGAGCGGCGGCGGTGGCGGGGGAACGAAGTCGTCGGCGGCGGCGTCCGCATCGGGTTCCACCTGGCCGGCGCCGGCACGGTCGGCTACCGGTCCTCGATCCACCGGCAGGCTGGGCGGCCCGTCCTCCGGCAGCTCTGCATCCGACGTGTCCGTGCCCCGGTTGCCCTCCGCGGTCGGCCAGACGTCGGTGCCCGGCGCGGCGTCGAAGTCGGCCATGAGCTCCGACCACCGCTTCCGCTCGTCCTCGGCGAGGGGAGCCCCGTCGCCGTCGACCGGCACGGCCGGCTGGAGGGCCTGTTCCACGGCGTCGGCTTCGTCGGTGTTCTCCTGCAACGCGCGCGTGAGCAGGGCGGCGGCGGTACGGGTCCGCCGGGCGTCGACCAGCAGCATGTCTCCGGCCGCCATCGGCTCGAGGTAGGCAGCAACACCGACCCGTTCGAGGCGGTCGAGCAGATCCTGCGCGGTGATGTCGTCCAGACCGGGGGAGAACTCGGCGACGGGCACGAAGCTGCTTGCGCCAAGGCCGTTGCTGCGCGTCATCGTGCACCGCCAACCCCGGGCACCAGGCGACCAGCGTGCTGCTCGATGAACGCCAGACTCTCAGCGAAGATCTCCTCCGCCTCGTAGTCCAACGTCGCGACGTGGAAGCTCCGGGTCAGAACTCGACTCGTGAGGACCTCGGACGAGACGCCCTCCCGGATGATCTGTGCGCTGTGCGGACCGACGACATGGTCCTGCTCGGAGCGGAACAACAAGATCGGCGCCGTGACCTTGCTGAGGTCGTGGCGGACCACCGACCACAGGCGCAGCATCGAGGCGAGGGCGTGGTGCGGTGTGCGGGTCAGGCCGCCCTCGGATGCGCCCGGCTTGGCGATGTCGCCGGCGATGCCACGTGAACTGGCCCGCACCCTGCGCAGGAACGGCAACAGCAGGAGACGACGATCCGAACTGGCCAGCGCCGGGTTCACCAGGACCAGCCCGGCGGGGTTGTGGGTCTCGGCGAGACGCAGCGCGAGCGCGCCGCCCATCGACAGCCCGAAGACGAAGACGCTGCCGCAGGTGCGCTCCAGGTCGAGATAGGAGCGTTGGACCGCACCGAACCAGTCGTGCCACGAGCTGAGGTTGGCCTCGGCGACAGAGCCGCCGTGCCCGGGGAGTCTCGGCAGGCGCACCTCGTACCCAGCCGCGGCCACCGCGTCGGCCCAGGGCTGCATCGAGACGGGGGAGCCGGTGAAGCCGTGACAGAGCACAACGCCGACGCCGACGCCACCGGCGCCGCCCGGCGGGGCGTTGCGCTGGTCAGCCACCATGTCGCCGCCTCCATTGCGGAATACCCCGCCTGCGCATCATCACACGGCCGCCAAGTCCGGACCTATCGGGCTGAGGCTGCCTCTCGGCGTACGGGCGGTTGAGGCAGATTGCCGGTGCAGGTGCACCGGCCTAAGGTTCCCGTGTCCGCGCTCGTGACACCCTGGGCGCCTTGCTTGTTCCTTGAATACAGCGGCAGACCCATGCGCGAGTGAGCGCGCCGCACCGGAAGTCGTTGCCGGACGACGATGGCCGGAGAGCAGATCACAGGAGGCGCGCCGGTGGTCTACTGGATGCTCAAGATCGTCATCGTCGGACCGATTCTCAAGCTGCTCATGCGCCCGTGGTCGAAGGGCCGTGAGCACGTGCCCGCGAAGGGGCCGGCGATCATTGCGAGCAACCACCTGTCGTTCAGCGACTCGGTGATCATGCCGCTCGCGATTCCCCGCCGGGTCACCTTCCCGGCAAAGGCCGAGTACTTCACCACCAAGGGCGTGTTCGGCTGGTTGATGAAGATGTTCTTCCGTTCGCTCGGCCAGGTCCCGATGGACCGCTCGGGTGGCCGTGCCAGCGCGGCCGCGCTCGACACGGCGGTGGAGATCCTCAACAAGGGCGAGCTGTTCGGCATCTATCCCGAGGGCACGCGCTCACCGGACGGCCGTCTGTACAAGGGCAAGACCGGCGTCGCGCGGCTCGCGCTGCGGACCGGCGTGCCGGTGATCCCGGTGGGGATGATCGGAACCGACAAGTCGCAGCCGGTCGGCAAGGTGCTGCCGAACCTGCGGGTGCGCCCCGGTGTGGTTTTCGGCCCGCCGCTGGACTTCAGCCGTTACGTCGGGAAGGACAACGACCGCGACGTGCTCCGCAAGGTCACCGACGAGGTCATGTACGCGATCATGACGCTGTCGGGCCAGACGTATGCCGACGTGTACGCGGCCAAGGTGAAGGAAGAACTTGCGGCCGCGAAGCCGGCCCGCAAGCCCAAGCGAGGTGCCCGCCCGCCTGGTGAGGGCGGCGCCGATCTGACCGACCGGCCCTCCTCCGGCCGCAAGGCGAGCTAGCGGCACCCTGCGGTCGCCTAGCCTTGACGTTGCGGCACGCCCGGACAGGGCGCGCAGCCTCCGCAAGAGGCAGCCCATTCGATCGAGAGGCTCGTCATGCACGTGTCGGCACCACTGCCCGGCGCCGAGGTCGGCAGTACCCCGACGGTCGGTGCCGGCGTGATCAGCCTGGAGGCACTGCGCAGCCTGCCCGCCGAGCAGCAACCGGACTATGCCGACGCCGAGCGGGTCGACCAGGTGATGGCCGAACTCAGGCTCCTGCCGCCGCTGGTGTTCGCCGGCGAGTGCGACACGCTGACCGCCCGGATGGCGCAGGTCGCCAGGGGAGAGGCGTTCGTGCTGCAGGGCGGCGACTGCGCCGAGACGCTGGCCGGAGTCCGGGCGGCCTCGATCCGCAACACGCTGCGCACCCTGCTGTCGATGTCGGTGGTGCTCACCTACGCCGCAGGTGTCCCGGTGGTGAAGCTGGGCCGGATCGCCGGCCAGTACGCCAAGCCCCGCTCCAAGCCGACCGAGACGCGCGGCGGGGTGGAACTGCCCGCCTACCGCGGCGATGCGGTCAACGGGTTCCCGTTCACCGCCGCCGACCGCGCTCACGATCCCGATCGGCTGCTCCGGGTCTACAACGCGTCGGCGGCCACGCTGAACCTGGTGCGCGCCTTCACCCAGGGCGGTGAGGCCGACCTGCGCCAGGTGCACGCCTGGAACTCCGCCTTCGTCGCCGCGAGCCCGCTCGGCGCCAGCTACGAGCGGCTGGCCCGCGAGATCGACCGCGCGATCGGCTTCATGCGCGCGTGCGGCATCGACTCGCCGGCGTTCAGCCAGGTGGACCTGTACTCCAGCCACGAGGCGCTGCTGCTCGAGTACGAGCATGCGATGACGCGGATCGACTCGCGGACCGGCATCCCGTACAACACCTCGGGCCACTTTCTCTGGATCGGGGAACGCACGCGGCAGGTCGGCGGCGCGCACATGGCGCTGCTCGCCAATGTGGCCAACCCGATCGGGGTGAAGCTCGGCCCCACGACCACACTCGAACAGGCCCTGGACTACGTCCGGGTCCTGAATCCCGACAACGTCCCGGGGCGGCTCACGTTCATCACCCGCATGGGCGCGGCGAACGTCCGCACCGTCCTGCCGCCGCTCCTTCGGGGCGTCACCGACGCGGGCGCCGAGGTGGCCTGGATCTCCGACCCGATGCACGGCAACACCTACGAGGCGGAGAGCGGCTACAAGACGCGCCGGTTCGACGACGTCCTCGACGAGGTCTACGGCTTCTTCGAGGCACACGCCGCCGAGGGCACCTGGCCGGGCGGCGTGCACGTGGAGCTGTCCGGCGAGGAAGTGACCGAGTGCGTCGGCGGCGGCTACCAGCTGGTCGAGGGTGACCTCGCGCAGCGCTACGAGAGCGTGTGCGATCCCCGGCTGAACCGGGCGCAGTCGCTCGAGATGGCCTTCCTCGTGGCCGACATGCTCGCCAAGGCGGCACGTTGACCGTGGCGGGCGGCACCGGGCCGGTGGACCTCCGCAGTGACACCGTGACCCGCCCCGATGCCGGCATGCGCGCGGCCATGGCGGCGGCAGAGGTCGGAGATGACGTCTACAACGAGGACCCGACGGTTCTCGCGCTGCAAGAACAGGTTGCGGGGCTGCTCGGCAAGGAAGCGGCACTGTTCTGCGTCTCCGGCTCGCTCGCCAACCTGCTGGCGACGACGAGCCTGGTCCGGCCGGGACAGGAGCTGCTGTGCGAGGCGCGCGCCCACATCGCCAGGGCCGAGCTCGGCGCCCACGCCGCCGTCGGCGGGCTCACGACGCGCACGTGGACCAACCCGCGTGGGCACGTCGACCTCGTCGCCCTGGCGGAGCTGGCCGACCCCGATGCCGGGCCGCACCTGGTGTCCACTGCCGCGATCAGCGTGGAGAACACGCACAACTTCGCCGGCGGAACCGTGCAGCCCGTCGCGGCCCTGCGGGAACTGCGCACATGGGCCGACCGGGTGGGGCTCGGGCTGCACTGCGACGGCGCCCGGCTGTGGAATGCGGCCGCAGCGACGGGGCTGTCACCGGCAGATCTGGCGGAGCCGTTCGACATGGTGTCGGTGTGCCTGTCCAAGGGCCTCGGCGCACCGATCGGCTCTCTCGTCGCCGGTCCGGCCGAGGCCATCCGCGAGGCTCGCACCCTGCGCAAGCGGCTCGGAGGAGGCTGGCGGCAGGCAGGCGTGCTGGCGGCGGCGGGTCAGTACGCGATCGCCCACAACGCCTCGCGGCTCGCCGAGACCCATGCCGCGGCGCGAGTCCTGGCTTCCGCCTGCGCGGAGGCGCTGCCGGGTTGTGTGGACGTGGAGGCGGTACAGACCAACATCGTCGTGATCGACCTCGGGGGCCGGGCTGGTCCGTCCGCTGTCGTCCGCGCGGCTGCCGGCGCCGGAGTCCTGGTGTCGGCCATCGGTGCATCGCTGGTCCGGCTGGTCACGCACATCGACGTTGACGAAGCCGGGACGGCGCGTGCAGCGGAGGTCCTCCGCCGGGTGCTGTCGGACGCGATCGCGGCCTGAACGTGGCCCGCCGCCGACAGCGCACGGGCCCGGTGGAGCTGCCGCCGGACTTCGTCGAGTCATTGCGCGCCCTGGTGCCGGCCGATGAGCATGCCTCGCTCGTGGACTCGTTCGACCTGCCGCGACGTCGCGGCCTGCGGGTGAACACGCGCAAGGCCGAAGCGGCTGACGTCGCACGACTGCTGGGCGTCGAGCTGATGCCGGTGCCGTGGTGTGCCGACGCCTACCTGCTGCCCGAGGGGCATCCCGGCATCGGCGCACATCCGGCGCATCTCGCCGGGTTGTTCTACCTGCAGGAACCGTCCTCGGCGCTGGCCGTTGTCGCCGCAGGTGTCGAGCCAGGTGACGTCGTGGTCGACTGCGCGGCCGCGCCGGGCGGCAAGACCCTCCAGCTTGCCGACGCCGTGGGGTCGGGCGGTCTCGTCATCGCCAACGAGGTGAGCCGGCCGCGGCTGCAGCCTCTGCACGACAACCTCGACCTCTGGGGAGCCGACCGGGTTCTCACGACCTCCACCGGAGTCGACCGGATCTCGGCGCATCCCGCCTGGGCCAACGCCTGGTCGGAGCGCGGCGGGGCAGACGTCGTGCTGCTCGACGCGCCCTGCTCCGGCGAGGCGCTGTTCCGGCGGTCCGACGGTGCCCGGCGCGAGTGGAGCCTGCGTCGTGTCGCCGGCTGCGCGACGCGGCAGGCCGACATCGTGACCGCGGCCGCGAGCCTGGTGCGGCCGGGAGGGCGGCTCGTGTACGCGACCTGCACGTTCAACCTGCAGGAGAACGAACAGCGGGTACAGGCCGTCCTCGACACGGGCGACTTCAGGCCGTTGCCGGTGCGGCTGCCCGGTGTGTCGCCGGGTCTGGTCGGGCTGTCGGACTGCGCCCGAGTCTGGCCGCATCGCGCCGACGGGGAGGGACAGTTCGTCGCTGTCCTGGAGCGAGTCCACGGTGAGGCCAGCACCCCATCTTCGGCGTCGTCGTCACCCGGTCGCGCGCGGAGGAGTCGGTCGGCTGACACCGGCCCAGCGCCAGCGGACGTCATCGAGGCGTTCCGGGCCTGGGCCGACGACGCTCTCCAACCGGATGTTCAAGCAGCATTGAGCATTGAGGGTGTGGTTCGGGGCACGCGGCTGTTCGTGCCGCCGGAAGGGGTGGATTCCCTGACTGCCGCGGCGTGTGCCCGACCTGGTGTCCTGGCCGGTGAGCTGCGCCCCGGCCGCTTCGAACCCGGAGCTGCTCTGGGCACGTTCCTCACAGCGGACGACGTGCAGGCGGCCCTTCGACTACAGGTTGACGACCCCCGGCTCGCGAGCTACCTGGCCGGCGCCGAGATCACTGACGCCGGCCCGGATGCGTCGGTGCTGGTGTGCGTGGAGAAGTGGGGCATCGGGTGGGCCCGCCGCCGGGGTGGCGTGCTCAAGAACGCCTTGCCCGGCTGGGTACGGGCGATGGCGGCGAAGGGATCAGCCGCGGTCTGACACCGACCGTCGACTCAGGCGTTGTCAGGCTCGTACTGGAAGCCCTCGGTGGCGTGGATGTGGTCGATCGGCTCGTCGACGTACTGCGCGGCCTGAGTGAGCTCCGGGTGGGCGAGGAGCTCCTCGGTACCGCGCGGGAACTTCAGTGGCGTACCGGTCACCATCCAGCCGCAGGAGTGGATCATCGCGATCATCGGCCGCGGTTCCTGGGTGGTGTTCGGCATCCCCGCGTGCCAGAGCCGGATGTCACGGATGAGCGCGGACCCGCGTCGGAACGTGGACTGGATCGGCGGCACTTCGGCCCGGCGCCGCTCGACGGTCTCGGGGTCGATCTTGATGTCGTCTCCGGCGCCGATGCTGACGTCGCGATGCGTGCCCGGCCAGATCTCGGTGCTGCCGTTGGCGGGCGAGACATCGACCGTGAGCATGTTGATCACGAGTTGCGCCGGCGGATGCGCGCACTCGAGGACGTTCGCGGGCCACAGGTGACCGGTGTCCACGTGCACTGGCTGCCGCTTGTCGCTGGGGAGCGCGTTGTTCCCGCCGTACATCACGTTCTTGATCCCGGGGCCGAGGACTGCCTTGGTGACGCAGATGACCATCTCGTTCACCAGCAGGTCGCGGAACAGGTAGGGCGGGAACGGCGGCGGATCCTGCTGGACGTTGCCCGCGTGCCAGTTGTACGGCGCATCCGGTCGTTCCTGGAGCTCGACCAGGTCGGCAAGCATCCGCTCGTGGATGACGTCGAGATGCGCGGGATCGACGATGTCGTTGACGATCACGAACCCATCGGTGCGCAGAGCCTCCACCGCAGTGGCGACGTGCTCGGCGGTCATGACGCCGCTCGCCAGCTCGTCGGCTGAGACGTCGATGTTCACCATGGCTGTTCTCCAAACGCTGCAGATCGGGAGGTGCGACGTTACCCGTCCCGGCTGAGACCAGCGAGGTCGCGCAGCTTCTGGAAGGCGTCGGTCCAGCCGTTTCGGTGCAGCTCCAGCCGCGCCTCGGTGCGGAACGCCGCCTGATGCAGGACGAGCCTGGTGCCGCCGTCGAGCGCCTCGAGGGAGATGTCGACCTGTGTCTCCCGGTCGTCGGGATCCGGCTCCTCCCACGTGAACGTGTAGCGGAGATGTCGCGGCGGGTCGATCTCCACGAACTCGCCGGTCAGGTGGAACAGATCGCCTTCGGGCGGCTGCATCCCGAAGCGATACCGCCCACCGACCCTGAGGTCGATCTCGATCTCCGGCGTGGTGAAGCCGCGCGGCCCCCACCACCGGGCCAGCTCTTGCGGATCCGTGAGGAGCTGGAACCCCCGGTCGGGTGACACCGGCAGCATGCAGTGAGTTCGAGAACCCATGAGTTCGCCGGCCCGGCCACGATCCGACTTTGCCACGTGGGCGCGGCTCGGACGCAGAAGTCAGGCGGCCGATCCGACTCGGCGGGTTCCGGTGTGGTCGACGAGGTAGGTGGCGGTTTGGGTGGGGTCGCGCCAGAGGTAGATGCCGGGGAAGGGTTGGACGACGTGCCAGCCGCCGTGGGTCTTGAGGCGGTGGTGGAAGACGGTCATGGGTCCGTAGTTGCCGATGCGGGATTGGCCGGGTGGTCCGTGCCGGTCGTAGGGGATGGTGTGGTCGATCTGTTTGCCGCGGGTGGTGTTGGTGGCGAAGGGGAAGGTGTCGGCCGGGTCATGAGGTGCACGGCGTGGCGATGGCGTTGCGGGATTTCCCAGGCGTCGACGGGGATCTGGTTGGCGAGGTCGATGACCGGGGTGACGGTGATCCGGCAGCCGCCGAGGTGGCTGTTTGACCCACTGGGCGGTGATGGGTGGTTGGCCTTCGACTCTGGCGACACCCGGTGCAGTCGTTGTCGATCGTTTCCTGTGAGAGGTGGACGAACAGCCGGACGGTGGGGAGCAGGTCGGCGTCGTCGATGACGGGCCGTCGTCAACCACGGCTGCACCGTCGACCAGCGCAGCTTCGTCGACCACGAGAGCACCGGTACCGCACCGGCCAGCCCGGCTGGGTGAAACGTCGTCGGGCTTGGAGTCTCGTGGCTTGCGGGTGTGGCGCCGGCCCTGGCTGCTCGACCTGCGTGGTGTCAGCCTCCGGCGTCTGCCGTTTGCGCCAGGTCGCGTAGGCGCGCAGGAGCTGCACGGCCTGGGTCGGGTTGGCCAAGATCAACACGGCCTTGACCCGGCGTTCATCCAGCGTGGCGGTGTCACCGAAGTCGGAGAGGGCTTGGGCGAGGTAGGCGACGGTGGCTTCCAGGCGGTCGATGACGGGGAAGGGTGCGTCGTAGGAAGAACCCGCGCATCCCGTATTCGGAGGTGCGGGTGGGCGACGCGAACTGCATGGTCGCGGCTTCTTGCTCGCGCCGGGCAGCGGTGACGGGGTCGGCGGTGATGATGGCGGCGTCGATCAGGTCGGTGAACCGACTCCACGACACCCGACCATCGGCTTCTTCGGCGACCTGCCTCGTCCACGAACGCGGCCTGGGCCTGTCGGGAGGTGTCGGGTCTCGCGCGCGACCTCGCGGGCATAGGAGGCCTTGACCTCCAGGTTCTGCACCCGTTGCCACAACCGGGGTAGCCGATAGCGCAGGTCGAGGGCGTCGGCGACCAGGCTGGCACCGGCATACGGCGACAGTGCGAGCCGGGCTCCGAGCAGGACGGGTGCGAACTCGGCCACCATCGGGGTGCCGGCACCGCCGAGCTGCTTCAGGCCTTCTCGGCCGGGCAGCGGCTTGCCGCCCACCAGGTCGGTGAGGAACGCGCCATGCAGCAGGGCGAACTGCACCGCCAACACCAGGACTTCGGCCTCGGAGCGGCGGGCGGTGGCGTGCAGCACGTCGACCCGGTCCAGGATCTCGTTCCTGGACAGGTGATCCAGGCTCCACCACCGCCGACATGCGAGCAACTCAACCAGCCGACCACCGACAATCCCGGATGCCGCACCAGACCCGGAATGTCGTTATCCACAAGGAGATTCGGTAACGATCCGGCACGGGAGCCTCGGCGTGCGCACGACCGATCACCCCGTGATCTCGGAAACTTGCCTCTCAATCAGCTTTCCGGCCGCCGACGGGCCGGAACGGCCATTGAGCGGCACCTTTTCAGCGGCGTGCCCTCGTGCCAGGTGTCAGACGGGTCAGGGTCGACGGCCACAACTCCTGCGCGGCCATAGGCTCACCCGGTGACCGCCCATCCGTTGACCACCCCCGCTGCCCGTATCGCGATCGAAACGGCGGTCAGTGGGCACCTCGGCCGGCGGTGGCAGATCGACCACACCACCGATCTGGCCGCCCGGTCCTCGCATCCCGCGATGATCCTGCGCGGGGAAGGCCTTGCCGTGTTCGCGAAACTGGCCAGCGGCCCGGGTGCGCAGACACAGGTGTTGTCAGAGCTCGCGGACCTCACGCTCATCGGCACGCTGGCCGGTGTCAGGGTTCCGAAGGTGGTCGGAGTCGGGTCCGTCGACATTCCGGACGGAGGCTGCGTGCTGCTGTTCGAGGCGCTCGTCGAGCGGGTGCCGGAAGATCGAACCCAGGCCGATTGGGAGTCGATCGGGCGGACGCTCGCCCAGGTGCATTCGGTTCGAGGCGAGCGCTTCGGGCTCGACCAGAACGGCTACTTCGGCCCGCTGCCGCAGGACAACAGGCCGGTCCCGGGCGGCACGTGGGCAGACTTCTATCGCGAACGGCGGGTGCTGCCCTCGCTGGCAACGGCCGTCGCTGCCGGCTCGGTGGACGAGGTCACCTCGCGCCGCGTGGAGCGACTGCTGGACCGCCTGGACGACCTCGCCGGCCCGGAGCCGCAGCCGTCCCTGCTGCACGGTGACGCTCAGCACCACAACTTCGTGAGCACGGCGGCCGGTGCTGTGGTGATCGATCCGTCGCCGTACTTCGGGCATCCCGAGTTCGACCTCGCCCTGCTCGACTACTTCACGCCGGTTCCGGACGCGACCTTCAGCGCGTATGCCGAGGTACAGCCCATCGCGGCCGACTTCCCCGAACGCCGCGAGCTGTGGCGGCTGTTCGCCTACCTCGGTGTCCTCACCGTCGACGCCGGCGGCGAATTCGGGAGGTCGTTCATTCCGAAGCTCACCGCGGCACTCGACCGGTACCTCTGAACTGGGCTCGCGGCCAGAACCTCAATGCGGCAAGGGTTCCCCGCGATCCTCATCCCCGGACGGCGGCCTGACCTCGGCCACCAGCATGCCGGCCAGGATCGACGATCCACCGAGGACGAGCCGCGCGGTGAGCGCTTGAGCCGTGAACGCGACCGCGAAGCCGGCTGCCCACACCGGCTCCATGCACATGACGATGGCGGCTCGAGCTGCCGGCAGGTGTGACTGCCCCCAGGTCTGCACCAGTACGGCGACGGCGCCGGCGGCGATCGCCAGGTACAGAACGACGGCCAGATCCCGGCCGTTCTCGGGAAGGGCGATCCCACCAGGGAGCGCCATCAGCACGCTCACTGCTCCGAGGACGAGCAACTGCACGGCGGTGAGGCCGAACACGTCACCACGGTTCGACCATCTGCTCAGGCACACGATGTGCAGGGCGTAGACGGCCGCGCTGGCCAGCGTGAGGATCTCGCCGATGCCGATGGCGAGCCCGCCGCCTTGCAGCGTCAGTACCGCGACACCGGCGAGCGCGAGCACGAGTGCGATCGCGATCCGGATGCTGAGCGGGACGCGGAACATCACGAATGCGAGGAGCGGCGTCAGCACCACGTACATGCTCGTGAGAAACCCAGACAGCGCAGGAGATGTGTGGGCGAGTCCGTACGTCTGCAGGAACTGGGCAGTCCCGTAGGCCAAGCCGAGCAGCACGCCGTAGCCGATGGTCCGTCGCGACATCCGCCGAATCGCCCGAAGAGCGAACGGCAGAAGGAGAAGCGCCGCGATCGAGAAGCGTGCGGCGAGGAGATCCGCGACATCGATGCGGGTGACGATGTCGGCGATCATCACGAACGTCGAGCCCCAGACGGCGGTAACGGCCAGCAGGCCGAGCACGGCGAGGGTCTGCGGTCCAGGCAGCATGCGGCGATCAGCCGAGGTGGCCACCACTCAGACGATCGTCAGGGTGACGACACTCCCGCGCAGCGCCATCTGGCCGTTCGTGGGGCTCTGCCCGATCACGAGCCGGGCACCGAAGTAGAAGCTGGACCGCTGCGTCGCGATCCGGAACCCGGCTTCCTCCAGTTCGGCCGTCGCCGACCCGAGCGACTGTCCGCGCACCCTCGGCACCACGACGAGGTCAGGACCCTTGCTCACCGCGAGATTGACCGACTGATCCTTGAACAAGGTGCCCTTGGTCGGCGCCTGCCGGATCACGTTGCCCTTGCCGACGGTGTTGGAGAACTCCTCGTGCACCTTGGCCTTGAGCTTCACCTTGGCGATGGCAGCGCGTGCAGTCTCGACGGACTTGCCCACCACGTTCGGAACGTCGATCGGTTCGCGGCCCTTACTGAGAACGAGGTTCACTGCTCGGCCAGGCGGCAATGACGTACCGGCTGCGGGTGCCGACGAGATCACCTGGCCCTCGGGCACGGTCTCGCTGTAGGCGTTGGTGATCGTCCCCACGGTCAGATGTATGCCGGTGATGGCGGAACGCGCCGACGCTTCGGGCTTGCCGCGGAGGGCCGGTACGTCGTATCGCTCCGGACCCTTCGAGACGAACACGTCGATGGTCCCGCCCTTGACCACCGGCTCGCCGGTGCCAGGGTCGGCATGATCGACCTGCCCTGCCGGCATGGTCTCGGAGAACACCTGCCCGGCTTCACGAATGCTGAGACCCTGCTTGGCTGCTTCGGCCTGCGCAGCCACGACGGTCAGCGACTGCAGGCCCGGCGCCGGGGTGTACCGGCCGGCGAACCACCACCAGGCACCGACGCCGCCACCCACGAGCACGACGAGAACCAGGGCCACGATCGGCCAACGTCGCCGTCGTCTCGCCGGTGCCCCAGCCGGCGTCGCGACCTCTGACCCTGGTGGCGGTCTTGTCGTTCCCATCGGGGGCGTCGACACCGAGGACGCCTGGGCGAGGTCCAGTTCGCCGGTGGACAGGACGCCCGTGGTGGCGGGCCCGGTGGCGCCCGCCCCGGCCAACGGGTGCGCGGCGGTGACGGTGTCGTCGGGGCCGGTCGTTGTGCCGGCCGTCGTCGGTGCGTCGTCGGGTCCGAGCTCACCTCGGCGGACGCGGCGCAGCTGCTCGCTGAAGCTCCGAGCGCTGGCGAACCGGGCCTGCCGGTCGCGCCGGGTCGCGCCGGCCACCAGGTCGTCCACCTCCGACGTGATCGAGGACACCAGCGTTGACGGGGCGGGAACGTCGGCGTGCACGTGCTGGTAGGCCACCTGCAGGGCGTTGTCGCCGGTGAACGGCCGCGACCCGGTGAGCAACTCGAAGAGCATGATCCCGGTCGAGTAGACGTCGCTGCGCTCGTCGACCCGGCCGCGCTCCACCTGCTCGGGCGACAGGTAGGCCACCGTGCCGAGCACCTGCCCGCTCGCCGACGTGCGGGTGGTGTCGGCGATGGCCCGGGCCAGCCCGAAGTCGGCCACCTTGACGCTGTCGTGCTCGTCGAGCAGCACGTTCTCCGGCTTGATGTCGCGGTGCACGATGCCCTGCGCGTGCGCCGCGGCGAGGGCGGCCAGCACCTGTCCGGTGATGCGCAACGCCCGGTCGACCGTGAGCCGGCCCTCGTGGTTCAGCAGGTGCCGGAGCGTCTGGCCGTGGACGTACTCCATGACGAGGAACAGCACGTCGCCGTCGCGGCCCTGGTCGTAGACGGCCACGATGCCCGAATGCGACAGCCGGGCCACGTGCCGGGCCTCGGACTGGAATCGGCGCTCGAAGTCCTCGTCGCGAGCGAGTGCGGAGTCGAGGATCTTCACCGCCACCGGGCGGTCCAGCCTGGTGTCGACCCCCTCGTACACCGTTGCCATCCCGCCGCGGGCGATCAGCGCACCGATCCGGTAGCGCCCGTCGAGCAGGCGTCCGACCAGTTGGTCGACTCCTGTCACGGCCGGTCACCTCCTCGTCGATCCAAGGCCCGCAGGGCACCGAACACCAGCCCGGGTGTCCGAGCTGGATTTCGAGTGTAGGAAGCCCACGGCGACGAACCGGTCAGCCGCTCCGGTGGGCCGACGCCACGATCAGGCCCGCGAGATAGTCGCGTCCGGCCGGTGTCAGCGGTGCGGCGGCCAACACGGCCTCCGCTTCGGCCACCCGCTCGGCGATCAGGCTCTCGACCTCGGCTACAGCTCCACAGTCGATCAGGATCATCCGCGCCGCATCGACCTCAGCCTCGGTCAGACGCCGATTGCCGAGGCAGTCGTCGAGTGTCTCTCGGTCGTCGCCGCGCGTGGCGCGCTGCGCGAGCGTGACCAGGACGGTCCGCTTGCCCTGCCGCAGGTCGTCACCAGCGGGCTTCCCGGTCAGCGCTGGATCACCGAAGACACCCAGGAGGTCGTCGCGGAGCTGGAAGGCCTCACCAACCGGATCGCCGATGGCGCGGTAGGCGGCAAGGAGCGGCTCGGATGCTCCGGCGAGCAGGCCCCCGAGCTCCAGCGGCCGCATCACCGAGTAGCGGCCGGACTTGAACCTCAGCACGAGCATCGCCCGCTCCGTCGACGTCTGCGGGTCGGCCTCGGCCAGCACGTCGGCGTACTGGCCGGTGATCACCTCTGTGCGCATGACGTCGAAGCAGCGCAGGCCGGCAAGCACGCGGTCGGTCGGGAGTCCGCAGCAGCGCAGGGCCTCGTCGGCCCACGCTTGCGCGAGATCTCCCAACAGGATGGCCGTGTTCGCCCCGAACAGGTCCGGATCTCCCGGGTAGCCGGCACGCCGGTGCTCGTCGGCCAGCCGGACATGGGCCGCCGGCCGCCCGCGCCGGGTGGCCGAGGCGTCGATGAGGTCGTCGTGGATGAGCGCGGAGGCCTGCAGGAGTTCGAGCGCTGAGGCAGCCCGCGCGATCGGAGCCGGCTGGCCATCCGCCTCGGTGACCAGCGCCGGTTCGCCACCGGCACCGAGCCAGCCCGCGTAGCAGAAGGCGGGGCGGAGGCGCTTGCCACCGGCCGTCAGGTCGACCAGGTGACCGGCGAAGTCGGCGAGCGCCGCGTCGGTGTCGGCGAGCGCGCGCCGCTGGTCGGCCAGGAAGGCAGCAAGCGCCGCGTCGACCGCTCGGTGCAGGTCGCTGGGCGGCACGCGGTGAGGGTAGCGGCTGACCTGCCGCTGGTCAGTCCATCGCGAGGAGCTCGGACAGCGACAAGGCCGGCCGCCCGGTGACCCGCTCGACGTCTGCGCTGACGGCGGCCAGGTCACCGCGGGCGATGGCCAGATAGGTGCTCACCCAGGCCTCGACCTGCCAGTCCGCAGCTCCCCATCGCTGCCGCGAGGCGTAGGCCTCCGGAACGGTCTCGTCGTGGAACACGATCGGTTCGCCACGGTGCGACGCAAGGGCTGCTGCGACCTCGTCGAGCGACAGCGCTTCCGGACCCGTGATGTCGTAGCTCACTGCGGCGTGGGACGCGGGATCGAGCAGGACGGCGGCAGCCACGCGGGCCACGTCCTGGCGAGCGACCAGGGCGGCCCTACCACCGCCGGCCGGCCCACGGATGACACCGTCGTCGCCGACCCAGTCCGTCACGGACTGGAGATAGAGGTTGTCGCGCAGAAAGGTGTAGGTGATCCCCGCCGCCCGGATGCGCTGCTCGGTGGCGTAGTGATCGCGCCCCAGCGTGAACGTCGAGTCGTCGGCGGCGGCTACGAACGAGGTGTAGACGATGTGGCGCACACCGGCGGCCACGGCCGCATCGATGAACGTGAAGTGCTGATCGACGCGATCGGCACTCTCCGAACCCGAGACCATGAGCAGCGTCTCCACACCGGCCAGGGCCCGCTCGGAGGCGTCGCGATCGGAGTACGACATCGGGAGCACCACCGCCCCGTCGAGATCGGGTGCCTTCGCCGGAGTACGCACCAGCAGGCGTTGCTCGACACCCGCCTCGGCGAGCGCGCGGGCAACGAGGCCGCCCACAGCTCCGGTCGCGCCCGTGACCGCGAGCGGTGGCAGTTTCCGGCTCTCTGTCATGGCGTCAGTGTCCACGGTCCTGATCCGGCATGGCTCCGCATACCCTGCTCGCACGTGGCTGACGGCCGGCGCGTGATGCGAGGACGAGAGGTGCGACGGTGGCACGAGGAGTGGCCAGCAGGCTCGAGCCAGGGCTGAGCGTTGCCGAGAGGCTGCAACGCGGCGAGCGGTCCTTCTCGTTCGAGTTCTTCCCACCCAAGGACGAGGCCGGTGCCGCGCAGCTGTGGCAGGCGATCCGGCGGCTCGAGGCACTCCACCCGACCTTCGTCTCGGTCACCTACGGGGCCGGCGGCTCGAACCGGGGCACGGTGATCGACGTGACCAGGCGGATCGGCGAGCAGACCACGCTGACCGCGATGGCGCACCTCACGCTGGTCGGGCACAGCCGGGCGGAGTTGCGCCAGCTGATCGGCTCGTACGCGGATGCCGGTGTCAACCACATCCTGGCTCTGCGCGGTGACCCGCCCGGCGGCCCGACGGCCGAGTGGGTGGCGCATCCGGAAGGCCTCACCTGGGCGGTCGAGCTGGTCGAGCTCGCGAAGTCGCTGGGCGGGTTCACCGTGGGTGTCGCCGCCTTCCCGAACAAGCACCCGCAGGCCGCCGACCTCGACGCCGATGCGCGCATCCTCGCCGACAAGGCCCGTGCCGGTGCCGACTTCGCCGTCACCCAGCTGTTCTTCGAGGCCGACGCCTACTTCGCCCTCGTCGACCGGCTGGAGCGGCTGGGAGTGGAACTGCCGGTGCTGCCGGGCATCATGCCGGTGCTCAACCTGCGCCAGGTGTCCCGGATGGCCGAGCTGTCCGGCGTGCCGTTGCCGGCCGCATTGCTCGCTGGCTTCGAACCAGTGAAGGACGATCCGGCCGCCGTCCGGGCGATGGGTATCGAGCTGGCCAGCACCTTGTGTCGCGACCTGCTGGACCGTGGAGCACCCGGGCTGCACTTCTACACGCTCAACCGCAGTGCGGCCACGCGCGAGATCTTTGCCAACGTGGTCAGCCGATCCTCCGACTAACGCCCGGCCCGTCCAAGCGCTTCTGCTGCTATGGCTGCCGACAACAGCTCGGTGGAGAGCAGCCCGGCCAGGTGCGTCGACGGTCCAGCCACCATGAGCCCAGGCACCTGGCCGTGGATGTGGGGGAGCAGGCCCAGTCGTCGAATCGACGCCAGCTCAGGACCGAATGCGAACGGTGCTTGCGAGATCTCTGTAGTCGAGCCGGCATCCAGTGGGAGCTGATGGCTGGACCCGTAGCGCAGGACCGTGAGCAGAACGGTGCCGTCCACCCTCTCTTCATGCCGGCGGACCACTGCTGACTGGCGGTGGAACACGGTTTCGAACGCTGTCGGCGCGCTGTCCTGACCCACCGAGGCCAGGGCGACGCGCGGTACCGGTGCCGCGCGTACGAACCTCAGCCGGTACCTGATCGGCCGGAGCCCACGCGCCTGCGTGGCGTGGCCCAGGATCGTGCGAAGTTCGGGAACGCCGACAGTCAGAACGACCACGTCAGCATGCTGATTCCCCGCCGCGGTCCGGATACCACTGACAGAGCCGTCAGCACGCGCAAGGAGACCGGTCACCTGGGTACTTGATTGAACGTTCACCTCGCGCAAGGTGAGACGAGCCACGAGATTCTCAACGAGGGCAGCGGATCCACCCTCCGGACGCCAGATACCCAACGCCTGTTCGAGATACGAGCGACTCCCGACCACACCAGGGACGGTGGCCCGAGTGGCACCAGTGGTCGAGGCGGCCTGCCGCAAGACCGGCGCGAGCACCGAGCCAGCCTCGGATCTGGTGAGGCGGAAGGTGTCGCGGGTGGGATGGGGGAGGGTCTCCCAGTCGCCGTGCCGAGCGGTCCACAGCTCACCGGCCCGATCGACGGCGCTCGTCCAGAGTCGAGCCGCATCCTGTCCCGCCGCCTGGGCGATGGCCTCCTGCTGGGCGCCGCGGCCTGTCAGGGGTAGGGCGAGGTGGTCGATGCCAGCCAGCTCCCTGTGGTCCCGGTCTCCCTCCACCATCGTGAGGCTGAGTTCGCGTTCCAGTGGTCGGCCGGTCTTGCGGTACAGGTCGCGCAGCGTTGCCGGTAGCAGCATGTCGGCCGCCCCGGTCTCGACCACCTCGCCGCTCTCGAGCTCCGTGCGCAGGCGACCGCCGAGGTGGCCTGCCGCGTCGACGAGTGTCACCGAGTGCCCGTTCTTCGCCGCTCTCGCTGCAACGGCCATCCCGGCGGGTCCGCCGCCGACGACACAGACGTCAGCCATGCCGCACTCTGTCCGGTGCCTGGGCGATCTCGGCCATCACACCGGGGCGAAGGCCCGGCGACGGTGATCACGCCATCGCCGGTACCCGCGGCGGATCGAACGCGACAGCACGCCGGCCAGCACGATCCCCAGCACCAGGACCCCGAGCGTGATGGCGAAAGCCAGCCAGGGATGGAACGCGACGAGTGCGGTGATGCCGGCGACGGCGAGGTCCTCGCCGGTGCTGGCGGCGACGTTGCTGGCTGGTTCGGGCGAGGAGTTCACCGCCAGTCGCAGGCTGGACTTCGTCAGGTGGCTCAGGAGCGCGGTGCCGCCGCCGACCACAGCCATCAGGGCCTGCTGGGCACTCGAGCCGTCGGCCGAGATCAGCAGGCCGAGCACGGCACCGATCGTCGGCCGCAGGACGGTGGAGATCGCGTCCCATCCCGAGTCCAGGTAGGGAATCTTGTCCACGACCGCCTCGATCGCGAACATCGCACCGGCGATGACGAGCACCTCGGTGCGACCGAGCCCCGGTGGGATCCCGGCCACGTCACCGAAGCGGCTGAGCAGACCGAGCACCAGCACGCAGAGGTAGGCGTTCACGCCGCTGCTCCAGCCCGTGGCGAAGACGGTCGGCAGGAACTCCACGCCGAAAGACTAGTCAGCGGGTCTTGACACGCCCGCTCGGCGAGACCGTAGTCTTGGGACGTGTTCGAACAGATGTTCGACAGCCAACTTGCGGTTCTCGGGTGACGAGCCGGTCATGGCGACGGGGGAAGGCCGCCTCGCATCGACCGCAAGCGACCCGCCAGGCAGGGCAGCCATCAGGCGGATCCGGAGTGTCGGTGGTCTGCTCGAACATGGAGGTATCCGGGGTCACGAGGTCGCGCTCGTGATTCCGCCGGTCACCCGGGTCGGGTCGCTCGACCCTCCCGATTCCGGGTGACCGGCTTCCCGGTGCAAGCAGGGACACATGCACGAGCAATCGCTGGACAGGAGGAGACCGGTGCGGCGCTACGGCGAGGACATCGAGGTGCGACCGGGCCTGGTCGCCGGTGACGAGGGTCCGGCCCAGTTCTTCTGGCGCGGACGGGTGTGGCTGGTGCGATCGCTGCTGTCGAGCTGGATCACCTCCACGCCTTGGTGGCGAAGCGCGGATGCCGCCCGCGTGCTCGGGAGCGAAGGCGACTGGGCAGCCCGTGTCGGTGGCGTCCGTGACCATGGCGACGTGGTGAGCGACCGGAGCGACGCGGTGGTCGGCACCGCGCCGATGGAGGAGTTGCAGGTGTGGCGGGTGGAAGCCGGCCGGGGCGGTGCCTACCGGACCGGTGTCTTCGACATCTCCCGTTCGACGGTCACAGGTCAGTGGAGGTTGGAGACATGTCTGGACTGAAGGCCCCGTTGCCGGGGTCGGTGTACGCCGCGTTCGATCGTGCCGCCAGGTCGTTGTTCGATGCCGCCTCGCGCCGCCTGCCCGAGGAGCGCTATGTCGCAGCGCACGTCGCGGCACTTCAGGTCACCGCCGCCCTCCTGGCCGCGCTGGCGAAGCCGTCGCGCCGTGGGCGGCCGACCAGTGCGTGGGTCCTGCTCGACCGGGTCGCGCCGGAGTTCGCCGACTGGGCTACCTACTTCTCGGCCGGGGCGGGCAAGCGCGCGGCAGCCGAGTCGGGTCTTGCACACGCGGTCACGGCGCGGGAGGCCGACGACCTGCTCCGCGCCAGCGAGCAGTTCTTCTCCGAGGCCGCACGCCGGCTCGATCTCGAACCCGCGGTTCTCCTGGGCTCCACTGGGTATCTCACCTCCGGACTGCAGGACGCGAGTTGAGTCAGGAGTGGGGCCATGCCACCGGGGTACCGGCTCGCCTTCGCTGACGACTTCGACGGTCCCGACCTCGACCTCGCGGTGTGGGTGCCGCACTACCTGCCGGCGTGGAGTTCGCGGGATTCCACGCGTGCCACGTACGCGGTGCGGGATTCGTGCCTGACCCTGTCGATCCCGCCGGAGCAGGGGCTGTGGTGCGAAGGGGTGCATGAAACTCCGCTGCGGGTGTCGGGCGTTCAGTCGGGCAACTTCTCCGGTCCGGTGGGCAGCACGATCGGCCAGCAGCCCGTCATCCCGGGTGCGTTGGTGCAGGAGGAGCAGCCCACTCATTGGGGCTGGACGCCCACATCCGGTTATCTGGAGATGCGTGCTCGCGCGGTCGTCTCGCCGAGGTCCATGGTGGCGTTCTGGCTGGTGGGCTTGGAGGATCAGCCCGATCGGTGCGCTGAGATCTGTGTGACCGAGATGTTTGGCGATGCGCTCACCGGCCCTACGCCGGAGCGCCCGGCCACGATGGGGGTGGGTGCAGGTGTGCACCCGTTCCGCGATCCGCGCATCCACGACGACTTCGCAGTCGTGCAGGTCGAGGCCGACATCGGGGAGTTCCACGACTACGCGGTGGACTGGACCGCCGACGGCGTGTCGTTCTTCGTCGACGGCCGGCCGATCCGCAGCGTCGCCCAGTCGCCGGGCTATCCGATGCAGGCGATGATCGCGGTGTTCGACTTCCCCGACCGGGCCTCGGAGTCCGACGACCCGGATGCCGTCCCCGAGCTGGTGATCGACCACGTCCGCGGGTACGTCCGCGAGTAGCTCTCGCCCTTGACGGCCACGGTGAGCAGGGCCGTACAGTGAGAGAATCGAACACATGTTCGATACCTGTGGAGGGGAAGCCGCAGGTTCGATCTGTTGGGGATGGGCAGGCATGTCCGATCCGTTCGTCCACCTGCACGTGGCGTCGGGGTACTCACTCCGGTACGGCACCACCCATCCGGCCGACCTGGTCGCACGGGCCGCCGAGCTGGAGATGGACACCCTCGGGCTCACCGACCGCGACGGGTGCTACGGCGCGGTGCGCTTCGCCAAGGCCTGCCTCGCGGCAGGTGTCCGGCCGGTGCTCGGGACGGAGTTGTCGGTGGCGGTTCCCGACCCGCCGACCACGCAGGTTCCGGGTGCACGGCGGCGCACACCGGCCCGGGGCGGTGCGAGCCGAGCTGAGTCGCATCAGCGGATCACCTTGCTGGCAAGCGGAAAGTCAGGTTGGTCGGCGCTGTGCCGACTGGTGTCCGCAACTCATCTGCGCGGCGAGCGGGGGCAGCCGGTCGCCACTCCGGAGTTGCTGGCCGAACACGCCGCCGGCGGAAACCGGCTCCTGGTGCTTCTCGGCCCGCGGTCACACGTCGGTGACGCGATAGCGCGACGGCGGTACGACCAGGCGGCCAGGCTGGTCGAGAACTGGCGGCACCTGCTCGGCGAGGCGCTGCGGCTGGAACTTGTGTCGCACCGCCTCGAGGGCCATGGCCCGATGTCCACCGTGCACGCCGCGCGGATGTTCGGGCTGGCGACCGATCTGGGCGTGCCGCCCGTGCTCACCAACGCGGTTCGCTACCTCGACCCGGTCGACGCCCGCACCGCCGACGTGCTCGACGCCAGCCGGCAACTTGTCGCGCTGTCCGCGCGGCACGTCGCCGGCCGCAACACCGAGGCGAGGCTGAAGTCTGGCAAGGAGATGTCGGAGGTCGCGTCGGAGATCGCCCGGATGGCCGGGCAGAGCGAGGTGGCGGCGCTCCGGCTCACCACCTCGACCCGCACGCTCGCCGACCGGTGTGCGCTCGACCCGAGAGCCGACCTCGGCCTGGGGGAGGTGCACTTCCCCGAACTCGAGGTCGTCACCGGCAACGGCTACACCGGAACGCGCGGCGGCATCAACCTCGCGACCGGCGGCGACGCCGCCGCCACCGCGATGCGGCACCGGGCCGACGCGACGCTGCGGGAACGCTGCGAGGCGGGGATGACCCGGCGCTACGGCAGCGGCTGGTTGGACCAGCCCGGCCGGCAGCGGCTCGACGAAGAGCTCGCGGTCATCGCCACGCTGGGTTTCGCTTCCTACTTCCTCACGGTGGCTGATGTCTGTGACGTCATCGCGGAGATGGGCGTGCGCTGTGCCGCTCGCGGATCGGGTGCCGGCAGCCTGGTCAACTACGCGCTCGGCGTCTCCGGTGTCGATCCGATCGCCAACGGGCTGCTGATGGAACGGTTCCTGTCGCCGCTCCGCCAGGCGCTGCCCGACATCGATATCGATGTCGAGTCCGCCCGTCGGCTCGAGGTGTACGACGCGATCTTCGACCGCTACTCCGCCGACCGGGTGGCCTGCGTGGCCATGCTCGACACCTACAAGGTCAGGCACGCGATCCGCGACGTCGGCGCTGCCCTGGGTATGCCGCCGGGAGAGATCGACACGATCGCGAAGGCGTTCCCGCACATCCGGGCACGCGATGCCCGCAACGCGATGGCCGAACTGCCCGAACTGCGCACCGCCGGGATCTCCGGCGAGCGGCTCGGGTTGATGTTCGACCTGGTGGAGAAGCTCGACGGCCTGCCCCGGCACGTGGCGCTACATCCCTGCGGGGTGCTGTTGTCCGATGCCACCCTGCTCGACCGCACACCGGTGGAGGCCAGCTTCGCCGGCTACCCGATGAGCCAGTTCGACAAGGACGACGTCGAGGACATCGGCCTGCTCAAGCTGGACGTCCTCGGTATTCGCATGCAGTCGGCCATGGCCCACGCGGTCGACGAGGTCGAGCGCATCGAGGGGGTCCGGATCGACATCGACGACCGCGCGCAGGTCCCGTTCGACGACAACGAGACCTACCGGCTGATCGGCAAGGCGCACACGCTGGGCTGTTTCCAGATCGAGTCGCCGGGCCAGCGCGAACTCGTGGGCAAGTTCGGCCCGGAGAGCTTCGCCGACATCGTCATCGACATCTCGCTGTTTCGTCCCGGACCGGTGAAGAGCGACATGGTCAACCCGTTCCTGCGCGCCAGACAGGGCTGGGAGGTGCCGCAGTACCTGCATCCCGACCTCGAGCCTTACCTCGCCGAGACGGGCGGGGTGGTGGTCTTCCACGAACAGGTGTTGCAGATCATCGCCACCTTCGCCGGGTGCACCCTGGCAGAGGCCGACGAGTACCGGCGTGCGCTGGGTGATCGCGTCGGGCAGCAGGAGACGAGAATCTGGTTCTATCCAAGGGCATTGGAACGTGGTTATCAGCCTGCTGTCGTCGATCAGGTGTGGGCGTTGCTGGAGGCGTTCGCGTCGTTCGGCTTCTGCAAGGCGCATGCCGCCGCTTTCGCGCTCCCCACGTATCAGTCGGCCTGGTTGAAGACCCACTATCCGGCCCACTTCCTCGCCGGAGTGCTCACGCACGACCCCGGCATGTACCCCAAGCGGCTGATCCTCGACGACGCCCGGCAGTGCGGCATCACCGTGCTGGGACTCGACGTCAACGCCTCCGACGCGGTGTACCGGGTTGAGCAGGTCGACGCCGATCGCAGTGGTCCGGCTCCGGTGCCTGACGGCCGCGGCTTCGGGATCCGGATGGCGCTGGCAGAGGTGAAGGGCATCAACGAGGCCGAGATCGCGCGCGTCCTCACCGGCAGGCCGTTCCATTCGCTGCCTGACTTCTGGCACCGGGCCCGGGTGTCCCGACCGGTGGCGGAGCGGCTGGTGCTGGCCGGTGCCTTCGACGCGCTGTACCGCATCGGTGGACCGGGCAGCCGGATCCGCCGTCGCGGCGGCATCAGCCGACGCGACCTGCTGCTGCAGGTCACCGAGCTCGACCGGGCCGGACGGGTCGCCGATCGTTTCGCCCGCGGGCGGCGGGTCCAGCGGTCCCAGCGGCACAGCTTTCTCCAGCAGCACAGCGTTCTCAGCGGATAGAGATTTCAGATGCACATCGGTTCCCCGAAGCACAGCGGTTCGCAGCAATACAAGGAAGGACAGTCGCGTCAGCAGCCGTGGGTGCGGCGACCGCCGTCGACGACCCGGCACTTCCGCTGGGGGTCCGCGCGCTGGCCGCTGCCCAGGCTCGCACCGCCGCGCCGGTGGAAGCCGACCCGCCGATGCAGCTCGCCCTCGATTTCCCAAGTGAAGGGGAGTTTGACCCCCGGACGACGGATCGGGCCGGGGAGCTGTCGTCCGATTGCCGGGGCTGCCGGAACTCAGCGACACCGAGCGGGTGCGCGCCGAGCTCGACATCCTCGGCATGGACGTCAGCCGGCACGTGCTCGACTTCTACGCGCCGATGCTCCAGGCGATCGGCATCACCCGGTCGGTCGACCTGAGAAAGCGGCGGAGCCGCAGCGAGCTGCTGGTCGCAGGGGTGAAGGTGGCAACCCAGACCCCGCCGATCCGGACCGGCCGGCGGGTGGTGTTCCTCACCCTCGACGACGCGACCGGTCCGGTCGACGCCACCTTCTTCGAAGACGTGCAGGGTCCGTATGCGGCGACGGTGTTCTCGTCGTGGCTGCTGGTGGTGCGCGGCGAACTGCGCCGAACCGGCCCGAACGGGGTGTCGCTTCGGGCGACCGGGGCGTGGGAGCTGTCGGAGCTGCTGCAGCTGTGGACCGCAGCCGGCACCGACGCGGTGCTCGACCTCATCGACTCGTCGCCGGCACCCGGACGAGGTCTGCCGAGCGGCGCCGGCAGTGTGCTCGTGCTGCTGGAAGTGATGGGGCAGGCACCGCGGGCGGGATGGGCCGCCGCCGGGTGCTGGTGCACCCGAGCGGATTCCGCCAGTCGCCGTACGCCGACGTCAAGCCGCCGGGGGAGAGCACCAAGGCACCGCCCCGCAAGCTCTGGCACTCCAGTCCTGGCAGCTCGGGGCACTGATGCCGGGTTCACTAGGCTGCACTGTCTTCAAGGGCTGCACGGGCTGCACTGGCACCGGAGGGAGGCGATCGTGGCTGATCTCGTCGGCGATGGCGGCCTCGGCCACCTCGTGCGCGACCTCGTCGCCGCCCGGGTGGCGGTGGTCGGTACCAGCGAGCTTGCCGTCCTCGACGCCGGCGGCGGCACCGGTCACCTCGCGGTCCCGCTCGCGCAGGCCGGTCACCGGGTCACGGTCGTCGACCCGACGCTCGACTCGCTGGCCGCGCTGGAACGCCGTGCTGCCGAGGCGGGGGTGTCCGAGCGCATCACCGCGCTGCAGGGCGACGCGGTCGACCTGCCCGACCTGCTCGAACCCGGCAGTATCGACCTGGCCTTGTGCCACAACGTGCTGGAGATGGTCGACGACCCGATCCAGTCGCTCGTCGGGATCGCGGTCGTGTTGCGCACCGGCGGGTTGCTCAGCCTGCTCGCCGCCAACCGGCACGCGGTGGTGCTGTCCCGGGTGCTGTCGGGCCACCTCGCCGACGCCCGCCGCGCCCTTGCCGATCCCAACGGCCGCTGGGGCGATGCCGACCCGATCCCGCGCCGGTTCACGATGGACCAGCTGCAGCAGCTGGTCGCCCAGTGCGGGCTGGTCGCGGAGGCGGTGCACGGCGTCCGGGTGTTCTCCGACCTCGTCCCCGGTGCTCTCGTCTCGGGTGCGCGCGAGACCGCCGACCTGGCCGCGCTGGAGGCCGCGTCGGCCAACCATCCGGCCTTCCGCGAGTTGGCGGTCCACCTGCACGTGCGCGGCCGCAAGGTCTGACCCGCCGCGCCGGCCGGACACCGGCGGCGCGCGATGACCGACGACAGCGGGTGCCGCCTGCTGCACATCGACATGGATGCCTTCTACGCAATGGTGACGCTGCGCGACTACCCCGAGCTGCGCACGGTGCCGATGGCCGTCGGCGGCGACCACCGTGGCGTGGTGCTGTCGGCCAACTACCCGGCACGGCGGCACGGTGTGCGCTCGGGCATGCCGAGCAGCCGGGCGCGCCGGCTCTGTCCCGGGATCCGGATGGTCGCGCCCGACTTCACCGCCTACGAGAAGGCGTCCGACGCGGTGATGGCGGTGTTCGCCTCGGTCACCCACCTGGTCGAGCCGTTGTCGATGGAGGAGGCGTTCCTCGACGTCTCCGGTGCCACCCGGCGGCTCGGTTCACCGGCGACGATCGCCGAGCGCATCCGTGCGGTCATCGCCGACGAGCAGCAGATCACCTGCTCGGTGGGCGTCGCCACCGGCAAGATGGTCGCCAAGATCGCGTCCCGGCAGGCCAAGCCCGACGGGGTGGTGGTGGTGCCGGCCGACGAGACGTTGTCGTTCCTGCACCCGCTCCCCGTCGAGGAGATCTGGGGCGTGGGGGAGAAGACCGCCGAGCAACTGCACCGCCTCGGCATCGCCACGATCAGCGACATCGCCCATACCAGCAGGCTGATACTGCAGCGGGTTCTCGGCCTGTCCGCTGGAAGTGCGCTGTACGACCTCGCCTGGGGACGCGACCACCGCCCGGTCACGCCGATGGTGCCGGACCGGTCGATCGGTGCCGAGCACACGTTCGGCTTCGACGTGGACAGCCCCGAGGTGATCGAGCGCGAGCTGCTGGCCCTCACCGGACGGACCGCCAGGCGGATGCGAAGCTCCGGCCTCGCCGGGCGCACGGTGACGGTGAAGATCCGCTTCGCCGACTTCACCACCATCACCCGGTCCCGGACGCTGCATCAGCACACCGACGTCGCCCGGGACCTCTACTCGGCAGCCCGCGCCACTTACCGGTCGCTGGGGCTGGAACGAGCGCGCATCCGTCTGGTCGGCGTGCGGGTGGAGGGGCTCCTCGACGCAGGAACGCCACGTCAGCTGGACCTGCTCGAGCCGGAGTTCGGCTGGCGCAGTGTCGAGGCGGCCGCCGACGCCGCGGCCGACCGCTACGGCAGCGGTGCGGTCCAGCCGGCCGCCCTGCTCAATCGCAACACCGGCTGACCGGGAAACGCTCTGGGCTAGATGGGCAAAACACCGCTAATCGGACAACCGTCGGGCTGCCTGCGACCCGCTCGGAGGACCTGTCGCCCAACCGTGATCGCCGTGGTCTGGCGCATTGAACGATCAGCCCTAAACTGAACCCCAGCGTGGCTGGGATGTCTCTGGCCACACTGGCTGTCGGCCGGCAGCCCGACCGGGCGCCCGAACAGACGAAGGGCGGGGACCCATGCCACTGTCGGACCGCGAGCAGCGCGTACTCGAGCAGATGGAACGCGCCCTGCAGGCCGAGGACCCGAAGTTCGCTTCGTCGTTCCGCGGCCCCCGCATCCGTCCCGCTACCCGCCGCAGACTGGTCCTCGGCATTCTCGGAGTTCTAACCGGATTAGCCGTGCTGTCCACCGCCGTCGTCGTACCGCAGATCTCCCGCCATACCCCGCTGATGATGGGAGTCGCACTCGTCGGGTTCACGATCATGCTGGCCTGCGCCTACCTCGCCGTGATCTCACTGCGCCGCCCGGCGCCGGCGACCGCCACGCGCCCGGCGACCGCGCAACCGCAGGCACATCACGACGGTGGCCTCATGCACAAGTTCGAGGAGCGCTGGTCCCGGCGCCGCGACGAGGAGAGCTGAGCTCCCTCACCCCCGCAGTACCTATCCCCTACGGGCCGACCGCAACAGCGACGCGGGCAGCATCCGTGCCCGCAACCGCTGACCCCGGCTCATCGGTGCCGCTAGCGCAGTGACCACCTTCCGGGCGAGATGCCCGGCCCGCTCGATCCGCACCGTCGGCACTCGCAACGAGTACCGCGACTGCTCCACCAGGGCTGCCAGGTCGGCCAGTTCCTGTTCGGCTCCCGCGGCGTTGCGCGAGAGCAGAGCGGCGGTCTGCCGCACGGTCCGATCGGCCGGTGTCGCGATGCCCAGGTCGGCGGCGGTGGCCAGCAGTTCCTGCCAGGCCCGCTCGCTTGCCATCGCCACGTTGTCGTGCCCCGTCAGCCGGCGCCGACGCTGGAGCCACCGGACCAGACCCGGCCCGAGGACCGCGATCACCAGCACGGTGCCGCCACCACCCAGCAGCGGCATGCGCCACCAGGGTGCCGCCTCGTCGAGTCCGTCGACCCCACCGCCACCAGGTGCCGCGGTCGCCCTGTCGATCTCTTCCTGGCTCGGACCACCAGTCGCCGTCGCGGTGGGGCTCTCGGTCGCGGATGTGGGGTTCTGCAGGTCGGTCGGGTTGGCCCACGACGGCAGCTCACCGGTGCGGCCCGCCGGAGTCGGCTCGAACCGCACCCAGCCAGATCCGGCGAAGTACAGCTCCGGCCAGGCGTGCGCGTCGTGCGACCGCACCACGTAGGACCCGTCCGCTGCCCGAGTGCCCGGAGTGAAGCCCACCACCACGCGGGCCGGGATCCCGAGGGAACGCGCCATCAGTGCCATCGTCGCGGAGAACTGCTGGCAGTAGCCCGACTTGTCCTCGATGAAGCCCATCAGGGCTGCGGTGCCGGTCTCGGGTGACCGATCGAGGGAGTACTCGTACTCGCTCCGGAAGTAGTTCTGGATCGCCACGGCCTTGGCATAGTTCGATGCCTGCGCCCCCGCACGTCCCGCCACGTCGTTGACGAGTTGCACCAGCTCCGGCGGCAGTGACGTCGGGCCGACCTGGGTGTAGCGGTCGCCGATCTCGGCCGGCGGTGGCGCCGCCCCGTTGAGCCGGTCGATCGACAGCTGGCTGTCCGGCACGTCCTCGGTGTAGGAGATGCCGCTGGTCGTCAGGCCGTCACCGGCGGCCACCACGTCGTAGGTGTCGTCGTCGTAACGCCAGTCGCCGGTGACCTGGACCGACCTGGCTGGGTAGGCGAGCGGAAGCCAGGTCGATGTGAACGACTCGTCGATCTCGAAGGAGTAGTTCAGGTCGCCGGTATCGGGGTAGGTGAGCAGGCCCGGTGCCACCGGGAGGCTCGACGACTCCTCCAGCGAGTTGCGGCTCGGTACCTCGCGTGCGGTCGCGCGCCAGCTGGTGCCGGTGAAGTCGTCGAGGACGACCATCCGCAGGTAGTCGGGCCTCCCGTCCTCGCCCTCGTCGGTCTGGACGGTGTAGCGGAACAACTCCACATTGTTGGCCCGGCGCAGGTCACGGTTGAGGCCGACGGTGGGATCGGCCACCTGGATCATCCGGGTGTTCGGGCCGTCACCCTCACCGTCGCCACCACCGCCGGAGCGCGCGGTGAGTGTCGGCAGCAGCAGCGGGACCAACGCCGCCAGCGCGACCGCGGCGAAGCCGATCCGCCGTCCGGTCGAGCCCAGCAGCGGGACGCGGGCCTCCTCCTCCTCGCCGGGCGTGTTCGGGTCACTGCGGGTACCCAGACCGACGGCCCGACCGAAGCTGCGGATCCGCCACGATCCGTCTGCCGCCAGCAGGAGGATGTAGCCCAGCGCCGCAAGGACGAACGCGAGCATGCTCACCGAGCCCGCCTGAAGCGCGGTCGGGACGCTGTAGACGCTCAGCAGCACCAGGCCCGCCCAGGCCGACATCCGCAGGCTCGACACGATCAGGTCGACGACGAAGCCCGCGAACGACAGGCAGATGACCACCAGCAGGATCAGGTCGGGCTGGCTCGGCACCGGGGCCGCGTAGGCCATGGAGTACTCGCCCGCGATGCGCATCTGCAGCGCGAGCACCTCCAGGGTCGCGGGCGTCGGGACCAGCCCGTAGGCGAAGGTCTGCGAGTTCGACATGGCCAGCAGCACGTACACCAACACCACGAACTGGCCCAGCGCCGCCAGCACAGTGGGGACACCGATGCGTCGAAGGAGGATTCCCGCTCCCACACAGCAGAAGAGCACCGCCACCGTCCGGAAGAACCAGCCGCCGGAGTTCTCGAAGATCGGCGTGAGCGCAAAGCTGCACAGCATCGTGGCGAGTGCGCCGGTGATCGAGAGCCGCATCGGGACGCTGGTGGTTGGGCTCATGCCGGGATCGCCTGCCGACCCGAACGTCCTGCCAGCACGAGGTCCTGCCACAGCTGGGGGAGCGGCATGGTCGGCGGGGCGGGCACGGCCCGGAACCCGTCGAGCTGCAGCCGGCGGCAGGTGCTCGCCGTGAGCGGGTGGATGTCGGTCGGGTCGCTCGTCCGGACCGCCGACCACGCCCGGGTGTCGGCGACGATCGCCATGGCCGCCGTCGTCTGCCGCGACATCCGCACGAGCGCGTCGGTGTCGGTGTGGTCGAGCTCGCCCGTGACGGCGACCATCAGGCCGAGGGCGTCGGAGTCACCGAGCAGTTCGCGGTCGCCGAGCCCACGGTGGCGGGACGGGCGGACGAGGGCGAGGGCGTCCAGCAGGGTGATCTCCGCTCCGCCGGCGATCGCGCCGGGTGCGGCCTGCTCGGCGACGATGCCTCTGCGGACGCCGGCGACGGAGGAGATCAGCTGGCCGTGCTCGTCGACGACGTTGACCTGGTAGCCGCGGCCGGCCAGATGGACGCCGATCGAGGCGGCCACGCTGACCGCCCACTCCAGCGACGAGGCGGCGCCGACTCCGCGGTGCGCGTTCTCCCGGGTGTCGAGGAGGACCGTGGCCCGCGCCCGCCAGGGCTGTTCCTCCTGCCGGACCATCATCTGTCCACGCCGCGCGGTCGATCGCCAGTGCACCCGCCGCAGGTCGTCGCCGGTGCGGTACTCCCGCACGGTGAGGTCCTGCTCGCCCGACAGAGGTCATCGCGCGCGACGTGCTGTCGCCGGTGTTGGCCTGCTCGCCGGGCAGCGGGAACGCCGGCACCGAGATGACCCGCGGCACGACGATGAGGGTGTCCATGGCCGGAAACGTCGAGCCCAGTTCGACCATGCCGAACGGATCGGTCATCCGCACGGTCAGCGGGCCGATGGCGTACCGGCCGCGGAGGTTGGCGCCCACCTGGTAGCGGATCCGGTGGCTCCACTTGGCCGACATCCGCTCGAGCACGAACCGCTGCGTCCGGCCGAGGGACGAGGGAACCTGCTCCTCGCCGAGGAGTACACCGGTGGGGAGCCGGCCGGTGTTGGCGATGAGGACCTGGACCTCGGTCCCGCCGCCGACAGGGATGCGATGACTGGCCAGCTTGCGCTCGGGAGTGATCGTCACCCTGGATCGCGCCGCGACCACTGCTGCCAGCACGGGCAGCATCAGCACGAGCAGGGCCACCCGCAGCAACGGTGTGCTGCCGACCACGAACGCGCTCACGACCAACGCCAGTCCCGCGGCGACGAACGCGCGCCCGCGAGTGGTGAGGCCGGTGAACGCGCGCAGCAGCCAGCGCATCAGCGGGCGGTGCTCGACACCGGGGCTTCGGCGGCGGAACGGCCCGACTGACCATCATCGGTCGACCGCGGCACGGCCACGCTGCGCACCAGCGCCTCGATGATCGCCGTGGTGTTGCGCTGGGCGATGTGGGCCTCCGCGCTCGGAATCACCCGGTGGGCGAGGACCGGCACCGCGAGGTCCTGGATGTCATCGGGAACCACGTAGTCGCGACCGTCGAGCGCGGCCCAGGCACGGGCCGCACGGACGAGCTGGAGGCTTGCCCGCGGTGACGCACCGAGGCGCAGGTCACCGGAGCGTCGCGACGCCTCCACCAGCGCCAGCACGTACCGCTTCACGTCGGTGGCCACGTGCACCATCGCCGCCGTCCGGGTGAGCCGGACCACCGTCGCGGCATCGGTCACCGGGGTCAGGTCGTCCAACGGGGAGTGCGCGCCGTGGTGGTCGATCATCGCGAGTTCTTTGTCCCGAGAGGGGTAGCCCATCGAGATCCGGGCCATGAACCGGTCGCGCTGGGCCTCGGGCAGTGGGTAGGTGCCCTCCATCTCGATCGGGTTCTGGGTGGCGATCACCAGGAAGGGCGGCGGCAGCTTGTAGGTCATCGAGTCGACCGTGACCTGCCGCTCCTCCATGCACTCCAGCAGCGCGGATTGCGTCTTGGGCGAGGCCCGGTTGATCTCGTCGCCCACCACCACGTTGGCGAAGATCGCTCCCGGGCGGAACTCGAAGTCGTGCGTCTCCTGGTTGAACACCGAGACGCCGGTGATGTCGCTGGGCAGCAGGTCAGGGGTGAACTGGACCCGGCGCACCGTGCAGTCGATCGAACGGGCCAGCGTCTTGCTCAGCACCGTCTTGCCGACTCCGGGCACGTCCTCGATCAGCAGATGCCCGCCGGCAAGCAAGACCGTGAGCGCCAGCCGGACGGCCTTCGGCTTGCCCTCGATCACCGACTCGACCCCGGCCGCGATCCGGTCGGTCACCTCGGCGAGTTCCTCGAAGGCCGCCGCGCGGGCCTCGGGCGACATCGTGTCGCCACGATCGCCGCTGACCAGCCCGTCCTGTGGGAGCGGCAGTGGCTTGGGGTCGGCCAAGCCGTTGTCGGTGGGACTGGGTGTCGTTCTGGCCGGGTCGGACTGACCGGCAAGGCTGGCGGGAGTGCCTTCCATCGGGATGAGGCCCCTTTTCATGTGCGCAACCGCTGTCGCGCCCCTGTCGCATCGCTTCGGTGGTGGTCACCGGCCTGTCCGGCATTCTGCCCAAGCGTGACCACTTCCACCACCACGGACGGTGGTGGCCGGTCGGAGGGGCAGCCAACCGCTACCGCAAGCGACGTTCTGGACGAGCCTTCGGTTCGGCCATCGGCCGTGGTTTCTGGGCCGCGGTCACCGGCAGCGGTGACGCGAGCACCACTTCGCTCCCACTCCGCCCCGCACCCTCGCTGACCTGCGGATTTCCCAGGCTGCCCGACGGCTGATCAGGCCGGAAGTCCCCACGAAAACAGCCTGATGTGATTGACAGTGGAGGGCTGTGGAGTAAAGTGGAGGCAGATGGAGAGACGAGGGTCTTACGACAAGAGCACAGGGAGGAGCGCACCCGTGTTCCTGGGTACGCACCAACCCAAGCTCGACGAGAAAGGTCGCCTGTTCCTGCCGGCGAAGTACCGCGATGAGCTGGCCGACGGGCTGGTGATCACCCGGGGGCAGGAGCGCTGTCTGACGGTCTGGTCGATAGAGGGGTTCGGAAAGTTCACGGAGCAGATGCGTGAAGCGCCCGTCACCAACAAGAGCGCCAGGGACTACCTGCGGATGCTGTTTGCCGGAGCCAGCGACGAGCAGCCGGACAAGCAGGGCAGGGTCACGATTCCACCGATGCTGCGGCAGTACGCGGGCCTCACCCGTGACTGCGTGGTGATCGGAGCGATGAACCGGCTGGAGATCTGGGACCAGAGCGCCTGGGAGCAGTACAGCCAGCAGCAGGAACAGCAATTCGCGGATCTCTCCGAGGAGATCCTCCCCGGGATCTTGTAACGCCCGGCTCGTCGCCGACATGCCAGTCATTGACATGGTCGCGCGGCGAGGTCTCGCACCGCCACTGCGGTTCTGACGCTCTTCCCCGACGCCAGAGCCGCAGATCGAAGGGGCATCCGGCCTGGCAGGGCCGGCCCTACGGCCACCAACGCGTTGGCAGACGCGGGCGCCGGCAGGCCAGACTGGCCTGCACCACTTGGCGGTGGGAGACCTGGCCGCACGAACACCGGCGACTGAACAACAGCACGTCCCGAGTACCGAACGCACGAGCTACGAGGACTGACCGTTGAGTGCGGTCGACCCGGACGCGACCCGGGCCGAGCGGCACAAGCCGAACTCACACGGATCAGCCGGGTCGAGGAGTGGCAGATGCACGACGGTGGCGCACCGACAGAGGCCGAGCGAGGCAACGGCCCGCTCCGGCACGAGTTGCGCACCAGTGCCGTCGTGGCCGGCTCCACCCTCCTGCTCTGCGGGGTCACGGTCGTCGTCCTCTCCGCCCTCGCTCAGCTGATCGGCTGAGTCGACGTGACACACACACCCGGGCCAGGACGGCACGACCCGGTACCGCAACATAGGCCGGTACTGCTCGCTCGGGTCCGCGAACTCCTCGCGCCGGCTCTCGAGGGAGACGGTGCCGTGCTGGTCGACGCGACGCTCGGGCTGGCGGGCCACAGCTTCGACCTCCTGCAGCACTGCCCGCGGGCACACCTCGTCGGCATCGACCGCGACCCGCAAGCGTTGGCTCTCGCCACCGAGCGGCTGGCCCCGTATGCCGACCGCATCCACCTGGTCCACGCGACGTTCGACGAGTTGCCGCGGCTGCTGGCCGATCTCGGCATCGGCCGGATCGCCGCCGCCTTGTTCGACCTGGGTGTGTCCTCCCTCCAACTCGACGACGACGACCGTGGGTTCGCCTACCGACGCGACGTCGCCCTCGACATGCGGATGGACCCGACCGCCGAGCTGTCAGCCGAGATCGTGCTCACCACCTACCCGGAGGCCAAGCTGGTCGAGATCCTTCGCCGCTACGGCGAGGAGAGGTTCGCACCGCGCATCGCCCGCCGAATCGTCGTCGCCAGGGCGGCCGGGCGGATGCGCACGACGGCCGACCTGGTCCGGGCCGTCGAGGAAGGCGTTCCCGCAGCGGCCCGCCGCACCGGTGGCCATCCCGCCAAGCGCACGTTCCAGGCGGTGCGGATCGAGGTGAACGCCGAGCTCGACGCCCTGACGGTGGCGTTGCCGGCAGCGCTCGACGCGCTTGATGTGCGAGGCCGCGTGCTCGTGCTCGCCTACCACTCGCTCGAGGACCGGCTCACCAAGCAGCTGTTCGCGCGTCGCACGACCACTGACGTACCCGCCGGCGTCCCGACCGTGCCCGACAGTCACCAACCGCGGTTCCGGTTGCTCACCCGGGGTGCGGAACGGCCGACCGACGAGGAGACCAGCACGAACCCGCGCGCCCGCTCGGCCCGGCTACGCGCGGTGGAACGGACAAGGGAGGCCGCATGAGCTCGAGCACAGCCACCACGGTGCGACCACGGTTCGAGGGCACGCGCACCAGCGCCCGGCCGCTCCGGCTGGTCAACCGGTTGCCCCGCGAGTCGGGACGACTGCCGTTCGCGCTGCTCATCGTCTTCCTGGTGGCGGCTGGGCTCGTGGGGCTACTGCTCGTGAACACCTCGCTGCAGTCCGGCGCCTTCGAGGCCGGGCGCCTTCAGCAGGACAACCAGCTGCTCGCCGAGCAGCAGGGCGACCTGCAGCGACAGGTGCAGCAGCTCTCGTCACCGGGTGAGGTCACTCAGCGGGCAGGTGCGCTGGGCATGGTGCCCAACCCCAACCCCGGCTTCCTCCGGCTCTCCGACTCCAAGGTTCTCGGCGACCCGCAAGCCGCGACCAAGCCCAGGAGCGCGAAGCCGGCCACGACCAAGAAGCCGGCCACCGCGGCGAGGGGAGACCGGTGACCGATCGCCGCCAGCCCAGCCGACGCGGGGTACCGCCGAAGCCCCGCCGCACCAGCAGGACTCCTGGCACCCCGGGCGCTGTCCCGACATCGCGCCGGACTGCGCCACGCGCCGGCCAACCGCGGGCCAGGCAGCAGACTGCCGGTCGTGCCGCCGCTCCAGCGCCGCGCCGTCGGCCGGCAGCTGCCACCCGGCCGGCGCCCCGCCGCCGTGCTCGACGGCGCCCGCACACGCTGCGCCTGGGGTCGGCACACCGTCGCCTGCGCGCCACCTTCCTGGTGATCGCGTTCGTCATCAGCATCTTCGCCGGCCGCCTCATCCAGTTGCAGGGCATCGACTCGGGTGCCTACGCGGCCGCCGCAACGGCCAACCGGCTGCGGACCGTCGAGATCGCCGCGTCGCGCGGCGGGATTCTGGACGCCAACGGTGTAGCGCTGGCCAGCACCACCAACACGGTGGCAGTCGCCGCCGATCCGGTCCTGACCACGCCCCATGCTGCGCAGGTCGCCGGGATCGTCGCCGGACCGCTGGGTCTGGACGACGTTGACGTCTACGCCAAGTTGACCAAGCCAGGCACGCGATTCGTATACCTGAAGAAGAAGGTCACCCAAGGAACCTGGCGCGAGGTCCGCGCGGCCATGGCCGCGGCCAACCTCACCGGCGTGTTCACCGAAGCCGATCCCTACCGCTTCTATCCCAACGGTTCGGTGGCCTCGAACGTCATCGGCTTCCTCGGCGGTGAAGGCCGCGGGCTCGGCGGTCTGGAGCAGAGCCTGAACGCAACGCTCGCCGGCACCCCAGGTCACCGGACGTACGAGGTGTCGGCCGATGGGCCCGCCCTGCCGTACGGCGACTCCTCCGAGGTCGCACCGAAGCCCGGACGCACCGTCCAGCTCACGATCGACGCCGACGTGCAGTTCCAGGCCCAGCAGCTGGTGGCCGCCGCGGTGAAGGAGAACAAGGCGGAGAGCGGCGACGCGGTCGTGCTGGATGTCCGGACCGGCGAGATCGTGGCGATGGCCACCGCCCCGACGTTCGACCCGAACCAGCCGATCCGCTCCACCGGTGACGCCGCCGTGAAGAGGGCACTCGACGAACGCCGGAATCGCCCGGTCACCGACGCCTACGAACCCGGCTCGGTCTTCAAGATCCTGACGGCCGCCGCCCTGCTGGATCAGGGGCTGGTGACCACCAAGACCAGGGAGGAAGTTCCGGGGACCATCGTCCGGAACGGCTGGCGGATCAAGGACGCCTGGTCGCACGGCGATCTCAAGATGACCTTCGCCGGAGCGATCGCGAAGTCCAGCAACATCGGCACGTTGCTCGCGGCCGAGGAGATGACCAAGGCGACGCAGGCCAGCTACCTCAAGGCCTTCGGCATCGGCCAGCCGACGGGGCTGCCGCTGCCCGGCCAGACGAGGGGCATCATGCCGCCGGGTTCGACGTGGAGTGACCTCGGGCGGGCCACGATCTCGTTCGGGCAAGGCGTCTCCGTGAGCGCACTGCAGATGACCAACGCGATCGCGGCGGTCGCCAACGGTGGAGTGCGGATCGAGCCCCAGCTCATCAAGGGGTACGTGAACGACGACGGCACCCTGGAGCCCGCACCGGCTCCCAAGACCAACCGAGTGGTCAGCAGTGCCACCGCGCGCACGGTGCTCGACATCATGGAGCAGGTCACGGAGCCCGAGACCGGCCTCGGCAAGAGGGCGCACATCGACGGCTACCGCGTAGCGGGCAAGACCGGAACCGCGCAGCGCGCGGACTCCGACTGCGGCTGCTACCGCAACTACACGGTCTCCTTCGCAGCGGTGGCTCCCGCCGACAGCCCTCGTTACGTGGTCTATGTGGACCTCAAGAACGTCGACCGCAGTGCCAGCGGAGGTGGCACCGCCGCCCCGGTCGTGGCCAGCCTGCTCAAGTACGTCCTGCAGAAGTACAAGGTCCCGCCCAGTGGGAGCAAGAGCCCCCAGCTCGAACTGACCTGGTGAGATCGGGGTCGTGACCACTCCGGACGGACCGACCAGCGCCGCAACCGTCGGTGACATCGCCCGGCTCCTGGGGATCACCTCGCCCGCAGATGTCGACGCCGCCGTCGTCGTTACTGGTATCGCCCAGGACAGCAGGGTCGTCGAGCCCGGAGACCTGTACCTGGCCCGCCCGGGGCAGGCCACCCACGGCGCCGCCCACGCGTCCGCTGCTCAATCGGCCGGCGCAGTCGCCGCGGTCACGGACGCCGCGGGAGCGGAGCGCTGCCTGGCGGCCGGCCTCGTGACGCTGGTGACTGCCGACCCGGCCCGGGTCGCGGGCCCGCTGGCGCAGTTCGTGCTGGGCGAGCCGGCGAAGCGGCTGCGCACGATCGGGATCACCGGCACCAACGGCAAGACCACGACCGCCTTCATGGTCGCCGCGTTGTTGTCGGCGGCGGGTCACCGCAGTGGTCTCGTCGGCACGGTGCTGACCCGGATCGGGGGCGTCGACGAGGCATCGGCCCGCAGCACGCCCGAAGCGACCGACCTGGCCCGGCTGATGGCCCGGATGGTGGCGGCCGGTGACGACGCGTGCGTGATGGAGGTGTCGAGTCACGCCCTGGCGCTGAACCGGGTCGACGGCATCGGCTTCGACGTGGCGGTGTTCCTCAACTTCAGCCAGGACCACCTGGACCTGCACGGCAGCATGGAGAGCTACTTCGCCGCCAAGGCGTCGTTGTTCACGCCGGAGCGGGCCGCCCGAGCAGTCGTCGACATCACTGATGCAGCCGGGCGACGCCTGGCCGAGCAGGCGACGATCGACGTCGTGACCCTCGATACCGGGATCGGCGGATCGGACGCCGACTACGTCCTGGCCGACGTGGAGATCGGCTCGGTGTCGTCGTCCGCGCGGCTCGTCGGTCCTGGCCTCCCGCCCGACGGTCTGGCGTTCACGCTGCCCGTGCCGGGCGACTTCAACCTCGCCAACGCCGCGGCGGCCGTCCTCGCCGTTCATGTCGCCGGAGTGGATGTCGTCTCCGCGATCGACGGCTTCAGCACGCTCCGGGTCCCGGGGCACATGGAGCGACACGAGCTTCCCGGCGGCGTCGTCGCCGTCGTGGACTTCGCCCACACGCCGGCGGCGATCACCGCCGAACTCGCGGCGCTGCGGGCCGGCCTGCCTACCGGGTCGGGACGCGTGATCGCGGTTGCCGGCTGTGGCGGCGACCGCGATCCGGAGAAGCGCGAGCCGATGGGTCGTGCCCTCGGGGCCGGCGCCGACATCGTCGTGATCACCGACGACAACCCACGGACCGAGGAACCGGCCACGATCCGCGCCGCGGCGTTGGCGGGCGCTCGAGCCGCGGCACACGCCGAGGTCGTGGAGGTGGCGGACCGGGCTGTCGCGATTCGGACAGCACTGGACCGAGCCAGGAGCGGTGATGTCGTGGCGGTGCTCGGCAAGGGGCACGAGACCGGCCAGGAGGTCGCGGGCGTCGTCCTCCCGTTCTCCGACAGCGACTGCATCGAAGAGTGGTCGCGCGGCCAGCAACCCGGCGAGGCAGGAGCGTGACCGCCGGCACGGCACGGCTCACCCTCGCCGACCTGGCCGAAGCGACCGGCGGGGTCCTGGTCGGCGGCACGGCTGACATCGCGATGAGTGGTGTCTTCCGCACGGACAACAGAATCGTCGAGCCCGGGGACGTTTTCATAGCACTGCAAGGGGAAACCTTCGACGGCCACGACTTCGTGGATGCGGCACTGTCGGCCGGCGCTGCCGCTGCGGTTGTGCGGTCGGGGGCCGTCACGACCGCTGATGGTCCGCTCATCGAGGTCGACGACACGGTGGCGGCAGCGGGCAAGCTGGCATCGCTGTGGCTCGGCCAGTGGCACCCGACGGTGGTCGGCATCACCGGTTCGTCCGGCAAGACCAGCACCAAGGACATCCTGGGCCAGGTCCTGGCGACCGCGGGAGACACGGTCGTACCCAGCGGCTCGCTGAACAACGAGGTCGGCGTGCCGCAGACCGCGTTCCTCGTCAGCGAGACCACGCGGTACGTGGTGGTGGAGATGGGCGCCAAGGGCATCGGGCACATCCGCTACCTGTGCGACCTCGTGCACCCCACGATCGGCGTGGTGCTGAACGTCGGCCGCGCCCATGTCGGCGAGTTCGGCGGCGTCGAGGCGATCGCGGCCGCGAAGGGCGAGTTGGTGGAGGCGCTGCCTCCGGACGGCGTCGCCGTTCTCAACGCCGACGACGCCACCGTGGCCGCCATGGCGAGCCGTACGACGGCCCGGGTGATGACCTTCGGTCACAGCGCCGATGCCGACGTCCGTGCCGTCGACGTACAGCTGGACCCGGCCGGCCGGGCGCGGTTCGGCCTGGCTGCGAACGGTCAGCAGTCGGCGGTCACGCTGGCGTTCGCCGGCGAGCACATGGTGTCGAACGCTCTGGCCGCCGCGACGGTCGGGATCGCGCTCGGACTCGACGTCGACCGCATCGCCGCCGCGCTCACCGGCGCCACGCCGAAGGCGCGCTGGCGGATGCAGATCACCGAACGACCGGACGGCGTCACGGTCATCAACGACGCCTACAACGCCAACCCGGACTCCATGCGCGCGGCCCTGGTCGCTCACGCCCACATCGGCGCGGGCCGCCGGCGGATCGCCGTTCTGGGCGAGATGCTCGAGCTCGGGGACGAGTCCGGCGCCGCTCATCGCGAGGTCGGCCGCGTGGCCGTCGAACAAGCCTGCACGGTGATCGTGGTCGTCGGCCAGGGGGCGGCCGAGATCGCTGACGGCGCGATGGTCGCGGGGGCCACGGCCGCTGCGGAGACGGACCTGGCGGGCGATGCGGGAGACTTGCCTGGAACGGTGGTCGTCCGCGTTGCGGATGCGGGGGCCGCCGCGGCCCTGCTCGGCGAGGTGCTCAGGGCGGGTGACGCCGTGCTGGTGAAATCCTCCCGGGACGCCGGACTGCGGTGGCTGGGAGACGACGTGGCAGGCGAGAGGAGGGACAGCGCCGGATGAGATCCATCCTGATCGCCGGGGCCGTGGCGATGCTCGTCTCGCTGTTCATCACCCCTGCCACCATCAGGCTGTTCCGGCGTCGGGGCTACGGCCAGATCATCCGGGACGACGGCCCCACCTCGCACCACACCAAGCGCGGCACGCCCACGATGGGCGGCACGGTGATCATCGTGGCGTTCGTCATCGGCTACGTCGCACCACACCTGCTCCTCTGGCGGCCGTTCACCGCCTCCGGCCTGCTGGTGCTTGTTCCTGTCGGTGGGTCTGGGCCTCGTCGGCTTCGTGGACGACTTCATCAAGATCTTCAAACAACGCAGCCTCGGCCTGCGCAGCAAGGCCAAACTCGCTGGGCAGTCGCTGGTGGCGATCGTCTTCGCGGTCCTGGCCCTCCAGTTCCCGGATCCCCGCAACAACCTGACGCCGGCCTCGCCGTACATCAGCTTCATCCGCGACATCACGCCGCTGAAACTGACGCCGCTGCTCTTCGTGATCTGGGCCTACCTGATCATCGCGGCAGCCTCGAACGGGGTGAACATCACCGACGGCCTCGACGGGCTGGCCACCGGAGCCTGCGTGATGATCTTCGGCGCCTACCTGGTGATGACGCTGTGGCAGTTCACTCGGGCCTGCGAGAACATCACCGACAGCCGCTGCTACCAGGTTCGAGATCCGTACGACCTCGCGGTGGTGGCCGCTGCCCTGGCCGGTGCGTGTTTCGGCTTCCTGTGGTGGAACGCGTCGCCGGCGCGAATCATCATGGGCGACACCGGTGCCCTGGCCCTCGGCGGTGCGATCGCCGGGCTGGCGATCCTCAGCCGGACGCAGTTGCTGTTGGTCGTGATGGGCGGGCTGCTGCTGATCGAGTCGCTTTCGGTGATCATCCAGGTCGGCAACTTCAAGTTCTGGAAGTGGCGAACCGGTACCGGCCGACGGATCTTCCGGATGAGCCCCATCCATCACCACTTCGAGATGAAGGGGTGGGGCGAGGTCACGATCGTGATCAGGTTCTGGATCGTCTGCGGCCTGTGCGTCGGCGCCGCGCTGGGGATCTTCTACGCCGAATGGATCACCGGCTGATGGGTTCAGGACTGGCCGGCTGGCAGCCGCGCGGCGCGATGCTCCGCTACTTCGGCTCGGCAGCCCCCAGCTGGCTGCTCACCGCCGACCGCACCAGCCCGTGGGACTCCCTGCACGTGCTCGTGGCCGGTCTCGGCGTCACCGGCTACTCCGCGGCGACCGGGCTGCTGGGCCTGGGGGCTCAGGTGCACGTGGTCGCCGACTACCGAGCCGGACGGTGCGGCGGCAGAACGCGCAGGCATCATCGAGGCGCTGGGCGGCACCTTGGCCTTCGGATCCGAACACACGTCGGCGGTTCCCGGCGACTGCCCGCTGGTGGTGATCTCGCCGGGCTTCCTGCCACGCCACCCGCTGGTGCAGGCCGCACTGGCGGGTGGGGTTGCCCTCTTCACCGACATCGACCTCGCCCGCAGGCTGGAACACCCGGGGCGTCGCGCGACCTGGCTCGCGGTCACGGGATCCAACGGCAAGACCACCACCACCCAGATGGTGGCGGCCATCGGCGTCGCCGCCGGTCTGGACGCCCGGGTGGCCGGCAACATCGGCGAGCCGATCGTGGACGTCGTGCTGGATCCCCACCCGCCGGACCTGCTCGCCGTCGAGGTGTCGGCGCAGCAGCTGCACTACAGCCCCGGACTGGCGGCCGACGCCGCCGTGGTGCTGAACCTCGCCCCAGACCACCTCGACTTCCACGGCGACCTCGCCGGGTACGGCGCCGACAAGGGCCGGGTCTTCGACGGGGTCGCGACGGCGTGCGTCTACAACGTGGACGACCCGGCCACCCGGCCGATGGTCGAGGCCGCGGAGGTGCGGGAGGGTGCCCGGGCGGTCGGGTTCACGCTGGGGATCCCGTCGGTGTCGCAGCTGGGAGTCGTCGACGACCTGCTGGTCGACCGTGCCTTCGTGGCCGAACGACAGACCGCGGCGTTGCCTCTGATCGCGATCTCCGACCTCGTCTCCAGTGCCCCGCACGTGGTGGCCGACGCGCTCGCGGCGGCGGCTCTGACGCGGTCACAGGGCATCTCCGCCGGTGCGGTCCGGTCGGCGCTCTCGGCGTTCAGCATCGATCGGCACCGCATCGAGGACGCCGGCACCGCCGCCGGTGTCGCGTACGTCAACGACAGCAAGGCAACCAACCCGCATGCGGCCGAGGCCTCGCTGTTGGCCTACTCCGACGTGGTGTGGATCGCCGGTGGTAAAGCCAAGGGGCTCGAATTCGATGACCTGGTTCAGAAAGTGGCCGGCCGGTTACGGGCTGTTGTTCTGCTCGGAACCGACCGCGCCGTGGTCAAGGCTGCATTGTCGCGACACGCGCCGCAGGTGCCGGTCGTCGACGTGACCGGCAGCGACACTAGAGCGATGGCCGACGTCGTGGCCGCAGCGAGCCGGTTCGCGCAGCCCGGAGACACCGTGCTGCTCGCACCGGGCTGCGCCTCGACCGACATGTTCGCCGGGTTCGGTGCCCGCGGTGACGCGTTCGTCGAGCAGGTGCGGGCACTGCCCGGCTGGCGACCGGCCAGTCGGTGACGGAACAGAGGCTGTGGTGACGGACTAGAGGAAGACCGGGAAGGACGGGTGGCGGTGACGACGAGCACGCACTCGCCAAGGGACACCTCGGCCCGGCAGTCCGTCGGCGGCTGGCTGCGTGCCGGTCGGGCGGCCCTGGACAAGCCAGCCACGTCGTACTACCTCGTGTTCGGCTCCGCTGCCCTGCTGCTCACGCTGGGCCTGGTGATGGTGCTCTCGGCGTCGTCGGTCTGGTCGATGCAGACGTCGGACAACCACTCGGCGTACGCGATCTTCCTGCGCCAGGCGGTCTGGGTGGCGGTGGGGCTGCCGATGGCCTTCGCCGCAAGCCGGATGCCGCTGTGGCTGTTACGCCGGCTCGCCTACATCGGGCTGCTGCTGGCCATCGTGTTGCTGGCGGCGACGTTCGTTCCGCATCTCGGGGTGACGGTCAACGGCAACCGCAACTGGGTGCAGCTCGGGTCGTCGTCGCTGCGCATCCAGCCGTCGGAGTTCGCGAAGCTGGCCATGGTGATCTGGAGTGCCAGCGTCCTTGCGGCCAAGGGCAGACGGCTTGCCGACCCCAGACACCTGGTCTTCCCCTTGATTCCCGTCTTCGGGCTCCTGCTGGCCCTCGTGCTCGGCGGCCGCGATCTCGGTACCGCCCTGGTTCTCTTCGCGATCACGCTCGTGACGCTGTTCATCGTCGGCGTTCCGCTGCGGTGGTTCATGATCGCGGTCGTCCTGGTGCTCGGCGTCATCGGTTATCTCGTGTCGCAGAGTCCCAACCGGATGCGCCGCGTGCTCAGCTTCTCCGATCCGATGGCCGACCCCCTCGGCACGGGCTGGCAGGCCTCGCACTCCTTCTTCGCGCTCGCGTCCGGCGGCTGGTGGGGAGTGGGCATCGGTGCCAGCAAGGAGAAGTGGGGTGCCCTGCCCGCGGCCCACACCGACTTCATCCTCGCGGTGATCGGCGAGGAGCTCGGCCTCGCCGGGACACTGGTCGTCCTGTTCCTCTTCCTCACGCTGGCCTACGGCGGCATTCGCATCGCCATGCGTGCGAGGAGCACCTTCGTCACCTTCGCGGCCGTGGAGATCGTGGCCTGGCTGATGGCACAGGCGCTGGTGAACTTCGGGGCGGTCACCGGCCTGCTGCCGATCGCGGGGATCCCGCTGCCGCTGATCTCCTACGGCGGCTCGGCGATGCTGCCCACCTTGATGGCGATCGGCCTCCTGCTCAACTTCGCCCGGGCCGAACCAGGTGCCGCCGAGGCGCTGGCCGGCTCGAGCCTGCGCCACCGGCTCGGGCTGCCGCGGAGGAAGGGCGCGAAGGCGTGAGTCTTCGGGTCCTGATGGCCGGAGGCGGCAGCATCGGCCATGTCTCGCCGTTGCTGGCGCTCTGTGAAGAGCTGCGCAGCCGCGATCCCGACACCGCCTTCCTCTGCCTGGGCACGGCGACCGGCCTGGAAGCCCGCGTGCTGCCCGAGAACGGCCTGTCGATGCACGAGATCGACCGCGTGCCGATGCCGCGGCGACCGGGCCTGGACCTGATCAAGCTGCCGGTGCGGTTGCGCCGCGCGGTCGCCTCGGCGCGGGCGGCCATCCGCACCCTGCAGGCAGATGTCGTCGTCGGCTTCGGCGGCTACGTGTCGATGCCGGCCTACCTCGCGGCGCGGCGCGAAGACGTACCGGTGGTGGTGCACGAGCAGAACGCCCTGCCTGGCTTGGCGAATCGCTTCGCCGCTCGGCTGGTGGCTGATGCGGTGGCGGTGAGTTTTGCCGGAACCCCGTTGCCTGGTGCGACATTCACCGGGCTGCCGATCCGTCGCAGCCTGGCCACGCTCGACCGCGCGGCGATGCGAGCAGAGGCCCGGGCAGCCCTGGGGCTGGACCCCGATGCGCCCACCCTGCTCGTCACCGGAGGGTCGCAGGGAGCACGGCGACTCAACGAGGCGGTACTGGCCGCCGCCCCGGCCCTGTCCGCCGACGGCGTGGGCGTGCTGCACGTCAGCGGTCCGAACAACCCGATCTCCGCGCCGGAGCAGGTGCCGCCGTACCGCGTGGTGGGCTTCCTCGACCGGATGGAGCTCGGGTATGCCGCCGCCGACCTGGTGCTGTGCCGGTCCGGCGCCAACACGGTTGCCGAAGTGGCGGCGGTGGGCCTGCCGGCCGTGTTCGTGCCGCTGCCGATCGGCAACGGCGAGCAGCGGCGCAACGCCGCCGGCCTGCTGGCGGCCGGTGGCTGCCTGCTCGTCGAGGACGCCGACGTCGACGCCGCCTATGTGGCCGGCACCGTCTCACCGCTTGTTCGTGACCGCGACCGGCTCACGGTGATGGCCGGTGTCGCCAGGGACCTCATGCCGCCGGACGCCGCGGCCAGACTCGCCGATCTCGTAGAACGGGCCGGGGGAGCGCGGCGATGATCGTCGAGCCACCTGACCGGCTGCCGAGCCTTGCGGAGCTCGGGCGGATCTTCGTCGTCGGGATCGGCGGCTCCGCGATGTCGGCGGTCGCCCGGATCGCCTTCGAGCGCGGGGCTCCCGTTGCCGGCAGTGACATCCGCGAGTCACCGGTGATCGAGGCCCTGCGCGACCTCGGCATCACCTGCCACCTCGGCCACGATCCGGCGCACGTCGACGACGCCGACACCGTCGTGGTCAGTACCGCTCACTCCGAGGACGTCCCCGAGATCGCGGAGGCGCGGCGGCGTGGTCTTCGGGTCCTGCACCGGGCGACTGCAACGGCGGTTCTCGCGGCCGGGTCGCGGCAGGTCGCGGTCGCCGGCGCACACGGCAAGACCAGCACCTGCGCCATGCTGGCCACCGCCCTCGTGGATGCGGGTCTGGATCCCTCCTACCTCATCGGTGCCGTGGTACCCGGACTCGGTACCAACGCCCATGCCGGCACAGGGGACGTGTTCGTGGTCGAGGCCGACGAGTCCGACGGCTCCTTTCTGCATCTCAGTCCGTCGATAGCCGTCGTGACCAACGTCGACCCCGACCACCTGGAGAACTACGGCGACGACCCATCGGCCTATCACGCGGCCTTCACCGACTTCGCCGGGCGGATCGTGGGTGCCGACGGCCTGCTCGTCGCCTGCGCGGACGACGCCGGCTCCGCCGCCCTGGCCGAGCGCGTGCGGGCGGACGGCCGGACGGTCATCACCTACGGGCGCAGCTCCGCTGCCGTTGCCCGGATGGTCGACGCGCCCTCCCCTGGCGAGCGGGCCGAGCCCGGCGGACAGACGTTCACGACGGTCGGCGGGCCAGGTTCCGGGGCCACAGTCCGGCTGCAGGTGCCGGGTGCCCACTTCGGGCTGAACGCGCTCGCCGCGCACGTCGTGCTGTGCCTGCTCGGCCTGCCGCCACTCGAGGCGGCCGAACGGCTGAGGGCCTACCTGGGAACGGTGCGCCGGTTCGAGCACGTGGGGTCGGCCGGTGGCGTCGTGGTGTACGACGACTACGGCCATCACCCCACCGAGATGCTCGCGACGGTGTCGACGGCACGGCAGGCGTTGCTCGCCGTCGATGGCGGCGGCCGGCTCGTCGTCCTGTACCGCCCGCTCCGCTACACCCGGACCCAACGGATGGCGCCGGAACTCGGGGCGGCGCTGGGTGGCGCCGACGTCGTCGTCGTGCTGGATCCGTCAGGGGATCTGCCGATCGAGGGTGTCTCCGGTGCCCAGGTGGCGGCCGCGGTCCCGTTGACACCGGACCACGTCCTCTACCGGAGCGACCCAGCAGAGGGTGTCAGGGTCGTGACCGCTGAGCTTCGTCCCGGCGACCTGCTGCTCACGCTCGGGGCCGGCGACGTCGCCCCCCTCGGTCGACAGGTGCTCGCAGCCCTCGACACTGCCGGCCAGCACAGTGACCGGGCACCTCGGTGATCGGCGTGCAGACACCACCGGCCGCGCCACCACCGGTGCCGATGACCCGCCACCGCTCGCTGCTGCCCCAACGCGGCTGGGTCCGCGCGCTGCTCGCGGTTGGCGTGCTGGCCGTGGTGGCCTTCGCCGGCTGGCTGCTGTTGTTCTCGCCGGTGTTCGGAGTGAGCCGGGTGGTCGTGTCCGGCGGCCCCGAGGCGCTCACGGCACAGGTCCACAGCAAGGTTGCGGTCGCACCGGGCGAACCGCTGCTGCGGGTCGACGTCGGCCAGGTCGCCGAGCGCATCGTCGGCGGCGTGCCCAACCTCGAGCGGGTGACGGTAACGCGCGACTGGCCAGGAACGCTGCGAGTACAGGTGACACCCCGTCGACCGATCCTCGCCGTACGGACACCCGAGGGCTGGCAGTTGCTCGATCACGAGGGTGTCGTGGTGGCCACGCCGGCCGCGCCACCCGCGAAACTGCCCACGCTCACCGACGCCGGCAGCCCGGCCGCCGGCGCGACCGCCGCGGCGGTGCTGCCGGTCCTGCCGGCCAAGGTCGGATCGCAGGTCGCCTCGGTCAGTGCGGTCAGTCCCGAGGCGATCAGCGTGCGTCTCCGTGACGGCCGCACGGTCGTCTGGGGAAGTGCCAGTGACACCGACAAGAAGGTCCGCGTTCTACAGGCTCTGCTGTCGGTCGAGGCCCGCGTCTACGACGTGAGTGCCCCCGACCTGCCCACCACGTCGGGCTGACCGTTCCGACCGGTGCAACACGCTGATCGACACGGCCCGGAAAGGGTTACGAGCAGGTCACATCTGCGCTACCTTGTGCCCTAGCCAGAGGTTGAGAGTTGACCGGTGTGTACGCAGAACGTGGGGCCTAACTGTCAACCATAGCTTGAGAATCTCGATTCTCTGGGTATCGGGGGATGGTGCTGACGTCGTGCTGGTGACTAGCTAATGTCCCACTCGTCGATCCCAGATCCCGGCTCCGCACCGACCGCTTTCCGCTCGACCCTGGACGCCCGGACCCGCGTCGCTCCTCAGCACATCTGCCAGTCACCGAAGACCTCCGCACCGCAGTAGCCCGCACCAAGCAGCACCTGCCAGCTGCCACCTCATCGGGAAGGCCCGCCGTGTCCGCACCTCAGAACTACCTCGCCGTCATCAAGGTCGCCGGAATCGGCGGCGGCGGTGTCAACGCGGTCAACCGGATGATCGAGACGGGCCTCAAGGGCGTCGAGTTCATCGCCGTGAACACCGACTCCCAGGCGCTGCTGATGAGCGACGCCGACGTGAAGCTCGACATCGGCCGGGAGGCGACCCGGGGCCTCGGCGCCGGGGCCGACCCCGACGTCGGTCGCCGGGCGGCCGAGGATCACGCGGACGAGGTCGAAGAGGTGCTCAAGGGCGCCGACATGGTGTTCGTGACCGCCGGAGAGGGCGGCGGTACCGGGACCGGCGGCGCGCCCGTCGTCGCTCGCATCGCCCGCTCGCTCGGCGCACTGACGATCGGCGTCGTGACCCGGCCGTTCGGGTTCGAGGGCAAGAAGCGCAGCACGCAGGCCGAGATGGGCATCGACCAGCTCCGCGAGGAGGTCGACACCCTGATCGTGATTCCCAACGATCGGCTGCTGCAGATGAACAACGCGAGCACCGTGAGCGTGCTGGACGCGTTCAAGCAGGCCGACACCGTTCTCCTGCAGGGCGTTGCGGGCATCACCGACCTCATCACCACACCGGGTCTGATCAACGTCGACTTCGCCGACGTGAAGGCGATCATGAGCAACGCCGGTTCGGCGTTGATGGGCATCGGTTCTGCCCGTGGCGAGGACCGGGCGGTCTCGGCGGCCGAAATGGCCGTGAACTCGCCGCTCCTCGAAGCCAGCATCGAGGGCGCGATGGGTGTGCTGTTGTCGATCGCGGGCGGCTCCGACCTCGGCCTGTTCGAGATCAACGAGGCCGCCCAGGTCGTCTCCGAGCAGGCGCACGGTGACGCCAACATCATCTTCGGCACCGTTATCGACGACTCCCTCGGCGACGAGGTCCGGGTGACGGTCATCGCCGCCGGGTTCGAGGGCGGGATGCCCAAGCGCCGCGAGGCCGCGAGTCGCAACGGTGGGCGAGCGTTGGCCCAGCACAGCGGAGGCTCGCAGTCCGCCGCCGGGAGCCGGGCAGTTCCGGCGCAGGGTGCCGGGCAGGACCAGCGTGCCGCTGCACCCGCCACGGCAGGGACCGAGCCGGAACCCGCTGCTCCGCCGCGCCAGCAGCCGGTCCCAGCGGGCGAGGCCAGCCAGCGACCGGTCGGCAGGCCGGCCCGCCCGGCCGACGACGAGCTGGACGTGCCCGACTTCCTCAAGTGACCGCCGTCCTTCAGTGAATATGCGCCGCAGCGAACTCGCGGCGGCAGTGTTCCGTGTGCGCGAACGCATCGCCTCGGTGGCGCGATCGGTGGACCGCGAGCCCGATGCGGTGACGTTGGTCGCGGTCTCGAAGACCTACCCGGCTACCGATGTCGACCTGCTCGTGGAGCTTGGGGTCGCCGACGTCGGGGAGAACCGGGTCGACGAGCTCGTGACCAAATCGGCTGCCGTGACCACCCCGGTCCGGTGGCACTACATCGGTCAGTTGCAGACCAACAAGGTGAAGAGCCTCGTGGGCGTTCCAGATCTGGTCAGCGTGCAGTCGGTCGACCGCCCCCGCCTCGTCCGTGCCCTCAGCAAAGCGGTGACCGACGCAGGGCGCGAGTCTGATCTGGCCTGCTTCGCGCAGGTGGACCTGACCGACACCGCCGAGCGTGACCCCGGCCGCGGCGGCATCGCGCCAGCCGGTCTCCCGGAACTCGCGGGACAGATCGCGGCAGCGCCAGGACTGCGCCTGGCCGGTCTGATGGCCGTTGCGCCCCTCGGCGCCGATCCCGGTCCGGCCTTCGGCCGCCTTGCGGATCTCAGCGAGGCCCTGCGCCATGATCACCCGGGCGCCACGGGGCTGTCCGCGGGCATGAGCGGGGACTTCGAGGAGGCCATCCGGCACGGCGCAACACACGTGCGTGTCGGTGCCGCGGTACTCGGGCCGCGCCGCTCCGACGAGTAGGGTGACCAACCGTCAGGACGGGCACGGACACCATCAGTTCGTGCAAGGAAAAACGTCAGTTCGTGCAGGGAAATTGGGCCAAAAAGGGGTATCGCATGGCAGGTGCGCTCAAGCGAATCGGCGAGTACCTGGGTCTCGTCGACGATGACGCCCGGTACGACGAATACGCTGACGACCCGGATGACACCGGCACGCGAGGCGCTCGGCGTTCCGAGACCACGTACGCGGCAGACCGCGAGGACTACGACGATCCACGAGCCGAGGTCAGCACCCTTCCGCGGCGCGACCATGGGATCAGACCGGTGAAGGAGGCGGCGGAGTTGAGTCGCATCACCACGTTGCGCCCACGTACCTACAACGACGCCCGCATCGTCGGCGAGCACTTCCGCGACGGCACCCCGGTGATCATGGATCTCACGTCGATGGACGACGCCGACGCCAAGCGACTGGTCGACTTCGCGGCGGGGCTCATCTTCGGGGTCCGCGGCGCGATCGAACGGATCACCACCAAGGTGTTCCTGCTCTCACCGGAGAACGTCGAGGTGACCGCCGAGGACAAGCGGCGGATCGTCGAGCAGGACTTCTTCAACCAGTCTTAGACACGCACGAGTCAAGGGGTGGCGTCCGCGCCACCCCTTCCTCATGCCCGGCAGCCTCAGGTCCGGCAACCAGCGGCGGCTGAGGCCGGCGGCTGGGTTTCCGCGCTCCCGTAGGCTTCCCGGACGGTTGTCGGGGCACGCGACCACGAGAGGATTTCCCGGTGCAGCTCCTAGGTGCGACGTTGTGGATGCTGCTCAGCGTCTTCGCCCTGTTGCTGCTCGTCCGCCTGGTCGCCGAGGTGGTCCAGTCGTTCGCACGCAGCTGGCGGGCAGCCGGCTGGGTGGCGATGCTGCTTGGAGATCACCTACTCGGCCACCGACCCGCCGGTGAAGCTCGCCCGGCGACTGATCCGACCGGTCCGGATCGGCGGAATCGGGCTCGACCTCGCGTTCATGGCCGTCCTGATTGCCGTGTATGTAGCCCGTTGGGTCGTTGGCGCCACGATGCTGTGACGGCGGTTCGTCGCACGCGCTCTCGGGGCGCTACCTTGTACCCCGGTCCGGTCCACCATCAGCCGACCTGTCTCCGCCCGTAGTGCTTCCCAAGTTGGGGTGACCGATGACTTTGACTCCCGAAGCCGTCCGCAACAAGCAGTTCACGACCATCCGCCTGCGTGAGGGTTACGACATGGGCGAGGTCGACCACTTTCTCGACCAGGTCGAGCAGGAGCTGCAGCGCTTGATCGATGAGAACGAGGCGCTCCGGCAGACGACCAAGGCCAGCGCCAACGGTCAGAAGGCGCCGGCCCCGACCACCGAGACCGAGGTCCCGCTGGACACGTCGGCACGCCAGGAGCAGGCTCGAGCTGAGGTAGAGGCTGAGACCACCGCGGCTGCACGCGCAGGTTCCACGCCGGCGGGAGCGTCGACCGTTGCCGTGCGGATCCTCGAGAAGGCCGCGACTGCGGCCGACGAGTTGGTGGCAGAGGCCTCGGAGCAGGCCGAGCGCGTCATCGCCGAGGCAAAGGAGAAGGCGGCGCAGCTGGAGTCGAGTGCCCGCGCCGACGCTGAACGGATCACCAACGAGGCACACGGCAACGCTTCCCGGATGGATACAGAGGCCAAGACCAAGCTGGCGGCGGTCACCAAGGAGGCCGACGACCGGCGCGCCGAGGTCTTCAGCAAGCTCGAGGCCGACCGCGACGAGCTGGCCCACTCGATCGACGAGCTCCAGCAGTTCGAGCGGGAGTACCGGGCCCGGCTCAAGCTGTACTTCACCGAGCAGCTGCAGGCCCTGGAAGCAACTGACGAGGCTCCTGCCGCCAACAGGCACGCTGACCACCAGCAGGCCGGCGGCGCATAGGTCCGGCCGGCATCACCTGCCCAGCAACAAGGCGGCGGTCGCTGCCGCGGTGACGACACTCGCGCCGACCAGCCCCCGCCAGGCGAAGGTCCGCCAGCTGATCGACACGCCGGCCCGCCGGCAGCGTTCGTGCCAGAGCAGGTTGGCGATCGACGCCCACGGGGTCACCAGCACCGCCAGGTTCGTTCCGACCAGCAGGGCCACCAGCCGCAGCGCGTGGTCAGCCGTCGTCGGCGAGAGGGCCAGGTAGGCCGGCAGGTTGTCGACCGCGTTGCTCGCCACCGCGCCGGCGGCCACGATGCCGACGAGCGCACCGGTGCCGGTCCCCGAGGGCATGACCCGGGCGAGGAGATCCGCCAGTCCCAGCCGCAGAGCCACCTCGACCAGCACGAACAGGCCGGCTGCGATCGCCACCGGCCGCACCGGGATCAGCTGCCAGCGCAGCACCTCCCGCCGGCGGAGTGCGAACGCGGCCAGCAGGATCCCGGCGGCCGGCACCGTGGGGTAGAGAACCGGCACACCGGCGACGAAGAACGGCACCAGCGCGAGGCAGACCGCGGTCGACAGTCCGAGAAGCACCCGATCGGGCGCGGACGTGCGGGCAGCAGGGGTGAACCGCCGCGGCATTCCGCGCGCGAACATCAGCACGAGCACGAGCGCCGTCGCGAGGATCGCGGCCAGCGAGGGTCCTGCGGTCAGCCGGAGGAAGTCCAGCTGGCTCAGCCCGAGGCGCTGAAACGAATGCAGCGACAGCAGGTTGGTCAGGTTCGACACCGGCAGCAGCAGGCTGGCGGTGTTGGCGAGCCAGGCCGTCGTCAGCGCGAACGGGAGTGGCGGCAGGTCAACCTGGCGGCAGAGCGCCAGTACGACCGGAGTCAGCAGGACCGCGGTCGTATCGAGGGACAGCACGATGGTCGCGGCCGAGGCCAGGGCCATCAACGCGCCCCACAGCACCAGCGTTCGTCCGCCGCTCAGGCGGGCGGCCAGGTGGGCGGCGGCATCGAAGACGCCCGCGGCATCGGCGAGTTCCGCCACCACTGTCACCACGACCAGGAAGGCAAGGACGGTGGCCAGATGCCCGACCGGCACCGACGGTCCGCGCAGACCGTCCGCCCATGTCACCGGCGCAGCCTAGGGGGCGGCAACGGACGCCAGTGACGGCGTTCATCCCTGCTAACGAGCGTGTTGGAGGTGCACGATTTGTCCAACTCCCCTATTCTCTGCCGGACCTCGCGCGACGCGGGGTCGATCGGGGAGTACCGCTGCCGAGACCAGCGGCAGCCCCGGACCTCGGACACAGGGCGGTGGCCATGGCTGGGCGTTCAGCGACATCAGCAAAGGCGGCTGCGGGCAGCGCGACGGCAACGAAGAAGACCTCGCCGGCCCGAAAGACCGCTAGCAAGGCAGTACCGGCCGACCAGAGCGCTGCGCCGAAGAAGACCACCCGATCGGGATCAGCGACAGCCAGCACCACCAAGAGCAGCGCCGCCAAGAAGGCACCAGCGCGGACGAGTGCCGCGAAGACGGCCGCCACCAAGAACAGCACCGCCAAGAAGAGCAGCGAAGACGAGTGCCGCGAAGAGCGCTGCCACCGAAGACGACGGCCAAGAAGAGCACCGATAAGAAGAGCGCTGCGCCGAAGACGACAGCCAAGAGCAACGCCAAGGCCACCCCCAAGAAGGCCGCGAAAGCCGTTCCTGCCAAGAAGAAAGCCGGCGCCACCGCGCGGGGCAAGACCAGTGGGCGGCAGGGAGTACCGTCATCCGCGCCGACGAGCGGGCGGGCAAAGTCCTCGTCGGCCAGTACGGTCAGTGCCCGCCGCCGGGGGCGCGCGCAAGCACCAGCTGCCCGGCAACGACAACAGACCACTCCCCAGCAGGAAGCAGACGATCCCTTGAGCACCACCATCTCCGGCACCACGTCTGACCAGACGGGTCCTGCCGGCACGGATGTCCCCACCAGCAGGCGGCGCCGGGGGAGCGTCGAGCCTGCCGTGCGTACCGACGAGTCACCGTGGACCGACGAGGAACTCGCAGAGCTCACCGCCGAGCTGCAGTCCGACAAGGCCCGGCTCTCCGCCGAGATCGCCGAGGCCGAGTCCGACCTGGAGGAACTCATCGAGGACTCCTCCGACTCCTCCGGCGACGACCAGGCCGACGCGGGCGGCAAGACCTTCGACCGCGAGCACGAGTTCAGCCTGGCCAACAACACCCGCGACCTCCTCGTGCAGACCCTGCGGGCGCTCGACCGGCTCGCGGACGGCACCTACGGAGTGTGCGAGTCGTGCGGCAAGCCCATCGGTAAGGCCCGGTTGCAGGCCGCACCGCGAGCGACGCTGTGCGTGCCCTGCAAGCAGCGGGAAGAGCGCCGCTGACCACGCCGGAGACCTCGGCCGATACTCCGACGCCGGTCGGCGGACGCGGCTCTTCTCGGCGACCGCCCTTCCATCGCCGGCCCGGCGGAGTGTCGCCGCCCTTGTTCTTCGGTGTCGCCACATTGGTCGTCGCCCTCGATCAGGCGGCGAAGAGCCTCGCCATCGCGAACCTGCCGATCGGCCAGTCCAAGCCGGTCGTCGGCGAGCTCCTGCAGTTGACGCTCACGTTCAACTCGGGGGCGGCGTTCTCGTTCGGAACCTCGGCGACGCCGGTGTTCGCCACGCTGGCGTTGACGGTGGCCTGCGTCATCGTCGCGGTGTCGACACTTGTGCGGTCCACGTTGTGGACCTGGGCATTGGCGCTGCTGCTGGGTGGCGCGGTTGGAAACCTGACCGATCGCCTCCTGCGCGCACCGGGGCCGTTCCGCGGTCACGTCGTGGACTTCCTCCAACTGCCGTACTGGCCGATCTTCAATGTGGCGGACATGTGCGTGGTGTCGGCCGCCGTGCTGATCATCTTCGCCACTTTCACCGGCCGGACGCTCGACGGCCGACGGCTCCGGTGACGGCGGCTTCTGGGGACAGCACTGGTCCGGCGCGACACGAGGACGTGCCGCCGGAGCTGGCCGGCGAACGCCTCGACGTCGCCATGTCCCGGCTCTTCGGGATCTCCCGAACCACCGCGGCCGATCTGGTCGCAGCCCAACAGGTTCTCGTCGACGGCCGTCCGGTCGCCAAGTCCGACCGGCTGGCCGAAGGTGCACACCTCAGCGTGAGGTTCACGCTTGCGGATGCAGAACCCGCGGCCATCGCCGCCGTTGTGCCCGGGCTGCAGATCCTGCACGTTGACGACGACATCGTGGTGATCGACAAGCCGGTGGGGGTCGCTGCCCACCCGAGTCCGGGGTGGGCGGGGCCGACCGTGCTGGGTCACTTCGCTGCGAGCGGTCTGACACTCGCGCGGTCCGGCCCGGCCGAACGGGCTGGGATCGTGCACCGGCTCGACGCCGGCACCTCCGGCGTGATGGTGCTCGCGCGGTCGGAGCATGCCTACCGCGTCCTCAAGGAAGCCTTCGCCGAGCGCACGGTCGACAAGACCTATCACGCTCTGGTTCAGGGTCACCCCGACCCGAGCACAGGCACCATCGACGCACCGATCGGCCGGCATCCGCACGCCGACTACAAGATGGCCGTGGTGGCCGGTGGGCGAGAGAGCGTCACGCACTACCGAACGCTGTCGGCGCACAGGTTCGCGTCGCTGCTCGAGGTGGAGCTGGAGACCGGGCGCACCCATCAGATCCGGGTGCACATGGCGGCCGTCGACCATCCGTGCGTCGGCGACACGACCTACGGCGCAGACCCGGTCCTGGCCGAGCGTCTCGGACTTGGACGCCAGTGGCTGCACGCGGTCCGGCTGGGCTTCACTCATCCCGGCAGCCGCGAGCGGGTGACCTTCGAGTCCAGCTACCCCGAGGACCTACAGGTCGCGTTGGACCGGGTCGCGGACGTCTCGACCACGTACAACTAACGGCCACTGCGACCCGCTCACGAATGTCGGCGGATCGCGGCACGATGTGGGCGAGAATGAGCAGCCCCGGTTGCTGCCACGATCGGGGTCAAATAGGAACCTGCGCGGTGAAGGGGATGCACACGGTGGGTGACGGTTGGGGCAAGGACTCGTTCGTCCACCTGCACGTGCATTCGGAGTACTCGATGCTGGACGGCGCGGCCCGGATCCCCGACCTCATGTCTGCGGTCAAGGACATGAACATGCCGGCGATCGCGGTCACCGACCACGGATTCCTCTTCGGTGCTTACGAGTTCTACAAGACCGCCCGCGAGCACGGGGTCAAGCCGATCATCGGGCTCGAGGCCTACGTCGCGCCGAAGACCTCGCGGTTCGAGCGGCGGCGCGTGCAGTGGGGCAACGGCGGCAGCGACGACGTCTCCGGCGGTGGCGCGTTCACCCACATGACGCTGCTGGCCCAGAGCACGCAGGGCATGCACAACCTGTTCCGGATGGGCTCGCTCGCGAGCATGGAGGGGTTCTTCTACAAGCCGCGCATCGACCGCGAACTGCTGCACGCGCACTCCGCCGGACTGATCGCCACCACCGGCTGCCCGTCGGGTGAGGTGCAGACCTACCTGCGCCTCGGCAAGTACTCCGACGCGGTCGCGTCAGCCGCTGAGTTCCGCGACATCTTCGGCCGGGAGAACTACTTCTGCGAGCTGATGGATCACGACCTGGTGATCGAGAAGCGGGTGCGCGACGACCTGTTGCGGCTGGCCAAGGACCTCGCGCTGCCGCTCGTGGCCACCAACGACCTGCACTACGTGCACGCCGAGGACGCACCGGGGCACGAGGTCCTGCTCTGCGTGCAGTCCGGCAGCACCATGGCCGACCCGAAGCGGTTCAAGCTCGAAGGCGACGGCTACTACCTGAAGTCCCCGGCGCAGATGCGGCAGCTGTTCTCCGACCTGCCGGAGGCCTGCGACAACACGCTGCTGATCGCCGAGCGCTGCGACGTCGAGTTCTCCGAAGGCGAGGGCAGGTACATGCCCGCGTTCGCCTGCCCGCCCGGACAGAGCGAGACGTCGTGGTTCCTCGAGCAGGTCGAGACCGGCCTGATCCGGCGTTACCCGAGCGGCGTTCCCGAAGCCGTCCGCCAGCGCGCCGACTACGAGACCGACGTCATCATCGGAAAGGGCTACCCCGGCTACATGCTGGTGGTTGCCGACTTCATCAACTGGGCTAAGGATCACGGCATCCGGACGGGTGTGCGCGGCTCTGGCGCAGCGTCGATGTGTGCCTACGCGATGGGCATCACCGGCCTCGATCCACTTGAGCACGGACTGATCTTCGAGCGCTTCCTCAATCCCGAGCGGCCGTCGATGCCCGACATCGATGTCGACTTCGACGAGCGCCGCCGGGGCGAGGTGCTGCGCTACGTCACCGACAAGTACGGCGACGACCGGATCAGCCAGGTCGTCACCTACGGCACGATCAAGGCCAAGCAGGCGGTGAAGGACAGCTCCCGCGTCCTCGGCTATCCGTTCGCCATGGGCGACCGGGTCACCAAGGCCATGCCGCCCGCGGTGATGGGCAAGGACATCCCGCTCAAGGGCATCTTCGACCCGGAGCATCGGCGCTACGGCGAAGCGGGTGAGTTCCGCGCGCTGTACGAGTCCGATGCCGACGTGGCCAAGGTGGTCGACACGGCCAGGTCCATCGAAGGGCTGAAGCGACAGTCGGGTGTGCACGCGTGCGCGGTGATCATGTCGTCGGAGCCGTTGCTCGACCTGATCCCGTTGATGAAGCGCGACCAGGACGGCGCGATCATCACCCAGTTCGACTACCCGACCTGCGAGGCGCTCGGGCTGGTCAAGATGGACTTCCTCGGCCTGCGCAACCTGACGATCCTGGACGACACCGTTGCCAACATCGCCGTGAACACCGGCGAGACGATGGTTCTCGAGGACCTGCCGCTCGACGACGCCGAGACGTTCGCGCTCCTCGGCGCCGGAGACACCCTCGGGGTGTTCCAGCTCGACGGCGCGCCGATGCGATCGCTGCTGCGGTTGATGAAACCGGACGCGTTCAACGACATCTCGGCCGTGATCGCGCTGTACCGTCCGGGCCCGATGGGCGCGAACTCGCACATCAACTACGCCCAGCGCAAGAACGGGTTGCAGCCGATCGAGTACCTGCACTCCGAGCTCGCGGAGGCGCTGGAGCCGATCCTGCGGGAGACCTACGGGCTGATCGTCTACCAGGAGCAGGTGGTCGAAATCGCCTGCCACCTGGCCGGATACACCATGGGCTCGGCCGACCTGCTCCGTAAGGCCATGGGCAAGAAGAAGAAGGACGTGCTCGACGCCGAGTACCCCGGCTTCGAGAAAGGCATGCTGGACAAGGGATTCTCGCCCGGCTCGATCAAAGCTCTGTGGAACACGCTGGTCCCGTTCTCCGACTATGCGTTCAACAAGGCGCATACCGCGATGTACGGGCTGCTGGCCTACTGGACCGCGTACCTGAAGGCGCACTTCCCCACGGAGTTCATGGCTTCGCTGCTCACATCGGTGCGTGGCGACAAGGACAAGATGGCGGTCTATCTGAACGACTGCCGTCGCCGCGGTATCAGCGTGCTGCCACCGGACGTGAACGAGTCCCAGGCAGAGTTCACCCCCATCGCCAAGGACATCCGGTTCGGACTGGCTGCGATCCGGAACGTCGGAGCCAACGTGGTCGAGGGAATCGTCAACGCTCGCAAGGAGAAAGGTCCCTTCACCGACTTCGCGGACTTCCTCGCCAAGGTCCCGCTCCAGGTGATCAACAAGCGGGTGGTCGAGTCGCTGATCAAGGCAGGTGCGTTCGACTCGCTCGGGCATCGCCGCCGCGCCCTGCTTGCCTGCCACGAGGAAGCCGTCGATCACTTCGTGGACGAGAAGCGGGCCGAGGCCATCGGTCAGGACTCGCTGTTCGGCTTCGGGTCGGGCGACGACGAGGCCGCGATGATGTCCTTCGCCGTCCCCGACATCGACGAGTGGGAGAAGTCGGCGCTCTTGGCCAACGAGCGCGACATGCTCGGTCTCTACGTCTCCGACCACCCGCTGGCGGGGATCGAGCACGTGCTGACCCAGTCGACCGACACCACGGTGGCGGGGCTCACGGTCGGTGAGGAGCGGGCGGACGGCTCGACGGTGACCATCGGCGGGCTCATCACCGCGATCCAGCGCAAGATGACCAAGCGTGGTGACGCCTGGGCGATCGTCACCCTCGAGGACATGTCCGGCGCCGTCGACGTGCTGTTCTTCCCGTCCACCTACCAGCAGTACGCGCTCCAGCTCACCGAGGACGCGGTGGTGCTGGTCAAGGGCCGCTTCGACCGGCGCGAGGAAGGCGTGCAGGTGATGGCCACCGAGCTGACGGTGCCTGACCTCACCGCGGTGGCCGGCGGGCCGATGTCGATCTCCCTGCTGCGCGAGCGGTGCACCCCGCCGATGGTCGACCAGCTGAAGGAGATCTTCGCCACGCACCCTGGCCGCAGCGACGTGCACCTGCACCTGCGGGCAGGGGAGAAGACCCTGGTGCTGCGGCTGGAGGACCGGTGGCGGGTCGCGGTGACCCCGGGGCTCAAAGGTGATCTCAAGGCCCTGCTCGGTCCCGAGTGCGTGAGGTGACGGAGGAGCCAACGGCCGGCCGCGGCGACAATCGCCGGCTGGTTCGCCTTCTCCTCGTGGCCGCCCTCCTGCTCGGCGTCGTTGCCGGGGTGTTGTGGCCGTGGCTCGCGCCGCGACAGACCTTCCTCATCACGGTGGTCGGTCCGTTCCCAGCATCGGAGCAGAGCGCAGGACAGGTGGTGTCGGCAGACGCCTGGTTCGCCGTGATGGCGGCCGGGGCCGGCGTGCTGCTGGGCGTTCTCGCCTTGCTGTCGGGGAACCGCCGGGCACCGATGGTGGTGCTGGGGGCGGTCGGTGCATCGGTCGTCCAGGTCGTCGTGATGTTCGTCGTCGGCCAGCTCATCGCCAATCAAAGTCTGGTGTTCCGCTGGGCACCGGTCGGCGGGGAGAACCTGCCGGAGCGCGGCCTGCTGGTGATCCAGGCGTGGCCGGTGCTGGCGCTCGGCCCGTTGTTCGCCTTGGCGGTCACGCTGGTGGGGGTCACGCTCAGCTCGTCGCCCGCACCCACCGACGGCATGGCCCACCCGCCGGTAGCCTGAGCCGCCCACGGCCGTTGCCAGGGGGTGGACATGCCTGAGCGATCCGGGTCATCCGCCACGCCGCCCGAGCCGGATGAGCCCGTCCTTCGCGCGGGTACCTGGCAGCCGAGGCCGCGTGCCCGGCATGCGCGCCGATCCGCCGAAGCCGACGAGGACCCACTGCGGCTTGCCCCGGAGGAGCTGCCCTGGGGGATACCGGCGCGTGCTGCCGGGCAGGACGGTGACGAGCTGCCCCCGGCCACGGTGCTCACGACCCGCCGGACACCGTCGCGAACGGTGATCCTGGCGGCTGCCGGGGTCGTGGTCGCGGTGGTGGTCGTGCTGGTCCTGGCGTTCGTGCTGTAGCCGTCGACGGCGTCGGCCGGCACCGTCGTGGCTCTCTAGACTTGCCGGGTGATCACCCGACTCGACCTGCGCGGAGCCTCCGCAACGGACTACCGACGACTCGTGCCGCGTGCCGACTTCGACGTCGCGGCGGCCGTTGCGGAGATCCAGCCGATCGTCGACGACGTCCGGACGCGTGGCAGCGCCGCTGTCCGCGACCTCGTCGCCCGCTTCGACGGAATCGAGCTCGACGACGTGCGGGTGCATCCGGACCGGATCGCCGAAGCCGAACGGGCCCTCGACCCGGACCTGCGCGCCGCCCTGCTGGAGTCGGCCCGACGGCTGCGAGAGGTCTGCGAGCGAGAACTCGAGCGGGAGACCGAGACCGACCTGGGTCCTGGTGCCGTGGTCCGCCGACGGATCGTGCCGATCCAGCGGGTGGGGCTGTACGTGCCGGCCGGCATCACGCCGCTGCCGAGCACGGTGCTGATGAACGTCGTGCCGGCTCAGGTCGCCGGGGTGCCCGAACTCGCCGTCGCCAGCCCGCCGCAGAAGGACAACGACGGTCTGCCCGATGCGGTCATCCTCGGGCTTCTCGGCCTGCTGGGAGTGGACGAGGTCTATGCCGTCGGTGGCTCCGCGGCCGTCCCGATGTTCGCGTTCGGCACGGCCGACTGCCGCGCCGTCGACCTCGTCTGCGGGCCCGGGAACATCTACACCGTTGCGGCCAAGCGGGCGGTGTCGTCGTTCGTGTCCATCGACTCCGAGGCCGGTCCGTCGGAGGTTCTGGTGCTGGCCGACGACACGGCCGATCCCGCCTTCGTGGCGGCCGACCTGATCAGCCAGGCGGAGCACGACACCCACGCTGCAGCCGTGCTGGTGACCGACAGCGAGTCGCTGTGCGAGCAGGTGGTGGCGGAACTGCAGACGCAGGTGCCGGCTGCCAAGCACGCCGACCGGATCGGTACGGCTCTCGCGGCGGGCCAGTCGGCGATCGTCCTCGTCGACGACATCGACCAGGGCATCGACGTCGCGAACGCCTACGCGGCCGAGCACCTGGAGATCCACGTGGCCGACGCCGACGACGTGGCCAGCCGCATCGTCGCTGCAGGTGCTGTCTTCGTCGGGCCGTTCGCACCGGTGTCTCTCGGTGACTACTGCGCCGGGTCCAACCACGTGCTGCCCACGGGTGGCTGTGCCTGCCGGTCGTCGGGACTGTCCGTGCGCACCTTCACCCGGACGATGCAGGAGATTCGGTACGACCGGGCCGGCCTGGCCGCTGTGGCCGACGCCGTCGGCACGCTGGCGGTGACGGAGGACCTGCCGGCGCACGGTGAGGCCGTGGCCATCCGGCTGCGGTCCGGCGAATGACGGCCGTATCGCACCGGGACCTGGCCGAGGTTGCCCTGCGGGCAGCGCGCCGTGGTGCCGAGGCGATCGCCCGGGAGGTCGCGAACGCACAGTCGGCGGGGACCGACATCGACAAGAGGTCCAAGGACGGCGAGAGCGACTTCGTCACGAGCGCCGACCTCGCCGCCGAGCGGGAGATCCTTGCCACGCTGGCGTCCGAGCGACCGACGGACGCGGTGCTGGCAGAGGAGTCTGGCGAGGCGGTCGACGGGACGTCGGGATACCGCTGGCTGGTGGACCCGCTCGACGGGACGATGAACTTCGTGCACCACCGCACCGACTACGCGGTGTCGGTGGGCGTGGAAGAGGTCGGGCAGGCCTACCCGGGAGATCTCTCGGTAGCCGGAGCCGTGCTGATTCCTGAACTGGGACGGGAATTCGCGGCATCAGCGACAGGCGAGGTCGTGACCGCGTCGCTGCCGTTGGAGACAAGCGGTGTCAGCGTGCTGAGACGTGCGATGGTCGGGGTCGGGTATCCGCGAGGCGACGAGCCGCGCGCTCTGGCACACGCCTGGCTCGGCGACCTGCTGCCGGACGTCCGCGACTACCGCAGAATGGGCAGCGCGGCCTGCGACCTGGTGTCGATCGCGACCGGCTCGCTCGACGTCTACATCGCCTTCGGCGTGCAGCCGTGGGACGTCGGCGCCGGGTTCTGCTCTCGTGCGCGCCGCCGGCGGTCGGGCCGGCTGGGCCGAGTCCAGCACCGGGCGCCAGGTGGCAGTGGCGACGTCGGCGGACCTCTTCGACGAAGTCACCGAGCGGGTGGTCGCCAGTGACTTCTGATCGGAACGCCCTTCCGCTACGGCCGGAACTGCTCGATCAGGTGCCCTACGGAGCGCCGCAGCTCGACGTGGTCGCGCCGCTCAACGTGAACGAGAACCCGTACCCGCCGAGCGAGGCGATGGTGGCGGCCGTGCGCGAAGCCGTGGCCCAGGCGACGCGCGGCCTGAATCGCTATCCGGACAGGGAAGTGCTCGTCCTGCGACGAGGTCTTGCGGAGTACCTCGGCCACGACCTCACGGCCGAGCAGGTCTGGGCCGCCAACGGCAGCAACGAGGTGATGCTGCACATCCTTGGTGCCTTCGGCGGGCCAGGGCGGACCGCGGTCTCGTTCGCCCCCACGTACTCGATGTATCCCGAATACGCGCGGAACACCCACACCCGTTGGGTGACCGGGCATCGCCGGGACGACTTCGCGCTCGACATGACCAACGTGGCCGACGTTCTCGCTGCGGAGAAGCCGTCGGTGGTGCTGCTCACGTCGCCCAACAACCCCACCGGCACTGCCCTGCCCCTCGAGCACATCCGCGAAGTGCTGAGCCTGGCTCCGCAAGCTGTCGTGGTGGTGGACGAGGCCTACGCGGAGTTCCGCCGGCCCACCACGCCGACTGCGCTCGAGCTGCTCGCGGGCGAACCCCGACTGGCTGTGACGCGGACCATGAGCAAGGCCTTCGCGTTGGCCGGTGCCCGGCTCGGCTACGTGGCTGCATCGACAGATCTCGTGGACTGCCTGCGGATCGTCCGCCTGCCCTACCACTTGTCCGGGATCACCCAGGCGGTCGCCGTCACGGCGCTGCGGTTCGCCGGCGAGCTCACGGCGAAGGTCGACGAACTGCGCGACCGGCGGGACGAGACCGCCGCGCGTTTGAGCAGTCTCGGCTACACGGTGGCGGACTCCGACGCCAACTTCCTGCTGTTCGGTCGTTTCGGTGACCGGCACCAGGTCTGGCAGGATCTCTTGGATAGAAGCGTGCTGATTCGCGAGACCGGACCCGACGGCTGGCTTCGGGTTTCGATCGGCACCGCAGATCAGATGGAGATGTTCTTTGCAGGCTTGGCCGCCAGTGCTGCGGCCAGACCACTAGTGGCGAGGGAGGCGTGATGGCAGGAGAGCGCACGGCAACGCTGACGCGGACCACCGGTGAGAGCCGGGTGGAGCTCACGCTCGACCTCGACGGCTCCGGTCAGGCCGACATCTCCACCGGCGTTGGCTTCTTCGACCACATGCTGCACGCGTTCGCCCGTCACGGCCTGTTCGACCTGTCCGTGCGAGCCACCGGTGACGTCCACGTCGATGTCCACCACACGGTCGAGGACACCGCGATCGTGCTCGGGCAGGCCTTGGCCGTCGCCCTCGGGGACAAGCGCGGGATCAGGCGGTTCGGCGATGCCCTGGTGCCGCTGGACGAGGCGCTGGCCCAGTGCGTGGTCGACGTGTCCGGCCGGCCCTACTGCGTGCACACCGGCGAGCCCGAGGGTCAGCAGTACGTGCTGATCGGCGGTCACTTCACCGGGTCGCTGACGCGGCACGTGGTGGAGACGATCGCCTTCAACGCCGGCATCTGCGTCCACCTCACGCTGCTGGCCGGTCGCGACCCGCACCACATCGTGGAGGCACAGGTGAAGTCGCTGGCGCGGGCGTTGCGCGACGCGGTCGCGTACGACCCACGCGAGCAGTCCGTGCCGAGCACCAAGGGCACGCTCGACGGCCGGGCCGGTGGATCGGACCAGGCGTGACCGCGCCGTCGTACCGCCCTTCAGTCGTCGTCCTGGACTACGGCTTCGGCAATGTCCGCAGCGCCGAGCGCGCGTTGCACCGCGCTGGTGCCGAGGCGGTGATCACCGCGGACTTCGAGCAGGGGTTGGCGGCTGACGGGCTGGTCGTGCCGGGCGTCGGCGCCTTCGCCGCGTGCATGGAGGGTTTGCGCAAGGTCCGCGGTGAGCGACTCATCGACCGTCGGCTGGTGGCTGGCAAGCCGGTCCTCGGCATCTGCGTCGGATTCCAGATCCTGTTCGAGGAGGGGATGGAGTTCTCGCCCGACCCGGTCGCTGGTTGTGGGCAGTGGCCCGGCCGGGTGGAGCAACTGACGGCCCCGGTGCTTCCACACATGGGCTGGAACACCGTGCAGGCCGGCGCCGGCAGCAAGTTGTTCGAGGGCATCGAGCACGAGCGGTTCTACTTCGTGCACTCCTTCGGCGTTCACAGCTTCGAGCTGGACCAGTCGGCCCACCTGCGGGCGCCGGTGGTGACCTGGGTCGAGCACGGCGGCGACAGGTTCATCGCCGCAGTCGAGAACGGGCCGTTGTGCGCGACGCAGTTCCACCCGGAGAAGTCCGGCGACGCCGGTGCTGCACTCCTCGCCGGTTGGGTCGGCCGGCTGAGCCGGCAGGCCGAGCCAACGGTGTCGTCGGCCGGGACTCGAGTGGGCGGGTGACCGCGCCTCTGATCCTGTTGCCTGCAGTCGATGTGACCGACGGGCACGCGACCCAGCTGGTGCAGGGCGTGGCGGGATCCGGACAGGACTACGGCGATCCGAAGGCGGCGGCACGCGCCTTCGCCGAAGCGGGAGCGGCCTGGCTGCACCTGGTGGATCTCGATGCCGCCTTCGGTCGGGGCGACAACCGGTCGGTGCTGAGTGACGTGATCGCCTCGACCGACCTGCAGGTGGAGTTGTCGGGTGGGCTCCGCGACGACGACGCGATCGCCTGGGCGATGTCGACGGGGTGCCGGCGGGTGAACATCGGAACGGCCGCGCTGGAGAGTCCGGAGTGGTGCGCCGAGGTGATCGCCACCTTCGGCGACCGGGTCGCGATCGGCCTGGACGTGCGCGGCGACCGGCTCGCCGCACGTGGCTGGGTTCGCGAGGGCGGCGAACTCCTGCCGACCTTGCGCCGTCTCGACGCGGCAGGCTGCGCCCGGTACGTGGTCACCGACGTGGCCAAGGACGGCATGCTGGCCGGCCCGAATCTCGACCTGCTCCGGCTCGTGTGCAGCCACACAAGCGCACCCGTGATCGCGTCCGGCGGTGTCACGACCGTTGACGACCTGCGAGCCGTCGCGGAACTCTCACCGCTGGGGGTCGAAGGCGTCATCGTCGGAACTGCTTTGTATGCAGGGAATCTGGACATCCACGAGGCTCTGGCGGTTGCGCCCGGGAGGTAGCTCTGGCCACCGGCATGTTGGGCCTCTGCCGGGTGGCGGCCGGGAAGTTCTTCCAAGACTTCCCTTTTGACCATTGCAGTGGCTGGTTCCGGAGAGAACAGTCTGCTCTTGGACGTCGCCAGCATGACGTACTTCCGCTGCTCCGACTGGGGCTGGCCACACAGGAGGCGAATCAAATGACAGAAGTCTTGACCCGAGATGTTGAGTCGCTCAGGAGGGAGGTCGCCGGCGAGGTCTTGGTCCCCCCGGATCCGGGCTACGACGACGCGCGAGCTGTCTGGAACGGGGCGATCGACCGCCGCCCTGCCGCGATCCTCCGGCCGGCAACTACGGCCGATGTCAGCGCCGCGATCCTGTTCGCTCGTGAGCACGGACTCGAGGTTTCGGTCCGCGGCGGTGCACACGCCGGATCTGGGAGCTCGGTAACCGAGGGCGGCCTCATGATCAACCTCAGCAACATGCGTGACGTGACCGTCGACCCGGTGGCCAAGCGATGTGTGGTCGGTGGAGGAGCGACTCTCGCAGATCGCGACGTGGCCACCCAGGAACACGGTTTGGCGGCCCCTGGGGGAATCGTCGGTCACACCGGCGTCGGAGGTCTCACCCTCGGAGGTGGAATGGGGTGGCTGACACGAAAGTACGGGCTGAGCTTGGACGGTCTGCTGTCGGCTGAGGTGGTGGTGGCCGACGGTCGTGCTCTTCGGGCCTCGAATGACGAGAACGCTGATTTGTTCTGGGCGATTCGCGGCGGGGGCGGCAACTTCGGGGTCGTGACGAAGTTTGAGTTCCAATTGCATCCCGTTGGTCCCCAAGTCGACTTTGGCATGTTCTTCTGGCCCCTCGAGCGCGGGGAAGACTTGCTCCGGCTCACCAAGGATCTGTTCGCGGATCTTCCCCGCGACATGAACATGATCGTGGCGGGAATCAACGCTCCACCGGCGCCCTTCGTTCCGCAGGAACACTGGATGCGTCCTGGATACGCGCTACTCGTCACGGGATTCGGCCCTCCCGAGCAGCACTCGACGGTGGCCGACCGGATAAGAGCAGACCTGCCGCCACTGTTCGAGATGGTCACACCGATGCCCTATGTCCAGCTCCAGCAGATGTTCGACGAGGCGAACGCCTTCGGCTTCCTTGCCTACGACAAGACACACTATGTGGACGACCTTTCCGACGACGTCATAGCCGTTGTAACCGATCACCTTCCAGGTAAGACTTCCCCGCGGTCACCGATGTTCATCTACCGGCTTGACGGCGCCTACAGCGACGTCGGGGACGACGAGACCGCCTTCGGCGGCGGCCGAACACCGCGGTATGCCATCTTCCTCATCGCCATCGCGGACAACGACGAAATGCTCAAGGCGGATACGGCTTGGCTCAGATCGTTCTGGGCGGCGTTGTTACCCCACGCGACGGGAATCGGAAGCTACGTCAACGGTGAAGCGGAGTTCGCTCGGGGGCAGGTGCTGAACAGCTACGGTTCCGAAAAGTATGAACGGCTCAGCAGGATCAAGGCGAAGTACGACCCCGAAAACGTCTTTCACATGAACGCGAACATCCAGCCGGCCACTGATTGATCACCGCTTGCAGTGGCGATCGCGGGAGGGCTGAACGCTATCCAGCTTCGAGCCGGCGGGTGCCGGTGTGGTCGACGAGGTAGGTGGCGGTTTGGGTGGGGTCTCGCCAGAGGTAGATGCCGGGGAAGGGTTGGACGACGTGCCAGCCGCCGTGGGTCTTGAGGCGGTGGTGGAAGACGGTCATGGGTCCGTAGTTGCCGATGCGGGATTGGCCCGGTGGACCGTGGCGGTCGTAGGGGATGGTGTGGTCGATCTGTTTGCCTGCGGGTGGTGTTGGTGGCGAACGGGAAGGTGTCGGCCGGCGTCATCAGGTGGACGGCGTGGCGGTGGCGTATGCGGGATTTCCCAGGCGTCGACGGGTATCTGGTTGGCGAGGTCGAGGACCGGGGTGACGGTGATCCGACAGCCGCCGAGGTGGCTGTTTGACCCAGTGGGCGGTGACGGGTGGTTGGCCTTCGACCCGGGCGACACCGGTGGCAGTCGTTCTCGATCGGTTCCTGTGAGAGGTGGACGAACAGCCGGACAGCTGGGAGCAGGTCCTTGTCGTCGATGCAGGGGTGCTGATCGGAGCGGGTTCGACGTCGGCTGGGTTGAACTCCTGCTGCCCGTCGAACTTGGGATCGGGGAGCGTGGACGGCTCCCGATCGGCGGGAGTGGGGCTCGGTGCGTCGAGTTCGGGGTCTGGGCAGGGCTGCGCTTGGCGACGTGCCGGGCGGGACCGCTGCTGCCGGTCGGGTCGGCGGTCTGCGACGACAGGCCGGACCCGATCAGTGGGGTGGGACCGCTGCTGGCCGTCGAGTTGCGGATCGGCGGGAGTAGGCGGCTCACGGTCGGCCGGGTTGGGCTGCTCGGCTCTGTCGAGCTCGCGATCCCTGGCTGCATCGTAGGCCTTGGGTCGCCTGCCGATGGCGTCTGGCTGGCCCGCCAGGTGGCATAGGCCCGGAGGACGTGCACGGCCTGGGTCGGGTTGGCCAGGATCAGCACGGCCTTGACCCGGCGTTCGTCCAGGGTGGTGGTGTCGCCGAAGTCCAGCAGGGCTTGGGCGAGGTAGGCCACGGTCGCATCGAGGCGGGCGATGACCGGGAACGGTGCGTGCACGAAGAACCCGCGCATCCCGTACTCGTTGGAGCGGGTCGGTGCGGCGACGTGCTTCTGCGCCGCCTCGGCCTCTCGCTTCTCAGCGGCCTTCGGGTCGGCGGTGATGACGGCGGCCTCGATCAGGTCGGTGAACCTGCTCCACGGCAGCCGACCGTCCGCTTCTTCGGCGACCTGCTCATCGACGAACGCGGCCTGTGCACAGGTCAGGGTCCGGGTTCGGCGGGCGACCTCCCGGGCGTAGGAGGCCTCGACCTCCAGCTTCTCGACGCGTGCCCACAACCGCGGGAGCCGGTAGCGCAGGTCGAGGGCGTCGGCGATCAGCCGGGTACCTGCGTAGGGGGAGCGGCCCAGTCGGGCGGCGAAGATCGCTGGTGCGAACTCGGCCACCATCGGGGTGCCCTGGCCGCCCAACGTGCACCAGGTGCTTCGCGGCCCGGCAGCACCACCCGCTCGCCGTAGAAGGCGTCCGGCCGTGCTGCAGTGCGATAGCCGACCGCGACCTGCAACTGCAGCACCTGCGGTCCGGCGCTCCTGCCGCCGCAGCACATCGACCAGGTCCAACAACACCTCGCGGGTATGCGGGAGCATCCTTGTCGGTCATGCGACCAACCCAACCAGCCACCACCGACAATCCCGGACGCTCCAGAATCTCGGATTGCCCTTATCCACAAGGAGATTCGGTAACGATCCGGCAACGGTAAAGCGCTCGGCGTGCGCCCTCACCAGCAACGCCGGTCACCGCCAGATGACCTTCCGCTGAGAACTTGCCCCTCAATCAGCAATCCGGCCGCCGACGGGCCGGAAGAGCCACTGAGCGGCACCTATTCAGCGGCGTGCCCTCGTGCGATCCGTCAGACGAGATGGTGGGAGCCCTGCATTCGGCAGCAGACAGATCAGGGCGACAACAGCGTCAGCGCGAGCGCTCCCAGTGACACGAGCCAGCTCAGGAAGCTGCCGACCAGGAAGTACTCGGTCACCTCGTCGATACCCACACCGGTCTCGGATCCGTACCCCCGCCGGGCATTCAGTTCAGGAAAGCGGATCAGTCCCTTGGCGGCGATCACGAGTCCCGCTGCGGTCACTTCGCCCGCTAGGCCGAGCCCGAGGATGAACATCCGCTCGAGTGGCCCGAGTAGATGCCCGCCGCGCAACCGATCCGAGGCCTGCGGCAGTCCGCGCGGCTTCAGCGCACCGACCGACGTCAGCACGAGCCGCACGATCTCGTTGCCGGTGCTGAACTGGATCAGGAAGAGACCCACGACCAGCAGGGCGCGTGCAGGCGAGACGTGTTCGAGCTGGAGCCCTGACTCGTCGAGGAAACGGGCGACCAGGCCACCCACGGGAGAGCTGAGGCCGGCCATCAGCAGGAACGCCAGCAACCCCACTCCCAGCACGGCCAGCGGCCGGAGTTCACCCCGCCCGGTACGCAGCGCCCGCGCGGACAGGACCACCCACGCAGCGGCAAACAGGCCACACGCGAAGAGGAGCAGGACGTCCGGCCATGTGCGCAGATCGGCGAGCACGGCAACGACGACGACCGTGACAGGCACGGACAGCAGGCCCGCCAGCTGGCGGCGTGGGCGGTCGCCCCGAATCAGGTCGGCGACCCCGACGGCGATCAGGAAGGTGGCGACGATGCTCATCGCACGAGCCGGAGGTCCGCAGACGCGGTCAGGATCACGTCGAGCCCGCCGCGCACGGAGCGCTGCGACACCGCAGAAGGACTGATTCCCTCGCTTGCAGCGATGTCCACCTTGGACCGACCTGACACCAGACCTCCCAGGATCCGAAGGGACCGCTCGTCGAGCGATCCAAGCAGGTGGTCCCGACACGTCAGGGCTGCGTTGACCGCCTCCGGGCTCGGTCCGGACTCGTCGTCGCTGCGGTAGGAGGTGCGCACGAGCCGGAGCGGCGCCTGCGTCTCGAGGTGCTTGGACTGGTCGATGGCCGCCCGCGCCGACCACCAGGCCGGTCCGTCGTGAACGCCGCGTTCGGGGTCCAGCATCGTGACCCGGCCCCAGCCGATGCCGAAGCGCAGCTCGGCGACGGGCAGCAGTTCCAGGCGCAGCAGGAACGCAGCGTGCAGCGCCGCACCGACGGTGGCGTAGCTGGCCTGGAACTCGTCGCCGCCCATGATCTGGGGCGCCTCCAGGGCTGCCTCCACCGACTGCACCCGGGCCAACGCGGCCACGAGGTCGCGGTGCAGGTGCTGGCGATCGGGCGCCTTGCGCGAATCGACCAGGTCACCGATCAGCGCAGCGCAGACGTCGTCAACGGACACGGAAGCTGATGGCTTCATCTCTGACATATGAAGATGATAGCTTCACTTCGCTGGATTGAAGCGATGTACTTTACGATTCGGCGGATCGCGCACGATTGCGGCCTAGCCCCGGGCGGCCCGAGAGCCGCCCGACGATTGTAGGGTTTGGCCCGTGCCGGGCAGGCTCATCGGGCGCTCCGCGCCAGGGTCGCTGCCGGGGGCCGTGGTTGCGAGATCATGACGGCCGCCTGCGACATCGGGCCCACGACGAGAGCTTGGAGGCGGTGAGCCGGTGACACTGCGCGACGACCTGGACGGCAAGAAGATCGGCCTCACCGGTGTCACCGGTTTCGTCGGCGAGGCGCTGATGCAGCGCATCCTCACCGACCTGCCGGGCACGACCGTGGTCGCGATGGTGCGCCGCAAGGGATCGGTCACGGCGGTCGAGCGCGTCGAGCAACTGCTCAAGCGCAAGACGTTCGACCAGGCGCGCGAGCCCTTCGGCGGCGATGCCACGGCACTGCGCGAGGCCCGGGTAGCCGTCGTCGAGGGCGACCTTGCTCATCTGCCCGACCTGCCGGCGGATCTCGACGTCCTCATCCACTGCGCCGGCGACGTGTCCTTCGACCCGGCCATCGACGAGGCCTTCCAGACCAACGTCCTCGGAACCCAGGCGCTCGTGGAGAAGATGCTCGTGGCCACCGAGGGCCGCTGCCACTACGTGCACATCTCCACCGCCTACGTCTCGGGACGGCGGCGCGGCGCGATCCTCGAGGGCCCGGTCCAGCACGAGGTGGACTGGCAGATCGAGACCAGATGGGGCCTCGGGATGCGCGAGCACATCGAGGAGACCTCGCGCACGCCCGGCCAGCTGGGCGCCTTCCTCAAGCCGGCCGAGCGCGACCATGGCCGCGCCGGACCGCTCTCGGTGTCGGAGGACGCCGAGCGGCGCCGAAAGGAATGGGTCAAGAAGCGCCTCGTCGACGCCGGCGGCGAGCGCGCACACACGCTGGGCTGGACCGACTGCTACACGTTCACCAAGGCGCTCGGGGAGCGGGTGGTCGAGGAGTTCTCCGACCAGGCTCCGGTGAGCATCGTGCGGCCGTCGATCATCGAATCGGCCCTCGTCCACCCGTATCCCGGGTGGATCGAGGGCTTCAAGATGGCCGAGCCGCTGATCCTCGCCTACGGCCGAGGGCAGGTGCCGGAGTTCCCCGCGAGCCCCGATGCGATCGTCGACATCGTCCCGGTGGACCACGTGGTGAACGCGATCCTCGCGGTGTGCGCCACCCGGCCGGCCCTTGGGCAACCCGCCTACTACCACGTGTCCTCCGGAGACCGGAACCCGCTGACGTTCGCCGAGGTGTACCTGCACATCCGCGAGTACTTCAGCGAGCACCCGTTCGAGAATTCCGAGAAGGGCAAGGCGAAGCTGCCCGAGTGGGAGTTCCCCGGCGGTGACGCGGTGGAACGGCTCCTGGGAAGCTCGGAACGCCTCTATCACCTGGCCGACCGAGCACTGTCGCTTGCGCCAAGGGGCCGCAAGGTGCGCCAACTCGTCGACGATCTCGACCGCACCAAGCGGCGGCTCGACATGCTGCGCCGCTACCTCGACCTCTACAAGCCCTACACGCTCACCGAGTTGCGGTTCACCGACGACAAGACGCTTGCTCTGCACGACGCGCTCGACGAGCAGGACAAGGAACTCTGGGGTTTCGACACCTCCGTTGTGGACTGGCGGCACTACTTCGTGGACGTGCACTGTCCGAGCATCACCAAGCCCATCAGGGCGATGGACGCGGCGCGGGCACGACGCGGGCGGGCCGAACTACCTGGGCTCCGTGACCTCAAGCGGGCCAGCGACGTTGTGGCGGTCTTCGATCTCGAAGGCACGTTGATCGCCTCCAACGTCGTCGAGACCTACCTGTGGCTGCGACTGCCCGAGCTGCGGACGGACGAACGGCTCGGTGAAGTCGCGTCCCTGTTGCGCAAACTGCCCGGCTACCTCATCGCCGAGCGCAAGGACCGCGGGTCCTTCCTGCGTGCTCTCTACCGTCGCTACGCGGGAGCGAGCATCGACGAGCTCAACCGCCTGGTCGACGAGTCGATCACCCACCACATGCTCGAGCGGGTGAGCTCCGAGGCCATCGCGCGCATCCGTGCCCACCGTGAGGCCGGCCACCGCACCGTGATGATCACCGGCTCGGTCCGGCCGATCACCCGCCCGCTGGCACCGCTGTTCGACGAGATCATCGCCGCCGACCTCGCAGTCGACGAATCCGGTCTGTGCACGGGATATCTCTCATCGCCGCCGATGGTCGGCGAATCGCGGGCGGCCTGGATGAAGTGGTACACCGGCCGGCACGGCCTCGATCTGGGCAAGAGCTTCGCCTATGCAGACAGCCATTCCGACCTGCCGATGCTGCGTTCGGTCAACAACGCGGTGGCCGTGAGCCCCGATGTCCACCTGCAGCGTTTCGCCCGCGCCAACCGCTGGCCGATCGTCGACTGGGCCTCGCGCAGCCTCGCCTCCCGGTTCACGTTGCCCAGGTCTGATCGCACATGAGCCTTGCCGTGCGGGTGATTCCGTGCCTCGACGTCGACAGCTCCGGCCAGGTGGTCAAGGGCGTCAACTTCCAGAACCTGCGGGCGATGGGTGACCCGGTGGAGCTCGCGGCACGGTACGACCGCGAGGGTGCCGACGAGCTGACGTTCCTCGACGTCTCGGCCTCGGTGGGTGGACGAGCTCTGATGCTCGACGTCATCCGGCGTACCGCTGAGCAGGTGTTCATCCCGCTCACGGTGGCCGGCGGGGTACGTGGCGCCGAAGACGTCGACGCGCTCCTGCGCGCCGGCGCCGACAAGGTGGGCATCAACAGCGGTGCGGTAGCCCGCCCGGCGGCCATCAACGAGATCGCCGACCGCTTCGGCAGCCAGGTGCTCGTGCTGTCGGCCGACGTCCGACGCGGCGGGAACGGCCCATCAGGCTTCGAGGTCACGACGCACTCCGGCACCCGCGGCACCGGACGCGACGCGTTGGAGTGGATCGCGGAGGCGGAAGAACGTGGCGCGGGAGAGATCCTGCTGAACTCGATGGACGCCGACGGCACCAGGGCCGGCTTCGACACCGAGCTCATCCGGCTGGTGCGTGGCATCACGCACCTCCCGGTCATCGCCAGCGGCGGCGCCGGTGAAGCCGAGCACTTCGCGCCGGCGGTCGAGGCCGGTGCCGACGCGGTCCTCGCCGCGAGCGTCTTCCACCTCGGCCACCTCAGCATCGGTGACGTGAAGGCATCCCTGGCCCGCGCGGGTCAGCCCGTGCGCTGACGGACCAGCCGCAGGGGAGGATGTCGTTCGCCCGGAATCCGAGGGAAGGCGGCGCCATGGCGGACTTCGTGGGTGCGATCGACCAGGGCACCACGAGCACGCGGTTCATGGTCTTCGACCACGACGGCAGCGAGATCGCCCGGCACCAGCTGGAGCACGAACAGATCCTGCCGCGGTCAGGGTGGATCGAGCACGACCCGGAGCTGATCTGGCAACGCACACAGGAAGTCGTGAGCCGCGCGCTCGCCGACGCCAAGATGTCGGCGGCCGACCTGGCCGCGGTCGGCATCACCAACCAGCGGGAGACGACGGTCGTGTGGGACCGCGCCACCGGGCGGCCGATCCACAACGCGATCGTCTGGCAGGACACGCGCACCGCCGATCATGTCGGCCGGCTGTCGGCCGACGGCCACGCCGACCATGTCGCGGAGACGACCGGGCTGCCGCTCGCCACCTACTTCGCCGGCCCCAAGATCGCCTGGATCCTCGACCACGTGGACGGAGCCCGCGCCGCCGCCGAAGCTGGCGACCTCTGCTTCGGCACGATCGACAGCTGGTTGCTGTGGCAGCTCACTGGCGGAGTCGATGGGGGAGTGCACTGCACCGACGTCACGAACGCCTCCCGGACGATGCTGATGGACGTTCGCAGCCTCAGCTGGGACGACGAATTGCTCGATCTGATTGGTGTTCCGGCTGCCATGCTGCCGGAGATCCGGCCCAGCAACAGCCGGGACGGCTTCGGCGTCACGCGCGCCGAAGGCCCGTTCGGCGCTGAAGTCGGCCTGCACGCCCTGCTGGGCGACCAGCACGCGGCAACGGTCGGCCAGGTCTGCTTCGCGCCGGGTGAGGCGAAGAACACGTACGGCACCGGGAACTTCCTTCTCCTCAACACCGGCGAGGAACCCGTGCAGTCGAAGGCCGGCCTGCTCACGACCCCGGCCTACCAGTTCGAGGGCGAGAAGCCGGTCTACGCACTCGAGGGCAGCATCGCCGTGACCGGCTCGGCCATCCAGTGGCTGCGCGACCAACTTTCGTTCTTCGACGACGTCAGCGAGTCGGAACAACTGGCCGGACGGGTGGCCTCCAGCGAAGGTGTGTACTTCGTGCCAGCGTTCTCCGGGCTGTTCGCCCCTTACTGGCGGCCGGATGCGCGCGGCGCGATCGTGGGCATCAGCCGGTTCCACACCAAGGAGCACATCGTCCGCGCGACGCTCGACGCGATCTGCTACCAGAGCGCCGAGGTGGTGGCCGCCATGGAGAAGGACTCCGGCGTCCACCTGCAGGTGTTGAAGGTCGACGGCGGCGTCACGGCCAACAACCTCTGCATGCAGATCCAGTCCGACGTTCTCGGGGTCCCGGTGAGCCGCCCGGAAGTCGCCGAGACCACGGCTCTGGGTGCCGCCTACGCCGCAGGACTCGCCGTGGGGTTCTGGTCGGGCACTGACGAGCTGCGCAGCAACTGGCGAGAGTCACGCCGGTGGGAGCCGACGTGGTCCGACGCCGACCGGTCCGCGGGGCGCGAGGGCTGGCGCAAGGCCATCGACCGGTCGCTCGACTGGGTCGACTCCGACTGACGCCAGGCTGCCGGACGTCACCGCCAGATCGGCTGGAAGTGACCCGTCCGTGCGCTGATCACCATGCCGACAACGACAAGCAGGGTCGCACCGCCGAAATAGACGACGTCGAGACCGCTGAAGCTGGCGATGCGCGCATGCGTGCGGTCGGCATGGGCCCCGAAGGCGCGGCTGTCCATGGCAGTGGCCAGCCGGACACCGCGACGAATTGCCGAGACCAGCAACGAGAAGAGGGCCTGCCCGAACATCCGGCCCCGGTGAACCGGACCGCCACCCGCGACGCCGCGTGAGCGGCGGGCCAGTTGCAGGCTCACGTGGTCGTCGTGCATGAGCGGTGCCATGCGCAGTGCCGCCAGCGCCGGCAGCACGATCCGCGACGGCGCATGCAGTTGCTGGGTCAAGGCGTCGGCGAGGTCCGTGGGGTCCGTGGCCGCGGCAAACACCACACCTGACAAGGCGATGGCGAGCAACCGCAGCGAGACCGTGAGAGCGGCCTCCACCGAGCCCGTCGTGACGTGCAGCGGTCCCGCGTCGACGAGGGTCGGTGTGCCGTCCGGCTCGCTGAAGAGAAGGTTCACGCCCAGCAGCGCGATGACCGTGACCAGCAGGGGCCAAGCCCTCCGGGCGGTGGCGAGCGGCCGAAGTCCCAGCAGGGGAAAGGCGATCAGCCAGCCGAGTGCCACCACACCCGATGTCACCAGGTCGGAGGCGAGGAAGACGCCCACCGTCACGACGACCGCCGTTGCGAGCTTGACCAGGGGATTGACCCGCGTGGCCAGTGCCCCTGGCGCGGCGACGGACGCGACCTGCAGGCTCACGGGCCGATCTCGCTCAGAGTCCCGTCCGTCATGGTGAGCGCTCGATCGGCCAAGACGTGCAGGAGATCCCGGTCGTGACTGATGAAGCACACCGCGACGCCGTCGTCGGCGATCCCGCCGAGGAGGGTCACGAGCTCGAGCCAGGTTCGTCGGTCCTGGCCGTAGGTGGGCTCGTCGAGAACAACTGCACGCGGGGCGGACGCGAGTGCGGTCGCCACCGAGAGCCGCCGCTGCTCGCCACCGGACAGCGTGAAGGGATCGGCACCGGCCAGATGGTTCAGGCGGAGCCGTTCGAGCAGTCCCTCGGTGATGGCCACGGACGGTTGGGCCCCGACTCGAAGCTCGTCGGCCACCGTGCGTGCGAGGAACTGATGCTCCGGATTCTGGAAAACCATTGTCACCTGACGCGACAGCGGTCCGGATTTCCAACGGTGCAAGGGCTTCTGGGCTTCCCCTGATTCGACCGAACCCGTCGTCGGCTGGACGAGTCCCGCCAGCATCCGGCCCAGCGTGGACTTGCCCGACCCGTTCGCACCGACGATGCCCGTCGCCTGACCGGACCTGAGCTCGAGCGAGGCGTCGGCCACCGCCGCGCGGGCGGTGTCGGGGTAGCGCAGCGATACGTGCTTCGCGGCGAGCACGTCGGCACCCGCGTGTCGGGCGGCAGACCGGGGGAGGGCCGGTGAGCCGGGCACCCATGCCCCGAGGTCGGCCAACAGCCGGGCGTGCCGGGTGAACACCTCGTCCGGTGTTCCGTCTGCGACCACCCCGCCACCTGGCTCGAGCACCACCACCCGGTCGAGCAGCGGCAGCCAGTCGCCGACGCGATGCTCCACGAGGATGAGCGTCATCGGCGGCCCGTCGGTGGTGCCGAGCGCACTGGAGACATGCCGCCGAACCTCGTCCCCTCCCTGCGGGTCGAGCAGCGCGGTGGGTTCGTCCAGGAGCAGCAGGCGGGGGCGCATGGCCAGGGCACCGGCGATCACCAGCCGCTGCTGCTGCCCGCCGGACAGCCGATGCGTGTCGGCCGACTCCAGCCCGTCGAGACCCATCGACGCCAGCGCCTGGTGGACGCGGGGCCAGATCTCGGTCGGGCGGCACCAACAGGTTCTCCAGGCCGAAGGCGACGTCGTCACCTGCTCTGGCCATCACCAGCTGGCTCGCCGGGTCCTGGCTCACCAGCGCGCTGACGCCGTCGCCGGGGCGCGGAGCCCGGCCGAGGACGCCCAGCCGGCCGGTCACCCCGGCGGAGTCCTCGACCAGCCCGGCGATCGCTTTCAGCAGGGTGCTCTTTCCGGCGCCGGACGCACCCAAGAGGAGCACCCGCTCGCCCTCTTCGACCACGAGGTCGACGCCGGAAAGGGCAGGCTGCGACCGGCCGGCGTGGGTGAGACCCCAGCCGGACGCCGCGACAGCGGTCAGGTGGATCTGCCGATCTCGCGGCCGGCTGCGAACGGGGACAGCACACCGGTTCGGGTCAGCGCCCGCGCGAGCGCGACTCCGCCGAGCCCGGCGATGGCGGCGGACGAGGCCACCAGGACCGAGGCGTAGGCCAGCTTCCAGCCGGCACTCCAGTCGGGGTAGTAGCCGACGACATCCATGACCGCGGCGCCGAGACCGGCCAGCCCACCACCGAGACAGGCAGCGAGGACATCGAAGCGGCGGTAGCGGAAGAGCGCGAACACGACCTCCGGTGCCAGGCCCTGGACCAGTCCGTAGAGCACGATCGTCCAGCTCCAGGCACCGCCGCCCAGCAGGACCGACACGAACGCGCCGATCACCTCAGCCGAAAACGCCGCACCGGGCTTGCGGATGATCAAGCCGGCGAGCACACCCGGCAGCATCCACACGCCGTACATGACTCCCTGCGCCGGCGGGAACCAGGCGAAGGCCGGCGCGGTGGCGGAGTAGAGCACGTTCCACACCGCGAAGACCACGGCGAAGGCGACTCCGATGACGGCGACCACAACAGCGTCGACGGTTCGCCACGAACGCCTCGGGTGGCGGCTCTGGATGGTTGCTTCTGCTTCTCGTGACGGCTGATCGCTGCCGATCGCCATGTCAGCCTCCTGATCTCGGCCGGTGGCCGGGTTCGCGAAGGCGCGTTACTGAAAGGCCGCTCGAAGGCGGCTGCCCATTCGACTCCCTGCGCTGGCATGACCCAGATCAGGTTCGAGGGTCTGCGCCCGGTGGCCCGGGTGCACTCTCAGCGCGTGCGCGCTCCCCTGTCGGTTACGGCGGCAACCCTACGCCGAGCGACGTGCCCATCCGGACACGACGTCGGTCAGGCCTTGAGCCGGAGATGGGCCAGGGCCTCGCGGCCACCCGCGGCACCGAGGATGGTGATATCCGCCTCAGACCGGCGGCCCTCCAGGTAGAGGATGATCTCGCTCGGCTGGCCGGCCAGGATGGCGGCCTCGTCGCCCTTGTGCAGCTGCACGGTCGTGCCGTCGGGCAGCAGGGCGTCCACCCCGGTGGGGCACCGACGCAGCATCAGGGGAGCCAACCTCTTGAGGTGCTTGAGCAGCTCGTCCTGCGCGTCCGAGGGGAGGACGCGGCGAGTCGAGTCGGGCTGGGCCCGCAGCACGTCCTCGTGGTGGACGAACAGCTCGACGGTGTTCAGCCACCGAGCGGCACCCGGCAGGCCGAATGGAGAGAACCGTGGTGGTCCTTTCCGGACCAGCTCCACCAGGCCGAGATATCCGTGTCGAGCAAGGATTCGGCGCCGGCGGCGTTCGAGCCGGGGGGAGTCGGAGCCCGGAACTCTCGCGCCCGGGTTGGCGGGATCGAGACGTTCCCTCAGTACCACGTGGAGGGCGAGGTCGGTGGTCGTCCAGCCCGCACACAGGGTTGGAGCATCGGGACCCACCGACGCCAGGGTGTCGGCCAGACCGGCTCGCTCGCTCTCGACCAAGGTCACCTCGCCGATGCTAGCGACAGCACGGGCACGTGGTCGGTCGCGACCAACGCCCCGACTCGGGGACAATGTCCTGCGTGCCTGGATCCGAGTCTTCCCTGCCCGAATCTCGAACAGTGCTGCCCGACCTGGCCAACGTCGCCTTCGACGACCGAGGGCTGGTCACCGCCGTCGTGCAGCACCACGAGTCCGGCGAGGTGTTGATGGTGGGCTGGATGAGCGCGGAGGCACTGGCCAGCACGGTGCGGACCCGCCTCGTCACCTTCCACTCCCGCAGTCGCGGACGGCTCTGGACCAAGGGTGAGACGTCGGGGAATGTCCTGCGCCTGAAGGGAATGCGACTCGACTGCGATGGTGACACGTTGCTGGTGCTCGTGGAGCCCGCGGGTCCGGTGTGCCACACGGGCAACGCCACCTGCTTCGCTGGTCGCGACCTCGATCTCTCGACCGGGCTGGTGGGCGCGTGACCGACGGGACCACGACCCCTTCGCTCGACGGTTTCCGTGCGGTGGCAGCAGAGCACCGGGTGATCCCGGTGGTCCGGCGGTTCTTCGCCGACACCGAGACGCCGGTGGGCCTGTACCGCAAGCTGGCCGGCAATCGCCCCGGCACCTTTCTCTTCGAGTCGGCCGACCAGGGCGTGTGGTCGCGGTGGACGTTCGTCGGTGTGCGGTCGGCGGCGGTCTTGACGGCAGTCGACGGACTGGCGCAATGGACCGGCGACGTCCCCGTCGGCCTGGTCTCGGGCGGCGACCCGCTGGAGGCGGTCCGGCAGGCCCTGGAGATGCTGCACACCCCGGCCGGGATGGACATGCCGCCGCTGACCAGTGGCCTCGTCGGCTACCTCGGTTACGACGTCGTCCGCCGGCTCGAGCGCCTGCCCGATCTGACGATCGACGACAACCCGGTGCCGGAGCTCACGCTGTTGCTGGCCACCGACCTCGCGGCCATCGACCACAAGAGCGGCGAGGTGTGGCTGATCGCCAACGCCGTGAACTACGACGACACCGACGAGCGGGTCGACGACGCATACGCCGACTGCGTCGCCCGGCTCGACGCCATGACCGACGCGTTGCGCCAGCCGAGCGAGGTGACGGCCGCGGCGATGGATCTCGATGCCCAACCCGACATCCGGCGCAGGAGGAGTCCGGCCGAGCACATGGCGGCGGTGGAGGCGGCCAAGGAGCAGATCCGGGCCGGCGAAGCGTTCCAGATCGTCGTCGCGCAGCGGTTCGAGACCGACGCGCACGCCGACGCACTCGAGGTCTACCGGGTGCTGCGGCTCGCCAATCCGAGCCCTTACCTGTTCCTGCTGCGCCTGTCCGGCTTCGACATCGTCGGCAGCTCACCCGAGGCGCACCTGCGCGTGACCGGACGGCAGATCGTGCTCCATCCGATCGCCGGCTCGCGTCCGCGGGGCGCCGACCCCACGGCCGATGCCAGCGTTCGAGGAGGAGTTGCGCACTGACCCGAAGGAGCTGGCCGAGCACCTGATGCTCGTGGATCTCGGTCGCAACGACGTCGGCCGGGTGAGTGAGCCGGGCACGGTGGCCGTCACGGAGTTCGCCGAGGTGCGGCACTACTCCCACATCATGCATCTGGAGAGCACGGTCGTCGGAACGCTGGCAGGAGGACAGACCGCGTTCGACGCGCTGTGCGCCACGTTCCCGGCCGGCACGCTGTCCGGGGCACCGAAGGTGCGGGCGATGGAGATCATCGAGCAGCTGGAGCCGACGCGGCGCGGGATCTACGGCGGCGTCGTCGGCTATCTCGACTTCGCCGGGAACCTCGACACCGCCATCGCGATCCGGACCGGCCTGCTGCGCGGCGGGGTCGCCTACGTGCAGGCCGGTGGCGGCATCGTCGCCGACTCCGACCCGCAGGCCGAGGATCTGGAGACGCGGAACAAGGCAGCCGCGGTTCTGCGTGCGGTGGCCGTTGCCGCGACGATGAAACCGCTCACATGACCGGGCTCGGGCGGTTCCTTCGGCCAGGCGTGCTCTACGCAGTTCTGATCGGGGCGTCGGCCGCCCTGGTCGGCGTCAGCGGCCGTACCTGGGCCGAGGGCGCCTCGACCGCCGATCCGGTCACCGGACTCGCCGTGCAGACCGCGCTGGCCGGCACAGCCGTCGCGCCAGCTGTCCGGCCGGTGGCCCTGGCGGTCCTGGCCGGGTCGGGTGCACTGCTGCTGGTGCGTGGACGCGCCAGGACCGCGCTGGCGCTGTTGCTGTCCCTGCTGAGTCTGGTTGCCTGCATCCTCGCGATTCGAGCCGCCCTGGACTCCGGCGCTACCGCCTGGGCGGTGACCGCCGCCGTGCTGGCCGTGTTGTGCACGCTCGCCGCCGCGGCCGTTGCGCTGCGCTCACGAACCTGGTCTGCCTCGACCAGCCGGCGCTTCGACGCTTCGCGGACAGCGGGCTCGGCCGATGGGGACGACGCCTGGACAGCCCTCGACCGGGGCGAGGATCCGACCGTCTGAGGGGTACTTTGGCTCCCGTCGCGGGCGGGTGCCGACCGGCCGCGAACGTCCAACGCCAACCGGGAGAGCCGATGTCCGATAACGACGACAACCACGGGAAGACTCCCGCCGCCTGGACAGGGGTCGGCATCTGGTGCGTCACCTCGGTGGTGGCAGCCCTCGTCCTGATCTTCGTGTCGGTGACCGCCTGCATCGTGGTGCTCGTCGTGGGGACCGTCCTCGGAGCGCTGGCCTGGAAACTGATGGGCGCCAGCGCCCAGCGACGCTCGGACCGCTCGATCGCCGAGCAGCAGCAGGCGGAGCAGCCGGCCGGCTAGCTGCACACATAGGAGCAGTATACACCCGAAAGGCAGCTACAGCCGAAAGGCAGCTAACGGCCCGAACGGCAGATTGCGGCCGATCGTGAACACCACCAACCAGACCAGGAGCAGCCCGACGAGGACCCGCCCGAGGGTTCCGCGCGGTCGGGGCATGGGTCGCCGGAGCCAGCCGGCCTGGTAGAGCAGGGCACCGACGAACCACGTGACCAGGGCAGCTCCGCCCACCAACGCCAGCGGGTTGAAGTACCAGGCGGCGATCAGGTCGCCGCGCAGCAACGCGGCGCCCATGCGCGTGGCACCGCAGAGCGGGCAGTCCCACCCGGTCGTCAGGTTCAACAGACAAGGCAGGCCGAGGTGCAACGGCCCGCTGAGGACGTACACACCGCTGAGCGCCACGCCGAGTCCGAGGACGAGGCCGACGTCGCGAGTCGCCTGCGCATCCACAGGCCGACGAAACCATCTGGGCAGCCCCCGGCCGGCCAGACCTGGCGGGCGGCTACCGCCTGCAGCTACGCCTGGCGGCGGCACCATCGGTGAGGGGTCCATCGGTGCCGAGCCTAGCCATCGGCGACGCCCGCGGCGGGCCGTTGCGCCTCGTCGAACCTGAGGTGGGACCGCCGTCCGGGGTAGCGTTGATCACCTCCCGAGAGCGAGGAGACCGTCAAGAGTTCCCGGGGCGCACCGTCTGCTCCGGAGAGGAGCGATCAGGTGACCACTCCGTATCCGCCGTCAGATGACCCGGACCGCCGCGACGAGTCCGGGCAGAGCCCACAGCAGTCAGCCGGCAACGACCAGCAGGAGGACCAGCCCCAGGGCCAGCCCTACTCGGCACCGCTGCCGACCTATGGCCAGCAGCCTGGCTATGGCGAGCAGCCGCCGGCCTACGGGCAGCAGCAGCCGCCCGCCTACGGCCAGCAGCCCCCGGCCTACGCACAGCAGCAGCCGCCCGCCTACGGCCAGCAGCCGCCCGCCTACGGACAAGAGCAGCAACCGGCCTACGGGCAGCAGCTCCCGGGGTACGCACTGCCTCAGGCCCAGCCGTGGGACAACAGCGCCTACGGCGCGCCCGCTGCGGGCGCCCTGCCCAAGGAGGCCTACGCCAGCTGGGGCCAGCGCGTCGCGGCCTACCTCATCGACTACGGCGTCTTCTTCGTCGCCGGGATCATCGCCATGATCATGATCTTCATCGGTCTCTCCCGGTCGTCCTCGTCGTATGACGCCGGCCACGCGGGACCTTGTCCGATGTTGACCCTCTCGTCGCTATCGGTTACCTGCTGCTCATCCTCACTGGGATCGTGCAGTTGGGGTTCACGATCTGGAACCGCTGGATCCGCGCCGGTAGGACAGGGATGTCCATCGGCAAGGAGAAGACGAACACCAAGCTGGTCGGGGTCGAGACCGGCACGCCGATCGGTGCCGGTAAGGCGTTCCTTCGCGACGTCGTCCGTGGCCTGCTCGGCTACGTGCCACTCGTGCCGCTGATCGACGTGCTGTTCCCGCTCTGGGACGACAAGCGGCAGACGCTCACGGACAAGATCATGTCGACCGTCGTCCTGAAGAACCAGTAGCTCCAGGAGGACCAGGTGACCACTCCGAACCCGCCTGCTGGCCACGGCGGCGACCAGCACGATCCGAGGCCACGGGTGATGTCACCCAGCCGGTGAGCCAACCGGAATCGCCGTACTCCGCCATTTCGGAGGGTTCGGGGAACGAGCCGCACCAGGACCAGGACCCAGGGCTGCCGAGCTATCCGCCGCCGACACCGGATCAGCAGACCACTTCGGCCTACCCGCAGCCCGGCTACGGACAGCAGCCGGGTTATGGGCAGCAGCCACCGGCTTATGGGCAGCAGCCACCGGCCTATGGGCAGCAGCCCCGGCTTATGGGCAGCAGCCTCCGGCTTATGGGCAGCAGCCCCGGCCTATGGGCAGCAGCCACCGGCCTATGGGCAGCAGCCAGGCTACGGCCAGCTACGGGCAGCAGCCACCGGCTATGGGCAGCCGACCGGGCTATGGCCAACAGCCGGGCTATGGCCAGCAGCCGGGCTATGGCCCACAGCCGGGCTACGGGCAGCCGCAGTACGGGGCGCCACAACCGTGGGAGACCGGCGCCTACGGCATGGCGCCGATGAATGTCCTGCCCAAGGAGGCCTACGCGAGCTGGGGTCAGCGGGTCGTTGCGTATCTCATCGACTTCGCCGGCTTCTGGGTCGCATGGACCGTCGGATACATCGTGGCCGGCATCGGCATCGCCAGGACCGACTCGAGCACCTCGGGCGAGGTGGACCCGCTGACGGTCATCGGCTATCTGATCGTGGGGGTCACCTTCATTGCCTATGTGATCTTCTCGATCTGGAACCGGTGGATCCGCACCGGCAGAACCGGCATGTCGATCGGCAAGGAGCGCATGGGCCTCAAGCTCGTCAGCGAGGACACCGGACAGCCGATCGGCGCCGGCATGGCCTTCGTGCGCGACCTGGCGCACTATCGTCGACGCGCTCATCTGCTACATCGGGTACCTGTTCCCGTTGTGGGACGAGAAGCGGCAGACACTGGCGGACAAGATCGTCAAGACGGTCGTGGTCAAGACTCGCTAACTGCACCGGCCGTTTCGGAGGTCAGGCTCGGTGCTGGTTACCCTGAACACCACACCCGGGAGATCCGGGGGCCACATTGGGGGCAGGGGCCCGGGTGCGTCGACGAAGGGACCGTTTCTGATGAGCGTGCTCGGCGATATCGTCGCTGGTGTCCGTGAGGACCTTGCGGCACGCCGGCTGCAGGTAGGTCTCGACGAGCTCAAGCGACGGGCGCTCAAGGCGCCCGCAGTGGTCGACGTGATGTCGCGCCTGCGCGAGCCGGGCGTCAGTGTCATCGCCGAGGTGAAGCGCGCGAGCCCTAGTCGTGGGCCGATAGCCACCATCGAAGACCCGGCCGGCCTGGCCCGTGCCTACGAGGCGGGTGGGGCCTCCGCGATCAGCGTTCTCACCGAGCAGCGCCGCTTCGGTGGATCGCTCGACGACCTCGCCGCCGTGCGCGCGGCCGTGGACATTCCCGTTCTGCGCAAGGACTTCACCGTCACCTCCTACCAGCTGTGGGAGGCCCGGAGCTACGGGACCGACGTCGTTCTGCTCATCGTCGCGGCCCTGGAGCAGGAGGAGCTCGTCTCCCTCGTCGAGCGCGCGCAGTCGATCGGCATGACCGCGCTCGTCGAGGTGCATGACGAGGCCGAGGTGGAGCGGGCGGTCGATGCCGGCGCCAAGGTCATCGGCGTGAACGCCCGCGACCTCAAGACCCTCGACGTCGACCGTTCGACGTTCGCCCGGGTCGCGCCACGGATCCCCGCGCACATCGTGAAGGTGGCCGAGTCGGGTGTCCGCGGCCCGCACGACGTGATCGAACTGGCCCGCATGGGTGCCGACGCGGTGCTCGTGGGCGAGTCCCTGGTCACCGGCAAGGACCCACGCCAAGCGGTTGCCGACCTGGTCGCGGTGCGCGAGCACCCGGCGGTCCGGCATGGCTGACCGATCCGGGACGACAGCACCAGCCTCAATCGGAAGCAGTGCTCAGACCGAGAAGCAGTCCCCGACGCGGGCGGCCACTTCGGCGTGTTCGGCGGCCGGTTCGTCCCGGAGTCGCTGATCGCGGCGCTCGACGAGCTGGAAGTGGCCTGGCGGGCGGCCGTCGACGACCCTGCCTTCGTCGGCGAACTCGCCGCGATGAAGGCGAACTACGCGGGACTTCCCAGCATGCTGACGTTCGCCCCCAGACTGTCCGACGCCGTTGGTTGCAGCGTCTGGCTCAAGCGGGAGGACCTCAACCACACCGGCGCGCACAAGATCCGCAACGTGCTCGGGCAGGGGCTGCTGGCCAAGCGGATGGGCAAGACCCGCCTGATCGCCGAGACCGGAGCGGGCCAGCACGGCGTGGCGACAGCCACGATCGCGGCCTACCTGGATCTCGAATGCTGTGTCTACATGGGCGAAGAGGACACCCGGCGGCAGTCGTTGAACGTCGCCCGGATGCGCCTGCTCGGTGCGGAGGTCGTTCCCGTCGGGACCGGCAGTCGCACGCTGAAGGACGCGATGAACGAGGCGCTGCGCGACTGGGTGGCGAGCGTCGACAGCACCCATTACCTGATCGGGTCCGCTGCCGGCCCGCACCCGTTCCCCAGCCTGGTCCGGTCGTTCGTGCGTGGGATCGGTGACGAGACCCGCGAGCAGTTCCTTGCCGAGAACGGTCGGCTGCCCGACGCCGTTCTCGCCTGCGTGGGCGGCGGCTCCAACGCCATCGGCATGTTCGCAGCGTTTCTCGAGGACCCGTCGGTCCTGCTCTGTGGATACGAGGCGGGTGGCGACGGTTACGAGACCGGGCGGCACGCGGCCACGATCACCGCGGGCCAGGTCGGCGTGCTCCACGGCACGCGGTCGTACCTGCTGCAGGACGAGGACGGACAGACCACCGAGAGTCACTCGATCTCCGCCGGCCTTGACTATCCGGGGGTCGGCCCCGAGCACGCATATCTCGCCAAGACCGGCCGGGCCCGCTACGAGCCGATCTCCGACGCGGAGGCGATGGAGGGCTTCCGGCTGCTGTGCCGGACCGAAGGGATCATGCCGGCGATCGAGTCGGCGCACGCGATCGCCGGCGCCGTGAAGCTCGCCGCGGAGCTCGGTCCCGACGCGCAGCTGGTCGTCTGCCTGTCCGGGCGGGGCGACAAGGACGTGGACACCGCCGGACGGTGGTTCGGCCTTCTCGACGACTCCGACACCACCTCGGCCGCAGGCGAGCCCATGGACGAGGGCGGCACCGGCAGCGGGGTGGAGCAGTGACGAGAGCCCGCGTCGACGCGGCCTTCACCAAGGCGTCGGCGACGGACCGGGCTGCGCTCGTCGGCTACCTCCCGGCGGGATTCCCGACGGTCGAGGGTGCTGGTGTCGTGATCGAGGCCATGGTCGAGGGCGGCGTGGACATCGTCGAGGTGGGCCTGCCCTACTCCGACCCGGTCATCGACGGACCGACGATCCAGGTCGCCGCCGACATGGCCCTTCGCGGTGGCGTGCGCACGCGCGACGTCTTCAGCACGGTGGAGCAGGTGGCGGCGCTGGGGGTTCCCACGCTGGTGATGACCTACTGGAACCCGGTCGAGCGCTACGGCGTCGACGGGTTCGCCGCCGCTCTGGCCGCGGCCGGCGGCGCCGGCCTGATCACCCCGGACCTGATCCCGGAGGAGGCGCTGGAGTGGATCGCCGCGAGCGACGCCCATGAACTCGACCGGGTGTTCCTCGTCGCCCCCTCGTCCACGCAGGCGCGTCTCGCCGCCACGGCCGAGGCCTCCCGAGGCTTCGTCTATGCCGTCTCGGTGATGGGCGTGACCGGAGCCAGGGCAGAGACCTCCCGGCTCGCGCCCGACCTGGTGTCGCGTACCCGTGCGTACACCGACCTGCCGATCGGCGTCGGGCTGGGCGTCAGCGACGGGCGCCAGTGCGCCGAGGTCGCGGCCTACGCCGACGCCGTGATCGTGGGGTCGGCGTTCGTGCGGAGGGTCCTCGACCACCCTGGCGACATCCCGGCGGCGGCAGCTGCGTGCCGGTTGCTGGCGGCGGACCTGGCGACCGGCCTGAAGCGGGCCTGACTCACCGAGCTGGGGCCGATTCAGGCGAAGGTGGTCGGGACCGGACAGAATGGGCCGGCCGCGACGCCCACCAGCGGGCGACGGACCGGCCTACCAGAGCACACGAGAGACGGGACGCATGGCGGCGAAGAAGAGCACGGCGGCACAGCAGGCCCGGGAGCGGGCCCGGCTCGAGCGGGAAGCGGCCGCGGCCAAGGCCCGGCGCCAGAAGTCGGTCGCAACCATCGTGATCGTCGCCGTCGTGGTGGTCGTCCTCGCCGGGATGGGCGCACTGATCTGGTGGCAGAAGAGCAAGACGCTCGCAGGCCGGTGGAGCGCCGCGCGGCGGTGGCCGCGCCCTACACCGGGCCGGGCGCCACCCCGCTGGCCACCCCGAAGGACTTCGACCCGGAGGCGACCGGTACCGGTCCCGGGATGCAGCAGGGCATCGGATTCGGCGAGGCCGAGCGCACCGGTCACCGTGGAGGTCTTCCAGGACTTCTCCTGCCCGCACTGTCAGGAGCTGTCGGCCTCGGGAGTACCGGCAGTCCTGGACGAGTACGTGAAGAGTGGTGACATCCGCTCGGTGACCTACCCGATGTCACTGCCGATGTTCGGGCCACCGAGCGAGCTTGCCGCCAACGCCTTCGCCTGCTCGGCTGTCACCGGAAAGGCAGCGGCCTACGAGGCGGCGCTCTACAGCGAGGGCGTCTGGAACCAGCAGTGGACGGCTGCCACCCTGATCGCCGCGGCGAAGCAGGCGGGCATCGAGGACACCACCTTCAACTCCTGCGTCCGCAACGAGACGTACTCCGACTGGGCCAAGTCGATCAACGACTACGCCACGCTCCGCGGTGTCGCGGGCACGCCGACCGTGATGGTCAACGGCGCCGTCGTGCCCGCACCCGACCTGTCGGCGGACGGCCTCCGGAGTCAGATCGAGGCGGCCGTGACCGCGGCCAAGAAGTGACGGATCGACCGGTGACCAACGCGACCAGTGAGATTGGATGACCGACGTGCTGCTCGCGTCGATCCCCAGCCCCTCGCAGGGAGTCTGGCACCTCGGTCCGGTCCCGCTCCGGGCCTATGCGTTCTGCATCATGCTCGGCGTCGTCGTGGCGGTCTGGGTCACCACCCGTCGCTGGGTGGCCCGTGGCGGGGCGTCGACGGAGGTCTTCGACCTGGCCATGTGGGCGGTCCCGTTCGGCATCGTCGGCGCGCGCCTCTACCACGTGATCACCGACTACCAGTTGTTCTTCGGTGCCGGGCGCGACTGGGTCGACATCTTCAGAATCTGGGAGGGCGGGCTCGGGATCTGGGGAGCGGTCGCGCTGGGTGCCCTTGGTGCCTGGATCGGGGCTCGGCGCATGGGCATCCGGCTGCCCGCCTTCGCCGACGCCGCGGCGCCGGGAATCCTGCTGGCACAGGCCATCGGCCGCTGGGGCAACTACTTCAACCAGGAGCTGTTCGGCCGCCCCACCACGCTGCCGTGGGGCCTGGAGATCGACATCGTCCACCGGCCGGCGGCCTATCTCACCACCACGACGTTCCACCCGACCTTCCTCTACGAGTGCCTGTGGTGCATCGGGGTGGCCCTGCTCGTCGTGTGGGCCGACCGGCGGTTCATGCTCGGGCACGGGCAGGCGTTCTACCTCTACGTGATCGGGTACACCATCGGGCGGGCCTGGATCGAGCACCTGCGCATCGACCCCGCCCACCTGATCGGGCCGTTCCGGCTGAACGACTACGTGTCTGTCGGGGTCTGCCTGCTGTTCGTGGCGATCTTCGTGGTGTCGAGGCGCCGCCACCCCGAGCGCGAGTCGTCGGTGTACCTGCCCGGGCGGGAGCCGGCCCAGCCGTCGGCCGAGGCGGCGCAGCCGTCGGCCGAGGCGGCGGAACCAGCGGTCGACGACTCGGCCACCGCCCCGCCAGAGCGACCCTGAGCCGCGCCGGCGCACGGGTCCGGCTGCCGGGCGAATTGGCGGAGTGAGGGTCTCTGTCGGCTAAACTCCTGCGGTCCACGGGCCAGAGCTGTCCCAACGCCGAAAGCGCCCTCCCGGGGGCACGAGACGACTCGGCAGCCAGGGTTTCCCAGACGGAGTGAGCGGTCCCACGGCAGGGTCGGCCCAGGCGCGAACACCACCTGGTCGGACGAGGTCACCAGGCAGCGCGGGGCCAACCCCCACCGGTGTCGCCAGCCCCTCGTAGCCCGTCTGGCGACGTGGCCCGACACTCCCGGTTAGTCCCCGCAGCATCTCAGCCGGTCCGCCGGCGGAGTCGACAGGAGTGCCCATGCACAACTCCCAAGGCCCCTCGGGCCCTGGTACCCCCGGCGCCGGCCGCGCGTCCGGTCCTGCCGTCGGTCTGTCGTCGGTTCCTGACCTGCGTGTCCGCTCCAACCCGGAGGGTCCCGGCTGGCCGGCCACCGGGCTCTACCACCCCTCGTTCGAGCACGACGCCTGTGGCGTCGCCTTCGTGGCCACGCTGACCGGTGTTCCCAGCCACGACATCGTCGAGAAGGGCATCACCGCCCTGCACAATCTCGACCACCGCGGTGCCTCCGGTGCCGAACCCGACTCCGGTGACGGCGCCGGGATGATCGTCCAGGTCCCCGACGAGTTCCTCCGTGGAGTGCTCGAGGCCGACCTGGCACGCGAGCTTCCGCCCAAGGGCGGCTATGCGGTCGGCATGGCGTTCCTGCCCGACGACGACGCCGCCGAACTCGAGGCCAAGGGCGTGGTGGAGACCATCGCCGACGAGGAGGGCCTGGACGTTCTCGGCTGGCGGGTCGTGCCCACCAGGCCGGAGATCCTGGGCCGGACCTCCCGGTCCTGCCTGCCGCGGATGGAGCTGCTCGTCGTGGCCCCCCGGGACGGCAGCACCGACCTCGCTCTCGACCGGCTCGCCTTCTGCCTGCGCAAGCGCGCAGAGCACGCCGCCGACGTGTACTTCGCCTCGCTGTCGTCCAGAACCCTTGTGTACAAGGGCATGCTCACCACGAGTCAACTCGACGAGTTCTTCCCCGACCTCAGCGACGAACGCTTCACCTCAGCGCTGGTGGTGGTGCACTCCCGGTTCTCCACCAACACCTTCCCCAGCTGGCCCCTGAGCCACCCGTACCGCTACATCGCGCACAACGGCGAGATCAACACCGTCCGCGGCAACCGGAACTGGATGGCCGCCCGCGAGGCGATGCTCAAGAGCAGCGTCATCCCGGGCGACCTGTCCCGGCTCTTCCCCATCTGCACCGAGGGCGGCTCGGACTCCGCCTCGTTCGACGAGGTCCTCGAACTGCTGCACATGGGCGGCCGCTCGCTGCCGCACGCCGTGCTGATGATGATCCCCGAGGCGTGGCAGAACCACGGCTCGATGGACCGTGCCCGCCGTGCCTTCTACCAGTACCACGCCTCGCTCACCGAGCCCTGGGACGGACCCGCGGCGGTCGTCTTCACCGACGGCAGCAAGGTGGGGGCGGTCCTCGACCGCAACGGCCTGCGTCCCGGCCGGTACTGGGTCACCGACGACGGGCTGGTCGTCCTGGCCAGCGAGGCCGGCGTGCTCGACCTGGACCAGTCCCGCATCGTGCGCAAGGGCAGGCTCCAGCCGGGTCGGATGTTCCTCGCCGACATCGAGGAGCACCGGCTGCTCGAGGACGACGAGATCAAGGACACGCTCGCGGCCGAACACCCCTACGAAGACTGGTTGCACGCCGGCCTGATCGAGCTGCCGGAGATCCCGCCGCGCGAGCACGTGGTGCACACCAAGCCGTCGGTCGTTCGCCGCCAGCAGGTGTTCGGGTACACGAACGAGGAACTGCGGATCCTGCTCGCCCCGATGGCGCGTGCCGGCGCTGAACCGATCGGGTCGATGGGGTCGGACACGCCGCTGGCCGTGCTCTCGGACCGGCCGCGGTTGCTGTTCGACTACTTCAGCCAGCTGTTCGCGCAGGTGACCAACCCGCCGCTGGACGCGATCCGCGAGGAGCTCGTCACCTCGCTCACCGGGACGCTCGGACCCGAGGGAAACCTGCTGGAGTCCGGCGCGACCGCGTGCCGCCAGGTGATCCTGCCGTACCCGGTGCTCACCAACGACGAGCTCGCCAAGATCGTGCACATCAACCGCGACGGCAACCTGCCGGGCTACGGGACCGCCGTGGTCTCCACGCTGTACCCGGTGCACGAGGGCGAGGACGGGCTGCGCCGTCGGCTCGACGAGATCTGCGGTGAGGTGTCGGCGGCGATCGAGGCCGGCGCCCGGATCGTGCTGCTCACCGATCGGCACTCCAACCACGACCTCGCGCCGATCCCGTCGCTGCTGTCCACCTCCGCGGTGCACCAGCACCTGATCCGGGAGAAGACCCGCACCCAGGTGGGGCTCGTCGTCGAGGCCGGCGACGTGCGCGAGGTGCACCACATCGCGCTGCTGGTCGGCTACGGCGCCGCAGGCGTCAACCCCTACCTCGCCCTGGAGAGTGTCGAGGACATGGCCCGTGACGGCGTGTACCTCGACCTGCCGCCGGAGAAGGCCGCCGCGAACGTGGTCAAGGCGCTGGGGAAGGGCCTGCTCAAGGTCATGTCGAAGATGGGCGTGTCCACGGTCGCGTCGTACACCGGGGCGCAGATCTTCGAGGCCGTCGGGCTCTCGGCGGAGTTGATGGACGCCTACTTCACCGGGTCCTCCAGCCGGCTCGGCGGGATCGGGCTCGACGCGATCGCGGGCGATGTCGCCCAGCGGCATCTGGTGGCCTACCCGGCCGACGGCATCCATGCCGCGCACCGCGAGCTCGAGGTCGGCGGGGAGTACCAGTGGCGCCGCGAGGGTGAGCAGCACCTCTTCGACCCCGAGACGGTGTTCCGCCTGCAGCACGCCACCCGGTCGGGTCGCTACGAGATCTTCAAGCAGTACACCGGACGGGTGAACGAGCAGGCCGAGCGGATGATGACGCTGCGCGGTCTCTTCGGCTTCGCCGGTGCCGACGAGGGCGGCCGCAGCCCGATTCCGATCGAGGAGGTCGAGCCGGTCAGCGAGATCGTCAAGCGCTTCTCCACGGGCGCCATGAGCTACGGCTCGATCTCGATGGAGGCGCACCAGACGCTGGCGATCGCGATGAACCGGCTGGGCGGCAAGTCCAACACCGGCGAGGGCGGGGAGGACACCGACCGGCTGTACGACCCCGAGCGGCGCAGCGCGATCAAGCAGGTCGCCTCTGGCCGCTTCGGCGTCACCAGCGACTACCTGACCAACGCCGACGACCTGCAGATCAAGATGGCGCAGGGCGCGAAGCCCGGCGAGGGCGGGCAGCTGCCCGGGAACAAGGTCTACCCCTGGATCGCGTCCACGCGGCACTCCACACCGGGCGTCGGCCTGATCAGCCCGCCGCCGCATCACGACATCTACTCGATCGAGGACCTCAAGCAGCTGATCCACGACCTCAAGAACGCCAATCCCTCGGCGCGGGTCCACGTGAAGCTGGTCGCCGAGGCCGGTGTCGGCACGGTTGCCGCCGGCGTGAGCAAGGCGCACGCCGACGTGGTCCTGATCTCCGGTCACGACGGTGGCACCGGCGCGGCACCGCTCACCTCGCTCAAGCACGCCGGCGGCCCGTGGGAGCTCGGCCTGGCCGAGACCCAGCAGACCCTGCTGCTCAACGGCCTGCGCGATCGGATCGTGGTGCAGACCGACGGTCAGCTGAAGACCGGCCGCGACGTGATCATCGCGGCTCTGCTCGGGGCGGAGGAGTTCGGCTTCGCGACCGCGCCGCTGGTGGTCTCCGGCTGCATCATGATGCGGGTCTGCCATCTCGACACCTGCCCGGTGGGCGTTGCCACGCAGAATCCTGAACTGCGTAAGCGATTCATGGGCAAGCCGGAGTTCGTCGTCAACTTCTTCACGTTCATCGCCGAAGAGGTGCGCGAGCTTCTCGCGGAGCTCGGGTTCCGCAGCATCGCCGAAGCGGTCGGGCACACCGAGGCGCTCAACGTGCGCACGGCTCTGCAGCACTACAAGGCGTCCGGGCTCGATCTCTCGCCGATCCTCGTGCGCCCGGCGACCGCGGCCGGCCAGGCGCTGCACAAGGTCCGCGATCAGGACCACGGACTGGAGCGGGCCCTCGACAACGAGCTCATCCGGATCTGTGCGCCGGCCCTGGAGTCGGGTGACCCGGTGCGGGCGCAGCTGCCGATCCGCAACGTCAACCGCACGGTCGGCACCATGCTCGGTCACCACATCACCAAGGCCTATGGGGGAGCGGGCCTGCCCGACGGCACCATCGACATCACGCTGATCGGCTCCGCCGGACAGAGTTTCGGTGCCTTCCTCCCGGCCGGCGTCACGCTGCGGCTCGAAGGCGACGCGAACGACTACCTGGCCAAGGGCTTGTCGGGTGGCCGCATCGTGGTGCGACCCTCGCGCTCGGCCACGTTCGTCGCCGAGGAGAACGTCATCGCCGGCAACGTGGTCGGCTACGGCGCGACCAGCGGCGAGTTGTTCCTGCGTGGGCAGGTGGGCGAGCGGTTCTGCGTCCGCAACTCCGGTGCCACCGCCGTCGTCGAGGGCGTGGGCGACCACGGCTGCGAGTACATGACCGGCGGTATCGCGGTCGTGCTCGGTGCCACTGGCCGCAACTTCGCCGCGGGCATGTCCGGTGGTGTCGCCTACGTGCTCGACCTGGACACCTCGCTGGTCAACCGCGAGATGGTCGAGCTGAGTGGCCTCGACGACGAGGCCGTCGCCCTGGTGGGGGGACTCGTGAAGCGGCACGCGGAGGAGACCGAATCCCCAGTAGCCCTTGGGCTCGTGACCGACTGGCCGACGGCGGCAGCACGGTTCACGCAGGTCCTGCCCACCGACTACAAGCGCGTGTTGGAAGCCCGCAAGGCCGCCGAGACCGCTGGCGACGACCCGATGCAGGCGATCATGGAGGCTGCACATGGCTGATCCCAAGGGCTTCCTCACCACCCCGCGCGCGGTCCCGACCAGGCGCCCGGTGGAGGAGCGGCTGCACGACTGGCACGAGGTGTACCCGGGCGAGGGCATCGGGCACGCGCTGCTTCCGCTGATCTCCAAGCAGGCTGGGCGATGCATGGACTGCGGCATCCCGTTCTGTCACCTGGGCTGTCCGCTGGGCAACCTGATCCCGGAGTGGAACGACCTGGTCTGGCGGGACGACTGGGAGGAGGCGATCGAGCGGCTCCATGCCACGAACAACTTCCCGGAGTTCACCGGACGCCTCTGCCCGGCGCCGTGCGAGACGGCGTGCGTGCTCGCGATCGACGAGAAGATCTCCGGTGGTGCGGTCACGATCAAGAACGTCGAGGTCGCGATCATCGACAAGGCGTGGGCGCAGGGCTGGGTCACGCCGCAGCCGCCGCAGTGGCTGTCGGGCAACACCGTCGCGGTGATCGGATCGGGCCCGGCCGGCCTCGCGGCCGCGCAGCAACTGACGCGCGCCGGCCACACGGTCGCGGTCTACGAGCGTGCTGACCGTCCGGGTGGCCTGCTCCGGTACGGGATTCCCGAGTTCAAGATGGAGAAGCGCCACCTCGACCGGCGGATCGAGCAGATGTCGGCCGAGGGCACGGTCTTCCGCTCCGGAGTCGACGTGGGCAGCGACATCACCGGCCCGGAGCTGCGGGACCGCTTCGACGCCGTCGTGCTCGCCGTCGGTGCCACCGCCGCGCGCGACCTGCCGGTTCCCGGTCGCGATCTCGCCGGCATCCATCAGGCGATGGAGTTCCTGCCGCAGGCCAACCGGGTCGTGTTCGGTGAGCAGGTGCCCGACCAGATCACCGCAACCGGCAAGCACGTCGTGATCATCGGGGGCGGTGACACCGGGGCCGACTGTCTCGGCACGACCCATCGCCAGCAGCCGGCATCGGTGACCCAGCTGGAGATCATGCCGCGGCCGGGCGAGGACCGGGTCGAGAACCAGCCCTGGCCGACCTACCCGATGACGTACCGGGTGAGCTCCGCGCACGAGGAGGGCGGCGACCGGCGGTACGCGGTGTCCACCAAGGAGTTCCTCGGCGACGACAACGGCCACGTCCGCGCGCTGCGGCTGGTGGAGGTCGAGTTCTCCGGCGGCAAGTTCAACGAGGTCGAGGGCAGCGAGCACGAGATCCCGGCCGAGCTGGTGCTGTTCGCGATGGGCTTCACCGGTCCCGAGCAGGGTCCGCTGGTCGAGCAGCTGGGGGTCGAGCTCGACAACCGCGGCAACATCGCGCGGGACGCGTCCTTCGCCACGTCGGTCGACGGCGTGTTCGTCGCCGGTGACGCCGGCCGAGGACAGTCGCTGATCGTCTGGGCGATCAGCGAGGGCAGAGCCGCAGCCGCCGGTGTCGACGCCTACCTGCACCGCACGGACCGGTCGCCGCTCCCGCGGCCGATCGATCCGAGCACGCGCCAGCTGCTGGCCTGATCGGACGAGTGAGCAGTCGAGCGCAGGCATGGACGGGACCGGGTCGGCAACGGTCTAGGCTCGGTCGTTGTGCGTAGAGCCAAGATCGTCGCCACCATGGGTCCCGCCGTCTCCACCCGGGAGCGGATCGACGAGTTGATCGATGCCGGACTCAACGTGGCGCGGCTGAACATGAGTCACGGTTCGCATGACGACCACGCGGAGCGGTATCGGGTGCTGCGTGCCTCCGCCGAGGCGAAGAACGTGCCGCTGGCGATCCTCGCCGACCTGCAGGGCCCGAAGGTGCGGCTCGGGACCTTCGCCATCGGCTCGGCGACGTTGGTTCCCGGCGAGTCGTTCACGATCACCACCGACGACTGTCCCGGCGACAACGCGCGCTGCTCCACCACCTACGACGGCCTGGCCGCCGACGTCCGGCCGGGGGAGACGATCCTTGTCGACGACGGCAAGGTGATGCTGGCCGTCGACGAGGTGGTCGGCAACGACATCCGCACGACCGTGGTCGTGGGCGGCCCGGTCTCCGATCACAAGGGACTCAACCTCCCCGGTGTCCCGCTCAGCGTCCCCGCGCTCTCGGAGAAGGACATCGACGACCTGCGGTGGGCGTTGGACATCGGGGTCGACCTGATCGCGCTCTCGTTCGTGCGCAGCGCGGCGGACATCGAGCCGGTGCACAAGATCATGGACGAGGCGGGCGGCCGCCGCCTCCCCGTCGTGGCGAAGATCGAGAAGCCGCAGGCGGTGGACAACCTGGCGGAGATCGTTGCCGCGTTCGACGCGCTGATGGTCGCGCGCGGCGACCTCGGCGTCGAGCTCCCGCTCGAGGAGGTGCCGCTGGTCCAGAAGCAGATCATCGACCTGGCCCGGCGCAACGCCAAGCCGGTGATCGTCGCGACCCAGATGCTGGAGTCGATGATCTCCGCGCCGCGGCCGACGAGGGCGGAGACGTCCGACGTGGCCAATGCTGTGCTCGACGGAGCCGACGCGGTGATGCTGTCGGCCGAGACCAGCGTGGGCGAGTACCCGATCCTCGCGGTGCAGACGATGGCCCGCATCATCGAGGCCGTCGAGAACCACGGGATCGAGAAGATCGCGCACGTCGACTGGGACCCGCGCACCAAGGGTGGCGCGATCACCAGGGCGGCAACCGACATCGCCGAGCACCTCGACGCCAAGTACCTGGTGGCGTTCACGCTCACAGGCGACACGGCCCGGCAGTTGGTGCGATACCGATCCGCGCTCCCGATGCTTGCCATCACCCCGGACGAGGTGAGCCGACGGCAGATGAGCCTCTCGTGGGGACTCACGTCCGTGCTCTCGCCGACCGTCGACACAACCGACGAGATGGTCGTGCAGGTGGAACGACTGCTCCTGCAGCAGAAGCTGTGTCAGCAGGGCGACATCGTGGTGATCGTCGCGGGCAGCCCGCCCGGTGTCTCCGGCTCGACCAACGCCGTGCGCGTGCATCAGATCGGCGATGCCATCTACCGGCGGGCGAAAGGCTGGGCCGAGGCGGCGGACGCGGTCGACGCCAAGGCCTGAACGGCTGGCGGGTAAGTCGCGGGGCCGCTCAGGCGTCGATCGTCGTCGGCCGCAGGTATTCGCGGAGCGTCGACGGCGTGATGTTCCGGCGTCGCATCAAGACGATCACCACACCGATTCCCACGACCAGGCTGGTGATCGCGCCGATCATGATCGTCGCGCGGGCGCCGTAGACCTCGCCGACCCAGCCGATCAGCGGCGAGCCGATCGGAGTGCCGCCCATGAACACGGCCATGTAGAGCGCCATCACCCGGCCGCGCATCGCCGGGTCTGCAGTCAGTTGCACCGAGGCGTTGGCCGTGGTCATCGTGCTCATCGCGAACAGACCCATGGGAATCAGCGTCAGCGTGAACATCAGGAAGTTCACCGACAGGGCGCCGATCACAGCAGAGACACCGAAACCGAGCAGGCTGGCGACCAGGACCCGCAGAGACGGGACCCGCCGGCGAGCGGTGAGCAGGGCGGCCGACACCGAACCGATCGCCATCACCGAGCCGAGCAGGCCGTACTCGCTCGGACCCTTGTGGAACACCTGCGTGGCCATCAGCGCATTGGTGATGACGAAGTTCATCGCGAACGTGCCGAAGAAGAACACGACGATCAGCAGCAGCATGATGCGGGGTTGCGTGCGCACGTAGGCGAAACCGGCACGGAGCTGTCCCCTGCCCTTGGGCGTCGGATCGCTCGGCATCAGCAGTTCGGGTTTCATCCTCGTCAGAGCGATGAGCACCGCCACGAACGTCACCGTGTTGATGAAGAAGGCCGGCGCGATACCGACACCGGCGATGAGCAGGCCCGCTGCGCCAGGACCGAGCAGCCGGGCGAAGTTGAACGATGCGGAGTTCAGCCCGACCGCGTTGGGGATGTCGTCGCTGCCGACCATCTCCGAGACGAACGCCTGCCGCGCCGGGTTGTCCGCCGCGGTGATCACGCCGAACACGAACGCCAGCAGGTACATCAGATACAGGTGCATCGAGCCGGTGGCGGTCAGCACGCCCATCAGCAGTGACACCGCGGCCATGGACACCTGGGTGACCATCAGCACCTTGCGCTTGTCGTAGCGATCGGCCAGCACGCCGCCGTAGGGAGCGAGCACCAGCATCGGCAGGAACTGAAGTGCGGTGACCACGCCAAGCGCGACCGACGAGTGATCGGTCAGGACGGTGAGGACGAGCCAGTCCTGCGCAACCCGGCTCATCCACGTGCCGACGTTCGATACGAGCGCGCCGGTCCAGTAGAGGCGGTAGTTGTGGTGCTGCAGCGAGCGGAAGGTCCCCGAAACCTGCCCCGCGAACCGTCTGGTCCGGGGCGGTGTGCGCTCGGCAGCCTCGACGGGTTCGCCGGCAGCGTCGAGCGCCGGCTCGACTGGCTGCAGGTCGCGCGTGGCCGTCACGTCAGGAGTTGGCCAGGCGTTCCAGGATGGGCGTGGCCTTGGCCAGCGCCAGCCGTTCGTCGTCGCTGAGCGAGCCGAGCCGGGCCGTGACCCACTCGTCCCGCGTGCGCTTGGAGACCTTGAGTTCGGCCTTGCCCTTCTCGGTGATCGTCAGCATGACCTGGCGGCGGTCGGTGGCGTGCGGACCTCGCTGCACGAGTTCACGCGCGACCAGCATCGCGATCGTCCGGGTCATCGAGGGGGCCTGGACGTACTCGTCGGCCGCCAGCTCGCCCGGAGTGCGGGCGCCGTGGTTGGCGAGGTTGGCAAGCACGCCGAACTGGCCTGGGGTGAGCGTTCCGGAACTCTCGGCACGGACGCGGCGGGCGATCTTCATGCAGGCCATCCGCAGCTCGTGCACGTCGACCTTCGCCCGGTGCTGCCGAGCGGTCGATCCGGTGGCTACGGCGGTTCCTGGGTCCGGTTTGGCCACCGTTGCTACCCCCTGTCGCATACTCATGTCGTTAGACTAGCTCATTACCTTTGCTAAGCAAATCCAGCGGCGAGCGGCCTTGTGGGTCAGGAGTTCAGCAGGGATTCGACGGTTGCGGTGAGTTCCGCCACGGGTCGCCGGCCGTCGAGTTCGAGGGTCGCGCCACTCCGCAGCAGTGGCTCGACGGTCTCGACGTACTCCACGATCTCGGCGCGCTGCTGGGCTGTCTTGCCGTAGGAGTTGCTGGTACGCGTGCGGACGCGCTCGAGCAGAACGTCAACGGGGGCGCTGAGAAGGACGACGTGGTCGAAGCGGTCGTAGAACCGGCCCTGGTTCTCGACTGTTCCGGAGACGACGACGTCGGGATGGCGGTCAAGGAGCCGGGCCATGGCCGACTCGTCCCAGGTGCCGTCGGGCAGCTCCCAACCCGGGTCGTCGGTGTCGATCGCGACGTGACCTCGCGATCGGAGCTCGTCGAGCACGGTGCTCTTGCCCACGCCCGACATTCCGGTCACCAGTACGCGAGCCATGGCGCGCACGCTAGCCGCCGGCTGTGCTGGTGCCCCGGGTGAGATTCGAACTCACAGTTGCTTGTTTGGGGGTGAGTTCGAATTACCGCTCCCTGTGCTGGTGCCCCGGGTGAGATTCGAACTCACACTGGACGGTGTTTGAGACCGCTCCCTCTACCGTTGGGGTACCGGGGCCACACGGGCATGCGCGACGCACATGGTAACGGCGCCCGAGACCTGCCGGTCCGTAGCGGGGCTGACGCACGAACGCCTCGGGTGACGGTCCGTCGGCGGCACTATCCTCGGCGTGTGACCGACGCCCTGCCCGTCCCCGATCCGGAGACCGCGCCGCCCAGCACCGACCGTCGCGTCCTGATCGCCGAGGACGAGACCCTGGTCCGGATGGATCTCGCCGAGATGCTCACCGAACTCGGCTACACCGTGGTCGGCCAGGCCAAGGACGGCGAGGAGGCCGTACGGCTGGCTGCCGAGCTGCAACCGGACGTGACCGTCCTCGACGTGAAGATGCCGGCCCTCGACGGCATCAGCGCAGCGGAGAAGATCGGCGAACAGACCGCGAGCGCCGTCGTCATGCTCACGGCCTTCAGCCAGCGCGAACTCGTGCAGCGGGCCCAGGATGCGGGCGCGATGGCCTACCTGGTGAAGCCGTTCACGGCCGACGACCTGGTGCCGGCGATCGAGGTCGCGCTTGCCCGGCACGAACAGATCGTGTCGCTGCGCGCCGAGGTGGCCGACCTCAGCGACCGGCTGGAGAGCCGGAAGGTCATCGAGCGCGCCAAGTCGCTGCTGCAGACGCGCTATCGCCTGGACGAGCCCGGGGCGTTCCGCTGGATCCAGAAGACCGCGATGGACATGCGCGTCCCGATGCGCCGGGTCGCGGAGATGGTGATCGCCGAGAAGTAGGCGCCCACACGCGCGCCGAGCGGGCCGTTGTCAGGGGGCAGGCTGCACGAGGGCGCAGGTCAGCCGGGCGGTGGACACGATCCGGCCGGCGTCGTCGCTGATCCGGATGCCATAGCTCGCGATCGTCCGGCCGCGCTGGATCGCGGTCGCGACGCCGTGCACGTCGCCGGCCCGGACCGACCGGTGGTGGGTGATGTTGAGGTCGAGCCCCACCGCGACGAGGTCGGCGGCCGCAGCGTGCAGGTTGGCGGCGATGGAGGCGAGTCCCTCGGCCAGCGCGGCGGTCGCGCCGCCGTGCAGGGCTCCGAACGGCTGGGTGTTGCCGGCCACCGGCATCGAGCCGGTCACCTCGTCGGCGCTCATCGCTTCGATCCTGATCCCCAGGCGCTCGTGCAGGGGGGCGCTGGGCAGAGGTGCACTCGTCATGGCGCGAGTCTCGCTCACGGGGAGCTGGATGGACCGGCGTGGCTGTCAGCGGTCGGCACTAGCATCGCGTGGGTTGCCGCATTTATGGACTGCGCTGCCCCGCACGGCCTCCCGTAGAAAGTGACATCGTGACTGATGGCTCCACCATGACCGAGAGCGACACCCTGGCTGAAGGCGAGGTCCTCGCCGGCCCTGAGGGTGAGGGCAAGGTTCGCGGCAAGTTGCTGCTTGCTCGACGGTCACTCGCTGGCCTACCGGGCCTTCTTCGCGCTGCCGGTGGAGAACTTCTCGACGAAGACCGGACAGCACACCAACGCGGTGTTCGGCTTCACCTCCATGCTCATCAACGTCATGCGCGACGAGCACCCCACCCACATCGCGGTCGCCTTCGACGTGTCCCGGCAGACCTTCCGGTCGGAGCAGTACGCGGAGTACAAGGCCAACCGCAGCAAGAGCCCGGCCGAGTTCGGCCCCCAGCTCTCGCTCATCCGCGACGTCCTGGACGCGCTCCAGGTGCCGGTCTACGAGCAGCCCGGCTTCGAGGCCGACGACGTGATCGCGACCATCACCAAGATGGCCACCCGCGCCGGTCTCGACGTGCTGATCTGCTCGGGCGACCGGGATGCCTTCCAGCTCGTGGACGAGTCGGTCACGGTGCTGTATCCGCGCAAGGGCGTCTCCGACCTCGCCCGGATCACCCCGGCAGAGGTGCAGGAGCGCTATGGCGTAACACCTGCCTCCTATTCCGACCTGGCCGCGCTGGTGGGGGAGTCGTCGGACAACCTGCCCGGGGTGCCCGGCGTCGGCCCGAAGACCGCGGCGAAGTGGCTGGCCCAGTACGGCGGCCTGCAGGGTGTGGTCGACGCGGCCGGCGAGATCAAGGGCAAGGCCGGCGAGGCGCTGCGGGAGAACCTGGCGCAAGTGGTGGTCAACCGGCAGCTCAACCAGCTGGTCGGTGACCTTGAGCTGTCGGTCAGCGCCGACGACCTCGCCGCCAGGAGTTGGGACCGCTCCGCGGTTCATCAGGTCTTCGACGCGCTGGAGTTCCGTGTCCTGCGCGACCGGCTGTTCGAGACCCTGGAGTCGGCCCAGCCCGAAGCCGAGTCGGGTTTCGACGTCGCGGGTGCGCAGCTCGAGCCCGGGAGCCTGCCTCAGTGGATCGCCGAGCACGTGCCAGCGGGCACCCGGCTCTCCGTGCTGGTCGACGGCCGGTGGGGATCGGGTACCGGCGACGTCTACGGGCTCGCGTTCGCAGCCGGCACGTCAGCGGCGGCCTGCTACGTCGATGTCAGCACGCTGACACCCGAGGACGAGGCCGCGGTGGCTGCCGTCCTGGCCGATCCAGAGGTTCCGAAGGTGCTGCACGCCGCGAAGGGCCCGATGCTCGCCCTTGCGGCGCGGGGGTGGCCGCTGTCGCCGTTGGCCGCGGACACCGGGCTCTCGGCCTACCTCGCCCACCCAGACCAGCGGACCTACGACCTCGCCGACCTCGCCCTGCGCTACCTGCGCCGCGAGCTCCGCGACGACACCGCCGGCGAGCAGCCGACGCTCGAGGGGATGGGGCAAGCCGAGTCCGGGGTGGCGATGGTGAAGGCACGGGCGACGCTCGACCTGGCCGACGCCATCGAGGCCGACCTGGCCGAGCGCGGCGGTAGTGCGCTCCTCGGCGAGATCGAACTGCCCCTGGTCGGCGTGCTGCTGCGGATGGAACAGGCCGGCATCGCCGTCGACGAGCCGCTCCTCGGCGAGCTGGAATCGCGCTTCGCCACCCGGATGAACACCGCGGCATCGGCGGCGTTCTCCGTTCTGGGCCGGGAGATCAACCTGGGCTCGCCCAAGCAGCTGCAGGTGGTGCTGTTCGAGGAACTCCGGATGCCCAAGACCCGGCGTACCAAGAGCGGGTACACCACCGACGCGGACGCGCTCACCGCGCTGTACCTGCAGACAGAGCACCCGTTCCTTCAGCATCTGCTGGAACATCGCGACGCCACCCGCCTGCGGGTCACCGTCGAGGGACTGCAGAAGACGATCACCGACGACGGCCGGATCCACTGCACGTACCAGCAGACGATCGCCGCCACCGGGCGGCTGTCGTCGACCGATCCGAACCTGCAGAACATCCCGATCCGGACCGAGGAGGGGCGGCGCATCCGCGAGGCGTTCATCGTCGGCCCGGCCGGCGAGACGCTGATGACGGCCGACTACAGCCAGATCGAGATGCGGATCATGGCGCACCTGTCCGGCGACGACGAGCTGATCGCCGCCTTCAAGTCCGGCGAGGACTTCCACAACGTGACCGCGTCGCGGGTGTTCGGCGTCCCGGCGGCCGAGGTCAACGTGGCCATGCGCTCGCAGATCAAGGCGATGAACTACGGGCTTGCCTACGGGCTGTCGGCCTTCGGCCTGTCGCAGCAGCTCGGCATCGAGACCTCCGAGGCCCGCGAGCTGATGGAGGAGTACTTCGGCCGGTTCGGCAAGGTCCGCGACTACCTGCACGGCGTCGTGGCCGAGGCTCGTCGCACCGGGTACACCGAGACGCTCTTCGGTCGCCGGCGCTACCTGCCCGACCTCAACTCCGACAACCGGCAGCGGCGCGAGATGGCCGAGCGGATGGCGCTCAACGCCCCCATCCAGGGCTCGGCCGCCGACATCATCAAGGTCGCGATGATCGGGCTCGACCGGGCGGTCACCGACCGGGGACTGAAGTCGCGGATGCTCCTGCAGGTGCACGACGAGCTCGTGCTCGAGGTCGCTCCCGGCGAGAGCGACCAGATCGCTGCCCTGCTGCGCGCGGAGATGGGCTCTGCGGCGGAACTGACCGTTCCGCTGGAGGTCTCGGTGGGAGTCGGCCGGAGCTGGCAGGACGCGGCGCACTAGGCGAGTCCCGGCAGCCCGACAGGAACAGGGAGGCGAGGCAGTGCCGAAGCGGTCCGACGCCGACGAAGCCCAGGAGGCCCTGGACTTCGCCGACGACCTCTGCGCGTTCATCGACGCGTCACCGTCGCCGTTCCACGCCGTGGCGACGGCGGCCGACCGGCTGACGGCCGCCGGGTTCACCGAGCTCGACACCACCGCCGACTGGCCGGCGAAGACCGGGTCGGCCTTCGTCCGCCGTGGCGGCTCGCTCATTGCGTTCGTGAGCCCGCGCAAGATCGCTCCCGGCGCCGGGTTCCGCATCGTGGGGGCGCACACCGACAGCCCCAACCTGCGGATCAAGGAGCAGCCGGACTCCGGTACCGCGGGTTGGCGGCAGGTGCTCGCGAATCCCTACGGCAGCCCGCTGCTCACCAGCTGGCTGGACCGCGACCTCGGCCTCTCGGGACGAGTGGTCTGCCGCGCACGAAGCGGCATCACCGAGCACCTGTTGCTGATCGACGAGCCGATCCTGCGCGTGCCGCACCTGGCGATCCACCTCGACCGGGAGTCGGTGACGTCCGGCCTGCGACCGGATCCGCAGCGGCACCTGAACCCGGTGTGGGGGACCGGCTCACCGCCGGAGGCGGGACAGTTCCTTTCGTTCGTCGCCGACCGGCTCGGTGTGCAGTCCGACGACGTCCTCGGCTTCGACCTGATGACACACGCCATCGGCGCCAGCAGCCGGATCGGCATCGACGGCGACATGGTGAGTGCGCCGCGCCTGGACAATCTGTGCTCGAGCCATGCCGGTGTGCGCGCGCTGATCGACGCGGCCGGCTCGGGGTCCGACCAGGTGATGGTGCTGGTGCTGTTCGACCACGAGGAGGTGGGCAGCTCGTCGGACCGGGGCGCCGCGTCGACCTGGCTGATCCAGGTGCTGGAGCGGGTCGCCTTGGCCGGTGGCCGCGACCGCGAAGGCTTCCTGCGGATGCTGGCCGGTTCGGCATGCGCGTCGTCGGACATGGCGCACGCCACGCACCCGAACCATCCCGACCGGCACGAGCCGAACCACTGGATCTTCCCCGGGGCAGGTCCGGTCCTGAAGGTGAACCACAACCTTCGCTACGCCACCGACGGTCGTGGGGCGGCGCTGTTCGCCGCTGGCCTGTGAGGAGGCCGGGGTGCCCCTCCAGCGTTACGTCCACCGGGCGGATCTGCCCTGCGGTTCGACGATCGGGCCGATCACGGCGAGCGGTCTCGGCGTCACCACCGTCGACGTCGGGGCGCCGCAACTGGCGATGCACTCGTCGCGGGAACTGATGAGCGCCCACGACCCGCACCTGCTTGCCCTGGCGCTGACGGCGTTCCTGTCGCCGGCCGGGTGACTGCGCCCCTGCCTCCCCACGACCGGCCGAGCGTGCTCGCGGCCGCCGAGCAGGCGCTTGGCCTGCGGCTGGAGCCGCTCACCGGTGGTTACTCCGGCGAGACCTTCGGTGTCGACCTGGGCGCGGGAGAACAGGGTGTGCTCCGGGTCTGCGCGCGCGACCCCAGCCGGGCCGCTGTGCTCGCCGGCGTGCACCGCCTCGTCGCCGGCCTGCTGCCGGTGCCCCGGGTGCTCGACGTCCGCCTCAACCCACCGGCACCGATGCCGCCGTTCCTGCTGTTCGAGCGACTTCCCGGCCTGCGGCTGGACACGGTGCTGGCGGAGGCCGATGCCGAGACGAGCACCAGACTGGGCACAGCCGTCGCCGACGTCGCGGTCCTGCTCGCGGGCATTCCGTTTCCCGTCGGAGGGTGGCTGCACGGGCTGGAGTTGCGCGTCGAACCGTTCGCCGGCGAGTTCGGACTGACCACGACGACCGAGCAGCTGCTCGCGAGCGCCTTCGGCGAGACGCTGCCGTCGTCGCACCGCGACAACCTGCGGCGGGTGGCCATCGAGGCGGAGGACCTGATCGGGTCCTCGGGTCGTGCCTGCCTGGTGCACTCCGACCTCAACCCCAAGAACCTGCTGGTCGACCCCGTCAGTGGCAGGGTCACCGGGCTGGTCGACTGGGAGTACACCCACGCCGGGTCGCCGCTCACCGACGCTGGGAACCTGCTGCGCTTTCCCGATCACTCCGACTTCGAGGCTGCCTTCGCCGCCAGGTTCTTCGACGCGGCGCCGGCGCTGCCTTCCGATCCCCTGCGCGTCGCTCGCGCCCTGGACCTCCTGTCGCTGTTCGACCTGACCCTGCGAGACCAGGTCACGCCCAACCCGATCACCCGCCGGGCGGTGGCGCTGGTGGCGGAGACCGCACGCACCGGCACGCTGGCTGCGTCGCGGCCCGATCCCTGACTCAGTCCAACCGGACGGGGATCTGGGCCATCAGCCCGCCGTCGACCTTGATGTCCTCGCCGGTCACGAATGATGCAGCCGGGTCGGCCAGGAAGGCGACCACCTCGGCGACCTCGGCTGGGAGCGCGACCCGCCCGATCGGGTGCGATCGACCCCACTCGGCGACCACCCGGTCGGTGTCGCCGTCGTCGGCCAGGCCGGCGGCCGATGCCCGGAGCATCGGCGTGTCGACCGATCCCGGGCACACCGCGTTGACCCGGATGCCAGCGCCGGCGAGGTCGACCGCCATCGCCCGCACCATCGCCACCAGGCCGCCCTTGCTCGCGGCGTAGGCCACGACTCCGGTCTGGGCCGCATGAGCCTGCACCGACGAGACCACCACGATCGCCGCCGGTGGTGACATCACCGGCACAAGCGCGCGACAGCTCAGGAAGACGCCACGCAGGTTGATCCCGATGACTCGGTCGAACTCCTCGGGTTCGGTTCCGGTGACCGTGCCGTAGCCCTGGACACCCGCGGCGCACACGAGCGTCCGTACCCGACCGTGCTCCTCCGCGATGCCGGCCGCCGCAGCCAGGCTCTCTGGATCGGTCACGTCGGCGTGCACGTGCTGGACCGAACCGCGGCCGACCAGGCCGGATGCCTCCGCCGAGTCCGGTTCTGCGTCGAGTGGTGGGGTGCGGTCGAGGATCAGCACGTGCTCGTGGTCGGCGCGCAACCGCTGCGCGCAGGCCGCCCCGATGCCGCTCGCGCCCCCGGTCACCACGGCCACGCCCGTTCCTGGATCGACTCCGTCGGCACTGTCGAGTCCTGTTCGGGCATGACGGCAGCCTGCCATCGGCACCCGCAGGCGGCACCGGCAGACTGCCCCGCGTGGATCAGGGGATCGAGGACCTCAGGAAGGGCTTTGCGGACCCACCGGGATCGGCGCGACCGATGATGCGCTGGTGGTGGTTCGGTCCCGACGTCGAGAACGCGGAGCTCGACCGCGAGCTGACGGCGATGGCAGCGGGCGGACTGGGTGGAGTCGAGGTGGCCTTCGTCTACCCGCTCTCGAAGGTCACCACGCCGTTCCTGTCCGACCCCTTCCTCGCCGTCGGTGTCGTTCGCGGCCGGCCGGGCACAGGATCTTGGCCTGCGGTTCGATCTGACGCTGGGCAGCGGCTGGCCGTTCGGCGGCCCGCACATCACCCCTGACCTGGCGGCCAGGCGGCTCACCTGGACCCGGACGAGCCTGACGGACGCAACCGCGACGATCAGTCCCGAGGCGCCTGACGGTGGCGAGCTGGTCGGTGCCTATCTTCGCGATCCAGACGTGACGGACGGCCTGCCCCGGCCGGTGGAGATGGTCGACGGGACAGTCACCGTGCCGGCCGGGTCCGCTGGACGCGAGCTGCTGGCCGCGTGGTCGTGCCCGACCGGCCAACAGGTCAAGCGTGCCGCCGTTGGCGCCGAGGGCCCGGTGCTCGATCACTACTCCGCGGCTGCCGCCCGCTGCCACATCGAGCAGGTGGCCGCACCGCTGCTCGCCGCGGCCCGTCCCGAGCGGGTCGGGTCGGTCTTCTGCGACAGCATGGAGGTGTACGGCGCCGACTGGACGCCGGCGCTGCCGGCGGAGTTCGAACGCCGCCGCGGGTACCCGCTGCTGCCCAGGCTGGGTGAGCTCGCTGACGGCGAGCGGAGTCGCGTCGCTCCGTGCCGATGTCGGCCGCACGCTCTCGGAGCTCTACGAGGAGAACTTCGTCGCGGTCTTCCGAGACTGGGCGGCGGGCCAAGGTGTCCCGTTCCGCGTCCAGAGCTATGGCGAGCCGCCGGCCACCGTGAGCAGCTTCCGCTCGGCGGACCTCAGTGAAGGCGAAGGCTGGGGCTGGGACGCGATCCCGGAGACGAGATGGGCGGCGTCCGGCGCGTACCTGCACCACCAGGATCCGGTGGTGTCGGCCGAGGTCTGGACCTGGGTGCACTCGCCCTCACTGCGCGCCACCCCGCTCGACCTGGTCGGAGAGGCGCACGAGCACCTGCTGGCGGGCGTCAACCAGCTCATCGGGCACGGCTGGCCGTACTCACCGAAGGACAGCGCAGTCGGTCCCGGCTGGCTCTTCTACGCCGCAGGAGCGCTCGACGACCGCAACCCGTGGTGGCCGGCCATGCCGCACCTGGCCCGTTACCTGCAGCGGCTGTGCTGGCTGCTCCGGCAGGGCCGGCGGGTGGCCGACGTGTACCTGTACGTGCCGGCCCGCGACGTCTACGCACGGATGGGCCCGCACACCGGCGGGACGTCGATCAACCTGTGGCGGGAGACCACCAGGCACATCGGGCCGGTGATCCCACGCGCGATCCGCACATGCAGGGTTCGACTTCACCCTGTTCGACGACGACGCGGTCGAGGTGATCGACCCGGCAGCTGCGCGGATCGTGGTCCTCCCGTTCGCCGTCGACATCCCGGCCGGAGACCCGGCGATGGCTGGACGCCGTCCGGGCGGCCGGGGGAGCGGTGCTTGACCTGACGCGGGCCGACGACGATCAGGATGCGCTGATGGAGCGGTTGGGTTCCGTCTGCCCTCCGGACGTGAGCATCACCCCGGCGGCGCAGGCGCTGGGATTCGTGCACCGCTGCCTGGGCGACGGCACTCATGTCTACCTGCTGGTGAACACCGGCGGCACCCGGATCGAAGGGGAGCTCGGGTTCCGCGAGAGCGGCCGACGGGTCGAGCGCTGGGACGCCCGCTCGGGTGCCGCAACGGGCCGCGACGCCGGCAGACCCGGCAGCCCTGACGCTCGATCCCTGCGAGGCAGCGGTGTTCGTGACGTATGACGCTGAGGACGTCGACCAGGAGCTCGCTCGCGGCGACACAGCCGGACGACGTTGGCCGGACAGCGCTCAGCGGGCCCTGGACGGTCGTGTTCGACGACGCCGACAGCCACCCCGAGCCGGTGACCCTCCCGCACGTGTGGGAGAGCGACCCACGACGGCGGGACTTCTCCGGCACGGCGAGCTATGAGACCCGGTTCCATCTCCCTGCCGACCCCTCGTACGGCCGGGTGCTGCTGGACTTCGGTGCTGCGGTTCCGGCCCGCGGACGATGGCGTCCACCCCGGTGTCGGTGGCGGACGCTCCTACCGAGCCGCCGTCACCGGGCCGGTCCGCGAGATCGCTCAGGTGTTCGTGAACGACGTCGACTGCGGTGTCGTCTGGGGACCGCCGTACGAGGTCGACATCACCGCGGCCGTCACCACCGGGACGAACGAACTCCGGCTGGTCGTCGCCAACAGTGGCGCCGGTGCGTTGGCCGCAGGCATCGGCGAACTGACCGAACTGGTCGCCGATGTCGAGGAGCGCGTATGGCCGCCGGTTCGAGATGCAGGAGCTGGATCGGGCCCGTGAGGGCGTCGTGTCCGGGCTCGTGACGGTCCCGAGCATCGTGGCTCCGCGTCGGACGGGCAGAATCGGCGTCATGGCCCGCCTCGCTGACATCGTGATCGACTGCGCGGCGCCGGCCGCCCTTGCCCGGTTCTGGGCGGCGGTGCTCGACGGTTACGCGGTCGCGCCCTACGACGACGAGGAACTCGAACGGCTGCGCGCCGAGGGCATCGACGATCCCGAGGACGACCCCACCGTCTTGCTGGAGTCCGACGAAGGCGGCCCGCGCCTGTGGCTCGTGCAAGGTGCCAGAGCCGAAGACGGTCAAGAACCGGGTGCACATCGACCTCCGTGCGGACGACCCCAGCGCGGAGGTCGCCAGACTGGTCTCGCTCGGCGCGACGGTTGCACCCGATCAGCGCAACGACGGCCTGGTGGTGCTGCTGGACCCCGAGGGCAACGAATTCTGCCTGCTCAAGAGGTGAGCGTGTCCCGGCGCGAATAGTGTGCGTGCCGGCTGTCACGGGGCCGTGCGGTGGCCGGAGTTCCGACGACCACGGAGTCGTCGGGAACGTCACGCGTGACCACGGCCTGGGCGCCCACGATCACGCGGTCGCCGACGGTGATGCCGCCGAGCACGGCTGCACCGGCGCCGATCGTCACGTCGTCGCCCAGTCGCGGGTGGCCTGGTTGGCCACCGTCTCCGAGCGTGACGCCGTGGTACAGCCGCAGGTTGCGCCCGGCCACGACCCCAGTGCCGACGACGATGCCGACACTGTGCATCAGACAAAGGCCTGGGCCCAGGTCGGCGTGCGGGGCGAGTTCGGCCCCGCTGCCACGGATCGCCCGCGACTGCACAGCGGCCGCCAGCGGCATCAGTCCGCGGCGAGCGAGGGCCTGGCTCCACCGGTAGTACACGACCGCGCGGACCCGGGGATAGAGCAGCACCTTCGCGCACACCTCCGCCCGCCAGCGGAGGCGACTGCCATGCGGCTCAATCATGTGCCGCAGGTCCTCGGCCAGCAGCCGGGACATTCCGGTCGCACGGGAACCGGTGTCGGCGGGCTGCCGACCGCTCACGCGACCCGACAGGTCAGGACCCGGCCTTGGTGAAGACCGAGGTGACCGAGCGGAGAACGATCTTGAAGTCCAGCCACAGCGACCAGTTCTCGACGTAGTAGTTGTCGAAGCGCGCGCGGTCCTCGATGGAGGTGTTGCCCCGGAGACCATGGACCTGGGCCCAACCGGTGAGCCCGCACGGCACCCGGTGGCGGGCCACGTAGCGCGGGAACTGGGTACCGAACTCGGCGACGAAGAACGGCCGCTCTGGTCGGGGACCGACGAAGCTCATGTCGCCTCGGAGGATGTTCACCAGCTGAGGAAGCTCGTCGACGGAGTACTTGCGAATGAACCGCCCGACCGGACCGACCCGCGAATCGCCGGAGATGTTCCAGTTGCTCGCCGACTCGGAGTCGTTCACCGGTCGCATCGAGCGGAACTTCAGCACCTTGAAGCGACGTGCGTCGACGCCCACCCGTTCCTGTCGGAAGATGATCCCGGGACCGCCCTCCAGTCGTACCGCGAGCGCAGTCAGCGCGAGGGCGGGGCTGAGCAGCACCAGGGCCAGCGCCGAGAACGCGACGTCACAGACGCGCTTCAACCGCCAGGTGGGGTTGCGGTAGGTCCCGCGCCGCAGGCGGACCAGTGGAACACCCCAGGCATAGTCCATGTCGTCGCTGACGTGGTGGACCTCGAACAGCCGAGGCACGACGAAGATCTCGCAGTGCAGCCGGTCGCAGTCGCGGATCACGTCGATGGTGTTCTCTTCGCGGCCTGACGAGAACGCCACGATCACGGCCCGGATGCGCTGCTCGCGCAAGACCCTGGTCAGGTCGCGGGAGCCGCCGAGGAGCGGCAGGCCGTGATCGCCGGACGTCAGGAGCGGATCGGAGTCGATGAATCCCATCGGCCGCAGGCCGTACTCCGGGTGGTCCTGCAGGCCCTGTGCGATCAGTCCACCGACCCGGCCTGCGCCGAGGATCAACGTCGGGTGGGCGATGCCCGCCGCCCGAAGGTGCCGGATCACGGCGTAGGCCGCTGCGCGGCTGAGCACGAGGAAGCCGAAGGTGACCACCGCGAACAGGAGCAGTCGCGCCTCGACGACCTCACCGCCGATGCCGGCCCAGCCGATCAGGGAGTCGGCCACGGCCGCGACACTGGCGGCGCCGAGCGAACCGGCCGCGATCCGCGGAAGGTCGTCAAGGAGCGAGACTGCGAGCCGCGAGCGGTAGAGCCCGAACAGGCGCAGCAACACGACGAGCGCGACCGTCAAGAAGATGGACTCGAGCGTGACGTAGTTCAGGGTGAACACAGCGGCGACGGCCGCGGCCACGTCGGCGCAGAGCAGGAGGGGCCACGTTCCCTGGCCGAGGAGCCGAACCGGGATGTGGTACGGGCGTGGCGATGTCGCGAGCTCGGTGTCGTCATCCGATTGGCTGATGTACGGCACCGGCAGACGCTCGGCCATGACAGTTCCCCAAACCTGTTGAATACTGTAAGTAACCAATCGAGGGCGCCAGGGCGCCGGCTTCGAGGTGGCCAATGGTCCGCAACGGACAATGCGTACGTTACGTAGTCATCTGTGTATAAGCAAGTACATCCGACTACCCTTCGTGTTCGACCTGTGTCTATTATGTCCGTAGTGATCCATTCAAGCGCCAGTCATCGTTGCGATAAGCTGCTGGTCCGTGACCAAGAGTGACGGTTGACGCCGTCGGAGGAACAATATGCGCATTCTCGTGACCGGTACCGAGGGCTACCTCGGCAGCCTGCTCGGACCCGACCTCAACCGACGCGGGCACGATGTCACCGGCCTCGACACCGGCTACTACAAGAACGGCTGGCTCTACCGCGGCACCGATCGCTCCGTGTACACGTTGGACCAGGACGTCCGGAACCGTGACGAGCGACCAGCTGCGTGGCTTCGACGCGGTCGTGCACATGGCAGAGCTGTCGAACGACCCGCTCGGCGACCTGCTGGGCGAGGTCACCTATGACGTCAACCACAAGGGCTCGGTCCATCTGGCCACGAAGGCCAAGGAGGCGGGCGTCGAGCGCTTCGTCTACATGTCCTCGTGCAGTGTCTACGGTGTTGCCGAGGGCGTCGTCGACGAGACTGCCCCGGTGAACCCGCAGACGGCCTACGCGGTCTGCAAGACGCTGGTCGAGCGCGACGTGGCAGCGATGGCCGACGACTCGTTCTCGCCGACGTTCATGCGCAACGCGACCGCTTTCGGTGCGTCACCGCGCATGCGCTTCGACATCGTGCTGAACAACCTCAGCGGCCTCGCCTACACCACCGGCGCCATCGTCATGACGTCCGACGGAACGCCCTGGCGGCCCCTCGTGCACGCGATGGACATCGGCAAGGCGATCCGGTGTGCCCTGGACGCGGACCGCGAGGCGATCCACAACCAGGTCTTCAACGTCGGCAGCAACGACCAGAACTACCAGGTTCGCGAGATCGCGGAGACCGTCGCCGCGGCCTTCCCCGGCTGCACCACCCAGTTCGGCACGCCCGCGGCAGACAACCGCAGCTACAAAGTCAACTTCGACAAGATCCACGCTCAGCTGCCAGGGTTCTCCTGTGAGTGGGACGCGGAGAGCGGTGCGCGTCAGCTCGCGGCTATCTTCTCCTCGATCGACCTGGACACTGCGACCTTCACCGGAAGGGGCCACACCCGTCTCGCCCAGCTCGAGTACCTCATGCGTACGAAGCAGATCGATGCCGACCTGATGTGGACCACGACATGATCTTCACCACCACCCCCATCGAGGGTGTCGCGATCATCGACCTCGAACCGCGATCTGACGACCGAGGCTTCTTCGCCCGGAGCTTCTGCAGCGACGAGTTCAGCGAGCACGGCCTGTTGCCGATGGTCGAGCAGTGCAACATCTCCTACAACTACAAGGCGGGAACGCTGCGGGGCATGCACTACCAGCTGCCGCCGGCCACCGAGGCCAAGCTGGTGCGCTGCATCGCCGGCGCGATCGTCGACCAGATCGTCGACCTGCGGCCGGACTCGCCGACCTATCTCCAGCACGTCTCGGTGGAGCTGTCCGCAGCCAACCGGCGTTCGTTCTACGTGCCGCCGATGTTCGGTCACGGCTACCAGACCCTCACCGACGATGCGGAAGTGCTCTACCAGGTCAGTGAGAAGTACACGCCGGGGATGGAGCGTGGACTCCGCCACGACGACCCTGCGCTCGGCCTTGTCTGGCCGGTGCCGGTGACCGTGATCAGTGACAAGGACGCCACCTGGCCGCTCCTCGAGTTAGCCGGTTCGCCGGCATGATGCTGGTCGACTCGGCGCTGGCCCGTCGCGCACGCGAGGGCAGGCCGATTCGCGTGGGCATGATCGGTGCGGGATTCATGGGCCGAGGGGTGGCCCGCCAGATCGAGACCTACACGCCTGGCATGGTGCTGGCCGCGGTGTCGAACCGGCACCTGGACGGCGCTCTGCGCGCCTACCGCGAGTCGGGCAGTACCGCCGAGCCGATCGTCGCCGACGACGCGGCGGCCGTGTCGCAGGCGGTGGCCGGCGACGTCGCCGTCGTCACCGAGGACCCGTTCGCGGTGTGCGCGGCTGAGGGCATCGACGTCATCTGCGACGTCACCGGCGCTGTCGACTTCGGCGCTGCGGTGACGCTGGCCGCCCTCGAGGCGGGCAAGCACGTCGTCACGATGAACGCCGAGCTCGACGGGACCGTCGGGCCGGTCCTGCGCCGGTACGCCGACCGCGCCGGGGTCGTCTTCTCCGGTTGCGACGGCGACCAGCCCGGGGTGCAGGTCAACCTGCATCGGTTCGTGTCCGGGATCGGACTCCGGCCGCTGGTGCTGGGCAACATCAAGGGCCTCCAGGACCCCTACCGCACTCCTACGACCCAGGAGGGGTTCGCGCGCAAGTGGGGGCAGGATCCCGCCATGGTCACGAGCTTCGCCGACGGCACGAAGGTGTCGTTCGAGCAGGCCATCGTCGCGAACGCGCTCGGGATGACGGTGGAGAAGCGGGGGATGGGCGGCGCCGACCACAGCGGGCACGTCGACGAGCTGACGAGCGTCTACGACCTGGACACCCTGCAGTCACTCGGTGGCGTGGTCGACTACGTCGTGGGCGCCAAGCCGGGGCCGGGCGTCTTCTGCCTCGCCGCGATCGACGACCCGATTCAGGCTCATTACCTCAACCTCTACAAGCTGGGCGAAGGGCCGCTGTACAGCTTCTACACGCCCTATCACCTGTGCCACTTCGAGGTTCCCACCAGCCTGGCGCGGGCTGTCGACTTCCACGATGCGGTGATCGTCGCTGCCGGCCCCCCGATGGTGGAGGTGGTGGCGACCGCCAAGGCCGACCTCGCTGCTGGTACGACCATCGATGGGCTCGGCGGCTATCACACCTACGGCGAGGCTGAGCGTGCCGATGTGACAGCGGCCGAGGGCCTGCTGCCGATGGGGGTGGCGGAGGGCTGCGTACTGCGGCACGACGTGGCCAAGGACGCCACGCTGACCTATGCGGACGTGAAGCTGCCGACCGGCCGCCTGATCGACCGCCTGCGCGACGAGCAGGCCGAGAGCTTCGGATGAGCCAAGGCGAGTCTGGCCGGCCAGTCGCCAGCCAGCGAGGTGTCGGTCGCTGACTACGAGGTCGTGCTCGTGACCTACCACAGCGCCGCCCAGTTGAGCGGGCTGCTCGAAGCCGCCGATCCGGAACAGCGATTGGTGGTCGTCGACAACGCGTCGGGTGCGGATGCGGTCGCCGACATCGTCGCTCGGTTCCCCCACGGCCGCTACCTCGACGGTGGGGACAGCGGGTTCGCCAGCGCGGCAAACGCCGGCGCCCGGTCGTCGACGGCCGAGTACCTCGTCTTCGCCAACCCGGACAGCCGGCCAACCCCCGAGATCTGGGCCAAGCTCGTCGCTGATCTGCGCGCCGACCCCAGTCTCGTGAGTGTGAGCGCGGCGCCCGTCGGTCCGACCGGGCACATCGAGATCGGGGCCGGTGGCTACGAGCCGTCGGTCGGCCGCGCCGTCGCGCATGCGATCGGTCTGCACCGGGTGGCTCCGTCGGCTGGCGTCTACGCCAGGCCCGAGGTCGGCGCCGTTGTCGACCTCGACTGGCTCAACGCGGCCTGCATGGCGGTGCCACGGCAGGCCTTCCTGGAGCTCGGCGGTTGGGACGAGCGCTACTTCGTCTACAACGAGGACATGGCTTTCGGGCGGAAGGTGCGCGAGGCCGGCCTGAAGCAGCGGCTGCGCACGGACCTGCTCGTCCCGCACGCCACCGGCGGGTCCGGCGGCGGGGGGACCAAGATGCCGCAGCAGCGTGGCGCGTCCATGCGGTCGTACCTGCGACACCACAACAGCCGGGTCGCCGCCGATGCCATGGCCGTCGCACTGACTGCGGGGACCCTGGTCCGCATCGCCGGGGCACTCGTCCGGGGCAAGACCACCCTCGCCCAGCAGCACCTGGCTTACGTCCGCGGGATCCTCACCGGGCGGTCGCCTTACCAGAACTGACGCGCCCCTTCGTCCGGCCGCGGGACCGTCGCGGTCGTACCACGGCGATGGCCAGTCCCACGAGTGACAGCAAGTCGGCCGCGTGCACCCCGTGCAGGTACGACACCGCCAACACCACCGGGCCCTGGTAGGGATGGTCGGGAAACGGCCAGATCAGCGATGCCGTCACGAGCAGTGTGCGCCAACGCCGACCCCCGGTGGCGAGGGTTCCTGCTGCCCCCGCGATCATCCCGAGCAGGGCAGCGGTCGCTATTCCCGAGGCCACCGGCCCAGGTGTGGTCAACCTGCTGAGGTCCGGCAGGTCGGGAAGGGCCCGGCCGACGAGCCTGACGATCGTCCTGAAGCGGGCCGGGGAGGGAAGCCGTCACCTGGGAGTCCCGGACCGGGACGCGCAGCCCGGCTTCAGCCGCCCACTCGGCGGCACGGGCCGCCTCTGCGTCCCAGTCGACTCCCGGAGACATGAACGTCGTCTCCAGGTGACAGGCCAGGTTCGGATCCGGTGCGTACATCAGGTGCGGACGACGCCGGCGCGACAACGAGCGCAGGTTGAAGGCCAGCCGGAAAGGTGCCTGCACCGCGTTCGCGGCCAGTGCCTTCGGACCCCGGCGGAAACGGGTGGCGGCCGGTCCCAGCACGACCTCACCAGCGGTGTAGGGCCGTTGACCTTGCACGACCAGGCATGTCTCGTGATCGAGGAGTCGTGACCTGTACGGCACCATGCCCTGGCGGATGATGGCGACGTCGGCGCGCAGGGCCGAGACTCGGGCGCCGAAGGTGCTCGCCGTGCTCGGAATGTTGACCCAGGGACTGCCGGAGACCACGGCGTCTGGGTGGTGCCGCCAACCCGGCGGGAATCGCAGGTCCACGCCGGGACCGAACACCGGATGGAGTGGCGTTCCGCCGTACAGGGCGAAGTAACTGGCGTCGGCGATCGAAGCCGCGGCCTCGCCGAGAGCGGTGAACGCCTCTTCTCGGTGCAGGTAGTCGTCCTCACAGAAGTAGGCGACGTCGCTGTCGCCCCAGCCGGACTTCAGCGGATGTTCGATCGCTGCGCGGTAGCTCGCCCGCATGCCGAGGGGGCGGTGGGACAACTGGATGACGTCGCCATGCCGTGACATCAGCGCCACCAGGTCGGGGTCGATCGGACCGTCGTTCAGGAACAGCGGGACGACCGACGCATGCTCGGCGGCGCGCAGGAACGAAGCCAGGCACAGGGCCTTGCTGTAGTAGTCGGGTCGGCCCTTGACGTTCTCCCCGCCGTAGGAACGGTAGATCGGGCGGACTGTGGTCGAAGTGGCCATTCCGGTCAGGGTAGTCGCGGCAACCTCAGGCCGGTTCCTAGCGGCGAGCCGCACAACCGGAAGTGGGCCTGGTCTCCCGATGAGACGCCCAGGAAAGGGCCAACGCATCGTGCACGGACCGTACTGATCCTCTCGCGGCCGCCCGGTATCCTTACGCAGAGTGAACGCGATGGACTAAAAGTGCCGTTTTGTCCACATTTAGGCTACTCTTTGAGATCGCCGTGCGTCCAAGAGTCGCAATCCAGAGCTGCGATCGAGGGGACCGACGCACGCCGGCAACACCTGCAGTCCGATGTTGTCTTCCCGAGGTGCTCCATGACGACCGATGACACTCGCCGCCTCGGCTATCTCCCGTCGCTCGACGGCTTGCGGGCGATCGCCGTCGTCCTGACCTCGCTGGTCCACATCCTGCCGGCCCAGTTTCCCGGCGGATTCATCGGCGTCGACATCTTCTTCGTGCTCAGCGGGTTTCCTCATCACCTCGCTGTTGCTCGGCGCCTGGGCACGCCACGGGCGGATCGACGTCTTCGGCTTCTACGTGCGCCGCTTCCGCCGGCTCGTTCCGGCCGTGGCCGCTCTGCTGCTCGTGTTCACCATCGTCGTGATGCTCTCGTCGCCATCGCACCGCGAACTTGTGGTCGCCTTGGTCGTCGACGCCGCGGTGTTGAGCTACACCTTCAACTGGACCGACGCATTCGGCCACCAACCGCCGTGGCAGATGGACCATCTGTGGTCACTCTCGCTGGAGGAGCAGTTCTATCTGATCTGGCCGTTGCTGCTGATCTGGCTGCTCAAGAGGGCGAGCCGGCGCACGATCATGATCGTCACCGCGTCGGCGGCGCTGGGCTCGGCGATCGCCCAGGGCATCGCCTACGCCGTCACGCACACGGTCGACTGGGCCTACCTCGCGAGTCCGTTCCACGCCCACGGGATCCTGCTGGGCTGCCTGTTGGGGCAGCTGTACGTCTGGCGCGTTGCCGACGGGTTCTTCGAGCGCCTGGCGCGGTCACACTTCGTGCCCATCGCCGCGCTCGTGACGATCGGGGTGCTGTCGGTGGGGCTCGACCTCGACCACTCGTTCGCGTACAGCGGTGGCATGGCGGCGGCTGTTGTCGCTGCCGGGGCACTTGTCGCCACGATGGTGGCCCGCGACACCCTCGGTGTCCCCGGGCTGCTCGGTCGGATCCTTGGCAGCCGCGTCCTGGTTGGCATCGGGCGGCGGTCGTACTCGATCTATCTCTGGGAGAACTTCGTCGCCTGGGCGCTGACGGACAGCCTTCGCGGGACCTGGCTGTGGATCCCGGTGAACATCGTGGCGACCTTGGCCTGCGCTGAGCTCTCGTACCGACTGGTCGAGAGGCGCTTCCTGCGCCCGTCGAGCAACCCCGACCGCTATGCCGCGCCACCAGGCGCACCGCCCTCCGGCAACGGTGCCCAGATCGAGGGCGCTCCTGGAGGCGGAGAGGCGGTGGAGCCCGAACGGCTCCCGGGAGGGGCGCCACGCGCCTAGGACGGGCTTTGCCTCCACCTGCCGGAAGCGCTACCCGCTGTGCGTGGCCTCACGCGGAAGGGCGGACAGCCTGCTGAGGGACGACGCCAACGGTGCCGGTGACTTTGGCGGGAGCCGTTGGGGCCACCACATCCTGACGCTTCGCGCCGCGTGCGTTCTGCCGGACGAACCGCATGGCGCTCGTGATGGCCCGCAGCGAACTCAGTGTCTGATATGCGGCGTAGCGCACCTGGAGGGACCGCGGGCCGCAGCCGTACACGAACTCGTGGGTGACCCAGAGTTGCTCGCTCCACCGCAGTTTCGAGACGTTCGGACCGGGGGAGAAGTTGACGATCGTGTCCTCGCGCGAGATCGCGTGCCGGACGAGCTCGGCCTGTAGGTAGGTGACCGGGCCGAGCGACCACACCGCCTGATCGAACCCGGACGAGTGCACGTAGCTCACTCCAGGCATGTGCAGTGCCAGCTGGGCGGCAACGACCTGACCATCGAGGTGAAGCTCGAAGATGGAAGCCAGACCTCTGCGCCCGAGCTCGGGCAGCGCGCTCCGCATGAGGTCACGAGCACGCGGATCGGCATAGGCGTCCGGGTGGTGCACGGTGGTGCGGTCGTTGGCCGAACGGCGCTGATGCAGCCCGAGGAACCGGTCGACGGCCGCGGGGTCCAGGTCGTCGGTCACGCGCACGACCTGCGAGGGCCGCTGATCCTTGGCCAGCCGGTTCTGGCTGCGCCGGATGCTCTCCTTGAGGTTTCGCTTGAGGCCACGGCGGGTGTCTTCCCAGGTCGACTCGAGCGGCAGGACCACACAGGCACGGGGGCGCTGGTGGTCCCCGAATGTCACTGGCAGGTCGGTCTCGTACAGCCACTCAGGTTCGAACCAGCCCTGGTCCTGCGCGATGGCGAGCTCGCACCAGTCCGGGCCATTGGCCAGCGTCGAGGCCACGAGCAGGCGGATCACGTCTCGGGCGGCACCCGGAGCGGTCAACACGCCCGGGATCTCGAGTGGGTTCGGCCCGACGCCGGCACCAACCGGCATCAACCGCTCGGCGAGTCCCACCGGGCCGACGTGCAGCCGCTGGCGGTGCATCGGCGCTACTCCCCGCAGGCTGCCGGTGGCGATGTCGTGCACGCGGAGGAGCAATCGGTCCCCTGGGCCGGTGTAGGCCTCGTACCAGGGCAACACCCAGTCGGGATCCAGGAAAGGGTTCGCAGGGGCGGCCTGCCCCGCGGCCAGCTCCCGCCAAGCCTCGAGGTCGCCAGGCGTCAACAGCGCCGGGTCGATCGAGGTGATGCTGAGTGAGCCGACGGTCAAGGGCTGAAAGGCCATGGCCACTACCGTCTCGTTGAGGTCTGCACTGGGAATATGGCTACAATACGTGACAAGTGGCAGAAATGCATACGCGGCAACTTACGGAACGTGACGTTCTCGGCGGGTTGGCGCAGCCGATGTGGCGAACGCACAATCCCACGGCTCACCACCCAAGTTCCCGATCCTGATGGTTCCATGCTTGTTGCTCCGCGAGAGTTCGGAGGAAGCGTTGCTCACGTTGCTGGCCGAGCACGAACAGCGGGCGCGGGCCGTTCTCGATCCTGAAGTGGTCGACTACTACGCCGCGGGCTCCGGCGAGGAACTGACGACCTCCGAGGCCGAGCAGGCGTGGTCGCGCTTCCGGCTGCGTCCGCATCCGTTGCGGGACGTGCACGCCGTCGACACCGCGACGGAGCTGCTTGGCGCACACCTTGCGACCCCGGTGGTTGTCGCGCCCACTGCCTTCCATCAGCTGGCCCATCCGGAGGCCGAGTGCGCCTCGATAGCGGGCACCGGGGCTGCCGGAGGCCTGTTCGTCTTGTCCACAAGGGCTTCCCGCCCGATCGCCGACATCGCCGGCGCCGCGACCGGACCCTGGTGGTTCCAGGTGTACATGATGCGCAACCGGGACGTGACCGCGCGCGTGGTCGACGAAGCGGTGCGGTCTGGCGCACGGGCGCTGGTGCTCACTGGCGACACGCCCGTTCTCGGCCGTAAGCGGCGGGTGCAGGGCTTGCGAATCGCCGTCCCGGACGACCAGTTCCTGGTCAATGTCGGTCCCTACCTCGAGGCGGGTGTCGACGGCCGCGACGCCGCGGCTCAGGATCCGTCGATCACGCTCGACACCATCGGATGGTTGTCAGCCCGGTCCGGGCTGCCGGTTCTCGTGAAAGGCGTTCTTCGCGGTGATGCGGCGGCCGACTGCATCTCCGCCGGCGCCGCCGGTGTGATCGTGTCGAACCACGGTGGCCGCCAACTGGACCGTGCCATCCCCAGTGCCTTGGCGCTTCCCGAGGTCATCCGCGCCGTGGGGGGACGCGTTCCTGTCCTTGCCGACGGCGGGATCCGCTCTGGACTGGACGTCGTGGTCGCGCTCGCTCTTGGTGCCTCGGCAGTGCTCGTAGGCCGGCCCGTGCTCTGGGCCCTCGCCGCCGCCGGTAGCGCCGGGGTGTGCGACGCTGTCGAAGCACTGACCGACGACCTGCGCCACACCCTTGCCCTGGCCGGGTGTCCTGACCTCGCATCGGTCACGCCCGACCTCGTGACCCTGCTTTCCTAGGTCGAGGCGGCGAGAGAGAGCCCTGCACATACAGAGAAAGCCGCGGCACACCGAGAGTGAGCCCCTGCACATACCGAGAGCCCTTCACATACCGAGAGAGAGCACCGCATGTCGACATCGACCACTGACCACGAGACCTCGCCGACGTCGCGACCCCGCACGGCAGACATCCCGGTGGTGATCCTGTGTGGAGGCATGGGGACGCGCCTGCGGGAGGCCAGCGAGAAGCTGCCCAAGCCGCTCGTGGACATCGGCGGCAAGCCGATCCTGTGGCACATCATGAAGACCTACAGCGCACACGGCTACCGCCGGTTCGTGCTGTGCCTCGGGTACAAGAGCGAACTGATCAAGCGGCATTTCCTCGAGATGCGCGAGCACTCCACCGACTTCACCCTCAGTCTTTCCGGCGACCACCAGCCGGTGTTCCACGGAGCCACCCTCGACGAGGGCTGGGACATCACCTTCGCCGAGACCGGACTGCAGACCGGAACCGGCGGCCGGATCAGGCGGGTCCGCGACTACCTCGAGGGTGACGTGTTCGCCCTGACCTATGGCGACGGCATCGGCGACGTGGACCTGACCGGGCAGCTGAACTTCCATCTCGACAGCGGTCGGCTGGCCACCGTGACCGGCGTGCACCCCACCAGCCGGTTCGGCGAGATGCATGCCGACGAGTCCGGGACGCGGGTCGTGGAGTTCAACGAGAAGCCGACGCTGGCCACCGGATGGGTGAGCGGTGGCTTCTTCCTCTTCCGCCGCGAGTTCATCGACACCTATCTCGACGACGAGCCCGGGCTGATGCTCGAGTCGACACCGTTGCAGCGGGTCGCCAGGGACGGCGAACTGTCGATCTTCCGGCACGAAGGCTTCTGGGCGGGCATGGACACCTTCCGCGACTGGACCGACCTCAACGCTCGCTGGGATGCAGATGAGGCCCCCTGGAAGGTGTGGACGGACTGACGTCCACAGACCGGTCAGGACGGGAAGCCGGTCGCGAGCAGTTCGATGTTTCGCTGTGGGTCGAGTAGCTGGGTGACGGTCGCCTGACCGCTGGCTCCGACTCGTTGCCGTCGCTCGGGGTCGGCCAGCAGGTCGACGACGGCTTGAGCGAAGTCTGCCGGCTGGTCCCGCACCAGTAGGTCCACCTCGGGCTGGAGCGGCAGTCCCCGGGTGGCCAGGGCGGTGCTCACCGTCGGCAGGCCCGCCTGGAGATAGTCGACGAGCTTGATGTTCACGCCTGAGCCGGTGATGGCCGGGTTGACCGCCACCGCCGCGCCGTGCAGGTAGGGCTGCATGTCCGGAACGTCGGCGTGCAGCTGGACCCGCGGGGTCTCTGCAATCCGCTTGCGGAGGTCGTCGGTCGGACGCCGCCCGACGACGTCCAGGGTCGCCTCGGGAACGGCCGCCAGGACCGACGGCCAAACGTGGTCGAGAAGCCACCGGAGCGCGGTCGTATTGGTCACGACGTCCAGCGCGCCGATGAACAGCACCCGGGGAGCGTCGGACCCACCTCCGGTGGTGGGGGTCTGCTCGGTGTGCGCAGCATCCCGTTCGCCGAGCCGCGCGTCGAAGGCAAAGGGCGGCACGTGCAGGACGCGCACGGCGCCGCCCGCGCGCCGCGCGTCCGCGTCGTCTGCCGAGATGTCAGCGACGGCGGTCACGAGCGGTGACCGGTCGAACCTGCCTTCGTCCCGTTCGATCCGGCCCGCCTCCCACGACATCACCAGACGTCGCGGCCCGGTCAGCCCGGCAGCCAAGCTGCGGTGATAGGCCCCTTCACGGTTGTGCTGGCGTACGACCATCGGGAGCGAGAGTGCCTCGGCAAGGCCCTCGCCGATCAGGCGCGACTTGTAGGAGAACGTCACGATGCCGTTCATCACCGGTGCCTCCGCACGCACCTGTGCAAGCAGCGATCGGCGGAACGGCCGCGACGCCACGACGTATGGGTAGCGCGGATGGGCGAGCATCAGCGGGCTGGTGCGTCGTCGCGTGGTGATCAACGGGACGTCGCCCAGCAGGTCGCGGTACGCGGCGAGGTCAGGAGTGGTTCGCACCGGCAGGACGACGGCAGCCAGCCATCCGGCGCCCAAGGCGGCGCGCGCGAAGCCCAGGTGCTCGCGCTCGCCGCCTCCGTTGGCAGGCAGGAAGTCCGAGTCGGCCACCATCAGCCATCGATGCCCTGGCACGGTTGCCACCTCTGCATCCATCTACGAGCGATAGTGAGCCTGTCACTCTGCGTCAACGTCAATTGGGCTACAAGTGAAGCAGGTACCCTGAATCCATGACCCGGAGTGATCACATCGTCGTCTCTCCATCGGAGAATGACGACGATGGTGCCGACGAGCGCGCCGACGACCACGGCAGCACGTGGTCACGCCGGCGGGCCCGGCGCGGCATGGTCGGTGGTGGTCTGCCACCCATCACCACGATCCTCGCTCGCCCTCTCTACCTGGTCTTCTCCGCGATCGTCGGCCTGAACATCGGGTGGCTCGCCACCACCACCACCGGGTACTCGAGCGAGTCCGTGGTGCAGTTCGCAAACGCCAGCAACGACAGCCTGCTCGTGAAGCAGACGGGCCAGACCATTGAGCGCCGGGCCACCTCGCAACCTGTGCTCGAGCGAGCCGCCGAGAGTGTCGACATCGACGAAGCCGACCTGCGTTCGCGGGTCACGTCGGAGTGGCAGGTGGATACCGCACTGGTCGGGATCCAGGTGGAGGCCCCGTCCCCCGAAGAGGCGGCAGAGCAGGCCAACGCGGTCGCGGCCGCCCTGATCACCGAGACCGAGGCCACGATTTCGGGCCGGTTGCGAACAGCACGCTCGGACGCGAACGAGCTGCTGGAGTCGGGTGACCTCAACTCGGTCGAGGCAGAGGCTGCTCGGCGAGCTCAGCTCGGTACGTCGCTAGCGTCCACCCAAGCGACCATCTCCGCCGAGGCGGGCCAGCTGGTGCTTGCCGACACGGCGGTCGACGCCGTGCCGGCGGGCCTGACCAAGCCGATGGGTGCCGCCATCGGCCTGGTCGCTGCGCTGCTCTTGGCCGCGCTGATCACGCTGTTCATGGGGATCCGCGGGTTGCATGTCGCCACTGGCCGGTCGCTACGGCTGCTCTTGCCAGGCGTACCGGTGTATGCCACCGGACAGATACCGCAGCTGGCCGGCCAACTCGTCGAGAGCGGCAAGACCTGTATCGCCATCGTCGCGCTCCGTGACGCCCATCCGCAGGCGCTGGACGTCGCCCGCGAGCTGCGGCACTTCATCAGCGCCCATGGCCGCGCCGTCGACCTGGTCGATGTCGCCACGATGAAGGACCGGGACGAGGTGGCTCAACTCCTTGGCCACGACGCGCGCCAGCGGGCGGCACTGGCGGCCTCCAGGCGAGTGCTGTTGCCGGTCGTCGACGCCGACACAGAGGCTGCGGCCCTGCTCGAAGGGCAGGAAGTCGTGAGTTCGATCGTGGTCGCCGTGCCGTTGTCGCGCGCAGCGACTGTGCTGCGCCAGGCCCGGGCCTTTGACCGGGCCGGTCCTGCCGTCGTGCTGGTTCGGTGAGGAAGGCAACGCCGGAGGAGTTGAGGGCGGCCCGATGGGTCGCCGGGCTGTTCCTGCTGGTGGTGCTGACTCAACGCTTCGCCTTGCCCGATCCGGTGCCCCTGGTGTTGCCCATCGTCGGGGCGTGGACCCTGGCTGCAGCTGCCCGGGGCGTGGTGGTCGTCGACCGCACCCGGCTGGCGTTCTGGCTGGTCGGGGCGGGTGCCGGCGCCCTGATCATGCCGGTTCAGGCGGCAGTTGTGCCGGGCGCACAGATCAGCATCATGGCCTGGGGTCTCCTCGTCGCGGTATGGCTGCCGTTCGTCGCCCGGCTCGTGCACCGCAGCACGGCGGCGTACCTCGCGATGCTGCGGTACGCCACCAGGATCGGGCTCGGCCTCGCGACTCTGTGCCTGTTCATGATGGCCAGCCAGTACGCCGGACTCCCGTACCGCGACGTTTTCGCTGACGTGATTCCCGTCGCCCTGCAGCTGGACGGCTTCGTCATCACGTACCCCGTCGCCTACGGCTCGGGCATCTTCCGCGCCAACGGCTGGCTGGGCCTGGAGCCCTCGATGGTCTCGGCTCAACTCGGACTTGCGCTGCTGGCGGCGATCTTGGTGAGGGCCCGAGCCTGGCAGATCGCCGTGCTGTTGGGCGGCCTTGCGTCGACGGTGTCGGGGTCGGGGATCGTCATCGCCGGCATCGGACTGCTCGTCATGCTGGTCTTCCGGTCACGCGCTCTCGTGACGCGGTACCTGCCGGTCGCGGTAGTGTCAGTGGTGGCCATCCTGCTCACCCCGGTGGGACAGACGCTGTTGGGCCGCTCGACGGAGTTGCAGAGCACCAACTCCTCTGCCTCGTTGCGGGCCACCGAGCCCTATCAGCTCTTGCTCCCCCTGTGGCGCGAACACCTCTCCGGCGTTCTGCTCGGGTACGGCCCGGGGTCGTCACAGCGGCTCGTGGAGGCGTCCGGCGTCGTCGGCCTGCTGGTCCCGAGCCCAGCGAAGCTGTTCTTCGAATACGGCTTGATCGCCGGGAGTGTCCTCGCCGCGATGATGCTGGTGTGCTACTGGGGTGGTCCGAGTCGCGTGTTCTCGGTCTCCCTGCTCGTGTCCCTGTGGGTCTTGCAGCCGGGAACGACCACGATGGTGATCGTGGCGCCATTGTTGATCTTCGTGACGCTCTGGTCACCGCGCGTCGAGGCGCCGATCGAAGGTCCGGTCCTCCGGCCTCCCCCAGAAGTGCCGCAGCTCAACACCGCAACGAAGGCGACCATCGGGAGTCAGCCGTGACCGACCGCTCGATGTCCCCAGTCGTCTCAGTCCTCATGCCCGTACGCAACGAGGAACAGCACGTGGTCAACGCCATCCGATCGGTGCTGGCGCAGCAGGTCGACGCCGAGTTGCTCGTGGTCGACGGCCGATCCACCGACCGGACCGTCGAGTTGGTGCTGGCGATCGGCGATCCACGGGTGCGGGTCCTGGACAACCCCAAGCAGACGATCCCGGCCGCCCTCAACGTCGGGCTCGCCGAGGCAAGGGGCGAGTTCGTGGCCCGGGTCGACGCGCACGCGCATGTCTCCGCTGACTATCTGGTTCGCGGCGAGCAGGCACTGCGCGACGACCCCGAGGTGGCGGCCATCGGCGGGCTTCGGCAGGGCATCGCGGAAACGCGACCGGGCCGTGCGATCGCGCTGGCGCTGTCGTCTCGCTTCGGCGTGGGAAATTCTCTGAACCACTATGCGCAGGAACCACAAGACAGCGACCACACCTCGTTCGGTGTGTACCGCGCCGACGTGGCGCGCGACGTCGGGGGCTGGGACGAGTCACTGCTCGTCAACGAGGATGTCGACTTCGACCACCGGATCGCCCAACGTGGGCACCGGCTCCGCTTCGACCCGCAGATGATCATCTTCTGGCAGGTCCGGGAGAATCTGCGCGACTTCGGCCGGCAGTACCGCCGCTACGGCCGGGGCAAGGCGGCGATGGTGCGCAAGAACGGCAGGAGTGCAGTGCGGGCTCGCCACCTGGCCGCACCGGCGCTTGTCGGTGCATTGGGCCTGGCGGCCGCGGCCGCCGTGACCGGGCACCCGCGCGTCGCGGCGACACTGGTGGCGCCATACGTCCTCGGCGTCGCCGGCGCGACCGCCGTCACGTTTCGGTCGGACGAGAGCGGTGACGTGCACCCGGTCACGCTTGCCGCCGCCTTCGTGACCATGCACCTCACCTGGGGGCTGGGCTTCCTCGAGGGTCTGACGCTGAGGTTGCCTCCGGTGTCCGGCAGCGTCCGCGACCCGGAGCCGGCGTCGCAGAGCACGAGCGCCGCGAACAACTGACGCCGGCGGGCATCCGCCATCCGGACGACCGGGACACATGCACACGGCACGATCGAGCGACAGATACGTGCAGTTATATCCCGGTTTCATCGCATTAACTGCATGTTTGGCGACCGCATTTGCGGGTCCGATCCGGCCGAGCCCGCAAAGTTTCCTGGGTGAAATGTCCCGTGGGAACTTGCCGATGGGGCAAAGCGGGCGAATACTGATTTTTCAGCCAAACGGCGGGCTTTCCGATGCTCCTGTGACGTGACAATGCCACCGTTGGCGATCGCGGTATTTCGAGGAGACGCATATGTCGAGGACCGGAACCGCTGTTCTCGCGATTCTCCTCGCAGCGGCGGTCACCATCCCGCTCCCGATCTTCACCGACTTCCAGTCCCACCTGCTGTTCCTGGTCGTCGAGGCATTCGCACTGCCGTGCTTGTGGGTCTTCTGGGCACGCCGGCGGCGAGATGCACACAAGGCGTGGCTGGTTGCCCTGGCCGGCTGCTCGATCAAGGTGGCGACCGACCTGTTCCGGTTCGCCGCCGACCATCTCGGTCTGCCCAGCCAGGCAGCCTCGGCCGGACAGCTGATCGAGTGTGTCGGGCTGGCGCTCATGGCGGCAGCGGGTCTGATGTTCTGCTTCAAACGGATGGAGCGCGGGCGGCGAGCGCTGCTGCTCGACACCGGAGTCTTCACGGTTGGCCTCGCGACACCGCTGTTCGCCATCTGGGTGGTCCCGTTGTCAACGGCGGGACTGGACCGGGTGAGTGTCGTGGGTTTTGCCACGGTGAGCCTGGTGTCCCTGGCGGTCTGCACGCGGTTCGTGATGACGTGGCAGTCGGTCCGGGCCCCATGGCTGCTGTGGCTTGCGGGTGCCGCGCTGGCCAACGGGGTCGGCTGCCTGCTGGCGGCCGATGCACCGACGTCCGATCCCCTCCTGGCACTGTCGCGTGGATTGTGGGTGCTGGCCTACGGCCTCGGCTTCGCCGCGATGATCACAGCGACACCCCTGCAGCTCGAGCGACCCCCACGCGTCGCCGTCGAGCGGCCGTCGCCGCCGTGGGTGGCGGTGTTGGTGTTGAGCATTGCGATGCCGGGGGTGACGTTGGCGATTGCGCAGGCGGTGGGTCGGGTGGTGTCGTTGCCGGCGATCGCGGCCGGGAGTGTGGCGTTGGCGGTGTTGGTGTCGGCGCGGATGGCGACGTTGGTGGCGCATCTGCATGGGCAGTCGTTGACGTTGTCGGAGGTCGCGGTCCGCGACGAGTTGACCGGGATTCCGAATCGGCGCGGCTGGAACCATGCGCTGGCCCAGGCGTGTCGGCTGGCCGAGTGGGACAACCGGCCGTTCAGCCTGGCCGTGCTCGACCTGGACCACTTCAAGACCTACAACGACACCCACGGCCACCAGGCCGGCGACGCGCTGCTGGCCGCGACCGCGCACACCTGGCGGCTGCTGCTGCCCCCCGACGCCGTGCTGGCCCGCTACGGCGGCGAAGAGTTCACCCTGATCCTGTTCGGCCACGACATCGCCACCGCCACCCACACCCTCGACGCCATGCGCACCGCCATGACCCACTCCCAGACCTTCTCCGCCGGCCTCACCCTCTGGCGCCCCGGCATCCCCGCCGAACTCCTGTTCGCCGAAGCCGACCAAGCCCTCTACCACGCCAAACACCTCGGCCGCGACCGCTCCGAAATAGCCGACGCTGACGGCGCGGACGAGCCGAGCCAACCCGTCGGGCCGGTGTCTCCGGCAGACGTCCGCGCTTCATCGCACGCGCCGGCAGCCGTCTGGACGCCCGCCGAGCCGCCGATGGTCAAGTCGTCGCCGGAGGGCCGCTATGCGACGGCCGGCACGGGGCGGGTGCCGATGCGTGACCCCCGCGAGCCTGCGGAGCACCGGGCGCGTCCTAGATGAGTGGCCCGACCGTCCTGGTCCAGGGGTATCCGTGCTCGGCTTCGAGCTTGGACTCCCAGATGAATGCACCGCGCAGGTCCGGGTGGACCTTCTTCGCCCTGCGCCAGGCTTCGGCAGTCACCTCGACAGGGCTGGTGTTGTAGTAGGCGTTGCACATGAAGCCCAGCACCTGCTTGCTTGCGGGCACTCCGGCCGCGACGGACTTCCGCACTTTGTCGAGAGTCACTGGGATCAGCCGTTCGTCGTGTGCCTCTTCGAAGTCGTAGAGCATCGGCGCCCAGTAGTCGAGGTCGTCCCCGAGGGCTCGCGCGAGCGAGAACCAACTCTGCTCGTGCTCGCCATACAGGCCAATGGTCAGGCCGATCAGGAAGGTGGGACCGAAGTCCTGCTTGAGTCGACGGACGGACGCGACGACGGCGTCCTCAGTCCACGAGCTCCCCGACGGCTCCAGGTCGATGTCGACGCCGGTGAAGCCGTATCTCTCGACCATGGTGTGCACAGAACCGACGAAGTCGGCTACCTGCTGGTCGTCGCGAAGCGTGATGCCACCGTCGTCGGAGCCGCCGATGCCGAGCAGAACCGGGACTCGCCGGGAGACAACGCCGGCGATGTCCGCCCGCATCGCCCCGGGCGACTGCAGCGGATGCGTCCACTTCAGGAGGCCGGTACCGCTCTCGCCAGACTGCGCCATCGCCAGGACCATCACCGTGACCTGGCGGAGCACGTCCTCGGGTATCTCGCGGATCGTGGGCGACTCGAACGCGTTGACCCACATCGACACGACCCGCGCCGGGAGAGGTGGCAGGGGCTTGGCGCTGGGCTGCCGCGTCGTTGGACTCGCGCGCCCTGTCGGCTCGCGCGTGACCGCACTGTTGGGCCGCGGTTCGTCGTCGTCGCCCCCGAGGCGGGTGGCGGCGACCCCGGCGGCCACCACGGCCAAGAGGCCGGTGACAGAGATCAGGGCCGCGCGTCGCGTCACCCGCTCTTGTTGGCTGGGTGGCCCACTCGGTGAACTCATGTCAGGTGCCGGAGGCGAAAGTTGCTGCGCCCCTGCGGCTTTCCGGGCCATGTTGCGACCTTACTCAAGGTCCCCTGCTAAACGACCATCTGAGGACAATCGTGATACATAGTTGGCTGAACTAGCACTCTGTGTCACCTAGCGACAGCGGAGCGTGCCGATTCTCGCTTTCATCGTGAGCACCCGGAGGGCACTGTCGCGTACCCGGTCGCGAGCGGAGCTGCTCGTGCTCATCCGGTCGCGGATGTGGCGCGCCATGTCGTGGGCAACCGCCGGGTCCCCGATGGCGATCAGATCACCGCCGGCTTCGAGAAAGCGCCAGGCTCTGACGGAGGCACTCAGGTGCCTCACCTGCAGAGCGTTCATGTCGTCGGACACGACGACGCCACGGAAGCCGAGGTCGCCACGCAACATCGTCGTGATGACCGTGGCGGAGAACGCCGCCGACTGTCGGGCGTCGATCTTGGTGTAGGTGGCCAGGGCGATCATCACCATGTCCGTCTTCGCCTCGATGCCCTCCCGAAAGGGCGCCAGGAGGGCGTCATTCCTCGTCGTGCGGGAATCAGTGACGTCGCGAACGAAGTCGGTGTTGCCCTCGACCTGACCCAGACCGGGGAAGTGCTTGAGGGTGGTTCCGCGCCCCGCGGCGTGCATGCCCTCGATGTAGGCCACCACCTTGGGCGACACCGCCGCCGGGGTGGAGCCGTAGCCACGCTCCAGGGCGTAGATGGGCTTGTTGGCTGCTCCGACGTCCGCCGGAACGACATCGGCGACCGGCGCGAGGTCGGTGTCGACGCCGGCGTCCTCGAGTTGGCGGCCCCAGGTCTCGGCCCGTTGCGCCAGTGCGCGGTCGGAGAGTTCGGCCTGGTCGATGGCGGCAGGCATCCGGTCGAAGCCTGGACCTCGCAGGCGCTGGATCTGCCCGCCCTCCTGGTCGGCCGTCACCATCAGATGAGCGTCCCGATCGGCCCCTCTTGCCGCGTCGGTGACCTCACGGGTGTGGGCCACCCCCTCGTAACTGTTGCCGAACATGAAGATGCCGCCCACGTGGTCGTCGGCCAGAACCCTGCGCGAGGCCGTGGGAAGGGACGTCGAGGGAATCCCCATCAGGATCAGCTGGCCGGCCAGCTGGGCGTCGTCCATGGCCTCCGCGGTGTCGCGAGCACAACTGGCCGCCGTTCCGCTTGGCCCGGACCGGGGAGTGGGGGTCTCGTCGGCGGTAGCGGTTGGCGTGGGCCTCGGAGTGGCCGAAGCCGTCGGAGTCGGACTCGCGCTGGGAGCCGGTTCACCTGCACCGCACGCAGCCACCACGACACACGCACAGAGCACTGCGAGAGCCCGCAGGCTTGCTCGAGGCGGTCGACTCCGAGGGCCCGGGCGGCGACCGCCGAGGACGTCCTGGCGCTGCGAAGGCATCCGGCCAGTCTGCATCACCCGACGGCCTCAGCGGCGACGGCGCAAGGCGATGGTCAACCCGGCGCAGGCGGCGAGCGTCATCCCCACCAGTGCGCAGATCAGGAAGCCCGCCGGCGGTCCGAAGCGATCGATCGCAAGACCGGTCAGCGGCATGCCGGTGGCGGACCCGAGCGTGAACGCCGAACCCTGCCAGCCCATGGCCTCACCGCGCCGCGACTCCTCGACGAGGTGGCTGATGGCCTCGATGACAGCGGTGAGCAGCGGAGCGCACATGCAGCCGGCGAAGACCAGCAGGAGTCCGAGCTGCCAGGGCCGGTTCGCGAGCGCCGCCGGCAACGTCACCAGGCCGAGCCCCAACAGCAGGACCCACAGCGGGACCGGCCGTGGCAGGCCGCCGTAGACGAGGCCGCCGACCAGCGACCCGAGTCCCCACAGCCCGAGCACCCAGCCGACCGAACTCTGCGCGTCCATCCCGAGCAACGCGGAGATCGCGCTGAGCTCTGTTCCGGTGAGGACGAAGACCGCACCGGCACCTACCGCCAGGACGAAGACGAACCGCGCGTCGGCAAGGACGTGGCGACGTGGACCGCGTTCACCACTCGACTCGGCGGACCCCGACTCGCTGCGGGTGGGCGGGTCGATCAGCCAGAGGGCAATGCCGACAGCTCCGGTGGCGAACCCGATCACGCGCAGCGCCGTCGTGGTCGAGGTCTGACCGATGACGAAGATCATCACGGCCGGGCCGACGATGTAGGACAGTTCGGTGATCACCGAGTCGAGCGAGAGTGCGGCCCGTCGCTGCCCCGCAGGCACCATCACCGAGAGCGACTGCCGGGTGATCGACATGATCGGCAGGGCAAGCAGTCCGCCGACGAAGCCGAGCCCCACCAGTCCGGCATACGGCACCAGTGGGGCGATGTTCCAGACCACGAGCTCGGCGACGATCGAGGGCACGATCGCCCGGCGAAGGCCGAGTCGGTCGACCATGCGACCGCGCCAGGGACCGCCGATGGCCCAGCCCACCGTGCTGGCGGTGCCGACCAGCCCGGCGAGTGCGTAGCTCTCGTGCAGCCGCTGCACCACATGCACGGTCAGCACAAGTCCGCCGGTGAACACGGGCAACCGGGCGAACAGCGAGAGCAGCAGCAGCCGGGCAACGCCGGGCAGCCGCAACACGACGAGGTAGCGCTCGAGGAACGGCGGCGGCCGGAGGGCCCGCCGACGCGGCGGGGCCGGCACCACCGGTTCGGACACGAGGCGACATCCTGCCCGCTGAGACCGACACCCACCGCCCTCGCCGGCGAATGCGCTGCGTTGCACGCCCGGCGCGCGCGCGGGTAGCCTGGGCAGGCGCTGTGGCCGGTCCTCCGCCTACGCAGACCTTCTGGCTGGGACCGAGTCGGCTTGCGCGTCGTTTCTGTCGGTGGATCTGGAGCCGGGATAGGTCCTGGCTCACGCGGGGTTGTGCTTCACAGCGCCGGTGCCGACGCCGTGCTCTCGCAACGGGCCCGGTGTCGCGGGCCTCCGGCACTCGCGGCGGCCATGGCGCTGCCCTACCAGCACCCCTCAGTACCGGTTCAGAAGCAGTGTCGAAGTCCCACGAACAACGTGTCCATCCCAACCGAATCCATCCACCCTCCGGAGCACCCCACCACATGACGACCACCCAGGCTGCAGCCCCCACCCAACAGGTTGCGGTCAATGACATCGGCTCGGCCGAGGACTTCCTCGCTGCCATCGACGAGACCATCAAGTACTTCAACGACGGCGACATCGTCGAAGGCACCGTTGTGAAGGTCGACCGGGACGAGGTCCTGCTCGACATCGGTTACAAGACCGAGGGCGTCATCCCCGCCCGAGAGCTCTCCATCAAGCACGACGTGGACCCCGGCGAAGTCGTCACGGTCGGCGACCACGTCGAGGCCTTGGTGCTGCAGAAGGAGGACAAGGAAGGCCGCCTGATCCTGTCCAAGAAGCGCGCTCAGTACGAGCGAGCCTGGGGCACGATCGAGCAGATCAAGGAAGAGGACGGAGTCGTCACCGGTTCGGTCATCGAGGTCGTCAAGGGCGGCCTGATCCTGGACATCGGGCTCCGCGGCTTCCTGCCGGCCTCCCTGGTGGAGATGCGCCGCGTCCGCGACCTGCAGCCGTATGTGGGTCAGGAACTCGAGGCGAAGATCATCGAGCTGGACAAGAACCGCAACAACGTCGTGCTGTCCCGCCGGGCCTGGCTGGAGCAGACCCAGAGCGAGGTGCGGCAGAACTTCCTCAACGAGTTGGCCAAGGGCCAGATCCGCAAGGGCGTGGTCTCCTCGATCGTCAACTTCGGCGCGTTCGTCGATCTCGGCGGCGTCGACGGCCTGGTGCACGTCTCGGAGCTGTCCTGGAAGCACATCGACCACCCCAGCGAGGTCGTGGCGGTGGGCGACGAGGTCACGGTCGAGGTGCTCAGCGTCGAACTCGACCGCGAGCGCGTCTCACTGTCGCTGAAGTCGACGCAGGAAGACCCGTGGCAGGCATTCGCGCGGCTGCACCAGATCGGGCAGATCGTGCCCGGAAAGGTCACGAAGCTGGTGCCGTTCGGCGCGTTCGTCCGGGTCGAGGACGGCATCGAGGGCCTGGTGCACATCTCCGAGCTGGCCGAGCGGCACGTGGAGATCCCCGAGCAGGTCGTGCAGGTCGGCAGCGACGTCATGGTGAAGATCATCGACATCGAACTCGACCGCCGCCGGATCTCGCTGTCGCTGAAGCAGGCCAACGAAGGTGGCGAGGCCGCGGTCGAGCAGTTCGACCCGACCATGTACGGCATGACGGCGAGCTACGACGACCAGGGCAACTACATCTACCCCGACGGGTTCGACCCCGACACCAACGAGTGGATGCCTGGCTTCGAGACCCAGCGCGAGGCCTGGGAGAAGCAGTACGCCGAGGCGCACGCCCGCTGGGAGGCCCACAAGAAGCAGCTCGAGGAGGCCGGGGCCGGCGACGCCGAAGAGGCAGCCGACGGCACCAAGGCACCCACCGCGAGCTACAGCTCCGACACCGAGGGCGAGGGCACGCTGGCCACCGACGAGGCGCTCGCCGCTCTCCGCGAGAAGCTCACCGGCAGCAACGACTGACCCAAGTCGACCGATGGTCCGGCACGCCGGACACGAGATTCACCAAGCACGAAACGTTCGGCCCGGCCCCGCGAGAGCGGGACCGGGCCGTCGTTTTTGCCGTCGGCGTTCCTACCGGCGGCCGACTCCTAGAAGTTGTGGTTCTCGGGGTCGTCCCAGAAGTAGCAGTCCGGGTCGTAGACCGCTGGGGTCGGGTGGATCCACGGGTTCACGAATCCGCCGAGAGCCAGGTTCTCCTTGACAGGCACGTTCTTCAGCGTCTTCTTCTTCGAGATCACCTGCGGCGGGTTCGCCACCGTGCCCTGGAAGAACGGGCCGTCGCTGACGTGCACCTTGATGATGTCCCACACCAGTTGGGTGCGCTTCATCTCGTCCGGCTCGATCTTGGTCTGGTCGTAGAGGTCCCAGAGCTTCTCGACCGGTCCACCCTTCTCCGGCATGATCCGCGGCGGCTGCCGCTTCCACGGGTCTTCGGACTCGAACTCGGTGTAGGCCTTGGTGCCCTTGCTGTTGTACATCTCGCCTTCGAGTGGGGCCCACCTCGTGTACTCCAGCGGGACCATCCACTGTGGGTACAGCAGGCAGTTCGGCCCGTCGCCGACCTCCCAGTTGGTGTGGCCCATGTACTTGCCCGACTTCCAGTTGTCGTCGAAGGAGGTCGGCGGCACCGGGTTCTGTTTCGCGTTGAGGCCGACTGCCTTCCAGTCGCGGACCTTGAGCGCGTCGACGGACTTGTACTCCTCATTCATGTCGGCCTGGTAGTCGATCCGCAACACGAACTTCTCGCCGTTGGGCAGCGTGCGGTAGCCGTCGGAACCCTTCTTCATGCCGAGGTCGTCGAGCAGCGAGTTCGCCTTGTCCGGGTCGTACTCCACCGCCGAGTCGCGCCACGACTTGTACGAGGCCTTGCCTTCTTCGTTCACGAGGAACTCCATGGCCTTGGGGCTCATCGTGCCGGTAGTGACTTCGCCCTGCTCGAAGTACACGCTCTTCTTCGCCTCGGGGCGGTTGAAGGCGATCGAGAGCGCCTGCCGGAACCGCTTGTCGCGGAACAGCTTGCGCTGCTCGTCCTCGGCGAAGTCGTAGTTGAGGAAGAAGATTCCGGCCGCGCCCGTTCCGGAGTCCCAGAACATGACGTCCATCTGTGCCTTCTCGGACTGCTGCTTCAGCTGCTGGAAGTCAGCGAGCACGACGCCGTTGAACGGTCCGTGGCTCAGGTCCACCTGGCCGGCGGCAATCTGGACCTTGCCGACCTTGTTGTCGGCGACGGCCTTGAACAGGATGCCGTCGACGTAGGGGAGCTGGTCGCCGTTCGGCATGACGCCGTAGTAGTAGGGGTTGCGCTCGAACTCCAGCGCACGGCCCTCCTGGACCTTCTTCAGCTTGTACGGGATCAGCACGGGCACCTTGGTGCTGGCCCGCCAGTTCACGTTCTTCTGCCACAAGCCGCCCTCGTCGGTCCAGTTGTCCGGGACGCTCTTGTTGTACTTGGGGTGGTAGTTCTTGGCGTAGTGCGCGGGTACCAGCCAGGTGGGGCCGTTGCCGCCGTAACCGCTGGTCCACATGGCCAGCCGGTCGGCCGTCAGCGGCGCGGGGGCGTCGAACGACATGGTGAAGGTCTGGTCGTCGGTGGCCTTGATCTTGCACAGCGTGCCCTTGCCTGATCGGCACTCGTCCGGTGCGCTCTCCAGGATGTAAGGGTCGTAGAGCACCATGTCGTTCCACCAGAACAGGATGTCGGCGGTGGTGAGCTCCTTGCCGTCCGACCACTTGACGCCCTTGCGCAGCGTGAGCGTCCACTCGCTCGCGTCGTCGTTGTTCTGCCACTTCTCCAGCAGCCCGGGGCCGATGTCCTGGCCGTCGTTGAGGAACCGCAGCAGCGAGCTGCCGTAGAACCACTCGCCGATCGTGCCCGACTCGCCGATGGACGTACCGGTCACGTTCATCTTCAGCTTGCCGCCGTACTTGCCCTGCTGTGCCCACTTGTGCGGGATCACGTAGGGGTTCTCGGGCAGTCGCTCCTCGATCGCCGGGAGCGTGCCGGCCTTGACCTCGTCCGCGACGAGCGGTGACTCCTGGAACTTCGCCGGCTTGGGCAGCGGATCGGCGCTCGAGCCCTTGCCGGCGTCCCCACCGGAGTCGTCGTTGTTGGTGTCGCTGCCGGTGTCACCGCCGGTGCCGCAGGCGGCCAGGCTGATCGCGGCCACTGCCGCGGCGGAGCCGGCGAGGAATCCGCGCCGGGTGGTGCTGAGGTCCGTCATGGAGATCCGATCCGCCGGTAGCTCCGCACCGGCTCGGTGGGCGTAGAAGGTCCGGGATGGCCGAGACCTCCGATGTGTTGGCGATCCGAACCTAGGGGCGGAGCCCCACGCGCTCAACCCTTACGGGCTGTCTCACGAAAAAGATGCGAAATTGAAGCCAAACCTCGACCCCCGGGCCCTACAGATATCGGAGGTGTTGGGCGATCCTTGGCTTGCCGACCGGTGAATCGGGCGGTCGTCGCGAGCAGAGGGGTCCGTCGATGGCGAGTCTCACCGACCGTGCCGTGGCTGACATCAAGAAGATGATCGTGGCGGGTGAACTGCGCCCGGGCGACCGGCTGCCGCGCGAGCAGGACCTCGCCGAGCAGCTGGGCCTCTCCCGGGCGACCCTGCGCGAGGCGGTCAGCGCGCTCAGCGTGATGAAGGTCATCGACGTGCGGCACGGCGATGGCATGTTCATCACCAGCCTGTCTCCCGAGGTCCTGCTGGAGCCGCTGAACTTCGTGGTCGACCTGCACCGGGACGACTCGATCCTGCACTTCCTCCAGCTGCGCAGCTTCGTCGAGCCGGAGTGCACCGCGCTGGCCGCTCGCCGCATCGGGCCGGACGACCTTGCCCGGCTGAAGGACCTCGTCGACGAGGCCGACCGGCTGGTCGGCAGCGACAAGGTCGATCACGAGCTCCTGATGGCCAACGACCTCGCGTTCCACGCTCTCGTCAACGCTGCCGCGCAGAACCCGGTGGCGAGTGCGATCCTCGCGGCGACATCGGAGGTGACCGTGGGGGCGCGGGTCCGGCGCAGCATGACCGAGCATGGCGCCGAGCTGTACACCACGGCAGACCACCGGGCCATCTACGAAGCGATCGCGGACGGCGATCCGCGGCGGGCACTGTTGCGCGCCGCCTCGCACATCGAGCGGACCGAGGACTGGTTCCGTCGGCACCCGTCCGAGTCGGCGGCAGCCCCGGTGCCCGAGGCCGCAATCCGGCCGCCCGCACCGGCAGGAATCGCCGGCCCTGAACGGCAGGCGCTCAGCTCCGAGGTCCCTGGGTGAACGAGGGCAGCAGCGAGATCTTCTGCCAGATCTTGCGCGACATCCCCACGGTGAGCGTCTCGATCTCTGAGACCGTGTCGAGCACGATCGCGTCGGAGCTCGCCTGGGCGCACAAGGCGGCGGTCTTGCCCACCAGTGAGAGCAGCTCGCTGCAGTAGTCGAGATAGCGCCCGAGATCGGCTTCGGCGAGGTCGTTGCGGGTGGAGGCGCTCGTAGGCTGTGCGAGCGAGCTCAGCCGTTCTGGGTCCTTCGTCAGCTGGTGCATGTCGATGATGTGCGCCAGTGAACGCAGCCGGTGCAGCAGGGACAGCGTCCGTCGCCGGTGCCAGCGTTCGGGCACGAACACGAGGAACCAGATCGCGATGCCGGCAAAGACGACGTCGTTGATCCCGCTCTCGATCACCGGCAGCCACTGGAACGCCGGCGTGCTGCCGGCCTGGCCCATCGCGGCCCGGATCGACAGCACGAGCGCCAGCGCCGTCGCCGCCGCGACGGCCGTGGCGAGAACGAGGCAGGGCAATCGCACCAGGCGTCGCCACCGCTGGGCGTTCGCGGTTGCCGACGTCACGTCGGCCAGCACCCCACCGAGGTCGCCGGCCACCAGCACCAGCCGACGGTCGGGGAACCGGGCGACGATGCGCTCGGCCAGCCGGTCGACCGTCGTGCCGATCGCGTGCGCGGAGAGATGTCCCCGGCGCAGGTCATCCGACTCCTCCGGGAGTTCGGGCCGACGGCCGTCCGGCGCCGGGGTCAGCCCTGCGTTCACCTGGTCAGCCGTCCGAGCCGTGCTTACGCGCCGCGTGCCGGCCACCAGACGTCGAGGTCACCGAGGCCCTGCCGCTCCCGCCCGGTGCGGCGTGGCGACCGGGGCGAGACATCCGACCCGCAGTGACCGCCGATGGCTCTCTCTCCGGATCAGCACCGTTGGCGGCGCCGCCGACGCGCACCAGCTGCTCCTCCCGGGCGGCTGCCGCCGGCACCGACGCCGGGACGCCCTCGCCTTCCTCCGCCCGGGCGTCCTCAGCGAGTTCCGCGGCGGCGGCGACGCTGGCCGACTGCGTACGGAGCTCGATCTTGGGCAGCAGCATCAGCACCAGGAAGCCAACCGCGACGACGACGGCGCCGGTGAGGAACACCGCGTCCATGGCGTTGGAGAAGCCCACCTGGATCGGGTGGCGGAGGGACATGTCCAGCTTCTGGATCACCGACGAGTCGTACAGCAGCCCCGCCAACGGTGACTCGCCACCGCTGCGGGCTGCGGACAGACCTTCGATGAACGCGCGGTTGGTGGGGTCGGCGAGCACCTTCGGATCGGCGATGGACTGCTGGAACGCCGCTGTCTGCGATACCGACCGGAACGAGTCCTGGAGCTTGCCGCTGACGGTGCTGAACAGGATCGAGAGGAACACCGCAACGCCGAGGGTGGCGCCGATCTGGCGGAAGAAGGTGGCCGACGACGTCGCCATCCCGATCTCGCGTGGAGAGACCGCGTTCTGCACGATCAGGATCATCGGCTGCATCGTGTTTCCGAGTCCCAGGCCGAAGACCAGCATGAACGTCAGGACGAGCCACAGCGGTGTGTCCGCACCGATCGTGGAGAGCAGGAGCAGACCGACGACCATCAGCCCGGCTCCGAGGATCGGGAACGTGCGGATCCTGCCTGTTCGGGCGATCAGTTGTCCGGACACGATCGAGGAGGCCATGATGCCGACCATCATCGGCAGCATCATGAGCCCTGCCGCGGTCGGCGTCGCGTCGTGGACGATCTGCAGGTACTGCGGCAGCACCGAGATGCCACCGAACATCCCGGCGCCGACGATGACCGTGCCGACGATCGTGACCCAGATGGCGCGATTCTTGAAGATGCGCAGGGGAATCAGTGCCTCGTCACCCATTCGGCGCTCAGCCACGATGAACAGCACCACCCCGATCGCCCCGACGACGAACGCGAGGAGCGAGCGGCCCGACGACCAGCCCCAGCTCCGGCCCTGCTCCGCGACGGTCAGCAGTGGTACCAGCGCGACGATGAGAGCGGTGGCACCCCACCAGTCGAGACGATGGTCATGCCTCAGGTGACGTAGATGCAGCGTGTGGGTCACCACCACGAGGGCGGCGATGCCCACCGGCACGTTCACGAGGAACACCCACCGCCAGCCGGCGATCCCGAGGATCGAGGAGGCACCGGCGAAGAATCCGCCGATCACCGGGCCGAGGACGCTCGCGGTTCCGAACGTGGCAAGGAAGTAGCCCTGGTACTTGGCCCGTTGGCGCGGCGGCACGATGTCCCCGACGATCGCGAGCGCCAAGGAGAAGAGGCCGCCCGCGCCGATCCCCTGAATGGCACGGAAGCCAGCCAGCATGTACATCGACGTGGAGAACGTGCACAGGGCCGAGCCGAAGACGAAGATCGAGATCGCGGCGATGAAGAACGGCTTGCGGCCGTAGATGTCGGACAACTTGCCGTACAGCGGGGTCGCGATCGTCGACGTGATCAGGTACGACGTGGTGACCCAGGCCTGGACCGACAACCCGTTCAGGTCGTCGGCGATGGTGCGGATCGCGGTCGCGACGATGTTCTGGTCGAGGGCGGCGAGGAACATGCCCATCATCAGCCCGCTGATGATGGTGATGATCTGACGGTGCGTCAGTTCGCCGTCTGCGGTGCGTGACACCGGGGCGGTGACGGCGCTCATGCGCGCTCCTCCATGGTCGTGGCAGCTTCAGTCAACAGGTCAGGGCGGCCAGGTGCGGGGACAAGGACCGGCCGGTCGTGCCCGGGATGGCCACGCGACTCTGCGAACCAGGTCGCCAGGTCGTCGCTGAGGCGGGCCAGGTGATGGTGACAGGCGCGGACCTCGTCGGCAGTCCAGTCGGCGAGAGCAGCGGAGAACAACTCGGCCCGAACCGACTTCAGCCGCGCGAGCAGGTCGGTGCCCACATCGGTGAGCGACAGCCGGACCGCCCGGCCGTCGCTCGGATCGGACTCTCGCGACACGACGCCGGCCTGCATCATCGTGGCGGACTGACGGCTCACCGTGGACACGTCGGAGTGAACTCGCCCGGCGATCTCGCTGACGCGCAGTGGCCCGTCGGCAAGCGCGAACATGATCGGGTAGGCGGCGGCGTCGAGACCGGGGTGCAGCCGCGGCGCCTGTTGCTTCAGCGCCGAGAGCACCTTGACGAGTCGGATGAGCTCGTTGCCGAGTTCGGTGATCTCCGTCCGGCGGGCAGGCATGGGGGCACTCCTGGGTGATCGCGAGGGTTCCGCTGGGGGACCAGCAGCGGTGCCGCGACGGTGCGGCCGAAATAGATGATTGCTGACTGCAACTATATGACGGACGGCCGCGGGTGCCCAACGCGGGGTCCCCCGCGCGCCGATCGGCACGCCCAGGCGACCGATCGCGCCCTAGGGTGACTGCCGTGCTACGCGTGGGGCTCACCGGGGGAGTCGGTAGTGGCAAGAGCACGGTGGCGCGCCTGCTCGCACGACACGGCGCCGTCGTGGTGGATGCCGACGTCCTGGCGCGGGACGTGGTTTCTGCGGGTACCGACGGTCTCGCGCAGGTGGTCGAGCGCTTCGGCCAGAGCGTGCTCGGCAACGACGGGGAGCTCGACCGGGCCGCACTCGCACGGGTCGTGTTTGCCGATCCAGCGGCCAGGGCCGACCTCGAGCAGATCGTGCACCCGCGGGTCCGTGCCGCCGCCCAGGAGCTGGAGGACGCCGCTGTGACGTCTTCACCCGACGCCGTGGTGGTCCACGACATCCCGCTCCTCGTGGAGACCGGCCAGACCGGGCCAGACTCCCGATTCAGGCCGGTGGTGGTCGTGGACGCCTCGGACGAGGTCCGGCTGGCCAGGCTGGTCGGCCGGGGGATGTCCGAACCCGAGGCCCGCTCCCGGATGTCCGCGCAGGCCAGCCGAGACGAGCGGCTGGCCGCTGCCGACGTGGTGCTCGACAACGAGGGGTCGCCGGACGTCCTCGGCGCTCAGGTCGAGGCTCTCTGGCGGCGGTTGCGGTCGGCCGCCGCGTCCGGCGCCTGGCCGGACTGAGCCCGCTCGTCCGGAGACCCGACCACGACGCATGCACGACGGCCGGTCGAATCCGGACACGTCCGGACTTCCGCACCCGCGGTGGGTCGTCGGTGCATGCGCGAGGACACCCGACTGTCGGAGCTCCCGGATAGCGTGGACCCATGCGTCTGGTGACTGACATGCAACGACAGGTGGCTCCGCTGAAGGTGGAAGCCGACTACCAGCCTTCGGGCGACCAGCCGGCCGCCATCGCCGACCTGACCGAGCGCATCGCCGCCGGCGAACAGGACATCGTGCTGCTCGGTGCCACCGGTACCGGCAAGACCGCCACGGTCGCCTGGCTGGTCGAGAACCTGCAGCGGCCGGCGCTGGTTCTGGCGCCGAACAAGACGCTCGCCGCGCAGTTCGCCAACGAACTCCGCGAGCTGTTCCCGAAGAACGCCGTCGAGTACTTCGTCTCCTACTACGACTACTACCAGCCGGAGGCCTACGTCCCGCAGACCGACACCTACATCGAGAAGGACTCGTCGGTCAACGAGGAGGTCGAGCGGCTCCGGCACGCAGCCACCTGGTCGCTGCTCACCCGTCGCGACGTGATCGTGGTGGCGACGGTGTCGTGCATCTTCGGCCTGGGCTCCGCGGACGAGTACCTGAACCGGATGGTGCACGTGAAGGTCGGCGACGAGGTGCAGCGCGACGACATCCTGCGCAAGCTCGTCCAGGTGCAGTACACCCGCAACGACACAGCCGCCACTCGCGGCACCTTCCGGGTCCGGGGCGACACGCTCGAGGTCTTCCCGGTGTACCAGGAGCACGCCATCCGGGTGGAGTTCTTCGGTGACGAGGTCGAACGCCTGATGACCCTGCATCCCGTCACCGGCGAGATCCTCACCGAGGACACCGAGCTCTACATCGGCGCGGCAACGCACTACGTCACCAACCCCGACTCGATGGAGTCGTCGATCCAGTCGATCGAGAAGGAGCTCGCGGAACGCCTTGCAGAGCTGGAGAAGCAGGGCAAGCTGCTGGAGGCACAGCGCCTGCGCATGCGCACCACCTACGACATCGAGATGATGCGGCAGGTGGGCTCGTGCTCCGGGATCGAGAACTACAGCCGGCACATGGACGGACGCGAACCGGGGAGCGCACCGCACTGCCTGCTCGACTATTTCCCTGAGGACTTCCTCATGGTCATCGACGAGTCGCACGTCACCGTTCCCCAGGTGGGCGGCATGTACGAGGGCGACGCGTCCCGCAAGCGCACGCTGGTGGAGCACGGCTTCCGGCTCCCGAGCGCGATGGACAACCGGCCGCTCACCTTCGACGAGTTCCTCGAGCGGATCGGCCAGACCGTCTACATGTCGGCGACGCCGGGAGGGTACGAACTCAAGAAGGCCAACGGCTATGTCCAGCAGATCATCCGGCCCACCGGGCTGGTCGACCCCGAGGTGGTGGTCAAGCCCACTCGCGGCCAGATCGACGACCTCATCGCGCAGATCAAGGAGCGCGAGCAGAGAGGCGAGCGGGTGCTGGTCACCACGCTCACCAAGAAGATGTCGGAGGACCTCACCGATTACCTCCTGGAGCAGGGGATCCGCGTGCGCTACCTGCACAGCGAGGTCGACACGCTTCGCCGGGTCGAGTTGCTGCGCGAGCTGCGCATGGGCGAGTTCGACGTGCTGGTCGGGATCAACCTGCTGAGAGAGGGCCTCGACCTGCCAGAGGTCTCGCTGGTGGCGATCCTCGATGCCGACAAGGAAGGGTTCCTGCGCAGTGGGACGTCGCTGATCCAGACCATCGGCCGCGCCGCGCGGAACGTCTCCGGCCAGGTGCACATGTACGCCGACTCGATGACGCCGTCCATGACGTCGGCGATCGAGGAGACCAACCGGCGCCGTGCCATCCAGGTGGCCTACAACCTCGAGAAGGGTGTCGACCCGATGCCGCTGCGCAAGCGCATCGCCGACATCACCGACATCCTGGCCCGCGAGGACGCCGACACCGAGCAGCTGCTCGGCGGATCGGGGCGCAGCCAGTCGCGGGGCAAGCCGGCGCTCATCAACAGGTCGAAGGGCAAGGAAGGTGAGATCGGCCGGCACAGCAGGGATCTGGCCAAGCTGCCGGCTTCGGAGCTGAGCGAACTCATCCAGAACCTGAACGAGCAGATGCTCGCCGCGGCCAAGGAACTGCAGTTCGAGCTGGCCGGGCGGCTGCGTGACGAGATGGTCGACCTCAAGAAGGAACTCCGGCAGATGGTCGAGGCGACGCGTTGACGAGGACCACCGGCGAGGCTCTGGCCGCGCACGCGCTCGGCAAGCCCGGCGCGTGGGCAGACGAGCCGTGGGAGGGCGACCAGGTGGCCAAGGTCGGCGACAAGATCTTCGCCTTCCTCGGGTCGGAGACCATCGGGCTCAAGTGCGGCCGAACACGCGAAGAGGCCGACGAGCTCCTCGCGACCTATCCCCACGACGCCAGCGTGATGGCCTACATCGGGCGGTACGGGTGGAACACGATCCGGCTCGACGGCGCCGTGCCGGTGGACGACCTCGAGGAACTCGTCGACGCGAGCTACAACGACGTCGTGTCCCGGCTGCCCAAGTCGAAGCGGCCCATCGTCTGAGGCAGCACTGGGCCGACCCTGGCCGTGTCCGGCGTGCAGGTTGCCGCGGTCCGAGGCGTCTCGTTGACTGGGGCGGGTGACCGCACCCACAGAAACTCCAACCCACGAGCCCGTCTCCCTCGATGCCCTGTCGCTCGAACTGGGCGGCACCACCTTCTACGACAAGGTCTACGGCTGCTGGCTGGGGAAGAACGCCGGCGGCACGCTCGGCACCCCACTGGAGAAGACGTTCGGCGAGGACGAGCCGTTCGACGTCTGGTGGTATCCCGAGCTGCAGGAGGGCGGCCTGCCCAACGACGACCTCGAGATGCAGCTGGCCTGGCTCAAGGCGATCGAGGAGGTCGGTCCGGGCCTGACCTCGCGCGACATGGCGCGGTACTGGCTCGACCACGTGGGCTACAACTTCGACGAGTACGGCCTGAGCAAGACCAATCTGCGGCTGGGTCTCGAACCGCCGATCTCTGGGTTGCACAACAACTGGTTCGTCGACTGCATGGGCTGCCCGATCCGCTCGGAGATCTGGGCGTGTGTCGCTCCCGGTGCGCCCCGGGTGGCGGCGCGCTACGCGATCCTCGACGGGATCTGCGACCACGCGGGCGGCGAGTCGGTGTACGGCGAACTGTTCAACGTGGCAGTCGAATCAGCCGCGTTCCTGCTCTCCGACGCGAATCTGCTGATCGACATCGGCCTGTCGTACGTGCCGGAGGGGAGCAAGACTGCCGCTGCGATCCGGGCAGCGGTGTCAGCACACCAGGACGGTCTGGACTGGAAGGCCGCGAGGGAGCGAGTCCGCGAGGCGACGCCGCACTACAACGCGCAGTACTCGCCGCTCAACCTGGGATTCCAGGTGATCGGCCTGCTGTACGGGCGGGACTTCGGCGAGGGCATCTGCATGACCGTCAACTGTGGTTACGACACCGACTCATCCGGCGCCGCTATCGGAAGTTACCTCGGCATCCTGGCGGGGAAGTCGGGCCTGCCGGCGCGATGGATCGAGCCGCTCGGCGACGGTGTCGCCACCAACGAGAGCTGGGGCGGCGTCCGGCATCTGTCCGACGGCCCGAACCCCATCCCGGCCGACCTCGACGAGCTCGCGACCCGGATCCGCCGGGTCGCCTACCGGGTTCTCACCGAGCACGGCGTTCTCGACGGCGACGGCGTATTGCGTACGTCGGTGGAGGATCTGTACTGCGACGCGGCCACCGCGTCCTTGCGCGACGCCGACCCGTCCACCGTCCGCTTCGAGGGCAAGGACTTCGACACGCTGGTCGACTACCGCGGAACACCGGTGGTGGTGCCGGGGGAGACCCGCGAGTTTCGCGCCACCCTGGTCTCCAACCGGGCAGACGACGTGGAGACCCGGTTGAACCTTTACGGTCCGGGCGGGTGGGAGGTCGACGGCCAGCAGGACCTCACCGTTCCGGGCTACGGGAGCGTGACCACCGCCTTCACCTTCACCCCCGGCGCCCCGGCTTCGGTGAGGCCGTCGAACCTGCTGTGGCTCGAGCCGGTCCTGACCGGTCGGCCGGCACCCGCGAGCATCCCGGTCGTGATGGTCGGGGCGACCGCTCTCCGCGTAGCCGGGCCATTCCCCAGGGCGGGCGAGGATGACGATTCCCTGCTGGCCAAGGCCTTTCCGCCCGAGGAGCGTGGTGCAGACCCGCACCACGCAGACGCTCGGCCGGGTGACTGGCGGGGCCGTTTCAGCCGCGGCCACGACCTCGAGCTGAGTGACCTGCTCACGGCTGACGGTGCCTACTACGTCCAGCTGTTCCTTCAGGCACCGGCGGCCCGGAGCGTGCACCTGGTGGTCGACTCGAACCTTCCGAGCAGGGTCTGGGTCAACGGTGCGGATGTGCGCACGCGATCCGGATACAACAACCTGCGGCCGAACCTGTCGGGTCCGCCTGGCTCCGGGGGCATGGTCGACCTCGTCGACGGCTGGAACGAGGTCCTCGTGAAGCTGGTCCGCGACGACCGACCGGAGCCAGGGGAGTGCCACGTCCTGCTCTCCGATGGACCACGTTTCTTCAACGGTCTCTACGACATCGGTCGCAGCAGCTTCCCCTGGAGCTGATGGAGGGAGACTGCACCGACCGCGCTAGCTCAGGTGCCAGTGCCCGGGCAGCTGGAGGATCCCGGCGGGAGTCACACCGAGTGCGCTAGTCACCGCTCCGAGCAGACCTTCCGGCGTGGTCGGTATCTGCACCCCAGCCGCGGCCCGGTCGCTGTTCTCCGGCGGCCGGACCTTGGCGATCCAGCTCTGGTGCGGAAATGCCTTCACCCGCACGTGATCCGGGTCAGCTCCGGCCATGCGCGCCGCGAGCCTGACCGCGTCGTGCAGGTCACCGAGGCGGTCGACCAACCCGAGCTTGACCGCGTCGACGCCGGTCCAGACCCGGCCGCGCGCGTGCGGCTCCAACTGTGCGATATCCATGCTCCGGTCCTCCGCGGCCTTGGTGGTGAAGTCCGCGTACACCGAGTCCAGGAAGGCCTGAAGCTTCGCCCACTCCTCGTCGGAGAACGCGCGCAGTGGCGACATCATGTCGGCGTGCGGATGCGATCCGAGCGTCCGCCCGACGATTCCGCCCTTCGCGAGCAGGTCCCTGATCACGCCCTTGCCGCCCAGGACTCCGATCGAACCGGTCAGTGAGCCGGGAGCGGCGACGATCTCGTCGGCACCCATCGAGACGAAGTACCCGCCGGAAGCGGCGACCGAGCCCATCGCCGCCACCACGGGGATCCCGTCGGCGCGCAGCCGGCGCACCTGGTGCCGGATCGCGTCCGAGGCCACGTAGGACCCGCCGGGCGAGTTCACCCGCAGCACAACCGCCGCCGCGCCCTGCGCCGCAGCCGCGCGCAAGGCTGCCGTGACCGAGCCAGAGGTGGCGTTGCCCCTGGAGCGTCCCGGCCCTCCCGACCCGGCCACGATCGCGCCGGTCACGGGGACCACGGCAATCGTGCGGCTGGTGAGCCGACCGGGGGCCGAGCCCCGCCGGTGATGCCGTTCGACGTAGCGGGTGGCGCTGCAGCCCGCCTGCTCACGTGCGTCCGCGTAGGCGTCGTCGGCATAGCCGAGACGATCGACGAGCCCCAGCTCCAGCGCACGCATGGCGGGCACGGGTGACTCGGCAACGGCCGTGGCGACGGCCGCAGGATCGAGCTCGCGCCGGGCCGCGACCACCGCGAGCGAGTGCTCCGCAAGGGAGGACACCACCTGCGTCAGCATCTCCCGGTTGGGCTCGGTCATGTCCGGCGAGACGAAGGTGTCGGCCGCGGACTTGTACTCGTGCCGTCGGTCCATCTCGGGCTGCACGCCGAGCCGGTCGAGGGCGCTGCGGACGTACACAGCCGAGGCGCTCACGCCACCGATTCCGACGGACCCCGAGGGCTGCAGGAAGATCGTGTCGCACGCCGTCGCGAGCAGGTAGCCCGACATCGACTGGCTCAGTTCCCCGAAGGACTCGGCGAAGCAGACGGTCGGCTTGCCCGAAGCGGCGAAGTCGACGATGGCGCTTCGTAGTGCGTGCACGACGGCGAACCCCGGCGAGTGCCCGCCCACGCGCACGACCAGGCCGCGGACGTCGCGGTCACCGCGCGCGGCCCGCAGCCCGTCGACCACCGCCTGCAGTCTCGGACTGCCCCAGGCCCGGACCGCGGACATCGGACCGGCGGGCGGGTCCTCGAGCAGACCTCGGTCGAGGTCGATCTCCAGCAGGACGGCCTGGTGGCCGGTTACGGAGCGAGCCTTGGTCGCCAGCAGCTGAGAGCGACTGCCCGTCGCGACACTGCGGATCGGCATGGCGGCTGACCTCTCGACTCGGACGGCTCGGCGGCAGCCAAGGCTGCATTCGACGGCCAGCCTAGGCAGGGGCGGCCCACGGCCCGATGGCCGATGCTGGCGCGGTCGCGTCGGCTCGCCGCCGGTAGCACTGGCACGATGGGCCGACCTCGGAGGTGGGCAATGGGCACGGATCCGGTGATCCCGGCGGCGGAACTGACCGCGGAGTACACCCGGCTGCTCGCGTTCGGACGACGCTTCCCGCATCCCGACGGCGGCGCTGCCTGGCTCGGTGACGACGGCACGCCGACGTTCACGCGGCCGGTCTTCACCTACATGACCGCCCGGATGGCCCACGTCTACCTGCTGGGCTCCATGACCGGCTTCGCCGGTGCGGATGCCCTCGCCGACGTCGCGCTGGCCAGCCTCGACGGCAGGCTGCGTGATGCGGACGGTGGTGGCTGGTTCATGCAGGTCGGCGGCGGCGAGGCATCCGAGGGCGACGCCGCCACTCCCAAGGACTGCTACGCGCACGCATTCGTCGTCCTGGCCGCGTCGACGGCGACGGTCGCGGGTCATCGCGACGGCAGGCGGCTGCTCGACGACGCCCTCGACATCTGGCTGGGCCGGTTCTGGGAGGAACCGGCCGGCATGTTCGTCGACACCTGGGACCGTGCGTTCACCCGGGCCGACGGCTACCGGGGCATGAACGCGAACATGCACGGCGTCGAGGCGCTGCTGGCCGCCGCCGACGCGACCGGCGACGCCACGCACCTGGAGAAGGCTCGACGGGTGGCGGACCGCATGATCACCCAGGCCGAGACGCACGACTGGCGCATCCCGGAGCACTACTCGACTTCGTGGACGCCGGACCTGCGCTACAACGCCGACCGGCCCGACGACCAGTTCAAGCCGTTCGGCGCGACGGTCGGGCACGCGCTGGAGTGGTCCCGGCTGTTGCTGCACCTCGAGGCGGCCGGCGGCGGGGACGACGCGGGGCTGGTCGCAGCGGCCCGGTCGCTGTTCGACCGCGCGGTGACCGATGGCTGGGCGGCCGACGGTGCCGACGGCTTCGTCTACACCACCGACTTCGACGGCCACCCGGTGGTGCACGACCGGCTGCACTGGGTCGTCTGCGAGGCGATAGGTGCCGCCGCGGCCTTGCACCGGCGCACCGGGGAGTCGCGCTACGCCGAGCGCGCGGCCCAGTGGTGGGACTACGCCAGGCGCCACCTGCTCGACCTCGACCGCGGGTCCTGGCACCACCAGCTCGACCAGTGGAACCAGCCGGTGGCGAGTGTCTGGTCGGGCAAGCCCGACCTGTACCACGCCGTCCAGGCCATGCTCATCCCGCAGCTGCCGTTGGCACCCGGACTGGCCAAGGCGGTTCGCGAGGGTCTGCTGGAGGGCGGGACCGGCTAGCCGGCGGCAGCGGCGGTGCGGGCGCGGCTTGCTGTCTTCGCGCGGTCGTTGCCCGACAGCACGGTCTTGCGGATGCGCACGTGGTGCGGCGTCACTTCGAGGCACTCGTCCACGCGGCAGAACTCCAGGGCCTGCTCCAGCGCCATCGCGCGCGGGGGGACCAGCCGCTCGAGTTCGTCGGCGCCGGCCGACCGCACGTTCGTCAGCTTCTTCTCCTTGGTGGCGTTGACGTCCATGTCCTCGGAGCGACTGTTCTCACCGACCACCATGCCCTCGTAGACCTCGGCGCCGGGACCCACGAACAGGGTCCCGCGCTCCTGCAGGTTGAAACAGGCGAACCCGGTCACCTTTCCCTGCCGGTCGGCCACCAGCGAGCCGCGCGGACGGGTGCGCAGCTCACCGGCCCACGGCTCGAAGCCGTCGAAGACGTGGTGGATGAGGCCGGTCCCTCGGGTCTCGGTGAGGAACTCGGTCCGGAAGCCGATGAGGCCGCGCGCAGGGACCCGGTAGTCGAGCCGAACCCACCCGGTGCCGTGGTTCACCATCTGCTCCAGCCGGCCCTTGCGCAGGCCGAGGAGCTGGGTGACGACGCCGACGTAGTCCTCCGGAACGTCGATCGTCACGTGCTCGACCGGCTCGGACAGCACCCCGTTGACGTCCTGGGTGACCACCTGCGGCTTGCCGACCGTGAGCTCGAATCCCTCGCGCCGCATGATCTCGACGAGGATCGCCAGCTGCAGCTCGCCCCTGCCCTGGACCTCCCACGTGTCGGGCCGCTCGGTGTCGAGCACGCGGAGCGAGACGTTTCCGACGAGTTCGGCATCGAGCCGGCTCTTCACCAGCCGTGCGGTGAGCTTCTTGCCCGACCGCCCGGCCAGCGGGGCCGTGTTGATGCCGATCGTCACCGACAGCGAAGGCTCGTCGACGGTGATCGTGGGGAGCGGCCGGGGGTTGTCGGGATCGGTGAGCGTGTCGCCGATGGTGATTCCCGGGATCCCCGCGATCGCGACGATGTCACCGGGCCCGGCTTCCTCGGCAGGGACCCGGTCCAACGCCCTGGTCAGGAACATCTCGGTGATCCTGACTCGTTCGATCGACCCGTCGTGACGGCACCACGCGACCGTCGAGCCCTTGCGCAGCGTCCCGTGGTGCACGCGGCACAGCGCGAGCCGGCCGAGGTAGGGGGACGCGTCGAGGTTCGTGACGTGCGCCTGCAGGCTGGCGTTCGGGTCGTAGGTGGGCGCCGGGACGGTGGTGAGGACGGTCTCGACCAGTACGTCCAGGTTCTTCGTGCCTGGCATGTCGCCGTCCGCCGGGCGCTCGAGCGAAGCCCTGCCGGCTTTCGCCGACGCGTAGATCACCGGGAAGTCCAGCACGGTCTCGTCGTGGTCGTCGGCAAGGTCGAGGAACAGCTCGTAGCAGGCGTTGACGACGTCGGCGATCCGGGCGTCGGACCGATCGACCTTGTTGACCACCAGCACCACCGGCAGCTTCTTCGTCAGCGCCTTGCGCAGGACGAAACGGGTCTGCGGGAGCGGGCCCTCACTCGCGTCGACGAGCAGGAGGACGCCGTCGACCATCTCCAGTCCACGCTCGACCTCACCGCCGAAGTCGGCGTGGCCCGGTGTGTCGATGATGTTCAGGGTGACCGGACCGTCGGGGCCGGCCCACTCCACCGCGGTGTTCTTCGCGAGGATCGTGATGCCCTTCTCGCGCTCGAGATCCATCGAGTCCATGACCCGGTCGTCCAGCTCTGCGCCGACCCGGAAAGAGCCGGCCTGACGCAGGAGTTGGTCGACGAGGGTGGTCTTGCCGTGGTCGACGTGCGCGATGATCGCGATGTTGCGCAGGTCGGTCCGGCGCGCGAGCGCGGGTGAAGTCACTCGGACCATCATGCCAGCGGGGGCGTCTGTGGCCCGAATCGTCCGATCAGGGCTCCGTAGGCCACAATGGTGACTGTTCCGGGAGGGGAGTATTCCCCATTTCCGGCGTCGTCATCACGTGAGGTGCACCCGGTCCTGCCGGTTCCGCCGAACCGGCGCCGGGGCCGCGGCTTAGGCCGGGGTGGAAGAGACCTCCACGCGCTGCGCCACCATCCCGGAGGATTCCGTGCACGTATCCACCACTGCCTGGGTCGTCACGATCGCCGTCATGGCCGTGATCCTGCTCATCGACATCGTGGTGATCGGCCGCCGCCCGCACGAGCCGTCGATGCGCGAGTGTGTGGTCGCCATCTGCATCTTCGTCGGCGCAGCCGTGCTGTTCGGCCTTGGGGTCTGGCTGTTCTCCGGCCCCCGCTACGCGGGAGAGTTCTACGGCGGCTGGATCACCGAGTATTCGCTCAGCATCGACAACCTGTTCGTGTTCATCATCATCATGCAGTCGATGAAGGTGCCCAGAAAGCTGCAGCAGACGGCGCTGATGGTCGGGATCATCCTGGCCCTGATCTTCCGGGGCGTGTTCATCGCCTTGGGCGCAACGCTGATCCAGCACGTCAGCTGGGTGTTCTACCTGTTCGGCGCCTTCCTGCTCTACACCGCCTGGAGCCAGGCACGGAACAACGACCCCAGCGACGACGGCGAGAACGTCATCGTCCGGGCGGCGCGTCGTTGGCTGCCGTTCACCGACGACTTCCACGGCACCAAGCTGACGCACCGGGTGGACGGCCGGCGGCTCCTCACCCCCATGCTGCTGACGATCATCGCGCTGGGCGCCACCGACGTGATGTTCGCCCTCGACTCGATCCCAGCCATCTTCGGCCTGACCCAAGAGCCCTATCTGGTGTTCACAGCCAACGTCTTCGCGCTGATGGGCCTGCGGCAGCTGTACTTCCTCATCGGTGGCCTGCTCACGCGGCTCGTCTACCTGCACTACGGCCTGGCTGCGATTCTCGGCTTCATCGGCGTGAAGCTCGTCTTCCACGCCATGCACACCAACGAGGTCCCCTTCATCAACGGCGGCGAGCACATCGAGTGGGCGCCGGAGATCAGCATCGGCTTCTCGCTCGCCTTCATCGGTGCCACCGTGGCGGTGACCACAGTGGCCTCGCTCCTGCGCACGCGCTCGCTGGAGGCGACCGAGGCCCGGGCCAAGGAGAGCGTGGACCGGTCCGACGGCTGATCGTCGGGCGACCCGAGAAGGTCAGGCGAGCCGGCCGGTCCCCAGCAACGCCGCCCGGCGCTCGACCGACATCTCCTCCTCGGTGACCACGCCACCGGTCATGGGCGCATGCAGCATCCGACCGGCACCTGACACGAAGCCCACGTGGGTCGCCCGCTCCGCCTTGCCGAAGAAGACGAGGTCTCCCGGTCGCGGGTCGTCCGCCGGGGCGACGGAGGCCTGCTGGTCGTCGGCGTCTCGCGGGAGCAGCAGGCCGCAGCGACGCGCGCTCAGGTGCACGAGACCGGAGCAGTCGAGTCCGAAGGCGCTGAGTCCGCCCCAGAGGTAGCCGAGCCCCGCCATCGTCGACGCGACCGCGAGGACGGCGGCACCGCTCGAATCCACCGGCAACAGCTGTACGTCGTTCGGGTGGAGAGTGCCCGCACGGCCGCCGGGGAGTGCGACAACGACCTCTCCGTCTCGCCGCCGGATCTGAGCCAGCACCGTGCCCAGCGTGGCCATCATCCGAGGCGCACCGTCGACGGCGACCTCGGCGAGAACCGACGTCACGACGATCAGCGGGCCGTCGGTGGCCGCTGCCGGCTCCGCGAGGTGGTCCGAGCGCACCCAGCCGGGATACCCGGCACGGTCCTTCCGCGACGGCTGCCAGGGGGCGACCACCCGGGCCCAGCCGGCCTGCTCCTCCAGCACATGGACGGGCTCGCCCAGCAGCAGCTGGGTGTCGACGCGGCCGTCGAGTTCACGGCGCAGGTCGGTGGTGAGCGCGTCGGCCCAGCCGGCCGGGTCGCCGGCGACGATCGGGTCGTCGAGGCCGTCGATCACCGAGTCGGGCGAGCACCACAGGTTGGTACAGGTCACCGTGACTTCGCGCTGGGCTCCACCTGGCTCCGGGCGCGTGAGGGGTCGCGGCGGTGCCGAGTCCGGGCCGCGGGTGGTCGTCCGGCGGGTGAACCGTCATCCCGATTCCCCGCTCGTCGGAGGCTGCTCGGTGGCCAGGCCGGTGATCCCCTGCCCCGGAACGTTCGGGAGCACGATGCGATCTCCTGCGTAGGTCGGGCCGCCGGCAACCGGCGACCGGGTGAGCCACCACGCCGCATCGAGGTCGGGCGTAGCCCAGAAGGACAGCGTCGCGGGGGCACACGCACCAGCCACCAGGCTGGCCGCCGCCCCGACCCCCACGTGCGTCTCCATCATCGAGCCCACCATCGTCGCGATCCCGGCCGCGTGCGCGAGCCGGATCATCGCCACAGCCGGGCCGATGCCACCGCTCTTGGCCAGCTTGATGTTCACCATGTCGGCGGCGCGCAGGTCGAGCAGACGGACCAGGTCGAGCAGGCCATAGACGCTCTCGTCGGCCAGGACCGGTGTGGCGATGCGAGCGGTGACGAAGGCCAGTCCGGGCAGATCGTGAGCAGGCACAGGCTGTTCGACGAGTTCGATCGGCACGTCGGCACCTTCCAGGGCGGTCATCACGGTGACCGCCTGCTTGGGCGTCCAACCCTGGTTGGCGTCCAGCCGGATCACGATGCCGGTTCCCACGACGTCCGCGACCGCGCGAACGCGGGCCACGTCACCGGCGGCGTCGGCGCCCACCTTGAGCTTGAGCGTCCGGAAACCGTCGGCCACCCGGTCGATCGCCGTCGCCGCGAGGTCATCAGGCTCCCCGGACGACAGGGTCATGTCGGTCTGGACCGACAGCCGGGAGGCCGGCGCTCCCAGCAAGCGCGCCAACGGAACTCCCAGCCGGGTGGCCACGAGATCGTGCAGCGCGACGTCCACGGCGGCCTTGGCGGAGGTGTTGGCGTGGACCGCGGCGGCGACCGCAGCCGTGGTGCCGGCCAGATCGTCGGCGGGCAGGTGCCGAATCGCGTCGATCAGCGGACCGGACACGCAGGCCTGTGCGCTCGCGACCGACTCTCCGGTCACCCGATACACCTGGGGTGACTCGCCCCAGCCGCGATTCCCCTCGCTGTCCTCGACCGAGACCAGCAACGACTCGGCGTGGGTGGCCGTCCGAAGGCTGGTGACGAACGGGAAGCGCAGGGCGACCCGGACCGGGTAGGTGCGGACGTCCTGGATCGTGGCTTCGGAGCTCATGCGGCCGCCGCGGCGATGAGGTGGCGGTCGTCCCAACTCGCCTTGGCCACCTGGGCGACGAGTTGCTGACCTTCCTCTTTCGGGAGGCCGGTGCTCGAGCAGACAGTGAGGAAGTAGCCGGGGGCGTCGCTCGGCCGGATGAGCGCCGTCGTGTGCTGGATGCCCTCGACCCACCCGTTCTTGTGCGCGACCCAGGTGCCGGTGGGCAGTCCCGCCACCACGTCGCCCGTGATCTCGTTGGCCAGGAGGACGCCGATCATCTCGACCGTGGACGAGGCCGTCGCCGCGGAGCCCGAGGTGACCGCCTTCATCAGCATGCTGAGACCAGGGGCTGTGACCTGGTTGGTGATCCAGCCTGCACGGTTGTCCTGGATGAGTCGCTGCACTGCGCAACCCGTGCTGCCGGCGATCTGCCAACTGTGGTTCACCGCGTCGAATCCCAGGCGCTCGATCACGAGATTCGTTGCCAGATTGGACGATCGGACGATCATCCGCCCCAGCAGCCAGGCGGCAGGAACCTCGCTGTCCAGTCGGTCCCAGACCGCGGTGTCGCTGTCGTAGTCCCTGGTGGACGAGAACGTGCCGCCGGCAGCGGAAGCAAAGGTGTCGTGGACGAGGACCGGTGCGTCGGCCGACCAGCTGCCGTCGTCGAATGCCCGGTAGGCCGCCAGGAGGACGGCGACCTTCATCGTGCTGGCGGCGTAGTGCTGCGCGGTCGGCCGCGTGTTCACGAACGGCGTCGCCGGATGGCTCTCGGCTGCGCAGTAGATCGACACGATCCCCGTCGGTCGGTGCGCGAGCTCGCTGGCCACGACCGGCAGCCTTGCCCCCAGGCGACTCGCGTCTCGTGGGCCTGCGGCACGATCGGCTCGGCGCTGCCGCTGGTCGGACATCCAGCCAGTGTGCCAGCGACGACGGATACCGACCTTCAGGGAGCAGCCATGGTGGCACGCACGGAGCTGGACGAGGGCTGGGTGGTGCTGCCGGTGGGCGACCTGGGCGGTGTACCGCATCGGGTGGTCGAGGCCGCGGCGTCGGGTGGCATTCCCGCCTCGGTGCCCGGGTGCGTGCACACCGATCTGCTGGCCGCCGGGCTGATCGACGACCCCTATCGCAACCGCAACGAGCTCGACCTGCACTGGATCGGGCGCACCGACTGGTCCTATCGGCGCTCGGTCCACTGGGACGGTGACCCGGGAACGGACTGCGTGGAGTTGGTGTGCGACGGACTGGACACCATCGCGACCATCACCCTCAACGGCGACGTCCTGGCCTCGACGGCCAACATGCACCGCCGGTACCGCTTCGATCTGACCGGCCGGCTCCGCACCGGTGACAACGACCTCGCCATCACGTTCTCAGCACCCGAACACGCCGCCTATGCCGCCGAGGTGGCGACGGGCAGCCGACCGGGACCCAACCTCGCCAGTCCGGGCCCGTTCAACGCGTTGCGCAAGATGGCCTGCAACTTCGGCTGGGACTGGGGTCCGATCCTGCTGACCTCCGGTATCTGGAAGGCGATCGCGATCGAGACGTGGCCGGCGCGACTGGCTGTGGTGACACCGCGCGTTCGCGTCCCGTTGCCGCCGACCGGCTCGGCGAAGGCGCGCGGAGTCGTGCAGGTGCAGGTCGAGGTGACCAGATCGCCTGCGGTGACGGGAGAGCTGATCGTGACGGCCGAGGTGGCCGGCGCGCAGGTGTCCACCGTGCTTACGGAGGGAACCGACTCGACTCTGCTCGACCTGGCGGTTCCCGACGTGGACCTGTGGTGGCCGCACGGCCACGGCGCACAGGCTCTGTACCCGTTGACGATCTCGCTGTCGGACGGAACCGCCGAGGTGGACCGCTGGGAACGCAATGTCGGCTTCCGATCAGTGGAACTCGACACGTCAGCAGACGAATACGGGAGCGCATTCACCCTTCTGGTGAACGGGATTCCGATCTTCGCGCGGGGAGCGAACTGGATCCCTGACGACTGCTTCGTGTCCCGCGTCGGGCCAGAGCGCTACCGCGCCCGCCTCGAGCAGGCGGTGACCGCCAACATCGACCTCTTGCGGATCTGGGGTGGCGGGCTGTACGAGACGGACGACTTCTACGACCTGTGTGACGAACTCGGCATCCTTGTCTGGCAGGACTTCCTGTTCGCCTGTGCGGCCTACAACGAGGAGGCGCTCGCGGTCGAGGTGGAGGCCGAAGCGCGCGACAATGTGCAGCGGCTCACTCCGCATCCGTCGCTCGTCCTCTGGAACGGCAACAACGAGAACATCTGGGGTCACGAGGACTGGGGCTGGAAGGCGGCCCTCGGCGACCAGAGCTGGGGTGCCGGTTTCTACTTCGACCTGCTGCCGGGAATCGTGGCGGAAGTCGACGGAACCCGCCCGTACTGGCCCGGCAGCCCGTGGTCGGGCAACCACGATCTGCACCCCAACGACCCGGACCACGGCTGCATGCACATCTGGGACGTCTGGAACTCCGCCGACTACTCGGTGTACCGCGACTACATCCCGCGGTTCGCGGCCGAGTACGGCTGGCAGGCTCCAGCCACCTACACGACCTTGCGCGAAGCGGTCGACGATCCTTACCTCGCCTCACTCGGCCCGATGATGCACACGCACCAGAAGGCGGCCAACGGCGACGCGAAGCTCGCGACCGGTCTGTCGGGGCACTTCCCGCGGTTCGGTGGCGGTGACGAGTGGCTGTGGGCGACGCAGCTGAACCAGGCAAGGGCGATCACGGTGGGCATCACCCACCAGCGCTCGCACCGCGGCCGGTGCATGGGGTCGGTGGTCTGGCAGATCAACGACTGCTGGCCGGTCTGCTCCTGGGCCGCGATCGACGGAGCCGGGCGGCCCAAGCCGCTCTACTACGCGATGCAGGCGGCGTATGCGCCGCAGCTGTTGACCATTCAGCCCCGCGACGAGGGCCTCTCGGTCGTGCTGGTGAGCGAGGACCCGGGCACCGTGAGCGCCGACGTGCAGGTCCGACGCCTGCGGTTCGACGGCACGGTGCTGGCGCAGGTCGACCTGCCGGTGAGCCTGGTGGGACGGGGAGCGGTCGAGACGGAGCTGCCGGCGTTGCTGGCGGAGCCCGCCGATGGAAGTGCCGAGCTGCTGGTGGCGACGATCGCGACACCTGATGGCGACCTGACGGCGCACTGGTTCTTCGGCGTCGACACCGAACTCGCCTACCCGCGGACAGACGTCGAGGCCACCGCCACCCGGGCTGCCGGCGGCGAAGTCGAGGTGGTCGTGACGGCGCGTTCGCTCGCGCGCGACCTGACCCTGCAGGTGGACCGAGTCGACGGCGCAGCAGTTGCCGACCGTGCGCTGCTGACGCTGCTGCCGGGGGAGTCGGCGACGGTTCGGGTCAGTGGAGTCGGCGATGACGCCGACCTCTCGGCACTCACGCGCTGGCCGGTGCTGTGCACCGCCAACGACCTGATCGCCGGGCACGCCTAGGCGCGGCGTCGCCAGACATGCACGGGGACAGGCGGATCCGGACATGTCGGCCTATGTGCGGCGGCCGGGCGGCGCGGCTGCATGTTTGCCGCGGCTTCACGTTCCCGGAAGCCGGATCAGCCTGGCCCGCCGCCGTGCGCGCCAGACATGCACGGAGACCAGGCAGATGCGGACATGTCGGCCTATGTGCGGTGGCGGGTCGGCGCGGTTGCATGTTTGGCGCGGTCACGTTCCCGGCAGCCGGATCAGCCTGGAGCGGCGCCCGCCGAGCAGCACGTCGGCGAGCTGGCGCTGCGTCTCCGGCCAGTCGTCGAAGACCTGCCGGTAGCTGAGCCGCAGCGTCGGGTACGCCAGACCGAGGGCCGCCAGGTCGCGGGCCCGGTCGCGTTCGTATGCCTCGGCGCCGGTGTGCCATGCGCGGGAGTCGAGTTCGACGACGAGCCAGCCGTTGACGAGGAGGTCGGTTCGGCCGACGCCGCTCACGTGGTGCTGCACCTGCACGTCATGCCCGCGACGCTGTAGCCAGAGGCGCAGCCGGGTCTCGGTTCCCGACTCCGCCCGCGGATCCACCAGGTCGCCGATGTGCTCGCGGCGTTCGCCGAAGACGTCTCGTAGGTCGGAGAACAGCAGCAGCCGCTGTTGCAGGGCCGAGTCCAGCGCCATCACCAGGCCCTCCTCGTCGGTGCAGCGCTCGTAGTGCCGCAAGGCCTCGGCGACCGGGACCACCGGGTCGGCGGTCGACTGGCGTTGGTCAGGACCGAAGTGCCGCCGGACGTCGGTCGGCGCCGTCGGCAGCCGGCTCTGGCTGCGGGCGAACGCCACGTGCAGCCGCGCGTCCGGCAGCACCCACACGCCGTGCAGACGCAACGCGTTGACGCACGTGACCCGCCCGCCGAGCGAGACCGCTCGCAGCACCTCCGCATCCGCCGCCGGACCCGCGTACCACCCGGTCCGGACCCGCACGAGGTTGCCGTTACGGACCAGCCGGTTCAGCTCCCGGCGCGACATCCCGGCCGCGCGGAGCGTGTCCAGGTGCACGACACCCGTTCGCATCCCGGCAGCCTCGCCGCCCGCCGGTCCACCGCGGCCGCAGATTGCTGACCCTGTGCACACGGGGCACCGCGGCGCGGGGCTGTGGACGGTCGCCTGCCGCCAGCAAACAGGAACCGGAAACATGCAAACGACCCGAGACGGCGACCGCGATGTGGCGGTCTGGTCCGATCTGCCCGGGTGGGCTGCATGTTCAGGGACCGGGGGTGGAGTCCCGGGTGTCGTCGACCGGCTCCTGGTCGGCGAGCCGGGCCACCGCACTCTCCAGGGTTCGCGCGCGCGTCTCGGGGGTGCGAGCCTTCAGAAGCGACAGGATCACCAGGTAGCGCGCGGATCGGCCGAGGCGCTCGAACGCCGCGTTCGCGCCGGCGTTGCCAGCGAGCGCGGCCGCGAGATCGGCGGGGACCTCGGCGGTGCGCTGGGGTTCGTACGCCGCGTCCCAACGCCCGTCTGCCTTGGCGGCTGCCACCTCGGCCAGCCCGGCAGGTCGCATCCGGTCGGCCGCAATCAGCGCCTCCACCTTCTCGACATTCACCTTCGACCACGAGCTTTTCGGGCGGCGGGGAGAGTAACGCTGCAGGAAGGAGACGTCGTCGAGGGACTTGCGCTGACCATCGATCCATCCGTAGCACAGGGCCACGTCGAGCGCGTCCGTGATCGACAGCAACGCCATTCCCGAGTGCCGCTTGCCGATCCGCAGCCAGGCCTCGGTCCGCTCCCCGTGCCAAGCCGCGAGCCAGGACTCCCAATCGGCGGCGTCGGGAAACTCGAGCACGTCCGCGCTAGCCACGTTCCTCGGGCCTCCTCGGTGGACGCGAGCACCTCGACGGACGCCGGAAGCCGTTCCTTGCCTCGAACACTCCCAGTTTGCCGTCGGAAACATGCGCACGACCCGTGGCCGCGACCGCGATGTGGCGTTGTTTCCGATATGTCAGAGCCGGCTGCATGTTTGGCGTGACGGCGTCCAGCGGGACACCGAGTTTTCGGCTGCGATGCGCACTGGACCGCGCCGCAAGCGAACTCGACGTACGCGTCGCGAAACATGCAAACAGGCCGCGAATGCGCCCGCAATGTCCGGGTACGCACCCATTCGGGCGGTGGTACTGCATGTTTCGGGCAGCGGGCGGGCCGGTCGCGGCTAGCCGAGCCTCAGGTCGAACGACCAGGTTGCCCGTCGCCCGGCCGGGACCAGCAGGCATCGGTCGCGGCGGTCGGCGGCGGCAAGATCGTCGTACCAGCCGTTGGACAGCTCGACCGCGACCACCGGCTCACGCGAGTACTGGGCGTTGTCCTGCCAGAACGCCACGTACGGAATCGACCGGGCATCCCAGGAGAAGCGCAACCGTCCCAGCCGGTCGCCATGCCACAGCAGGACCTCAGCCCGAGCCGGTCGAAGACGCAGCCAGGTCTTGTGCGACGTGCCCCGGCGAGTGCCCTCGAGCGCACGAGCGTTGCCAGCCTGACGGAACAAGGGTTCGCCGTTCGGGTCGCCGGGAACGACTGCCTCCCCGACGTAGCCGTTCAGCGTCACGTTTGTCCTCGCGGTCGCCAGGAACTGCGGATGCCCGGTCCAGGTGAACGGCAGGGCCTCGTCGCCCTCGTTGACCACCGCATAGGTGAAGCGGAGAGCCCCATCGACCTCGGTCAGCGTGCGCCGGAACGTGTAGGGCAGCGCGTGCCCGCGGACCTCCTGCACCAGCGCACCTGGCTCGGTGCTCGTGGCCCAGTCGACGCTCCAGACCTCGCCGTGGTCGGGGATCTTCGCGCCCCGGATCGTGGTCGCCGCCACCGAGGGCGCGCACTCGTCCCAGCCGCACATCTCCGAGGCGATGAAATCGGCGCCGTATCCGCTCTTGACCAGCGCGGTGCCCTCCGGCTGTGCCAGCCACTCCGTTCGCGACCTCGAGTCGATGAGCGAGGCGATCTTGGCGCCACGGTCCAGCACGACGAGACGGAGCTCGCCGGTCTCGATGACACGACCTGGTTCCCCGTGCCACGTGGTCGGGGTGGACCAGTCCGGGCGCGCTCCGGACGTCGGCCCTGTGCGCGTCGCCCGAGCCGTGGGCGTCGCCCCCTCGTCGCGCCGCGGGACATTGCATCCGGCTAGCGCGGTCGCCACCATCGCCGTGCCGGCACGCACGAGGAGTGCTCGCCGGCTCGGTACCGTCACCAGCCGCGGGCCTTCCAGTCCGCCAGCGCCGGCCGCTCCGAACCCAGGGTGGTGTCCGCCCCGTGCCCCGGATAGACCCAGGTGTCGTCGGGGAACACGTCGAACAGCTTGGCCGTGACATCGCCCAGCAAGGAGGCGAACTCCGACGGTCCGGCCGTTCGGCCGACGCCACCCGGAAACAGGGAGTCGCCGGTGAACAGGTGGGTCCGGCCGTCGCCGTCGGTGAAGGCGAGCGTCACCGATCCCGGGGTGTGCCCGACGAGGGTGATGGCGGTGACCGCGGAATCGCCGAACTTGAGCCGGTCTCCGTCGGCAAGCCGGTCGTCGATCGTGACGCCGGTGGCCTCCTCGATGGCGTCGGCGTCGGCCCGGCCGCTCGCGAGGCGGGCCGACGTCGCCCTGGCCACCTGTTTGAGTGCACCGATGTGGTCGTGGTGGCGGTGGGTGGTGACGATGACGTCGAGCGCCGACGCATCCACCCAGGACTTCAGGACCGGCCCGTCCTGGGCCGCGTCGATGAGCAGTTGGCGACCGGTGGACGTGTCGGTGAGCAGGTAGGCGTTGTTGTCCATCTCCCCGACCGAACGCTTGGCGATCGTCACCGCGCCGAGATCGCGGACAGCCGGCTCACCGCCCTGTTCGACGCTGCCCGAGTACGTGGTCACATCGAGGCCGGCGGGGTCGCGTCCCCCATGGCCGATCCCATGGCCGACCCCATGGCACTGCCCGCTGAACCGGCGGGAACCGCCTCGGCGGCGACGTTGGCCGCGGGGTCCGTGCCAGGCAGACGACCCGACGACACCCACGACTCGGAGCCGGCGAACGGCAGGTCATCGCCGGGCTTGTAGGCCGGGATGGGCTGGTAGACGTTGACACCGCCCTTGCCACGCAGCAGGAACGCCGACGGGTACGGCTGCTCGGGTGCGGTGATCCTCGTGCTGGTGGGGATGTAGCGGATGGTGAGGCCCGCCCGTCGATTGGGCGAGGTGTTGGCGTTCGAGCCGTGCACCATGCCCGGGTGATGCACCTCGACGTCGCCGGGCGCCAGCACCATGTCGACCGCGAGGCTCTCGTCCACCTCGGTGTCGGATTCCGCCGACAGGACGTTGTCGACGGAGGTGTTGGCCCGCAGGCCGTAGACCTCGCCGGTGTGGGTGCCCGGGATCAGCCGCACGCACCCGTTCTCCGGCGTGGAGTGGTCGACCGCGAGCCAGAGCGTCACTACCTCCATCGGGTCGAGCGGCCAGAACGCGCCGTCCTGGTGCCAAAGCACCGGCCGACCCGAGAACGGCGGCTTGCAGATGTAGTGGGACGCGAACAGGGCGATGTCGTCGCCGATGAACCGGGCGGCGATGTCGAGCAGCCGTGGATCGGAGATCAGCCTGACCCAGAAGGCATCCGTGGTCATCAGCGTGTGTCCCAGGGACTCCGCCGACAGGTCGGGATTCCGTTCCAGCAGCCAGTCGATGTGGGCGCTGGCCTCCTGGACCAGCCCGCCGTCCAACACTTCCCGGAAGATCATGTAGCCGTCGCGCTGGTACTCCTCCGGTATTCCGAGGGTCGCCGTCATGCGCATTGTCCTTGTGGGTCAGGGCCGGCCTGCTGCCGGCGACGCTCACGACCGTAGTGCCCGGCCAGGGCGTCCGGACCTCGATAACCGGTCCTGGCCAGGGCGCCCACCGTGGAAGGATCGCCGGTCATGACCGACCTTCCGTCCCTGCTGGCCGCCCGCCTGCGGCCCGCCTTCGCTGCGGTAGCCGGACGCGATGTCGATCCGGCCCTCCGGCGCAGCGATCACGCGGACTACCAGGCCGACGCGGCGCTGGGTCTGGCGAGGGTTCTCGGCCGGGCACCGCGCGAGGTGGCTGCCGACGTGCTGGCCGCGGCCGACCTCGATGGCCTTGTCAGCAACGCGGAGATCGCCGGGCCCGGTTTTATCAACCTGACCGTCGACGATGTGGCGCTGTCACAACTGCTGCCCGAGATCGAGGACGGCCGGGTCGGGGTGTCGCGGCCGCAGACCGCGCGCAGCGGGTGGTGGTCGACTACTCCGGACCGAACGTCGCCAAGGAGATGCACGTCGGCCACCTGCAGGTCGACCATCATCGGCGACGCGATCACCCGGGTCCTCGACTTCCTCGGCCACGACGTCGTCCGCCAGAACCACGTCGGCGACTGGGGCACCCAGTTCGGCATGCTGCTCGAGTACCTCACCCACCAGGGCATCGATCCGTCGGTCGGCGAGTACCACGTCGGCGATCTCAACGCGCTGTACCGCGAGGCGAACGAAATGTTCACCGGCGACCAGGAGTTCGCCGACCGGGCCAGGCGTCGCGTCGTTGCTCTGCAGTCCGGCGACGACCGGTCGGTCGGCCTGTGGCAGTTGCTCTACGACGAGTCCAAGGTCCACTTCAACGACATCTACCGCCGACTGGGCATCCTGCTCACCGACGACGACCTGATGGGCGAGTCGGCCTACAACCCGATGCTCGCGGCGGTCGTGGACGACCTGCGCGCGCACGACCTGATGGTCACCTCCGACGGTGCCGAGTGCACCTTCCCGCCGGGCTACACCGGGCGTGACGGCACCCCGCTGCCGCTCATCGTGCGCAAGACCGACGGCGGGTACGGCTATGCGACCACCGACCTCGCCGCCGTCCGCTACCGGTTCAAGGACCTCGCCGCCGACCGCGCGCTCTACGTGATCGCGAGCGGGCAGAACCTGCACCTGTCGATGGTGTTCGACACCGCGGCCGCGGCCGGCTGGCTGCCGCAGCGCGAGGCGGCCGAGCACGTGCAGTTCGGGGTGGTCCTCGGCGCCGATCGCAAGCGGCTGAAGAGCAGGTCGGGGGAGACCGTCCGGCTCGTCGATCTGCTGGACGAGGCCGAGCAACGCGCGCAGGCTCATGGTGGCCGAGCGTGGGGGAGAACTTCCTGCCGAGCAGCAGGCCGAGATCGCGCACGCCGTGGCGATGGGGGCGGTGAAGTACGCCGACCTGGCAACGACCGGATGCGCGACTACGTCCTCGACTTCGACCAGATGCTCTCGATGGACGGCAACACCGCGCCCTACCTGCAGTACGCGCACGCGCGGATCCAGTCGCTGTTCCGCCGTGCCGGTGCCGCGATCACTGAAGAGGCAACCTCTGCACCGATCGGTGTGACGCATCCGGCCGAGCACACGCTGGCCGTGCGCCTGCTCGAGTTCGACGGTGTGGTCAGGCGGGCAGGCCAGGATCTCGAACTGCACAAGATCGCCGGCTACCTGTTCGGCCTCGCGAGCGACTTCACCGCGTTCTACGAGCAGTGCCCGATCCTGAAGGACGACGTGGAGCCAGGCGTCCGCGCCGGCCGGCTGCACCTGGCCGCCCTCACCGCACGGGTCCTGCGGCTCGGCCTGGATCTGCTCGGCATCGAGACACCGGACCGGATGTAGCGGAGATCCCCAGGACGGTGGACGAAACAGCGAAGGCTCAGGTGCGCGTGATCCACCGTGTCCTGGACGTCCTGTCGGCTGCCGACGTCCCGGCCTGGCTGTTCGGGGGTTGGGGACTCGACGCCAGGATCGGGCGGATCACCCGCAGTCATGGCGATGTCGAGTTCTGGGTGGAGCGGTGCCACAGCCACCGGTCGAAGGCCGCGCTCGTTGCTGCCGGTTCGACGGCGCTGTCGACGCAGCCGCCAGAAGAGGCGTGCGAGTTCGTCTGCGACGGCGTGGACTTCAGCACGGCCTACTTCGACCGCCGGGCGGACGGGATGTTCTCGCAGCCGCAGGGTCGATTCTCCGACTGGGAGTTCCCGCCTGGCTTCCTTCGGTGACGTACCTGGCGTGCTCGAAGGCGTCCCCGTCCCGGCGATGAGCGTCGCCGGGATGTTGGCGATGAAGGAGCAGTTCCCGACGTTGCGCAACGGCCGGCCGTGGCGGGAAAAGGACATCGGCGACATCGCGGTACTCCGGGCACTTCTCTCCGACGAGAGTTAGCCGGATGGGGGTGGGCCCGTCGATAATGACTCGTCGATAGTGGAACTGCTGGCCACGACATCACCGACAGACACATCACGACTGGCCCTTTGGACCGGGAGGATTTCGGACATGTGCCGCAACATCAAGACTCTGAGCAACCTCGAGCCGCACGTCACCACCGACGAGGTCCGGGCCGCCGCACTGCAGTACGTGCGCAAGATCTCGGGGTCGCGAGACCCGTCGAAGGCCAACGTCGAGGCGTTCGACAACGCCGTCGAGGAGATCGCCCACATCTCGCAGCACCTGCTCGACCACTGGGTGACCAACGCCGAGCCGCGCAACCGTGAGGAAGAAGCTGCCAAGGCCCGGGCCCGCTACCAGGCGCGCGCAGCGAGCTGATCCGGCGCGACGGGATCGGCCGCCCTGGGCTACGTGCGGCCAAGGGTTCGAGGCGCCCACTTCTTCAGCATCACTGCCGCCACCACTCCGACGCCGGAGACCGCGACCGATGCGGCGCCGAGGCCCGCGGCGGCGGTGACCACGCCGACGGCTACCGGGCCGCCCGCAGCGCCCAGGTCGGTGATCAGCCGCCACAGCGACAGGTACGTCTGCCGTCCCTCCGGAGGTGAGGTGTCCGCCCCCAGCGTCATCACCAGGCCCGCGCCCATCCCGTTCCCGATCCCCATGACGATCGCCACGATCACAACGCCGCCCAGAGTGTCGGCGAAGACGATCAGGGCATGGCCGAGAGCGAGCACCAGCATCGACGGGACGCCGACGAAGGCCCGTCCGAACCGGTCCATGGCGAATCCGGACGGGTAGAACATCAGCATGTCGACTGCGCCGGAGATGCCCACCACGATGCTGGTCATCGAGACGCTGAGGCCGATCTGGTCGCACCAGAGAGGGAGCACGCTCTGGCGGGCCATGCGCAACACCATCAGCAGCATCGCGCAGACGCCCAGCGTGCTCAGCACGTGCCGATGGCTTTCCGCCATGCTGAGCAGGCTGGGCCGTTCCACCTGCTCGGGCAGCCCCCTCGGCCTCGCCGCACCCTCCGGGAGCCGGAGATCCCGCATCACCAGCACCATGACGCCGGCGAGCAGCGCGCAGACGGCGTAGACGGCGAAGCCCGCGTCGATGCCAGCCACCTTGGTCACCCAGGCGCCAAGGAACGGGCCGATGAAGCCACCGATCCGCTGTGACCCGCCCAACGTCGACAACGCCCGCGCTCGCAGTCGGAGCGGCACGACTTCGGTGAGGTAGCTCTGCCGGGCGAGGCCGAACACGGCACCGGAGAATCCGGAGATGGCGACCCCGACCCCGAGCATCCCCTCGTGCTGGGCGAGGATGCAGATCGTCATGCCGACGCAGATGGCGAACGACGACACGACCATGGCCCAGCGGTCGCCGAGCCTCGTGGCCAGTGCGCCCGCAGGCAGGTCCCCCAGCAACTGGCCGATACCGATGAGTGAGACGACGAAGGCAGCGGTGGGGACAGTGGCGCCGAGCTGGATCGCGGCCAGCGCGATGACAGGTGTCGACGCGCCGGCCCCGATGCCGTAGAGGACCGCCGGTCCGTAGGCCGACGGCGCGATCGAGCGCAGGGTGACGTCGGAGGCGGCAGGCATCGCCTCTCATCATCGTCGCGGACGGTTGTGCGGATGGCATCGCCGTCCATCGCTGCCGCCGGTAGGGACGGGATCGGCCGTTTGGTGGAGAAGCAGCGTGGCCGGCGGTGCTCCGTCATCAATGAGCGGGCGGCGCCGTCGGCCCGCTCCTATGCTGGTGCGGCCATGCCCGCGTCCCCGCCTCCGCGTTCCCCGCGAGCCGACGACCCGAGGTCACGGCTTGAGTCTCTGAGTGCGCAGGGCCTGATCACCATCGCCGACGAGCACCGGCTGTCCCGCCGGATCGCTCGACCGAAGGGCCGAGGCTCCCGACGTAGGCGGTCGCCGGCTGATGAAGGCGGGCTGGACGCCGAGCTGGACGCGGCCATGGCACGGCTCGAGCGCCGTGCGGCGGCGCGGCCCGAGCAGATCTCCTATCCAGGCGAGCTACCGGTCAGCGCCGAACTCGAGCGCCTTGGTGCGGCCATCACGAACCACCAGGTGGTGGTGGTGGCCGGTGCCACCGGCTCGGGCAAGACGACCCAGCTGCCGAAGCTGTGCCTCGACCTCGGCCGGGGCGTGCGCGGGATGGTCGGCCACACCCAGCCACGCCGGATCGCCGCCCGTACCGTCGCCGACCGGATCGCCGACGAGCTCGGTTGCGAGCTCGGCACCACCGTCGGGTACCAGGTGCGCTTCACGGATCGGACCCGCGACGACACGCTGGTCAAGGTGATGACCGACGGCGTCCTGCTCGCCGAAGCCGGCCGCGACCCGGACCTGCTCCGCTACGACACGGTGATCGTCGACGAGGCACACGAGCGCAGCCTCAACATCGACTTCCTCCTCGGATACCTGCATCGCCTGCTCCCGCGGCGGCCCGATCTGAAGCTGCTCATCACGTCGGCCACGATCGACCCGCAGGCCTTCGCCGACCACTTCGGCGGCGCGCCGGTGGTCGAGGTCTCCGGGCGCATGTACCCGGTCGAGATCCGCTATCGGCCCCGCGTCCCGGATCTGGACACCGAGGATGCGGAGGAAACCTCGCGGTCTCCGTCGTCGTCTGCCAGTGCGGCATCGGACTCCGTCGACCAGGTGACTGCGATCTGTGACGCCGTCGGCGAGCTGATGAGCGAACCGCGAGGCGACATCCTGGTTTTCTGTTCGGGCGAGCGCGAGATCCGAGACACCGCAGCGGCTGTGAAGGACCTCGCGTTGCCGGGCACGGAGATCCTTCCGCTCTACTCCCGGTTGTCCGCGGCCGAACAGCATCGGGTGTTCTCCCAACACACGTTGCGAAGGATCGTGCTGTCCACCAACGTTGCGGAGACGTCGGTGACCGTGCCCGGCATCAAGTACGTCGTCGATCCCGGCACCGCCCGCATCTCGCGCTACTCGCGCCGGCTGAAAGTCCAGCGACTGCCGATCGAACCGGTGTCTCGAGCCTCCGCAGACCAAAGGGCCGGGCGCTGCGGACGGCAGTCCGACGGCATCTGCATCCGGCTCTACTCCGAAGCGGACTACGACGGGCGGCCCCGCTTCACCGACCCGGAGATCCTGCGAACGTCGCTGGCTTCGGTGATCCTGCAGATGGCCGCGCTGCGGCTCGGGCGACTTGGCGACTTCCCCTTCCTGGATCCACCGGACAGCCGTTCCGTCACCGATGGCGAACGCCTGCTGGAAGAACTCGGCGCACTGGGCAAGCCGTCGCGCCATGGAAACACCCTCACTCCGATCGGCAGGCAGCTCGCCGACCTGCCGCTGGACCCTCGGCTGGCCCGGATGGTCGTTGCCGCCGAAGGGCTGGGTGTGCTGCGGGAGGCCCTCGTGATCGTTGCCGGCCTCACGATCGCCGACCCGCGCGAGCGGCCGTCCGAGCGGCAGCAGGCGGCAGACACGGCGCACGCCCGCTTCCGCGTCGGATCGGCGTCGGAGAGCGACTTCGTCGGCTGGCTGCAGCTCTGGGATTACATCCGCGAACAGCAGAAGGCACTGTCCAGCAGTGCGTTCCGGCGGATGTGCACCCGGGAGTTCCTGCACTTCCTGCGGATCCGCGAGTGGCAGGACCTCGAGTCACAGCTGCGTTCGGCCTGCCGCCAGATCGGGCTGACCGTTCCGTCCGGGCGGGTGCGCGCCGATGTCGATCCGGAGCTGCTCCACCGGGCTTTGCTGCCTGGCCTGCTGAGCCACGTCGGCCTGCGCGACGAGCGGCGCCGGCAGTACGACGGTGCGCGCGGCGCCTCGTTCTCGATCTCGCCAGGGTCGTCGCTGTTTCGGCGCCAGCCCGACTGGGTGATGGCGGCCGAACTGGTCGAGACCACCCGCCTGTGGGCCCGCACCGTGGCCGGCATCGACCCGACCTGGATCGAGGAGGCTGCCGGCCACTTGCTGAAGCGGAGCTACTCCGAACCGCACTGGGAGGCCCGGCAGGGACAGGTGGTCGCCGTCGAACGGGCGACGTTGTACGGCCTGCCGGTGGTGACCGACCGAAAGGTGTCGTACGGACGAATCGATCCCGAAGCGGCGCGGGAGTTGTTCATACGCCGTGCTCTCGTCGAGGGCGATTGGGTCACCCCGCACGCGTTCGTCCGCCGGAACGCCGAGGCGGTGGCCGAGGTCGAGCGACTCGAGGAGAAGGCAAGGCGACGCGATCTCCTGGTCGACGACGAAGTGGTGTTCGAGCACTACGACCAACGCATACCGGCCGAGGTGACTTCGGCTGCCCACTTCGACGCATGGTGGCGCCGTGCCGGGAAGGAGACCCCGCACCTGCTGGATCTCTCGCCAGAGCAACTGATGCGCAGCGATGCGGATCGCGTGGCCGACGACGAGTTCCCGTCGCAGGTCGAGAGCGGCGGCCTGACGTACAGCCTCAGCTACGCATTCGATCCCGGCTCTGCACGTGACGGTGTGACTGCGGACATTGATGTCAGCATGCTGAACCAGCTGGCTCCGCAGACTCTGAGTTGGCAGGTTCCCGGCCTTCGGGCGGACCTGGTCACCGCACTGATCCGTTCCCTGCCGAAGAATCTGCGACGGCTGTTCGTGCCGGCACCGGACACGGCGGCGGCGCTGCTCGCGGGCGGGTTCGATCCCGAGAGTGACAGCGTGGTCGAACGGCTGGCCCAGGCTCTGACGCGACGGTCCGGAACCCCTGTGAGCATTGACGATTTCGACGTCGCCTCGTTGCCGGAACACCTGCGGGTGACCTACCGAGTGAGTGGGGATGGACACACCCTGGCCACCGGCAAGGACATCGGCGCGCTGCAGCGCGACCTCCGGCAGCACATGCGGTCGTCCCTGGCCAGCGCGGCGACGGACATCGAGCGGACCGGACTCACCTCATGGTCGTTCGGCGAACTCCCGGACGAAGTGGAAATCCCGGGCCGGCGTGGACGTCCTCCCGTCGTTGGGTATCCGGCACTGGTCGACGAGCAGGACAGCGTGGCCGTGCGGATCCTGGAGTCACGGGAAGCGCAGCGCGATGCCGGCTGGGCCGGCCAGCGCCGGCTGGTGCTGCTCCGCACATCTAGCCCGGTGCGCGCCGTGCTGGGATCACTCGACAACGCTACGAAGTTGGCGTTGGGAACCAGTGGCTATTCCTCGGCGACGGCGCTCTTCGACGACGCGATGCTGGCGGCAGTCGACGATCTCATGCACCGCCATGGCGCTCCGGCGCGCACGGCTGAGGCCTTCGAGTCCCTGTGCACAGCGATCCGGAGCGATCTTGTCAGCACGCTGACACAGGTCTTGCGGGATGTGGCTGACATCAACGGCCTTGCGGAAGTCGCTGCGGGCCCAGCTCGACCGGTCCGGTCGGGCCGCGTCGCCGGTGCTGGCCCCATCCATCACCGACATGCAGGAACAGCTGGCCGAGCTGGTGGGTGCGGGCTTCGTGGGGCGGACCGGCGCCCGCCGGCTCCGCGATGTGCGTCGCTACCTGCGAGGGTTGGAGATTCGGCTCGACAGATTGCCCGGGTCGGGTGGCCGCGACCTGGTGAAGCTGGAGACCCTGCAGCCGTTGCAACGAGACTTCGGCGCGTTGCTTGCGTCGGTACCGGCGGGCCGGCCAGTGCCAGGTGACGTCGCAGACATCCGGTGGATGCTGCAGGAACTGCGGATCAGCCTGTTCGCGCAGACGCTCCGGACACCGCAGCCGGTGTCGGAGAAGCGGATCCGTACCGCGCTGGCAGCGGGGCGGACAGCAGTCCAGGCACTGACGCGATCGGTGTAGCCCGATCGATCGCGTCAGTGCCTGGACACGTGTCCGTGCTTACCAGCGCTGAGGGGCTGTGATGATCGCCTTCGGCACGTAGGTGGACAGGAGAGCCCGCCAGGTGCCCTGACCGACGAGGGCGTTGTAGGCCACTCCGAAGGCCCGCTTCTTGAACGCGAGCACAGCCGCCTTCGTCAGCGGACCGAATGTTCCGGTGGGGGAGACTCCGAGAACAGCCTGGATGGCCGCGACTCCCGGCCCGACGTCACCGAGGGCGAGTCGCTGACCCGAGTACGTCACCAGGTTCTGCTGCTTGATGGTGGCGCGCGACTGAGCCTCGATGCCGCTCACCGGCAGGCAGGGAGTCGCCCGAGCAGCGGAGTACTGGTAGGCCCAGCGAAGGCCGTCGACCCGGCAGGGGCCGTAGTTCGTTGCGGCGACCTTCTTGGTCCAGAAGGAGGTCTGCTTGCGGGCGCCCTCCCACGACAAGGAGATGTGCACGTGGTCGCGGTGGCACAGGTTGAACGAGCCCTCGGTGGAGCACGTTCATGTACTCCTTCCAGCCGGTGCCGGAGGTGTACGAGCCCCAGATCCGGCCGTCGTGGATCACGTACATCACGCCGAGGCGCCGGGCGTTGGCGAACGTGTTGCCAGCCGGGTCGGTCTTCAGCAACCAGGTGATGAAGGCCTTGGCCTTGCGCCTTGGTGGTGGCATTGGCGGTGGTCGCCATCCAGTCGATCGCGCGCCCGTCGGAGTGCTCACCCTGGCTGCTGCAGCTGCGGTTCAGCCCGTAGTTGATGTTGGGATAGGTCGACTTCAGAAATGAGGCGAGAGCCTGGGTGCCCGGCTGGATGCGCATGTCGCAGGCGTAGCTCTTCACATACGTCGTGGGCTTCTCGATCTCCGCAGGCAGGCCGCTCGGCCCCCTCGGGACGACGACGGCGGCGCTGGCCGGGGGCGTGACCGAAAGCGTGGTCGCGAGGAGTGCGATCGTCGCGAACACGGCGAAGAGGATGCGTGCGAGCACGTGGCCGGCTGACGGCGCCCCGGGACCGGGAGTCGGCGCCGAGCGGGGTGATGGGGAACGAATACATGCAGGACTCCGGAGGTTCGGCAGGCGGAGACTCCCTGGCAGGGGAGCGGTGACCATCCGTGGGCGATTGGTCACGATTTGTTACATCACTCACAGTCACAGAACACGCCGATTCTGTAAAGCTCCCCAGTGAGAATTATTGCTAATTGGCAAAGTGATGCCGAATCGTTACCTACCGCCGTCGCGCGTGCTGCCAGAGCCGCCCACAGCGGGCACTGTTGGGGCTGCCATGCTGGGCCCGCCCGAACGACTCTGACCGGAGGCCGGCCACATGCTGCAGTACCGACTCACGCATCCCGAGATCCTGGCGGCGCTGGCCGGCGCCGGGCATGGCTCGACGGTCCTGCTCGCCGACGGTCACTACCCGGTGGCGACGGCGTCCGGGCCGAATGCGGTTCAAGTGCCGCTCAACCTCGCGCCGGGCACTGTCACGGTCACGGAGGTGCTCCGGGCGATCGTCGATGCCGCACCGATCGAGGGCTACGCGGTGATGCAGCCTCCGGCCGAGCTGGGCGAGCCGGAGATCTTCGCCGCCTTCGCCGAGATCCTGCCGGGACGTGAGCGGGCCGGCCTGGAGCGGTTCGCCTTCTATGACGCCGCGAAGAGCGACGACCTGGCCCTGGTGGTGCAGACCGGCGACATCCGCACGTACGCGAACATCCTGCTGACTCTCGGTGTCGCCGACGCAGAGGCCGCGCCGCGCGACTGAGCCGCGGGCGTGACGACCCGACGGTCAGCCCACTTCTGTCCCGAAACATGCACCGACGTCGGGCAGAACCGGGCAAAGGCGGACATGGCGGTCAGGCTCGAGCCGCGTCTGCATGTCCCGTGCCGGCATCGAGTCCCGGCCGGCCCCGGCGGTCAGCTACGCCGCTGGCACTTCCCGCACCAGAACAGGTTGCGGCCCTCCAGCAGCCGGGTCCGGATCCGCGAACCGCACACGTGGCACTGGTCGCCCGCGCGCCGGTAGACGTAGACCTCCCCGCCGTGCTCGTCGACGCGAGGCGGCCGGCCCATCTCGTCCGGGGAGTGTTCGTCGCGGACGGTGTCGATCCGCCCGGTCTCGACTCCGATCGGCATGAGCTCGGCGAGGTCGCTCCAGATCGCGTTCCAGCTACGCCGCTTCACCCCCTTGCCCGGCCGGAACGGATCGAGCCGGTTACGGAAGAGCACCTCCGCCCGGTAGACGTTGCCGATCCCGCTGAGCACGGACTGGTCCATCAGCAGTGCGGCCAGCGGGCGGCTGCTCTTGTGGATGCGCTCCCACGCCCGGGCCGGATCGGCGTCGTCGCGCAGCGGGTCTGGGCCAAGGCCGGCCATCACATCGGCGACCTCGGCAGGAGTGATGACCCGGCAGGTCTGCGGCCCGCGGAGCTCGCCGACCGTCGCGGCCGCAGCGATCCGGGCCCGAGGAACCCCGCCGCGCCCGGGCGAGCCGGCGGTCAACAGGTCGAACTTGCCGATCAGGCCGAGGTGCACGTGCCACACCAGGTCGTGGTCGAACCAGGTGAACAGGTGCTTGCCGTGTGCTTCGGCCCGCAGGACGAGCTGGCCGGACAGCAGGGCGGCGCCATCGGCGAACCGACCTTGTGGGCTCGTGACCTCGGGGCGGTAGCCGGCGAAGTCCGACTGGATGGCGTGGGCCAGTCGGTGCAGCGTGTGTCCTTCAGGCAACGGCGGGCGTCCTTCGCGCGAAAGGTGCAGCGGCCACGGGTTCAGGTCGGCCAGTCGCTGCGACGAGGCTCGCATCCGGCTGAGCTGCTGCGGGGACCCTAGCGCCCGGCCCTGCCCTCCCGCCCACTTTCCACCGGTCCCGTACGCCCGTCGCCGCCGCCCGCATCCGGTGCCGTCTGACAAGCTAGGACCATGATCGTCGCCGTGTCTCTCGCCCCGGCCGGACCACCGATCGACGGTTCAGCACCCGACACCGGGGCCGACGGAGCGGGGGTGGCCGATGCCGTCGGCTTGGCTGTCACCGAACTCCGGGCTTCCGGTCTTCCGGTGCAGACCAATGCGATGTTCACCAACATCGAAGGGGAGTGGGACGAGGTCATGACGGCGGTTCGGGCTGCCGTCGACGTCCTCACCAGGCGCTACCCACGGGTCTCCCTGGTGCTCAAGGCCGACATCCGCGCTGGCCACGGCGGCGAACTCCAGGGCAAGCTCGACCGGCTGGAGCGTGCACTGGAGCGTCAGGAGCATCTCGATGGTTGAGCCGAGCGACCTCTACACCCTGCGGGAGACGACGCGGCCCACCTCTACGCCGGTGCTGATCGTGCACTTCAGCGGCTTCATGGACGCCGGCAACGTCGGCGAGGTCATGGTCGACACGTTGGAGGAGCGCAACAAGCGCGAGGTGGTGGCGGAGTTCGACGTCGACCGCTTGGTCGACATGCGGGCGCGGCGCCCGAGGATGCTCTACGAGCGCGACGGCTGGCGGACGTTCGAGGAGCCCGCCTTGACGCTGCGGCGCATGACCGACGCCGCCGGCACCGGCTACCTCCTGCTCACCGGTCCCGAGCCGGATCGCTACTGGGAGGCGTTCGTCGCCGCTGTCATCGAGCTCATCGACCACTTCTCGGTGCGGCTCGTGCTCACGGCCAACGGGATCCCGACGGCCGTCCCGCACACCCGCCCGATCGGCCACACCGAGCACGCGACCGATCCCGAACTGCTCACCGGCACCGGCCGGGGCGACCTCGACTCGGTGGAGGTGCCCGGCTCCGTTGGTGCCCTGCTGGAGTTCCGCCTCGGCGAGAGCGGCATACCCGCCGCCGGTGTCGCCGTCCACGTGCCGCACTACCTGGCGGGCTCGCGCTACAGCGAAGGTGCGCTCTACGCGATGGAGCGGCTCGGGGCGATGTCGGGCCTCTCGCTGCCGGTGGCCGCACTGGCCGAGCCGGTGATGGCCGATCGCGAGGCGATCGCAGCCGAGGTGGCCGGGTCGGAGGACATCGGGCGGGTGGTGGACGCCCTGGAACAGGGCTTCGACGAGGCAGAGCGGCAGCGGCAACTTGCCGACGCCGAGCAGGAGGAAGACGTCGAGGACTCCGTCGACCTGATCTCGGCGGACGAGATCGGGGCTCAGGTGGAGGAGTACCTGCGCCGGCAGTCAGGTCCCGACGACGAGCCCGGCCAGGATCAGCCGGACCGGCCCGGCGGGGCTGACGGCGGACCCACCTGAGCGAGATGACCGCCTGACGACCATGGCGGCCGCCGCTGCTTCGCAGAACGGCGGATGACCTCGATGACATACTCCGGCCATGGCAAACGTCGATCCCGCTGCCCTGAGCGGAGCCGCTGCCCGGCTCGCCGACCTCCTCCTCCGGACCGGTGTCGGTGGCAAGGGGTCGTTCAGCTCCGCTGAGTCGATCGCTGCGCAGGCGCTGGACAAGCACGGCGACCGCGAGAACGCGATCAGCCATATCGTCAACAGCCACACACGAATGGCGGCTGCCGAGGGCTTCATCACCGGTGTCGGCGGTTACATCACCATGGTCGTGTCCATCCCGGCGAACATCGCGGGCTTCTACCTGGTCGCCACCCGGATGACGGCGGCGATCGCCAAGGTGAACGGGCACGACCTCGACGACGAGAGGGTGCGCAGTGCCGTCCTGCTGTGTCTGGCCGGCGAGGACGCCGGGGACATCCTGACCAGGGCCGGGTTCGGCGGTGCGTCCGGCGGGATCGTCAACCAGATGGCTCAGGGCCTGTCACCCGCGATCGTGATGGCGATCAACAAGGCCCTGACCGCCCGCATCCTCACCGGCATCGGCAAGTCGACGTTCTCTCGCCTTGGCCGAGGACTGCCGGTCGCCGGCGGCGTCCTCGGCGCAGCTGTGGACGTGGTGCTGATCCGCAGGATCGCCTCTGCAGCCCGGGAGGAGTTCGAGGGAGGCCCGGCAGGGAACGCATGACCCGCGCGTGACGGTCCCGGCGGGTGACGGTGATCCCGCGGCGGGCAAGATGGCTGGGTGACCTACCCCGACCTGCAGTCGTCGTTGGCGCTGCAGTCGGACGGCATCGAGGTCGTCGAGCACACGCTCGAGGTTCCCCTCGACCACACCCTTCCGGACGACCCACGACGGCTGAGCGTCTTCGCCCGCGAGTTCCGACGGGCAGGCGCCGCTGATCTCCCGGTCTTGCTCTACCTGCAAGGTGGGCCTGGAGTTCAGGCGCTCCGCCCGCCGCTGCCCGCGTGGGTCACCGTGGCTCTCGACCGGTACCGGTTGCTGATGCTCGACCAGCGGGGGACCGGTCGGTCGACACCTCTGACCGCGGCCTCGATGGGGCCGCTCCTGGTGGACCCGACTGTCACCGCCGACTACCTCTCGCGGTTCCGTGCGGACGCCATCGTCCGCGACGCCGAGTGTCTCCGGGCCGCCCTCGACGTCCCGCACTGGACCACACTCGGCCACAGCTACGGCGGATTCGTCACCCTCACCTATCTGTCCGAGGCGCCCGCAGCGCTGACGGAGTGCTTCATAGCCGGTGGCCTGCCCTCGCCCACGGCAGCGGTCGAGGAGGTCTACGGTCTGACGCTGGCAGCGACCAGGACGTTGAACTCCGCTTATGCAAACTCCCATCCCGCCGACGTGCAGACGCTGGTCGATCTCTTCGCCAGGGTCCGGCTCGACCCGCCTGCCCTCGGGCATGGGCAGCTGCTGACTGTGCGCCTCCTCCGCCAGATCGGAGGTTGCCTCGGTACCCGGGTGGGTTGGGGCAAGTTGCATTACCTCCTGGCCGACGCGTTCGCGCCAGAACCATCCGGCGCGATCGGCCTCAGCTCGTCCACCATCGGTGACATCGAGTCTCTGGTGAGCCTCCGCTTCCACCCGCTCTACGCAGTGCTGCACGAGTCGATCTACCCCGGGCCCGGTCCGATGGCATGGGCGGCCGAGCGGGTCCTGGCCGATCACGAGGCGGCTTCCGGCGCCATCGCCGCCGACCAGGCGCCGCTGCTGCTGGGTGAGATCACCCAGCGGTGGCAGTTCGATCCCGCCGAGCCCGACGCTGATCCAGGTCTCACACCGTTCGCAGCCGCAGCCGAGCTGCTGGCAGCCAAGAACGACTGGCCACCGCTGTTCGACCTTGACCGGCTGGCCGCGAACACCGTCCCGGTGTTTGCCACGGCGTATGTCGACGACATGTTCGTGCCCATCGATCTCAGCCGGCGCGCGGCACGCGAGATCGGCGGCGTCCGGCTCGTGGAGCGATCGGACAAGTTGCACGACGGCTTGCACGACGGCACCGAGGTGATCCATGACCTCTTCCGCCGCAGCGACGAAGACACCGGGGCAGCTTGGGGAACCCGGGAGGACGACCGTGCCGGCCACCGTTGACGACCTGATCGACCTCCTGCGGCTCTCCGAGACCGGACCGGACACCTTCGTCGGAGCGCAGGCGGAGAGTGCGCTGCAGCGGGTCTTCGGCGGGCAGGTCGCGGCGCAGGCCATCACCGCGGCCGACCGGACGGTCGACGCGACGTTCGTGGCGCACAGCCTGCAGGCGTCGTTCCTGCGTCCTGGCGAGGTGGGCAAGCCCATCCGGTACCAGGTCGAGCGCGTCCGGGAGGGGCGCGCCTTCGCCACCCGCCGCGTTCTTGCCGACCAGGACGGGCGGCCGATCCTCGCGCTGACAGCCTCGTACCACGTTCCTGAGCAGGGCTTCGACCACGCCGACGTCATGCCCGACGTGCCACCGCCGACGGCGTGCCCGACGATGGCGGACGTGCTGGCTCAGGTCTCCGGCCGCGATCCAGCGGGCTTCCTTGCGGAGTGGGCCGCCCTGGACGTGCGGTACGCAGGTGACTCGCGACCCGGTGGCGGTCTGCCGGTGACGACCGGCCCGGGGAGCAGCCCGGCTCGGGCTCGCGTGTGGCTGAAGACGGCAGGCGAGCTTCCCGACGACCCGCGCCTGCACGCGGCGATCCTCACCTACGCGTCCGACCTGACCCTGCTCGGCGCCACGGTGATCCCGCACGGAACGTTCGTCGGCGCACCCGGGCTGCTCTTCGCCTCGGTCGACCACGCGCTCTGGCTGCACCGGCCGGCTCGGGCCGACGGCTGGATCCTCTACGACCAGGTGTCGCCGTCGGCCTCGGCCGGCCTGGGCTTCGCGACCGGCAGGATGTTCACCGCCGACGGCAGGCTGGCCGCCTCGGTGGCCCAGGAGGGCCTGATCCGCATGCTCGACGACGTCGATCCCGCGGGCGGCTGACGAAGTCAGACTTGGTCGTCGAAAGCCCGGGCGCCCGACGCGAGCTCGGCGACCCGCTCGGTAGCCACGAGCCTGGCGGGAGTGGCGGCTGACGCCAGCGCACGGACCAACGCCTGGTCGGGCAACGGCGCGTCCGACGCGAGGAGGACGACGTTGCCGTATCGGCGGCCACGCAGCTGACCTGGCTCGGCGATCAGGGCCACGTGCGGGAACTGCCGAAGGGCGGTCGCGGCCTCCCGGCGGGCGAGGGACAGGTCGGCACGATCGGCGATGTTGGCGAGATAGCAGCCGCCCGGCCGGAGAACGCGGCGGACGACGGTCAGCCACTCGCCGGTCGTCAACGGCGCGGGCACCACCGCTCCCGCGAACGCATCGCGGATCACCACGTCGGCAACTGCGGTGGACGCCTCGGAGAGACCGGTCCGGCCGTCCTGAGCGCGGATCCGTAAACCTGGCACGCGTTTCAGGTCGAAGGCCTGCCGGACCAGCGTGACGAGTTCGGCGTCGACCTCGTAGGCGACCTGCACCGAGCCAGGACGGGTGGCCGCGACATACCGGGCCATCGTGCAGCCGCCGGCGCCGACATGGCTGACGCGAAGGGGTGTGCCCGCGGGTGCCAGCGCGTCGAGCACGACTCCGAACCACTGCAGGTACTCGAACCCCAACACGTGGGGATCGGCGTGCACGTAGGACGAGGGGACGCCGTTCACGAGCACGGTCCAGCCGCTTGGGTCGACGCGGTCACGGACGAGTTCTGCTGTTCCGGTGCTGATCGGACGGGGACCCGCGAGGTCAACGGCACGGGGGAACTCGTCGCGCCCGGACCGGCGGTGCTGCCGTCGGCTCTCACGGGGCATGCGGGCAGTCTGCCGGACGGGCGCGGGGGCGGCGCGTCGCCCGATACGCTGACCCGTCGGCTGCACGAGCACAGGATGGTGAGACGGGACATGGCGAAGGGCAACGCGGGACGGCTGGCCGGGAGCGCCGTCAAGCTCGGGGTGAAGTACGCACCCGTGCTCTACGGAGTGGCGCGCCACGGCAAGGAACCGGCGAAGGCAGCCGCGACGAAGTTCCTCTCGAAGAAGGGCACCCGGAAGCGGTCACTCGAGCACGCCGCCACCCTCCTCGACGGCAGCGTGCTGCAGGTCTTCCACGCGGGTGAGCCGGTCTACGTGGTGTTCTCCGGCGAGGAGATGGTGGCCTCCCATCCGTCGCTCGACGTCCCCCTGCAGACCCTCGTCCAGCGCGCGGACCTCTCGAAGCGGGTCCGCCCGGACGACCTCAACCGCAAGGGCCGGGGTCGCCGTCCGGATGACGCCAACCGCTGGCCCGCGATCGGCCGCCGCCGCTGACGCTCGGCTGGCGCACTGGCAGGATTCGGTGATGTCCACCTACCTGCCCGACCGTGACCGCTACGAAGGAATGCCCTACCACCGGAGCGGCCGGTCCGGCCTGCAATTGCCCGCAGTCAGCCTGGGGCTCTGGCACAACTTCGGTGACGACAAGCCGCTCGACAACCAGCGCGCGATCCTGCGGCGGGCCTTCGACCTGGGCATCACCCACATCGACATCGCCAACAACTACGGTCCGCCCGCCGGGTCGGCCGAACTGAACTTCGGCAAGGTCTTCCGCGAGGATCTCGCCCCTCACCGCGACGAGCTGATCATCTCGTCCAAGGCGGGCTACTACATGTGGCCCGGACCCTACGGCGAGGGCGGCTCCCGTAAGTACCTGCTCGCAAGCCTCGACCAGTCCCTGCAGCGCACGGGACTGGACTACGTCGACATCTTCTACAGCCACCGGTTCGACCCGGAGACACCGCTGGAGGAGACCATGGGGGCGCTGGACGCCGCCGTCCGCTCCGGACGCGCCCTGTACGCGGGCATCTCCAGCTACTCGCCGCAGGACACCACCCAGGCGGCCGCGATCCTCGCCGAAATGGGCACGCCGTGCCTCATCCACCAGCCCAGCTACTCGATCATCAACCGCTGGGTGGAGGACGGCCTGCTCGACGTACTGGGTCAGCAGGGCATCGGCTGCATCGCCTTCTCCCCGCTCGCTCAGGGTGTGCTGACCGGCCGCTACCTCGACGGCATCCCGGAGGACTCGCGGGCGGCGGCCGGCAAGTCGCTCGATCCCGACTCCCTCGACGACAAGCTCCTCGGGCTGGTCCGCAAGCTCAACGGTCTTGCCTCCGACAGGGGTCAATCGCTCGCCCAGCTGGCACTCGCGTGGGTGCTGCGGGACGAGCGGGTCACGTCGGTGCTGATCGGCGCGAGCTCGGTGGCCCAGCTCGAGGACAACGCTGCCTGCGTTGACGATCTCGGTTTCCCCGACGAGGAACTGGCACAGATCGACGACTGGTGCCGTGAGGCCGGCTACGAGGTGCCCGACCTCACGCTGCAGCGGCGGGCCTGAGCCCCCGGCGGCCGCGCCTCAGTCCAGCCGTATCGGGCCGTGCGGGGTGGAGAAGTGCACGGCGGTGAGGCCGGGCTCGTCGGCCTCGACGAAGGTGATCGCCACCCGGCCGAGGGGATCGGTGACCTGGGTGCCCAGCCACTCGTCGAGGGTGCCGCGATGGCCGCAGATCTCCAGGGCGTCGATGCCGATGGGGGAGCTGCCGGTCGAGGGATGGACCACGCCCTCGCCCCAGGTGATGAAGAACGGCAGCTGCGGATCGCGCATCGTGTCGAGGACGCCAAGCTGTCGCCAGCGCAGGTCGATCCCGCCCGGCGTGATGCGGTGACCGGCCACGGCTGGGCGGCCGAGCCGCTCCTCGAACGGGAAGAGGTCGTCGACCTGCACCACCCAGCCGAGCCAGCCGCCACCGTCGTCGGCTCGCGCCTTCACCGCCTTGCCGAACGGCATGCGGTCGGCCGCGGGGTGATCGAGGGTCGTGACGATCTCGACGTAGGTGTGATCCGACAGCGGCAGCACCACGTTCCGGGTCCCGAAGCCGGGATGCACGCCGCCGTCGGCGAACGAGGCACCGAGGGCGTTGCCGAAGCGCTGCCAGGTGGAGGCGAACGCGGCCGGCGAGACGGCGTAGGAGACGTGGTCGAGCTGCATGGCGGTCATCCTGCCCGGCCCGTCCGGAGTCGCCGCAACCGGGCGACCCTGGCGGCTGCGCGGAAGGCAGCGATCAGGCCCCCGCCGGATGCCCGGCGAGGGCCTGAACGTGTGGTGACCTGAACCGAGGCTGTGCGGACTAGGCGGCCTGGCTGGGGAAGTCGAGCAGATCGTCGCCCGCAGCCTCGCGCAGCTTGCGCACCGCGGCCCGCTCGAGCTGGCGCACCCGCTCGCGGCTCAGCTTCAGCCGGGTGCCGATCTCGGCGAGCCCCCACGGGCGGCCGTCGTCGAGCCCGTACCGCAGCTGCACGATCGTGGCTGACCGGTCGTCGAGGGTGCCGAGGAGCGCGGAGAGCCGGCGACGCATGTCGAGGTCGACCACGGCTTCCTCGGGCAGGATCGGGTCCTCGCTCTTGGCCACCAGGTCACCGAGGGTGGTGTCGCCGTCGTCGTCGACCGACATGTCCAGCGAGACGTGGTCGCGGCCCCACCCGAGCAGGTCGACAACGTGGGACTCCTCGACACCCATGGCGTCGGCGATCTCCGCCGGTGCCGGGTCGCGGCCGAGCATCCGCTCGAGATCGCGGCGGGTGCTGGAGAGGCTGTTCAGTTCCTCGACCACGTGGACGGGGAGACGGACGACGCGACCCTGCTGGGCGATGCCCCGCGTGATGGCCTGCCGGATCCACCAGGTGGCGTAGGTGGAGAACTTGTAGCCCTTGGCGTAGTCGAACTTCTCCACGGCCCGGATCAGGCCGGTGTTGCCTTCCTGGACCAGGTCGAGCATCGGCATCTGCGACCGCGTGTACTTGCGGGCAACGGAGACGACCAGGCGCAGGTTCGCGGCGAGGAAGTGCTGGAAGGCGTCGTGGCCGGCATCGGCGAGGGCGCGCAGCTCCTCGTCACTCGGGTCACCCTTCTTCAACTTCCGCGGCTTCGCGGCGGCACGCTCGTCGAGCAGCTTGTCGGCGTAGAGGCCGACCTCGATCGTGGTGGCGAGCTCGACCTCCGTGGCAGCGTCCAGCAGCGGCGTCCGGGCGATCTCCTCGAGGTACTGACCGAACGGATCGCGTTCTTCCGTCCCGTCCCTGGTGGGAGTGCGTGCCATGGTGTCCTCCTTCGCCGCCGGGCCAAGGGCCCGACAGTTGGTGTTCAACGAGCGTTCCCGCGCAAACGTTTCCGGGGTTACCCGACAGTCACTTCAACCGCTTCGCTTCGGATGAGATTCCCCGGGCCGCCTGAGATTCCGCTGAGGATTCGCCAAAGCGGCCCTGGGAGATTGGGCTTCGACGCAACTATCTGAATCGCCTGAGTTGCGGCGTTCCGAACGGGTCAGTCGGACCCGAGGGTGAGCGTCACGGTGTCGGTCTTGCCGCCACTCACCACGGTCAGCGTCACCTTGTCGCCGGGACGGTAGGACCGCACCGCGGCCACGAGGCTGTCGGCGTCCGGGATCACCCGGCCGTCGACTGCGGTCACCACGTCGCCCTCGCTGAGACCGGCCGTGGCTGCGGCCGACCCGCTGTCGACTGCCGACACCTTGGCGCCATCGGGTGAGGTCGAGTCGCCGACCGAGGCACCCAGCTTGGCGTGGGTGGCCTTGCCCGTCTTGATCAGCTGGTCGACGATCGGCGCCGCGACCTTGGCGGGGATCGAGAAGCCGAGCCCGATCGAGCCGGACTGCGACGACTGAGAACCGCCGAGCGTGGCGATGGCGGAGTTGATGCCCACGAGCCGCCCGGACATGTCCACCAGCGCGCCACCGGAGTTCCCGGGGTTGATCGCCGCGTCGGTCTGGATCGCGTCGACCGCCGTGGTCTGGCTGCTCTGCTGCTGTTGCTGGGCGAACGGGTCGTTCTGGGGGTCCTGCTGTTGCGGTTCGTCGGCGATCTCGGTGACCACCGGGCGGTTCAGTGCCGAGACGATGCCCGAGGTGACCGTGCCGGACAGGCCGAGCGGCGAGCCGATGGCCACGACCTCCTGGCCGACCTTCAGCGACGCGGAGTTGCCCCAGCTGATCGGGTCGAGGTTGTTCAGGCTGATCTTGATCACGGCCAGGTCGCTCACCGGGTCGCGGCCGACGATCGTCGCCGCGGCCGACCGGCCGTCGTTGAGCGTGACCTCGAGGGTGCCGCCGCTCGCGGCGGGGGCGACGACGTGGTTGTTGGTGAGGATGTGGCCGTCGTCGTCGAGGATGATGCCCGAGCCGCTGCCGGACTCCTGGGAGCCCGAGACCTCGATCGAGACGACGCTCGGCAGCACCTTCGCCGCGACGCTCTGGACGTCGGCTGTGCCGACCGGTGCGGCTGCAGGCAGGGTGCCGGCGGTCGACGTCACCGAAGCTGTCGGGTCGGGCCGGGTGGCCATCGCGGCCCCAGTGCCGACGCCGCCGCCGATCAAACCGGCCAGCAGCGCGGTCGCGATCAGAGTGCGGGTCCGGTGGCCGGGCGACTGGCGGCCGGTCGTGGCAGCCGGCGTGACGATCTGGCTCGGCATCGGGGCGCTGCTGGCCCAGATGGGCGGGACGTAGCTGCCGGTGGGAGGCGCGCCCGCGCCGGAGCCGGAGCCACCGGCGGCGGCCCCGCCGACCGACGCACCGGCGTAGGCCGGCTGGCGGTCCGGAGCATCGGGTTCGGCCCAACCACGGTCAGCTGAGCCGGGATCGTCGCCACTCCGGGCGTCGGCGGCGCTGGAGAAGGGGTGGGGCTGGTCGTACGAGCCGGCATGACCCACAACGGGGTTGGGAGTCGTCGGCTGATCGGGGTTGGGGCGCTGTTCACTCATGGGCCCCACACTGCGAGCCGGTCCTGAGAGAGCCCTGAAGGTCACCTTGGCCGGACGGAAGAAGCACCTAGGAATCTGCTGTGAAGATCGGCGGGCACCGTGGGTCGGTGCGCATCAGCAGGAAGGGCCGACCGTCACCGAGCCGGTACACCAGGACTCGGCGGTAGCCGGAGCGTGAGCTCAGCACCGCCACTTGGCGAGCGCGACGCGCCGACCGACCCGCCGTGCCGCGCCGCGGCCTGCGCGACGATCGCGAGGCCCAGCCCGGATCCCGGCTTGGAGCGCGCTTCCGGGGAGCGGTAGAAGCGGTCGAACACGTGCGGCAGGTCCTTCTCGGCGATGCCGGATCCCTGATCGCCGACCGACAGCATGCCGTCGTGCAGCGACACGGTGACGGTGCCGCCGGGCGGGCTCCACTTGGCCGCGTTGTCCAGCAGGTTCAGCACCGCCCGCTCCAGCGACTGCCGCTCACCGACGAGCGGCCAGGACGTGAGGTCGACGGCGAACCGGATGCCCGGCGCCCGGCGCTGGACCCGCTCCAGCGCCCGGTCGACGATGTCGGCGAAGTCCAGTTCCTCGGTGCTGCTCGACGGGATGTCGCGGGCCAGCTCCACCAGGTCGCCGACCAGGCCGGTCAGTTCCTCCAGCTGGGCGTGCACGTCCTCGAGCATCGCCTGGCGATCCTCTTCGGAGATGTCGATCTTTGCGTCACCTGACTGCCGACCGGCCTGCTGCAGCAGCTCGATGTTGGTGCGCATGCTGGTCAGCGGCGTGCGCAGCTCGTGTCCCGCGTCGGCGATCAGCCTGCGTTCGCGCTCGCGGACCTCGCCGAGGGCGGCGAGCATCGTGTTGAAGCTGCGGGCGAGGCGGGCCAGCTCGTCGTCGCCCCTGACCGGCACCGCCTGCAGCTGTCCCGTCCGTGCGACGAGTTCGGCGCCCACCGTGAGGTCGTGGATCGGTCGCAGGCCGGAGCGGGCCACCGCGAAGCCGGCCCAGGTGGCCAGGCCGATGCCGGCAATCGAGAGCGCACCCAAGAGCAGCCCGAGCCTGTTCATCAGCTCGGTGGTGCCGGTGAGCGGCTGGGCCATCACGAACGCCACCCCGGGCCGGTCCGGTACCGGCACGGCCACGACGCGGAACTGCGAGCTGCGCGACGGGTCGCTGTCGCCAACGGTGCGGGCGGAGTTCGGGGACGTGCCGACCGCCACCGCCATCTCGGGCGCGCCGAGCGCCGGCGTCCCGACCGCGTCGTGCGGGTCGAAGACCACGCTGTCGGGTGTGATCACCGCCAACCGCACGTCGGCCGCACCGAGGAGCGTGGAGGGGAGGGTCCGCAGCAGTCGCGGGTTGGCCAGTCCGTTGGGCTCGGCGGCGGCCGCCTGTGCCCGTTCGGTCAGCGTGCTGTCGACCTGCCGGTACAGCGACACCCGGACGGTCCAGTACGACGCGACCGACACGATCAGCACGCTGACACCGGCCGCCAGTGCCGCGAGCATGCCGAGGCGCTTGTGCAGCGAGAGGTTGGAGCCCAAGCCGAGGAAGGCGAACAGGCGGTCGGTGCGTGAGCTGGGGAACATGCGTGGTGGGACGGTCACGGTGGCGTGTCCCGGAGGACGTAGCCGACGCCCCGCACCGTGTGGATGAGGCGCGGCTCGCCCTCGGCCTCGGTCTTGCGGCGCAGGTATCCGACGTACACCTCGAGGGAGTTCGCACTGGTGGCGAAGTCGAAGCCCCACACCTCGTCGAGGATCCGGGCGCGCGACAGCACGATCCGCGGGTGCCGCGCCAGCAGTTCGAGCAGCGCGAACTCGGTCCGGGTCAGGCTGATCTCGCGGTCACCCCGCCGGACCTCACGGGTGGACGGGTTCAGCGACAGGTCGGCGTAGGTCAGTACCGGCTGATCGGCAGCGCCCTGCCCGAGCCGGCGCAGCAGTGCGCGCAGGCGGGCGAGGAGCTCGTCGAGTGCGAACGGCTTGACCAGGTAGTCGTCGGCACCGGCGTCGAGACCGGCCACCCGGTCGGCGACCGCGTCCCGCGCGGTCAGCACGAGCACCGGCACGTCGTTGCCGGCCGCCCGCAGCGCGCGGCAGGTCGACAACCCGTCGAGCTTGGGCATCGACACGTCGAGGACGATCGCGTCGGGCTGATGGGCGTGCACGGCGGTCAATGCCTGTACACCGTCCTCCGCGACCTCGACGTTGTAGCCGTTGAAGGTGAGCGAGCGCCGGAGCGAGTTGCGGACGCTGTCGTCGTCGTCGACCACGAGGATGTGCACGCGGCAAGTGTGCCCGGAGTGTCCCCGTCCGTCAGAGAAGCAGGAGCAGGGCGCGCGGGATCCGGCTGCATGGCGCGTCCGGCGAGCCACCCATACCGTGCGTTTCCCGGCGCTCGTAGTGTCGGGGCATGACGCAGGCACACCCAGAGCCAGCCACGCTCGGCCAGCTCCGCTCGGCCGGCCAGGTCAACCGCAGCACCAAGGCCGAGATCGCCGGCAACCTGCTGGAACGACTGCGGTCGGGCGAGCCGGCCTTTCCCGGGATCGTGGGCTTCGACGACTCGGTGCTGCCCGAGCTCGAGACGGCCCTGCTGGCCGGTCACGACCTGGTCATCCTGGGCGAGCGCGGTCAGGGCAAGACCCGGCTGATGCGGACGCTGGCGGGGCTGCTGGACGAGTGGAGCCCGGAGGTCGCCGGCTGTGAGATCCACGACAACCCGTTCGAGCCGGTCTGCGTGCGCTGCCGCCAGCTGTTCCTCGAGCTCGGGGACGACCTGCCCATCGCCTGGCGGCACCGCGACGACCGCTACACCGAGAAGCTGGCCACGCCGGACACGTCGGTCGGCGACCTCATCGGTGACGTCGACCCGGTCAAGGTGGCACAGGGCCGGACGCTCGGCGACCCGGAGACCGTGCACTACGGCCTCGTCCCGCGGGCCAACCGCGGCGTGTTCGGGCTCAACGAACTACCCGACCTCGCCGAGCGGATCCAGGTGGCGCTGTTCAACGTCTTGGAGGAGCGCGACATCCAGGTCCGCGGCTACTCGCTCCGGCTGCCGCTGGACCTGCTGCTCGTGGCCACGGCCAACCCGGAGGACTACACCAACCGCGGCCGCATCATCACGCCACTCAAGGACCGGTTCGGCGCCGAGTTGCGCACCCATTACCTGACCGGGGTCGACGAGGAGATCGCGCTGCTTCGTCAGGAGGCGGCTCTCTCGGGCGAGGTCGGCGACCACCTGCTGGAGGTGCTCGCGCGGCTGTCGCACAACCTGCGTGAGTCGTCGTCGGTGGACCAGCGGTCGGGTGTCTCGGCCCGCTTCGCCATCGCCGCCGCCGAGGGAGTCGCCGCGTCGGCCCTCCGCCGGGCGGCTCGGGTCGGCGACGACGACGCGGTCGCCCGTGTCTGTGATCTCGCGGTGGTCCTGCCCACCCTGCTCGGCAAGATCGAGTTCGAGATGGGCGAGGAGGGACGCGAGCGGGACGTGCTCGAACACCTGCTGAGGCTGGCGGTCGCGGCCACGTTCCGGGAACGACTCGCCGGACTCGACCTCTCCGGCTTCACCCAGGTCTTCGCCGAGGGTGCGGTCGTCGAGAGCGGCGAACTGGTGCCGGCGCGCGACCTGCTGGCCCAGCTCGGGACCGTGCCCGGCCTGGCCAAGACGCTGACCGCGCTGGGCTATGACGACGCCGCCCGGCCTGGACAGGTTGCCGCCGCCGCGGAGTTCGTGCTCGAGGGCCTGCACCTCACCCGGCGGATCGACAAGGAGTCGGTCGGCGGGCGGATCGTCTACGGAGGCGGCTGATGCCCCGGGCTCGCCGCGGAGGAGCGCACTACCGCTACGGACCGTGGCGCGGCGGCCCGGATCCGCTGGCGCCGCCCTACGACGTGCGCGCTGCCGTCGACCGGATCGGGGCCGACGTGCTCGCCGCCGGCAACGTCCGCGACTCGCTCCGTGACCTCATGCGCGACGGGCTCGACGGCCGCGGTGGTCTGGACCGGCTGGCCGAGCGGGTGCGCAAGCTACGGGCCCGGGCAAGGCGCCGCGGCGACCTCGGCGGCACGCTCGACCGAGTCCGGGAGGCGCTCGACCAGGCGCTCGCCACCGAGCGCCGAGAGCTCGCCGCGAACGAGGACGACGACGCCCGGTTCGCCGAGATGGAACTCGACACGCTGCCCGACGACGTCGCCGGCGCGGTGCGCAGTCTCGACAGCTACGACTGGCGCTCCGACGAGGCCCGCGAGATCTTCGAGGGCATCCAGGAGATGCTGCAACGCGAACTGCTCAGCGGCCAGTTCGGTGACCAGCAAGGGTTCGACCCGTCGGACCCGGAGTCCATGCAGGCCCTGAAGGACATGCTGGCCGACCTGAACGCGCTCCTGGCGGCCCATGCCCGCCAGGAGGACACCACCGACCGGTTCGCCGACTTCATGGACAAGCACGGCGACCTGTTCCCCGAGCAGCCGGAGACCGTCGAGGAACTGATCGACGCCCTCGCCCGCCGCGAGGCCGCAGCCCAGCGGCTGATGAACTCGCTGACCCCGCAGCAGCGCGAACAGCTCAGCCAGCTCCTGAGCCAGGCGATGGCCGACGCCGACCTCGCCTTCCAGCTCTCCCAGCTGTCGGACAACCTGCGGGCACTCCGGCCGGGGCTCGATCGTGAGTCCGAGGCGGGAATGCGGCCCGGCGGCGAGTCGCTCGGGTACGGCGAGGCCGTCGGTGCCATCGCCGACCTGGCTGACCTGGAAGCGCTGCAGGCCCAGCTGAGCCAGGGACATCCCGGCGCCACCCTCGACGACGTCGACGTCGACCTGCTCGAGCGGCACCTTGGCCGTGGGGCGGCGGCGGACCTGCAGTCCCTCCGCGAACTGGAGCAGGAACTTCAGCGGCAGGGCTTCCTGACGCGCGGCGACGACGGCCTCCGGTTGACTCCGCGGGCGGTGCGCCGGCTCGGCCAGAGCGCCCTGCGACGCGTGTTCGCGCAGCTCGAGGCCACCGGCCACGGCGACCACGACGACCACCGCACGGGTTCGGCGGACGAGCCGACCGGTCTGACCCGCGGGTGGGTGTTCGGTGACGAGCTGCCCATCGACGCGCCGCGCACGGTCGGCAACGCGCTCCGCCGAGCGGGGCTGGGGTCGCGTGGGGTGGCTTTGGCGGTCGAGGACTTCGAGGTCACCGAGACCGAGCGGCGCACCAGCGCCGCGGTGGCCCTGTGCGTCGACCTGTCGTTCTCGATGGTGCAGGACGGCCGTTGGGGGCCGATGAAGCAGACCGCGCTGGCGCTCCAGCACCTGATCGAGACGCGCTTCCGGCAGGACGCGCTGCAGGTCGTGGGATTCGACCGCCTGGCCCGCCCGCTCACGCCGGTCCAACTCGCCGAGGTGGAGCCGGAGTGGATCCAGGGGACCAACCTGCAGCACGCCCTCATGCTCGCGAGCAGGCACCTGCGCCGCCATCCCGAGGCCGAGCCGGTGGTGCTGGTGGTGACCGACGGCGAACCGACCGCGCACCTGAGCGGCGACGGCGGTGCGCAGTTCCACTGGCCGACGACGACGGCGACGATCCGCGCCACGATCGCCCAGGTGGACGAACTGGCGCGGACGGGGGCGACCCTCAACACGTTCATGCTCGGCGACGACCCCGGCCTGGCCCGTTTCGTCGACGCGATGGCGCGCAGGGCGGGAGGCCGGGTGTTCACGCCGGAGATCGGGCGACTGGGCGAGTACGTGGTCTCCGACTACCTGCGCGCACGACGCGGCCGGCGCTGACGAGGCACACCCGGCGAGTCGCGTAGCACACGCGGCGGGAGCCGAGCCGCCCGAGTAGCCGACTGTGGACATCGAGTTCGTCGGTCCACAGGTCCTGGCTAGGGTGACGCCCTGCAGGACGCGGCCGTAGGTCTTACGAGTCGAGTCGACGAGCGGATACGAGGCGATGACGTCCACACGGAAGCTGCAGCGGGTGATGTCCGCGGTCCTGGTGATCGCGACCGCGGCTGTGTTCCTCGTGGTCGGATCGACACCGGCCTCCGCCGACGGCTCACTGTCGTACAGCTTCAAGAGTGCCGGCAGTCCGGGCGCCACCCGGGGGACCGGCTTCTATCTGGGGATGGCCGGGGACGGTGTGGTCAACCCCTACGAGTACGGGTACGTGCCGATGTGCATGCAGAACTCCGACCCCTCCTCGGGCATGGACGCCATGTGCCTGGGCGCCTCGATGTACTGCGAGACCAGCGGTCGCGGCGACGGCATCGCCATGCGCGTCTGGCGCCGCCTTCCCGGTGCGCCGTGGGACTCCACCGGTGCCATCTACTGCCCGAATCCCGCACAGCCGTCGACGTTCATCCCGCTGGCGGAGGCGACGGCCGGCATCGAGGAACAGGTGCGACGCCACCTGCACGCACCTACGGCCAACGTCAATCCCGACCCCAAGGGGATCATCGGGATCCCGGTGATCAACTGGGCCGACGGCCCCACCGACGTGGTGACGGTGAGCGTGACCTTCCCCATCCCGATGACGGTCCACGCCAAGCCCGGGTACTCCTGGACCTTCGGTGACGGCGCCACCGCCGAGGGCATCGGCAATCCCTACGACGGCACCGACCCGATCAAGGTCCCCGGGCACTACCAGGTGGCCCACTCCTACGACGCGACCGGGCCGTACACGATCACCGTCACCCAGCACTGGGACATCCGCATCGAGCCGTTCGCGCTGGCGGGCCTCACGATCGATGCACCAGACCAGCCGTCATCGCGCACGGTGCAGATCGACGAGCTGCAGAACCGCATCGGTGCCCCGCAGTAGCGCGGCCAGCCCACCGCGGCCCGCCGACCCAGGCGCCGGCCGCACCGACGGCCGCAGCGGTGACGAGGCGTCGGGCACCGGCCCCACCACGACCGGAAGGCAGACATCCGTGCACCTGCGCCCCCGGCTGATCGCGCCAGTGCTCGCGTCGATGTCTCTTGTCCTCGGTGCCGCTGCCTGCACCGAGCCGTCACCCGCCCCGCCGCCGCTGACGACGGAGACGGCCACCGCGTCCGCGACCAGCGAGGCCACCCCCACACCGACGCCGACCGCCACGGCGACCGACGCGCCGACTGGCAGCGAACCGTCGACCGAGGACCAGCGGGCGGCGGCACTGGTGCTCGAGACGATGTTCAACGCCACCAACACCGCGATCGACCTTCGCAGCGTCGACGGCCTGGAGGGCACCTACGACCCCTCGTGCGAGTGGTGCCTGCTCGAGTTCGGCCTGATCGACGAGGCCGGCTTCGTCGAGTACAAGCTGTCCGGCGGGAAGATCACCAAGAAGACGATCGTCTACGACCGGGTCGCGACCAACGACTGGCTGGTGTTCAAGGTCCGCCTGACCTCCGCCGACCTGGTGGCCACCAAGGGCGGCGAGACCCAGCGGGAGGTCAAGGGCGGCGAGAACGTCGCCTATGAGTTCGCCCTCCGCTCGGCGGGCGACAAGTGGGTGGTCGTGGCCGGCAAGCGCGGTGCCCTCGAGTTCTGACCCGAGGCGCACGCTCTCTGGGACTGCCGCTACTCCTGCTCCCACGGTTCGTATCGGTGCAGGCGCTCGTCGTCGCTCGCGAACGTGTGCACGGGACCGGGGCCCGACTCCGCCGTCTCGAACCGGACCGTCACCCGACCGCGTCCAGACCCCCACACCCAGCCGCGGCCGTGGCTGTCGTGCTCGACGTCCTCGCCTGGGCGCCAGCCCGGATCCGCACGACCGGGAAAGCGGTCGGCGAAGGTCCGGTCCTGGGGTCCGCGCAGCTCGCCGGTTTCGTCAATGGCCGTTGGGGGATCCTGCTGCTCTGCTTCGGTGGTGCCAGCGGCGGACTCTGCGGCTGAAGGATCCCCCTCGTCCGACCGTGAGTCGTCATCGGTGGCCGGCTCGTCTTCGGTGAACAAGTCGTCCTGGACCCAGTCGGACAGTGCGGACACGCCGACACCGAGGAGTCGCACGCCGGCGGAGCAGTCGAGTTCACGCAGCAGGCGCACGGCATTCGGCGCCACCACCCGCACATCGTCGGTTGGCCCGGCGAGCGTCGTGGACCGGTTCATCGTGGTGAAGTCGTACAGGCGGACCTTGATCGTGACCGTCCGCCCCGACAGTCCGGTGGCCGCAAGCCGTCGGCACACCCGTCCGGCCAGGTCGCTGATCCGATGGGCGAGGACAGCCGGGTCGGTGACGTCGGCGTCGTAGGTGTCCTCGACGCTCACCGACTTCGCCGGGCGGTCGGGTGTGACCTCCCGGTCGTCGCGTGCCCTTGCCAGTCTGGAGATCAGCGAGCCGTGCGCCTGGCCCAGCAGCATGACGAGCTCGCGATCGGACATGTCCCGCACCTGCGCGACCGTCGTGGCGCCGGCCCGGCGGAGGCGTTCGGCGGTGGCCGGACCGATCCCTGGGATCACCCGGACGCCCATCGGGGCCAACAGATCGGCCTCGGTACCGGGCGGCACGACCACCAGACCGTCGGGCTTGTCCAGGTCGCTGGCGATCTTCGCGACCATCTTCGACGTCGCGACTCCGGCCGAGGCGGTGAGGCCGCCGGTCGCCTGCGCAATCTGTGCCCTGACGGTCGCCGCCCAGTCGACCGCGTCCTGGGTCGAGCCGATGCGCACGTGTCCGGCGTCGAGGTCGAGGAACGCTTCGTCCAGCGACAGCGGCTCGATGAGGTCGGAGAACCCGGCCAGAACCGCCATCACCTGTCTGCTCGCGGTGCGGTAGGCGCCGAAGCGGGGATAGAGGTAGGCGGCGTAGGGACACCGTGATCGCGCCTGCGCCGTTGCCATCGCCGACGTGACGCCGAACTTTCGGGCTTCGTACGACGCGGTGCTCACCACTCCGCGCGGACCGATGCCACCGACGACGACCGGCTTGCCCCGAAGCGAGGGCTTGTCCCGCTGCTCGACGGCCGCGAAGAAGGCGTCGAGATCGATGTGGGCGATGCTCGGCCGGTCGCGGGGCACGGGCCAACACTGCCAGTCGGCGGGGACAAAGGTCGGCGGTCTGGCTCAGCCGGCAGCCGGCCAGACCTGGCGCTCGGCCGGGATCTCGCCGACTCCGGCTGGCGTCACGGCCAGCGCGGTGGCTGCTCGCCTCCCGACGATCGCGCAGGCGTGGCCGAAGGCCTGCCACCACGCGACGTCACGGTCGCCCGCGGTGGGGACACCAGACCGGATCACCAGGAGGGCCAACGGCGAGGCGAACGCGACGCGAAGGGCCGCCGCCTCGCCCGGTCGGCGCGGCCGAGTGTCGACCGGCACCGGCGGATGGATCCAGCGCAACAGCAGGTCGACCCGGAGGGCGAAGTCGAGGAGGTCGTCGGCGACCGCGGGAGCGAACACCCTTCGGCCACGGGACAGCAGCGGAGAGTTCACCAGTAGCCAGCCGTCCGCGCTGCCGTGCACCGGAACCAACCCCAGGGACGTGGCTTCTCCAAGGGCCCTGCTTCCGGCGGCCGCCCGCAGCCGCGCCGACTGGGCCGCGGCGAGCCCCGCGAGGGTGCGTGGTGCCGCGCCGGGCGGGTTCGGGGCCATGGGGCGAACTCTGCCGCTGCCGGCCGTCGACAGTGCCGGTGTCCACAGGCCGGGGCCCGCCGGGACAGGTAGGCGTCGGTGCGTCCACAGGCTCCCGCTCCCAACGCCCGGACCGGACGTGGCAGGACCGCCCGGCCATACTCCGTCGAGTGACCCGGCTGAGGATGCCCCGGTCTGAATCCATGGCAATGCCGCGGACATACTCCGTCGGTGACCCGGCTGAGGATGGCGGTCGCGGGGCTACGGCACCCGCACGTGGAGACGATGCTGGCCGAGTCGCGCCGCCAGGAGGTCGATCTCATCGGGATCGCCGACTCCGACGACTCTGTGCGCTCCGACTGGTCGGCCGCCCTTGGCGTCCCCGGGCACTCCGATCACCGCGACCTGCTGGCGCTGTCGCCGGACGTACTGGCGGTGGCGGCGGTGAACGGCGACCGCGCCGAGATCATCGTCGACGGACTGGCTGCGGGCTGCCAGGTGATCGCGGACAAGCCCATGTGCACGACCCTGGCCGAACTCGACGCCATCGGAAGCGCTGCCCGAGCGAGCGCAGGAACGCTGACATTGCTGCTGGAGAAGCGCTGGTATCCCGAAACCCTGGCCTGCCTCGCGATCGTGCGGGAAGGCGAGCTAGGGGATGTCGTCGCGATCGAGTCGTCCGGGCCGCACCGACTGTTGCCGGCGACCCGGCCGGCCTGGATGTTCGACCCGCTCCGCTACGGCGGCCTCCTCAACGACCTGGCCGTGCACGACCTGGACCTGGCCAGGATGTTCGGCCGGGTCGCGGGCACGGTGGCGACCGGCACCGTGACCGCGGTCGCCCGGTCCAGCCGCAGCGATCCCACCGGCTTCGCCGACCACGCGGCGGCACTGGTGGCCTTCGACGGCGGACCCGTGGTGCAGGCGAGCGTCGACTGGCTGAGTCCCGAGGCGGCCCCGTACCACGGCGACTACCGCATGCGGCTCACCGGGACGAGCGGCACCGCCGACCTGAAGTGGCGCGAGCGACGACTCATCATCGCGACACACGACCAGCCTCCCCGCGACATCGCTCTGGGGTCGCCCCCGCGGGCCGCGCAGGCGGTGTTCGACGCTCTCCTGGCCGGCGACCCACTCGAGCCTGATCTGGACGACAGCATCGAGGCCACCCGGCTCGCCCTGCTCGCGCAGCGTGCGGCCGACACCGGAACCCCGCAGCGGTTCTAGGCCGGTCCGCGTCGCCGGCCGGTACCGCCCGGGTGGCCTGGGGGATCGTCAGCTGCGCTTGCTGTCGTCGAACACGATGATGCTGCCGACGTAGCACGCCACCCAGACCGTCCCCTTCGTCGGCTCATAGGCGATGCCGATCGGGTGGTGGTCGGTCGGCTTCTCCGCGATCTCCTTCATGTCGGAGGTCCGCAGCTTGCTCACCGTCGACGACTCGTAGTTCACGACGTACACGGCCTTGCCGTCCGACGAGATCGCCATCGATCGGGGCTGGTTGCCGGTGGAGACCGACTTGATCACCTTGCCGCTCGAGGCATCGATCTTGCTGACGGTGCCGGAGCCGTTGTTGGTGGAGTAGAGGTACTTGCCGTCCGGTGAGATCACGAGGTGACGCGGTCCGCTCCCGGGCTCGGCGAAGACCGAGACCTTGCCGGAGGACAGGTCGACCTTGACGACGCGGGTGGACCCCATGATCGCGACGAACGCCGTGCGGCTGTCGGGCGCCGCGGCGATCCCGCGCGGGTAGCTCCCGTTCAGCGGGATCGTCTTGCGGACCTTGGCACTCTCGACATCGACCACCGAGAGGTCCCACGAGCACCAGTTCGTGACCAGGACGGTCTTGTCGTCGGGTGTGACCGCGACGTACTTCGGGACGGATCCCACCGGGATCACCTGGTCGATCTTCAGCGTCTTGGTGTCGATCCGGTAGAGGTAGCTCTTGTCCGGCTGTGACGCCGGCGTGCAGGAGTCACTGCCTTCGGGGCCGAAGTTCCGGCCGTACATGGAGTAGTTCGACACGTAGACGTACTTGCCGTCGTGGGTGAAGGCAGCCTCGACCGGAGCGCCACGCGATGTCCCGGGGTGGCCCTTGATCCCGAAGTCGGCCAGCTCGACCGAGTCGGGGATGGTCTTGATCATCTTGCCGCTCGGGTTGAACACCGAGATCGTGTGCGTGTACATCATGTTCTGCGCGGTGATGATCCCGCCGGGACCCGCCACCACCGACTTCGGGCTCATGTGGCCGGTCAACCGATCGGTGCGGGTGAAGTCGGTCGTGTCCGCCGGCGGCAACTCCGGGGCCTCGGGAGTCGGTGTCTCCTCCGGCGTGGGCGTGGCCTCCGGGGTCGGAGTCGCGGTGACGGAGGGCGTCTGCGTGGCGGTCGGGGCGGCGTCACCCGCCGCGGGCGCCTCGTCCTTGTCCGTGGCCCGGTTGCAGGCGAAGGCCGTCGACAGCACGGCCACCGCCAGGACGGACGCCACGGCGATGCGGCGCCGGCGCACGAACGCGTGTTCGGTACGGATGTTCATCGGTCCCCGTCGGATCGATCTGGTGGAGGAACTCGACCGTACGTGGGCGGTCGCAGTCGCGGATGCAGGCGCACCGGCTGTCGGCCTTGACCCGTGCCGGTCGCAAAGGTCCCGTCCTGGTCTGGTTGCGGCTCCGGTGGGTGAGACTGGCCCCTCGTCCGCCGTCGAAGGGAGCACCGTGCGCATCGCCATCGTGGGTGCCGGCGTGCAGGGGAGCCTGCATGCCGCCGTGCTCGACCAGCTGGACGGCATCGACCTGGCAGCCGTGGTCGACCTGGACGAGGACCTGGCCGGGAGGCTGGCCGGACCGCGGGGGGCCACTCGCCACCAACGATCTGCCAAGTGTTCTGGACCGCGCTGACGTGGACGCGGTCGCGGTCTGTGTGCCCAGCGGACTGCATGCAGGTGTCGGCGAGCAGGTGCTCTTTGCGGGCAAGCACCTGCTGATGGAGAAGCCGCTCGACGTCACCCTGGCCGCCGCCGACCGGGTGATCGCTGCTGAACTCGCCACCGGCCTGACCGTGGGAGTGGTCAGCCAACGACGGTTCCAGCCCGCGTTCGTGTTCCTGCACGACCTGGTCGAGTCCGGCCGCATCGGCCGGGTCACGTCGGGCCTGTCCGAGTCGCCGTTCTGGCGCACCCAGGACTACTACGACGGGGGCGACTGGCGCGGGACGGTCGACCTCGACGGCGGCGGCGCGCTGATGAACCAGGGCATACACGGCCTCGACCTGCTCCTGTGGCTGCTGGGCGAACCGGTCGAGGTCAGCGCCCGCTGGGCCACGCTCGCCCATGAGCGGATCGAGGTGGAGGACACGCTGTCCGCGACCATCGTGTTCGACTCCGGCGCGATCGGCACCATGACGGCGACGACCGCGGCATACCCGGGCCGCTCGGTGCGGCTGACGCTGTGCGCCACCGACGGCACCGCGATCGTCGACGACGAACGCCTCGTCGATCTGCAGTTGCGCGACGGAAACGGTGGCGACCCACCGGGCATCCTCGACACGACGGAGAGTCTCGCGGCCCAGTACGCCGACTTCGCCGAGGCGGTCTCCTCGGGACGACCACCGCTGGTCGGAACGGCGCAGGCCCGGCTCGCCCTGGCCACCGTGCTCGCGATCTACGGCTCGGCCCGCGCCGGCGGGATGCCCACGGCGGTCGACCGGCCCGGTGTTGCGCGCCGCCAGTCGACGGATCGATGAGCGCATCCCGGGCCGGCCCGCCCGGCCGTGCCGCCGCGGGGTCGTGGAGCGGAACCTGGGAGGGCCGTGATCCGGCCGGCGGGCTGATCGCCGTCAGCGTGTGTCGACGGCCGGATCGACTCGGTCAGCAGGCGCGATGAACGCTGACGCGGGTGCAGCCAGTGCATCGGGCCCGTTCCTGCTGCCGGGGCTGGTCGACCTGCAGGTCAACGGCTATGCCGGTTGCGACCTGAACGCGCCCGGCGTCGAGGTCGACACCGTCGTGGAGCTCGTCCGCGCCCTTGCCCGTACGGGCGTCACCGGCCTCGCGCCAACGCTCGTCACCGCGGCGCCGGAGGATCTGCGGCAAGCCGCGAAGGTCGTCGCCGATGCCGTGACGCAGTCGCAAGAGGTGGCGGCAGCCATGGCCTTCCTGCACGTGGAGGGCCCGCACCTGTCGCCAGAAGACGGCTATCGGGGCGCCCATCCGGCCGGGCAGATCAGGCCGCCGGACACCGCCGAGTTCGACGCGGTAGCAGACGCCGCCCGCGGACACCTGGGAATGGTGACCGTCTCGCCGCACTACCCCGGGTCCGCCGCCTACACCGCCCACGCCGTCGCGAGCGGCGTCCGGGTGGCGATCGGACATACCCACGCCAAGGCCGACGAGATCGCGGCGGCCGTTGCCGCCGGCGCGGCCTTCAGCACGCACCTCGGCAACGGCTGCCCGGCCCTGATTCCCCGGCACGACAACCACCTCTGGCCGCAGCTCGCCGACCCGCGGCTCACCGCCGGGTTCATCGCCGACGGGTTCCACCTCACCGACGAGGCGCTCGCCGCGATGCTCGCGGCCAAGGGCGAGCGCAGCTACCTCGTCTCCGACGCCGTCGCGCTGGCCGGCAGCCCGCCCGGCGACTACGAGAGTCCGATCGGCGGCCGGGTGAGCCTCTCGGCCGAGGGTCGGCTGTCGATGGCCGGGACGTCGATGCTGGCCGGTGCCGCCTGCCCACTGTCGCGTGGCGTCGCGACTCTTGCCCGGCTCGACGGTGGCACCCTCGCTCGCGGGGTAACGCTCGCCGCCGAGCGGCCACGGCGCATCGCCGGCTGGTCACCGGCCTTCACCGTTGGCGAGCCCGCAGATCTGCTGCTGGTCGACCACCGGCCCGGAGACCTCGATCTCACCGTGCTGGGGGTCATCGCCGCGGGGCGGCATGTCTTGGGCTGACGCGGGCGGCATGTCTGCTGACGCGGCGGCATGTCTTGGGCTGACGCCGGGCGACACGTCTGGGCTGACCCGTGCATCAGCGTGCCCGCTTCAGCCGCCGGGCCAACGGCCGGTCGAGCCGGCCGGCGTCGAGGACGGCCAGGAAGCCGGCATGGTCCGCTGCGCGGGATCACCAGGAAGTACTCACCGCCGTCGGGTGCCGAGCACCGCCAGGCAGTGACGTTCCACGTCGCCCACGCGGCCTCGACGACCCCGAACGGGCGGCGTCGCCGACGAAGATCCGGCAGCTCCGGACGAGCCGGCGGCCGCTGCCGCCCGAGGGAGGTCACCGCGGCCGGAGCGTCCGACCTGTCCTCGACCTCGCACGGCAGCCTTGACCGTCCCGCCACCACGTCGTCGACCGGTGTGGGATCCAGGCCGAGACGTTCTGCGTACGGGCGGGCGAGTTTCCACACAGCGGTCAGGTGGTCGGCCGCCGTCACGGTCGACCCGCTGGACGTCCGCAGCACCGCCGCCCGGCCGACGGTGTACAGGTCGGTACCGGAGGCCCGGCGGTCGACGTAGTGGCCGAAGCGCTCGCGGGCCGGAACGATCGCGAGGTCGAGCTCGGGCAATGCGCGGACCGACCGCTTCCCGCGGGGACCGCGACGGTCGGCCGACGCCGCGCACAGCAGCACGATCGCCGGTACGGCCGTGAGCGCGACCTCGAGGAGGGTCCCGTCGAGGTGGTCCGCACCGATCTCGAGCCGTCCCCGTCGCGGTCGGATCAGCAGGCCCGCAGAGTCCGACGACTCCAGCAGGAGCGCCACCGCCGGTGAGCATCGCTGTGCCATCAACTGCGCGGTCCGTACCACCCGCTGGTCCGGGCAGGTCACGTTCACATGGGTCGAGAAGCCGGAGAACCCCGGCGCGTACCCGTGCTGCAAGAGTCGCTTGGACAGCTCGGCGAGTCCGTCGGCCAGCAGGCTGCCGATCAACTCGGGCGCAGCCGGTCCGAGTGGCAGCGGCGGCGTGATGAGTTCGGCCTCCCAGCCGTCCGCGGTCAGGCCGACACCGCTGGTGAGGCGGACCGCGTTGGGGTCGCCCGGGTCCCGGTGGGGGAGATCGCTGGTGATCGTGCGCACCAGCTGACGGAAGTCCAGCGGGGCACCGTCGACCCGCAGCCGCCATTCCTGCTCGACGCCGACGTCGATGCCGTCGCGCGGGCCGGCGGGTATGCGCCGCGCCACCGGGTCGGCCAGCTCTCGCCACCTCACGACGGGAGTATCACCCGCGGCGGGGACCATCGGCCGTCGCTCGGTCACCCTCGGTCTGCCCGGGTCACCCGAGCGGGTCTCGGTCGTGCAGTCGACCGGCCACGGGTCGCCCTTCCGGCGTCGGACCCGCCGGCCGAGTGGGACGGGACAGTCATCCGTCGGTTGGGGGTATTTCGCCCATTATAGGGGAAATGCTCGCTTCCTCGGTGGGTCAGCCCGCCTGGGCGGCAGCGGTCTCCAGCAACCGGACCGGAGCGAGCAGCTGCGCGTCGGTGAGCGGCCGATGGCCGGTGCGGATCATCTCCGCGAACACCTCCAGCTGGGGGGCGAGGTAGTGGTCGTCCAGGTCGATCTGCCGGGCCACCGCACGGCCGTCGAGCCGCGCCACCACCCGCCAGGGTGACTGATAGCCGTCCCGGGGCTGGACCAGGTGCAGGACCACCGGCGTCGAACCGGACAGGCCGGTGATCACCACGAGGTCGCCGAAGCTGGAGGCGGTGACCTCGCGGACAGGAGCGCTGCGCAGCAACGCGAACAGGATCTCCACGCTGTGGATGCCGTAGAAGAAGAGGCCGCCGTGCTCGCTGGACACGTCGGCAGGCCCGGAGACCTGCAACACCTCCGGCCTGCTGTCGGCGAGCTGGGTGGCCAGCCGCGTCACGGCCGGCAGGTAGCGCAGGGCGGAGGACGAGGTCACCGGGGTCCCCGATGCCGCGGCCGCCTCGAGGATCGCCTGTGCGTCTTCGAGCGAGCACGCCAGCGGCTTGTCGACCAGGACCGGGATGCCGGCACGCAGCAGCGGCACGGTCTCCGCCCGGTGCTGGTGCCCGTTGCGGGAGCAGACGATCGCGGCGTCGACCTTTCCGATCAGGTCGGCCGGGCCGTCAACGACCTCGTCGATGCCTCCGTTGGCGGCCAGTGTGGCGTTGCGCTCGGAGTCACCGCCGGCCAGAGCGACCACCCGGAGCCCGGGGAACCGCCCTTGCGTGTTGGCCATCGCGACGTAGTGGTCGGCGTGGGAGTTCTCGGTTCCGACGATGCCGAGCCGGGTCGGATCGGCCATTATGTGCGTCCCTTCGCTGGTGGCGCCTCGCGCCGGTGGTGGGCGCCAGAATGCCGCATCCACTCCGAGCGTGGAGCCGGGGTAGCCTGCCGCGTCAGTGCCAGTTGAGGAAGGTGCGCCCGATGACCTCGATCGTCGTGGGGTTCGTGGATCGGCCGGAGGGGCACGCGGCCCTCGAACGGGCGATCGCGGAGGCCTCGCGGCGTGGTGTCCTCTTGGTCGTGGCCCACGGGCGACCCGAGGCGGCCGGCATCGGCGGCGGTCGCGTCCCGGACGCTGACGACTCGGCTGCCCACCTCGAACTGGCCCTCGCCGACGTGCCCGTCGAGTTCGAGGTGGTCGACATCGCCGTCGGCGACAGCTACGCCGATGCGCTGGTGGCCCTTGCCGACGACAGGGCAGCGGACATGATCGTGATCGGATTGCGGCGGCGCTCTCCGGTGGGCAAGCTCGTCCTCGGCAGCAACGCGCAGCGGATCCTGCTCGACGCGACCTGTCCGGTTCTGGCGGTCAAGGCCGGCGCTCGACCTGGATCGGCCGGAGCCGGTAGTGCCGAGGCGGGCAAGCCCGTCGACGGAGTGCCGCAACCCTGACCCTGGAGGGACAGATGGTGTACCTGGCCAGCACGACCGAGGCCAACGACCTGCTCGAGCGGAACCCGTTCGCGCTGCTCGTCGGCATGCAGCTCGACCAGCAGATCCCGATGGAGAAGGCGTTCACCGGGCCAGCGGTGCTGCAGGACCGCATGGGGCTCCCGTTCTCCGCATCGGCGGTGGCCGAGCTCGACCCCGACGTGCTCACCGAGCTGTGCTCACGTCCGCCGGCCGTGCACCGCTTCCCGCGGGCTGCCGCCGGTCGCCTGCACACGCTCGCCGGCCGGATCGTCACGGACTTCGACGGTGACGCCGCGTCGCTCTGGCTGACCTCGTCGTCGGGAGCCGAGTTGGTCAAGCGCGTGGCCAGCCTGCCCGGCTTCGGTCCGCAGAAGGCCAAGATCTTCACCGCCCTGCTGGCCAAGCAGTTCGGGGTGAAGCCGCGGGGGTGGACGACCGCGGCCGGCGACTATGCGGCCAAGGGTTACCGCTCGGTGGCCGACGTGGTCGACGAGGCGTCGCTGCAGAAGGTGCGCGCCTACAAGAAGTCGGTGAAGGCGGCCGCGAAGGCCGCTCACGCGGTCGGCTGAGCAGCTCCGCCGCGCGGCCGACCCGCCGATGGTCGCGGCGGTGGCCGGACGCTTGTATCCTTGCCCTTGGCCCTTGGCCCGATTCTGCCTTCCACCGGCTTCCATGTCTGGGCTGCCATGCCTCCATCACCGCCACACCGCCACATTGCCGCGGACCGCGACTTTCAGTGAAACGCAAGGCCAGGTCGGCCGTGACAGCTCATATCGGAGAGGAACTCCTTGTCTCCCAGCACGTCTCGCAATCTCGTACCAACCACCTCTGAGTCCGTCGACCCTGATGCCGCAGCAAGTACCGCTAGTGCCGTCGCGGCGACTTCAGGGCGCGGAACGGTGACGGTTCCCGCCAAGAGCGAGGGCGCCGCTGGGGCGGGCACCAAGAAGCCGGCCCGAAAGCCCGCGGCCAAGAAGGCTGCGGATGCCGCCACCAACGGCGCGGCCGCGTCGAATGGCTCCGCGAACGGCAAGTCGGTCAACGGCAAGACCGCGACCGAAGCCAAGAAGAGCTCGGACTCCAAGAAGTCGACGGCCAAGAAGGTGTCGGCCAAGGCCGGCGCGTCGAAGTCCGCGACCGACGACAACGGCAGCTCCCCGGCACCCGCCAAGACCACCCGCGGTGGCAAGACCGACAAGAAGGCTCCGGCCAAGGGCGCGGCCGCCGGCACGACGACCGACGACGAGGCTCCCGCCGACGACGAGGTCATCGACGAGGAGATCGACCTGGCCGACGTGGTCGAGGACGTCGAGGAGGTCGTAGCCGACACCGAGACCGCTCCCGACGGGACCGACGCCGCCGCCACCAGCCACGAGGTCATCGTCGAGGACGGCGGGGTTGCCATCGACCTCACCGAGACAGCCAAGACCGAAGCCGAACTCAACAAGGAGTTCGAGGCCGACACCGGGTTCACCCTCACCGAGGGCGACGACACCGACGAGCCCGAGCAGCAGGTCATGGTGGCGGGTGCCACCGCCGACCCGGTCAAGGACTACCTGAAGCAGATCGGCAAGGTTCCGCTGCTGAACGCGGAGCAGGAAGTCGAGCTCGCGAAGCGCATCGAGGCCGGCCTGTTCGCCGAGGACCGGGTCGCGAACCATTCCACCCGCAAGCAGACCGTTCTCGTCGAGCTCGACTGGATCGCCGAGGATGGCCGCCGGGCCAAGAACCACCTGCTCGAGGCCAACCTGCGCCTGGTGGTCTCGCTGGCCAAGCGCTACACCGGCCGCGGGATGCTGTTCCTCGACCTGATCCAGGAGGGCAACCTCGGTCTGATCCGCGCGGTCGAGAAGTTCGACTACACCAAGGGCTACAAGTTCTCGACGTACGCGACCTGGTGGATCCGGCAGGCGATCACGCGGGCGATGGCCGACCAGGCCCGCACGATCCGTATCCCGGTGCACATGGTCGAGGTCATCAACAAGCTGGCCCGGGTGCAGCGGCAGATGCTGCAGGACCTCGGCCGGGAGCCCACGCCCGAGGAACTCGCGGTGGAGCTCGACATGACGCCGGAGAAGGTCGTCGAGGTGCAGAAGTACGGCCGCGAGCCGATCTCCCTGCACACGCCGCTCGGCGAGGACGGCGACTCCGAGTTCGGTGACCTCATCGAGGACTCCGAAGCGGTCGTGCCGGCCGAGGCGGTCTCGTTCACGCTGCTGCAGGAACAACTGCACGCCGTGCTGGACACGCTCTCCGAGCGCGAGGCCGGCGTGGTGTCGATGCGGTTCGGCCTCACCGACGGCCAGCCGAAGACGCTCGACGAGATCGGCAAGGTCTACGGGGTCACCCGCGAGCGGATCCGCCAGATCGAGAGCAAGACGATGAGCAAGCTGCGGCACCCGTCGCGCTCACAGGTGCTGCGGGACTACCTGGACTAGGACTCTTCGCCAGGCACGGCAGCGGCCCGCACCCGATTCGGGTGCGGGCCGTTCTGCGTCTGCGCCAGCGGCCGGCGGCCGACAGGTGACGGCCGCGGCGCGGAACATGCAGCGGCAAGGTGCAGATGCGGACATGTCGTGACATCGCCACCGCTTGGGGCCGTCTCTGCATGTTTGGGGCGCGTATTGACGTCGGCGAGGCCGTGCAAGCGGCACGTCCCACCCAGCCGCTCTCCGGCCCGAAGCGCCAGCAAATCGGCCCAATGCGCGGCAGGAAACATGCAGCGAGCGAGTGCGGGAGGTGGACATGTCGCGACATTGCCGATATGTGGCCCGCTCGTGCATGTTTCGTGGTCGCGGGTGGCGCGTAGCTACGTCGCCACGCCTGGCCGTGCCGGTGCGCCGCCGTGCCTACGAGCCGGGCGGCTTGTAGTCGACCGACACCTTCGTGGCACTGTCGACTTCGCTGGGCTCCAGGAGAACGACGGTCTCGTACCTGCTGATCGCGCCCGAGCTCAGAACTGCCGCAGTCAACGCAATCGCCGCAGCATGGTCGGGCAGGTCGACGATGAGATAGACGTCGTCGGCGCCGAAGGCGAAGTGGAACGACTCCAGGGTCCCGCCGACCCCGCCGACTGCTCGTTCCAGTGCCTTCACCCGGCTGCTGCCGCCGGCGGCCATCACGCCCCTGAGCCCGTCTGCTGTGTACGACGCCTTGATTAGGTACTTGGCCATGGTGGCCTCCCTCGTCGAGACCTCCGCCGACGCCCGACAGAGGCATCGCGTGAAGGTAATACAGCGAACGCGAAACATGCACGGCACTGCGACAAGTAACCGGACAGACCGGGACCTAGCGGGCGCCGAACCGGCTCGGTTGCATGTTTGGCGCGGCCGATCGCCCGTGCCGGCTCGCCGGCTACACCGGCCGCGCCGCGGCATCCGGCCGCGCGGCGTGCGTCAGGAACTCGGCCATGCCGCTGAAGTCGTCCGGACCCTGCAACTCGACCTGCGACAGCCAGATGCTCGCCGCTCCCGAGCGCGGATAGATGTAGGCCGCGGTGCCACTGCCACCCACCCAGCCGTAGCGGCCCGGCACGTTCCACGGGTCGGAGCGATCGAGGTCGACGCTCCCGCCGAAGCCCCAGCCCTGCCCCTGCAGGAACGGGTTCCCGGGTTCGGCCTCGACGTGCGAGGTGGTCATCAACCGCACCGAGTCCGGGGACAACACCCGGGTGCCCTCGTGCTCACCCTCGGCCAGCAGCATCCGCTGGAAGGTCAGCAGGTCGTCGGCACTCGACACGAGGCCGCTGGATCCGGCGGCGAACGCAGGCAGGCTGGCGAAGTCACCGTCGGGTGGATCGACGAGCGCGAACCCGCCGGATCGGTCCCGCCGGTACGCCGAGGCCAGTCTCTCGATGTCGTCGGGCCCGACCGCGAACCCGGTGTCGGACATGGCGAGCGGGCCGAGAACGGTGTCGGTGAACACGTCCGGCAGCGGCGCCGCCTCCAGCCGGGCCAGCAGCACGCCGAGGATGTCCGCGCCGGTGTTGTACGTCCATCCCTTCCCCGGCTGGTGCAACAGCGGGATGCGCGCGAGCCGCGCCATCCACTCGTCCGGCGGCGGCACCGACTGGGGTAGTGCCGGTCCCTGGGACAGGTCGTTCATCAGCAGCTGGACGACGGGCAGGTCGAAGTCGGGCGGGAACCCGTGGCCGGACTGGAAGGTCAGCAGATCTCGCACGGTGATCGCCCGCTCGGCGGGGACCACGTCGTCGATCGAACCCATCAGGTCGCGCATCACCACCGGGTGCGCCAGTTCGGGCAACCATCGGTCGACGGTGTCATCGAGCCGCAGGTGCCCGCGCTCGACCAGGACCATGGTGACGGCCGCGAGGATCGGCTTGGTGAGCGACGCGACCCGAAACAGCGTGTCCCTGGTCATCGGTGCCTGCCCAAGCGTGCGCGCGCCGGCGCAGCCGAAGTCCATGTCGTCGATCCGGGCGACGAGCGCGACCGCGCCGGGGAAGCGTTCGTCGGCCAGCTGCCGGTCGAGCAGGGTCTGCACGGTCTCCACGCTGGCGTCCTCCGGATGGTCGGGGTCTGCACGGTAGACCGGTTGCCATCGGCAGATTCACCGGTCCGCCTCCCGGAACTTCCCGGCGAGCCTCGACGGCCGGGGTTGATCGACCTAGCATCGTCGCCTCGCCCCGCATCGCGCGGGGATGTGCAAGCCAGCAAAGGCGTTGGCCCAAGTTTGGAGGAGACCATGTTCGTTCAGGTGTTTCAGGCGCACGCGTCCGACGGGGCCGCAATTCGTTCGGTCATGGAGAAGTGGGAGCGAGACCTGGCGCCGGGAGCGGACGGCTGGCTCGGGTCGACCGCCGGTGTCACCGACGACGGGCGGTTCATCGGGATCGCGAGGTTCGACTCCGAAGAGGCGGCCCGACGCAACAGCGACCGTCCCGAGCAGGGCGAGTGGTGGTCGGAGCTGGCGGCGCTGTTCTCCGACGAGCCGACCTTCCTCGAGAGCACGCAGGTGTACGCCTCGCCGGGCAGCGGCGACCCCGACTCCGCCGGCTTCGTCCAGGTGATCCAGGGGCACACCAGCGACTCCAAGCGTGCCTTCGAGATGATGACGGCGGACTCGCCGGAGTGGGTCGACTTCCGGCCCGACATCCTCGGCTCGCTGGCGGCTGCGCACGACGACAGCGCCTACACGATGGTCCTCTACTTCACCTCCGAGGCGGACGCACGCGTGGGGGAGAAGAAGGAGATGCCCGAGTCGATGAAGGCGGAGATGGCGGAGATGGACGCCCTGGAGGTCGGGACTCCGGAGTTCCTGGATCTCAAGGACCCGATCCTGGCCTCGCCCAAGGGCTGACGCACTGCCGGGCTCTGCCCGGGCGTACGCGATCCGGGCGCACGAGCCGGTACGGCGCGCCGCCAAGATCATGGTCAGCGGTGCGCAACGATGCGGCCGTGGCCGACGCTGTGGTGAAAGCGATACCGCATCACCGCCAGCCGTTCCTGCACGAGGCGATCGTGCTGGTGGCGGCACCGATGATGGCGATCTGCGACCGGTCGGGGCAGTTCGACGGCACCGGCGTCGGCGGGCTGTTCACCGCCGACCGCCGGCTGCTCTCGCGACTCGTGGTCACCGTGGACGGACGTCAGCCCGAGCCGATCCACGCCGAACTCACCGACGCGGCTTCGGCCCGGTTCGTCGGCGTGTTCCGGCACAAGGGACTGCCGACACCCGACCCCACACTCCGAGTGGAGCGACGTCGCTTCCTCGTCGAGTCTGCCGTGGAACCCGGTGAGGCGGTCGCACAGTCACTGGAGGAGGTCATCCGGCTGAGCAACGCCGGGCGGGAATCTCAGCACCTGGTGCTCGAGGTCGAGGTGGCCAGTGACCTCGCGGGCGTGTCAGTGGTGTCGGGCGGCACTGCAGGCCTCACCGACGTCATCGGGTACCGAGAAGACGGCGGCCTGGTGTTCGCGTCGCCAGTTCTGCCCGGATGGAGCGTGTTCGTCCGTGGCAACCCATCCGCCGATCGCGTGAGCGACCACACCCTCGAGTACGACCTGGAGGTCGAGGCGGGAAGGTCGGTGGAGATCCGGCTGACGGTCTCGTCGACGGTTCCGGAGGAAGCTGGGGTGGTGTGGCCGGGACCTCGTGACCTTCCGGGTCCCAAGGTGTGCTCGACGGACGGGATCCTTGGCCCGTTGGTGGCGCGCAGCGTGGACGACCTGGCGCACCTCCAGCTGAGTGATCCGCTGGCACCTCAGGACGTCTTCTTCGCTGCTGGCGCTCCCTGGTACCTCACCCTCTTCGGCCGGGACGCGCTGATCTCGGCCCGCTTCGCGCTACCGCTCGGCTGGGAACGGGCCGCGTCCACGCTGCGCGTGCTCGGGCGGCGACAGGCCCAGGAGCGGAGCGTTCGGGCGGCAAGCGAGCCCGGCAAGATCCTGCACGAGTTGAGGTCGACCGTCGAGTGTCGCGGGCGCATCCCCCGCCTTCCTGCCGCCGGTCTACTACGGCTCGATCGACTCGACTCCGCTGTGGATCCTGCTGCTGCACGACGCCTGGCGTGGGGGATGCCCGACGCCGAGGTCGCGGCGCTGATGCCCGTCCTGGCGGCAGCGGCGGGCTGGCTGCTGCACGAAGGCGACGCCGACGGCGACGGACTGCTGGAGTACATCGACCACTCCGGCCGCGGACTCGCCAATCAGGGCTGGAAGGACTCGGGCGACAGCGTCCAGAACCGCACCGGTGAACAAGCCGAGCCGCCGGTGGCGCTCTGCGAGGTCCAGGGATACGCCTATCAGGCGGCGCACCTGGCCGCGGACCTGCTGGACCGGTTCGGGACAGACGTGCCTGGAGCCCCGGCCACGGCAGAGCTGCGCGACTTCGCGGACCGGCTGCATGCGCGCTTCCACGAGTCGTTCTGGCTCTCCGACGACGACGGCGAGTACCTCGCCCTTGCTCTCGACGGTCACAAGCGGCCCGTCACCGCGGTGACCAGCAATCCCGGTCATGTCGTGGCGACAGGACTCCTGGACAAGCAGCAGGCCGGCACGGTCGCGGCACGGCTCGTCTCGCTCGAGCTCGCGTCGGGGTTCGGTCTCCGCACGATGGGAACGGCGTCGGCCGGCTTCAACCCCCTCGGCTATCACACCGGCTCGGTCTGGACCCATGACACCGGGTTCGTGATCGCCGAGCTCGCGAAGGCGGGCGAGGCGGCGGCCGCCCGAACGCTCATCGACGGCCTCCTGCGCACGTCCCCGTCGGTCGACCATCGGTTCCCCGAGCTGTACAGCGGGGAGCAGTGGGGTGACGTCACGTCGCCCGCGCCCTACCCGGCCTCGTGCCGGCCACAAGCCTGGGCAGCAGCCACCGGGATCGCGATTCTCACAGCCCTGCTGGGAATTCGGCCCGATGTACCGAATGGCCGGGTGGTGCTGGCGCCCCTCGGACTGGCCGACGGTGCAGTCGACGGACTGGAGGTGCGTGGCCTGCGTATCGGTAACGGCACGCTGTCGGTACGCATCCGCGGATCGGAGGTCGACGTGCTGGAGGCGCCGGCGGGCATCGACGTCGTGGTATCAGCCAGCTGATACTCGCGGTCGCGGCGGGTTCATGGCTCCGACCGGGATCAATCGCTATCCTGCCGCCACGACAGCTCTCCCACGACGGGACGACCTGTCCGGAGGCCGTGAGGTGACCCCCATGACCGGACCGCCCTCAACCCAGTCCTCCGCGCGAGAGCGGGACTCCCACGACGCCCGTTCCGAGGTCGTCGTCGCCGCCCTCATCGAGGCCGGCCTGCTCACCCACGACCAGCGGCAGCGTGCCGAGGAAGTCGTCGACCCCGTCCTCTCGGGGCAGCGCCCAGAGGGCGCCAGTGTCCCCACCCGGCGCCGGCTGCTGGAAGTGGCGGGGTACGTGGGCGGCGCACTCGTTGCCTCGGCGGTGGTGCTCTTCGCGGCCATGCGCTGGGCCGACCTGGGCCTGGCCGGGCGCCTCCTGCTGCTCGGTGCTTCCGCCGTCGTGCTGGGGGTCGCGGCGGTGCTCCTGGTGGTCAACGCCGGCGGGCCCACCGCGCTGCGCGAGCCACGGCACACCTCGCGTCGCGTCCTCGCCGGTGTGCTGTTCACGCTGGCGGGCGGCGCACTGGCCGGCATGGCGGGTGTCGCGGCAGACGACAGCGCCGAGCGCGGAGCCGTCGTCGCACTGATCGTCGGCCTGGTGCTGCTGGTGACTGTCGGAGTCACCTATCAGGTGACAGCAGGGGTGGTCAGCCAGGTTGCTGTGTTCACCGGCGTGCTCATCGCGGCCATCGGGGCGGTGTGGCTGCTGTCGTTCTCGACCTCGCGGTCGGTGCCACTGGTGATCGCAGCTGTCGGGTTGCTCTGGCTGGTGCTGGCCGAGTCGCCCTGGGTGCGGGAAAGGGTCACCGCCCGGGTGCTGGGCTGCGCCGCACTCCTCGTCGGCGTCCAGAGCCTGATCGGTGACGAGCCCAACTGGCCGACGTTCGTGCTGCTGATCCTCGTCGGCGTCGCCGCGATCAGCCGGTACGTGCTCCGTCTGGGCTGGCCGTTCCTCGTGACCGGCGTGCTGGGGTCTGACCTTGGGGATCACCGAATGGGTCTTCGACCTCACCGGCGGGCAGTTGGGCGTGGCCGGTGCGCTGCTCGTGGGCGGGGTCATCCTCCTCGGCACCGCCGTCGCCGGCCTGCGGCTGCAGGCGGGAAGCAGCCGGACCGCCGTCGGTGGCTCAGGCTGACGGCGGCGAGTAGGGCTCGTCGCGCAGTTCTTCCTGGAGCCCGGCCAGCCTGTTCTCGAGGTCGGCCACGACGTCGGCATAGGCGGGGTCGTCGGCAACCGAGCGCAATTCCTGCGGGTCCTCCTGCAGGTCGTAGAGCTCGGTGTAGGGCGCGTCGGTGCGCGGCCCGGTACCAGGGAGTCCGAGCCCGTCGTTGTAGAAGCGGACCAGCTTGTACCGGTCGGTCCGCACGCCGTAGTGGGCCCAGACTCCGTGCGCGCCGTCGTTGTGCTCGAAGTAGCGGTAGTAGAAGCAGTCCCGCCAGTGGGCGTGCGGCTGCCCTCGCCAGACGTCGATCATCGACTCGCCCTGGTTGAGCTCGCCCGGCTCGACACCGGCCACGTCGCAGAACGTTGCGGCCAGGTCGACGTTGGTGCACAGCGCCGACGAGACCGTGCCCGGAAGGATCACGCCCGGCCAGCGCACGCAGAACGGCATCCGCATGGACTCCTCGTAGATGAACCGCTTGTCGTACCAGCCGTGCTCGCCGAGGAAGAAGCCCTGGTCGGAGGAGTAGATGACCACCGTGTCCTCGGCCAGGCCGGCCTCGTCCAGGTAGTCGAGCATGCGGCCGACGTTGTCGTCGACCGAGGCGATGCAGCGCAGGTAGTCGGACAGGTAGCGCCGGTAGTACCAGATCGTGAGGTCGTCGCCGGTGAGATCGTCGGGCGGATCGTCCTTGACGTCGGTGCGGGTGAGGTCCTGGGCGATGCGCATGCGTGCGGCGGCGGCGTGCGGACCCCGGCCGGCGTAGTCGTCGAACAGCGTGTCGGGCAACGGGATGCTCTCGTCGGGATACAGCTCCGCGTGGGCGGCGTCGGGTTCCCAGGGGCGGTGCGGTGCCTTGTGCCAGGTGAGCAGGCAGAACGGCTTGTCGGGATCGCGGCGGGCGAGCCAGTCGAGCGAGAGGTCGGTGATGATGTCGGTGGCATAGCCGTGCTGCTGGTGCTCTCCGTCTGTTCCGAGCATCAGCGGGTCGTGGTAGTCGCCCTGACCCGGTACCACCAGCCAGTCGTCGAACCCGCGCGGATCGTGCTCCGGGCCGTGCCCGAGGTGCCACTTGCCGAACAGCCCGGTCTGGTAGCCCGCCTCCTGGAGGCGGTGCGCGAACGTCTCCTGCCGGTTGTCGAATCGCGTCTGCAGACCCTGGACCCCGTTGATGTGGTTGTAGGTGCCGGTGAGGATCGACGCCCGGCTGGGTGCGCACAGTGCGTTGGTGGCATAGCAGCGGTCGAGGCGGGCGCCCTCGGCTGCGATCCGGTCGATGTTCGGCGTGGTGTTGACCCGGCTGCCGTACGCGCCGACGGCCTGGGCGGCGTGGTCGTCGGTGAGGATGAACAGGATGTTCGGGCTGGGCCGGCCGGGACGCTGGGGCATGCCCGCGAACCTATGCCAGCCGGCAGCGACGAGCCTGGCCGGCCAGCCCGCGGGTTCTCGGCTGGCCGGCCCTGCGTGGTCAGCTCGGTGCACCCTCCGAGCACACGCCGATCACCTGGCCGTCGGGTGCGGTGAAGGCGCCCCAGTAGCCCATGTCCCCGCCGACCGGCTGCCCGGGGGTGACGACGGTGCCACCCGCCTCGGTGACCTTGGCCAGCGTCTTGGTGATGTCCACGACGTTGACGTAGATGCGGGCTCCCCCGGTCGAGGAGATGTCGACGCCGGTCACCAGGCCGCCGATCATCTGGCCGTTGGGCCCAGTGATCGCGCTGAACCCCTCACCGAAGGGGGCGATGGTCCAGCCGAAGACCGCACCGTAGAAGGCCTCCGCGGCATCGAGGTCGACTACGGGGATCTCCCACCAGGTGACGGTGTTGAGGGTCGGGTCGGCGTCGGTGTCCGTGGTGCCGGCCTTCGTGTCGGTCGTGTCCGTGCTCATGAGTAGCCCTCCGGGGATCGGGGTCGGGAACGTCTGGATGACGATCGGGACGTGCCGAAATCGACAGCACACCCTCGGTCAGGCACACATTCGACACCAGGACCCCGACATCTGGCCGGATCTACGGTGACACCGACGATGCCTGCCCGCAGCGGAGCAAGGGCGGTGCGAGGAGAAATTGGGCACCGACGATGCCTGCCCGCAGCGGAGCAAGGGCGGTGCGAGGAGAAATTGGACGCATGACCGGGAGGTCAGCTGAACAGCACGTAGCCGAACCACGTGCCGGCCGCCACGAGCACGCCGGCCAGCTCGATCGCCATGCTCCAGCCGGTCGCCTTCAGGGCCGCGACGGTGGAGGTCCAGGCCGGCCCCGCCTCGCGCAACCGCTGGTACTCCGAGAGGAACACCCCGAGAACGAACCCGATCGGCATTCCCACGACCGGGATCACGAAGAAGCCAACGATCGACAACAGGGCACCGATGAGCGTGGTCCGGTTGGGAACGCCCGCCTTCTTGAGTCCCTTGCCCGGCAGCACGTACTTGAGCACCTGGGTCGAGCCGATGGCCACGACGGCGATCCCGAACACCACCCAGGCAGAGGCGGTATTCGTCAGGATCGCCCACACGAGGATCGCGGCCAGGCTGAGGATCGCGCCGGGGAGCACGGGAACCACGACGCCGGCAACGCCGACCACGATCGCGGCGCCGACGAGCACGAGTCCGATGGTGTCCACGAGGGGATCCTCTCAAGAGTTCCGAGCTGGACACCCAACCGCAAGGTGGCGACAAGAGGGCGGCGAGTGCTGACATGAACAGCGGCCGCCCATCTGGGCGGCCGCTGCGCAAAGCTTCGGTCCGGGGGTCTGGCCCGGGAGGCGGGTCACTCGCTGTGGCTGAGCCGTCCCGACTGGTCGTGGATCTCGTGGCCGGCCGCGCGCATCCGGTCGGCGTGCTCACGCCCGTGGTGGGCGCAGAACAGAAGTTCGCCACCGGAGATCAGGTGGACGCGGACATAGGCCTGTGCACCGCACCGGTCACACCGGTCGTGCGCAGACAGTTGAGTCGTCGTGGCTGCGTTCACTGTGCTTGTCTCCGTTCTTTCAGGGACCGCACTGGTTGCAACAGCCAACCAGGGGCCAGGCTTCCCGTCGGGTCATGTGGCCTTGGACACGCCGGGTCGCGCCGGACGACTCCATTGTCACGAATCGACGCAACTCCTTGCTTACCAGTGTCCACCCTCACTGCCGTTCCAACACCACGGGCGACAAAGCGGCGGCAAACCGCAACCAACGTTGCTCCGAACCGGGCCGTGAACCGTACCGGCCAGGACCTGGTCATGCGGGCACGGTCTGCCTACCGGGCAGCGTCCCCGCGTCTCGATAGCCTGCGCTCAGCGCCGCGGGACAGGTTGGGCGCCGGATGCGAGGAGGATCACCTGTGGCCAGCCGCGCGGCCAGTGACGCGTACACCGCGGACAACCTCACCGTCCTCGAGGGCCTCGAGGCGGTGCAGAAGCGCCCCGGCATGTACATCGGCTCGACCGACATCCGCGGCGTGATGAAGTGCCTGTGGGAGATCATCAGCAACGGTGTCGACGAGGCGCTCGCGGGTGCCTGCGACCGCATCGAGATCACCCTGCATCCCGACGGCTCGGTCGAGGTCTACGACACCGGCCGAGGCATCCCGGTCGACGCCGAGAAGCGCACGGGCCTTTCCGGTGTCGAGCTGATCTTCACGCGGCTGCACGCGGGCGGGAAGTTCGGCGGCATCTCCTACACCGCGTCCGGCGGTCTGCACGGCGTCGGCGCCAGCGTGGTCAACGCCCTCTCCGAGCGGCTCGACGTGGTGGTGGAGCGGGCGCCGACAGCCTGGGGGATGAGCTTCAAGCGTGGCCTTCCCGGTGTGTTCGCCGGCGACGGGCCCTCGGCGAAGTTCAGCAAGCGATCGGGCCTGGACAAGCTCGGACGGGTGAAGAAGGGCATCAGCGGCACCCGCATCCGGTACTGGCTCGACCGGCAGCTGTTCGTCACCGGCGCAACGGTTGACTACGACGCGCTGGTGGTGGAGCTGCGGCAGACGTCGTTCCTCGTGCCCGGGCTGACGCTGTCGGTCATCGACCTGAGGGGTGCCGAGCCCCGGTCGGAGTCGTTCCGGCACGACGGCGGCATCACCGAGTTCGTGGAGTACCTGACCCCTGGCGCACCCATCACCGATGTCATCAGGCTCACCGGGGAGGGCCAGTTCACCGAGACCGTGCCGGTGCTCGACGAGCAGGGCCACCTGCACGCCTCCGACGTCGACCGCACTCTCGAGGTCGACGTCGCCGTGCGGTGGATGGCCGGCTACGACACCGAGGTGCAGTCGTTCGTCAACGTCATCCACACCGGTAAGGGCGGCACGCACGTCGCCGGCTTCGAACGGGGGATCACCTCGACGATGAACTCCCTGCTGCGCGACAAGAAGGTGCTGCGCATCAGCGAGGAGTCGGTGGTCAAGGACGACGTGCTCGAGGGCCTCATCGGCGTGGTCACGGTCCGGTTCGCCGAGCCGCAGTTCGAGGGCCAGACCAAGGAGGTCCTCGGCACGCCGGAGGCGGCCCGGATCGTCGGCAAGGTGGTGACCGACGGCCTCAAGGAGTGGTTCGGCAAGCCGCCGCGCGGCCAGACCGACCGGGCGAAGCAGGTGCTGGACAAGATCGCCGGTGCAGCCCGCACGCGTCTTGCCGCCCGCCAGCAGCGCGACGACCAGCGCCGCAAGAACGCGCTGGAGTCGTCGAGCCTTCCGACGAAGCTCTACGACTGCCGGTCCACGGCCGCCGAGCGCACGGAGCTGTTCATCGTGGAGGGCGACTCGGCCCTGGGCACGGCCAAGCCGGCCCGGAGCTCGGAGTTCCAGGCACTGCTGCCCATCCGCGGCAAGATCCTGAACGTGCAGAAGGCGTCGGTCGCCGACATGCTGCGCAACGTCGAGTGCGCGTCGATCATCCAGGTGATCGGCGCGGGGTCGGGGCGCTCGTTCGATCTCGACGCGAGCCGGTACGGCAAGGTGATCCTGATGGCCGACGCCGATTTCGACGGCGCGCACATCCGCTGCCTGCTGATCACGCTCTTCTACACCTACATGCGCCCACTGGTCGATGCCGGCCGGCTGTACTCGGCGGTGCCGCCGCTGCACCGCATCGAGCTGGTCAATCCCAAGAAGGGCATGGACAAGTACGTCTACACCTACAGCGACCCCGACCTCCAGCGGCGGCTGGTGGACCTCGAACGACGCGGGATCCGCTGGCGCGACAACATCCAGCGCTACAAGGGTCTCGGCGAGATGGACGCCCAGCAGCTGTCGGAGACCACGATGGACCCCCGGCGGCGCACCCTGCGGCGGATCCAGGTCGACGACGCCGAGGCAGCCACCAAGATGTTCGACCTGCTGATGGGCAACGACGTCGGGCCGCGCCGGGAGTTCCTGGCCGCGGGTGCCTACGAGGTGGACGAGCAGAAGATCGATGTATAGGCGCAGAGCGCGGATCCGCGCTGCAGGCGGCTCGTCCGCTTCCGGAGAGGTTGCCTCGGCGACGCGGTTGGAGCGGGCTGCGGTACTAGGGTCGCTCGATCATGACCGAGCGCCGCGGGGTGGTCCTCACCGTCCTGGTCGGCGTTGCCCTCGTGGCGGTCGCGGTGGTCTCCGCGCTGTCGGGTGGTCAGGTCCGCCGGCTCGCGGGTGAGGACGAGGCGCCGCCGTCGCCACCACCCGTGGACGCCCCCACTGCGGTTGCGTCTCCCGAGCCGCTGCCCACCCTGCCGCCGGTGGAGCCCGGCACCGGTCAGGGTCTCGGCTGGGTCCTGCAGGTCTTGCTCGTCGTGGCCGTCGCCGCGGCGATCGTGGGCATCGTGGTCCTGTGGCGTCGGCTCGGACGTGCGGCGCGCCATGAGCGCGAACCCGCGGACGCCGGCGGGGTTTCGTGGGAGGGCGCCGGATCGCTCGACCTGGTGCTCCGCGACGCCTCCAGGCTCGCTGCCGCTCCGAGCGTCGGGGCCGGTCGATGACGTCGCGGCTGCGGGCCCGCCAACGGCCGCCGATGCCGGGGCTGGTGGGTGTCGCCGACCTGGTGGAGTCGATGCGCGGCGTGACCCGCTGGCCGCTGATCTTCAGGTCGGCGATGGTCGTGTGCGCCGTCGCCGCGGCCGCGCTCGCGGCGGCCGGCCCGGCCGCTCCGGTGGTGGTGCTCGTGGCCGCGCTGGTGGCGCTGGTGCTCGCCGGAAGCGCTGCGATGGTGCCGGACTCGCCGGTGCCGCTGGTGGTCCAGGTCGCTCTGCTCGTCGAAGTGATGGCCATCCGGGGCTCCGACCCGTCCGCATGGGTCACCGACGGGTTCGCGCTGATCGGCGTCGCCTGCCTTGCCTATCTGCATCACGCGACGGCCGCGATGGCGGCAGCGCTGCCATGGCAGGCGTCGCCACGCGCCAGCGCTCTGGCTGCCTTCGCTCGTCGAACGGCTGGGGTGTTCGCCGCCACCCTCGCCGTTGGCATCCTCGTGCTCGTGGTCGCGGGCGGAGTGCACGGCCGCGGCCCGTCGGTGCTGGCGTTCGGGGGGCTGGTGCTGGCGGCGGCCATCGGGTTGCTGCCGGCCCTGTTGCTGCGGCGCGTGCCGCGGCCTGACGTCAGGGTTGGTCGATGACGACCGTCTTGCCGTAGTCGGAGAGCGTCAGCAGGTACGTCGACCGGCTCCCGTCGAGATCGACCATGAGCTTGATGGACACGACCCGGGCCGAGGTGACTCCGGTGTCGATGACGACCTGGACCCCGACGTTCCCGGTGCCGTCGGCGCCGGGGATCAACCCGCGCACGGCAGTGCCGGGCAAGGTGCCATCGACCACGCGACGGCCACTCGTCGGGGCGGCAGGAGTGGCGGTGGTGGGCTGGACCTCCCGCACCAGCGCCGAGACGCCGGTGTTGTCGTCCCAGAGCATCCGCGCGTCCAGGCGGGTGTCGCCGGACTCCACCCAGGTGCCGATGAGTGGAATCTGCACCCAGGCACGGTCGCCGATCGCGATGACGTCGGTGGTCAGCTGTGTTCCGTCTGAGCGGGTGGTGGCTGCGGCCTTGAGCCGGTCCGGCCGGGCGGCGTCGCCCTCAGCGGCGACGAGGACGTCGCCCTGCGTGGGCAGGTCGGACCCGATGAGCGCGAAGTGGACGGAGTCGGTGGCACTGAAGTCGTCGGCGGCCATCCGCAGCAGCGCCTTGGCGTCGGCCACGGCGGTCTGCGTTGGCGAGGGCGTCGGCGACGGGGTCGACGACTGGGTGGTGGCGACAGGCGTGGGCGGGCTGGCCTGGCGCGTGCAGCCCGCGGTCACGAGCCCCGCGGCCGCCACGGCGACCGCGAGGACAAGCCCGGCAGGCCGGGTTCGCGTCGAGGACATCACCATCGGAGACTACCGGCGGCGGTCCCGATTGCCCGGTGGTCGACCCGGTCCGGTGACGGTCGCGGTGTGGGCACTGGACTGTTCAGCCGGCACTGAGCCCAGCCTGCTCAGCCCGCCGGACCGGCGACTTCAGGGCCTGATCCTGCGCGCACGACCGGGCCGGCGATCGCGGCGACCGGCTGGTCGAGAGGGGTGCCTGATCCGTCGCGCCGGGTATCCGGCGACGGTAGATCGACCGGTGCGCCGCTGCCGGCGGCGGCCCGGGCCGGTCCGCGCCCGGCGTACGCCAACAGCAGCGTGTCCTCGCCTCGGAGGAACCGATGGGCGCGCACGCCGCCGGTGCCACGCCCCTTGGCCGGGTATACCGACCAGTCGGTGACCTTGACCGATCCGGTGTCGGTGCCGGGAAGTGCGCTGGCGGAGCCTGCGACCGTGACCACGACGCGGTGGTCCTCGTCTGCGTCCTGCGGATCGTCTGAGCCTGGGACGGCACCGAAGAAGACCACGCGGGCACCCGCTGAGAGCCTGATGCCGGCCATCCCTGCGGCCGCACGACCCTGTGGCCGGACCGTGTCGGCCGGGAAGTGCAGGAGCTGGCCGTCGCTCGCGACGAACACGAGCTCCTCACCGCCGGTGCGGAGCTCGACCGCGCCGACGACCTCGTCACCCTCCTTCAGCCCGATCAGGTCGAAGGTGGGGCCCTTGGCCGGGTAGTCGGAGGCGATCCGCTTGACCACCCCGTCGGCGGTGCCGAGGGCGAGACCCGGCGAGTCCGGGCCGAGCGAGAGCAGCGCGAGCGGCTGCTCACCCGGGCCCAGCGACAGGAACTCGCGGATCGGCGCACCGCCCTGCAGGTTCGGCGAGCCGGCCGTCGGCGGCAGCGCCGGCAGCTCGAGCACGGAGAGACGGTGGACCTGACCGGTCGACGTCACCAGCCCGACTTCGCCGCGGTTGGTCGCCGAGACCCAGGACACGACCACGTCGTGCTTCGACCGCCCGGCCCGGGCACCGCTGCCGGAGCCGTTCCGCGCGGGGTCGGAGGCGATTCCGCCGGCAGGGACGCGGGCGAGGAGGCCGCTCGAACTCAGCAGGACGGTGCAGGGGTCGTCCGCGACCTCCAGGGGACCGGCCGCGGTGACGGGCGCACCGGCCGACTCCAGCAGCACCGTCCGCCGGGGTGTGCCGAACGCCTGTGCCACGCCGGCCAGCTCCTCCGACACCAGGGCCTTCAGCATCTCCTCGTCGCCGAGGATCGCGGCCAGGTGCTCGATGGTGGCGGCCAGCTCGTCGCGCTGACGTTCGAGGTCGATGCGGGAGAACCGGGTGAGCCGGCGCAGCCGGAGCGCCAGGATGTGGTCGGCCTGGGCCTGGCTCAGGTCGAAGACGTCGATCAGCCGCGCCCGGGCGATGTCGGCGTCGTCGGACGACCGGATCACCTGGATGACCTCGTCGATGTCGAGGACGGCGATGAGCAGGCCCTCCACGAGGTGCAGTTCGTCGGTGGCCTTGCGGTGCCGGAACTCGGTACGCCGCCGGGTGACCTCGAGCCGGTGGTCGAGGAAGATCCGCAGCATGTCGAGCATGCCGAGCGTGCGCGGCTGCCCTTCGACCAGCGCCACGTTGTTGATCGAGAAGCTGTCCTCCAGCGGCGTCAGCCGGAACAGCTGCTCCAGCAGGGCCTCGGGATTGAAGCCGTTCTTCACGCCGATGACGATGCGCAGACCGTTCTCCATGTCGGAGTGGTCCTCGAGCGACGCGATGCCGGCGAGCCGCTTGGCCTCCACCAGGTCGCGGATCGACTTGCGCAGCCGCTCCGGCCCGACGCTGTACGGCAGCTCGGTGACCACGATGCCCTGCCGGCGCGGCGTCACTGCCTCGATCCGGGTCGTGCCGCGGATCCGGAACGACCCGCGGCCGACGGCGTAGGCCTCCCGGATCCCGTCGAGACCGACGATCTTCCCGCCGGTCGGCAGGTCGGGGCCTGGCACGAACCGCATGATCTCCTCGAGCGTTGCCTCCGGCTGGGCCAGCAGGTGACGCAGGGCCGAGATCACCTCGACCAGGTTGTGCGGTGCGAGGTTGGTCGCCATTCCCACCGCGATGCCCGCACCGCCGTTGACCAGGAGGTTGGGCAGGGCGGCGGGCAGCACGGCCGGCTGGGTGTCCCGGCCGTCGTAGTTGGGGCGGAAGTCGACGACGTTCTCGTCGAGCGAATCGGTCATGGCCACCGCTGCCGCGGACATCCGGCATTCGGTGTACCGCATCGCGGCCGGCGCGTCGTCGGGGGAGCCGAAGTTGCCGTGCCCGTCGACCAGAGGCAGCCGCATCACCCAGTCCTGGGCCATCCGGGCCAGTGCGTCGTAGAGCGCGGTATCGCCGTGCGGGTGGTACTTGCCCATCGTCTCGCCGACGACCCGTGAGCACTTCACGTACGGCCGCTCGGGCCGAAGCCCCATCTCCGACATCGTGTACAGCAGCCGGCGCTGTACCGGCTTCAGCCCGTCGCGGGCGTCGGGCAGGGCCCGCGTGTAGATGACCGAGTAGGCGTACTCGAGGTAACTCGTCCGCATCTCCTCGTCGATGGCGATGTCGACGACCTTCTCGTCGGCACCGTCGTAGACGGGATCTGTCTTGCGGGTGCGAGGCATACGCCGGCGATCTCCCTGTTGTTCGTGCACTGCTGGCCCGATGCTCCACTGGGGCTAGGACATTCTCCCTGTTGGCCGAGTCCGCCCGCTTCGGGCGCGCCGGTCGGGCGGCCGGGTCGGCCACTACGCTCGCCACGTGACGGAGCCCGACCGGCCGGAGGTACCGGAGGCGGACGTGGTGTTGTCCGACGGCGGTACAGCGCTCCTGCGCGGCATCACTCCGGAAGACGCCGAGCGGCTCGTGGCCTTCTACAGCCGGGTGAGCGAGGAGAGCAAGTACCTCCGCTTCTTCGCTCCCTACCCCAGGCTCAGCGACGCCGACGTGCTGCGGTTCACCGACGTGGACTTCGTCGAGCGGGTGGCGCTGATCGTCACCGTCGCCGACGAGATGATCGCGGTCGGCCGCTACGACGTGGTCGAGCCCGGAGTGGCCGAAGTGGCCTTCCTCGTCGAGGACGCGCACCACAACCGCGGGCTTGCCGGCGTCCTGCTCGAACACCTGGCGCAGTTCGGTCGCGAACACGGCATCGGCCGTTTCGTCGCCGAGGTGATGCCCGCCAACTGGCGGATGCTCGGCGTGTTCAAGGCGGCCGGGTACACCGTGACCAATACCATCGACGACGGGATTGTCGTTCTGTCACTGGAGATCCAGCCCACCGACGGGTCTGCCGACGTCATGTCCGCCCGGGAACACCGGGCCGAGGCCCGGTCGGTGCAGCGGCTGCTGCAGCCTCAGTCGGTAGCCGTGATCGGAGCGTCCCGGTTCGCCGACAAGGCGGGCCAGGCCCTGCTGCGCGGACTGCTGATGGGTGGATTCACCGGGACGGTGTACCCGGTGAACCCGGCGGCGGAGACGGTCGCCGGCCTGACGTCCTACCCCGATCTCGACAGCGTGCCGGGACCGGTCGACCTCGCGGTCGTGGCGATACCCGTGCACGCCGTGCCGGAGGTCCTTGCCGCCTGTGCCCGCAAGGGGGTCAAGGGCCTGGTGGTGGTGAGCGTGACCAGTCCCACCGGTGGCGTGGAGACCGGTGGGATCCGGTCGGCGGAACGCGACCTGGTGCGTCTCGCGCGCCGTCACGGCATGCGACTCATCGGGCCGAACGCCTTCGGCGCCGTGAACACCGACCCGGGCGTACGCCTGAACGCCTCCCTCGGCGAGGAGCCGCCGGCACGATCACCCATCGGCGTCTACAGCCAGTCGGGTGCGTTGGGACCGGTGCTGCTGGCCGCCCTCGCCGCCCGCGATCTCGGCGTCTCGTCGTTCGTCGCTGCCGGGCATCGCGGCGACGTCTCGGCCAACGACATGCTGCAGTACTTCGGCGAGGACGCCGCCACCGACGTGGTCCTGCTGTACCTCGAGTCGGTGGGGAACCCGCGCAAGTTCGCCCGCGTCGCGCGCCGGCTCTCGCGGAGCCGTCCGGTGGTGGCCCTGCGCTCGGGCCGCACGAGTGGGTTCGCCCGCACCGACGACGACGTCGCCGAAGGCAGTGGCGTCTGGGTCGATCCGGCGGCGGGTCTCGCACCGGTGCCGCCGGCCGAGCGGGTCGACCATGCGGGCCACCGGGTACCGCCGGCCGCCGCAGACGCCCTGTTCGCCCAGTCCGGAGTCGTGCTGGTCGAGTCCGTGGGTGAGCTCGCCGATCTCGCCTCGCTGTTCGCCTTCCAGCCGCTTCCTGCCGGCGACCGGGTGGCGATCATCGGCAACTCGGGTGCCCTCCAGCTGCTGGCGGCCGACCAGGTGCTGCACCGCGGACTGCGCCTGCTGCGTCCACACGACGCCGTCCAGGCGGCCGGCGACCTGGCCGTGCTCGAACAGCGACTGCAGCAGGCTCTCGCGGATCCCGAGGCCGATGCGGTGGTGGTCGTGCTGGCCCCCGGCCAGGGCACCGACCTGCAGGCCGCCGCCGTGGCCGTCAGCTGGGCCAGCACGGCGACCGACAAGCCGGTCGTGGCCTGCATCGCCGGCCGCGACCGCTCGCCGCGCGCCCTCTACCGGCTGCAGCCCGACGGCACCGCCGGACGCGGCAGCGTGCCCTGGTACCCGTCGGTGGAACCGGCGGTGACGGCTCTGGCTCGGGCGGTGTCGTACTGCCGGTGGCGGAACCAGGAAGCCGGTTCGATCCCCGAGCTCTCCGGCATCGACACCGGCAAGGCACGGACTCTGGTCGACCAACTGGTCGCCGGCCGCACCCGCGACGACGGTGAGCTGGTCACCTCCGCGGAGGATGCGCGGTCGCTGCTCGAGGCCTACGGCATCGGGGCCTGGCCCGCCTACCCGGTGCGGTCGGAGGACGAAGCTGTCGCCGTGCTGGCCGACCTCGACGGCGAGGTGGTGCTCAAAGCCAGCAGCCCGGCCATGCGGCAGCGGCCGGACCTCGCCGACGTGTGGCGCAACATCGCGACCGATGCCCAGATGCGCGCGGCCTGGCGGTCGATGACCGCCGACCTGCTGGCAGACATGAGCGGAGCCGCGGCCGCCGAGGCGCTCGGACTGGTGGTGCAGCGGATGTCGCCGCGCGGGGTGCCGCTGGTCCTGCGCGTGCGGCAGGACGACACCTACGGCCCGGTGCTGTCGTTCGGACTGGCGGGTCTGGCGACCGACCTGCTCGGCGACGAGAGCTATCGAGTTCCGCCGCTCTCCGACGCCGAGGCGGCCAGGATGGTCCGGGACATCGCTGCGGCACCCATGCTGTTCGGCTACCACGGCGGCGAACGTGTCGATCTGGTCGTGGTGGAGGAGCTGCTCCAGCGGCTGGCCCGGCTCGCGGAGGACCTGCCCCAGGCGGTCTTCGTGGAACTGGGTCCGGTGCTGGCGGGAACCGAAGGGTGTGCCGTGCTCGGCTGCCGGGTGTGGCTGGAGCCGGCAGCAGCCGGCAGCCGGACCGACTGGACGGCCAGGCGGCTCGGGCTGTTCTAGCCGCAGGGACCGGTCGGTCGACCTGACGACAGTGCAAGACTGCGGGCATGACCGCGGGCCCGCGCGAAGCGCTGAAAGCCGAACTCGACAAGACGGGCTACTACCCGCAGCTGGTGTTCGAGGCTCTCGACGACGCGATCGCCGGCGAGCCCGTCGCCGCCTTCTTCGTGCACCACGAGCCGACGTTCGACTCCGAGGAGGTCCGCCGGCACCTCACCGTGCTGCTGCTCACGCCGAGCCGCTTCCTGCTGGCCCATACCGACGAGCACCCGGCCGACGCGGTGATATCCAGTCCGTACGCGTCCACGTCGGTGGAGCAGGTGTCGCTGTCCCGGATCAGCCAGGTGATGGTCACGCGGGTGGTCACCAACCCGGCCGGATACCGGCCCGGCGCCGCGGTGCACGAGGCGGTCGTGAGCCTCGGCTGGGGCGGCGTGAGCCGACTCGAGCTCGAGCCGGCCGGCTGCGCGGACCCCAACTGCGAGGCCGACCACGGCTACACGGGCTCGGCCGGCAACGAGGACTTCGCGTTGAGGGTGTCTGCCGCTGCCGAGGGCCCGGCGTCGGTGGCCGGCCTGCTGGCCTTCGTGCGCCGACTGTCGGTGGCAGCCCGCGTGGCCGACAGCCTGACCAGGACCACGAGCGTCGGCGGCACCCCGCCCGCTCGGCCCGGTGGCGAGTGAGCGAATCGGCAGCGGCGGGAGCCGTCTGGCCCTGGGGTCCACCGACCGGTCGACTCCGCTTCTACCTCGGCGTCATGGGCTCGGGGAAGTCCGCGCTGGCGCTGCAGGTGGCCCACCACCGCAAGCGGGCCGGTCGGCCCGGCATCCTGATGACCAACGCCGACCGCGGGGGAGCCGGGCGGCTCTCGTCCCGCCTCGGCATCTCCTCCGACGCCCTGGAGTTCGATCCGCACACCGACTTCGGCCGGCTGTTGCCGGAGCGGATTCCCGTTCGCGGGTTCGTGATCTGCGACGAGGCGCAGTTCCTCACCGAACGCCAGGTGGACGACCTGGCCGCCTGCGTCGACGATCTGGCGCTCGACGTCGACTGCTTCGGCCTCGCCACCGCGTTCGACTCCCGGCTCTTTCCCGGCTCGAAGCGGCTGCTCGAGCTCGCCGACGAGACCGTCCCGCTCCAGGTCGAGGTCCTCTGCTGGTGCGGTGAGCCAGGCCGGATCAACGCGCGGCTCGAGAACGGCACCGTCGCTCGCGCGGGCGGGCAGGTGGCGGTCGGTGACGTGCTGCCGGACGGTACGGGTGCGACGTATCGCGTGCTCTGCCGCCGGCACTGGCGGTCCGGCGACCCGGGACCCGGGCTGGACGACGTGCCGCTGCTGGGGCTCTAGCGGACTTTCGCCAAACAGGCAACGCAATGCCGCGGATCCGGACATGTCGTGCCATCGGCACCTGCCTGGCGCCGCCGGCGCATGTTTGGCGCGGGCGACTGCAGTTGCTGGAGCGTTACTCCGACTTGGTGCCGAACAGGATGTCGTCCCAGCTGGGCACTGCGGCCCGCTTGCGGGCGGGCTTCCGCTTCGGCGGGCCGGCCTCGTCGCCCTCGTCAGCCTGGCCTGGCCCGTCCTCGGGAGCCGATGCCGACTCGGCGCTGTCCGTGCGGGACCTGGCGCGCTTGGCCGTCGCCCGCTCGCGCGGGGTCGCCCTGGCCGGCTCCCGCGGCGTCGAGGCGTAGGTCTCGTCGTCCAGGTCGGCGACCTCGTCGGCGGCGAGATCCGCCGGGATCCGCAGCCGGTCATCGGTGTCGGCTGCCGGACTCGGCTCGGGCCGGGTCTCGTCGAAGGTGAGCGCCTCCGGATCCGTCGCCTCGCTCGGGACCGGCGCAAGGGTCACCGTGGGGTTGCGGTCCTCGAACTCGTCGGCCTGGTGTGCGGCGTCGGCAGCCTCCAGGCGTTGGTCGTCCGCACTCGTCTGCTCGGCGTCCTGGTCGAACAGCTCACCCGGCTCACGCTCCGAAACGACCGTCAGCCGCCCCTCACCTGCCGACCTGCCGTTGCTCTCGCCCGCCTCGCCCTCCTGCCTGGCCGACGTGCGGGGCTGCGGTCCGTGCAGGCGGCCCTCGCCCGCAAGCCAGCGGGCCTCGTCGTCGCCAGCGACCACGACCCGGGCGAGCGGATCGAACACGAAGAGCGCCGTCCGCTCATGCTCACCCGAGGAGTAGGCGGCGCTGATCGTCCACTTGCCGTCGTCCCGCCGCCAGGCATCCCAGGCAACGGCCGATGCCGAGACGCCACGCTGGTGCAGACGGTCGGTCACGGCCTCCGCCAGGGCGCGCGGCCCGGTGGCTTCGCTGCGACGGAGCACGCTGCGGCGGGCCTGGGTGGCCACGTGCGCACGCTCGGAGAGGACGGGAGCGGCGTAGGCCATGATGCGCTCCGGGGTCACCCCGGCCGCGGCCGCCACATCCTCGAGTCGGTCGCCGGAGCGGATCCGCGCCTGGATGTCCTTGGGCCGAAGGGCAGTGCCCAGCTCCAGTTCGAGCTGTCCGAGTCGCACGCGGTCGCTCACGACAGCGGCGCGGAGGCGTTCGTCCAGTCGGACCGAGTACGTCTCGTCGGAGTCCGCGGTGAACACCAGCGACCGGCCGTCCTCCGACAGTCCCACCAACGACAGCTCCGGCATGAAAGTCCTCGGTCTCTGGTTTGCCTCAGGCTCGGCGGTCATCTCGGATCAGCGGCAGCCTACGTCGTCAACGCGGTCGAGTCGGCTCGCCACCGCGGACAATCCGGGTCGACGCGGCCGGCACTCACGCAGGTTGTCGGCCGGGCAGTGCCGGTGGGCGGGGGTATCAGCAGCACCCATGGCGTTCGGACGCCGACGGAACGCCGGGTAGCGGCATGGCAGGCTGTCGCGGTGACTTCCCACGATCTCGTCATCGTCGGCAGCGGATCGGGGAACTCGATCGCCGACGAGGCCTTCTCCCAGTCATCGGTCGCCATCATCGACGGCGGCACTTTCGGCGGGACCTGCCTCAACGTCGGCTGCATCCCCACCAAGATGTTCGTCTACCCCGGTGACGTGACCTCCCTGATCCGGGACGACGCCAGTGCGCTCGGCCTCCGCGGCGACCAGCCGACGGCAGACTGGCCGGCCATCCGCGACCGGATCTTCAGCCGGGTCGACTCGATCTCGGCCGCCGGCAAGGAGTGGCGTCAGGCCGGTGCGGCCAACACCACGCTCTACGCCCAGTCGGCCAAGCTGGTGTCGCCCAAGACACTCCGGCTGGCCGACGGCACCGAGATCACCGCGGACTCGCTGGTGCTGGCCGCGGGCAGCCGCCCGGTGCTGCCGGAGATCGCCGGGCTCAACGAGGCCGACGTGTACGACCCGGTGATCCCGGTGCACACCTCCGACACGATCATGCGGCTGGACCGGCTGCCGGAGCGACTCGTGGTGGTCGGCTCGGGCTACGTCGCGTCGGAGTTCGCGCACATCTTCTCGGCCTACGGCGTCGAGGTGACGCAGATCGCCCGCTCCGGTGCGTTGCTGCGCCACTTCGACCAGGACATCGCCAAGGGGTTCACGCAGCGCGCCGGAACGTACTGGCGGGTGCTGACGGAGACCAACACCATGACCGTCCGCGCGAGCTGTACGAGTGTCGAGGTCGGCGTGTGCGACCGGTACGGAGTGCGGAGCACGCTGGCCGCCGACGCCTTGCTCGTCGCCACCGGGCGCAAGCCGAACAGCGACACGCTCGGTCTGGCCAGGGCCGGCTATGACCTCGAACCCGACGGCAGGCTCAGCGTCGACACCTACCAGCGGGCCCTGTCCGGCGGCCGCCCGGTCGCGGGTGTCTTCGGGCTCGGTGACCTCAGCTCGCCGTTCCAGCTCAAGCACGTCGCAAACCACGAGGCGAAGGTGGTGCGCCACAACCTGCTCGACCCCTCACAGCTGTGGGAGTCCGATCACCGCTTCGTTCCGGCCGTGGTGTTCAGCCATCCGCAGGTGGCAGCGGTCGGGCTCACCGAGGAGCAGGCGCGTCAGACCGGCCGACCCGTCGTGACCGCCATCCATCCGTACGCGGGAGTCGCGTTCGGATGGGCGATGGCGCAGGACGAGGAGACCGGCGGCTTCGCCAAGGTGATCGCGGACGCCGAGACCGGTGACCTCCTGGGGGCACACATCCTCGGTGCGCAGGCGTCGATCCTGATCCAGCCCATCGTCACGGCGATGTCGTTCGGCATCCCTGCCCGCACGATGGCGCGGGGGCAGTACTGGCCGCATCCCGCGCTGAGCGAGGTCGTGGAGAACGCCCTGTTGTCGCTGCCGTTGTCGGCCGGGGCGCGATGACCGACACCTCCGGCGCCGTCGACGCGTTGCTGGTGGTGTCGTTCGGCGGTCCGGAGGCGCCCGACGAGGTGATGCCCTTCCTCCGCCGCGTCACCGCAGGCCGCAACGTGCCGGACGACCGGCTGGAGATCGTCGCCGAGCACTATCACCGCTTCGGTGGGAGCAGCCCGATCAACGCGTTGAACCGAGCCTTGGTGACAGCGGTGTCCGAGCTGCTCCGGAGGAGGGGACGAGACCTGCCGGTCTACCTCGCCAACCGGAACTCCGAGCCGTGGCTCCCCGACGTGTTCGGCCGGATGGTCGCCGACGGCCACCACCGCGTCGGTGTCTTTCTGACCTCGGCGTACTCGTCGTGGTCCGGCTGCCGCCAGTACCGGGAGAACCTCGCCGATGCGGCGGCGACCGCCGGCGTCCAGCTCGACCTCGCTCTGTTGCCGCACTTCAGCGACGAACCGGGATTCGTCCTGCCTCTCGCCGACGGGCTGCGGCACGCCCTGGCCGAGCTGCCGGAGGGGAGCCGGCCGGTGTTCGTGACGCACTCCATCCCCACCTGGATGAACGAGACCAGTGGCACGACTGCTGGGACCTACGCGGCCCAGCATCGAGAGACTGCACGACTCGTGGCGGCGGCCGCGGGGGTGGGCCAGCCCTGCCCAGCCGACGCCGTGGTCTTCTGCAGCCGGTCCGGTCCACCGTCGGTGCCGTGGCTCGAGCCCGACATCAACGACCACCTCCGCGATCTGGCCACCGCGGGCGTACCGGGGGTGGCGCTCGTTCCGATCGGCTTCGTCAGCGACCACATGGAGGTCGTCTACGACCTCGACACCGAGGCGGCCGCGACGGCCGCCGGGCTCGGTCTTGCGTTCCGCCGGGTTTCGACACCGGGGACCGACGCACGGTTCGCCGCGCTTGTCGTCGACCTCCTCGATCGGGTCGAGGAGGGACGGGTGCCGGGTCGGTGTCCCGCGGGCTGTTGCCGGAACCCCCGTACCGAACGGCCGGCCCTCTGCGGCGCCGACTCAGCGTGACGGACCAATCGGGAATATCCGGGCACGTCCGAGTGCTTGTGGAGACGCCGTACACTCCTGCCGCGCAGCAGGAGCGGACCCCGTCTGCGGGGGACGACCAGAGCACGGCAGAGGAGACGAACCCACACAGATGGCCACTGATTACGACGCGCCACGCAAGACCGACGAAGAGCTGTCCGAGGACAGCATCGAAGAACTGAAGGCACGACGGCACGAAAAGAACTCAGGAAAGGTCGATGTCGACGAGGCTGAGGCCGCGGAGACCTTCGAGCTACCCGGCGCGGACCTGTCCAACGAGGAACTGTCGGTGCGGGTTCTGCCGCGCCAGGCAGACGAGTTCACCTGCTCGGTGTGCTTCCTCGTGCATCACCGCAGCCAGCTCGCCAGCACGGCCAACGGCCGCCTGGTGTGCCGCGATTGCGCCTGACCCCGACTCCCTGCCCCCGATCGGGCGGCGCGCGGCGCGGTTGACGACCCTGGACCCCGGACGTCCCTGGTATCCGCGCGCCCAAGCGGCGCCGCGCCGACAGCCTCGGGGAGCACAGCAGCAGGGGCTAGCCGTCGACGTTCTCCATGCCGGGCGGCAGTTGGCCGGTGACCTTCTGCCACGCGCGGGCGGCCTGCCGGGTCGCCAGCAGTCCGGCGAGCGCACCCCCGACGCCGCTCGACAGCACCCAGGCCACGGCTACGAAGGTGCCGGTGTCCGGGTGCTCGGGGCTGTCGGGCGGGGCATTGCCGGTCACGAACTTCCAGGCCGATCCCAGCGCCGAGCGGGTGAGGATCGTTGCCCCGATGGACACGCCGAAGCCGATCACCTGCCATGCCAACTTCGTTGTGGAGCGGGCCACCGTGCCGCCTTCCGTGGTCGAGCACTCCCGATGTCGTTCCGGGGTCGCTGCAGCCTAACGACACCACGGCCGTGCGTTCCACGACAGGGCCAGCCGCTTCGTGCCGGGCGCGGATGGCCTGCAGGCCGACGTAGGCTCACCCGGTGGCAGCGCCGGAGAACCGTCCTCGCCCCGGCACCGTCGAGGTGCTCGTGCGGCGACTCGACGACTCAGCATCGGTACCCGTCTACGCGCATCCCGGTGACGCCGGTGCAGACCTGACCACGACTGTCGACATCGACCTTGCTCCCGGTGAGCGGGCCGTCGTCCCGACCGGCCTGGCGCTGGCGCTGCCCGACGGCTACGCGGCGTTCGTGCATCCCCGGTCAGGGCTGGCCGCACGGCTGGGTGTCGGCATCGTCAACACCCCCGGCACCGTCGATGCCGGGTACCGCGGCGAGGTGAAGGTGGTCCTGGTGAACCTCGACCCGACGGCGACGGTCGCGCTGAGTGCCGGCGACCGCATCGCCCAGTTGGTGATCCAGCGCGTCGAGCGCGCCCGGTTCAGCGAGGTGTCCGACCTGCCGGGGTCGATCCGTGACGCGGGTGGCTTCGGATCGACCGGGACCTCGGGCCCCGGGCCGGTGACGTCCTGATGTTCCGCCGCGCCAAGAACTACGACGCCGGCGAGAAGTTCCTCGGCCGCGCATCCGGCGGCCGTCGACGCGGCCGCGAACCCGAGCCGGCCGAGCAGGATCTCGGGACGCCGGACGCCGACGACCTGGCAGCCGACACTCCGGCCGCTCGTCCGCCGGTGCTGCCCGAGGGAGACGGGCCGTTCGACTCGGCAGACGTGGACCGCGACGCACTCGCGGCATCGGCGAACTACCTCGACCTCGGGTCCCTCCTGATCCGGATGCCCGAGGGCGCCGAGCTGAGACTCCCGGTCACGGAGGACGACCAGCGGGTGCTCTCTGCCCTGGTGGTGCTGCCGGACTCAGCCGTGGAGCTGTCGGTGTTCGCGTCACCCCGATCCGGCGGCCTGTGGGAACAGGTGGCCGAGGAGATCGCCGAGAACGCGGTCGCTGCAGGTGGCACCGCCGAGAAGGACGACGAGGCGGAGGGCCTCGAACTCCGGCTGAGCGTTCCCGGCGACGAGGGTGTCGTCCAGCAACAGCGGCTCTGGGGATTCGACGGCCCGCGCTGGATGCTGCGGGCCAATATCGTCGGGGCTCGCGGCCGCCGGGGGCAGCGCGCTGGCGGAGATCCGGTCGGTGCTGGACGGAATCATCGTCACCCGCGGAAGTGGCGCGATGGCTCCGCGCGAGCCGCTGCCGTTGCAACTGCCCGCCGGACTGACGCCGGTTGAGGAGCCCACCGATGGCTGACTCGGTGGTCGGCCGACTGGGCGGGCTTTTTCCATGGGTGGTTCCATGGAGGGTGGCGCCGTCTGGGTCTCCGGGATTCCCCGGCGATCGTCCCGGCACCAGTCATTCACCTATCGACAACAGTCATTCACCTATCGACAACGGACAGCAGGCAGCACTGATGACCAGAGAGTCCCTTCGGGACCGGATCTCGCGCAAGCTCAGCCACCTCGCAAGCACCAACGAGGAGTTGGCGGCCGAGGAGCTGCGGGAGACCTCGGAACAGTCCGGCTGCGCGAGCATCGGCGCGTGCTCGGACCGGGAGAAGGTCCGCGTCACCGGCACCGTGCGCACGGTCACCCTCCAGCCGAGGGACGGCAACCCGGCGCTCGAGGCCGAGCTCTACGACGGCACGGGGACGCTGATGCTCGTCTTCCTCGGCCGCCGCCGCATCGCCGGCATCGAGCCGGGCCGGGGACTGCAGGCGACGGGGCGGATCGCGCTGGTGGGACCCCAACGGGTGATGTTCAACCCCAGTTACGAACTCCAGCCCAAGGACGGGCTCACCAAGCCGGCCGCACGGGCGGGCTGAGTGGAGCATGACCGCCGCGTCGCGGCGGTGGACCGGCCGACCCTGGCGAAGCTGCTCGACACGTGGGGCGGTTTCCTCGACGCCGGTCTGCCCAGCCTCGTCTTCGTCTGCGCCTACACCTTCGGCGGCCGGAGCCTCGGCCCGGCGCTGGTGGTGGCCGTCGGAGTCGCGCTGGTGCTCGCTGTGGTCCGGCTGGCGCGCCACGATCGGCTGGGCAGCGTCGTTGCCGGCCTGTTCGGCATGGTCCTGTCCGCGGTCATCGCCTACCGGTCCGGCGAGGCTCGTAACGTCTATCTGCTCGGGTTGGTGACCAACGCCATCTTCCTGCTGGTGTACGGGATCTCGGTCGTGGTCCGCTGGCCCGTCATCGGTCTCCTGATCGGTCTGATCCGGCAGGACGCGCGCGAATGGCGCAAGGACGCCGACCTGATGCGCGGCTTCACCCGGGCGACCCTGTTGTGGGCGGCGATGTTCTTCGTGCGGCTGTGCGTCCAGGTCCCGCTGTACGTCACCGATCACGTGGGTGCGCTCGGGACGCTGCGGGTGATCCTGGGCTGGCCGCTGACGCTGCTGGTGCTGGTCGGGACGTTCGTCATCCTGCGGCAGTCGGTCGGCGAGGGGAAGTGGGGTGCACTGCGCGACGACCTGATCGCGACCTACACCGGCGACGGCGCCGCGCGCATCCGCGCGCGGCAGGCCGCGAGGGACACCGAACCGGGCCCCGACCGCCCCGAGCAGCACACCCCGTCCACCTGACCGAGGCTCACTCGACGGCAGGCTCAGGCGTCGGTGGAGACGTCGGGTTCGAGATGCGTGTGCGGTGACAGCAGGCGCTCCAGCACCGACTCCGAGGCGGAGTCGCTGACGAACAGCAACTCGTCGCCGCCTTCCAGCGCCGCGTCCGGACTCGGCACCACCACCCGGCCGTCCCGGATGATGCTGACCAGCTGGGTGTCCGGTGGCCAGGCGACGTCGCCGACGAGGCTGCCGACCATCGGTGAGTCGTGCCCCATCGTCAGCTCGACCAGGTTGGCGTCGCCCCTGAACGTGAACAACCGGACCACGTCGCCGACGGTCACGGCCTCCTCCACCAGCGCGGCCATGATCCGCGGGGTCGAGACCGCCACGTCGACTCCCCAGGCGTCGTTGAACATCCACTCGTTGCCCGGGTGGTTCACCCGCGCAACGACACGCGGCACACCGAACTCGGTCTTGGCCAGCAGCGAGACCACGAGATTGACCTTGTCGTCACCGGTACAGGCGATCGCCACGTCGCAGCGTTCCAGCCTGGCTTCCTCGAGCGTCGCCAGTTCGCATGCGTCGGAGAGCAGCCATTCGGCCTTGCGGACCGAGTCGGGCTTGATCGCGGCCGGGATTGGCGTCGATCAACAGCAACTGGTGCCCGTTGTCGACGAGCTCCCGCGCGATCGAGCGACCGACGTTGCCGGCCCCTGCGATGACCACCCTCATGACTCGTCCTCGACTGGTGCCTTCGAGAGCAGCTCCTCGGTGCGGGCGGCCGCTTCGTCGCGCATGGCCAGGTGGACCATGTCGCCTTCCTGCAGAACGGTGTCCGGGCCGGGGAGGTCGGCGTTGCCGAGCCGGGTGAAGAAGGCCACCCGCGATCCGGTCGCCTCCTCCAGGTCGGTGAGCCGGTGGCCCACCCAGTCGGGGGAGACGAACACCTCGGCGATCCGGACGCGCCCGGACGGATCTCGGTACTCCGGCTCGGAGCCCTCCATGAGCAGCCGGCGCACGATCTGGTCGGCGGTCCACTTCACCGTGGCGACCGTGGGAATGCCCAGCCGCTGGTAGACGTCGGCCCGGCCCGGGTCGTAGATCCGGGCCACGACGTGCGGCACCGCGAACGTCTCGCGGGCCACGCGAGCGGAGATCACGTTGGAGTTGTCACCGGAGGAGACGGCGGCGAAGGCGGCTGCCGACTCGATCCCCGCCTCGATGAGCACGTCCCGGTCGAAGCCGATGCCGGTGACGGTGGTGCCGGAGAACTCCTGGGCGAGCCGCCGGAACGCCGCCGGGTTGCGGTCGATCACCGCGACGGAGTAGCCCCGGCTGTCCAGCGTGCGGGCCAGAGCGGATCCGACCCGGCCACACCCCATGATCACGATGTGCACGGTTGTTCTCTTCCGGTTGGTCGCTCCAGCTGTGCCGGTCGAACCGGTGAGTTCTGCCGGTCCTGCACGCGTCCGAAACGCTACACGCCCGCACGGGGGTGCCTTCCGTCCAGGACGGTGACCGTCCAGGCAACCGGCGGCAATGGCTCCGGACCTGCGCCGAGCAGGTACGAGGGTCGCCGCCGTGGGCCCCGTGCGTGGCGCGGTGACTGGTCGGCGCGACACTGTGTCGTGCGGGCTTAGAGTTGCCGCCCGTGCGCATCACCAATGTGGCGAAACGGCTCGTGGTCGGCCGGGCACTGCGCAGCACGCAGATGCACGAGACCCTGCTGCCCAAGCGGATCGCCCTGCCGGTGTTCGCTTCCGACGCGTTGTCGTCGGTCGCCTATGCGCCGAACGAGATCTTCCTGACGCTGTCGCTGGCCGGCAGTCGCGGCGTACGCCTTCAGCTGGAAGGTCGCCCTGCTGGTCGTCGCTGGTCATGCTCGTCGTGGTCGCGTCCTACCGGCAGAACGTGCACGCCTACCCGTCGGGTGGCGGCGACTACGAGGTGGCCACGACCAACCTCGGCCCCAACGCCGGCCTGACCGTCGCGGCGGCCCTCCTCGTCGACTACGTCCTGACGGTCGCGGTGTCGATCTCCTCGGCCGCGCAGTACGCGGCCTCGGCCATCTCCTGCCCTGCACGGCCATGAGGCCACGACCGCCGTGATCGCGGTCATCCTCATCACCGCGGTGAACCTGCGCGGCGTCAAGGAGTCGGGCACGGCCTTCGCCATCCCCACCTACGTCTTCATGGTCTCGATCATCGGCATGGCCGTGTGGGGAGTGTGCCGGATGCTGTTCGGCGACCTGCCGGACGCCACCAGCTCGGTGTTCACCACCGCCGTCGATCCGCGCTACAGCGAGGGCAGCCTGGCGACGCTCGCCGGTGTCTTCCTCCTGCTGCGGGCGTTCTCGTCCGGGTGCGCAGCGCTCACCGGTGTGGAGGCCATCAGCAACGGCGTCCCGGCCTTCCGGACGCCGAAATCCAAGAACGCGGCCACCACGCTCGCCCTGCTCGGCGGGGTCGCGGTCACGATGATGATCTCGGTGATCCTGCTGGCCCGGCAGATGAAGGTGGTCTATGTCGACGACACCCGAGTCGCCGAGGAACTCCTCAAGGACGGGGAGCGGGGAGAGCAGCTCGCCACCGGAGCCGTGCAGTTCGCCGACGGCACCACCTATCGGCAGGACCCCATCATCGGCCAGCTCGCCCGGGGCATCTTCGACCACTTCCCGCTGGCGTTCTTCGTGGTCACCGCGGCGACCGGGATCATCCTGGTCCTCGCGGCGAACACCGCGTTCAACGGCTTCCCGGTCCTGGCGTCGATCCTCGCCAAGCACGGCTTCCTTCCCCGTCAGCTGCAGAACCGTGGCGACCGGCTGGCGTTCAGCAACGGGATCGTGATGCTGTCACTGGGCGCCATCATCCTGATCCTGGCGTTCCAGGCCCAGGTGACCGCGCTGATCCAGCTGTACATCGTCGGGGTGTTCGTGTCGTTCACGCTCAGTCAGACCGGGATGATCCGGCACTGGACGAGACTTCTGCGCACGGAGACCGACCCGGCCGCCCGCCGCAAGATGGCGGTGTCGCGGGTGATCAACAGCATCGGCCTCGCCATGACCGGTGTGGTCCTCGTGATCGTGCTGCTCACGAAGTTCCTCGCCGGCGCGTGGATCGCGATCGCGGCGATGACCTTCTTCTTCTTCCTGATGAAAGGGATTCACAAGCACTATCGCCGGGTCGCCGACGAGCTGCGGGTTGGCCCGAACGAGCGCCTGGTGCTGCCGTCCCGGGTGCACGCCATCGTGCCGGTGTCGACGCTGCACAAGCCGACGATGCGGGCACTCGCCTTCGCCAAGGCATCCCGGCCCGGCCATGCTGGAGGCGGTGCACGTCGACGCCTCGCCCGAGGACACCGAACGCCTGGTGGCCGCGTGGGACCTGCACGGCATCGACGTCCCGCTGAAGGTCATCGACTCGCCGTTCCGCGAGCTCACCCGCCCGCTGGTCGAGTACTGCCGGGGAATCCGGCGATCGTCACCCCGCGACGTGGTGATGGTCTACATCCCCGAGTACGTCCTCGGGCGGTGGTGGGAGCAGTTGCTGCACAACCAGTCGGCACTGCGGCTGAAGGCGCGGCTGCTGTTCGCGTCCGGCGTGATGGTCACGAGCGTCCCGTACCAGCTGGAGAGCTGGCGTGAGCGCGTCCCTGAGGTCTACGGACCGGAGGCGACCAAGCCGCCGGGTCCGGCCCTGCCGAAGTGACCCTGCCGGACGTGACTGACCCACCGCAGCCCGACGCCCGGCTGCGGCCGGGAGACCGGATCACGGTCCGGGTGGGCGAGCCGGCGCACGGCGGCTCATGTGTGGCCCGGCATGGCCGGGCGGTCGTGTTCGTCCGGCACGCGCTGCCCGGAGAGCTCGTGCAGGCCGTGGTGACCCGGGTCCGCAGCAAGGTGGCCGAGGCCGACTGTGTCGCGGTCCTCGAGGCGTCACCCGACCGCGTCGAGCCGCCGTGTCCGGTCGCCGGGCCGGGGCTGTGCGGCGGCTGCGACCTCCAGCACGTCGACGCAGCCGCCCAGCTGACGTGGAAGTCGTCGGTGGTGCAGCAGCAACTGATGCGCATCGCCGGGATCACCGCCGACGTGCCCGTGCTCGCGGTGGCGGACTCCAACCTGCGGTGGCGCACACGTACCCGATTCAGCGTCCGGGCGGACGGCTCCGCCGGGCTGCACCGGCACCACAGCCACGAGGTACTGCCGCTGACCGACTGCCCGATCACCCACGCCGACGCCGCCCTGGTCCTCGCCGAGAGATGGCCGGGTCTCGACTCGGTGGAGCTGGTCCGCTCGTCCACCGGTGAGCGGGTGCTCGTGCTCGACGGTCCCTACAACCGGGACGTGGCGAGATCCGCTCGAGCTGTCGGAACGGACGGCGCGCTCACCGGCGTGGCCGACGTCCGCGGACGCCGCCTCGCCGGCCGGGCACACGTGCGCGAGACCGCGGCGGGACGCGACTTCCGGGTGGGTGCGGCCGGCTTCTGGCAGGTCCACCCCGCCGCCGCCGACCAGCTTGCGCGAACCGTTGCCGAGTTCGCCGACGCGAAGCCGGGCCAGGTGGCCTGGGATCTCTACGCGGGCGTCGGGCTGTTCGCGGCGGTGCTGGCTGCCGCGGTCGGCTCCAGCGGACGGGTCGTGGCGGTGGAGAGCGATGCCAGAGCGGTGTCGGACGCCCGCCGAAACCTGCACGATCTGCCGGTCGTGGAGATCCACCAGGGGCGGGTGGAGCAGGTGCTGGGCACGCTCTCCGACCGACCCGACCTGGTGGTGCTGGACCCGCCGCGGGCAGGAGCGGGGCTTGCGGTGTGCGCCGGACTGGCGAAGGCAGGGCCCGCCAGGATCGTCTACGTGGCCTGCGATCCGGCCGCCATGGCCCGTGACGTCGGGGAATTGGTCAAGCAGGGTTACCGACTCGAGACGATCGTGGGGTACGACCTGTTTCCGATGACCCACCACGTGGAGTGCGTGGCGTTGCTCGTCCGTGGTGACTGATCGGGCACGGTCACACGTCCATAGGCAGCGGGTCAGGCCGGGTCCCGCAGGATCGACTGCAGGTCCGCCCGGTGGTCCCGCACGAACGCACGGGTCTCGACCAGCCTCTGCAGGCGCTCGGCGACCTGGTCGACCCCCACGTCACCCCGACGCCAGGCGGCGGCTCGCCAGAGGATCGTGCCGAGGGCGCGCTCGACCAGCAGGTCCGGCACCGCATCCCGTTCCGGCTCGGTGAGGTCGGTGTGCACCAGGAAGCCGGCCACCAGGGCGCGGGTGAAGCCGGGGGAGTCGAGGGCGGTGGTCTGGGCCAGCGCGGCGACCAGGTCGTTCACCCGCCATTCGAGCCCTGAGACCTCGAAGTCGAGGATGGCGGTGACCCGGCCACCGGCGGCGAGGTCCCGGTCGACCAGTGCGTTGCCGGCTGCGTGGTCGCCATGCACGAGCTGGACGGGCAGACCTTCGACCAGTCGCTGGTGACCGGTCATCACTTCGGTCACCGCGGCCATCAGCGCCGCGACAGCCGGTGCGGGCGCACCCGGCTCGGGTGAGGTCGCCGGCAAGTTCGCCGGCGGACTCGCCGCCGAGCAGTGGCAGCGGTCCCCCGGTCCAGTCGTGGACCATCAGGTGGTGCGGCAGGGCCGCCATCACCGCGACGAGTCAGCCCGCACGCCTCCCCGAACGCGAACAGGGCTGACTCGGTAGCCAGGTCCGGTCGGATTCCCGGCAGGAACGCCGAGAGCGTCGCCACCCCGGCGTCTGTGGCCGAGCAGTAGACGCCGTCAGTCGTGGGTACCGGCTCGGGCACGGAGATTCCCGGACGGCGTGCCGCGATCGCGGCCCGGAGAACCGCCTCCGCCTGCGCCTGGTCGGAGGTCAGGTTCCGGCTCACCCGCAGGACGTAGCGGCTGCCACCCGACTCGATCAGCCGGGTCAGGTTGTTGGTCCCGGGAGGCGGCTCGTGGACGGCGTCCGGCCGGATTCCCCAGGCCGCGAGGATCGCGGGCAGGTCGACCGCGCGGTCGACGAACGGCTGCGCCATGGCAGCACCGTAGGCGGCCCGCAACCCCGGCGACACTTGTCTTGACTTCATGTATGTTGACGTCAACACATCTGGTCTGCTTGCCTCTCCCGCGCGTTCCCAGCCGGTCTGGCAGGCTGGTACCGGGCACGGTCGCAGAGGTCCCGAGACGCTCAGGAGTCGCCCCATGACTGACAACCCGTCCGCGAGCACGGCCGCCGGTGGCGGCACCCATCCGGACACCTTCGGCGCCCGTGGGTCGCTGGCCGTCGGGGCGGACAGCTACGAGATCTTCCGCTTGTCAGCGCTCGAAGGGGCCGACAAACTCCCGTACAGCTTGAAGATTCTCGCCGAGAACCTGCTGCGCACCGAGGACGGCCTGAACATCACCGCCGACCACATCCGGGCCCTGGGTGGATGGAACCCAGAGTCCGAGCCCGACACCGAGATCCAGTTCACGCCGGCCCGCGTGCTGATGCAGGACTTCACCGGTGTGCCGTGCATCGTCGACCTCGCCACGATGCGCGAGGCGGTCGTCGACCTGGGTGGCGACCCGACGCGGGTGAACCCGCTCGCGCCGGCCGAGCTGGTCATCGACCACTCCGTGATCATCGACGTCTACGGCCGTGCCGACGCGTTCCGCCGCAACGTCGACTTCGAGTACGGGCGCAACCAGGAGCGCTACCAGTTCCTCCGCTGGGGCCAGACGGCCTTCGACGACTTCAAGGTCGTGCCCCCGGGGACCGGCATCGTGCACCAGGTCAACATCGAGCACCTCGCCCGCACGGTCATGGTCCGCGACGGCGTCGCTTACCCCGACACCTGCGTGGGCACCGACAGCCACACCACGATGGTCAACGGCCTCGGCGTGCTGGGCTGGGGCGTCGGCGGGATCGAAGCAGAGGCAGCGATGCTGGGACAGCCTGTCAGCATGCTGATTCCCAGGGTCGTCGGATTCAAGCTCACCGGCGAGATACCTGCGGGTGCGACTGCCACCGACGTCGTGCTCACGATCACCGAGCAGCTGCGCAACCACGGCGTCGTGGGCAAGTTCGTGGAGTTCTACGGCGACGGCGTGGCCGCAGTGCCGCTGGCGAACCGGGCCACGATCGGCAACATGAGCCCGGAGTTCGGCTCCACCTGCGCGATCTTCCCGATCGACGAGGTGACGCTGGAGTACCTCCGGCTCACCGGCCGCACCGACGCCCAGGTGGCGCTGGTGGAGGCCTACTCCCGAGAGCAGGGCCTCTGGCACGACCCGTCGATCGAGGCCGTCTACTCCGAGTACCTCGAACTGGACCTCGGCACGGTTGTTCCCTCCATCGCCGGGCCCAAGCGGCCCCAGGACCGCATCGCGTTGACCGACGCGAAGACCGCGTTCCGCAAGGTGCTCCCCACCTACGTGGCCCACCGCGAGGGAGATGCCGGAGCGGCCTCGAGCTTCCCGGCGAGCGACCCGACGACGCAGGGCAGCAAGGACGGGCTGAACGGCGGTGCCCGGCCCGAGGAGTCCGGCGACGGTTCCGGCCGTCCCTCGCACCGGGTCACGGTCACCGCCGAAGGTGGCGAGACGTTCCAGATCGACCACGGCATCGTCTCGATCGCCTCGATCACCAGCTGCACGAACACGTCGAACCCGTCGGTGATGATGGCAGCAGCCCTGTTGGCGAAAAACGCTGTGGAGGCAGGGCTTTCGGTACCGCCGTGGGTCAAGACGTCGATGGCGCCAGGATCGAAGGTGGTCTCCGACTACTACGAGAAGGCCGGAGTCTGGCCGTACCTGGAGAAGCTCGGCTTCCATCTCGTGGGCTACGGATGCACGACCTGCATCGGCAACTCAGGGCCGCTCGACCCGGTGATCTCCGAAGCCGTCGCCGAGAACGACCTCGCCGTGGTCTCGGTGCTCTCCGGCAACCGCAACTTCGAGGGCCGGATCAATCCCGACGTCAAGATGAACTACCTCGCGTCGCCACCACTCGTCATCGCCTACGCGCTGGCCGGCACGATGGACTTCGATTTCGAGAGCCAACCTCTGGGTCAGGACAGCTCGGGCACGGACGTGTTCCTCCGCGACATCTGGCCGGCACCGACCGACGTCGAGTCGACGATCGCGTCTTCTATCAGCACGGACATGTTCACCACCGACTACGCCGACGTGTTCGCGGGCGACCAGCGCTGGCGGGACCTGCCAACACCGGAAGGCGACACCTTTGCGTGGGACTCCGAGTCCACCTACGTACGCAAGCCTCCCTACTTCGACGGCATGACGCTGGAGACCACGCCCGTCACCGACATCACAGGTGCCCGCGTGCTGGCGATGCTCGGTGACTCCGTGACCACCGACCACATCAGCCCTGCGGGCTCGATCCGGGCGGACAGCCCAGCCGGCGTGTACCTGTCCGAGCACGGGGTGGACCGCAAGGACTTCAACTCCTACGGGTCCCGTCGCGGCAACCACGAGGTGATGATCCGCGGCACGTTCGCCAACATCCGGCTGCGCAACCAGTTGCTCGACGGCGTCGAGGGCGGCTTCACCCGGCTGTTCGAGGGAACCGACGAGGAGCCCGGGCAGACGACGATCTTCGACGCTGCCATGGCATATCAGCAGGCTGCGATCCCGCTGGTCATCCTCACCGGCAAGGAGTATGGCTCCGGGTCGTCGCGCGACTGGGCGGCCAAGGGGACCCGCCTCCTCGGTGTGCGCGCCGTGATCGCCGAGAGCTATGAGCGGATCCACCGCTCGAATCTCATCGGCATGGGCGTGCTGCCGCTTCAGTACCCCGCGGGTGAGACGGCGGAGTCACTCGGACTCGACGGCACGGAGACCTTCGACATCAGCGGCGTGACGGCGCTCAACGAGGGAACGATCCCGAGCACCGTGCACGTGACCGCCCGTCGTGTGGGGTCGGACACGGATGCCGAGGTCTCGTTCGATGCCGTGCTTCGGATCGACACACCGGGCGAAGCCGACTACTACCGCAACGACGGCATCCTGCAGTACGTGCTGCGGTCGCTGGCGCGCTGACGCCAGAGCCCGGCCGATGCTGATCGACCTCACCGAGGAGCAGTTGCGCGCCGCCAGCCCGCTCAAGTGGGGGTTGGCCGCCGACGGACGTGCTCGCGGCCTGGGTGGCGGAGACCGACTTCGCCCTGGCCGAGCCGGTCGCCGACGCGCTGACCCGCGCGGTGCGCGACGGCGTCACCGGGTACCCGCCCTTCGACGCGCGGTCGGGCCTGCGGTGAGGCCGCTGTCCGGCTTCGCCGAACGGCACTGGGGCTGGCCGGTGGCGCCCGAGCAGGTGGTGTCGTGCGTCGACGTGATGTCGGGGATCCGGCTGGTGCTGGAGTTCGTGGCGCCGCCCGGCCCGGTCGTCATCCCGACCCCGGCCTATCCACCGTTCCTGCAGATCGCCGAGGTGTCCGGCCGCGAGCGGGTCGACCTCCCGCTGGATCCGGACGCGGACACGGCCATGCTCGACCTGGACGGGCTCGATGCCGCGTTCGCTCGTGGTGCCCGCACGCTGTTGCTGTGCAACCCGCACAACCCCTGGGGTCGCGTGTTCACGCGCGCCGAGCTCGTGGCGATCGACGATGTGGTGCAGCGGCACGACGCGTTCGTGATCGTCGACGAGATCCATGCGCCGCTCACGCTCGACGGGCGCGAGCACGTCCCCTACCTCTCGCTGCCCTCGGGGGCGGCGCATTCGGTCGCCCTGCTCTCCGCCTCCAAGGCCTTCAACATCGCCGGCCTCAAGTGCGCCCAGCTGGTGGCGACCGATCCGGAGATCCTCAAGGCCTTGAACGACATTCCGATGGTCGCCAACCACTCCACGTCACCGCTGGGGCTGGTGGCGTCGGCCGCCGCCTATGAGTTCGGCGACGACTTCCTGCTTGCCCTCAACAACCGGTTGACCGACAACGCCGCGCTGTTCGCAGCCGGACTGTCGCAGCACGTGCCACTGGCGCACAGCCGGGCGCTGGAGGGGACCTACCTCGCCTGGGTCGACCTGCGTGCCTATGGACTCGACGACCCGTCCCGGCAGGCACGCAAGGTCGGAAAGGTCCTGGTGTACAGCGGCCGCCACTTCGGTGCCGGCGGCGAGGGCCACGTGCGGGTCAACCTCGGCACCTCCACCGAGCGGGTCCACGAGATCGTGCGGCGTCTCGCGTCGGCGATGGCGACACCTGACGGTGGTCGCGGGGAGACGCGATGACCATCCACACCGGAGACCCGTTCGAGCCGGAGCGAGGCAGCCCCAACCAGCTGCGACGACTGCGCGCACGGCTTCCTGCGGCCGTGACGATCTGGGCAACCGGCTCCGGCCGCGACCGCACCGGGCTGACCGTGTCCTCCATGCTGGTCGCCGACGGGGAGCCCGGCTACGTCGTGGGACTGCTGAAGCCGGAGACCGACCTGGTCGACGCCTTGCAGGAGGCGGCGGGGTTCACCGTCAGCGTGCTCCGCTACCGGCACCGGCAGCTCGCGGAGATGTTCGCCGGCCTCGCACCAGCACCCGGTGGCATGTTCGGCTTCGGCGAATGGAGCCAGGAGTCCCACGGACCGGTGCTGGTCGACGCCATCGCGACCGCGTCGTGCACGGTCGAGGGGCCGCCGATCCCCACGGGCTACGGGGTGCTCCTTCGTGGGGTGGTGGATTCCCTCGACGTGGCCGAGGGATCCGGCGACGACACCGACGACCTGCCGCTCGCCTTCCAGCGCGGTACCTACGGGTGGGTCAGCGGGCCCTAGGAAGCGGCTCGCCGGGTCCCGGGCAAATCTGGCCGCCAGATCACCGATTCGGCCCACGAACACCCGGATTCACTGTCTGGCGGCCACTTCTGCCCACCGTGAGGACCGCGCGAGCTCGGAGCCGGTCAGTCCTGGACGGCACTCTTCTCGAGCAGGAGCAGCGCCTCCCTGATCGCCGCGGTGCGCTCCGCGTCGCCCTCGCCGTACTTCGTCCGCGGCCAGAAGAATCCGCGGAGCCCGTCGCCCCGTGTCCGGGGTACGACGTGGGTGTGCAGGTGCGGGACGCTCTGGCTGACCACGTTGTTCATCGCCACGAACGTGCCCTGAGCCTCCAGCGCGGCCGGAACGGCGATCGAGAGTCGCTGCACCTCGGCGAAGTACCCACTCAGCGCCGCGGCGGGCAGGTCGGGGAAGGTGTCGACGTGCACGGGCGGCACCACCAGGGTGTGGCCCGGGAAGACCGGCCTGATGTCGAGGAAGGCGACGGCGTGATCGTTGCGCAACACCTCGAACGCCGCCATCGACCCGTCGACGATCCGGCAGAACACGCACTCGGTCACGAGCCAAGCCTGCCTCATCACCGATGGCGATCCTGCCTGTCGGTGCGGTCCGGCAGCATTCCGGTATGCCTCCCGAGGTGACGCCGCCGGGCTGGCCCACCCGCGTGCGGCCGTCGTATGCGCCGGGCTTCGAGCGCTCCGCCGTGAACTGGCTGTTCGACCAGTGCCCGCCGGAGTACCGCGCGTACCCCGTCCTGCAACGCCACCCACAGGTGCTCGCGCGGTTCGCGGTCATCCACCTGGTCGCGATGACCGAGGCCGCCAGGAGAGGACTCAGTGGTGCCCGCACCGAGCTGGGTGACGTCGCCACACCCGAGGTGGTCGCCCAGGTGGTCGAGGCGTGGAACGCCGAAGGTGCTCGGCTCAGTGCGCGGGCCCGCGAGGCCCGGCTGGTCGAGGAGGCGCTGCGTGGGCGGCGCTACACCGCCCGGCTGACCTGACCCCAACCTGGCCCGATGGGTCAGGGCTCGCCGGGATCGGCGGTGCTCCGGTCGTAAGCTGCACTGATGCCGGTCATTTCTCGACGGCGGCATTGGTTGCACCGGTTTCCGTCCAGAAGCACGCGTCACATCGCCACGAGGGGAACACGCATGGGGTTGTTGCAGCAGATCACCGCACCAGCGGATCTGCGTCTGCTCTCCCCGGACGAGTTGCAGCAACTGGCGAACGAGATCCGTGCGCGGATCATCACGGTGTGCGCCCGCAACTCCGGGCATCTCGGCCCCAATCTGGGCGTGGTCGAACTGACGATCGCGCTGCACCGGGTCTTCGAATCCCCGCACGACCAGGTGGTCTTCGACACCGGTCACCAGTCCTACGTGCACAAACTGCTGACGGGTCGCAACGAGGCTTTCGACCGGTTGCGCATCCGCGGCGGCATGTCGGGGTACCCGAGTCGCGCCGAGTCCGATCACGACCTGGTCGAGAACAGTCACGCCTCTACGTCGCTGAGCTACGCCGACGGTCTGGCCAAGGCCAACGCCATCCAGGGCCTCGACCGGTACGTGGTCGCCGTGGTCGGCGACGGCGCACTGACGGGCGGCATGACCTGGGAGGCGCTGAACAACATCGCCGCCAACCAGCGCAACAAGCTGGTGATCATCGTCAACGACAACGGGCGGTCGTACTCACCGACGGTCGGCGGGCTCGCCCGGCACCTGTCCGGGCTGCGCACCAGCCCGCGGTACGAGAAGGTGCTCGACCTCGTCAAGCAGAGCCTGTCCCGAACCCCGCTGATGGGCCGCCCGCTGTACGAGGTTCTGCACGGGGTGAAGAAGGGGCTGAAGGACCTGCTCGCACCGCAGGGCATGTTCGAGGATCTCGGACTCAAGTACGTGGGCCCGATCGACGGCCACGACCTGCCGGCACTGGAGACGGCCTTCCGGCAGGCGCGCAACTACGACGGCCCCGTGCTGGTGCACTGCCTCACGCAGAAGGGCCATGGGTTCGGCCCGGCCGAGCAGGACGAAGAGGACAACCTGCATTCGCCGGCTCCGTTCGATCTGGAGATCGGCCCGTCACCTGGCCTGTCGAAGACGAGCTGGACGAGCGTGTTCCGGCAGGAGATCGCCGATCTCGGCGCCGAGCGGCCCGACCTGGTCGCCATCACCGCCGCGATGATGTATCCCACCGGCCTCGACCTGTTCGCCTCGCGCTATCCCACGCGGTTCTTCGACGTGGGCATCGCCGAACAGCACGCGGTGACGTCGGCGGCGGGGCTCTCGATGGGCGGGCTTCATCCGGTGGTCGCGCTGTACGCCACCTTCCTCAACCGCGCGTTCGACCAGGTGCTGCTGGACGTCGCCCTGCACGGCTGCGGGGTCACCTTCGTCCTCGACCGCGCCGGGGTCACCGGGCCGGACGGCCCAAGTCACAACGGCATCTGGGACCTGTCGATGCTGCAGATCGTTCCGGGACTGCGGCTGGCCGCACCGCGCGACGCCAGCCGCCTCCGCCGCACCCTGCGCGAGGCGGTCGAGGTGGAGGACGCGCCGACCGTCATCCGGTACTGCAAGGGCAACGTCCCCGCCGACATCGAGGCGCTGAGGGTGACCGGCGGCGTCGACGTTCTGCGCGCCGACGCCGGTGCCGAGGCGCTGATCGTCGCGGTCGGCGCGATGGTGCCGGCCTGTCTCGACGTCGCCGAGCGCCTTGCCGCACACGGGATCCGGACCACGGTGGTCGACCCGGTGTGGGTGAAGCCACTGCCGGCCGGGCTGGCGACGCTCGCTGCCGCCCACGATCTCGTGGTCACCGTCGAGGACGGGACGGTTGTCGGCGGCGTCGGTGCCACGGTGCGGGCTGCGCTGGCCGACGCCCACATCGACGTCCCGGTGGAGGTGTGTGGCGTCGGCCTGGGCTTCCCCGAGCCGGGCGACCGAACACAGGTTCTTGCCGACTGGGGACTCGACCCGGCAGCCCTCACCAGGCGGGTGGTGGAGGCACACGCCAGGCTGGGCAGCGAACTGCTCGTTCCCGTGGCCGAGAAAGGTCCCCGCTCGCTCGGCTGAGATTTCCCTTGCCGGATGGAGAGTTCTGGCGCGGCTCAGTCGATGGCCGGTGGCGTCCGGCCCGTCCCCGTGCCAGCCGGGTCGCTCGGCCCAGGGTCCAGGTCGGAGGCGTCCAGGTCGGCCGGCAGCGCGCCCTCGGCAGTCGTCCCGTCGGCAGTGTTGGCGTCGAGGATCGGGTCACGCTGGAACAGCATCCGTCGCTGAATCTGCCGAGAGGACCGTCGTCACCGGCTCTGACTTCTCGACGGCCGCCAGCGCGACCGACAGCGGGGTGGCCGCCAGGCTGACCTGCCACGGTCGGGCCTGGCCCAGCACCAGGCGGTCCGCCACCGAGGCAGGGCTGATCTGCTCGGGCGGCTCCCAGCAGAGCCTGCGAACGAGGTCGGGCAGCAGCAGGTTCTCCACCGGGATGTTGTGCGTCTGACTCAGCACGCCGATCGCCGCCCTGGCCCGCTCGAGTCGCCCCGCCGCTTCGGGGCGGCGGTCCGGCCAGGACCGCGGCGGTGGCAGCGTCTCCGGCTCGGTGGCGCGGTACACCCGGGGCAGGCCCGCCTCGTCCTCGGCCATGGCCTCGCGGACGACCGACCACCAGCGATTCAGTTCGCGCTGGACCGCCCGCCCGGTGAACCCCTTGCGACTGCCGAGGTCCTCGCGACTCTCCGGCGGATTGCCCGCCACCTCGATGATGCAGGGGTCGGGCAGGATCCGCCCCGGCGCGATGTCACGCCGTTGGGCGACCCGGTCCCGCTCGGTCCAGAGCGCCCGCACCACCGCGAACTGCCGGGGCTTGCGCACCTTGTGCAGTCCGGACGTCCGCCGCCAGGGGTCCTGCCGCGGCGGGGGCGGGCTCAGGCTGGTGGCGAGGACGTGGGCGAACTCCTGCTCGGCCCACTCCGCCTTGCCCTGCTCGACAAGCTCCTCGGCCATCCGGTCGCGCAGCTCGACCAGCACCTCGACGTCGAGCGCGGCGTAGACCAGCCAGGGCTCCGGCAACGGCCGGCGCGACCAGTCGGCGGCCGAGTACCCCTTCTCGAGGTGCAGGCCGAGGACCTGCTCGACGAGCGGACCGAGCCCGACCCGCGGATAGCCGAGCAGGCGGGCAGCGAGCTCGGTGTCGAAGAACGACGACGGCACGAGCCCGACCTCGGCGAGACAGGCGAGGTCCTGACTGGCGGCGTGCAGGACCCACTCGGTCTCGGACATCGCCTCGGCGAGGGCATCCAGGCGGCCGAAGGGGATGGGGTCGATGAGAACCGTCCCGGTGCCCTCGCGGCGGAGCTGGATCAGGTAGGCACGGGCGGAGTAGCGATAGCCAGAGGCTCGTTCGGCATCGACGGCGATCGGCCCGGAGCCGGCCGCGATCGCCGCGACTGCGGTCCGCAACGCCTCCGGGGTCTCCACCAGCGGCGACAGCCCGTCACGCGGAACCAGCAGCGGGACGGCTGCGGCCTCGGCGCCGTCGTCAGTCTCCATAGCGTCATCACTCTTCCATGCCGAGCGCTGACGGCCGGTCGGACCCGCAGGTCCCTCGGCGCCCGGCGGGGCGCCGGAGGCGGTCAGCGACGAGCGCCGCGGTGGAGCTGGGCGACGCCGGACGGGAGGCTGGGCAGTCCGGCGCTGACCGCGAGCAGGTCGCCCCAGGCCTGCACGTGCGGGGTGATGTCCACCGAGCCGGCACTGCCGGTGGTCTCCGGCGTCCAGGATGCCCGGATCTCCAGCTCGGCCCGCGCCGGGTCCTCGGCCATGCCGCCGAACGGCTCGCTGAACACACGGGTGACGGTGCCGCTCGCGGCCCGGTAGAGGGCGGCGCGACCCGACAGTGCCTCGGTCAGCCACTCCCAGGCGACCCCGCCGAGCAGCGGGTCGCCGACCATCTCGGCGTCCATGTCCGCCCGCGCGTAGGCGACCAGCCGGAACGTGCCCTGCCAGGCGTCGTGCCCGGCCGGATCGTGGAGGAGGACCAGCCGGCCGGTCGCCAGCTCCTCGTCGCCGACCACCACGTCGGCGGTGATCGCCAGCGAATGCGGGGCGACCCGGGTCGGCGCGGGAGCCTCCTGCCACTGCAGTTCGGGGCGCAGTCGGATCCCGCGGATCGCCGCGACCGCAGCATCGAAGGCAGGGGTGGCCAAGGGCACGATCGCGAGCCTAGGTGTCACCGGGCGCACGGGACCGCGACGCGCCGACCCGCCCGGTGGCGGCGGGGCCGGGTGACCCCAGCCTGGCGCGTGCCGGATCTGACGCCAGATCGGTCACCCGTCCGGTCCGGAGCGCAAGCGTTGCGAGAGGGTGCCAACTGGCGTCACATTCGGCACGCCGCGAACGTGCTCAGCGGACGGGACCAGGCGCCTCCGGCGGGGACCACTACGCTCGGCCAACGTGCCCGTCGACCCTCCACCTGCAGCGGATGCGTTCCTCCACGGGGACGGTCCGACCGGCGTCTCGGCGACCTCCGCGCAGGCGTCCGACCAAGTGGTGAACTCGCGGACGGCCGACTCCGACTTCATCCGTGCCTGCCAGGGCAGGCCCACCGCGCGCACGCCGGTGTGGTTCATGCGTCAGGCCGGCCGCTCGCTGCCCGAGTACCGGGCGCTGCGGGCCGGCCGAGCGATGCTGGACACCTGCTTCGACCCCGACCTGGTCGCGGAGATCACCCTCCAACCCGTCCGGCGGCACGACGTCGACGCCGCGGTCCTGTTCTCCGACATCGTGGTGCCGCTGAAGGCAGCGGGCGTCGCCGTGACGATCGAGCCAGGCGTCGGCCCGGTGATCGCCGACCCCGTGCGCGATCAGCCTGCGGTGGCCGCGTTCCCCGCGCTCGACCCGGCCGATGTCGCGCCGATCGCCGAAGCCGTGACCCACTTGGCCGGGGAACTGGGACCACTGCCGCTGATCGGCTTCTGCGGCGGCCCGTTCACGCTCGCCAGCTACCTCATCGAGGGTGGACCCAGCCGCGACCACACCAGGACCAAGGCGATGCTGCACGGCGAGCCAGAGCTATGGGCGGAGTTCGCCGGCAAGCTCGCCGACATGGCGATCGTGTTCGTCAGCGAGCAGGTGCGAGCGGGCGCCTCGGCCGTTCAGGTCTTCGACTCGTGGGCCGGAGCACTGAGCGAGGCCGATTACCGGCGATTCGTCCTGCCGCACTCACGCCGCATCTTCAGCGCAGTCAGGTCGCTGGGTGTCCCGGGCATCCACTTCGGCGTCGGAACCGGCGAGCTTCTCCCGGCCATGGTGGACGCCGGGCCAACCGTCCTCGGTGTCGACTGGCGGGTCCCGCTCGATGTAGCCGCCAGCAGGATCGGCAATTCCCTTCCCCTGCAGGGGAATCTGGATCCAGCCCTGCTGTTCGCCCCGTTCGACGTGGTCACGGCTGAGACGGAACGCGTACTGCGGCAGGGGAGTATGGCCACCGGCCACATCTTCAACCTGGGCCATGGCGTCCTCCCCGCGACGGACCCGGACGTGCTCACGCGGTTGACCGCCTTCGTGCACGACCACGACGCGGCGACCACTCCATCGTGATGCTGCCCCCGACTGCGAGTCCTCGCGTGGTCGTCGTGGGTGGGGGGATCGCGGGACTGACGGCGGCACTGCGGCTGACCGCGCACCCGGCCCGGCCCCAGGTCGTGCTGCTGGAGGGTTCGGAGCATCTCGGCGGCAAGCTGCGGTCTGCCGAGATCGCCGGAGTCACGGTGGATGTCGGTGCGGAGGCCATGCTCGCGAGGCGGCCGGAGGCGCTGGAGTTGGCTGCCGATGTCGGGCTCGGTGAAGCGCTCACCCATCCCGCACCGGTGACGGCGGGCATCCGTGCACGAGGAAGCCTTCGCCCGTTCCCCGCCCGCATGGTGCAGGGCGTACCCGGCGATCTCGACGCGCTGCGGTCCACCGGCATCCTCGACGATCCGGAGCTGTCAGCGCTGGACCCACTGCGCCGGGCTCCGGGTGACACGGTGGAGGGGGACGTCTCGGTCGGCGGTTACCTCCGGCCGCGCGTCGGCTCGCCCGTCGTCGACCGACTTGTCGAACCGCTGCTGGCCGGGGTGTACGCCGGTCGCGTCGATGAGCTGTCCCTGCGCGCAGTTCTGCCGCAGTTCGCGGCGGCGCTCGAGGGCCGGAACGTCTTCGACGTCGCTGCCGAGGCAGCCTCGCGACCCAGTGCGGAGGGGCCGGTGTTCGCCGGGCTGCCGGGCGGGGTGAGCCGGCTGGCCACTGCGGTTGCCGCAGCAGCACGAGACGCCGGTGCCGAGCTTCGTACTGGGGCAATGGTGCGCGAGCTGCACGTCGTCGGCGCCGATGAGCACACGCGCCGGCTAGCGCGACCCACGTTCGAACTGACCGTGGGACCGACCCGTGCAGCCGAGTCCGTCGCGGCCGACGCCGTCCTGATCGCCTGTCCGGCAGTGCCGGCAGGGCGGCTGCTGGCGGGGGTGGCGCCCGCGGCGGCGTCAGGCCCTGGCCGAGATCCCGTACGCGAGCATGGCCGTGGTGACGCTGGCCGTGCGTTGCAGAACTCCCTTACCTGGTTCGGGATTCCTCGTTGCCGCAGGAGAGCTGCCCACGATCAAGGCCGCTACGTTCTCCGCCAGCAAGTGGCCCTGGCTCGCCGAATCGCAACCGGAGGGGATCGTCCTGCTGCGCGCGTCCGTCGGCCGTTTCGGCGATGAACACCTCCTGCAGCGGGACGACGCCGAACTCGTCCGGCTCGCGGTGGCCGATCTCGACCGCGTGCTGGTCGACGCTGGAGCGGACGCCCTGGGTCCGATCGTCGACTCGGCCGTCACCCGGTGGGGCGGGGCGCTGCCGCAGTACCAGGTCGGCCACCTCGATCGCGTCGCCCGGATCCGGCAGTCGGTCGCCCGCGTGCCTGGCCTGGCAGTGGCCGGGGCACCCTACGAGGGGATCGGCATCCCCGCCTGCATCGCCAGCGCGGATCGCGCGGTGGCCGACATCTCTGCCAGCCTCACCGCTGCCTGAGCGCAACGAAGCCCGAGAGGACATCGACGATGACCGAAGCCCAGCCCGCGCGACCGAAGGCTCGTGAGCTCAACCAGGTGATCCGCTACACGATGTGGTCGGTCTTCCGGTGGTCGGACCGGCGCCCCGCGACCGCGGCGGAAGTATCCGAGGTCGACGATCTGGTGCAGAGCCAGGTTCGTGACGCCGAGATCGAGGTCCGTGGCTGGTACGACGTGGCCGGCCTCCGGGCGGATGCCGACCTCCTGGTCTGGTGGCATGCGCCGACGGCCGAGGCGCTGCAGCAGACCTACCGAGGTCTGCTCGCGACCGAAGTGGGGAGTCGGCTGGTCCCGGTCTGGTCGAACATGGCCCTGCACCGGCCGGCAGAGTTCAACAAGTCGCACATCCCGGCGTTTCTGGCCGGCGAAAAGGCAAAGGACTGGGTCAGCGTCTACCCGTTCGTCCGGTCGTACGAGTGGTACCTGCTCCCCGACGACGAGCGCCGGGCGCTGCTCGCCGAGCACGGCCGACTGGCCAGGGGCTTTCCCGACGTGCGGGCGAACACCGTTCCGAGCTTTGCTCTCGGCGACTACGAGTGGATTCTCGCCTTCGAGGCCGACGAGTTGTACCGGATCGTCGACCTGATGCGGGAACTGCGGGCAAGCGAGACCCGGCGGCACGTCCGCGAGGAGGTCCCGTTCTTCACCGGCCGCAGGACCGACCTGGCGGAGCTCCTGGGCCGAGGGTGATCAAGCAGGGCTGCAGAAGCCGCTGCCGACTCTTGGTCTGACCCAATGCGTCTAGGCGCTGGGTGCCTCGGAGAAGCGGAGGCTGATCGAGTTGATGCAGTACCGCTGATCGGTCGGCGTTCCGTATCCCTCGCCACTGAACACATGGCCGAGGTGCGAGTCGCAGGTCGCGCACCGCACCTCGGTGCGGCGCATTCCCATCGAGTCGTCGACGATCTCCACCACCGCGTCACCGGCCAGCGGGGTGAAGAACGACGGCCAGCCGCAATGGCTGTCGAACTTGGTCTCGGACCGGAACAGTTCTGCGCCACACGCCCGGCACGAGTAGATGCCGACCTTGTGGTTGTCCGTGTATTCGCCGGTGAAGGCGGGTTCGGTGGCGGCCTTGCGCAGCACGGCGTACTCCTTCGGGCTGAGTTCGCTCCGCCATTGCTCATCAGTCTTCTTCACCTGGGGCATGCCGCCATTGTGCCGTGTCCCGCCTGACTGCTTGTCCACAGGGACGGCTGCGCGGACCTGAATGGAGGATGTCCGTTGTGCGTAACGTCTTTCCGGCAAACGACCGACCCCTGATGTGCCACCTCAGCCGTCCCCGGCGGGTGGCGGCGGCCCGAACGAGGAGAGACAGCGATGGCACCTCCGCGACTCGATCCGGACGGCGGCTCCGGCCCTTCCGTCACCATGCCGGGATCCGCCACCACCGAGGTGGACCCCGGCGACATCGAGGACTTCGCGCAGTACCTGAAGACGCTGCAGCAGTACTGGGCCGACCCGCATGGGCCCGGCCGCATCGTGGTCCCGGTGGTCGGCACCGGAGAAGCTCGACCTCGGTGTCTTCCCCGCGGCGGTCCAGGTGTCGGCGAAGTATGAGGCCAGCAAGGCGCCCTTCACCACCGCGTTCGGCCAGCTGAACCAGCTGCTGCTCGACCTCGAGCAGGCCAGCCGTGCGATCGCGAAGAACTACCGCACCGCCGAGCAGCTGGCCGACGCCACCGTCGCCGATGTCGACAAGGCACTGGCTGTGGCCCAATCCGACAACGGCGCCCCGACCGCGGCGCCCGGGGCCACGCCGCCGCCTCCTCCCACCTGAGACCGCGCAGCACCCCTCACCTGATGAGGACCTGACCTTTCCACCGAGCGAGAGCCGACCATGGGCGACTTCGACAGTGCCAAGCAGCAAGACGTGATCTACGACCTGCGCGGGGTGCACTTCACCGGCAGCAGCAAAGAGCAGACCGACGACCACACCTATCCGATCGCCGCGCTCCTGAGCCTCGAGGCGGGGAACTGGCGCGACATCGGCAGCCAGGCGGACACGGTGGCGGACGACCTCGAAGCAGCGCTGACCCGACTGACGACGAAGTGGTCGGGCAAGGCGGCTGACGAGTTCTCCACGAACGTGGGCAAGGTCGTGGCCTATGCCCGGGCGATCGCGCATGCCGCCGATACCACCCGGACCGCACCGCCGGCGGGTACCGCGACCGCGAGCGACCCGTTCACCGCACCCGCATCTCAGTCGGGCCAGCGCCAGGTCCTCGAAGCGCTCGAACAGTCCGTGACGACCTACACCTCGACCGACAAGGTCAAGGACCCCATCTGGGAACGCGACCGGTGGTGGTGGAAGTGGTACGACACGTGGCACTACAACTTCGAAGTCCGCGCCGGCGAGGGTGACGGCAGCGTCGTGCACGGCGACATCAACGGCGGCGGGTTCGAAGACTTCATGCAGCAGCACGGCATCGAGACCAAGGGCGTGTCGGACGGGCCGCTGGTCAGCCATCCGCTGCCGAAGGACTGGGAGAACCAGGTCAAGGCTTTCGAGGCCAAGCAGTACAACGACGACGGAAGCTGTGATGACCTGACGACCGCACGCGAGGCGGGCAACAACCTGGCCGGTGACTTCACCGACCAGCAGGACAAGTTCCCCACCGCCCCCCAACCTCCGCAATTCGCCTTGGCCAACCCGGCAGGGGTCGACGTTCCCGGTACCGGGGGCGATTCCCGGCGGCGGAGGCAGTCCATCCATTCCCGGCGGTGGTTCCAGTCCCTCGGGCAGTCCGCACGTTCCAGCCTTCAGCCCTGACGGCCCTGGTTCGTCCGACGATCCAAAGACGCCCGACGTTCCGGATCCGACCGACTCCGACCACGACGGGATCCCGGACGCGAGCGACCCTCATCCGCACGACCAGGACAACGACGGGATCCCCGACAGCAGCGACCAGTTCCCGAACGATCCGACCAACGGCGGCGCGGGATCTGGTGGGTCGGGCGGCCTGGACGGTGACGGCGATGGCATCCCTGACAGTGCCGACCAGTACCCGAACGATCCGACCAACGGTGGCGCAGGATCTGGTGGGTCGGGCGGCCTGGACACCGGCGGGGACGGGTATCCCCGACGTCAGTGACAGCTATCCCTACGATCCCGCCAGTGGCGGGACGGGTGTCCCCGTCGGCGGCTCCACTACCACTGGCAACGGTGCGTGGGTGCCGGGCTCGGGAACGGGACGACGTGGTCTGGCGGCCCTCACCCGGCGAGCGCCAACACCGGGACAGCCGACTTGCCCACCGGCGGCACCGACGTGGACACCGGCAGCGAACTCGCGCGGGCGGGCGGGGCTGGCTCCGGCCTCAGCGCCGGATCGGGGTCGATCGGTCCCGCCGGAGCCGAGACTGCCGGTGTCGGTGCTGGTGTCGGTGGCGCAGGCGCCGGCGGATCCGGTGCTTCCGCACACCCCATCGGTGCGACCAACGCCGCCGCGGGTAGGGGCATGGCCGGCGGGATGCTCCCGCCGATGATGGGCGCGGGCCTGGGCGGCGACAACCCCACCGAGAGCACCACCTGGCTCAGCGAGGACGAGGACATATGGGGCACCGGCGAGGGCGACCACGCACCGGCTGTCCTGGGCGAGAACTCTAGTAGCCGGTGTCGCCTCGCTCAGACGGCGGCACTGCCCGCGACGCCGGCACTGCCCGGCGGTGTCGACTGCGGGCGGTAGCGTGCCGCCATGGCGGCGACCGAAGTGCACCTCGACGCCGACGGGCGCGACGTGCGGGTGACCAGCCCCGAACGGGTGATCTTTCCTGAACTGGGCATCACCAAGCTCGACATCGTCCAGTACTTCCTGGCGGTGGGACCGGGGATCCTCGCCGCCCTGAGGGACCGGCCGACGACGATGGAGCGGTGGCCCAAGGGCGTGTTCGAGGGCGCCAAGATCTCCACCAGAGGCGACAACGCCGGCGACGCGTTCTACCAGAAGCGGGTCCCCAAGTTCGCGCCCGACTGGGTCGAGACGGTCACGATCGCCTTCCCCAGTGGGCGAACCGCCGACGAGGTGTGTCCCACCGAGCTTGCCGTGGTGGCGTGGATGGCCAACCTCGGCACGCTGACCTTCCACCCCTGGCCGGTGACGCGTGCCGACGCCGACAGTCCCGACCAGCTGCGCATCGACCTCGACCCGCAGCCGGGCACCGACTTCTCCAGCGCCGTCCCGGTCGCACAGGAACTTCGTGCCCTGCTGGCCGAACACGGGATGACCGGCTACCCGAAGACGAGCGGGGGCAGGGGACTGCACGTCTTCGTTCCGATCGCGGCGCAGTGGTCATTCGTCCAGGCGCGCCGGGCCACGATCGCGGTCGGCCGGGAGCTCTCGCGTCGGATGCCGGAGCAGGTGACGGTCAACTGGTGGAAGGAGGAGCGCGGGGAGCGGATCTTCATCGACTTCAACCAGATGGCCCGCGACCGGACGATGGCGTCGGCCTACTCGGTCAGGCCATCACCGAAGGCTCAGGTATCGGCCCCGCTGACCTGGGACGAGGTCACGACTGCCCGGCCCGCCGACTTCACCGTGTCCACCATGCCGTCCCGGTTCGCCGACTGTCGGTGACCGGGCCGCTGGGCTCTACGGCCCCGAGCGATTTCCACTCGACTCGCTGCTGGAACTCGCGGCACGCGACGAACGTGATCGTGGCGAAGGAGATATGCCATACCCGCCCGAATACCCCAAAATGCCAGGAGAACCGCTCCGAGTGCAGCCCAGCAGAAAGGCCAGGCACGACTAGACCGAAGCAGCCGACCTGCGCGATCACACGGCGTGGATTTCCTCGATCGAGACGAGGACATTCCAACGACGCGGCCACTCGACAGAAATGGACATTCATCCGCTTGCGAATTTGCTCGTTCTCGCTGCCAGTGTCGCGCGAGTGTCGTCGGAGAATGCGCATTCGCAGGCGCCGGTTCCTCATCGCATTTCCGTCCATATCCGGCTATGCAAATCGACCGTTGTATGCGCGGCCAACCACGCCGACGATCAGCTCGATACGTGACCTGAAGGCGCCGGAGCGCGCCCTGCCCGAGGGTGGATGGAGAGCCTCCTACCTGGTTGGCCGGCGGAACAACTGCAACCAATTCCCGTTACCTTCCGTAATGCGTCACGTACGCAAAGTGAAAGGGCGAAACGATGGTAGGAATAGCTAGCTTTTCGAGGTAGTTTGTGCGCGATATCGCCACCTGACCCGTCTGCACCGTGCGGTCCGATTTGTGAACGCACAGGCCCTATGTACCGCGTTCTGACTGAAGGCAGCTGATCTCCGTGACCAACTTCCTCATCGCTTCGATGCTGGGCTCGGATGCGAGCCACGTGCTAGCAACCGCTGCGCTGCCGACGTCGGGGACCGCGGTTCGCTCCGTCGGTCATGGTCGTCCCATCACGCAGGACGATCCGGGCTCCGGGCTGCAGACGTCGTTCGAGGTACTGCGATGAGTCCCGTGCCGGCGTTGAAGAAGCGCCCACTTCTGATCGTGCTGGCCGTCCTTCTCCTCGTGGACCTGGTCGGCATCCAGGTCCTGCTGTCCCGGGACGGGACCGCCGAAAGGCCCTCGCGCGCCGAATCAGCCGTCCGCACGCCCGCGGCACTGGTGGTGGTCCGACCGCCGTCCGAGGTGACCACCGACACACGCAGCCCGGCCGACGTGGACTCGCGGCCGTCGATCTTGGGGCCTTCGCTGCCGATTCTGGGCGACTCGCCGCTGCCGATCCCGGGTGAACCGTCGCTCCCAGGTGACCTGCCCCTCCCCGGTGAACCACCGTCGCCGACGACTCCGGCTGAGCGACAGACAACGTCGCTCCCGGGGGAGCGACCGACCCCTGTTCCCGGCCAGTCACCGACGACACCAGGCCCGGGGGAGTCCCCTTCGACCCCGATTCCAGGCCAGACACCGGGGCCGACCATCCCGCCGACGATCCCCGGACCGACGATCCCGCCGACGGTCCCGCCGCTGCCTCCGCCGCCGGCGGAGGAGCCACCTCCGCCTCCGCCTCCGCCACCGCCGCCGCCTCCGCCACCGCCTCCGCCCCGCCGGCGGAGGAGCCACCTCCGCCTCCGCCACCGCCGCCACCCCCGCCACCGCCTCCGCCGGCGGAGGAGCCACCTCCACCTCCGCCGCCGCCGCCACCGCCACCCCCGCCCCGGAGGAGGAGCCACCTCCACCTCCGCCGCCCCCGCCCCCGGAGGAGGAGCCACCTCCACCGCCCGCCGGAGGAGGAGCCACCTCCGCCGGACGAGCCGGAGTTGCCACTCCCGGACCTGCCGCTCCCGTAGGTGCTGATCCCGACGCCCCCGGTCGCGATCACCGCACAGGCGCTGAGAGCTCCCGCAGCCATGAGGCACGTCGACCACTCAGAGGGCTGGAGAAACGGCAGGAATCCCTCACGATCGGGCGGCCTACGCATTTCGACCGCACGCAGAGTTTCCGGGCCGAGAACGGGTCTTCGCGGGTTATCGCGGGCCGATCACGAGACTTCATGTGTCGCCTTGCGCCGGTTTCTGCCGGTTGCCGTCGGTCGAGGGTTGATAAGCGCCGGACCGCACGTCAATAGGGAAGCGAATTCCCGTAATCAGTGGACTTCCTTATCGCCCGTCAGTCACCTTCCGTAGTGAGTTGCTGACAGGTAGCAACCATGAGGCAAGGCCGAAGAGACATTGTTTACCGGGCACCGTCGTGGGGTAGTTTGACCACTTGACCGTCGCGTGAACGGCTGCGCGAGGTATTACGGTGCGGTCCTTACAGGTCGCCTTCAGTTTCTGACCGAAAGCAGCTGATTTCTGTGAAGAAGATCCGCATCGCTCTCCTTCTGAGCGCTACGGCAGGTCTCGTGTTGGGCTTCAGTGGACCAGCCGCGGCCGACACCACGGTGAAGGCCAAGCTCACTCAGCTGAACGAGAGCGGCGTGAGCGGCACCGTCTCGCTGACGGCCACCGACGACGGCCGGCTCACGGTCGTCATCCATACGCGCGGCCTGGTGCCCGGCCAGCCACACGCACAGCACATTCACGGCTCGGTGGGATCTGGGCACGAGACCCACTTCATGTGCCCGACGCTGGCCAACGACAAAGACGGCGACGGCATCCTCACAAACGAGGAAGCGGTCGGAGAGTACGGCGCGATCTACCTGCCGCTGACAACGCGCGGCGACGTGTCAGCCGCCAGTGCTCTCGCCCTCGACCGGATGCCGGTCGCGGACGCCAATGGCCGCCTGGATTACCGACGGACCTTCGCCGCGGGGCAGGTGCCGGAGGCCCTACTCGACCATCTGTCCGAAGTCCACATCGTGCAGCACGGCATCGACGCGAACAACAACGACAAGTACGACCTTGATGGACTCGGCGAGTCGACATTCGCGAAGAACCTCGGGTCTCCCGGCGTTCCGGAGGAAGCCACCAACCCGGCCAGCTGCGGAGTGATCATGGGGGCAGCGGCTCCCGCGCCACCCAGTGGGGGTGTCGACACCGGCGGTGGCGGGACAGCCGCCAGGTCCGGCAACGTCGCACTCACGTCTCTGGGTGCCCTGCTCCTCGCCCTGTCCGCGGCAGTCTTCGCAGCGCGCCGTGCCGGCCGGCATCTGACCTGAGTCCAGGCACTTCGAGGGGGGACATCACGTGCGAGCCTTGGTCAAGAGACCACTCTTGCTGGTCCTTGCTGTCCTGATCCTGCTGGACATCGTGATCATCCAGACGGTGTTGTCAGGCGACGACAACGGTCCGGCCACGCAGCGGGAGGCTTTGGCCACTCGCACGCCTCCGAGTGTGATGCCGCGGGGGGTCACCCCGGTCGCCGTCGCGCCCGGCGACACGCCGTCGCCGACACCCACCGCGTCACCTGAGCCGCCGACACCCAAGGCGACAGCCACACCCACGCCCAAGGCAACCCGCACTCCAAGGGAAACGCCTACTCCGAAGGCCACGCCTACGCCGAAGGAGTCGCCGACCCCGAAGGACCCAGCCCCGGACGAGAACCCGCCCGGTTCCACCGACGGCTCGGAGTCGGCGATTCAAGTCAAGGGCGAGGAGTTCGCAGCCGGCCCGTTCGAGACCGTCAGCATGGCGGGGACCTACGTCGGCTCTCGTGCTCGAACCATCCTGCGAATCCAGCAACAGCAGGGGGCCGACTGGGTGGACTTCCCGCTGCCGACGACAACCGACGAATCCGGGAACTTCACCGTCCATGTCGAGTTGGCAAGTCCCGGCGAGCATCAGATCCGCATCGTCGATCCAAAGTCCGACGCTGTGTCCCAGCCGGTCACCGTCGTGATCAGGTAGCGCTGACGCGGCCTACCGGCTCGTCCTTCCCGACGTTCAGGATCCTGACTCATCTTCGTGTCCGCTGGTCGGCGACGAGCTTGGCGAAGACGACGACATTGTCCGCGTAGTGCTGGGTGGACTGGTCGAAGGCGCCACCACAGGTGATCAATCGCAGGCCGGCGTGGTCGGTGCGGCCGAATACCGATCCGGTCGGGAAGGCGCTTTTCGCATACTTGGCCACCTTGGTGACCGAGAAGATCGCCGTGCGGCCATCCGCCCTGGACACCAACACCCGGTCGCCGACTCGCATCGTGCCCAGCCGGTAGAACACCGCGGGCTCCCCGTTCAGGTCGACGTGGCCGGCGATGACGGCCGGGCCGAGTGCCCCGGGAGTCGGCCCCAGGGTGTACCACCCGGCCATCGCGCCGTCCTTCGGAACGTCCATCGCGCCCTTCGCGTCGACGCCCAAGTCGATCAGGTGCGACCGGACACCCAGCCCAGGAATCGAGATCTCGGTGGGGTCGGACTCCGCGAGCACAGGTCCGGTGATGTTGTCGGGGATGCCGGTGCGACCCGAGTGGGGCTTGTCGGGTGCTTCCGACGTGGATGTTGTCGTTGGCGTAGGGGTGTTCTCGCTACCGGACGCCGTGAAGCTCGGAGCCGTCGGCTCGACCCTCGAGTTCGAGATCGCGATCCAGAGGATCACCGCCCCAACCACGCCCAGGGCCACTGCCACCAGTGTCACACCGGTTCGGGCGAACCACCGGTAGTTGAACACCATGCCAACGTACCGTCAGCGAGGTGGCACCCAGGCCTCCCTGCCAGGCAGGCCGGCGCAGCCAAGACCATCCGCGCGGAGCGGAGATCCCTAGTCGTAGTGGAGAAGTCAGGTCATTCGCCGGCGTTGGTGGCCTGGCTGGGCGTGGGATCTTCGGGCTTTCTTCCCCGTCCGGCCTTGTCGTGCCGGTCCTTCTTGTGCTCGATCAGATGGAGAAGCGGTACTCCGAGCCGCTTGCGCGCCCGGGATGTCCAGTCCACGTGGAAGAACTCCGCGACGAGGTGCGGTCGGGTGAACACGACCACCTCGTCGGCGTTGTGGGTGGCGACGGCTTTCGTCACGGCGTCGACCGGGTCGATGTTCGTGACCTCACCGTCGACATTGGCTGCCCCTGCAGCGCGCAGGCTTTCGAGGCTCTGGGCGAGGGCGATGTTGGACTCCTCGATGACCTCGCGCCTGATCTCCTCGAGATCGAGGTCGGGCATGAGGACGGGGGCACCGCCGAACGGTTCGTTGGCGGCCATCGCACCGAGCGACGTCTCCACCCGGTGTGCGGCCTCATCGACCGGGAGAACCACCCAGTACTTCGTGGTCTCGACCGTCTGATCGCGAAGGCCGACGACCTCGTCGGCGTCGATCCGACTCAGTCCTTGTTCGATCAACAGAGCGACGGTGTACATCGTTGTACCTCCCGGCCGACTGTTCGGGCGCGTGGTCTGGCAGCCCGGTCTATCGCGACCCTACGTGACCCCTGGGCTACTCAGCGGGCAAGGACCTCGGTGAGCGCGAGGTCGACGGGCCGCTCCAACTGCTCGAACGTGCAGCTCAGCGGATCGCGGTCGGGGCGCCAGCGCTTGAACTGGGCCGTGTGGCGGAATCGGGTTCCCTGCATGGCGTCGTACCCGACCTCGAGGACCCGGGTGGGCCGCAGCGGCACGAACGACATGTCCTTGCCGGAGTTCCACCGGTTCATGTTCCCGGGCTTGCGGGCGGTGGATGGTTCGGGCGAGAGGGACACTGCGTCAGCACCCCAGCCTGACCACGGATGCTCGGTGATGTCGCAACGGAGTTCCTCGACCTCGTTGACGAGTTCGGCCCGCCTGGCCGTGGAGAACGACGCCGAGACACCGACGAAGGCAAGCTCGCCGGAATCGGTGTAGAGGCCGAGCAACATCGAGCCCAGGAGCGGCTTTGCTGCGGTCGACGCCTTGTGCCAGCGGAAGCCGGCGAGAACGGCATCACAGGTGCGGGTGTGCTTGATCTTGAACATCGCCCGCACGTCTGGTCGGTAGATTCCGCTGACCGGCTTGGCGATCACGCCGTCGAGACCCGCTCCCTCGAAGTCGACGAACCACTGCCGCGCGACCGCTGCCTCGTCACTGATCGGGGTGAGCAGAACGGGGTCGGCGGCTCCGGCGAGCACCTCCTCGAGCACTGCGCGACGTTCGGAGAATGGCCGGTCCATCAGGGACTCGCCATCCCTTGCCAGGCAGTCGAACGCCACGTAGGACGCCGGCCAGCGGACCGCGAGTTCGTTCACGCGAGAGGCAGCCGGGTGGATGCGTTCCTGCAGTCGCTCGAAGTCCAGCCGCCCGTCGAGCGCGACCACGATCTCACCGTCGAGCACTACACGATCGGGCAGATTGGCCTTCACTGCTTCGACCATCTCGGGGAAGTAGCGGGTCAGTGGACGCTCGTTGCGACTGCCGAGTTCGACCTCGTCACCGTCGCGGAACACCAGGCAGCGGAAGCCGTCCCACTTGGGTTCGTAGAGCATGTCGCCTTCTGGCACGTCGGGAACCGACTTCGCCAGCATCGGTTTGACCGGAGGCATCACAGGCAGGTCCATGGGCCACAGTGTGCCCGGTGGCGGCGGTGGGTGAGCGGTCAGGCGACGAGCCACCGGCCGAGCAGGTACCCCGCCTCGTCCAGCAGGAGGCTGGCCGGGCGAAGGGCCACCATCGAGGCGAGCGGGTGCTCCCCGAGCAGTCGCTGCGGATTGCCGCCCAGCAGGAAGGGCGCCCAGGTGAGGCAGAGCTCGTCCACCTGCCCGGCCCGGACCAGTCCGCCGGCCAGGGTGCCACCGCCCTCGCAGGTGATCCGGTGATGACCGAGCGCCGCGAGCGCCTCGACTGCGGTCGTCAGGTCGACCTCATCACGACCACAGTCGATGACGTGGGCGGATCGACCATCCAGCGCCTGTGCCCCGGACGTGGTGGTGAGCACGATCGAGGTGGGATCGGACAGCAAGGCATCACCAACGCGGCCGCTGGCCGTGACCACGGCGATCGGCGGATCTCCGGACAGCCCGGCGGCCTCGCGGAACTGCACGAGGCCGGGGCGGACGGACGCCGGCCGGTAGCTCTCCGCCCGGGTAGTTCCCGCTCCGGCGAGGATGACATCGGCCAGCGCGCGCTGGAGTGCGAACACCAGGCTGTCGGTCTCGTTGTTGATCGAGCCCGATCGTCCGTCGGGACCCTGGATCGACCCGTCCAGGGTGGTGACGAAGTTCAGGCGCAGCCACGCGGGGCGACCCGGGCGGGGAGTGGGTACGGCATACAGGTCGGCGAGATCGGCCACCGACAGGGCTTCCGGACGTCCGGCTGGCACCAACTGGCGGACGTCCACCGGGCAATCTCACCACGGCAGGGCAGCTGTGACCTCTGGGCGCATCCGAGTGGCGCCGTCGCCTTTCCCCACCGGGTCCTCGGGGAGTCGCGTGTCGACCTCGACCGGAAGCGGCCCGCGTAAGGGTAGGTTCCAATCCTGTCCTGGGAGGTGTACTGCTGTGGCTGATTCGTTCCGTGACCTGCTGCGACTCGACCCTGAAGGTCGGGCAGCCGACAGGGTTGCCCACCGACGCCACTCCCGGGTTCGACAAGGGGAAGAAGAAGGGCCGCAAGGCCGTCGCCAACTTGCGGCCGGCCCTCGTCGAACTGCAGGAACGCCTCTATGCCGCGGGCCGGGGCAACGGCGCCAACAACAGCCTTCTCCTCGTGCTGCAGGGCATGGACACGTCCGGCAAGGGCGGCGTGATCGAGCACGTGACCGGTCTGGTGAATCCGCAGGGACTGGAGATCACCTCGTTCAAGCAGCCCACAGCGGAGGAGAGTCAGCACGACTTCCTGTGGCGGATCCGTCGACGGCTGCCCGAGCCGGGCGTGATCGGTGTCTTCGACCGATCGCACTACGAGGACGTGCTGATCGTCCGGGTCCACGAGCTGGCGCCTCGGTCGACCTGGGCGGCGCGGTACGACTCGATCAACAACTTCGAGGCAGACCTGGCAGAGCGTGGCGTCACGGTGATCAAGTGCTTCCTGCACATCTCACCGGAGGAGCAACGCCGCCGCCTGCTGGCGCGACTGGACGACCCGACCAAGCACTGGAAGTTCAACCCGTCCGACATCGACGAGCGCGGGTACTGGGCCCATTACGCCGCCGCATACGACGAGGCCCTCAACCGGTGCAACACCGACTCGGCACCGTGGTACGTGATCCCCGCGGACCACAAGTGGTATCGAGACCTTGCCGTCAGCCAGCTGCTCCTTGAGCACCTGCAGCAGATCGATCCCGCCTTTCCGGCGGCAGATTTCGATCCCGAAGCGGAGAGGCTGCGGTTGTCGGTCGGAGCGCCGGCGGAGCCGCCCGACAGCCAACCGAAGGACCGTGCGAGCGCAAAGTCCGGCCGGCGGGCAGCGAAGAAGAGCGGTGGCCAGCGCAGCGATCCGGCGCGGGCCAAGAAGGGTGCCGGCAAGCCGGCCAAGAAGGGTGCCGGCAAGCCGGCCAAGAAGGCCGCGCGCCAAGAAGGCCACCGCCAAGAAGGCCACCGCGAAGAAGGCCACCGCCAAGAAGGCCACCGCCAAGAAGGCCAGCAAGAAGCCTGCCCGCAAATCCACGGCCGGGGGCAACCGCACGCTGACGTCGTCGAGGTCACGCGGACGCAGCCGGGCGCTGAAGTCCGCCCGGCGATCCGGCTGAGGTCAGCCGAGGTCGAGTCCCGGGTAGAGCGGGTTGGCCTCGAGCATCTCCACGGCCTGCTGCTTGACCCGCTCGGCCACCCCTTCGGCCAGCGTGTAGCGGGCCTTGCCGGGGCCGCCGGATCGCGTGGCGACCGGTGTGGTGTTCGACAGCACCTGCACGATCAGATCGGCGACGAGGTCGAACTCCTCGGCACCGAAGCCGCGTGAGGTGAGCGCCGGCGTGCCGATGCGTACGCCGGTGGTGTACCAGGCGCCGTTGGGGTCGTGCGGGATCGCGTTGCGGTTGGTGACGACACCGGCGTCGAGCAGCGCCGACTCGGCCTGGCGCCCGGTCAGGCCGTAGCCCGACACGTCGAGAAGCAGCAGGTGGTTGTCGGTTCCCCCGGTCACCAGTCCAGCGCCGCGGCGAAGGAGGCCGTCGGCCAGTGTGCGGGCGTTGTCGACGATGCGCTGCGCATAGGCCTGGAACTCGGGGGTGCGGGCTTCGGAGAGCGCCACCGCCTTGGCGGCCATGACGTGCGACAGCGGTCCGCCGAGCACCATCGGGCAGCCCCGGTCGACCTCGGGTGCGTACTCGCTCGTGGCCAGCACGAGTCCTCCGCGCGGTCCGCGCAACGACTTGTGGGTGGTGGTGGTGACGACATGGGCGTGCGGCACCGGGTCCTCGTCACCGGTGAAGACCTTGCCCGCCACCAGGCCGGCGAAGTGCGCCATGTCGACCATCAGGACGGCACCCACCTCGTCGGCGATCTCACGCATCTTGGCGAAGTTCACCCGGCGGGGATAGGCGGAGTAGCCGGCGATGAGGATCAGCGGCCGGAACTCACGCGCCTTGGCGGCCACGTCGTCGTAGTCGAGGAGTTGCGTCTGACCGTCGGTGCCGTACGAGCGCTGGTGGAACATCTTTCCGGAGATGTTGTGCCGGAACCCGTGGGTGAGGTGCCCGCCGGCGTCGAGGCTCATACCGAGCGCACGCTGGTCGCCGAACCGGTGCCGCAGTGCCTCCCAGTCGTCCTCGGAGAGGTCGTGCACGGTCTTCGCCCCGGCCGCAGCGAGCGCAGGCAGTTCGATGTGGTGCGCCAGGATCGCCCAGAAGGCGACCAGGTTGGCGTCGATGCCGGAGTGGGGCTGCACGTAGGCGTATTCGGCGCCGAACAGTTCGCGCGCATGCTCGGCGGCCACCGTCTCGACCGTGTCGACGTTCTGGCAGCCCGCGTAGAACCGGTGACCGATCGTGCCTTCGGCGTACTTGTCCGACAGCATCGAGTTCATCGTGAGCAGAACCGCCGGAGAGGCGTAGTTCTCGCTGGCGATGAGCTTCAGCGAGGCTCGCTGGTCGGCCAGTTCGGCGCGACAGGCCGCGGCGATGCGCGGCTCGATGGCCTCGATCACCCCGAGCGCTGCCTGGTAGGCGGTGCTGGCGGCGGCGTTCAGCCCGGAATCGTAGGCAATGGGCTCGAAGGGGCGAGCCGGAACGGCGTTGCTGGTCATGGGTTTCTCCTGTGCGGACAAGCTCGTGGACGCGGACGATTCCTCGACAACTTCGTGGCGTCCGGCCCAGGCGCGCGGCGCGGAGAGGTGATGACTGCAGTGCCGCTCCCGAGTGGTGAACTCCACGTGAGCGCCAGTCGCGGCGTGCCGAGCCTAGCGGAGCAATACGGCACCGCTGTCTAGGGTTGTCGCATGGGCCAGTCGGCATCGTCTGACCGGTCGGGGCCGGTCAGCGCATCCGGCCGGCCTGGGGAGACCGGTCCGGCAGGTGGTGCCGATCCCTCGATCGGCGCGTTCGCATCCAGGTCCGCCGACCCCTCGGCCGGCGTCGACGAGCCCAGCCTCGGTAGTCGGGCGGATGCCGCCCCCATCGCGCCGACCCGGGCCGGGGAGTCGCCCAAGGGTGGCCGCGTCCCTGTCCGGGACGACGCCGCCGACCTGCAGGGCGACGGGAACCTCGAGGGCGAGTCGCTACCGGGGAGCGTCGCGCCGCGCAAGGGCGGCTGGCGCCACACCAAGATCTGGCTGGTTCTGTCGGCCACGATCCGCAGCTGCATGCGCTACCGAGTGACCGGGCTGGCGGCCGAAGGCGCCTTCTTCGGTGTGCTGTCCCTGCCGCCTCTGATCTTCGGCCTGGCCGGCTCCATCGGGTACGTCCTCAACTTCCTCGGCGTGGGGACGATCGAGACGGTCCGGCTGCAGGTCCTGAGCTTCGCGCGGCGGTTGCTGACGGAGAGCAGCGTGCAGGAGGTCATCGACCCGATGGTGGGGACCGTTCTGCAGGGCGGCCGCGCGGACGTGGTGTCGATCGGTTTCGTGCTGGCGCTCTGGTCGGGGTCGCGGGCCCTCAACGTCTTCATCGACACCGTCTCGATCATGTACGGGCTCGGTGGTCGTCGGGGGATCGTCAAGACGCGGGCGCTGTCGTTCAGCCTCTACACCGTGGGCCTGTTCACCGCCATCATGTTGCTTCCGCTGGTGTTGGCCGGACCGGCAGTCGTGCGCGGCATCCTGCCGAGCGAGGTCGAGGCGCTCGCCGATCTGTACTGGCCCGTCGTCGTCCTTCTGTCGGTGCTCCTGCTCACCAGCGTCTACCACCTGGCCGTTCCGGTGCGGGGACGCTGGCGCCATGAGCTTCCCGGCGCGTTGTTCGTGTTCGCAGCCTGGATGGTCGGCAGCCAGTTGCTGCGCCTTGTCCTCAGCGCCTCAATCGGCGGCACCTCCATCTACGGTCCGCTGGCGGCGCCGATCGTGGTGCTGCTGTGGCTCTACTTCATCGTCATCAGCGTGCTGATCGGAGCTGCGCTGAACTCGTCGATGTCTCAGGTGCTCGGCTGGCGCCGTGGCGTCCCGGACGGAGAGGCCGCGGATCCCTCGTGGATCACGAGGGGACGGCGCGCGATCACCAGCCGGGTGCGCCGGCGTCCCTAGGCGGCTTGCCCCGGTCGAGGTCCTGCCCTGTGGTAGCACCACGGGCGGCATCGATCTTCACCTCAGGTGCATCTCGACGGTTCTGCGCCATCGGCGTAGGTTCGCGGGCACAACGAGCACCGCCTCGGCGAACCTCGGCGTCCCAGATCTTCGTGAAGCACTGCCTTCCCCGTTCTGAGGCGTCATGTTCTTCAGGAACTGCCATGTCCTCGAGTGCTCCAACCCAGGTCCGATTCGGTCGGGCTGCCCCCACCATCGGCGTCGCTGATCTGCCACGCGCGCTGGCCTTCTACGTCGGTGTGCTCGGCTTCTCCGTGACCTTCGAGAACGGCGACCCGGTCGGGTTCGTCATCCTCGAGCGTGACCAGGCCGAGATCCATCTGTCGCTCAACGGGAGCCACCAGGCCTCCAGCCAGAACGTGGCTCACCTCCTGGTCGACGACGCACAGGCGCTCTACGACCATCTGGTCGCGCACGACGTCCGTGTGGTCAAGCGCATCCGCGACGCCCCCTACGGCATCCGCGGCTTCGTGATCTCCGATCCCGACGGCAACCGCCTCGACATCGGCCAGCCCCTCTGACCGCAGGACCTGCAGCGGGGCGAACGACAGCGAGGTCCGGCAGGTCTGTTGGACCTGCCGGACCTCGCGATCGTGGCTGCCGAGGGCGAGCCTGGTCAGCGGCTGACGGCTGTCTGGTGCAGCGGGCTGAGCGCGCCGCGGCTGGCTTCGGCGTCCAGCCGGGCGGCGAACCGGGTCACGGCGGCAGCGAGGCGGGCACGGGGAGCCGGCCGCTGGGGCCAACCCAGGAGCTGGGCGATCCGGCCGTGTTCGGCGGCCTGCTGGAGAACCTCGTCCCTCTTGGTGCGAGCCAGCTCGGGCATCGTGGCGGGAAAGATCATCGGAGTTCCAATCGGGGTCAGGAGCGGGTCTGGGTGGGTGTGGCGAGCTCGTGACGTCAACTATGGCGCCATTGTGACGTCATGTCAAGCAGATGTGACGTCAATTTGGTGTCGACGTTGACGTCGGCCGTGTATGAAAGGGGTTCGAAACGGGCGCGTCGGAGATGCCTCGGCGAACGGCCCAGGTCGCGCGATCGCGGCCGCAAACATGCACGCCAGGCCCTTCGGCCGATCCGAGACATGGCGTGACATGTCCGGATCCGCTGCCTGTCCGCAGTTGCATGTTTCGCGGTGGGCCGAGCGGCTATTTGGACAGCGGCGGGATGATCGCGACCGGCGCGCTGGACGTGCGCAACACGTGCCGCACGAGTCCGTCCGCTGCCGGATCCGAGCCGGCACTGGGGCGGCTCACCACGACCAGTTGTGCGAGCGCGGACGTGTCCTCGAGAGCTTCCTCGATCGATCCGGTCAGCACTCGGCTCACGACCTCGACGGCGGGATGGGCGGCCCGGAACGCGTCGACGCGCTGGGCGAAGTCGCTCTCGTCGCGAGAGTCGCCCGCCGGCGAAGAGTCGCCTGGTGCCGAGGCAGCCACCGGGTGCCCCCAGCCGCCGGAGACGATGACGATCGGAACGCGGTAACGAGTGGCCCGCTCGAGGGCGAACCACATCGCGCCGGCCTCGCGCACCCGGCCGTCGTCGTCGACGTCCTCGAGGGCGGAGCGGCCTACCAGCACGGGCGCGTTGAACGTGCTCGACTGCGACCACTGCTGCGGAACGACGATCAGCGGGACCGGACAGTGCTTCCCGACGACGGCAGATGTGGAGCCAACCTCGCGACGGGCCGCGCTCCCGCTGGCCCGACGTCCGACCACGAGGAGCGAAGCGTCGCTCACCGCAGCGAGCAGCACCTCCGCGGGCGGCCCGGATCCGAGGCTGTATTCGAGACCGGTGAGTGCCAGGTGACGTACCAGCGCTTCCACTTCACGTCGCCAGAGGTGGTGACCCAGTGGGCTGACCGGTTCGTCGCCGGCATTCACGAGACGGAGTTCGCGTCCGGTGCGGTCAGCCTCCTCGACTGCCCAGAGCAAGGCGCTCGTGCCGCCACCACCGACGAACCCGACAGCGATTGCAGCGCCCCGTGTCGCGGCAGCCGGCTTCCCCACGTGGCCGTCGGTCGTCGAGCAGGATGCTCGATGGTCCGCGGGTTCACGGCTCGCTGGTACTGGACCGGCTGGCCGGAGGTCCAGGATCATCCGCGCACCCGGATTCTTGCGTCGACGCAGATCGGGCCGGCTTCGGTGACGATCACGGGGTTGAGGTCGAGTTCGGAGATGTCCGGCCGGGAGAGCGCGAGCTCCCCGATGGCGCATACGACATCGACAACCGGCTCGACGTCGAGCGGCGTGCTTCCGCGGAAGCCGGTGAGCAGCGGCCAGATCCGCAGCGACGACAGGGCATCCCGGACGCCGGCCGGAGTGAGCGGTGGCATCAGGAAGGTCTGGTCGCCCCAGAGATCGAGGGTGACGCCACCGCTCGCGACCATGACCAGCGGTCCGAAGGAGGCGTCGCTCACCACGCCGACCGCCAGTTCCGGTCCGCTCTCCTGGCGCTGCAGCAGAACGGCCGTGCCGGGTGCCTGGACGGCGAGGATCTCGTCGACCGCGAGCCGGGCTTCGTCGTTGGTACTGAATGCCGGTGTGGACAAGGTGCAGGTCGGTCTTGTGCACGATCGACGGGTCGCCCGTCTTCGCGACGAGCGGGAAGCCGAGCACCGCGGTTGCGGTGGCGACCTCGTCGGCTGTGCGGACCAGACGCGACTGCACGTACGGGCACGCCGGCCGACTCGAGCACGGCCGCGGTGGCCGACGGATCCAGCCAGGCACCCATGTCCGCGTCGGGCGAGCGGTGGCGGGCGTGGTCGCGGAGCGGCGGGAGGATCGGTGCGGGGCGGTCGCCGTTGGTCACCCAGTCGGAGTAGCGCCACGCGTTCGCCAACGATCGGATCGCCGATGCGGTGGTGGTGTAGGTCGTGACCGGCCCGGCCGGTGCGGACTCGCCGACGGTGACTCCGAGAAGCGGGATCCCGGTGGCGTTCCAGGCGGCCGACTCGACGGCGGTCGCGATGGCGCCCATGTCGGTCACGGCGGTCGATGCGGTGACGACGAGGATCGCGTCCGACCTCGCCGCTGTGCAGCAGCATGCTGAGAGCGGTGGCATAGGCGTCCGGACTCGAGGTCGCGCCGAGGTCGATCGGGTTGGTCGCTCCGGGCAGACCCGGGAGTGCGGCGGCCAGGGCTGCCTGGGTGGGCGACGTGAGCGTGGGCACGTCGAGTCCGGCGCGCTGTGCCTCGTCGGCAGCCATCACGCCGAGGCCACCCGCGTTGCCGATGATCGCCAGGCGGGGTCCGGCCGGAAGCGGCTGGTCGGAGAGCAGTGCGGCCGTGTCGACCATGTCCTGGACGCCGTCGACCTCCACCACCCCGCGGCGCGGAACAGCGCCCGCAACGCGCGTGCCGGCGTGGCGTTCGCGGCGGTGTGCGACGCACCTGCCCGGGTTCCGGCGATGGAGCTGCCACCGAACATCACCAGCAGCGGCTTCGTGCGGCTGAAGGTTGCGGCCATCCGGGCGAACGTGCGCGGGTCGAGGAACGACTCGAGGTACAGGCCGGCCACGCTGATGTCGTCGTCGTCGGTCCACGCGGCCAGCAGGTCGTTGCCGGAGACATCGGCCTTGTTGCCCAGCGACACCATGCAGGCGAGTCCGGAGTTCCGGGCGGTCATGGCATCCAGGGCGGCGATGCCGACCCCGCCCGACTGGGTGCCGATGGCGAACCCACCCGGCGGCGGGCACGCCCGCCCGAAGCTCGCGTTCAGCGACGTCGAGCGCAGGTTGCTGATCAGTCCGAGGCAGTTGGGTCCGACGATGCGCATGCTGTGCGTGCGGCCGAGGGCGAACATGCCCTGCTCGTCGGTGCGCACCTCAGGCGTGCCGTTCGGTGGAGAACTCAGGATCACGCAGGCACGCGTGCCCTTGGCGGCAAGCTGGTCGAGAGCGGGTCGCACCTCGCGCCACGGCAGAGCGACAACGGCGAGGTCGAGACCGTGCGGCAGGTCGGAGATGTCGGTGACGCAGTCCGCACCATCGACTGTCAGACCCGACCGGCCAAGGGCGAAGACGCTGCCCCCGAAGCCTGCACGAGGTGATGTTGCTGCACGACCGCACGGCCGATGCTCCCGGGGCGACGGCTGACGCCCAGCACGGCCACCGACTGCGGTTCGAGCATGGGTGCGAGCGAACGACGTTCGGCCCGCCGCAGGCGCGAGTCGGCCGCGACGATGGCTTCCATCGGCGTGGTCAGCTGCATGGTCAACGAGACGACGCCGTAGTCGCGCTGTTCGGTCAGCTGGAAGCCGGCGTCGTGGAAGACGCGCAGCATCGCACCGTTCTCGGCAAGGATCTCCGCGTCGAACCGGGTCAGCCCGAGGCGACGACCCCAGTCCGCGAGGTGCCACAGCAACGAGGTCGCGATCCCGAAGCCGTGCATCGTGTCGTCGATGAAGAACGAGACCTCGGCAGCAGTTGCCGAGCTGCGATTGGCCGTGGCCAACCCGACCAACTGGCCACCGTGCTCGGCCACCAGCGTCCACGCCGGCTCGGTCGGGCGGACCACGCTGGCCACGTAGGCAGGCAGCGAAGTCCTGCTCAGCGTGAAGAACCGCCGGTAGACGCTGTCGTCGCCGGCACGCGCGTACAGAGCGCTGATCTCGTCGGCGTCGTGCTCGGTCACCGCACGGAGCGCGGCTCCGGACCCGTCACCGAGCAGGACGTAGGTGCGTCCGAAGTCGACGTCCTGGTCCTGGGACTTCTCGACCAATGCGCTGGTGGATGCCGGTTGGCGGTTCTGCGTCATGAAATGAGCTCCTCAGGCGGTGTCCTTGTCGACCATGCCTCACCGTCGCGGCGCAGCGACAGGACCGAGAGTCAGTAGGAGAATGGTCAAAGGTCCCGCCTGCTGGCTGGGTCGGACCGGACGCACGGGGGCTCCGCCGCCCTGCGTCCACCGAACGAGAGGTGCCATGGCAGGCGAGGAGGTAACGGGGCGGCAGGACCTGCGGCTGTTGTTGGACGCGGTCGTCGCGCTTGCGGGTGACCTGTCGCTGGACAGCGTTCTGGACCGCATCGTCGAGGCCGCTGCCGCGCTCGTGGGCGCCCGCTACGTGGCGCTCGGCGTGCCCTACAAGGACGGTCGCCTGCGGGCCTTCGTCACCTACGGGCTGACACCGGAGGAACACGCCCGGATCGGCAAGCTGCCGCAGGGCCTTGGCCTGCTCGGCCTCGTCATCGAACGCCCCGAGCCCATTCGCCTGCACGACATCGCCGCGCATCCGGCGTCCTACGGCTTCCCGCCGAACCATCCACCGATGCGGTCGTTCCTCGGCGTCCCGGTGCGAACGCGGCGCGGCGTCTTCGGCAACCTCTACCTCACCGAGAAGCTCGGCGGCGGTGACTTCACCGAACAGGACGAGGCGGTCGTGGTCGCGCTGGCCGGCGCCGCAGGCGTCGTGATCGAGAACGCCCGCCTGTACGAGGAATCCGCGCGCCGACAGCAGTGGCTGCAGGCGACGGCCGAGATCACGTCGCTCATGCTCCGCGAACCCGACCAGCAGAACGCGCTGCAAGCAGTGGCGGATCGTGCCCGCGAACTTAGCCGGAGCCGATTTCGCGAGCGTGATCCTGCGTCGGTCCGCCGAAGACCTCGCGCTGCAGGTGGTCTCCGGTGAGGAGGGTGACGCTCGGGCGGCGGCGACCATCGCGATGAAGGGTTCCCTTGCGGGCAAGGTCATCTCGACCGGGGAGACTCTCATCGTGGAAGACCTCGCCACCGATCCGCGAGTGGAACGAGGGGAGACCACGCTGGACACCGGGCCGATCCTCGGCCCGGCCATCCTGGTGCCGCTGCGCACGATCGAGGGCGTGGCCGGCGTACTGACGCTGGCGTGGCAGCCCTCGAGTGTCTTTCTCTTCCACGAGATGGACGTCGCGCTCCCCGAGAGCTTCGCCGAGCAGGCAGCGCTGTCTCTTCAGATGGCCCGGTCGCAGATGGACAAGGAGCGGCTCGCGGTGTTCGAGGACCGGGAACGGATCGCCCACGACCTGCACGACCTGGTGATCCAGCGTCTGTTCGCGGTCGGCCTCGGCCTCGAGACCACCGGGCGGATCACCACCAAGCCTGAGGTGGCCCGCCGCGTGGAGACGGCCGTCGACGACATAGACGACACGATCAAGGAGATCCGACGTTCGATCTTCGCCCTGAGCGGGACCGGTGAGCTGTCCGACATCAGGGGAGCAGTCACAGAAGTCGTGACGCGAGCATCGCGCTCGCTGACCTTCGGTCCCACGATTCGCTTCGAGGGTCAGGTGAACACCGCGATCGAGGCGCACGCCAGATCGCACTTGCTCGCGGTCCTCGAGGAGGCCATGTCCAACATCGTTCGGCATTCGCAGGCTTCGGCGGTCGAGGTCACTCTGACCGCCGACGACGCGTTGACGCTCACGGTCGCCGACAACGGCAAGGGGTTCGCTCCCGATGTGGTGCGCAGCGGCCTACGGAACATGGACGAGAGGGCGACCGCACTGGGTGGCACCTGCGATGTCGAGTCGCACTCACCTGGAGGCACCACCGTGCGTTGGCAGATCCCGGCACGGTGAAGGGACGATTCGGCAAGGTTGCTGCCTGCCGCGGAACGGGACCAAGGTCCCGAGCTCCAGGTCCTTTGACGGCAGCGCCAACGCAACGCGTCCCGGTACCGTGAGGGGGTGACGAGTCCGAGCGAATCCGCCAAGATCCGGGTCTTCCTGCTGGACGACCACGAGATCGTGCGCCGCGGACTGCGTGAGCTGCTCGAGAGCGAGGACGACATCGAGGTCGTCGGCGAATCCGGGCTTGCGCAAGAGGCCATTCGCAAGATCCCGGCTCTCCGTCCGGACGTCGCGGTGCTCGACGGGCGGCTCCCGGACGGTTCCGGCGTGGACGTCTGTCGGGAGATCCGGTCGAAGCATCCTGAGATCGCCGCGTTGATCCTCACGTCTTTCGACGACGACGAGGCCCTGTTCTCCGCCATCATGGCCGGCGCGGCGGGCTATGTCCTCAAGCAGGTCAGGGGAAACGACCTGATCCAGACGATCCGTCGGGTGGCTGCCGGTCAGTCGACTCTCGATCCGGCCGTGACCCAGCAGGTGCTTGACCGGCTACGCAACGGTCCGGCGGAGGATCCCGCTCTCGCTGCGCTCACCCCACAGGAGCGGCGGATCCTCGAACTCATCGGTGAAGGCATGACCAATCGCCAGATCGCCGAGGCGATGTTTCTTGCTGAGAAGACCGTCAAGAACTACGTCTCCGGCCTATTGGCCAAGCTCGGCCTTCAGCGCCGAACGCAGGCCGCGGTCTTCGCCACGCGGCATCTCCCCTCCTGAGGGACACCGCCACTTCGCGCCCAGGGTCGCCCTGTGGCGACTTGCCCATCCGGATGGGCAGACCTGCGTCTGCCCGAGTCAAGTGTCTGCGCGAGGACCGCTCATCCCCGCCAATTGGCCCTCGACACGGTGACCAACGTCCCCCTCGAATGCGACGTGCGGCCCTACTGACGCGCCACCGCCCGACGGATGCTTCTGGTGTAACCAACAGAGTTTCGTTTCCCAGGAGGGAATCATGAGCACCACCCAAGCAAAGGTCCAAGACGTACGGATGCCCGACCCGAACTTCGTCCACCCGGAGTTGGTTCCGACCGAGACAGCTCGTGCCAAGGCTGCACGGTACGTCGCCGCATTGACGCGAGTGAGCCTCGGCTTCACCTTCCTGTGGGCCTTCATCGACAAGCTCATCGGGCTTGACCACGCCACGCCGGCTGCCAGAGCATGGATCAACGGCGGGAGCCCGACCACCGGATTCCTCAAGGGTGTCGAAGGGCCGTTCGCGGGCCTCTACAACGGCATCGCCGGTAACGCCTTCTTCGACTGGCTGTTCATGCTCGGCCTGCTCGGCATCGGCACCGCGCTCATCCTCGGCATCGGCATGCGAGTCGCCGCCGTCGCCGGCTCAGCCCTGCTCGTACTGATGTGGACGGCAAGCCTGCCGCTCGAGAACAACCCGTTCCTGGACGACCACCTCGTCTACGCGATGGTCCTGGTGCTGCTCGCCCTGATCGGTGCCGGCAAGACCCTCGGCCTCGGAGCCAAGTGGGGGAAGCTGCCGATCGTGCAGAAGCACGGCTGGCTCGAGTAGGCAAACACCCCAGCAGCGGAAGCAATAACGTGGTGTGGTCCGGGTGACGTCCCGGGCCACACCACCTTGTGCTGCCGCACGGTCTAGATTCGACAGCAGCCGACAACAAGGGGCAGGGAATGCGGAAACAGAAGCAGCGCACGCGCGCCACGGTGACGGGCAAGCCTCTCGACGCGAAGGAGTTGCACCGACTCAACCTGTGGTGGCGAGCAGCGAACTACCTGTCCGTTGGACAGATCTACCTGATGGACAACGCACTCCTGCGGGATGAGCTGCTGCCGGAGCACGTCAAGCCTCGACTCCTGGGGCACTGGGGGACGACGCCCGGTCTTACCTTCCTGTATGCACACCTGAACCGCGCGATCATTGCCCGCGACCTCGACGCCCTGTACATCACCGGTCCTGGTCACGGTGGCCCTGGGCTCGTTGCGGCGGCATGGCTCGAGGGAACGTACAGCGAGGTGTACCCCAACATCACCCGTGATGCCGACGGAATGCGCAAGCTGTTCAAGCAGTTCTCCTTCCCGGGCGGGATCCCGAGCCACGTGGCCCCGGAGACGCCTGGGTCCATCCATGAAGGCGGCGAGTTGGGCTACTCGCTGTCGCACGCCTACGGCGCCGCGTTCGACAACCCCGATCTCGTGGTCGCAGCCGTGGTCGGTGATGGCGAAGCCGAGACCGGGCCGTTGGCCACCAGTTGGCATTCGACCAAGTTCGTCGATCCTCGACGCGACGGCGCCGTCCTGCCGATCCTTCACCTGAACGGATACAAGATCGCCAATCCCACGGTGTTGGCGCGCATCGACACTGAGGAGCTTGCCTCGCTGATGCGTGGGTACGGGCACACGCCCTACTTCGTCGAAGGCGAGGACGCGGACGAGATGCACCAGGCGTTCGCGGCGACCCTGGACCACTGCCTGGACGAGATCCACGACATCCAGGCCGAGGCTCGCAAGTCCCGATCCAAGCCCGCTCCGCGCCGGGCCTGGCCGATGATCGTCCTCCGGTCACCGAAGGGATGGACCGGACCGAAGGAGGTCGACGGTAAGGCGGTGGAGGGCTCCTGGCGCTCGCATCAGGTGCCGTTCGCCGATGCTCGGGGCGACGAGGCCCACCGCGCGGTCCTGGTGGACTGGATGCGCAGTTACCGGCCGGAGGAACTCTTCGGTCCGGACGGAGCACCCGTGCCGGAGATCGCGGACCTCCATCCGGTGGGCGACCGCCGGATGAGCGCGAACCCGCATGCCAACGGTGGCCTGCTGCTTCGCGATCTCGCCATGCCCGACTTCCGCGACTACGCCGTCGAGGTCGAGTCACCAGGAACGGGCGCGGTGGAGTCGACGCGCGTCCTCGGCACTTTCCTCCGCGACGTGATGAAGAGGAACATGCACACGTTCCGCGTCTTCGCGCCGGACGAGAACAACTCCAACCGTCTGCAGGACGTTCTCGAAGTCACGGACCGAACGTGGAACGCCGAGTCCTTCCCCGAGGACGACCATCTTGCGGTGGACGGGCGGGTCATGGAGATCCTGTCCGAGCACACCTGCGAGGGGTGGCTGGAGGGCTATCTGCTGACCGGTCGGCACGGGCTCTTCACGTGCTACGAGGCCTTCATCCACATCATCGACTCGATGTTCAACCAGCACGCGAAGTGGCTGAAGGTCACCGGGGACATCCCGTGGAGACGGCCGATCGCGTCGTTGAACTACCTGTTGACGTCGCACGTCTGGCGGCAGGACCACAACGGCTTCTCCCACCAGGACCCCGGTTTCATCGACCACGTGGTGAACAAGAAGTCCGACGTGATCCGCGTCTACCTGCCGGCCGACGCCAACACCCTGCTCTCGGTGGCCGACCACTGCCTGCGCAGCCGTCAGTACGTCAATGTGATCGTTGCCGGCAAGCAGAAGGCCCTGCAATATCTGACCATGGACGAGGCGATCGTCCATGCCACCAAGGGAATCGGGATCTGGGACTGGGCCGGAACGAGTGGCGGGGACGCACCCGATGTCGTGATGGGCTGCGCGGGAGACGTCCCCACGATGGAGACGCTTGCGGCGGTGACGCTGTTGCGCGGCTTCTTCCCCGACCTGAAGATCCGCGTCGTCAACGTGGTCGATCTCATGCGCCTGCAGGAGGATCGCGACCATCCGCACGGTCTGACGAACGCGGACTTCGATGCCCTGTTCACCAAGGACAAGCCCGTGGTCTTCGCCTACCACGGCTACCCCTGGCTGATCCACCGGCTGACCTACCGACGCACCAACCACGTCAACTTCCATGTGCGCGGGTACAAGGAAGAGGGGACCACCACCACGCCCTTCGACATGACGGTGATCAATCAGCTCGACCGCTTCAACCTGGCCATGGACGTCATCGACCGGGTGCCGCGGCTGCAGGACAGCTGTGGAGTGGCGCGGGAAGCGCTGAAGAACAAGCTGATCGAACACCGGATCTACGTCCGCACGCACGGAGAGGACATGCCGGAGATACGCGACTGGCAATGGACAAGGGCCTGACCGCATGCACGTGCTGGTGGTCAATGCGGGATCGAGCAGCCTGAAGCTCTCGTCGTTCGAGGGTGACGAGCGCACCGGCAGCGAGACCGTCGAGCGCTGGTCCGGCGGGGAGCTCGGTCCGATCGAGTCGTTCGTTCGCGGGCTGCCGGACCTCGAGGCGGTGGGGCATCGGGTCGTTCATGGCGGCAACGACCTGACCGACTCGGTGCGCATCGACGACGACGTGATCGCCACCATCGAGGGGCTCAATGACCTTGCCCCGCTGCACAATCCACCTGCCGTCGCGGGCATGCGAGACGTGGGAAGGCTCTTGCCCGACGTTCCTGCAGTCGCCTGCTTCGACACCGCGTTCCATGCCGGGCTGCCGTTGGCCGCGCGGACGTATGCCTTGCCTCGCGAGTGGAACGCGCGCTGGCAGCTCCGGCGGTTCGGCTTCCATGGGCTGTCCCACGCCTATGCCGTGCGGCGGGGGGCAGAGATCGTGGCGCGGCCGCTGGACGGCCTCCGCATCGTCAGCTGTCACCTCGGGGCTGGTGCCTCCCTTGCAGCGGTCGTGGGTGGCCGGTCGGTCGACACCACCATGGGTTTCACGCCGCTCGAGGGCCTGGTGATGCTCTCCCGCGCAGGGTCGGTCGATCCCGGTCTGCTGCTGTGGCTGGTGAATCAGCGGGGCGTGAGTCCCGATCACCTGGCCGACGTGCTGAGCCACGAGTCCGGTCTCAAAGGCCTGTCCGGCACATCGGGCGACCTCAGGGACGTGCTGGCCGGACGGGCCGACGGTGACCCGGACTGCGCGCTGGCCTTCGACGTGTTCGTGCACCGTCTCCGGCGCGAGATCGCGGCGATGACCGCCAGCGCCGGCGGGCTCGATCTCCTGGTCTTCACCGGGGGCATCGGCGAGCACGAGCCCGACGTCAGATCGGCGGTCGCGGACGGGCTCGGGTACCTGGGAGTCGCCCTCGACCCGGAGGCCAACGCCGCGGCCTCGGCTGACGCAGACATCACCCGCCAGGGCGCTTCGGTGAGCAGCGTTGTGGTGACCGCAGCCGAAGACAGGGAGATCGCCCGGGAGACGCATCGCCTACTGGGCGGGTGATTCGGGCCGCGGGCCTGGACGCATGCCGTGAAGCGGCGGCAGTTGTGCCGCATCCGCGTTGAGTGGGCGCCATCTGTTGCCTGATCGGCGCTAAGGCAACAGATGGCGCCCACTCAACCGGCCTCTTTCCGGCCAGAGTGCAGCCAACAACTCTAAGTGATCGTCCGCTCACTCTACGCGATTATTGCGGTTTCTGCATCGTTGCCGGCTCGCGGGACGGCAGGCCAGCGGAGCCGGCCCCGTCCCGACGCGATCGCGGGCGCCACCCGGTCGGGTGACGCCCGCGAGGCAGCGGCGTCAGGCGGCCAGGGCCTGCTCGGCCGGCTGAGTCAGCGCCTCCCGCACGAGATCGGCGACGTCGGCGACCAGCCGCACGGTGAGCTGCTCGCGCACCGCCTCGGGTACGTCGTCGAGGTCCGGCTCGTTGCGTTGCGGCAGGAACACCGTCGTGAGCCCCGCGCGGTGGGCGGCGAGCAGTTTCTGCTTCACGCCGCCGATCGGCAGGACCCGGCCGTTCAGCGTGACCTCTCCGGTCATGCCCACGTCGGAGCGGACCGCCCGCCCGGTGGCGAGCGAGGCCAGCGCCGTCACCATCGTGACGCCCGCCGACGGCCCGTCCTTGGGAATCGCGCCCGCGGGAACGTGCACGTGCAGCGCCCGCTCGAGGTCGCCCGGGTCGATGCCCAGGTCGCGCCCGTGTGCCTTCAGGTACGACAGCGCGATGTGCGCCGACTCCTTCATCACGTCACCGAGCTGGCCGGTCAGCGTCAGCGCCGGCTTGCCCGGCATCGCGGTGGCTTCGACGAACAACACGTCGCCGCCCGCGCCCGTCACAGCGAGCCCGGTTGCCACCCCTGGCACCGCCGTGCGCTCGGCGCTCTCCGGGGTGAACCGCGGACGACCCAGATAGCCGACAAGGGACTCAACGGTGACATGCACGGGTGCCGCGGTCGGGTCCGCCGCCAGGGCGGTGGTCACCTTCCGCAGGACCCGGGCGATCGCCCGCTCGAGCTGGCGGACGCCGGCCTCGCGGGTGTGCTCGCCGGCGATGAGCCGCAGGGCCTCGTCGTCGACCCGCACCTCGGCTGGTTCGAGGGCCGCGCGGGAGAGCTGCCGGGGGAGCAGGTGGTTCTTCGCGATCGCCACCTTCTCGTCCTCGGTGTAGCCGTCCAGCCGCACGACCTCCATCCGGTCGAGCAGCGCGTCAGGGATGGTCTCGGCGACGTTGGCCGTGGCGAGGAACAGCACGTCCGACAGGTCGAGCTCGAGTTCCAGGTAGTGATCCCGGAACGTGTGGTTCTGGGCCGGGTCGAGCACCTCGAGCAGCGCGCTCGCGGGATCGCCGCGGAAGTCCGCGCCGAGCTTGTCGACCTCGTCGAGCAGCACGACCGGGTTCATCGAGCCTGCCTCGCGGATCGCCCGGACGATGCGGCCGGGCAGCGCGCCGACGTAGGTACGTCGATGGCCGCGGATCTCCGCCTCGTCGCGCACACCGCCGAGCGCGACCCGGACGAAGTTGCGCCCGAGTGCGCGGGCCACCGACTCCCCGAGCGAGGTCTTGCCGACACCGGGAGGGCCGACCAGCGCGAGCACGGCTCCGCTGCCACGACCGCCGACGACCTGCAGGCCGCGTTGGGTGCGACGGGCACGGACGGCCAGATGCTCCACCATCCGGTCCTTCACGTCGTCCAGTCCCTCGTGGTCGGCGTCGAGCACGGCGCGCGCCGCCACCACGTCGGTGTTGTCGGTGGTGCGCGTCGACCACGGGAGTTCGAGAACGGTGTCGAGCCAGGTTCGGATCCAGCCAGCCTCCGGGCTCTGGTCGCTGCCCCGTTCGAGCTTGCCCACCTCGCGTAGTGCCGCCTCGCGAACCTTCTCGGGCAGATCAGCGCTCTCGACCCGTCCGCGGTAGTCGTCGGCACCGTCCGGTTCGTTCTCACCGAGTTCCTTGCGGATGGCCGCGAGCTGCTGCCGCAGCAGGAACTCACGCTGGTTCTTCTCCATGCCCTCGCGCACGTCGTCGCGGATGCGCTCGGACACGTCGAGCTCGGCCAGATGGGTCCGACCCCACTCAGTCAGCTTCTCCAGCCGCTCGTCGACGTCGGGGTTGGCGAGCAGCCACAACTTCTGCTCGAGGTCGAGGTACGGGGCATAGCCGGCTGTGTCGCTCAGCACCGACGGATCAGAGATCCGTTGCACCTGGTCGACGAACTGCCAAGCACCCCGCTGCTGCAGGATCGTGACGACCACGGCCTTGTAGGACGAGGCCAGGTCGCGGGTGTGGTCGGTGGCCGCGGTGTCGTCGAGCGGAGTCGCCTGCACCCAGAGAGCCGCCCCGGCGCCGGAAACCCCGGTGCCGATGCGGACCCGCTGCAGGCCGCGGGCGACGGCCGCCGGCTCACCGTTCGGAAGCCGGCCGACCTGTTCGATCACCGCGAGAGTGCCGTACGCGCCGTACGCGCCATCGACCCTGGGGACGAGCAGGAGCCGGGAGTCAGCGGCCGACTTGGCCGCATCGACGGCAGCTTGAGCCTCTGGATCGAGGGTGATCGGGGCCACCATCCCGGGCAGGACGACGTCATCGGTAAGGGGCAGAACGGGCAGGTCAAAGGTTCTAGGCATCGTTGTTTTCTCCTTGAGTCTGACCGTGTCAACGCCAGGGAAAGGCAAAGGCTTCCCGGCGAACGACAGATCGACCGGAGTTCCGCTGACAGCGAACCTTGTGCCGCAGTCGCGGGTGACTATCTTTCTGCCCTGCGCATCCAATTCGGTGACCGGTGTCCACGCGCACAGAGAAGGGCCACAACACATGACCACACAGCAGCACTGGCTCGCCGGTACCGACCGAGGCGCCATGATCGACCGGCTTCGCGCAGAGGTGGCGGGTCCTGTTCTCGTGCGAGGTGACGACGACTACGTCGCCGAGGTTGCCGCGCAGAACACCGCGGTCGTCCACACTCCCGAGGTCGTCGTGGGCGCCACCTCGGAAGCAGACGCGGCAGCCGCGGTCAGGGCAGCGAAGGCCAACGGGCTACCCATCCGGGTCTTCGCGACCGGGCACGGTTCGCACAAGGCCGTGACCGATGGTCTCTTCGTCACCACGTCGCGGATGTGCGACCTGACCATCGACGCCGAGAGCCGGGTGGCGCACATCGGGGCCGGCTGTCGCTGGGCCAAGGTGGTGGCGGAGGCCGCCGAGCTGGGTCTGGCTCCGATCACCGGCTCCTCCGGCCACGTCGGAGCCATTGGCTATCTCCTCGGTGGTGGTCTCGGACCGCTGTCCAGGACCTTCGGCTTCTCGTCCGACCTTGCCCGCGGCTTCCGGGTGGTCACTGCGGACGGCGAGGTGGTCACCGCGAACGCCACCGAGAACCCCGACCTGTTCTGGGCGCTGCGCGGAGGCAAGGGCGGCTTCGGGATCGTCACCTCGATGGACGTCGAACTGGTTGAACTGTCCACGCTGTATGGCGGATCGCTCTTCTTCGCAGCCGAGCACATCGCCACCGTGTTCCGGGCCTGGGTCGACTGGACGAAGACGGTTCCGGAGGCGGCGACGTCCTCGGTCGCGATCATGCGGCTGCCACCCTTGGAGTTCATCCCCGAGCCGCTCCGCGGCAAGACGGTCCTCAGCCTGCGGTTCGCCTTCGTGGGTGATGACGCCGAGGGCGAGCGACTGTTCCAGCCTCTCCGCGATGTGGCACCGGCCATCATCGACGCAGTGGGTCCGCTGCCGGCCGCCCAGATCGGGCTCATCCACAACGACCCGACCGACCCCGGCCCAGTGTTCGAGCGGGGCAGGATGCTCGACGTGATCGACGAGAAGTTCGCGACCGTGTTGCTCGATGCCGTTGGCCCCGAGCAGGACGTGCCGATCATGATCGTCGAAGTGCGCCATGTAGGCGGAGCAACCCATCGCGACGTTCCCGAAGGAAGCGCCGTCGGCGGTCGATGCGCCGACTACGGACTGCTCATGCTCGGCGTGCCCGACCCCAGCCTGTTCGAGCACGTGTTGCCACCGCTGACCCACGGCATCCTGGAGTCGCTGGCGCCGTGGATCGCCGCGGAGAACAACATCAACTACGCCGGCGGGGCCGAGGGTCCCGGATCGTACGAGGCGTGCTGGCCCCCGCACATCCTGTCTCGACTCGCACAGGTGCGGGCCACGTACGACCCAGACGGACTCTTCCCGTTCGGCCACCCGCACCACTGACCGGCGCGATACAGGCACGAAGAGCCGCGGCGGGTGGCACACCTCCTGGTATGTGCCGATTTGTCAACGGGTGCTGCATGTCTCGGGTCGTGAGCTGGACCCGGTAGTGGGGCGCTGAGGCCGCTTCCGCGGTGATGTCACCCCTAAGGGTGTAGCTGCCGGCAAGGTCAGCGTCCTAGGTTCGTGGAGCGTGTTTGGGGACACGCTGGCCTGGAGTGCCCGTGGCCGCGCGGGGCGTGCGGTCTCGTCGCGCACCCAGCCGAACGGGCCCGGTCCTACTTCCTGAGGACCGGGCTCGTCCTGGGTCGAATGTTCGTTGTCGGGAACTAGTGGTTGTTCGTGCGTATGTGGCTGTGGTGCAAAACGCATATGTCGGAAGGCGACGTCGGTCAACCTCTAGGTCGTGTAGCCGCCAACGACACCTGAGCTTCAGGAGGTATGGGCATGAACCGTCTACTGCACCGCACCTGCCGGCGGAGCAGTGGCTCACGGCTCGTTTCGCGATACGAGACGCGACGTCATGCCGTCAAGGGCAAGGCGTCTTCCACGTTGCCAGCGGCAACACCCGACCGCAGCCGAGGAGCCGGCTGTGACCGACGCGGAACGTTGGTCAATCACAATGCGGCTCGACAGGCCCAGCGATGAAGGGAGTCAGCGGGTCTGAGTGGTCCGGACATCTACTTGTTGCCTCGCGAGATGTCCGCGGCAGTACTTGGGAAAGAGGTCATCGAGTCCAGACCATGCGTCAGGTCCTGACCAGTGGGCCTTATGCCGACAGTCCTGTTGGGTCTTGTCTAGCGGAAAGTGGGTAATGGCATGCGAATTGGGCTTATTGCGCCACCCTGGGTGCCCGTGCCGCCGCCCGCGTACGGAGGCCTGGAAGCCGTGGTCGACCGGCTCGCCCGAGGACTGATGGACGCGGGTCACGAGGTCCTTCTGGCTGCTGCTGCGAACAGCAGCTGTCCGGTCCCGATGGTTGAAGGCACCGACGAGGTTCCCCCCGACGCGGCTATCGCGGGCGACACGATCCGGGAGATGGCCCACGCAGCCAAGGCCTATGCCGCGATGGGCGAGATGGACGTGATCCACGACCACACCATTGCCGGCCCGTTGTACCGCCATCGCCCTGCCGGAGTTCCCGTCGTGACGACAAACCACGGCCCCTTCGAGCCGCGGCCGGTTCAACTCTTCAAGTGCATGCAGACAGATACGGCCATCGTCGCCATCTCCCGACATCAAGCATCCACTGCGGAAGGCGTGCGCATCACCCGAGTGATCCACCACGGACTGGACTTGGATGACGTTCCGGCGGGAGCTGGCGACGGTGGTTATGCGGCGTTCCTCGGCAGGATGTGCCCGGACAAGGGCGCACGGGAGGCGATCGAGGTGGCGCGCCTGGCAGGCATCCCGCTGAAGATCGCCGCGAAGATGCGCGAAGAGGCCGAGTTCGAGTACTTCAAGTCCGAGGTCGAGCCACTGCTGAGCGATGAGATCGAGTACGTGGGTGAGGTGGACGAAGCAGGAAAGTTCGCGCTGCTGGGTTCTGCCATTGCCCTGCTCAATCCAATCCAATGGTTCGAGCCCTTCGGTCTGGTGATGATCGAGTCCTTGGCCTGCGGAACTCCGGTTGTAGCAACCCCATTCGGATCGGTGCCAGAGATCGTCGACGACGGTATGACGGGGTTCATGCGTGAAGAGCTGAACGAACTGGCGGACTGTTTACAAAGGACCGCAGAGCTGAACCGCAAATCCTGCCGCAGGGCGGCTGAGAGCCGGTTCAGCACCGCACGGATGGTGGCCGACCATCTCGACCTGTACGCGCAGATGAAGGCCGAACCGCAACGTGACCTCCTCATCGATCTCGGGACTGTGGATCGCACCGAGGCATCCGTCGCCCCGCTAGGGGTGGGCGGGTGACTGCCGCCGTGGGCCGACCAGAGTCTAGGTGGCCAACCATCGGTCTTGCCTGTCGCTTGTGCCTTGGGCACACTGACCCCAGCGCGTCAGCAGGACGCCCCCAACCCGCGGCAAGGGACGATTCCCACCTGTTCGATGTGAGTCGTGTGCTCGGCACCCTTCTTTCAGCCTGATTCAGCGGGTAGCAGGCATGATGAAAGGAGGCTGTCATGGCCACGCCAACCCCTCTTCCCGACCGCCCGTCGATGGCGAGCATGCGCAAGCAGGCGAAAGCCCTTGCCCGAGCCATCACCGCAGGCGAACCGACTGCCGTCACTCGGGCGCAAGCCCACCTGCCAGATCTGCAGTCGTCGGCCTCACTCCGCGACGCCCAACTCGTGCTCGCCAGGGAGTACGGCTTCACCGGGTGGGCAGACCTCCAGCGTGAGGTGCTCGTCCGCTCCGGCCAGGGCGTGGAGTGGGCTGCCGATCAAGCCGAACAGGCCATCCACGATGACGACGTCGACCGTCTGCAGACTCTTCTCCGTGAACACCCGGGACTTGTGACCTGGAACGACTCCGACGGCCATGGCCTTCTCGAACACACGGCGTCCTACGCCATCGACAACAGGGACCCGGCGCGGGAGGAACGCATGAGCCATCTCGGCTGCGCGGAGCTGCTGATCGACGCCGGCGCGACCGTCGAGCCGTCCATGTGGCAGCACGCGCTCAGCACTGGGGCATCCGACATGCTGCATCTCCTTGCACGTAAGGGTGTTCTACCGGACAGCCTCCCGGTCCTGGCCGGGCTCGGTGACGCGCAAGCCGTAAGCGGCCGGCAGGAGCAGAACGAGCAGGAACTGTTCGAGAGTCTGGCAATCGCCTGCCGGTTCGGACACGACGACGTGGCCGCCATCCTGCTCGACCGATGCATCACCGCAGATCCTGAACTAGGGCGACGGATCGATCGGTGGAAGGACAAGTCGGCCATGGTCACGGCACTCGCGGCACCTTGGACGATCGGTGGCAGGTACCTGGGGGACTCGGGTCCAGAGGTTCCCTCGCTGACTCCATGGCAGGCACTCGTCGTGCACGAGGTCATGGAATCGATCGACCGCGACGATGTCGTCGACCTCGGCAGGTGGCTCGATGCCGAACCCTGGCTACTCGAGGACACCTGGATCGCCGCACAGGTCGCGATCGTCGAGCGCTCGGCGTGGATGAATCGTGAGCGTCACATCAGGGAACTGTGGCGTCGCTGCGCCGGCGCTGCTCCGTGTTCCGGCACCACCCCGGTCGGCGGCGTTGCAGTACGCCTTCGAGTACGGCAACGCGCACCTGGTTCCGCTGCTCCGGGAGTGCTGGTCGGTGCCCGACGATCTCCCTCACTCGGCGGGGTTGGGCGATCGGTCCGCCGTCGAGCGCTGGTTCGACGCGTCGGGCAACGCCGCACTCGGCCGGCTCGACCGGCACTATCCCAATGACGACGGACCCAAGCGCGCTGACCTTGGCTGGCGGGAGGCAACGGCTCAGCACGTCCTCGACGTCGCCTTGGCGTGGGCCTGCCTCAACCATCACTTCGACATCGCCGAATTCCTGCTGGAACACGGTGCCGACATCAACACCGACTGGGGGACCCACGAGCCGGCGAGCATCCTGCACGAGTGCGTCGTCCAGGACGACCTCGAGGCAGCCGAGTTCCTGCTCCAGCACGGGATAGACACGGCGATCCTCGACCGTCGGTTCCGGGCGACGGCACTCGGGTGGGCGCGCCATACGACGGGCAACCCAGCCATGATCGCGTTGCTGGAGAGGGAAAACGCGGAGGCGACGACGGGCGCCTGACCGCGCTGCATGACGGACGCATCCGTCAGTCGGTACTGGGAGTTGCCGAACTGAACCGGATCACTCCGGTAGCGTCGGCCGTCGGTGGGGGCGAAGGGTCGCGGATCCTGCGTACCACCAGGTGATGCGCCGGACGCTAGGGGAGGTCGTGCCGGGCCCTTTGCTCGAGACCAAGCTCCACGTCCCCCGACGGCGACGCGGTGTGATCGCACGTCCGCAACTGCAGGAGCGTCTGCAACGGGCGTCTGAGTCGACGCTGACCCTCGTGTCGGCACCGGCCGGATTCGGCAAGACGACGCTGTTGGCCGACTGGGTGGCGGCGATGCCGGCTGATGGACCACTGGTGGCGTGGCTATCGCTCGACCAGCGCGACAACGATCCCACCGTGTTCTGGGCCTACGTCGTGGCCGCACTCCGGGCGGCGGGCGACGACGTCGCGGCGCTGTCGCTCCTGCGACCGCCCGAGCAACCCACCCAGGCCGGGCTGGCCACCTTGCTCAACGACCTCAGCGCACTCTCGAACGAAGTGCTGCTGGTGCTCGACGACTATCACGTCATCGAGGCGATCGACGTGCAGGAGGGTATGGCCTTCCTGCTGGATCATCTGCCCCCGCAGGTGCATCTCGTGATCGCCGGCCGCGCCGACCCCACTCTGCCGCTGGCGCGACTACGGGCACGCGGTGAGCTCGTCGAGCTGCGTGCCTCCGATCTGCGCTTCTCGTCGGACGAGGCCGCCGTCTACCTCAGCGGGATGGGCCTGGCGCTTACGGCACCGGACGTTGCGGCGCTCGAGGGGCGCACCGAAGGATGGATCGCGGCCCTCCAGCTGGCGGCGTTGTCCATGCAAGGGCGAGACGACGTTGGCGCCTTCATCGCCGGATTCGCCGGCGACGACCGCTACATCGTCGACTACCTCGCCGAGGAGGTTCTCCAGCGACAGACCGGCCAGGTGCGGAGTTTCTTGTTGCAGACCTCGATCCTCAGCAGGTTGAGCGGACAGCTCTGCGATGCCGTCACCGGCCAGGACGGCGGCAGAAGCATGCTGGAGGCGTTGGAGCGGGGGAACCTGTTCCTGGTCCCACTCGACGATCAGCGCCGGTGGTACCGCTACCACCACCTGTTTGCCGACGTCCTGCAGGCACACCTGCGGGATGAACGGCCGGGCGAGGTGTCGGACCTGCACCGGCGGGCTTGCGAGTGGTACGAGGAGCACGGCGAACGACCCGAGGCGATCCGGCATGCGATGGCCGGCGGGCACGTCGAGCGAGCGGCGGATCTGGTCGAACTCGCGAGCCCGGCCACGCGCCAGGAGCGGCAGGAGGCGACCTTGCGTGCCTGGCTGGAGGCGTTGCCCGACGAGCTCATCCGGATGAGACCCGTGCTCAGCAACGGGTATGCCGGGTCACGACTGGTTCGCAGCGAGGTCGAGGGCGTCGAAGAACGACTTCAGGATGTCGAACGGTGGCTGGAGCGGGACTCGGTGGGAGCCCGTCCGCCCGAGATGGTGGTCGTCGACGAAGTGGCGTTCCGGGCCCTTCCAGCGGGGGTCGAGGTGCATCGGGCCGGCCTCGCACGGCTGCTGGGCGACGTCGATGGCACCGTGCGCCACGCCCAGCGGGCGCTCGACCTCGTGGGTGCGGACGACCACGCCGGTCGCGGAGCCGCGAGCGCACTTCTCGGCCTCGCGTGCTGGACCAAGGGAGATCTCGACGCGGCCTACCGGTGGTACTCCGACGGCATGGCCATCCTCGAGCGGGCGGGGTTCATGTCCGACGTTGTCGGCAGCGCCATCACCCGAGCCGACATTCGGATCGCGCAGGGTCAACTCCGCGAGGCGATGAGGATCTACGAACGCGGCCTGAGGGTGGCGACCGCCGAGTCCGGGACCGTCCTGCGCGGAGCGGCGGACGTGCACGTGGGCATGAGTGAGCTGCTCCGCGAGCGCAACGATCTCGATGAGGCCCGCAAACATCTGGAGGCGAGCCGGGAGCTGGGCGAGTCCCTCGGGTTGCCGCAGAACCCTTACCGGTGGCGCGTCGCCAGGGCACGGATGCAGCAGGCCGAAGGCGATCTCGACGCGGCAGTCAAGCTTCTCGACGAGGCAGAGCGCGTGTATGTGGGGGACTACTCGCCCGACGTACGGCCCGTCTCGGCATCCCGAGCGCGAGTGTGGACGGCACAAGGGGAGTGGGGGAGGGCGCTTGCCTGGGCGCGGGAACGAGGCCTGTCCGTCGACGACGACCTCAGCTACCTGCACGAGTTCGAGCACGTCACTCTTGCCCGGACCCTGCTGGCCCGGGATGCGGAGGTCGGGTCGGGACGGCCAGGCGGCGAGACGATCGGACTCTTGGAGCGACTCCTCGAGGCGGCAGAGCTTGGCGGCCGGACAGGGAGCGTCATCGAGATCCTGGTGGTGTTGTCCCTCGCCCGCCAGCGCCGCCGCGAAGCCTCCGCCCTGGTGACCCTCGAGCGGGCCCTGGCGCTGGCGGAGCCGGAAGACTACGTCCGCATCTTCGTCGACGAGGGACCGCCGATGGCCGCGCTACTCAAGACTGCTGCGAAGCAAGGCATCTCGACGACCTTTGTCCGGCGGCTTCTGGCGCCAGCGGACCTGACTCCCGTCGGCGCGCGCGTCCCGCAGGGCTTGATCGAGCCGCTCAGCGAGCGCGAACTCGACGTGCTTCGACTGCTCGCAACCGAGCTTGGCGGCCCCGACATCGCCCGCGAGCTCATCGTGTCCCTGAACACGGTTCGCACGCACACCAAGAGCATCTACACCAAGCTTGGGGTCAACAGCCGTCGCGCGGCCGTCCGCCGGGCCCAGGAACTCGACCTGCTGGCTCGGGAGCACAACCGGCGAATCTGACTCTATCCGGTTGTTCACGAGGGCTTGGCGCGCAAGCGCGACCGCCCATCGTTCGAGATCACCACGTCCTTCACCACTTGTGGTGATGCCTGCTCACCACATCGGCTCATAGCTTGCGATCAGACCAAGCGGTGTTCACGGCTGGAGTTGGCCAGCCGATCGTCGCCGCCATCCATCCACCGAGGGAGAACAACATGACGATCACCGACCGCGAGGCGGAACAAACTCGAGCCCTGGCAGGTAATCGGGTCCCGATGACCTCGCTCCGGAAGGCCGCGCTCATCGCGGGAGTGTTCTACGTCCTGACCTTCGTCTCGATCCCGACGTTGCTTCTGTATCAATCGATGCATGAAGCCGACTACGTCATCGGTTCCGGGCCGGACACCCCCATGCTCTTCGGCGGCCTCCTGGAGATGATCGTCGGGCTCGCCGGCATCGGCACGGCCATCGCGCTCTACCCCGTGCTGAGGCGGCAGAACGAAGGACTCGCGTTGGGCTTGGTCGCATCGCGAATCCTGGAGGCCGCCGCGATCTTCATCGGAGTCGCGACCGTGGTCACGCTGGCGACCCTGCGCCAGGCCGGAGCCGGGCCCGACGCCCTGATCACCGGACAGGCACTGGCCGCCTTCTACGACGGCGTGTTCCTTGTCGGACAAGCCTTCATCCCGGCTGTGAACGCCGTGCTGCTGGGCTCCCTGCTCTACAAGTCCCGACTGGTTCCCCGCATCCTTCCCCTGCTCGGATTCGTGGGAGCAACCCTGATCATCACTACCTTCGCAGCCGTGATGTTCGACTTCATGGAGCGGGTGTCCCCACTGACAGGGCTGCTCGCACTGCCGATCGCCACCTGGGAGTTCTCGCTGGGTGTCTATCTGATCGTCAAGGGCTTCAAGCCCTCACCGGTGACGGCCGGCATGACGGCAGCCGACTTCCGGTTCGCCCCGCAGGTCACCCACTGATCCAGCTGGCGACATCAGTGCCACGTCGGCGAACCATCGCGACGCTGTTCGCCGACGTGGCATTCGGGAGTCAGACCTGTGCCAGCAACAACGACCCATCTCTTTGTATCCGTTGACTCTCTTTGAGCCCCACCAACGACCGACAGGACGGACGACATGACAACCACGCCCTTGCAAGCCGGCGATCCGGTCCGTCTGACCGGCGAGCTGGACCAGAACCTCTCCCGCTGGCTGTGGCTGGTGAAGATGTTCCTGGCCATCCCGCACTACGTGGTGCTGGTGTTCCTGTGGATCGCATTCGTTTGCACCACGGTGATCGCCGGCTTCTCGATCCTCTTCACCGGTCGCTATCCGCGTGCGTTGTTCGACTTCAATGTGGGAGTCCTGCGCTGGAACTGGCGGGTGGGGTTCTACGCCTACGCCGCTCTGGGTACCGACCGCTATCCGCCGTTCACCCTGGCGCGGACCGACTATCCGGCCGACTTCGACATCGCTTACCCAGAACAGCTCTCGCGCGGCCTGGTTCTGGTGAAGTCCTGGCTGCTGGCTCTTCCACATCTGTTGGTCGTGGCCTTCATCGCAGCGGATCTGCTGCCATACCCCTGGAGTACCAACAGCGGTTGGACATACGGCATCGACCTCACAGCCGGTTACTCGCTCCTCAACCTGCTCGTGGTTCTGGCGGGGTTCTTCCTGTTGGTCACCAGTCGTTACCCGACCAGCCTCTTCGGCCTTCTCGTCGGCATCAACCGCTGGCTCTACCGGGTGCTCACCTATGTGGCCCTGATGCGGGACGCCTACCCACCCTTTCGTCTCGAGCAAGGTGGTCACGAGGGCGATGACCTCGGCCGCCATGCGATTCCGCCGCATGCCTCACGGTCGGCGTTCAGCGGACGCCCTTCACAGGCAGGATTGCCGCAGCACCGATGATCGCCGACACCCCGGCGACGGTGTAGAGCACGGAGTAGCTGCCACCACCGATTGTCAGGATGACAGGAGCGATCGCCGGTGCGAGCGAGAACGGAAGCGCACCGGCGATGTTGAAGACGCCGAGGTCCTTGGCCGCGGTGGCCGGGTCAGGCAGCACATCGGCCACCAGCGCGAGGTCGACCGCCGTGTAGATACCGAAGCCAAGTCCGCCGATGGCCATACCGACAAGGAAAACACTGAAGTCATTCGCGCTGGCGATCACGAACAATGCCAGGCCGTACACAACTGACGCGGTGAGGACGAAGATCCTTCGCCTACCAGTGCGATCGGAGACCCTTCCGCCGATCAGGGAAGCGGCGACGACAGCGGTCGACTGGACAAGCGTCGCGAGGAAGATCTGCTGCGGCACATCGTCTTCTGCGCTGCCGATCTTCTCCAGCAGGTAGTAGGCCTGGTAGGTGATCAGGAAGCCGTAGGCAAGCAGGAACAGGAAGCGGCTGACGAAAGCCCAGGCGAAGTCCGGGCTCCTGCGCGGATCGACGTAGAACGTGCTGGCGAACTCACGGATCGACCACTGTGGCCGGTCCGCCCGTGCGAGCCGTCGATCCTTCAACCTGGCTGCGAAGAGCAGGATGAAGAATCCGCCGATCGCGCATGGTGCCAGGAACATTGCGAACAAGTGACCGGTGAAGACCTTGACCACGAAGGTGCCGCCCACCGACGCGATGGGTAGACAGACGCCGAGGATGCCGGCGACGAGGCCCCGCTGATCGGTCGGGACCTGGTCGGGAAGCACCGCCACCATGGCTGCGAGCAGTGCGTTGAAGAACACCTGGGCGATACACCATCCCAGGAGGACGACGGCCACGTTGGGCGCCATGGCGACGAGAATGGTCCCCAGGGAGCCGCCCAGCAGTCCGATGACCATCCAAGGTCGCCGCATGCCGAACCGCGACGACGTTCGATCGCTCATCTTGCCGAAGAAGGGGTTCGCCACGACGGCAAGGAGGGAGCCCGTGGCGGCTATCAGCCCGAGGCTCTTCGGCGCCTGTTCGATGCCCACCAGGGAATTGACCTTCAAGGCCAGAGTGACCAGCAATGGGGCAATGAAGACGAGGCTGGTGCTCAAGTACGCCAACGCATACAAGGCGATGAAGGGCCGGCCGACCCGCTCTGACGGCGACGACCTGGGCTCATGGGGCAACACGCGCGCTCGCTCCCTCGTGCGGTCAGCGACTACCGACTCACATCATGCCGATCTGGCTCGGCTTCCGATCGCTTGACCCGGCGCATGATCGGCGAGCTCTGCGTGGGAGTTCGCCTCATCACGTCAATCACCACATGTGGTGATGCACGCTCACAACATCACCTTCTACGTTCCGATCAAGCCAAGGATCGTCCGCAGCAGCGGACATCCAGCCGACACGGACGGTGGGGACATGAGTGAGACGACGAGGGACGACCAGCGTGACGCCGGCTGGTACGAGATCCGCCTGAAGGGCCATCTCGAATCACGATGGGTCGCCTGGTTCGACGGGATGAGCCTCACGTCGGAGAGCGGCGGCATCACCATCATCCACGGCCATGTGGTCGACCAGGCCGCCCTGCATGGCCTGTTGCAGAAGGTGCGCGACGTCGGGCTGCCGTTGGTCTCGATCACTCAGGTCGAGCCGGACCATCCTGCCTAGCGCTGCAACGACTTCAACTTCCAACCATCCATCCACAGACCATCCATCAAGAGGAGAACGACATGTCCATCGCGGTCCAGGCAAGACCAACGAGCAACACAGCAATGGGTCGAGCGTCAGGCAACTCCTTGCGCAAGACGGCGTTCTTTGCCGGTGCCCTGTACGTGCTCACCTTCGCCTCATCGATACCGGCGGCGGCGTACTTCCTCCTGCCGGTGTTGAACGACCCGAACTACATCGTCGGTTCTGGCGCCGATACCCGCGTGATCATCGGCTGTCTACTCGATGTCATCAACGCCCTCGCCGCCATCGGCACCGCAGTAGTGCTCTTCCCGGTGGTCAAGCGGCAGAGCGAGACCCTCGCGCTCGGCTTCGTCACGTCTCGCCTCCTCGAGGCCGCCGTCATTGCCATCGGCGTCGTCAGCCTCCTTGCTGTCGTCACCCTGCGCCAGGACTTCTCGGGGGCCACCGGAGGGGAAGCAACCGCGTTGGTCGTTGCTGGTCAGTCGCTCGTCGCAGTCCGCGATTGGACGTTGCTGCTGGGACCCGGCGTCCTGGCCGCCGTCAACGCCCTCTTGCTGGGGACGCTGATGTACCGCTCGCGACTGGTGCCCCGCGTCATCCCGCTGATGGGCCTGATCGGTGCGCCCCTGCTCTTCGGGTCCGTGCTCGCGACGCTGTTCGGTGCCTTCGGCCAGTTCTCCCAGCCAGCGCTGCTGCTCGTCCTGCCGGTAGCTGCCTGGGAGTTCTCGCTCGGCGTCTGGCTGGTCGTCAAGGGCTTCCGGCCGTCGCCCATCACCGAGGAGATGACGCCGGTAGCAGGCTCCACGCTCGGCTCCCACGGGTAGCCGTGCGGTCCTGAGAAGCGGCCGGATCCAAGACGGGTCCGGCCGCTTGTCATGCTGTCCCCGCCAGGTGCAGCAGCGGACGAAGGAGATCGCGATGCCGAACATCCAGATGCAGGTGGACGAGCTGATCAGTCAGATGACGCCGGCCGAGAAGGCCGGCCAGCTCACGCAGTATTTCTACTTCCGCTTGCCGCTTGATGCTGAGCCTGTCCTCGAGTTCAACGCCGACGAGCAGCCGAAAGCCGTCGAGACGGCATTGAAGCAGGGCGGCGCGGGCTCACTCCTCTTCGTCACAGACCCGGCAGAGACCAACCGCCTGCAACGGCAGGCCATCGAAGGTCATCGGCTCGGCATCCCGGTCCTGTTCGGCTACGACGTGATCCACGGGCTCCGCACGATCCTTCCGGTGCCGATCGGCATGGCCGCCACCTGGGATCCCCAGACCATCGAACGCGGACAGTCGGTCGCCGCCCGCGAGGCCCGTGCCGTCGGTATCCACTGGACGTTCGCGCCGATGGTCGACATCGCGCGCGACCCTCGGTGGGGCCGGATCGTCGAAGGGGCGGGGGAAGACCCGTACCTTGGCGCGGCGGTGGCCGTTGCCCAGGTCACCGGCTTTCAGGGCGGCGAGGTGGGTCAACCTGAGCACGTCATCGCCGGTCCGAAGCACATGGCCGGCTACGGAGCCGCGGTGGGCGGACGCGACTACGACGAGGTCGACCTGTCGGACTCCGAACTCTGGAACGTGTACCTCCCGCCGTTCAAGGCGGCCGTCGACGCGGGTGCCGGCAACGTGATGACCGCGTACATGGGACTGAACGGTGTTCCAGCCGGCGGCAACCGGTGGCTGTTCACTGAGGTACTGCGCGATGCCTGGGGTTTCGACGGCTTTGTGGTGAGTGACGCCAACGTTGTCCGGAGCCTCGTCACGCACCACTTCGCGACCGACCTGGCCGATGGCGCAGCACGCGCGATCAACGCGGGTGTCGACATGGAGATGGCGATCGCTGACGCCGCCTATGCGCACTTGCCCGAGGCGCTGACGGCCGGTGAAGTGACGGAGGAGACGATCGACGCGGCGGTTCGGCGGGTCCTCGAGGCAAAGGTCCGGATGGGTCTGTTCGACGCGCCGTACGTGGATGAGGAACGGGCGCGCGAGGTCCTCGCGGATCCGGCGCACCGTGACGTGGCTCGAGTCGCCGCGGAGCGATCGGCTGTTCTCCTCCGCAATGAGGGCGGCCTGCTTCCGCTGGCGGTCGACAGCCTGCGTTCGATCGCGGTGATCGGGCCGCTGGCGGATTCCAAACGCGACACCATCGGGCCGTGGGTCTTCGACTTCGACCTGGACGAGACGGTGACCGTGCTGGACGGCATCCGCGCCAGGGCCGGAGACGGCGTCCGGGTCGACCACGCAGCCGGCCTGCCAGTCGTCCAGCGTCTGCATCCGTCGATGTTCGACATGTTCGGTGGGAACAAGCCCGACGACCCCGAGGGCTTCGACGACGAGGCCGAGTTCCAGCAGGCCGTCGACCTGGCTGCGAACGCTGACGTCGCGATCGTCGTCGCAGGTGAATGGCAGAACATGATCGGGGAGGGAGCCTCGCGTTCATCGATCGAGCTGCCGGGGCGCCAGCTCGAGTTGCTTCAAGCCATCGTGGAGACCGGCACGCCGGTCGTCCTGCTGGTCATGAGCGGACGTCCGCTGGATCTGCGCTGGCCCGCCGAGAACGTGCCGGCGATCCTCGACATCTGGTATCCCGGCACACGTGGCGGCGAGGCGGTGGCCAACCTGCTGTTCGGCGATGTCTCGCCCGGCGGTCGACTTCCCTTCACCTGGCCACGAACGGTGGGACAGGTGCCGATGGTGTACTCACATGCCACGTCGCATGCGCCGGAGCACCAGGGGCGCCGCTACTGGGACGAGGACAGCACACCCCTGTTCCCGTTCGGGTTCGGCCTGAGTTACGGCCGGTTCGAGTACGCGAACCTCAGCGTCGATCCGGCGATCGTCAACACGAGTGGAACGGTCACGGTTTCGGTGGACATCACCAATGTCGCGGATCGTGAGGCCGACGAGGTCGTGCAGTTGTACCTGCACCAGCGGTCGGGTTGGGCGACGCGTCCCGTGCGTGAGCTCAAGGGCTTCCGCCGGCTCACGCTCGGTGCGGGGGAGTCCCAGCGGGTGGAGTTCACGATCGGGCCGAACGAGCGACGGTACTGGAACGCGGCAGCTCGAGACTGGGTTGCTGATTCCACGTCATTCGACGTCTGGGTCGGGGGCGACTCAACGGCGCAGTTGTCGACGACTTTCGACGTGACAGAGGCCTGACCGGCACGCGCACTACTAGCCGGCGATAGGACTCGTGATCAGCAGACCGTTGCCCTCAGGGTCGCGGATGGACGCTTCCCGAAGACCCCATGGCGTATCGGTGGGTTCGGCGACGACCGGGTGGCCCGCCGCTCGAAGGGTGTCGAGAAAGGCATCGACGTCACTGACTCGAAACGTCCCGAGGTCGACCGGATCAGGAGCGTTCCCGGGATGCAGGTAGAAGGTGACCGACGCGCTCGGACTCCCGGCCACGGGTAGCCGAAGCACGATATCTCCGCCGCCTTCTGAGTCACGCTGGAAGCCGAGAAGGTCCTCGTAGAACCTGGCCGCTGCTGGGACATCGCGACAGAACACCGTTCGGCCTTCGTAGCTGAGCTCGCTCATCGATCGCCCTCCCACCTGTTCCCTGGATCCTCTCGCCAGCCGCTCCGACTCGCTAGCGGCGGGACCACGCTCTGCCTGCGATGTCCTCATCGATCGACGCCGGCAGGCAAGAATCGTACGGGTTTGCCATCGACGGGGAGCCGTGCTCAGATCGCTTGGCCAGCAAGGATCGTCCGGTTGCAACTCGTGGGTGGGTGTTCGTGTCCGAGCGGCAGCAGCCCGTCATGCCCGGCGATTCGGTGCTGCGCTGGGCGGCCCGCGCAGTGGGCCGGGGCACGAGCGTGGCCTCGGTCGAAAGCATGGGTTCGCACGACGGCGGGAGTCCATGGCGAATTCGTCTCGAGACCACCAGGGGTTCGATCGACTCTGTCCTCCGTGTGCCGGTGCCCGGCTGGATCGGCCCAGACATGATCGAGACCGGCGCGGCCGCGCTGATGCTCGCGGAGAAGCTCGGGCTGTCCGCACCTCGGTTGATCGCCAAGGATCTGGCCGGGGAGACGGCCGGAGAACCGGCGACGTTGGAGACGGCGATGCGGGGGAGTAGCGAACTGCCGGCCGTGGTCACCCCCGGTCGACTGGCGGCATTCGGCGCCGCCATCGCGCAGGTGCATGCGCACCAGCTGGAACCCCAGCCCGGGCTGCCGCGACGCGTCCGGCCGATCGAGGTCGACGACTACGCGATGGAGCGGCGATGGGCCGCTGCCTATCGATCGGCGTCCGAAGAAGACAAGCCTCAGCAGATCGAGGCCTTCGTCGAAACGACCGGGGCAGACGCCGCACGTGCGACGGAACTCCTGGTGTCGATCACGACCACGGCTCTGCTCCACACGGCAGACGAGCTCGTCCGGCGGCGTGGTCATCCAGCTGGCCCGACGGTGTTCGTGCACGGCGACATCTGGGGCGGCAACACCATGTGGGACGGGGACACCTGCGTCGGGCTCATCGACTGGAAGACCGCCGGTGTCGGCGATCCGGGGGTCGACCTGGGAGAGCTGCGCATGCAGATGGCTCTTCAGTACGGAGCTGACGCGCCGGCTCACGTGCTCGACGGTTGGCAGCAGCAGAGCGGGCATCGTGCCACCAACCTCGCCTACTGGGATGCGGTCGCTGCGCTGAACACGCCGACTGACCTGGCCGGCTGGCCGGGCTTCGACACCAACGGGCTGCCGCTGGGTCCACGCTCGGTGACTCGGCGCCGGGACGCCTTCCTCCGGAGGCGGTCGAGGCTTTGCTCGGCTAGGTTGCGGCAGCCCTGGCACGGCAGCCGGGTGGCCCTGATCTACGACAGCTCGATGACATCGCCCAGGCGTGGGCCGGTGTCGAGCAGCGTTACCGGAGCGCCCGTCGCCTCTTCCACGTCGCGGATCAGTTCGCGCACCTCTGGTGTCAGGGCCGAAGCAGACCTCGCGCCCTTCAGGCCGCTGTCCACGTGGTCGATGAACGTGAGGGCGATCTGCGTGGGCCCGTTGAGCATCGCGGAGTACCGCAGCAGGTCGAGGTCGATCCGATCAGCCTTGCGGCGTGGCCGGCCGGTGACGACGCCGGTCTCGGCGATCCCGCGTGCCTCGGCCTGTTCCGCGGTGATCTCGAACGGCAGCGGTCCTTCGCCGACGCGGCTCGGCATCGCCTTGACCACGAGCACCACCTCTTCGACGAGTTGCCAGTTGAGCCCGACGTCGTCCATCGCGGCTGCCGCGGTGCAGTTACCCGATGTCGTGCAGGGGTAGTCGTCGCTGAAGGCCAGCGAGAGCAGCGTGCCCTGGGATCCTTCGACGAGCACGGTCTCGCCGGCGGCCGCGCGGGTGTTCACCTCATGGGCAACGTCGGCCACGTACTCAGCCAGTTCGGGAACGTCGTGTGCCTGCGTGGCTCGTCGGAGGACGAAGTCCGAGCGGGCGAATCCGTTGCCAGTACAGGTAGATCCCACGGTCGACGCGAGATGCACGTCCGCACGTTCGGCGGCGATGTGCTCGGGAGTGATCACCGCGCATCGTCCGTCGACCACGGCCCGACCAGCCAGGCCGAAACGTTCGACCTCACCGGCGAACACCACTGGGTCCACCAGCACCCCTGAACCCACTGCCACCCGGGTCCCGGGATTCAGCCATCCGGTCGGCAGTTGCCGAGCCTGGACGAGAGTGCCGTCCTCGAGGGTGACACTGGCGCCTGCGTTGGTCCCGACGCCCGCGCGCACGGCCATGGACGCGTCCAGCGACCGGGCGAGGTGGGCACACGTCTTGCCTTTGCCGGAATCGCCCCAGAGGGCGTCGACGATCACGATGGCGGGCATGGCGCAGCCTTTCGATGTGAGGCGGTGGTCAGGCAAGTCAGCCGGTCGGGAAGGCGTCGGTGACGGCGTCGTCGTCGGCACCGAACCCCACAAGGGAGACGAGGCGCTCGGCCTGATCGGGAGGTAACAGCCGGGAACGAAGCGCGACGAGGTGGGGACCGAAGCTCCGCTCCAGGTCAGCGTGATGTCGTGCGTAGATGGCGGCGAGATACGTCTCGTCCCGGATGAGCTTCTCCACCAGACGAACGAGCACCGGGTGGTCGGTGTAGACGGCACCGACCGGCTCGTCGAACGACGCGACCAATGCGGTCCGGAAGTCCACCGCCAGCGTCAGCAGGTGACCTCCGACGGTGCGGCCAGGCGCCTCGTGCCGGTAGACCTCGCCGAAGTCGAGGTCGGCGTCGCCGAAGACGTTCACCACGACCTGACAACCCGACTGGGCCGCCGCGCGCATCGGCGCGGCGAGCCAGTCCAGGTCGTCGGCCCAGACGCACACCGCGACGCGCGACTCCGCATCCGCCACGAGAGCAGAGACGCGGTCGATGACTGCTTCGCGATCCCTGAGCGGGTAGAAACCCGCCGGCTCTCGGGGAGCGGCCAGCGTGGCGAGGTCGGCGACGAGACTGTCGACCTGTTCTGCGGTTCGGCGCTTGATCCGTCCCAGGACATCGGCCGGCGGTCGCGCCACATAGCGGGCCGGACCGGCCTCGGAAACCTGGGTGATCACGTCGCGGTCGTTCAGGGAGTTCAAGGCGGCATAGGTATTCGGCCGCTGCAGCCCGGCTGCCTTCGCCAGTTCGTACCCCGTTGCCGACGGTTGCCGCAGGAGGGCCACATACACCCGGGCCTCGGCGGCCGAGAAGCCGAGCGCTGTCAGTCGTTCGATCACGTGGCCCGAGGCTAGCGCGTAGTAGTAGCTGGTGCAACTACTAAGGCAACGATGTCGAGTCCAAACATGCAGCGGACGACCTGTCGCAGCCGCAATGAGCTGACATGTCCGGATCTGGGTCCTGCGGCTGCATGTCTCGCGCGACCAGGTGGTCGCCGCAGCCGCCGCGAGCGTGCTCACAGACCGTGGATGCGGACGTAGACACCGCAAACCGCGGAAATGTGTTTGCAGGCAAGGGGACTTCCTGCCACGGTCGATACAGTGACCGCCGCCCCCGAGTTGTCGCAGGACCGCACCGAACCGCTGGTGCACGTCGCGGGCTTGGTCAAGGAGTTCCGGCGAGCCCGGCGGATCACCGGCCGATTCGGACTCCTGCGCAGCCTCGGTAGTCGCGACCACGAGGTGATCCGGGCCGTCGACGACGTCTCGTTCGACATCAGGGCGGGGGAGCTCGTCGGCTACCTGGGGCCCAATGGAGCCGGCAAGTCGACGACGATCAAGATGCTCACCGGGATCCTGACCCCGACCAGAGGCATCGTGTCCGTGGCGGGAATCGATCCGTCTCGTGGCCGCAAGGCGAATGCACGCAACATCGGCGTGGTCTTCGGTCAGCGCAGCCAGCTGTGGTGGGACCTGCCGCTGCGCGAGTCGTTCCGCGCCGTGCGTGACCTCTATGGAGTTCCGGTGGCCGACGGTGACCGGCTCCAGGCAGAGCTGGTCGAGCTTCTCGACATGACCGACTTCCTGGATGCGCCCGTGCGGCAGCTGTCGCTCGGGCAGCGAATGCGCGGCGACCTGGCGGCCGCGATGTTGTACCACCCGGAGCTGCTCTACCTCGATGAGCCGACCGTCGGCCTCGATGTCGTGGCCAAGCAGCGGATTCGTGAGTTCGTTGCCCACATCAACGCCGAACGCGGCACCACCGTCATCCTGACGACGCACGATCTCGAGGACGTCGAGAAGCTGTGCCGCCGCATCATCCTGATCGACCACGGCCGGGTTCTCTACGACGGCGCCCTGGCCGCACTGATGGCCCGCTACGCCCCGTACCGCGACCTGGTCGTGACCATGGCGACCCCCGGCGACATCGCGATCGATGGCGTGGACCAGGTCGCTCGCGACGGTGACGTGGTGACACTTCGGTTCCGATCCGATCGGCTCAAGGCGCCAGAGGTGATCGCGTCGGTGACGGCAAGGCACGAAGTCGTCGATCTGGCAGTCGTGGAGCCGCGGCTCGAGGCGGTGATCGGCGGCATCTACACCCGCCGTGGAATGCCGACGGACCCGCCGTGACCGCGGTTCGCGCGGTCCTGGGCCAGATCCGCATCGGCAGGCTGACGCCGTGGGCCTATCGCGGCTCGATGGTGCTGTCGCTGGTGGTGCTCGCGGTCCAGGTCGCCTTGTACACGGTCGTGTGGCGCGCCATCTACAAGGGCCAGAGCGCGGTCGTCGCCGGCGCCGACGTGGACACCACGGTGGGGTACGCCGTTCTGGGGCTCACCGTCGCCAATGTCCTCAACGTCTGGCCCGGCCAGTCCATCTCGTCGAGGGTGCGGTCGGGGCTCATCGGGATCGATCTCATGCGGCCCATCGGACTGCTGACCCAGGTCCTCGCCGTCCAGGCGGGATACGTGGTGGCCGCCCTGCCTGGAGTCGTGGTGGGCCTGGGCACAGGGCTCATCGTCGGCGGGCTGGCTCCCGCCGCCAGCGCAGCAGCCGGGGCCGCGTTCGCAGGTAGCGTCCTCCTGGCCTTCTGCGTCTCCCAACTCATCACCCTGCTGATGTCCCTCTCGTCCTTCTGGACGCTGGAGGTCGGTGGGCTGGCCATGATGTTCGAGGTCGTCCGAGCCTTCCTCTCGGGTGCCGTCCTGCCGCTGTGGTTCATGCCGGGCTGGCTGCGCACCATCGCTGAGGTACTCCCGTTCCAGGCAGCGACCTACACACCGCTGGCGATCTACTTCGGGCGGCCACCCGGCGGACTGGTGGCCGCGCTGGGCGTCCAGATCCTGTGGATCGTCCTGCTCGGCGTTCTGTGCGCCTGGGTCTGGTCGCGGGCCAAGCACCGATTGGTCGTGCAGGGTGGCTGACTTCGCCAGCCCGCCGTCTCCGTTGCGGCAGTACGCAGTGCTGCTGCGGATCGGGTTCGCCTCGGCGGTTCAGTATCGGGCGGACTTCATCATGACCGCGGTGGGCGCGATCTGTTACGAGGCGGTTTCCCTCGCCTTCGTCGGCGTCGTGATCCACGCCTTCGGCAGCATCGGTGGGTGGGGCTTCACCGAGGTCGCCTTCGTCTACGGGATCCGGGCCATGGGGCATGCACTTCACGGAGTGCTGTCCGGCCAGCTGTGGGGGACCGACCACGTCGTCCGTGAAGGGGACTTCGACCGGTTCCTGCTCCGCCCCATCGACCCGCTCATCCAGCTGATCACGATGCGGTTCCAGGTCACCGCTGTCGGAGACATCGCCTTCGGCATCACCGTGCTGACGATCACCGCGGTGGCCGCTCCCATCGACTGGTCTCTCGGCAAGGTGGCCTTTCTGGTCGCCGCCGTCGTGGGAAGCGCTCTCACGGAGTCGGCGGTCATGCTGGCGATCTCGTCGCTCTCGTTCCGCCTCCTGGCCAGCACACCGATGCTCAGCGTCGCCGACACGGTCTTCGTGACGTTCGGTCCCTACCCGCTCAGCGTCCTGCCCAGGGCTGTGGCTTACCTGCTGACGTTCGTCTTACCGCTTGCCTTCGCCGCCTATCTGCCTGCCGCCATCCTGCTCGGCCGCACCGATGACCTCTACGTTCCCGTCTGGCTGGCCTATGCCGCACCTGCTGTCGGAGCCATCCTCTACATCGCCGCCGTCAGGTTCTTTCACCAGCAGATGCGCAGCTATTCGAGCCCCGGTCACTGAGCCGGTTGCACTGCAGTCGACGTCCGAGAGGTCCGGCTCGCTTGCGAGGATGCTCGCCATGGGCGATCAGGTGGAGGAGAAGCGGGGCCTAGCGGAGCCCTCGCGACGCATCAGGATCAGGCCAACCACAACCTGGTGGTCGTCCGGTCGACGCCGCCGCAGGGTGGCGACGTGACTGAGGACGTCGGGCAACAGTCCGAGACCGAATCAGACAGTCTTCCGTCGGCGCAGCGCACCGCCGTACTGCGCGCGGTGATCGGCCTCGGTCTCTACGCCGTCGCATTCGGCGCGTCCTTCGGAGCCGTGTCCGTGTCTTCGGGACTCTCGCTCGGTCAGACCATGCTGCTCAGCCTGGTGATGTTCTCCGGTGCATCGCAGTTCGCGTTCGTCGGTGTGGCCGTCACCGCGGCACCCCTCGCTGCCATCCCGGCGGCGCTGCTGCTGGCGGTCCGGAACGCCTTCTACGGCGTCACCATGTCCCAGATCCTGGAGCCTCGCGGCTGGCGACGACTGGTCGCGGCCCAGTTCGTCATCGACGAGACCACGGCGCTGGCGATCGGCCAGACCGGCCGACGAGTGCAGCGCTTCGCGTTCTGGACCGCCGGGATGCTCCTCTTCGCCCTGTGGAACCTGGGCACGCTGGCGGGCGGCCTGATCGGCTCGGCCGTCGATCCGTCGGCACTCGGCCTCGACGTCGCGGCACCGGCCGCCTTCCTGGCTCTGCTGTGGCCGACCCTCAAGAAGACGGAGAACCGGTGGGTGGCCGTCATCGCGGTCGCAGTGGCTATGGCGATCGTGCCGCTGGTTCCGACCGGCGTGCCCGTGCTCAGCGCGGCGGTGGTGGCCGTGGTCGCGGGTCTGCTCTCCGTCAGGAAGGCGACGGCGCGATGACGCCCCTCTGGATCGCCCTGATCGTGTCGTGCGTCGGCAGCTATCTGCTCAAGCTGGCTGGGCTTTCGCTGCCCGAATCGGTGCTCGGCCGGCCGGTTGTGCGACGGATCGCTGCGCTTCCTGCCGGTGGCCATGCTGGCCGCTCTGATCGCTGTCTCGCTGTTCGACGGTGGGCGCCAGTACACCGTCGACTGGCGCGCCCTGGTCGGGATGGGCGCGGGAGTGGTCGCTCTCCTTCTCCGGGCAGGCTTCCTCGTCGTGCTGGTGGTCGCGGTGGTCGTGACCGCGCTGCTTCGCGCCGTCACCTGACCAGTCGCGACAGCTGCCGTGGTCTAGGCCTCTTGGCCCGGCGCACTCTTCGTCAGCACTGCACTGACGTAGCGCATCCGTCCGCTCTTGAAGCCCTTGTAGTTCGTGGTTCCGCGGATTCCCGCAAAGCTGCGCATCGGCCGTCTGACCACCCGAGGAATGGACGACCGGATCAGTTCGACCTTCCGATCACTGTCGAGCCGCAACGCTGCCAGCACGTTTTCGGTGATGTCCGACAGTGTCTGCAGGGTGAGCGCACTCGCCGCCAGTTGGCCTCGAAGGGTCGCCAGACCGTCGAGAGTCCGGAGGTCGGCAAAGAACAGCGACCCAGTCGGGCGGAGAACCCGGTCCACTTCCGCTAGGAACCGTTCGACGGATGGGTAGCAGTGCGAGGACTCGACATTGACCACTGCGTCGAACGACCCGTCAGCAAACGGCATCGCTTGGGCATCGCCGAGCACGAACGTCAGACCAGGTGCTCGCCGATGCTCGATGCACAGATCGACGGCTCGCTCCGAGAAGTCCAATCCGGTAACGGTTTGCGGGTGTCGATAGCGCGCAATGTACGACGCGCCACCACCTCTGCCAGAGCCGACCTCCAACACGTCGGTGCCGTTCAGAGCCGCGTCGCCCAGCGTGTGGTCGTAGAGCTGGATCGCCAGCCGGTCCGCCTCATCCGATGCTTGCAGGGCAGGTGGGGGTCTGCCTTGTGCAACCGGGCTATAGCCGTAGTTCATGAAGGCCCAGTCGGGTGTCCGGACTCGCGCCGCCAGCAGCTCGTAGCACGTTCGCCAGACAACTTTGGGCACGTTCATGATTCAGGCTAGCTCTCCTGCACGGCCGGGTCAGGTACATCGACGACCCCTCGTGCTCCCGTTCGACGGCTCGTCTTCCACTTCGCGGAGTCCTGGGCTGAGAGTGGAACCGTTCCCCTCCGCGAACCGTCACAGTCGGGTGAGGCTCAGGGGAGTGGCAGTGCGGCGATCGGCGGTTCTTGTCGTCGCCGCCGGCGCATTCAGCCTGTCGGCACCGGCATCGGTCGCTCACGCATCATGCGCGGGTCCACCCAGCCCTTCTCCATATGCCTTCACCGGCACGGTCATCGAGACGGAGGAGCGTGGCCGGGTAGCGACGGTCATCAACGATGACGGATAGACGGTCACGGTGTTCGGTACGCCGAACCGCAGTCACCTCTCGAATACCTACACGTCAGTCGACCGCCGCTTCGCCTTAGGCGGCCGGTATGAGTTCCATCCGACCAACAGTGGCCCGCCCTACCAGGACAATGCGTGCACGGCCACCCGCCAACTCGCCGGTCCGCGCACGCAGGCCGCCGAATCCTCCGACTCCGCCGGCTTCCTGCCCGAGTGGCTGCCGGTGGATGAGCAGGCAGGACCCACTGGGTACCTGCTGTTCGTCGGTCCCCTCGCCGCAGTCATCCTGCTTCTCGTGGGTGTCGCCCGGAGGCTTCGTCGGGGGACCGCCACCACCGGCCTCGGCCAGCGCAGGATCACCAGGTGGAGTCGCCAGCACCGGGCTCCTGAGCGAAGCCGGCGTGGTGATCGCGCAGGACACTGGCCAGCAGGCCTTGACCCCGGTCGGGGATCTGGTCGGCGGACTCGCCTACGGGGCGATGCCGCTGGCGCGCCAACGGTCCCGGCAGCTGCTCGTCTTGCTGGTGCTGATGGCCGTGGCTGCCTGGGTTGCCGTGCCTGCCTCCGGAGTTCTGCCTGCGCTTTTCCTCACCCTGCTGGTCAGTGGCGCCGTCGGCGCCAGCGTCGGCATCTGCATGTCCGCGCTGTTGGACGACGTCACAGCTCCGCAGTCGCTCACGTCCGCCTACACCTCGATGGTCAGCCTGGGACTGGTGGCTTCCGCCGCCGGGAGCGCCGCAGCCGGTGCCGTGGCCGAACGACTCGGGCCGTCGGGAGGATTCGGGCTCGCTGCTGTCGCGGCCTGCCTGGCAGTCGTTTCCACCATGAGGATGCGGCGTGCGCTCTCAGTCGGAACGCAGCGCTAGGCGCGACATCCGAGCGGTTGGCGTTCGTCCCATCGACCAGAGACCATCCGACTGTGATCGGCCATCCCGTCGTAAGAGCCTGGTACGCCCGCCACGGTGCGCCAGAGGGCCGGGTGCCAATCGGTGATGGAGACGTCCAGCAACTGCTCAGGCAGATTGCTCCGGGCTCGTCAGTGACCGACCTCGGCGGCGAAGACAGCCTCAACCTCCTGGTCGACACAGCGCAACTGGTTCTGCGCATTCACAAGCCGTACATCACGAGGCGTCGGCTCGAGGCAGGACACCGGCTGCGAGTAGCCCTCGGGTCCCAGGGGCTAGCGGTGCCCAGGCCGGTCATACGCAATGGCCACTCGATCTTCCGGTGCGGACCGAGGTGGGCCGAACTCGAGCAGTACCTCACCGTCCAGTGGGCAGCGCCTGGCGATGCCGCACGTCAGTGGCTCTTCAACGCGATCGGACGTCTCCACCGCGGGCTGTCCACCGTCTCAGCTCCTTTGGCACGTCCGATGAACCGCAGCTGGACGACTCCAGTCACATTGCGCCGTTGGCTCCGTATCAACGCGCTAGCCGGCGTCGAGTCCCTGCAAGATCCTCGCGTGGTAGCCGAGCTTGACGACCTGACCCGTCAGCTGCAGCGAAGTTGGGTTCCAGCTGCGCGGCTTCCCAGGCAGCTGATCCATGGTGACGCGCACGCCGGCAACATCATGCAAGGCACCGAGGGCGAGGCCGTGTATCTCGATCTTGCAGGTGCCGCGCCCGGGCCTCGCATTCACGACGTCGCCTACGCCATCGCCCATCTGGCCTTCTCGTCTTCGGCCGAACAGCCGGTCGACTCGGACTCGTTCACGTGGGCACAGGTTCCGACGCTCATCCAGGCCTACGAAGAGGGCGCAGGCTGGACGCTGAGCAGCCTCGAGCGCGAGGCACTGCCGGCCTACATCGCCGCCGTGCCGTTGTTCATTGACATCTGCGACTGGAGCGACGAGCCGCGCCGAGCCACAGCTCGATGGCTGCTGGACCATGACGTTGCCGTCTGACATCCCGTCCTCGCAGTCAGCCATCATGGAGTTACTGCCTTGGTCGACGGCATCCCCGGTAGGTTGGTCGTGGTTGCGACTGGCGTAGGTGGACCACCACAGGGGAGCAGCCACTCACCGATGTGAGCGTCGACCGCCTGGGCGTCTCCGTCAGCAGTTCCAAGGCTGAGGAGACCAGGATGCAACTTCGCTACGGAATGAACCCCGGTCAGCGGGCGCAGGCTATCCCCAGTGTGGGCGAGAAGTGGCCGCTTCGCGTCGTCAACGGTGACCCGTCGTACATCAACCTGCTGGACGCTCTCAACGGCTGGCAGCTGGTTCGGGAGGCGAGTCGTGCCCTGGCTCAGCCGGCGGCCACGTCGTTCAAGCACGTGTCGCCCGCCGGAGCCGCCGTCGCAGGGCCGCTCGATCCTGCCACCGCTTCGCTGTATGGAGTGGGATCTGATCGGCTCTCGGCGGTCGCCAGCGCGTATCTGCGGTGTCGCGATGTCGACCCGCGCTCGTCCTACGGTGACTTCGTCGCCGTCTCTCATCCGGTGGACGACGACCTAGCCCAGGTCCTGTCGCGGGTTGTCAGTGACGGCATCATTGCGCCGGCCTTCGAGCCAGGCACGATCTCCAGCCTCGCCCGGAAGAAGGCGGGTACATTCCTCATCCTGCAAGCGGATGAGACCTTCACTCCGCCAGACTTCGAGTCTCGCGACGTGCACGGACTGCGACTGACTCAGAGCCGTGACACAGCACCACTCACGTTGACGTTGGCCGACCCGTCTGCGGACGAGGCCCTTACGCAATCGGCGTGGAACGATCTTCAACTGGGACTCATTACCTTGCGCTACACCCAGTCGAACTCGGTGTGCTATATCCGCGACGGCATCACGCTCGGCATCGGTGCAGGGCAGCAATCGCGCATCGACTGCACCCGACTCGCTGGGTCCAAGGTCGACACGTGGTGGCGCCGGCGGCACCCCGCCCTTGCGGATCTCAAGTTCCACAAGGGCGTTCGTCGTCAGGAGCGCATCAACTGGCAGGTCCGCTGCGCGGAAGGCGACCTCAGTCCGGACGAAGACGACCGACTCGGTCAGGCTCTGACCTCGCCGCTGATCCCCCTGAGCGACGACCAGCGCAACGACTGGGCGCGGCGGCTCGATCGAGTCGCGTTCGCCTCGGATGGAGCTCTCCCGTTCCGCGACAACGTCGACGAGGCTCGCCGCCACGGCGTCGACTACATAGCCGAACCTGGTGGATCCGCGAGGTCAGGCGATGTCCAAGCTGCCTGTCGCCAGCACGGGATCTCGCTGGTCCCCACCGACCGCCGGCTCTTCCACCACTGACGAACAACTGTGCATCCAAGGCACACGGATGAGCCGAGCGAATCGGCCACGCCGATGCCGGATGACAGAATTCTCATACTGCATTCCTGCGTTCCCTAGCAGACCGGTGAGCCGCCTCCCGGCCCGGTCGACGTGCACACGCAGTTGGTCTCGGTCAGACCGCACGCGGACCAGAGGCCGGTGCGAAGATGCCCGCATGACCGCTTTCGACGCCGTCGTACGCGTTGCGCGCCTTTCCTTGCAATCCAGCGCCGAAGGTGTTGAAACGCTGGAGCGCTATGTTGCGCGGACGGCTGGGGCCTACGGCATCGCTGTGGATGTCGTGACGCTGCCGGAACAGATCCTCATCCGGGATGAGGACTCGAAGGCCGTCGGCAGTCTGGCAGTCCTCCGGGCGACGCCGGGCATCTTTCGGCTCGACCAGCTCGCGGCGCTCAAGCGAGTGCTGGTCCAAATCGAGCGCGGCCTGGACGCCGACGCGGCCTGCCGCCAACTCGAGGCGGTCGAGGCGTCATCGCCACGGTGGCCGTGGTGGGTCCGGGTGTTCGGTGTCGCGCTCTTCGCTGCTGGATTCGCCCCGAGCGTCGTCGGTTCCTGGGGCGAGGTGGGCGCGGCCGCCGTTCTGGGCATGGTCATGGGTCTGCTACTGGTCGCCACACAGGGTCGGCCGCTCGAGGGACTGCTGCCATTTCTCGGCGCCTTCGTGATCACCACGTTGGGCATAACAACGATGTCAGGTCTCGCCGGGAGCGCGGGCGTGACGCTGATCGTCCTCCCCGCGCTGTTCATCACGGTCCCAGGCGACACCCTCTCAGCCGCTGCTGCCGAGCTCCTGGGAATGCGGCTCACGGCAGGGGCTGTTCGACTGGTGTTCGCCGTGTTCACGCTGGGTCTGATCGTGATCGGTATCGTCGCCGCGGCCGGCGTCACAGGTCATCTCGACTACCTCTTCGAGACGGTGCCTCCGCAGCAACTGCACTGGCTGGTCGTCATCCTTGCCTGGGTTGTCTTCTGTGTCGGTCTGGTCCTGGCCTTCAACGCGGAGCTTCGTGTACTTCCCTGGCTGATTCCCAGCGTGATCGTCACGTTCCTGCTTCAGCAGGGAGCAACCGTGATTGCCGGCTCGGTCGTCGGGACACTGGTCGCGGGGGCGATCCTCGGGGCATACGCGAATCTCGTTGGAGCACATCCCGAGCGGCCACCACGGCTCGCCTTGATGCTTGGTGGCTTCTTCGTGCTGACCGTTGGCGGCCTCGGTGTGCGAGGCGTTACTGCACTCTTTGGCGGTGACCCGATATCTGGACTGCAAGACCTTGGCGACTTCGCTCTTCAGGTCCCAACTGTGGCGCTCGCCCTGGCCCTCGGAGTGATCGCGACCGAACGCTGGCGAGCGAGGGCCATACAGACGACCGGGTAGACGCGGCAAGAAGTCACACGCAAGGGAACTTCGTCCGGTGCTTGATCGACGGCACGGCCGAGGATGCGCTCCTTGGTGGGGGGGCCAGAGGGCTCAGGCTCTCGCAGTGGGCTTCGCGGCGGTGCGCTTCGCAGCCGCGCGGTACTCGTGCATCTGGTCCCCAGGTCTGGGAAGTGCTGCCTTGGCTGCCGCCGTTTGAACGGGAGTGGCCGTCGAGAAGGGTCGCCGGCCCTACTCCAGCGCCAGGCGGCCATCGTCCCAAATGTGCCCCGGAGGTGTGGAACACCTTGGGCGGGGCACTCTGTGGACGTGGCGCATCGGGCCACTGCCACATGTCGACGAGAACGGATAGGGCCAACGCGTACATGACAACCATCGGAGTCCACTGCTCGCACGAGCAGATCCACCCGGCACAACTGCTCCAGGACGTGCAGCGGGCAGAGCAACTCGGGTTCGACGCCGCGATGTCGTCCGACCACTTCTCGCCGTGGAGCGAGCGGCAGGGACAGTCAGGCTTCGCCTGGGCCTGGCTCGGCGCCGCGTTGGCGACGACGAGGCTGCCCTTCGGCGTCGTGAACGCCCCGGGGCAGCGGTACCACCCGGCCATCATCGCGCAGGCGCTCGGCACGCTCGGGGCCATGTACCCCGGTCGGATCTGGGCCGCACTGGGCTCAGGGGAGGCCTCGAACGAGCTCATCACCGGGGACCCGTGGCCACCCAAGGACGTCCGTAACGCCAGGCTGCGGGAGTGCGTCGATGTCATCCGCCGGCTCCTCGCTGGCGAGGAGGTCACCCACCAGGGCCTCGTCACCGTGAACCGCGCGCGGCTCTGGTCCTTGCCTGACCCGGCGCCACACCTGGTCGGCCCGGCGGTCAGCGTGACCACCGCGGGCGAGGTCGCAGCCTGGGCCGACGGGCTGATCACCGTGAACCAGCCGCACGACAAGCTGCGCCAGATGATCGACGCCTACCGCGATGCCGGGGGCCAGGGACCGTTGCGCCTGCAGGTGCACCTGTCCTGGGACCCGTCGATGGAACGTGCGGAGGCGATCGCCCACGACCAGTGGCGCACCAACACGTTCCCTCCACCGGCATGTTGGGACATCGACTCCGCCGAGACCTTCGACATCGCCTCGCAGCACGTTCCGGTCGAGCAGGTGAAGCAGGTGGTGCTCGTCTCCGACGACCTCGCCAGGCACGCCGCTTGGCTCGCCGAGTTCGTCGAGCTCGGGTTCGACGAACTGTTCCTGCACCATGTCGGCCAGGATCAGCGGGCCTTCCAGGAGGCGTTCGCGGATCGTGTGCTCCCGCAGTTGCGGGGTCAATGACCATCTGCCCCGTGCCACTCGACAGCAGAACCACCACGACCGTCCTACCCGGGAGACTCAGATGAGGATCAGTGACACAGCAGACCTGTGGTGGAAGACGGCTGTCGTTTACTGCCTGGACGTCGAGACCTTCCTCGACTGGAACGGGGACGGGGTCGGCGACTTCGTCGGCGTCACGGAGCGGGTCGACTATCTCGCCGAGCTCGGCGTCACCTGCCTGTGGTTGATGCCGTTCTACCCGACGGCCAACCGCGACGACGGATACGACATCACCGATTTCTACGGCGTCGACCCTCGGCTGGGCACGCACGGCGACCTGGTCGAGCTGGTGCGGACCGCCCGTGACCGCGGCATCCGGGTCATCGTCGATTTGGTGGTGAATCACACGTCGGACAAGCACCCCTGGTTCAAGGCAGCACGGTCGAGCAAGAGCTCACCCTTCCGGGACTTCTACGTATGGCGCGCGGAGGCACCCGAGCAGGACACCTCCAGCCAGGTGGTCTTTCCCGACCAGGAGGACAGCATCTGGGAGCTGGACGAGCGTTCCGGCGAGTACTACCTGCACCGGTTCTACAAGCACCAGCCCGACCTCAACGTGGCCAACCCGACAGTCCGCGACGAGATCGCAAAGGTGATGGGCTTCTGGCTCGAGCTCGGCATCTCCGGCTTCCGCGTCGACGCCGTGCCCTTCCTTCTCGGCCTTGAGGGGATCACGGAGGGCCAGAAGGAGAGATTCGCCGACCCGCACGACTACCTCGTCGCCTTGCGATCGTTCCTCGGCAGGCGCACGGGCGACGGCATCCTGCTCGGAGAGGTGAACCTGCCCTACCCGGAGCAGACGAAGTTCTTCGGCGGCCGTGACGGCGACGAGTTGACGATGATGTTCGACTTCGTCGGCATGCAGAACATGTACCTCTCGCTGGCCCGCGAGGACGCCCGACCGCTCGCCCGCACGCTGAAGCGACGACCGACGATCAACCACGACGCCCAGTGGGCGTCGTTCCTGCGCAACCACGACGAACTCACGCTCGACAAGCTCAGTGAGGGCGAGCGCCAGGAGGTCTTCAGCGCCTTCGGCCCAGAGCCCGAGCTGCAGCTCTTCGGCCGAGGGTTGCGGCGGCGGCTGCCGCCCATGCTCGACGGCGACCCACGGCGGATCAAGATGGCCTACAGCCTGATGTTCTCCCTGCCCGGCACGCCCTCGCTGTTCTACGGGGAGGAGATCGGCATGGGCGAGAACCTCGACATCGAAGGCCGCATGGCGGTCCGCTCACCCATGCAGTGGTCCCGCCAGCGCAACGGTGGCTTCACGACCGCAGCACCTTCCCGCCTGCGACGGCCCGTCGTAGCGGGCCCCTTCGGTCCCGAGCACGTGAACGTCGCCGACCAGCGCACCGATCCGGACTCTCTCTTGAGCTTCGTGGGCTTGTTGATCCGGAGGTACCGCGAGTCGCCCGAGCTCGGCTGGGCGGACTTCACGATCCTCGACCAACCACACCGCAGCGTGCTGGCTCACGAGGCCAAGTGGGACGACCGGCGGATGGTCGCCGTACACAACCTCTCTTCGGAACGGTGCACGGTCCCGCTGCAGCTCACCGACTGCGCGCCGGGCTGCCGCTTGGTCGACCTGCTCCAGGAAGGGGAGACCGAGCTCGACGCGAACGGACGCGCGGAGGTCGCGATGGACGGCTACGGCTACCGATGGCTCCGCGTGGTGACTCCGGAGGGGCGCCGGCTCGCCTAGTCAGAACCAATCCCTCCCGGCCGCGTCACTTCTGGGTGCAGTGGGACTGGCGAGTTGCTCACATCGGAGCGCGGTGGGCTGCTGGGCAGCGCAATCGTCAAGTCTGGTTGGAACATGGCTGGTGCTGGCGCGACGGCGATGAACACCCTGTTCGACACCGACGAGGAGTAGTCATGCGCTGTCGTTGGCTATCAGTTTGGCTATCAAGCCTCGTTCGGCACTGGTTGAAGCAGTCCGGTCGAGGGGACAAACCCCCTCTGACCTGCGGTGTTTCTGGTGGGCGATACTGGGATCGAACCAGTGACCTCTTCCGTGTCAGGGAAGCGCGCTACCGCTGCGCCAATCGCCCGTGCTGCCACGGGCCAAGCAAGCCGGTTCCGTGGGTCGAACTTCGAGGTGGAGAAGGGATTCGAACCCTCGTAGACGGCTTTGCAGGCCGCTGCCTCGCCTCTCGGCCACTCCACCCGTGAAGGCGACACCCTCCGAGCGGACGACGGGATTCGAACCCGCGACCCTCACCTTGGCAAGGTGATGCGCTACCAGCTGCGCCACGTCCGCCTGCAGCCACAACAGGGGTCGAAGCTGACTGCGACCTGACCGTTCGTGGTGCCCGAGGAACCTTAGCGAACTACAACACGGGGACAAACTCCGCCACGAGGGCACGTGGCGCGACTCGGACATGGGCACAGGTCCGAGTCGCCTGCGGTGATCGCCAGGATCCTTGGTTCGTTCGCTCGTCTTGAGCACACCGCTCGGCACGAGCGCCGGAGATCAGCTTTCGTCGATGCGCGTTACCTCTGCCGTGGCCATGATCGCCGCGATCGCACCGTCGACATCGACCAGTTCCGACTCCGAACCCTGCGGGACCATCTCCATGGTCCGATCGAGGAAGGACATCAGACCCGGCAGGTTGACCTCGACGAGGGCCTCGCCGTCGGGGGAACACAGCAGCAGGCCGACCACGTGAGCTCCGTCGTCGTCGACAGCCGGCCAGGCGTGTACGTCGCCCTCACCGGAGGGACGGAAGGTCGACTCGAACAGCAGGTCGCGGGCCATGACCCAGGTGACAGCCAGTTCTGCCGGCGCGTTGGCCTCGGCGAACGTGACCTTCACGGCAAAAGGGTCGAGCCTGTCGTAGGCAAGTCGGCAGGTCAGGCGATGGCGTCCGCCCTCGGCGTCGAGGATGTTCGCCGAGACCTGGCTGCTGATCGTCGTGGGGTTGCCCATGGTGTGCCCTTCACACAAGCACTCCGGTTTGAGTGCGCTCACCTATACAGAGGGAGAAGGGCCGCGACTGTTACGCGAGTTTCCCAACTTTTCCGGAGAGATCTTCCGGACCCCCTGAAGCGATGCCCTGCACTTGATCTTGACAGATTATGACGCTACGCGCACGCTCGGTCGCTCAGCGTGACCATTTGGCGCCGCCGAACGGGGCAACCTCACCGGTTGCCCATGCGCTAAAGTGCCGAGGCAACCGGGGCGATTGGCGCAGTGGTAGCGCGCTTCGTTCACACCGAAGAGGTCACTGGTTCGAACCCAGTATCGCCCACCCGAACTCCACCCTCCGTGACCTGCGACAACGCGCAGCGAGGGCACTCGGTCTCCAGCACCAGCCCGGCATCTGGCGCCACTGAGTGACTAAGTGAGTGACTACGCATCGCCGGCCCGGCCGTACAGGTCGGTTCCGAAGACCAAGTCCATGGCGGTGGCGCCAGTCTGGATCACGGGTCGCAACTGCTTTCGATACACGCGTTCAGTCACCTGGCTGCCTCCCTTGTGCCCCACCAGACGGGCAATCTCCTCGACGTTCAGGCCACTCTCGGAGAGGACCGACACGAACGAGTGGCGCATCTCGCGCGGAGTCCACTCGGCTGGGACGACACTCGGCACGGCCGTGAGCGCGCGTCGGAAGTCCCTGCGAACGTTCGCCGCGTCCAGGGCAGCTCCCGACGACGTCGCGAAGACCAAGCCCAGCTCGGAGGACGCCACCTTCGACCGCAGGCGTTGCTCGGCCTGCGCCACTCGATGTCGCCGAAGGGCGGCGACGGCGAGGGTTGGCAGCGCCAAAGTGCGACGCGAGCGACGAGTCTTGGTGTCGCCGCCAGCCCGGACTGAACACCAGACCTCGAGGTGTGGTGGCAGCGGTGTATCGATTGTCTGATCCAGATGCACGTGCTCCCAACGCAACGCACGCAGCTCCTCGGTTCGTGCGCCGGTGAGCAGCGAGACGACGATGTAGCAATGCATCGGGTCGCGCTCGGTCAGTACCAAGACGTCGCGCACCTGGGCCACCGTCAGGGACTTCGACGGGCGGCCAGGGCGACCGCGCGGCACCTGGCACAGCTCGACCACGTTGCGATCCACCAGTCCGCGCATCATCGCTCGTCGAACGGACCGACTCAGACACGACCGCAGCTCCTGCAGGCTCCGAGTAGCCAGACTCTCCCGAAGGCTGTGGAGCCAGCGATCCACTTCTTGGGCACGTAGGTCCCGAAGTCGTCGACCGCCGAGGTTCGGATAGATGTGCTTCTCCGCAAGGTCTCGATCCTTGCGAAGAGTTGCGGGGTCGACCTCGCTGCGCCCGTAGACCAGCCAATCCTCCACCGCCTCGCGCACGGTCCATCGCTCGGAACCGACGACGAGGCCCGCCTCGTAATCTCTGATCCGGCCGCGTAGCGCCCTGAGTGCGGCCGTCTCGGTGACCCCCGCCCCCTTGCGAGTGATGCGCTTGCCCATCGCGTTGTAGCCGACCGTCGCCTCGGCGATGAACCTCTGGCGATCCTCGCTCCAGTAGACGCTCTGCTCCCCGCGCGCTCGGCGACGGCGTTCTTCGTCCGGGCTCATGCCGCCTCTCCTTCCAGGAGCGCGACGTATTCGGCGATGTGCTGTCATCGGCACGAGCCGGCATCGGCCCTCCTTGACCGTGCGGAGCCGCCCAGACCGGATCAGCTCGTAGATGCGGGACTTGCTCATGCGCAGCGCTTCGGCTGCTTCTTCCACCCGATAGAGCATCGGGGCGACAGGTGGCTCATTCATCACCGGGTTCCTTTCTCCGAAGTTGATTGGTTGCGTGCCGAGCTGCTGCTCGTTCGCGCTCGTATTCGCGGGCGCGAGCCGCGCAGGCGGTGGCGAGGGTCGTTTCGGCGTTGGTGGCCCAGCCGGTGCCGGCGTAGCGCCAGTGGCCGAGGGTGATGGTGGTCTCGGCCTCATCAGCCAGCAGCGCGTCCTCCATCGCCGCCAGATCGATGGTGCGGTGCTCGCGATTGGCCTGCGCGATCAACCGCGCGGCACGGAGCCGCGCCCTTCTGAGGGCACCCATGGTGACCGAGAAGCGTTTGGACTTGGTGCAAAAGTGCCCGCGGTAGCCGTGCTGCTCGATCCGATGGCCGAGGAGCCGGTAGAAGTCGCGGACCTCCGAGTCGGGGTTCGCGGCCGCACGTGCGGCCAACTCCCGGGTGGTGGCTTTGAGGCGTGTCTGGTGGGGGTTGTTGGCTCGGGCGGGGTCGTCGCCAGCGGACTTGGTCGCGTACTTGCCCAGATACCCGCCGACCTGCTCAGCCGACAGCACCACGATCAGGGTCATCGCTGCGTTCGCCGTTGGTGACGCGTTGGACGTCGAGTTGACGGCCGAACGCGAGCACCCGTTCGGGATCGTCGAGGTCGACCCCGGGCACGGTCAACCGGACATGGCGGGCTGCTTCGGTAATGAGTTCTGCGAGCCGGAAGGCGTCGATTCCTCGGGGGGCGATGCGAAGCCGTCGGGGGTCTTGGGTCCGTCGAGGCGAATCAGGGCATGGAAGTGGATCGCGGCACGGTGTTGTTCCTCAGCGACTTTGGCGTACTGGACCGTGGCCAGCTCGTGGACCCGAGTCGCGGCGATGCCCAGGTCTTTCGCGATCGCCCGTCGCAGCGCCATGGTGAAGCGGCCCCACAGTTTGGGGACCCACCATTGCCAGATCGTCTGCGAGGCGTAGTCGTAGCAGTCGATGCACAGGGCTTGTCCCAACTGCGGGTCGTCGTCGCGGTGGCGGGTGGTGCAGGTTCTTTGTTGGCCGTGTCGACATACGGCTGGCCCGTGGGTGGTGGGGTGACACATCTGGGTGCCGCTGCGGCGTCCGTGGACCTTGCCGAACGACGGCGCGGTGAAGGTCGCGAACACCAGTGGGTTGTCCGCGATCCGATCGGGCACGGTCTTGCCGCCGGCGACTCCGGCACGGATCAGCTGGAAGATGTCTGCGGCATAGACCCGCGAGCACGACAGGCACCGCGCCGCGCGGCGGTTGCCACACGGTAGGCAGGTCACTCCGAGTGGCTCCGAGCGGCTGGAGTACGTCGCCAGCACCTCACCGGTGGCCGGGCTGACCAGTGCCGAGGACCCGGTGACATGGATCGGGTGGGCACAGTTGTGCACCTTCCCCAATGCGTCGGTCCAGGGCTCCCACCGCGACGAGTTCATCAACTCCGCGAGCTGCGCAGAGGTCAACGAATTCGCGTCGACGCCGATATCCCGGCTGTTCCCGCGCTCCAGACCCGCGCCCACGAGGTGCGGAAAGGCGGTCAGGAGCGTGTCGTAGACCAGTGCCCGCGACTCATGCCCACGGTCGTCCACCTACCCCAGAGGGTGTGCCACGCGGCGACCTGGAAAACCAGGTGGTGTGGTTCGTCGCGCAGCACACCCGGACTATGGGCGGTGCAGTCCTGCTGGGGACTCGGACGTCACACCACACCGGGCAACGCCGAGCAGAACCCATCCGGGCTCTGATGCGAGACGGTGCAGACAGAGTTTGGTGTGTGTGACGGCCATCAATGTGATCGCTTCAGCCTCTAGCGTCAGCGGTGGTAGGGGAGCCGACCCCCTGGGGATCACCCAGAAATTGTGTGTGAAGTTGTCCCGCAACAACCACCATGCCACCCGGCTCCGACAATCAACACCTCCGCACGAGAGGTCGGCGGAGCCAACGCCAGCGCGTCGAGTGTCCAGGAGTCTCCGTGCTTGTCCACTGGTGTTCGTCAGTCACCGAAGTTCGTGGTTCTTTCGCGTCAAACTCCGGTGAAGACGAAGGCGAATATCTCACGATGTGAGAAGGCAACCTGGCCGCTGCAGAAGCGCCGCTGCCCTCATCGGACCACGACCTGGGCGAACCGTCCCCTGGCTCAACTAGACCCACCTTCCGGGCGTCGTGATGTGCTGAGTGACACGTTCTTGACTTCTATCGGACTGATCGTTGTAGCGGTTGTGACCGTAGGCGGGCAGTGGCTCAACTCGCGCAACGATCAAGCGATGGCCCACCAGGAGGCAGACCTGCTCAGGAAGCTTGGTTTGTTGGCGCCTTGCGGCGACTCGAAGTTGCCGAATGGCGAGCGCGCGACGTCAAGGGCTTGCTGCGCTGCTCAAAGGGTCCCGCTCCGAATCCATCGCCCACGAGATTTGGCGCTGAGTAGGTCCTCGGCGTACCAGTGACCTGGTGCGGGCGGCTCGGCCTTGGACCGTGGCCAGCCACGTAACCCTTTAGCCGCACGCTTTGGGCGCCGCTTCAACCACTTGGCCCAGCAGAGTGGGACTGTTGCCTCGTGCTTCCGTCGTTTCCTCGGTCGTGCAACTCAGTCCGAGCCGCAGGCCGGCGGTCGAGGTGGTGGTTGACCGATCCAACGTCGACTAGTGCGAGGGAAGCGTGACGTCCGGGTACCGAGCCCGGCGCAACTGCGGGTGAAGGGGCTCGGCGCACCGCAGTGTCAGCACATCACAGCTCACCAGGGCCGGCGAGGAGTTCGAGTCGATGACGAAGGTGATCTCGGTGGTACCGGTCCACCCCCAGATTTTATCCGGGACCGTCGTAGGGCGGGATTTTGGGTGCGCTTTGGCGTTTGAGGCGCCACACTCGACCGGTGGCGAGATCGACGAACTTCTCGTACCTGCGATTGAACCAGATCTTGCCATCGGGGCTGAGATTGCCGTCGCCCTCGCCTTCGTAGGAGTCGGCCACCCGACGGATCAGGCGCCCGGTGTCGGTCTCAAATCGAACCCGTGCTCAGCTCGCCCGTTTGAGCACGGCCCACACTCCACCCGCAACGTCGAGTACGCCAGACGTCGTGGTCCCGGAGGTCGGCGACCCCCCAGTGCTCCACTTCCACGTCCACTTCTTGCTTCTCTTCTTCAGAGGCGGCGATTACACATACAGCCGTTCAGCATCGAGCGAACGGATGTTGACATGGCCCCCGTCGCGACCTGTAGCACGTGCGAGCCAATGTTTTCCCGGTGCTGGCCTGCACGACCATCACCGCAGTTCGCTCGCCTTCGTCCTTGGCCCAAGCCACCAGGTCGTGAGAGGGGTTGCCCAGCAGGTGTGGGTTCTTCGGACATCGAGATTCGAGGATTTTTGCCGAGCACCCGGGTCTGGTGGTCCCACCCTTCGAAGACGATCTCGCTGTCGGCGTTGACGTACACCACACCGGTCGAGGTGGTCGTGAACGACTGGACGACGTCCACGCCCGGCCACGGCTGGGTGTCCGCAAAAGGTCTCCCACCGGGTGGCTGGTTTCGATCGCCGACCAGGTAGTAGGTCACGGCTGGACCCCACGGGATGCCCAGGTTCCTCGGCGGCGTATCCCGCCACACGATCGGGCCCACCGCAGCGCCGACTATCACCGCTCCGGCGGCCACGGAGGCTGCGATTCGCGTGCGGTGCCGCCGCTGCGCTGCCATCCCCCTGGCCACCAACGCCTCCACGTCTGGCTCCCCGGCTGACACCGCATCTGCGTAGTCGGTCAAAACTCGCTCGACCCGGGTTTGGAGGCTCATGACCTGTCCTCGTTCAAGAAGTCGACGGACAACCGCGCACCCAGCGCTGCCAGCCCGGCTCGGGCATGTCCATTCACACTGCCGGGCCGGATCCCCAGCACGTCGGCGATCTCGGCTTCGCTGAGCCCTTCGTAGTACCTCAACACCACGACGGCCCGCTGGCGATCTGTCAGCAAGGCCAAGGCGGCTGCGATGTCCTGGTGGGCCACAACCGCATCCTCCGGACCCACCGCAACGGCGGTGGCCCACCACGGGGGGTCAACGTCCTCCAACACCACTTCGCCGCTCCACCGCAACCGACGCATCGAGACCGCCTCATTGACGACCATCCTTCGCACATACGCGTCCGGATGGTCAGCCCGCCGGACCCGGCTCCAACGTTCGATCGCCCGGGTCAGAGCGGACTGCACCACGTCCTCAGCGGTGTGGCGGTTTCCCGTCATCAAGAACGCCGTCCGCCACAAGCCCGCGTTATGCCGGGTCACAAACTCGACATACTCGGCTCGATCGCGCATAACGCGCGCTCCTCACCCGGTTACAGCCATGGTCAACTCAGGCTAAAGCTCACTACAAACACGCGTCTAGGGCCGCTGCAGGTTCAGCCCCTACCAACTTTCTCCTGCTACCGCCGCCACGACACTGTGGTGAACAGGAGCAGCGAGGCATTACGCCAATTAGCGAGGCGTACGTCGTTTCAGGGTGACCCTTCGATCCAGAATGTGAGTCAGGTTTGTTGGCTGTCTGGCCGACGCGCACACTGCTAAAAAGGTTTCGGGAAAGGTTGTCCTGTGGCCGGTCGAGCTCGTCGAAGCCAAGGGTCGCGGCCGAAGGGCTGGGCCAGCCTGCTCAGGGGCAACCAGCCGGCGCCTGGTCCGGCCGGGCTGGGCAAACACCCATCCCGGAGAGGAAGCCTTCGAGAAGCTGCCGGGCACCACCGTAGGTAGCGACAACGTCGTCCCCCTCGGGTCGCCCGACCTCCACGACGATCATCTCGCCTTTGTGCTTGCCGCCGGTGAAGTAGGCCCCGACGAAACCATCGTCATCCTTCACCAGCAGGCCAGGATCGCAGTCCATCCCGTTGCACAGCGGCACGGACCGATCCAGGCCACTGCAGCTTGCGCCTAACAGCTGGCAGTACCGCTCCACCCAGGCCGCGACCCCTTCCGGGGTCTCCGGTGTGTCCTTTGCCGGCACCGACCACACGGCCACGAAGAGGTCGCGAGCAGGCGTCAAGAACGTTTCCTTGCCGCCCGGGTCTTCGTCCTCCTGGGCGTCGGCCTTGAATGTCCAGTCGCGTTGAGCGGCCCACACCTGCCACCCGGGTGGGTGCTTGAGGCTGAAGCCGTACTGCGTCGACTCGTACTCAGTCCAGTCTGTCGTGTCGCTTGGCGACGCGCTGGGTGATGGCGTCGCAGACGTCGCTGTCGTCTGGATCGGCGTCGATGGCGAGGTGTTGGCCGACGGCGCGTCGTCGCTGCAGGCGCCCAGTAGGAGGGCCAGCGCCGCGAGCATGGCCGGTGCACCTCGAACTGCACGAGATCGGGTCATGATGGTCCCCTGAGCGGCGCGGTGGCGGGCTCTTTCATCGTTGCTGCGCGGGCCCAGGGCGGCGATGGCCGCGCTGGCTCTGGCTGCAGGCTTGCTCTGTCCTTCATGGTTTCTCTCCTTTCACCACAGTTGTCTTCCGCAGCGGTATCGCCTCGTCGTCGGACCGGTATCAGTCGGGTATCGGCCGGGTTGACGGTTTCGGGAAAGGTTGTCCTGTGGATCGTTGCTCGCGCCGCAACGATCCACAGGCAACCGAACACAATCCACGCCGAAACCGACGCGTTCGATCTCCTCACGTATGCCGGAGGTTTCCGACAATTGTGCGCCGGCCCTGAGCGGGCTTTCTTTCTACGCCGGCGATCGTGTGCTCATCGGTGGCCTACCGGCTGGAAGTAGTTCGCGGCCCCGTAGTTGGCGACGTTCCGACCGAGCACCTGGCCCGCCACGTCGGCGCTGCGATAGTGGAGCCCGGCCCAGATGCGTGCCTCAATGAGCTCTGCGAGTGGCTGCGAGAACGTGTCAAACGAGCGCACTGCCGCCCCTCCGGGATTCACGAAGGTGCTGGTGATCTGGAAGCCGCCTGGCGCATCCCCGAAGAACATCCGCAGCACGGCGACATGTGCGCCGTCGAGGCAGTTGTGTCCCGAGGTCCACTCGGGGTACGGCGCGGTGAGGAGTGACGTCCAGGTCGGGTCTGTAGCGGTGTCGCGGGTTTCCATCGTCCAACGTCGTGGTAATCGCGTTCCAGGGCCGCCAGAAATCGAAGCGGTACTTGTCGTTCCAGCAGTTGATCGCCGCGTCCGCCCCACTGAGGTTCTGCAGCGCGAGGAGTCTCGCGCTGTCGGCGGCGTCGAGGTCGTTGCGCGTGATCAGCTGCCGGGCGACTTCGTTCCAACTCAGGGCGGGTGCGCTTTGCCACCACCTGGCGATGTAGGTCTGACTGTCAGTTCGAGTCGAGCCGCTGGCTCGACCGAGGTTCTTGACCTCGTTGAACTCGGTCGCCCACTGCTGGCTGTCGAGCGCGGGCGGTGGCGCCGAACGGAACTGTGACGAGCTCTGGATGAGGAACGGCGTCACGTTGCCCACCCAGGGGGTCGGGTCGAGGATCGGCTGCCCTTCCGCATTGAGGAGCGGCTGCCAGTGCCCGACGCGGGGTCCGGCACCCACGCAGACGGGCCGAATCGTCCGTCGCCTTCTCTCGCGTCGAGCATCGCCCTGGCCGCTGCGTGTCCCACCGCGATGCCCTGCTTCTTGAATGCGTCATCGTCGATCGAATCGAGCGAGGCTGTGTACGCGGAGGAGAGCGTGCTAAGGAGTCCCGCGCGACCGGGGAATGGCGCCCTCTCCGGGGCCGTCGAGACGAGCTCTGAGAGCACGTCATAGGCAGCCGTTGCGACCGCGGCGTCGATGGACGCCTTGGCACCGGTGCGGCTGTTGAGAAGATATGGACGATGCTGTTTCGGCCCTATCGCGTTGACCGCGTCGTACACGGCCCCCTGCACCATGCCCAGGTTTATCGACATTGCCGGTGGGGCGCCGCCGTTCGGTCCCGGAATCGCGGCGAGCGTCGTCGCCGCAACTTGGTTCCAATGAGTCACCTCGCTAGCGTCGGTCCGCACGGGTGGTGCGGCCGATGTGCCAGACACCCCGAACGAGCCTAAGAGCACGCCAACTGCCACCGTGATAACCGCGACAACTCGCCTACCTGGCATTGTCCTCTCCTCGTCTAGCACCTGGCTTGCTCTGTCCTTCATGGTTTTCTCCTTTCCACCACAGTTGTCTTCCACAGCGGTATCGCCTCGTCGTCGGACCGGTATCAGTCGGGTATCGGCCCGGTTGACCGTTTCGGGAAAGGTTGTCCTGTGGCCGGTCGAGCTCGTCGAAGCCAAGGGTCGCGGCCGAAGGGCTGGTCCAGCCTGCTCAGGGGCAACCAGCCGGCGCTTGGTCCGGCCGGGCTGGGCAGACAACCATCCCGGCGAGGAAGCCTTCGAGAAGCCGCCGGGCACCACCGTACGTAGCGACCACGTCGTGCCCCTCGGGTCGCCAGACCTCCACGACGATCATCTGGCCTTTGTGCTTGCCGCCGGTGAAGTAGGCCCCGACGAAACCATCGTCATCCTTCACCAGCAGGCCAGGATCGCAGTCCATCCCGTTGCACAGCGGCACGGACCGATCCAGGCCACTGCAGCTTGTGCCTGCCAGCTGGCAGTACTGCTCCACCCAGGCCGCGACACCTTCCGGGGTCGCCGGTGTGTCCTTGGCCGGCACCGACCACACGGCCACGAAGAGGTCGCCAGCAGGCGTCACGAACGTTTCCTGGCCGCCAAATTCGGGCGTTGCCGTCCCCTTCGACGTCGTCCTCGAATGTCCAGTCGCGCCAGGCGGGCCACACCCGCCACCCGGGCGGGTGCTTTAGGGCGAAGCCGTACTGCTTCGACTCGTACACAGTCCAGCCTGTCGTGTCGATTGGCGATGCCGTCTGAGTCGGCTGGGCGGCGGGTATCGGCGGGATGGGGGCGCTGGACAATGAGTCGACCAGGCGGGGCGCCACCGCGCCCACCAAAACGGTGGCCACTACGGCAACAGCGATCGCGATCCGCCGCCGCCCGGCCTGGGCACCCCTGCGGATGCCGTCGATGTCCACCGCGGGCGGATCGACCGCGTCGGCGACCCGCTGGGCCGACGTGCGGATTCTGTCCTCGATCCTCATCGCCCCTGCTCTCCAATCCTGGAACCGGCCGGGTCCTCCAGCAGTTCCGCCAGCCGGTGACATCCGTTACTGCCGTGGGCTTTCACGGTGCCCACGGCCATGCCCAACACCTCGGCGGTCTGGGCTTCGGTGAGGTCCTCGTAGAACCGCAGCACGATCACCGCCCGTTGACGCACCGGCAGGGTCAGCACCGCCGACCAGACCGCATCGTGGTCGGACACCTCGTCGGCCGGTCCTGGATGGCCAATGTCAACCGGCTGGTAGCCCAGTACCTCCCGCGCTGACAGCCGGCGCCGCCACGACCAGACCTCATTGATCGCCATCCTGCGCACATACGCACCCGGGTCCCGCATCGAAACGACCCGACCCCAGCGCGGATACACACGCATGAACGTCGCCTGCACAACATCTTCTGCCCGGTGAAAGTCACCGGTGAGCAGGTACACGGTGCGGAACAGTCGAGCATGATGGAGGCGCACGAAACTGGAGAAACTCTCCTCATCCCGCTCCCGCATGACGCCTACCTCATCCCTGCAGCTGACCGACCGCTACAGCAGATCAACGCTTCAAGCAACCCAAAAGGTTTAGTCGCCGGCCCACCTTTCTTCCTCGCCCTGCCCAGGAATCGATCCGCAACCGCCTGCACGCCGGGGCGCCTGAGGGCACGCCAGGTCCGGCTGGGGCGGCACCCTGACCGCCTCCATCGACTGCGGCCACGGCAAACAGCCCCGGTGATGTGCTTGGAACGAACTGCCCCAGCCTGCCCGGCACCACAGACCGACAGCCTCCGGAAACGACCGGATATAATGCCGCGATCCGCTCGCTCAGCGTCGCGCATCACCCGGCGGACGACGGTCGCGCATCACCCGACGGAGCACAAGCCGTCGTCGATCAGCCGTCGTCGGTCGCACAGCCGTCGTCGGTCGGATCGGATACGAATGTCTGTACTGGTTCAAGGCGCGCCTCCGGCGCGGCCGGCCGGCGGGCATGCGGCGCTGGCGCGCCGGTCCCTCCGGCCGGCATGCAAAGGAGCGCCCGCGTCAATTCGACCGGAGCGCTCCCAACGAGCCATCATCAAATCAGCAGACAGAGATCACCGCGAGATCTCCACTCACCACCGAGCCGCCGACCCGATCCCACATCGTCGCGCGCCGCTACCCGGAATCAAGGGCGCTGCGCGTCACTTCGTGATGGCCTCCGGCCACCCCTGACACCGGGCACCGGCGAGCAATCAGGCTGGTTATCGGGTCGGTGGCTCTCCCCGACCGCCAAGGACCAGGAGCTGGCAAGGGTGCGACCAAGTGAGTGACTAAGTGAGTGACTACACACTGCCACATCAACCGAACGAACGGGTCTGTCGTGGAATCTCCGTACGCTCAGATCGGCTGAAATCTGCATCCCTGAGCGGGCCGGGCCCGGCTTCACACCGAAGAGGTCACTGGTTCGAACCCAGTATCGCCCACCAGTAGCACCGCGCGTCAGACCCGTGGACCAGCAAGGCATGTGGATCGCGTGCCGGCTAGCGCAACCCGGTCAGGTGCCGGGTTCCGTCGTCACTGAGGGCTCCGCATCGTCGCTCGATGTTCCAGATCGCCCGGCTGGCGTCGGTTCACGAACGAGTGCGGGAGGTGGTCGTGGGTCGTAGCGCCAGAGGTGGGTCCGGACCAAAGAGACGCTCCAGATGACGACGCCGCACGTCCCAAGCACAACCAGGCCCAGCCCGAACCACGTCCTAGTGGTGTTCGTCAGCCCCTGATTGAAAGCGTCGATCACCACCGCATACGGGTACACAAGTACCGCCCAAATGCAGCTGACTCCGACGAGTAGTCCCCGTTTGATCTTCCGGTGGAGGCGAAAGTCGGCGCGGTCGCCTATGACCCTCAGTTCTTCTGCGACCACTTTCGTCAGGTCGTCTGCCTCAACCCCGGCCGGGAGGTCCTTCAGCAGTTCGAGATGTCGCTTGGCCCTCGACTCGAAGCCGCGAGCACTCACGGTCGAGGCAATGCCTTTGACCGCGCCGGCGGCAACGGGCAACGCAGCTGCGAGGAGCGTCACCTGCCAGTCGGCCAGTCCCATGGCAGGACACTAAGGGAGCCTGGGACTCGCGGGATCCCGAGCGGAGTGCAACGTGACATCGGACCTCAGCACCCTCAGCCGAGGAGAAGAACCACGCCGACGGTTCCGGTGAAGAGGTGAGCGAGGAACGGCGGGTTGAACGGCCCCGCGAACCGGGTCGCCACGAGACCCGCGGCGAAGACGAGTCCCCACCCAATGCCGGTCCAGCCGAGCCACATCGGCAGTGCGTCCGAGGCGAGCACGGCGATCCCGAGTACGGCCGATGCGACGTAGGCGGTGAGCATGTGGACGCAGTACAGCGTCCCGGCCCACCGGTCGTAGGCAGCGAAGCCGTCGGGCACCTCCCCGTCCGTGACCGCCCGCTCGGCGGCCCAGGGCACCACCGCGAGGCGGAAGGCCAGCGACGCTATCCAGCAGACGCCGCCGGACAGGTAGACCGCAGTCGCCATAGCCGTGAGGACCTGTGCGGTGGGCTCATCCACGGTCACCGTGAGACCGGCCAGCCCGGCGGGAGTGACGACCAAAGCGGCGATCATCCAGGCGTGGATCCAGGCCCGGCGACGGCGGTCCCGGTGGATGACCGGAAGCGACTCCTGCAGCGGGCGCTGGTAGTCCAACCGCCAGAAGACAGCACCGACCAGGAAGATCGCCAGTCCGGCGACCAGGACACTCCCGACGAGTACTGCACTCTCCACCCCGGCATCGTGCCAGGACCAGCGGTGCAGGGAGCAGGGGCAAGGCATGTCGCATGCCGCTGGTCGGACTGCGCCGATGGCGCGACGGTCTGGTGCGTCCGCACACGCGATGGACTGGTGCAACGCCGCAGATGGTCTCGCTAGAAGTAACGAAGGGTGACATAGACCCACGCCATTGCCGTGCTCAGGATCGTGACCAGAATCCCGTATCGCACCGAACTCACTCGCTACGCCATCCGTGCAGGGCTCATCGAGCCGTAGCCGGGCCGCGGTTGATCGCAGTGTCCCGACGGCCACCGCATGATCGTCAGCGCTGCGTCGTCTCCGGGGCAGTGGCGACCCGCTCGAAGTAGGCGACCCGCTCATCGACGCTTATCAGCCGCCAGCCATCCGCCGCCTTGGCGTTCAGCAGGACGGGCCAGTTGGTTTCGGCTGCCGCGGAGAGCAGACCAGGCAGCTTGACGGCTGTGTATTCATGCATGGCCGGGACGCTAGACCCAGAGCGGCGTGGCCGGGGTCAGGACCCGTTGTCGGGTTCCGGGCAGCAGCAACGGCTGCTTCTTCGGTAGGGCGGTGTCGGCAGCTTCGGACGCCCCGCGAGCATGACGTGCTCGTGCGCCGTTGTCCGGGCACCTCCGCCGCTGGCACTGCACCGAAGGAAGGAATGTCGCTGGTCCCTACTAGCTTCCCGGCATGCGTGAGCTACGGACGGGACTCTGGCAGTGGCAGGCGCCTCACCCGGAATGGACGCCGGAGGAGCCGTGGCCGCAGGTGGTGTCGTCGTGCGCGATCGACGACGGCGTGCGTCTTGTGCTGTTCGATCCGCTTGCTGTTCCCGACGAGATTCTCGAACTGGCTCAGAACCGCGAGCCGGTGATCGTGCTTACGGCGCCGTGGCACGAACGCGACACGAAGAGCCTGGTCGAGCGCCTCGATGCGCCCGTGTTCGCACCCCGGCCTGACACCGCGGCCGACCTCATCCGGAAGTTCGGTGCCACGCCCGAGCAGGCAGCCGGCGGCAGCCCCGACATCGCCTGGCTGCTCGCCGACGAGTCTCACGTGGCCCACTTCTACGCAGCGGCCGATCGGCTTCCGATCGGCGTCGAAGCCTTCCTTGGCAGGGAGAGCAACGACCTGGTGCTCTGGGTCGAAGACGCGCGGGCGGTGATCTCGGGGGACACCCTCGTCGACTTCGGCCGGGGCCTGCAGATCAACGATTGGCTGCGCGAGGACGTCACCCGCGAGGAGGTCGTGCAGCGACTTCGACCGCTGCTCGATCTGCCGATCGAGGTGGTGATCCTCACGCACGGAGCACCCGACGGACCGGGCCGCGCTCGTGCGCGCGCTGAGCTGATCGTTCAGCTCACGACACTCGCGTGCGAGATCGGACTCCAGATCGCTCGATGTCGGGCCCCCGCGCCTGGGCGTCATCGCAGGACTCCATCTGGAGGCAGATTCAGCACGTTCGCACAGGTCAGGTGCCCGCGCTCAGCTGCGGCAGGTCTGCTTGGATCGCGCCATGGCTGAGGCTCGCGTACGCCAGGTCGGCATCTTCGTCTTCGACGACGTCGAGGAGCTCGACGCGATCGGGCCGTGGGAAGTGCTGTCCTGCTGGACCACTCAGTTCCCGCAGGACGGCTGGCAGGCCCTCGTCTTCGCAGCCGAGGCCAAACCCGTCACCTGCGCCAAGGGCCTGGTGATCACGCCCCACCACTCGATGAGCGCGATGCCCGCCCTCGATGTCCTCGTCCACCCCGGCGGCATTGGGACTCGCCCCTTGCTCGCGGACGAGGAGTACCTGACCTGGATCCGCGGTCAACGGGAGACCGTGCCCCTCCTGACCAGTGTCTGCACCGGCTCTCTGGTCTACGCCGGGGCCGGCCTGCTGGCCGGTCGGCCCGCGACAACGCACTGGGGAGCACTCGAACTCCTCAAGGAGCTCGACCCGACGATCGACGTCCAACCAGACGCACGGTTCGTCGACGACGGCGACATCATCACCGCGGCGGGCGTCTCGGCCGGGATCGACATGGCGCTCCACCTGGTGTCTCGGCTGGCATCCGTCGAGAGGGCACGGGAAGTCCGGCGGTCGATCCAGTACGACCCCGAGCCACCCGTCTGACGCCAGGCGACCTCGGGTTGGTCGACCACGTCGGTCCGATCGACGGTGCCCCACTGGTCCGCGTCGAACGGGCGCTCTTCGATCGGTCTGCGCTGCATCGCGCGGTCTCCTGACGCCTGAGACAAGCGACGGCCGGCGACGTGAGCGCCTACTCCGCTGACCTCCAGCTATCTGTTCATCCGACGCTCGGCGAGCGTCATCACCTCGCCTGAGGCCGAGCAGGTCAGGTCGGCATACCGACCCTGCCGTGAGCGTCAGGATCCCAGGAATGGACCTCTGAGAGGCGTCGGTGGGCAGGCTTGCGTCGACAAACGAATGACCTGCCAAACGAGCGAATATTCCTGACTTGCAATTGTGCCGAGTTAGGCAAGTACTCTGACTGAGCGTAGTTGCCCAGTTGCTAAGAGTCACTTGGAGTTCCTAATGAGCACATCAACACTTACCCACGGATTCGACCGGCGCGCCATGCTGAAGGCGACGGGCATCGTGGGTCTCGCTGTGGGTGGGCTCGCCATCGCCGCGCCGACCATGGCGCGCGCCGCCCTACCAGCCGGTCCTCGTATCGATCTCACGTCGCCGAACCACACGTTGTTCGAGCACAAGAGCCTGCACCACGTGAACCGGGCCATCGAGAGCCTCGCTTTCGACAATGCCAATCGCCGGCTGTTCATCCTGCAGGTTCCTGCCGGCGGCGCTCCCGGCGACCTGTGCTTGAACCGGGTGTCGATGACCGGAGCACCGCTGGGCACCATGCATGTGAAGCACGCCGGGCGTGGCCTGTCCTTCGGAGTGGAGTCGGTCGGCAGTGACTCCTACATCTGGATGGAAGGCAAGGCCAACTCCACCGGAAACGCCACCGCGCTGCAGCGGTTCAAGTGGGTCCCCGGCAGTGCCCCGGCCGCCCCGCAAACGTTCTTCGCCGGTAGCAAGAACATCACCTGTGCGGTCGACCCCGTCAACCGGCGCCTCCTGGTGCGAAACCTGACCACCACCGGCTACAAACACCGGGTCTACAAGCTCCCGTTCGGGAGCCCCGCGTCGATGACCCTGCTCAGCAGCTTCAGCCTGCCGGCCGCGGTCACCAATCTCGGCACCATGCGCGGCTACGCCCCCTACGGCCGCCACCTCTATGTCTTCACCGGATCCCCCCAGCGCAGTAGCGCCAACATCGACTCGCGCATCACGGTGATGGACATGGACACCCGCAAGGTCGTGTCGTCCACCATCACCTACGCCGGTCGCAGTCTGGCCTACCGCGCCCCCAAGGGTCTTGCCATCTACGCCACCCCCGCCGGCGTCGGGCTCTATCTCGGCATTGCTTCCCGTAACACCTACGGCACCACCCCCGTCTACGCCAACGTGTACTTCAAGGACGACGTGGCCGCGACACCGCCGGCAGCGGCTAGGCACGACCAACCTCCAATACCGGCAGGGCCTGGTCCTGGGCGCCAACTACCCCAAGCCGACCAATACGACGTGTGGTCTGCTGCTGGACGTGGCGCGAGCGACGTTCGTCGGAAACGTCATCCCGAAGTCGGGCCAGACGATCAGCAACCAGGACATCACCGGGCTGGTCAACATCAACAGCGGGGTCAGGGACGTCACCTTCCGCAACTGCCGGTTCCGTGGAACGAAAACAGCGCCGGCGGGTGACCGTGGGATCGTCAACATCTACGCCTCGACCACCACCGCGAACATCAAGTTCGAGGACTGCCTGTTCCAGCCCGACGTGCCTCACTACCGCTGGAACGGCATCACCGGACACCACTTCACCCTGACTCGCTGCACCATCCGCAACACCACCGACGGATTCGGCGTCTTCAACGGCGCGGCCCCGGGCACCGACGTGGCCGTGCACGTGGTCGGATCATGGGTCGACAAGCTGGCGAAGTGGTCCAACGATGGTGGCGGCCACGCCGACGGGACCCACAACGACGGCTTCCAGATCCAGGGCGGCTTCAATGTCGAGATCCTGAACTCCCTGATCAACCCCAACCTCAACCCCGACGTGGGCAACACCAACGGCCAGAACTGCAAGAGCGGTGGAACCCTGTGCAGCCCCGCCATGTACACCGGGAACGCCTGCGTGCAACTCAACAAGAACGTAGGCCAAGATGGGCGGCCTGTCGGTCCGCCACTCATGGCTGTACGGCGGCGCCATCACCGTCAACGGCCTGTCCATCAACGATCCGGTCGTCCTTTCCTTCCAGAACAACCGCTTCGGCCGCGACTCCTACTACAAGGTCCCCGGGCGCATCGCGGCTGGTCCCAATGTCACCTGGACTGGCAACACGTACGAGGACAACGGGGCATCCGTACCCCTTCTGCGGAGCTGAGTGAGGTGGGGGCCGCATGTCGTCGAATGCGCCCCCACTTACCCAAGCGTCTCAGCGCCTGCCCTCGACGCGCAGTCCACCCGCACTTCGACGCTCTGTGTCGGGAATCGGTGAGAGTGCGCTGTCACCATATGGCCGTTGAGCGACGTCATGAAATCCGGCAAGGCGCATCATCGCCGTCAACTTCGTGGCATCGTACATAGCGACGTGCTGGTGCTCATAGAACAGCTTTTCGACTGCCATGATGGGAACTGGAGCCGAATCCGCCCATTGGGAGCTGATCTTGCCGGCATAGGAATCGATACATGCGCCAGCGTCCGGAACACAGACACGCAAGACGCCTCCTGGCTTGAGAACGCGTCGGCATTCTTTGAGGAACTGAAATCCGACCTTGATCGGGAGATGTTCCAGGACGTGTTCGTGAAAGACACCGTCCGCTGTCTCGTCCGCCAGTGGAATCCCCTGTGCCAAATCCAGGGCAACGTCGACACTGGCTCCGATCAAGTCGATGTTGATGTATCCCGGCTTGTTCTCAGAGCCGCATCCCACGTGGAGAAGGACCGGCTTGCCCGCGACCTGCAAGTCTCGGACTCTCGAGCCCAGAAGGTGCCTCGAACGTGGAGTGACCAGCCGTGTTGCCGCGGTCCTCAGCGGCAGCCGAATCCGACGAGGCGTCACCCTGCTGACCCAGCTGGCGGGCCACTTCAGAGTGGATGCGACCCTCGGGGGCTCCTCCTCCAGGAAACGTAGAAGCCTGTCATCCTGGCTGGTGGTCACGAGGTCCCCCTATGCGGATGCTGCGCTCGGCTACAGAGAGCGACAGGTTACTTGACAGGCGAGGATGCTCCTGCCACCCGAGCGGGGGGACCCATCGCCACTCTTCCCCGCGGGAGAGCATGCGTGCGGGCGCTGGACGCCTGAGGTCGAGTCAGCGCTGTCACGGATGCCGGGACGATTTCGTTGGTCAGGCAACGTCGGAGGAGGAAGTCGTGCGGGCTTGGGTGGTCGACCGCGTCGGTCCGATCGACGGCGCCCCACTGGTCCGCGTCGAGCGGGCGCTCCCCGAACCCGGCGCCGGCCAGGTCCGCATCAGGGTGGTCTGCTGCGGTGTCTGCCGGACCGATCTCCACCTGGCTGAGGGAGACCTGCCGCCGCGTCGCCCCCGGGTCGTCCCCGGACACGAGATCGTCGGCCGAGTCGAGGCCGTGGGTCCGGGTGGCCAGCGCTTCGCCGTCGGCGACCGGATCGGGGTTCCCTGGCTGGCGCGCACGGACTCCACCTGCCGGTTCTGCCGGCGTGGCGAGGAGAACCTCTGCCTGTCGCCGGACTTCACGGGCTGGGACCTCGACGGCGGCTATGCGGACTACTGCCTCGTGCAGGAGGCCTACGCCTACCGGCTACCGGACTCGGTGCCAGACGTGGATGCCGCGCCACTGTTGTGTGCCGGGATCATCGGTTACCGAGCGCTGCGCTGTGCGGCGATCCCGCCCGCGGGTGCCCTGGGTATCTACGGCTTCGGTGGCAGCGCCCACCTCACGGCCCAGGTGGCCCTGCACCAGGGCCTGCGTGTGCATGTGCTGACCAGGGGAGAGGCCAACCGACGGCTCGCCACGAGCCTGGGGGTGGACTCGGTGGGTGAGTCCACCGACGACCCGCCGGAGCCACTCGACGGCGCCATCCTGTTCGCTCCCGCGGGCGACCTGGTCCCCGTTGCGTTGCGCGCTCTCGACCGGGGCGGAACGCTGGCGGTGGCCGGCATCTGGCTTTCGGCGATCCCGCCTCTGAACTATGCCGACGAGCTCTTCGAGGAGAAGAAGCTGCGCAGCGTCACGGCCAACACCCGTCGCGACGGTACGGAGTTCCTCCAGCTCGCCGACCGGTTCGGCATCCGGGCAACGACCGTCCAGTACGCCATGGACGACGCACAGAGTGCACTCTCGGATCTGGCCCACGGGCGATTCGCCGGTGCGGCGGTGCTGTGCAACTGAGGAGCGGGGCCATTGAGGAGCGCGGCAACTCGAAATCCCGTCGCGTCGCTGAGACGTCGAGTGGCGTGAATGCCTGGATTCGTTCTTGAGACGCGACAAGAATCAGCGCGCGGGGGATCCACGGGAGATCGTGAGGTCTGAAGATGGAGCATGCGCAGGACACTCCTGCCGAGTCGACCAAGGCCAAACTGCGGGAACTGAGGCTCGCGACCGGTCGACGTGAGCAGGACCTTGTCGGTGAAGGCGTCGACCGCCTCTATCGCATCTACATCGGAGACCCGCCGACGGACACCGATCACGCATCGACCGCCCCGTTCAGCAAGAAGTACAGCGAACGAGGGGCCGAGGTTGTCGTCCGTCAGGTCACGCCGGCCACGTTCAAGCTGCGCGAGCCGTTCAGGTACATCGACCGGGACAGGCGCTTCGAGGTTCCCGAGCACGACGTCAGCGACTTCGCGTCTGTCCCTTCTTTCCTGACCTGGTTGATCCCCCGCTACGGCCGGCACACGCTGGCGGCGCTCCTCCACGACCACTTGCAGGATCACCTGTACCGGCCGGGGAATCCCATCCCCGACGATCCGGAAGCGGTCACCTCCGAAGAGGCGGACACGATCTTCCGGCAGGCCATGCAGTACAGCCAGGTGCCGTTCGTCCGGCGTTGGGTCATGTGGGCGGCGGTCGCGTTGCGAACCGTGTTCCAGAGCGGCAGGTCCGGCGCGGTCGCGGTCGTTTCCTGGGCCCTGCTGTTCGGCGTTCTCGGCCTCGCCTGGCCGATCGCTGTGCTGATATCCCTCGGGACCGACCAGGTCGGGTGGCGGATACCCTTGGTGCTGTTCGCGGCCGCCGCGCTTCTTCCTCTTCTGCTGTGCTGGCTGGCCATGCGTCATTGGCGATTGAGCCTCATCTCAGGTCTGACCCTGTCGCTGATCGCCTTTCCCTCCGCGCTGGCGATCATCACCGGCGGCATCTACTACCTGATCGAGCGGATCGCCATGGCCTTTGGCGGCGAGAAGAACGACGTCATCGTCAAGCCACGCGGCAGAACCCGTTAGACACAACGAAGATCTGCATCTGAATGTTGACCGCTTGGCCGCTCATCCCTAGCCTCGCCCGATGGCCGACTTCGTGCTCAGGCGATGGGATCTCAATCCATATCAGGGCGATCAGGCACCACTGCATGTCCATCGCAGTGGTGACGAGGGATTCGTCGTCCTGAGCGGACGCCTCGACGTGGTGCTCGACACCGAACGGCACCGGCTCGAGTCGGGGGAGTTCATCGTGGTCCCGGCTGGTACGCCGCACACCTTCGCGACCGTCGGAGACGAGCCCGTTTCCGTGGTGGTCTCGATGACACCCGACATCGACGAACTCGTACGCACACTCCACACCGTGACGCCGGAGGAGATGCCGGCGGTGTGGGCGCGCTTCGACTCTGTGGTGGTCTGACGGGTCCGAGCCAGCCGGCTCAGCCTCTCCCGACGTAGGGCATCTCGCTCGCCATCACGGTGAGCTCGAGCACCGTCGCGTCGGGAGGCAGGCTCGCCATCAGCACCACCGAGCGGGCGACCGCAGAGACGTCCATCGTGGGTTCGGGACGCATCGTCCCGTCGGCCTGCAGTGCTCCTTGGCCCATGCGCGCGGTCATGTCCGAGGCGGCGTTGCCGATGTCGATCTGACCGCAGGTGACGCCACACCCCCGGCCGTCGAGCGCGATCTGCCGGGTGAGGCCGGACACGGCGTGCTTGGTGGCGGTGTAGGCGGCTGCCTGCGGGCGAGGGACGTGCGCGGAGATCGAGCCATTGTTGATGATCCGACCGCCTGGTGGGTCCTGGGCCACCATCTGCCGAAAGGCCGCTCTCGCGCACAGGAACACGCCGGTCAGGTTGACGTCCACCACCGCCTGCCAGTCGTCGAGGGACACCTGGTCGATGCGTGCGGCTGGTGCACCCGCGCCGGCGTTGTTGAACAGCACGTCGATGCGGCCGAAGCGTTCCACGGCGGAGGCGAAGAGCGCCTCGACCGCTGACTCGTCGGTGACGTCAGTCACCACGGAGAGCACGCGTTCGGCAGGTATGAGCGCCGCGGTCTCCGCCAGCTTGTCTGCACGCCTGCCCGCGATCACCACGCTCATCCCAGCCTCGGCCAAGGCGACCGCGGCTGCCCGGCCGACACCGGAGCCTGCGCCGGTGACCACCGCCACTCGCCGCTCCGCGCCGGCCACTCAGCTGCTCCCGGTGCGCAGTGCGACCTCGGCTGCCGGCAGCAGACCCCGCTCGCCCAGCTCCGCCCACAGCGCCACCGGGACGTCGGCGTCGAACGCGGTCAGGTTCGCCGCCACCTCGTCGGTGGACCGGGCGCCCATCAGCACGGTCGTGACGGCCGGATGGGCCTGCGGGAACCGCAACGCGGCTGCGGGCAGGGTCACGCCGTGTTCGGTGCAGACGTCGCGGATGGCCCGCGCCCGTTCGATGAGCTCGGCCGGAGCCTGGCTGTAGTTGAACGTCGCGTCCGGTCGTGGGTCGGCGAGGACCCCGGAGTTGAAGACGCCACCGATGATGATGCTCACTCCGCGTTCGGCGGCGGCGGGGAGGATGTCGGCCTGACCTTCCTGGTCGATCAGGCTGTAGCGCCCCGCCAGCAGCACGCAGTCGATGTCGGTCTCCTGGATGAACCGCGTGGGGACGGCGCCCTGGTTCATGCCGACGCCGATGGCACCCACGACGCCCTGGTCGCGCCAGTCGGCCAGCACGGGGTAGGCCTCTGCGATCGCCTGATCGGCGTGGTCGTCCGGGTCGTGGATGAGGACCACGTCCACCCGGTCGAGCCCGAGGCGCTCGAGTGACTCCGCCAGTGACCGCTTGATCCCGTCGGCGGAGAAGTCGAAGACGCCCTTCGTCGCCCCGGCGTCGTGGAACTCCGACGTGTCCGCCGGCCCGTCGGCCGGCACGATCAGCCTGCCTACCTTGGTGGACAGCACGAACGAGTCGCGGGGGCGACCGGCGAGTGCTTGCCGCAGCCTCTCCTCGGCGACACCGCGGCCGTAGTGCGGAGCTGTGTCGACGTAGGTGAGGCCGGCGTCGAGGGCCGTCTGCACCACATCGGTTGCCACCTGATCGGGTACCGATTGCACCATCCCGCCGAGCGGTGCGGATCCGAGAGCGAGCCGGCTGACCCGGACGGAGGTCGAGCCGAGGGGGTGGGTCTCACGGGCCAGCGGTCCGGCGGTGGGGTGTCGATCCATGGGCGTCATTCTGGCGAACGCGTGCGTCGGGCCGTGGTGCGGGACCGTTATTGGCGCGGAACCGGCCGATGCTGCTGACTAGGCTGGCCGGGCGGAGCGGCATTCGGCTCTCCGTGCAGGCGGCTCGGCCGGGCGGAGACCCGGCCGCACGAGACACGAAGGAGCAGGCGAGATGGACGTGGTGGTGTCGATCCGGACCGGCGCAGACCAACTGCAGCGGACGGTTGGCTCGACCACCACCACCGCTGCACTCTTCGACGAGGCGGGGCAAGGTGGCCGCGAGGTTGTCGCTGCCCGTGTCGTGGGCAACGGCACCGACCGACTGGTCGACCTTGCGTATCAGCCTGCTGACGGCGACGTCCTGGAGCCAGTGACGGCCGACTCCGACGACGGCCGCTCGATCATCCGGCACTCGTCCGCACATGTGCTTGCCCAGGCCGTGCAGGCAGAGTTTCCGCAGGCCCGGTTGGGTATTGGCCCTCCGATTACAGACGGCTTCTACTACGACTTCGACGTACCGGAGCCGTTCACACCTGAGGTGCTTGCAGTGCTGGAAAAGCGCATGCAGCAGATCATTCGCGAGCGGCAGACGTTCTCCAGACGGGTCGTCAGCGACGACGAGGCACGGGCCGAACTCGCGGACGAGCCCTACAAGCTCGAGCTGATCGGGCTCAAGGGCTCGCAGGCCGAGGCGACAGCAGAGGGTGCCGGGGCGGAGGTCGGGTCTGGGGAGCTGTCGATCTACGACAACCACCGCAGGGACGGATCCCTTGCCTGGAAGGATCTCTGCCGCGGTCCCCATCTTCCGCACACCGGCTACATCCCGGCGTTCGGCCTCACGCGCACCGCCGCCGCGTACTGGCGGGGGAGTGAGAAGAATCCCCAGCTGCAGCGCATCTACGGCACGGCCTGGGAGAGTCGTGACGCACTCAAGGCCCATCGGCAGCGGATGGAGGAGGCAGCGCGCCGCGACCATCGCCGGCTCGGAGTCGAGCTCGACCTGTTCAGCTTCCCGGACGAGGTCGGATCCGGACTGGCGCTGTTCCATCCCAAGGGCGGCATCCTCCGCAAGGCCATGGAGGACTTCTCCCGGCAGCGGCATGTCGAAGCCGGCTACGAGTTCGTCTACACCCCACACATCTCGAAGGCGGAGCTCTTCAGCACGTCGGGTCATCTCGACTGGTTCGCCGAAGGCATGTTCCCGCCGATGCACGTGGACGAGACACGCGACGCCGAGGGCGGAGTCGTCAAGCCGGGGCAGGACTACTACCTCAAGCCGATGAACTGCCCCATGCACTGCCTGATCTACCGGACGCGCACCCGGTCCTACCGTGAGCTTCCCCTGCGCATGTTCGAGTTCGGCTCGGTGTACCGCTACGAGATGTCCGGCGTCGTGCACGGGCTCAGCCGGGTCCGGGGCATGACGCAGGACGACGCGCACATCTACTGCTCGCTCGAGCAGCTCGACGGTGAGATCCGGTCATTGCTGGCGTTCGTGCTCGACCTGCTTCGCGACTACGGCCTGGACGACTTCTATCTCGAGCTGTCGACCCGGGACCCGGACAAGTCCATCGGCACCGACGAAGAGTGGGAGCGTGCCACGGCCGCACTGCAGGCGGCCGCCGACGCGAGCGGCCTGGAGCTCGTACTCGATCCGGGCGGGGCCGCCTTCTACGCCCCGAAGATCTCCGTGCAGGCGCGCGACGCGATCGGCCGGACGTGGCAGATCTCCACGATCCAGGTCGACCTGATGGAACCGCAGCGGTTCGAGCTCGAGTACACCGCCGCCGACGGGTCGCGCCAGCGACCGGTGATGATCCACCGCGCCCTGTTCGGCTCCATCGAACGCTTCCTCGGCGTCCTGACCGAGCACTACGCCGGAGCCTTCCCACCGTGGCTCGCACCCGTGCAGGTCGTGGCCGTCCCGGTGGCGGAAGCGTTCGTGCCCTACCTGGAGGGCGTCGCCGACAAGCTGCGACAGCAGGGGATCCGGGTCGAGGTGGATGCGTCGGACGACCGGATGCAGAAGAAGATCCGGACCGCCGCCAAGCAGAAGGTGCCGTTCGTCCTCATCGCCGGCGCCGAAGACGAGGCAGCGGGTGCGGTGAGCTTCCGCTATCGCGACGGCCGGCAGGACAACGGCGTTCCGGTGGACGAGGCGGTCGCGGAGATCGTCTCAGCGGTTGCCGAGCGACGACAGGTCTGAGCAGACGGTCGGGTCGGTGCCGCCGTCCGGTTGGCGGCGGCACCGACGCCCTGCACTACGGTCGGAATCAGCCAGGAGGACGGGCCGTCCGTTGCCGCGCAGCCGGCAGGTCAGGTCCGATCCGAGCCGGTGCACTCTCGGTGATCGCGATCCGCAGGAACAGGCAGGAGCTAGGGATGTCCGAGCCCGGCCGGTACGCCGACCGACCCGACGCGCCTGGTCCGCACGACCCCGAAGGCGGCGTGGTGGGCAGGCCGGGAGTCGGGGTCCCCGACGGACTCATGCGGCTGTGGACCCCCTACCGGATGGCCTACCACGAGAACCGGCAGGAAGGGGAACCTGATCAGGAGGGTGTCGCAGCCGTCGACGCCTCGTCGGGATGCCCCTTCTGCGACATCCCCGCTCTGGCCGATGCCGACGGACTGGTGGTGCGTCGCGCCGAACACAACTACGTGGTGCTCAACCTCTACCCCTACAACCCCGGCCACCTGCTCGTGGTGCCCTTCCGGCACGTCGCCGATCTCACCGAACTCACGGCGGCTGAGCGCGACGAGTCGATGGCCCTGGCGGCCGACGCCATGACCGCGGTTCGCGCAGCGTCCGGACCCGACGGGTTCAACGTGGGCATGAACCAGGGGCCGATCTCCGGCGGCAGCCTTCCCAGCCACCTGCACCTGCACGTGGTACCGCGCTGGACCGGCGACGCGGGCTTCATCACCGTGATCGGACAGACGAAGAACCTGCCGCTCCTGCTGGAGGACACCTGGGCGATGGTGCGTCAGCACTGGCCGACCGCCTCCAGGCCGTAGCCTCTACCGGGATGTTCGACCGCTTCCGTGGCTTCTTCGCCAACATGTTCACGCCGCCTGCACGCTTCCTGACGCGGCGCGGCGTGACCCCGGACGCCGTCACGATCACCGGCACCGCCATCGTGGTCGTCGTCGCCCTGACCTTCTATCCCCAGGGCTGGCTGTTCGCCGGCTCGGCGATCGTCACGGTCTGCGTCTTCTCCGACACCCTCGACGGTGTCATGGCGCGGATGCAGGGTCGGGTGTCGAAGTGGGGAGCCTTCCTCGACTCCACCCTCGACCGCTTCGCCGACGCGGCCGTGTTCGCCGGGCTGATGCTGTACTTCCTCGGCCCGGGCGACTCCGACCTCTGGGCCGGGATGGCCGTGCTGTGCCTGGTGCTCGGCCAGCTCACCTCGTATGCGCGGGCGCGTGCGGAGGGCCTCGGCCTCAACGCCAAGACCGGGATCGCCGAACGGGCCGACCGGTTGGTCGCGATCCTCGTCGGCGCCGGCTTCGCCGGACTCGGTGTCCCGTGGATCCTGGAGATCGTGCTCGTGCTGCTGTCGGCTGCGAGTGCGATCACCGTCGTCCAGCGCATCGTGATGGTGCACGGTCAGACCCTGGCCACCGAGCCGATCGCCCCCGCGCCGGCCGACACAGCGCCGGCCGACACACGCGCCGGACTCACCCGAACCGCCGCCACCCCCGGCCGCCGACCGCCCGGCATGACGGCGGTCCGTGACAGCGCCGTCGTCGCCGGGTACCGATCGGGATGGTGGCTGGTCCGACGCCTACCCGCGCCGGTAACGCGCTTCGCGTTCCGGACCGCCGCCGACATCGCCTGGCGACGCGACGGCCGCGGCGCGCGACGACTGCGCTGGAACCTCGCCCGGGTGTGTCCCGCGCTCGACGAACGTGCGCTCGACCGCCTGGTCCGCGACGCCCTCCGGTCGTATCTGCGCTACTGGGCCGAAGCCTTCCGCCTGCCAGCACTGACCCGCGAGCAAGTGCAGGCCTCCTTCTACCTGGGCGGAGTCGAAGCGGTCCGGGAGACCACTGCCGACGGTCGCGGCGTCGTGCTCGCACTGCCGCACCTGGCGAACTACGACCTCGCGGCCGCCTGGTTCGCCTACACGACGGAGGGCGGCCTGCTGACGATCGCGGAAAGGCTGCGGCCGGCTGCGCTGTTCGATGCCTTCGTCGGCTACCGCAGCAGTATCGGCATGGAGATCATCGCGGCCGACGACCCCACCGCGTTCTCGGCCCTGCAGCGCCGGGTCGAGCAGGCCGGCGTCGTCGCCCTGGTGGCCGATCGCGACATGTCGCGCGGAGGTGTCGAGGTGCAGTTCTTCGGGCATCCCGCCCGGATGCCGCCCGGCCCTGCCGCACTCGCCCTGCGCACGGGTGCGGCGTTGCGCCCGGCGGCCCTGTGGAACGAGTCAGACCGGGGCCGGCTGGGCCGCTCGCGGGGACAGGTGGGACCCGAGATCCCGGTCACCTCGATCCGCGCGGCGACGCAGGCCCTCGCCGACGCGTTCGCCGCATCGATCCGCGCCTCGCCGGCCGACTGGCACATGCTGCAGCGGATCTGGGCGGACATGCCGGCGGAGGGCCGGCGCCGGGCGGTGCGGAACCGATGAGGATCGGGCTCGTCTGCCCCTATTCCCTGGACGTACCCGGAGGTGCTCAGAACCACGTACGCGACCTCGCCGAGGCACTGATCGAGCGTGGCCACCATGTCAGCGTGCTGGCACCGGCGGACGAGGAGAGCGACCTCCCGGACTACGTGGTGGCCGCCGGCCGGGCGATTCCGGTTCCCTACAACGGATCGGTAGCTCGGCTCTCGTTCGGCCCGGTTGCCTACGCCCGTGTCCGCAGGTGGATCGCACAGGGCGACTTCGACGTGATCCACCTGCACGAGCCCGCCATCCCGTCGCTGTCGTTGCTGGCGTTGTGGGCGGCTGACGGCCCTCTCGTCGGCACTTTTCACAGCAGCGTTGCGCGCTCCCGAGTCCTGAATGCCACCGCAGGTCTGCTGACGCCCGCGCTGGAGCGGCTGTCGGCCCGGATCGCCGTGAGCGAGGACGCCCGCGCCACGCTCGTGCAGCACCTCGGCGGCGAGCCGGTGATCATTCCCAACGGGATCTACGTGGCGCGGTTCGCCGGCAGGCGGAATGGCCCGCCCGGCACGTCAGCCAGTTCACGGGCCGGGGGCGGCCCAGTGATCTCGTTCGTCGGAAGGATGGATGAGCCGCGCAAGGGCCTCGGAGTCCTGCTGGCCGCCGTGCCGGAGATCGCCCGGGCCCGGCCCGACGTCCATGTGCGTATCGGCGGCAAGGGAGACATCGAGGCGGCCAGAGAGGCCGTGCCGCCTGAGTTCCACGACCGGGTGGAGTTCCTGGGCATGCCTACAGATGACGAGCGCGACGATCTGTATGCCGACAGCGATGTCTACGTCGCTCCCCAGACCGGTGGCGAGAGCTTCGGCATGACGCTGATCGAAGGAATGGCGGCCGGAGCCGCCGTGCTCGCAAGCGACATCGGAGCGTTCCGGCGCGTGCTCGACGACGGCCGCTTCGGCCGGCTCTTTCCCAACCGCGACCCGGCCGGGCTGGCGGCCGCGGCCATCGGCCTGCTGGACGACGACGCCGCTCGTCGGGCGCTCGCCGAGGTGGGTCAGCGGGCGTCCTGGCGCTACGACTGGGACGTGGTCTGCGACGCGGTGCTTGACGTCTACCGGCTCGTCACCAGCAGCACGTCGGGAAAGGTGATGCTGCGATGACGCCGCTTACCTGGATCCTCCTCGTCGCGCTGGCGCTGGTCCTCCTGGCCTCCGGACTGGTCCAGGTCGCCCATCGCCTGGACCGGCTGAACCTGCGCGTGCAGGCCGCGGCAGAGAGTCTGCGGGCCGCGCGGGCCGGGCGGAGTGCAGCCGCCCTCGAGCTGGCGACGTCCGGCGGTCTCGACCCGGCGGCGAGCCTGCTGCTGGCCGATGCGGCTCACCGCGCTCGGGAGGCGCTCGACGACCCGGCACACGGTGCCGTGGACCTCGACCACGACGGCAGCGCCACCGATGTTCGCGTCGGGCAGGTCGAACGGGCCGAGACCGACCTCACCGAGGCGATCAGGGCGGTCGCGGAGCAGGCTCCGGTGGAGGGCACCGACCCGACGGAGGACTTCGCCGACCTCGACCGGGCCGGCCTGATGCTGTCCATGGCGCGGCGGCTCTACAACGACGCCGCGGCGCAGTGCACCCAACTGCACGCCGCGCGGGCCGTGCGGTGGTTCCGGCTGGCGGGTCACAGCAGGCCGCCCGCAACGCTGGACTTCGACGACGTGGTCCCCGCTCTCGGCCCCGCCGGGCACGTTCCCGGCCGGTAGGATGCCCGCGGCCGTCGGGTTCTCGACCCGCGGGCGCACACGCGCCCGGCCGTCAGCGCAGCCACCGGGACCGAGGACGAGGAGACCGGATGTCGGGCCACTCCAAATGGGCCACCACCAAGCACAAGAAGGCCGTCGTCGACGCCAAGCGCAGCAAGATCTTCGCGAAGCTGATCAAGAACATCGAGGTCGCGGCGCGCATGGGCGGCGGTGACGTCGACGGCAACCCGACGCTGTACGACGCCATCCAGAAGGCGAAGAAGACCTCGGTCCCCAACGACAACATCGAGCGTGCGATCAAGCGCGGCAGCGGCGCGGAGGCGGGTGGGTCGGAGTACACGACGCTGATGTACGAGGGCTACGGGCCCGGTGGCGTGGCGATCCTCATCGAGTGCCTCACCGACAACCGCAACCGCGCCGCCAGCGACGTGCGCGTCGCGATCACCCGCAACGGCGGCTCGATGGCCGACGCCGGGAGCGTCAGCTACATGTTCCATCGCAAGGGCGTCGTGCACGTCCCGAAGAACCAGGGCTCGTCGCAGGTGTCGGAGGACGACCTGCTGATGGTCGTCCTCGACGTCGGCGCCGAGGACGTCAACGACCTGGGGGAGTCGTTCGAGGTGATCAGCGAGCCCTCCGACCTGGTCCCGATCCGCAAGGCCATCCAGGACGCCGGCCTCGACTACGAGTCGGCCGAGGTGTCGTTCGTCCCCACGATGAGCGTCGAAGCCGACGAGAAGGTGGCCCCGAGGCTCTTCCACCTCATCGAGGCCATCGACGACCTGGACGACGTGCAGAACGTCTGGGCGAACTTCGAGGTCTCCGACGACGTCATGGCGAAGGTCGGCTGACGGCCAGCCCGTCAGCCAGGACCGTAGGCTCGCCAGAGTGCCCGACAGCGCCGACGCACGTCCCGAGGCGTCTGCGTTTGCCGACGTCCTGCTCGCCAACGCCGGCTTCCAGGTCGGCTACGCCGATGCCCATCTCACCGGGACGGCGGCCCGCGGCCTCGGCCTGCTCACCTGCATGGACTCGCGGGTCGACCCGCTGCGGATGCTCGGGCTCGAGCCCGGCGACGCGAAGATCCTCCGCAACGCCGGAGCCCGGGTCACCGACGACGTCTTGCGCACGCTGGCCCTGGCGTCGTACCTGCTGGGCGTCGAACGCTTCATGATCGTGGCCCACACCGACTGCCGGATGGCCGCCGGGAACGAGGCTTCGGTGCACGCCGCCATAGCCGAGGCCGGCGGACCGGACACGCGGAGCATGTCGTTCCTGACCACCGACGATCAGCGCGGTGCGCTGTGTGACGACGTGCAGCGGGTGCGGTCGTGGCCCTTCCTCGGACACGTGGTCGTCGGCGGCTTTCTGTACCACCTGCAGACAGGCAAGCTCGAACAGCTCTGCTGACTTCTCGAGTGGCGCGCATCGTCCGCGCACCATCAGCATCAGGTCGGATCGGCTCCCGAACCGCGGGCGCGATCGCAAACGGCCGTCCGCGGGCGGCCGCCCGCTAGCGTGGCCGCGTGACCATCCAGGGGGCCACCGGAACCGGCAGTCCGCCGGGCCGCATGTTCGCGGGTTACCGGTTGCTCGAGCGAGTCGGCGAGGGCGGCATGGGCGTCGTGTGGCGCGCCGTGACGCCCGGCGGTGCCCAGGTCGCGATCAAGGTCCTGCGCAGCCATCTCGCCGCCGATCCGGTGCTCCGGATGCGGTTCGAGCGGGAGGTGCACACCCTCTCGCGGATTCGCGGCTCGAACGTCGCGGAAGTGATCGACGCCGACGTGGCCGGCGATCTGCCCTTCCTGGTCACGAGATTCGTCGAAGGACCATCGCTGCACGAGCGCGTCGACGACACTGGCGTGCTTCGTGGTCCGCAGTTGCGCGTGGTCGCCATCGGTCTCCTGGTAGCGCTGGACTGCATCCATGCCGCCGGCGTCGTGCACCGGGATCTCAAGCCCGGCAACGTCCTTCTCGAAGACGGGGAGCCGCAGGTCATCGACTTCGGCATCGCCCAACTGAACCAGGACGTTCGCCTGACGATGACCGGCATGGTGTTCGGCACGCCCGGCTACCTCGCCCCGGAACTGCTCGACGGCGCTGACCCGACACCAGCCGTGGACATCCACGCGTGGGGGGCGACGATGGCCTTCGCCGGGACCGCGCGGCCGCCGTTCGGGCGTGGCTCGCTCGAGGCGGTGGCGCTCAAGGTCCTACAGGCAGATCCCGATCTCGCCGGCCTCGAGCGGTGGCTCGAGCCGGCGGTCGCCGCGGCGATGGCCAAGCACCCCGACGACCGTCCCACCGCCGCCGAGCTCACCGACTGGTTCGAGAGCGGCCGATTCACGCTCGGCCAGAAACTGCGCGGAGCCCGGCAGGTCGGTTCGGTCGAGGACCTGCGCCCGCCCGCGGAGCCGACCACCGACTTCGGGCGTCCGGCCCTGGCGGTCGCGCCGGGCGCCGCCGACATGGCGACCGCGCTCGACGCACAGGCAGCAGGACGATGGGCGGCCGGGGCGGCCCCCGGCGTTGCGAACGCGGCCGAGGCGATGGGCCCGGTCCGCGACCTTCATCCGGCCGGCACGTGGGCGCCGCCGGCCCGCTGGGCCGATGAGCAGGAGGACGGCGACGACCGCTCGCGGCACTGGCCGGAGGACAACTGGGCCGGGGACAACTGGACCGGGGCGAACGAGGTCGCCAGGTCGGGCCAGGCAGGCGATCCGGTCCGGCAGGAGACTTCCTCCGACGGGGAGGTCCGCGAGTGGTCGGCGGAATACCACGCCGAGGCGGCATCGAGCGTCCGCGCCCTGCTCGGCCCGATCCTCGCGTGGCTTGCCGCCGCCGGCGCCGCGTGCGCCGTCAATCCGTGGCTGGGAGTGGCCGCGCTGCTCGGCTGGGCCACCGCGGCGGCGGCCGTGTACTCCGGGCATGCGCATCTGATCCGGCGCACCGACCGGCGAGCCAGGGCGGCGCGTTCGGTGGTCGCACTGGCGAGTCCGTGGCACCTGGTGAAGGGCCTGCTGACCGCGCTCGTCGCCGTCGCGTCGGCGGTGCTCATCGCGGTGGTGCTGGCCGGCTCGGTTGCGGTGTTGATCCGGCTTGGTGGATTCCGTGGCCTGCCGATGGAGCCCGTGCTCGTGATAGCCGGCCTCGGCGCCGGAATCCTCACCTGGTTCGGGCTGTGGTCGGAACGCCTCCGGGCGGGAACCGTGCTGCTCACCCGGCGGTTGACCGGATTCCCGCATGGCCGTCTGGTGATGACCCTCGCGGGCGTCGTCGCGCTCGCAGTCCTCGTGAGCCTCGCGGCCGCCTACGAGGTCAACTTCTGGCCGGTCGGATGGGACGACGTGGCGGTCGCCACCCAATGGGACCGCTGGTTCGGCTACAGCTGACCGGCGCGCCGGTGCCCTGCCGACGTCGCTTCCGCCGGTAGGTTCGGCGAAACGAACATACGTTCGTCTCAGGCGTTGCAGGGTGCGTTGTCATCAGGTGGCGCCGGACGGATCGTGTCCCACGGCGGGACCTGTCGGTCGGAGGTGGCGGCATGCGGGTACTCGGTGTCGATCCAGGCCTCACCCGATGTGGCCTCGGAGTCGTCGAGGGTGAACCGGGACGCCCGCTCAGGCTCGTCGAGGTCGGTGTCCTGCAGGGCGCGCCGACGACCCCCGTCGAGGACCGGCTGCTTGCGCTCGAGCGCGAACTCCTCGCCTGGGTCGGGCGGCATGACCCTGACGCGATCGCGGTCGAGCGGGTGTTCAGCCAGCACAACGTGCGCACGGTGATGCAGACCGCTCAGGCGGCGGGCATCGCGATGCTGGTGGCAGCGCGGGCGGGAATCCCGGTGGCCCTGCACACGCCGAGCGAGGTCAAGGCGGCCGTCACCGGCAGTGGCCGGGCAGACAAGCAGCAGGTGACGGCGATGGTCATGCGGCTGCTGTCGCTGAGTGAACGGCCCAGCCCCGCCGACGCCGGCGACGCGCTGGCGCTCGCCATCTGCCACGTCTGGCGAGGGTCGGCCCAGGCCCGACTCGCCGCTGCCGTCGCCAAGGCGCGCGCGTCGTGATCGCCTCCGTGCGCGGCACCGTGCTGTCGCTCGCGCCGGGCTCCGCAGTCGTGGAGGTCGGCGGCATCGGCCTGGACGTCCAGTGCGTACCCGCCGCCCTGGCCGGTCTGCGGGTGGGTCAGACCGCCACGCTGGCCACGTCGCTGGTCGTCCGCGAGGACAGCCTCACCCTGTTCGGGTTCGACCGCCCCGAGACCCGCGACCTGTTCGTCGTGCTCCAGTCGGTCACCGGGATCGGCCCGCGCATCGCGCAGGCGGTGCTGGCGGTCCTGGAGCCGGATGCGCTGCGCACCGCAGTGGCCCGGGAGGACCTCACCGCGCTGACCCGTGTCCCCGGGATCGGCCGCAAGGGCGCCGCCAGGATCGTGCTCGAGCTCACCGGCAAGCTGGGCCCAGCGGTCGCGACCGCCGGCGGGGAGGGGCAACCCGCGGTGCCAGCCGCACCGGATTGGGAAGCGCAGGTCCACACCGGGCTGGTGGGCCTCGGCTGGTCGTCGCGCGATGCGGACGGCGCGGTCGAGGCGATCCGACCGATGGCCGCCGAGCAGCTGTCAGCCGGCGACGTGAACGTCGGTGCGCTCCTGCGGGCCGCTCTGCAACGGTTGTCCCGTGGCTGACGACCGCATCGACGCCGACGCCCGCGATCCGGACTACGGGTCGCCTCCGGTCGACGACTACGACGAGGACTACCGCGAGTCGGGCGACGGGCCGCTGTCCGCGGTGCTGAATCCGGACGCCGAGGTCGACGAACGCCGGATCGAGCAGGCGCTGCGCCCTGGTCTGCTTGCCGACTTCGTTGGTCAGCCCCGGGTGAGCGCCCAGCTCGGGCTGCTGCTGACCGCAGCCGCGGCGCGCGGGCGAACGCCGGAGCACGTGCTGCTCTCGGGTCCGCCGGGTCTCGGCAAGACGACGCTCGCGATGATCGTCGCGGCCGAGGTGCACGCGCCCCTGCGCATCACCAGCGGACCGGCGATCCAGCACGCCGGTGATCTGGCCGCCATCCTGTCCGGGCTGACCGAGGGCGACGTGCTGTTCCTCGACGAGATCCACCGGATGGCCAGGCCGGCCGAAGAGATGCTCTACCTCGCGATGGAGGACTTCCGCGTCGACGTGATCGTGGGCAAGGGACCCGGTGCCACCGCGATCCCGCTGGAACTGCCGCCGTTCACCGTCGTCGGAGCCACCACCCGGGCCGGTCTGCTGCCGGGTCCGCTGCGCGACCGCTTCGGCTTCACCGCCCACCTCGACTACTACGACGAGGCCGACCTGCTCTCGATCCTCGAACGCTCTGCCCGGCTGCTCGACATTGCACTGACCGGGGAGGCCGCCACCGAGATCGCCAGCAGGTCACGGGGGACTCCGCGGATCGCGAACAGGCTGCTACGTCGGGTCCGCGACTTCGCCGAGGTTCACGGCCCGGAGCACCTGGGGCCCGACGGCGCCGACAGCCGGGCCCCTCGGCCGGTCACCCAGGCGCAGGCGCGGGACGCTCTCGACCTGTTCGACGTCGACGAGCTCGGCCTGGACCGGCTCGACCGTGGCGTTCTCGACGCCCTCTGCCGTCGCTTCGGCGGCGGCCCGGTGGGGGTGTCGACGATCGCGGTCGCGGTGGGAGAGGAGGCCCAGACGGTCGAGGAGGTAGCGGAGCCGTTCCTCGTGCGTTGTGGCCTGATCGCCCGGACCCCGCGAGGTCGCGTCGCGACCGGAGCCGCCTGGCGCCACCTCGGGCTGACCCCGCCGTCCTCGGGTCCGGCATCGCTGTTCGACTTCGGCGACGCAGGTCCCGAATCGGACCGGCTTGGTGGGTGACCCCGCCCGAGTCAGGCACCGCGCGACGGCGCCGTGGCGAGGATCCGGCCGGTCCGCGTGAGCCCGCGCAGGGTCGCAGAAGGCCAGTTCGCCAGCCGTCGGCGGCTACACTCCGCCGGGTCGGTTCCCACCATTTCCGGTGCTTTCCTTCATTTCCGATCCAGAGTGACGGCACCGGCCGGTCGGCGGACTAAGACGTTCACCGTCAGCCAAGACTCCTGACCCTGTTCGCCGCCTGAGACCAGGTGGATGGGGCAAACCCACGAGAGGGCTTCTCCGTCGTGACCACAGTTTCGTCCTTGACCAGCCAGCTGAGCGCCACCGGATCGATCCAGGCGCAGACTTCAGGCGGCTCCGGGATCAACTTCACCTGGGTGATCCTGCTCGTCCTGGTCCTGTTCTGGGTCTTCATGATCATGCAGTCCCGCCGGCGCAAGCAGGCGCAACAGCAGCAGCGGGCCAGCATGGAGCCCGGAACCCGGGTGATGCTCACCTCGGGCATCATCGGCACGCTCGTGGAGCGGACACCGGACACGATGGTCGTGGAGGTCGCCGACGGCGTGCAGCTCACGGTCGTGCCGGGCGCCATTGCCCGGACCATGCCGACGCTGGACCCGACCGTCGATGCCGACGACGACGACGTGCGCGAGGACGCCGACCTGGATCAGGAGCCCACCTACACCGACACGACGTCGGAGGGCGATCGCGACACGTCGACCGACGACCGCGACGAATACCCGACCGACGACGGCTCGACCAAGGGCCGTCGAGACACCGGCACCGGCGAGAGCGCCGTCCAAGAGGGTCGCTGACCACGGCCGGCCAGGTCGCGGCCGGCTCGGTACCGGGCGGCTGACCGGCCCCAAGTCCAGCCCGTCGAGACCACCCCAACGGAGACACGAACGAGTTGGCACCCACCCGACCCCGCCCCGGACGGCAGCTGATCGTCCTGGCGATCATCTACATCGTGCTCATCGGCGCGATGATCGCGTCGAACGCCTGGACGCCGAAGCTCGGGCTGGACCTCGTCGGCGGCAGCCAGATCACCCTCTCGGCGCAGGGTGAGGTCACCCGCGACAAGATGACCCAGGCGGTCAACATCATCCTGGCGCGGGTCGCGGGCAGCGGCGTCACCGAGCCGGAGATCACCACGCAGGGCAGCAACAACATCGTCGTCTCGGTACCGGGTGTCGATGCGGACCAGATCGTCGAGCTGGTGGGCCAGACCGCGGAGCTGCGATTCCGCCAGGTGCTCGCTGTCGACACCGCGGCCCCGGTTCCCACGCCCACGCCGACCCCGACTCCCAAGGCGACTCCCACTCCCACGCCCAAGGCCGCAGGCAAGAGCAACGTCGAGGTCAACCCGGCAAGACTGGCCGCGCCCAAGGCCACCGCGACGCCCACTCCCGACGGCACGCCCGGGGAGCAGGCGCCGGCCGCGAACGTGACGATCCAGACGCAACCGCCGGCCGATGCCACCGAAAAGCTTGCGGCGTTCACCTGCGCCGAGGACGACCAGCCGACAGACGATTCCAAGACCACCTTGCTCGCCTGTGACCGTGAGGGTCAGCTGAAGTACCTGCTCGGCCCAGCGATCATCGAAGGCGTCGACATCGCCGACGCCACTTCGGGGATCGAGCAGGGACAGACCCAGTTCTCCGTGCAACTGCGCTTCAAGGGCAGTGGCACCGACAAGTTCGCCAAGGCCACCAACCAGCTGCACTCGCTGCCGCAGCCGCTCAGCCAGTTCGCGATCGTGCTCGACGGCAAGGTGATCTCGGCCCCGGTGGTCAACGGCCCGATCCCGGGCGGGTCGGCCAGCATCACCGGCAGCTTCACCCAGTCGACGTCCAAGGACCTCGCGGACGTGCTGCGCTACGGGGCCCTGCCGCTGAAGCTCGACGTCGTCAGCGTGGACGCAGTGTCACCGTTGCTCGGCGCCGACCAGTTGCGCGGCGGCCTGATCGCGGGCCTTCTCGGGCTCGCGCTGGTCGTCATCTACTGCTTCCTCTACTACCGCGGCCTCGGCCTGGTGGTCGTCACCTCGCTGGCGGTCGCCGGATCGCTCACGTACTGCGCGGTCGTGCTTCTTGGCCACGCCCAGGGACTCACCCTGACGCTCGCCGGCATCGCGGGACTCATCGTGTCGATCGGGATCACCGCGGACTCCTTCATCGTGTACTTCGAACGCATCCGCGACGAGATCCGCGAAGGCAGAGGACTGCGCTCGGCGGTCGAGAGTGGCTGGACCCGGGCGCGGCGGACGATCCTCGCGGCCGACTCGATCTCCCTGCTGGCCGCCGTCGTGCTGTACGCGCTGTCGGTGGGCAACGTGCGCGGCTTCGCCTACATGCTGGGGCTGTCCACGATCATCGACATCGTGGTCGTGTTCTTGTTCACCAAACCGGTGGTCACGCTGCTGGCGCGCACGAAGTTCTTTGGTGAGGGTCACCCGCTGTCCGGCCTGAGCCCCGCCCGACTCGGTGTCCGCCCGGGCAATCTCGCGGGGAGCCGTCCCGGTCGGCGTCGGAGTACCCCGCTGGCCGAGCGGTCGTCAGCGGTCGAGGAGGTCTGACCTTGTCGCGCATCGGAAATCTCGGCCACAAGATGTACACCGGCGAGCTCTCCTACGACTTCGTCGGCCGTTGGCGCCGCTGGTTCGTCGTGTCGACGGTCATCATCCTGGTCGCATTCGGCGGCGTGCTCATCCGCGGGGTGAACTTCTCGATCGAGTTCCGTGGCGGTGTCGACATGCAGGTGCCCGCCGCGGCGGCCGACGAAAAGGTGCAGCCCGTCATCGACGCCGTGGTGGCGACGGGTATCCCCGCGGCCGAGGCCCCTGTCGTGACATCCATCGGCGGCAACAAGATCCGCGTGCAGACGCAGACCCTGACTCCCGACCAGGCCCAGACCGTGCGGACCGCCGTTGCCGAGACGGTCGGCGCGGAGGTCACTGACGTCGGCTACTCCTCGATCGGGCCATCGTGGGGCAAACAGATCAGCCAGAAGGCCATCCTCAGCCTGCTGGTGTTCCTCGTGCTCGTCGTCCTCGTGATCTGGGCCTACTTCCGCGAGATCAGGATGTCGATAGCGGCGATCGTCGCCCTCCTGCACGACCTCCTGATCACCATCGGGATCTACGCTCTGGTGGGCTTCACGGTCACGCCCGGCACCGTCATCGGCGTGCTGACGATCCTCGGGTACTCGCTCTACGACACGGTCGTGGTCTTCGACAAGGTGCGCGAGAACACGGCGGGGCTGCTGTCGGGTGCCCGCTCCACCTACTCCGAGGCTGCCAACCTCGCCGTGAACCAGACGCTGGTGCGATCGATCAACACCTCGATCGCCTCTCTGCTGCCGGTGGCCGGGATCCTGTTCGTCGGCGCGGGCCTGCTCGGCGTGGGCACCCTCGAGGACCTGGCGCTCGCGCTGTTCGTCGGCATCGCCACCGGCACCTACTCGTCGGTGTTCGTCGCTACCCCGTTCCTTGCCCTGATGAAGGAGCGGGAGCCCGCCTACCAGGCACTCGCACGGAGGGTGGCCAGCAGGCGAGCACAGGCTGCAGCCCGGGCCGAATCGGCTGCCCGCGACGAGGTGTCGGATGCCGAGGCCGGCGACGCCGCAGTGGCTGTCGCCAGTCCCGGCTACGTGGCCAGCGGACCGCGCCAGCAGCCCGTCCGGCGGCCGCGGTCGCAGCGCCGGGGCCGCCCAGGCCAGGGCGGCGACCGTGCCGGCGGCCACTGAGGCCCATTCGCCCGACCCGTGACCAACACCCCCGGCGACCACCAAAGGAGCAGCTAGATGACGGAGCAGTACCCCGAGCTGCGCAAGCTCATCCGCGACGTGCCCGACTATCCCCAACCAGGCGTGCTGTTTCGCGACATCACCCCGCTCCTGGCCGACCCGCAAGGCTTCGCGGCGGCCATCAAGGCACTCGCGGGCGGATTCGCAGCTGACGACATCGACGAGGTCGTCGGCATCGAGGCTCGGGGGTTCATCCTCGCCGCGCCGGTCGCCTTGGCCCTCGGCGCAGGGTTCATCCCGGTGCGCAAGCCGGGCAAGCTCCCGGGTGCGGTGCACGAGGTGTCCTACGACCTGGAGTACGGCTCGAACACCCTGCAGGCACACGAAGACGCGTTCCGTCCGGGTTCGCGCGTGCTGATAGTCGACGACGTGCTGGCCACGGGCGGCACGGTCGCTGCCACCGCGGAACTCGTGCGCCGCTGCGGTTCGGAGGTCGTCGGCGTGATGGTGTTGATGGAGCTGCTCGACCTGCGCGGTCGCCAGCTCCTCGAGGGTCTCGACGTGCGCACGGTGCTTGCTCTCTGACCCGGGCCGGTGCCGAGTGCGTAACCCCCTGAAAGGCGGATGAACCGCAGGGCAACCGTCGCCTCCCCGTACACTGGACTACCGGCCCTCTCTGGTAGTCGAGAAGTGGAATTGGCCGGCCTCATCGGTGGGGAGGAGGCGCAAATGGCGCAGCGTGACGACCCGACCGAGACCGCGCGCGCCGGCGTCGCCACGGTCGAGAACGACACCGACGTGCCAGGCATCGACGCATCCCCGGCAGACGCTGCCCGCCTGGAAGCTCCCGCCGTCGACGCGGCCGAGCCCTCGCCGCCGACAAGCCCGGTACCCGCACCGCCCGACGAGACTGCTGCCCTGGTAAGTGCCGACCCGCTGCCCTCGTCACGGGTCCGCGCCCGGCTGGCGCGCCTTGGCAGGGCGCCGGCAGCGAACCCGGTACTCGAACCGCTGTTCTCCGTGGTGCGGCACACCCACCCCAAAGCCGATCTGGCGCTGCTCGAGCGGGCCTACCGCAAAGCGGAGGAGGCCCACCGTGGCCAGCTGCGCAGGAGCGGTGACCCCTACATCACCCACCCGCTCGCCGTCGCCACCATCCTGGCCGAGCTCGGCATGACACCGCCCACGTTGTGCGCCGCGCTGCTGCACGACACCGTCGAGGACACCGCCTACACGCTGGCGCAGATCACCGAGGACTTCGGCTCCGAGATCGCCTCGCTCGTCGACGGCGTCACCAAGCTCGACAAGGTCACCTACGGCGACACGGCCCAGTCCGCCACCATCCGCAAGATGATCGTGGCGATGAGCAAGGACATCCGGGTCCTGGTCATCAAGCTCGCCGACCGACTGCACAACATGCGCACGCTGCGCTACCTCAAGACCGCCACTCAGCGACGCAAGGCCACCGAGACGTTGGACATCTACGCTCCGCTGGCGCATCGCCTGGGCATGAACACGATCAAGTGGGAGCTGGAGGACCTGGCTTTCGCCACGCTCCAGCCCAAGATCTACGACGAGATCGTGCGCCTCGTGGCGGAGCAGGCGCCCGCACGGGGCCAGTACCTCTCGGGCGTGATCGACCAGGTCCTCGCCGACCTGCGCGAGGCGAAGTTGCGCACCACGGTGAATGGCCGACCCAAGCACTACTACTCCATCTACCAGAAGATGGTGAACCAGGCTTCGGAATTCAACGAGATCTATGACCTCGTCGGTATCAGGATCCTGACCGAGACCGAGCGCGACTGCTACGCCGTGCTCGGCACGATCCACAGCAGGTGGAAGCCGATCCCGGGACGCTTCAAGGACTACATCGCCACGCCGAAGTTCAACCTCTACCAGTCTCTGCACACCACCGTCATCGGTCCCGGCGGCAAGCCGGTCGAGATGCAGATCCGCTCGTACGAGATGCACAACAAGGCCGAGTACGGCGTCGCAGCCCACTGGAAGTACAAGGACCAGGGCCGCGGTGAGCGGCCGGACGAGTCACCGACCGACATCGGTTGGGTCCGCCAGCTCGCCGACTGGCAGGCGGAGACCGGCGACCCGGCGGAGTTCCTCGAGTCGCTCCGGTTCGAGATCAACACACTCGAGGTCTACGTCTTCACGCCCAAGGGTCAGGTCATCGTGCTGCCCGCAGGCAGCACACCCGTCGACTTCGCCTACCACGTGCACACCGAAGTGGGGCACCGCACTGTCGGCGCCAGGGTCAACAACCGCCTGGTGGCACTGGAATCCCCGCTGTCCAACGGCGACGTGGTCGAGATCTTCACCACCAAGGCGGCGAACGCCGGCCCCAGCCGCGACTGGCTGGGCTTCGTCAAGTCACCGCGCGCCCGCACCAAGATCCGGCAGCACTTCACCCGGGAACGTCGTGACGAGAACATCGACCGCGGCAAGGACCAGATCGCGAAGCTGATCAGGAAGTCCGCGCTTCCGTTGCGGCGCATGATGACCCATGAGTCGATGACGGTCGTCGCGCGCGACCTGCACTACGCCGACGTCTCGTCGTTGTATGCCGCCGTCGGCGAGGGCAACCTGACGCCGGACGCAGTCGTCCGCCGGCTCAGCTCCGACTTCGGGTCGTCCACGGGCCTGCCCGACGAGGACACGTCCGAGGAGAGGGACCCACGAGCCGCCCGGCGTCGCACGCATTCGACCTCCGGCGTCAGCGTGCACGGCATGGAAGACATCTGGGTGAAGCTGGCGAAGTGTTGTACGCCGGTGCCGGGCGACGACGTGCTCGGCTTCGTCACCAGGGGATCCGGCGTGTCCGTGCACCGCAGTTCCTGTACCAACGCCGAAGCGCTCAAGCGCTCCGGCGACCGAATCGTCGAGGTCGACTGGAACATCGCCGGCGGGCGGGTCTTCCTCGTCAACATGCAGGTCGAGGCGCTCGACCGGTCAGGCCTGCTCAGCGACATCTCGCGGGCGCTGAGCGACCAGCACGTCGACATCACCGCGATGTCGCTCACCACCTCCCGCGACCGCACCGCCCGCATCCGGTTCACGATCGAGATGGCCGACATGACCCACCTCGGCCACGTCCAGGCAGCGGTCCGCCACGTCGGCGGCGTCTACGACGTCCAGCGGGTCACCGCCGGCTGAGTCGAGGTCACCCAGACCCGTCGAGTGGGCGCAATCTGTTGCCTGCGCGCGCTCCAGCGAACAGATTGCGCCCTCTCAACCGGCTCGTGTCAGTCGGAGTAGTCCGCCAACGCGCGTTCGGCCTCGACGAGCCAGCTCCGCCGGGCCGCGAGTGACTCCTCCGCGGCCGCCACCTTGCGGCTGTCGTCCGCCGCCTGCGCCGCTGCGAGCTGCCGTTCGAGGGCCGACACCGACTCCCGCAGCATCTGCACGGTCGACTCGGCCCTCGCCCTCATCTCCGGGTTGCTGCGCTGCCAGCGTTCCGTCTCGGCGTTGCCGACTGCCTGCTCGACCGCGCGCATCCGCTGCTCCAGCCCGCGCATCGAGTCGCGCGGCACCTTGCCGACCTCGTTCCAGCGGTCCTGGATCGAGCGGAGGGCACCCTTGGCCTTGGCCACGTCACGAACCGGGAGCAGCGCCTCCGCCTCGACGAGCAGGGCTTCCTTCGCCTTGGCGTTGACGGCGAACTCCGCGTCCTGCTCGGCGAAGTGCGCCGTTCTGGCGGCGAAGAACGCGTCCTGGGCAGTGCGGAAACGCTGCCAGAGCTGTTCGTCGACGTCGCGGGCAGCGCCGCCGGCGGCCTTCCACTGGTCCATCAGCGTGCGCATGCGCTTGCCGGTCTCGGCCCAGTCGGTGGAGTCGGCGAGCCCCTCGGCTTCGGTGAGCAGGTTCTCCTTGGTGCTCTTCGCCTCGTCGCGCTTGCTGGTCAGCTCGCCGAAGTGGACCTTGCGCCGGCGGGTGTACGACGTCCGGGCCGCGGAGAACCGGTGCCACAGGGCATCGTCGCTCGCACGGTCGAGACGGGGGAGCTCCTTCCACTGCGCGAGCAACGTCCGGAACCGCGCCACCCCGCCGCGCCAGTCGTTGGAACCGCCGAGTTTCTCCGCCTCGGCGACCACCGCCTCCTTCGCGGTCCTCGCCTGCTCGGTCGCCGCCGCCTTCTCGGCCGCACGCTGGGCGCGGATCTCGTCGGCCAGCTCGCGCAGGGCCGCCGTCCGTGCCCGCAGCGCCGGCAGGTCGCCGACTCCTGGCGCGGCTTCGACCTGCTGCTCGTGCCGGGTGAGAGTGGCCAGGGCTTCGCCGGGTGCCAGCTTCCGGCTGCGGAGGCGTTGCTCCACGAGGTCAAGCTCGGCGCACAGTGCGAGATGGCGCTGTACGTAGAAGTCCAGCCCGGCGGTGGCCTCGCCGGCCTGCCACACCCCGAGTTCGCGCTCGGTGCCATCGTCGACGACGAAGACCCGGCCCTGGTCGTCCACCCGGCCGAACGCGCGCGACGCGCGGGCGAGCTCGCTGTCCTCGATCGGAGCGGCGGCCACTGGCGAAACCGCGGCAGCCTTCGGCGTCGACGGTCGACGGTGCGGTACCCGGGCGAGGTCGGCCGGCGACGGGATCGCAGCGGGTGACGGCGCAGCAGCTGTCTCGGTACGTGCCGCCGATTCGGTCCGTTCGCCCGCCCCGACCGCCTCGGCTGCAGCCGGCGACGTCTCCTCTGCCGCGGTGGGCTCGGATTCGGCGGCCGACGGCTCGATGGGCTCGGACTGGAGGGACTCGGGCCGGATGGGCTGGCGCTCGGCGGTCTCTGCCCCGGCCTCGCCGGTCTCGGCCGCTGACGCCTCCCCGGACTCGACCGCCACGGCAGCGGAGCTCTCGGCGGGCACCGCTGCAGCCGGATCTTCGGCGTCGACGGTCCGCTGATCCGACGCCTCGGCCGGGCGTGGGCTGATGTCGGCTGGGTTGCTCACCAGATGCTCCCAGGGTCGGGGGAGGGCGTCGGTGCCCGCCCCGTGAAGGTCGCGTGCGCTGCCGTCGGAGTCGTCGCGGCGTCGGCGAAGAAGAGCAAGTAGACGCCGAGAACGATCAGGCCCAGCACCACGACGATGGCGACCACGAGCGCCGCTCGACGTCGCCGCCGCCGACGCTGCTCGCGGGTCGAACGGCGAAGCTGCTGCCGCTCGTACTTCGCGCGCGCGACCTGTCGCCGTCGCTGGTTGCTGGAGGCCATCGAACGAGTCGATCTCCTTCCAGCCCGGCGGCTGCGCCTCCCGGGTTCGTCCATGGTCGGTCGTGCCGGCCCGACTCATCACCCGGCCGCAGCCGTGCGTCGAAAGTGCAGGTCGGCGGCAGTCTAGAGGGACGGCGGCGGGACGACCGCGTCGTTTGCGTGACGGCCGGGATAGCGTTCCGCGGTGCTCCGCCACACCGTCCCAGCGCAACTCTGGGGGACCAACTGCCACGTGCTCGCGACGGCGGCCGGTGCCGACTGCGTCGTGGTCGATCCGGGTTACGAGGTGGCGACCGAGGTCCGCGCGTGGATGCGTGCGCACCGGCTGCGGCCGGTGGCGATCTTGCTGACGCACGGCCACGTGGACCACACCTGGTCGGTCGTGCCCCTCTGCGCAGACGCCGGGATAGCCGCCTGGATCCACCCGGCTGACCGTGGTCAGCTCACCGACCCGGCGTCCGGGCTCGCACCGGAGGTGGCTGCCGCCCTAGCCCAGATGCGTACCGATTTCACCGAACCGGAGCGCGTCGAGGACCTCGTGGACGGCGCCCGTCTCGACCTGGCCGGGCTGGCACTTCACCGTGGTGCACACTCCCGGACACACGCCAGGATCGGTCATGTTCGACATCGCAACGCTGACTCGGTCCCGCGCCTGGTGGTCACGGGCGACACGTTGTTCGCGGCCTCGATCGGGCGCACCGACCTCCCGGGTGGCGATCCCGCCGCGATGGAGCGGAGTCTGTCCGACAAGGTCCTCCCGCTGCCGGACGACGCGATCGTGCTGCCAGGTCACGGAGCCGAGACCACGATCGGCACCGAACGCGCGACCAACCCCTGGCTGGTCGACCTGGCACCCGGGCGGCTTGCGACAGAATGAGCGGTCTGCCGCCCCGGGAACACCGAAGTCCCCGGACGTCCCGGCGTCGCCGATCAGAGGAGGGTTCGTGAGCACGCGCAAGATCGCGCCATTGAGCGGGTTCCCGGAGTTCCTTCCGGGCGACCGGCTGGTGGAACTGAAGGTGATCGACGCGTTGCGCACGACCTTCGAACTGCACGGGTTCTCGTCGGTGGAGACCCGGGCGGTCGAACCCATCGAACGGCTGTCCGACCAGGGCGAGGACGCCGACAAGGAGATCTACGCGCTGTCCCGCCTCGGAGCCGCAGAAGTCGACGACGAGGCTCGACTGGGCCTGCACTTCGACCTGACGGTTCCGTTCGCCCGTTACGTGCTCGAGAACGCCGGGAAACTGACCTTCCCGTTCCGGCGTTATCAGATCCAGCGGGCGTGGCGCGGTGAGAGGCCGCAGGACGGCAGGTTCCGCGAGTTCAGCCAGGCCGACATCGACGTCGTCGCGGCCGGCGAACTGCCACTCCACTACGAGTCCGAGCTCCCACTCGTGGTGATGGACGCCCTCGCTGAGCTGCCGATGCCGCCGTACGCGATCCACACCAGCAACCGCAAGATCGCGGAGGGCTTCTACGCAGGGCTTGGCCTGACCGACACCGTGGGCGTCCTGCGCATCGTCGACAAGCTCGACAAGATCGGTCCCGACGGCGTTCGCACCCGCCTGCTCGACTTCGGCGCCACTCCGGAACAGGCGGACGCCTGCCTCGCGCTGGCAGAGATCCGAACGGCAGACGCATCCTTCGTCGACGCGGTGCGGTCGCTCGGCGTGACCAACGACACTCTCGAAGAGGGACTCGCCGAGCTGGCCGCCGTGGTCACCACCTGTGCCCGTTCGCGGCCCGGAACCCTGATCGCGGATCTGCGGATCGCGCGCGGCCTGGACTACTACACCGGCACCGTCTACGAGATCCTGTTGTCGGACTACCCCGACTATCCCGCCGTGGGTTCGGGCGGGAGGTACGACCGGCTGGCGAGTGACGGCCGGACCAGCTACCCGGGGATCGGGCTCTCGGTGGGTGTCACCCGTCTGGTGGCCAAGCTGCTGGCCGAGGGCCTGGTCGGCATCTCGCGGCCGACACCCACGTGCGTTCTCGTCGCGGTGGCCGACGAGGTGGCGCGGGCGGACGCGCTCGTGGTGGCGTCGAAGCTTCGGGCGCGGGGGATCGCAGCGGAAGTCTCCCCGAGTGCTGACAAGTTCGGGCGGCAGATCCGCTACGCCGACCGCCGAGGGATTCCGTTCGTCTGGTTCCCCGGAGCCGGTTCTGCCGGCGGGGACCAGGTGAAGGACATCCGCTCGGGCGATCAGGTCGACGCCGGCCCGGCCGACTGGCGTCCGCCCGACGCCGACCTCGTGCCAATCCTGGTCCCGGGCCCGGGACCGGCGGAGCCTCGAACCCCGTAGTCGCCACGCGAGAGCGACGACTCGGCAAGCCCAGAGCAGTCCGACAGCGAAGGAGCACCTCCTTGTTGCGCACCCACGACGCCGGCCTACTGCGGGCGGGCGACGCCGGTAGCACCGTCACGCTGGCCGGCTGGGTCGGCCGGCGGCGCGATCACGGCGGTGTCGCCTTCCTCGATGTCCGTGACGCCAGCGGCGTGGTCCAGGTGGTGGTCCGCGACGAGCTGCTCGAGTCCTCCGGCGCGCACGAGCTGCGCAACGAGTACTGCATTCAGGTGGGTGGCGCCGTTCGGCTCCGGCCGGAGGGGAACGCCAACCCCGAGCTCGCCACGGGGGACGTCGAGGTCGTCGCCGAGCAGCTGACCGTCTTGAACCCGGCGGCGCCGTTGCCGTTCCAGCTGGACGAGCGCAGCGTCGGCGAGGAGACCCGGCTGCGCTACCGCTATCTCGATCTCCGCCGACCCGGTGATGGGACACCGGGCGCGGCGCTCCGGCTGCGCAGCGAGGTGAACCGGGCCGCCCGCGAAACCCTCGCCGGTCTCGGCTTCGTCGAGGTGGAGACGCCAACCCTGACGCGCTCGACACCGGAGGGCGCCCGCGACTTCCTTGTCCCGGCTCGCCTGTCGCCCGGCAGCTGGTACGCGCTGCCGCAGAGTCCGCAGCTGTTCAAGCAGCTGCTGATGGTGGCCGGGCTCGAGCGCTACTACCAGATCGCACGCTGCTATCGCGACGAGGACTTCCGGGCCGACCGGCAGCCCGAGTTCACCCAGCTCGACCTCGAAATGAGCTTCGTCGACACCGACGACGTGGTCGACGTCGCGGAGCGCGTGCTCACCAGCCTGTGGGCGCTCGTCGGACACGAACTGTCCAAGCCGATTCCGCGGATGACCTACGCCGATGCGATGGCGCGATTCGGAAGTGACAAGCCCGACCTGCGGTTCGGCGTGGAGCTGACCGACTGCACCGCGTACTTCGCGGAGACACCCTTCCGGGTGTTCCAGGCCGACTACGTGGGCGCCGTCGTGATGCCGGGAGGTGGTTCGCAGCCGCGCCGCACCTTCGACGGTTGGCAGGACTGGGCGCGCCAGCGCGGGGCACGCGGACTCGCCTACGTCATCGTCGGGGACGACGGTGAACTGAGCGGCCCGGTCGCCAAGAACCTGTCGGAGGCCGAGGCGGGCGGCCTCGCGGCGCATGTGGGTGCCGGGCCGGGCGACTGCATCTTCTTCGCGGCCGGCGCGGCCAAGCCGTCGCGTGCCCTCCTCGGTGCGGCCCGGATCGAGATCGCCCGCCGCGGCGGTCTCATCGACGAGTCCGCCTGGTCGTTCGTCTGGGTGGTCGACGCACCTCTGTTCGAACCGGCCGCCGATGCCCGCGCCGCCGGTGACGTGGCCGTGGGTGGCGGAGCCTGGACCGCCGTGCACCACGCGTTCACGTCGCCGAAGCCGGAGAGCGAAGAACTGCTCGACACTGATCCCGGCTCCGCCCTGGCGCATGCCTACGACATCGTCTGCAACGGCAACGAGATCGGCGGCGGCAGCATCCGGATCCACCGCCGCGACGTGCAGGAGCGCGTGTTCGCGGTGATGGGCATCGACGCGCAGGCCGCCGCGGAGAAGTTCGGCTTCCTGCTGGAGGCCTTCGCGTTCGGTGCCCCGCCGCACGGCGGCATCGCCTTCGGCTGGGACCGGATCGTCGCGCTCTTGGCCGGTGCGGAGTCGATTCGCGACGTGATCGCCTTCCCCAAGTCCGGCGGCGGACAGGATCCGTTGACCGGCGCACCGGCGCCGATCACCGCGCAGCAGCGCAAAGAGGCGGGCGTGGACGCAGGAGAGGCGTAGCGGCGCCAGTGGCCCCCAGGCGATCGCTGCCGTCGTGATCTCCGGCCGGCCGTGACTCTCGCGCGCCCATCCCCCTGCGGATCGCGGAGTGTCGTAACGGCCGCAGTGAGGTCACCGATCGGTAACGGTGATGGCCGGTAGCGGAGAGCGCATGGGAAGCTGATCAATCGACCGGTAACTTGCGCTCCGCCGGAAACCAGATCGTTACAGGATTCGTGAAATCCTGCGGTGGTCGAAGCGGTGTGGCACAGGAGGATCTGCGGTCAAGCGTGTTCGAATCGTGACCTGTTTCGAGCACGAGCCTCAACTTGGTCAACTAATGTCCCACCCGGACGGGCGGCCCGCAGGGCCGCGGCTTACCTGGAAGGCCCACCAGCACGCATGGCTAGCCCGGAGATGCTCGCGCAGGCCGACTCCGCACAGGAGACGGTCGCACTCACGGACGGCGTGAAGAGCAAGTCCCCGTTGCGCATCGCTTTCGACCGGCTGCGCAAGGACGTCATCGCGATCATCTGCGCGGCCGTCGTGGTGCTGTTCATCGTGCTTGCCCTGCTGGCCCCGGTGATCTGCAAGGCCGTGGGCGTCGACCCGTACACCTTCCATTTCGAACTCGTCGGCGAAGACACCTTCCCGACCATCGGCATGACGCCCGAGCATCCATTCGGGGTCGAGCCGGGCGTGGGTCGCGACCTGCTGGCCCGCTGGCTCTACGGCGCGCGTCCGTCGTTGCTCATCGCCTTCAGCGCAACCGTGATCTCGACCATTCTCGGAACCCTGATCGGCATCACGTCGGCGTTGGTCGGCGGTTGGGTCGACCGGGTGTCCACCTGGATCATCGACTTCTTCCTGTCCCTTCCCCTGCTGCTCCTCGTCATCGCGATCACACCGATCATCGAGACCCACTTCCCGCGCGGACTCGGAGGTGGTGTCCCAGGTCCGGCTGTGGACGCTCATCGCGATCTTCGGCATCTTCGGCTGGACCGGGCTCGCCCGGCTGATCCGTGCCCAGGTCCTCAGCCTGCGCGAACGGGAGTTCGTGCTTGCCGCGCGGGCGATCGGAGTTCCCACCCGGCGGATCATCCTGCGCGAGCTGTTTCCCAACGTCACCGGCCAGATCATCGTGTTCATGTCGCTGGCCATGCCGAGTTTCGTCTCGGCGGAGGCCGGCTTCTCCTATCTCGGCATCGGCCTGATCCCGCCGATGCCGTCGTGGGGCCAGACGATTCAAGCCGCCACGCCGTACTACCAGACATTCCCGGTCTACTTCTGGCTCCCCGCACTGGGGATCCTGTTCTTGGTTCTAGCCCTGAACCTGTTGGGCGACGCCATCAGGGATGCATTCGATCCCAAGACCCGTCGGTGAAAAGGCCGCCGGTCAATCGATTAGGTTGGAGACAGATTCATGCGTAAGAAAGCCTTCGCGGCAGCTGCCGCGGTGCTTGCCCTGGGCGTCGCCGCGTGTGGCGCACCTACGCCGCAGAGCGACAATGCGGCACCACAGGCAACCACCAGCGCCAGCACCGACAAGTTCGCCGTCATCCTGGACAAGGAGCTCCAGGGTCCGGCCCCTGACGTCGAGGGGGCCGTCAAGGGCGGCACGATCAACGTGATCACGTCGGTCGTGCCCACGAAGTTCGACCCGACCCAGGCGTACTACATCGACGTTCTCGCCGTTTCCAGACTCACGATTCGCGGCCTGACCCAGCTCGCGATCCAGGACGACGGCAAGTACCACCTGATGCCCGACCTGGCGACCAACCTCGGTCGAGGTGAGCGAGGACAAGCTGACCTGGACCTTCAAGCTCAAGGAGGGCATGAAGTACGAGGACGGGTCGACGATCAAGGCCCAGGACTTCGCCTACGCCATCTCCCGGTCGTTCGCCCTGGAGGAGCTGCCCGGCGGACCGACGTACCAGCTGTCCTACTTCCTGGACGGCGACACGTACAAGGGCCCGTACAAGGACAAGACCCCCTACACCGGGGTCGAGACACCGGACGACAACACGCTGATCATCAAGCTGGCCAAGCCGTTCGGCGACCTGCCCTACTACCTGACGTTCCCGGTGATGTCACCCATCCCCGAGGCCAAGGACACCAAGAGCAACTACGGGCTCCACCCCGTTGCCAGCGGGCCGTACAAGTTCGAGAAGTACCAGTTGGGCAAGAGCCTGACGCTGGTGAAGAACGACCAGTGGGACCCGGCCTCTGACCCGGCCCGGCACCAGTACGCCGACCAGTACGACTTCGACTTCGGCCTCGACCCGCTGACCGTGCAGAAGCGCATGGTCGCCGACCAGGGTCAGGACAAGATGTCGATCACCTATGACCCGGTCGACGCATCGCTCATGCCGGACATCCGCGGCAAGGAACCGGAGGAGCGTCTGGTCACCGGTGGCGGCACCTGCGTGACCATGTCGTACATGGACATGCGCGTGTGGAAGGACAAGAAGGTGCGTGAGGCCTACTACAAGGCCTACCCGTTCGACCTGCGGCACAAGGCGCTGCAGGAGACGTCGCTCACCTACGAGCCGGGGACCACCATCCAGCCGCCGGTGACTCCCGGCTGGGAGAACTACGACGTGTCCGGAACGGGTGGCAAGGGCCAGGGCGACCCGGCCGCGGCGAAGAAGCTGCTCACCGAGGCCGACGCCCTCGGCTTCGAGATCAAGGCGATCGTGCGCAACGACGACCCGATCGCGGGCAACGCGGCGGCCGTGGTGAAGAAGGCCATGGAAGACGCCGGATTCAAGTACACGCTGTCGGCGGTGGCACCGGAGAAGACGCGGGACATCACCGACGACCCGAAGGCCGACATCAACATCCGCGGTGGCGGTTGGTGCCTCGACTGGCCGTCAGGTGGCACGGTGTTCCCGGCCATCCTGGACGGGCGGCTGATCGCAGCAGGCACCGAACGCGGCGCCGAACAAGTCGTTCTTCAACGAGCCGAAGGTCAATGACGAGATCGACCGGATCTCCGCACTTCCGGCCGACCAGCAGCCCAAGGAGTGGGCTGCGCTCGACAAGATGATCAGCACCGACTACCTGCCGATCGTTCCGATCGACTACAGCAAGAACGCCTACCTGCACGGTTCGAAGGTCGGCGGAGCGATCATGGACATCTACGCCGGTGGACCGGACTTCACCAAGCTGTACGTGAAGCCGTAGGCAGTAGAAGTGTCGCCTCTGGTTCGGCGGCGCTGCAGATGACGCAATAACGCAGTGGCGGGTGGGTGATGATCGAATCGCCCACCCGCCATACTGCGGATAGACCGATGGGGGATGCATCGTCGCCGCGACGCGACATCTCTTCAGCGGGCCGGCGGCCGTAGGACAGGAGTGAGCGCGTGTTCGCTTTCATCGTGCGGCGCGTCATCGCCGGGTTCACCGTCATCGCGGCCGTCTCTGTCCTGACCTTCATCCTGTTCTATGCCGGACCTGCCGACCCAGCACGGGCCATCTGTGGCGACCGCAACTGCACGCCGGACCGGCTCGCCGCCATCGAGAGCAGCCTCCATCTGAACGACCCGATCGCGGTGCAGATGGCCCAGTTCTACAAGGGCATCTTCTTCGGCCGGGACATCCAGTCGGGCGGCATCACCAAGGAGTGCCCAGCGCCATGCTTCGGCTGGTCGTTCATCAACGACCAGCCGGTCACCCAACTGATGGTCGACAGCATGGCGGTGACCGTCTCGGTGGCGCTCGGCGCAGCGGTGATCTTCGTGACGGTCGGCTGCTCGTTCGGGATCATGGCGTCGATCAGGCGAGGCACCGCCCTCGACCGCGGTTTGATGGCCTCGACCCTCGTGGTGACCGCATTCCCCTACTACCTCATCGCGCTGCTGGCGTATCTGACCTTCACCTTGCAGTTTCCGATCTTTCCCACGCCCGGATACACCCCGATCACCGAGAACCCGGCGGCGTGGTTTGCCGGGCTATTGCTGCCCTGGCTGGTCCTCGGCGTGACGTACGCCACCGCGTACGCGCGGTACACGCGCACGGCGATGGTGGAGACGATTACCGAAGACTTCGTGCGAACCGCGAGGGCCAAGGGTCTGTCGATGCGCCGGGTCTACCTCAAGCACGCCCTGCGGGCGGCCCTCACGTCGGTGGTCACGATCCTCGGACTCGACCTGGCGGGCCTGCTCACGGGCACGATCTTCACCGAGCGCATCTTCAACGTGCAGGGGCTGGGGTTGCTCGGCCTCCAGTCGTTCCAGCTCGGTGACCTTCCCGTGATCATGGGCGTCGTGATCTTCTCGTCCATCCTGCTCGTGTTCTTCAACCTGGTGGTCGACATCATCTACAGCGTTCTGGATCCACGAGTCCGGTTGGGAGCTGGAGCCTGAGATGACTGCTGCTGCGGCGAGCGACCCGGCGTTGATCGGGGACGACGATCCCGACACCTACCTGGTGGTCGACGACCTCCAGGTCAGCTTTCCGACCCCGGACGGCGTGGTGAGAGCCGTCAGCGGCCTGTCCTACTCCGTCAAGATGGGCCAGACCCTCGGCATCGTCGGGGAGTCCGGCTCGGGCAAGAGCGTGTCGAGCATGGCCATCATGGGTCTGCACGACCGCAAGAACACCAGGATCACCGGCAGCATCAAGCTCGACGGGAAGGAACTCGTCGGAGCGAGCGAGGGTGAGATGCGCAGGGTCCGCGGCAATGCAGCCGCGATGATCTTCCAGGACCCGCTGTCGAGCCTGCACCCGTTCTTCCGCATCGGCGACCAGATCGCCGAGGCCTACAGGGCGCACCATCCGAACGAGAGCAAGAAGGCAGCCAAGCAGCGCGCCATCGACCTCCTCGGGCTGGTCGGCATCCCCAACCCCGCAAGGCGTGTCGACGACTACCCACACCAGTACTCCGGGGGTATGCGGCAGCGGGCGATGATCGCCATGGGGCTGATCAACGGGCCACGGCTGCTGATCGCCGACGAGCCGACGACTGCCCTCGACGTCACCGTGCAGGCACAGATCCTTGACCTGCTTCAGGGTCTGCAGGCCGAGTTCGGATCGGCGATCATCCTCATCACCCACGACCTCGGCGTGGTGGCGGAGATGGCCGACGACGTACTGGTGATGTATGCGGGCAAGTGCGTGGAGTACGGACGAGCAAGTCACGTGCTCGTGCACCCGGACCACCCCTACACCTGGGGTCTGCTGTCGAGCGTGCCCGACCTCGAGAGTGCGGCAGACGTCAAGCTGAAGTCGATCACGGGCAACCCGCCGAGCCTCGTCGCACTGCCGTCCGGCTGCGCGTTCCACCCACGCTGCCCGTACAAGGAGCGGGTGCCGGACGACCGGTGCATCACGGAGGTGCCGGAACTGCTCGCGCCGCGGGGCCGGCCCACCAGCCTCACCCGATGCCACCTGGAGCACCCGGAGCAGATCTTTGCCGACGAGGACGCCGCCTATGCCGGTGGCACGACGCACCAAGGGCTGGGCCGATGACCGGCACGGAACAGCGGCCGTCCGTTCGTCGAGGCGTCTGCCCCGAAGGGCGCCGCCCTGCTGGAAGTCGAGAACCTCGTCAAGCACTTCCCCGTGCGCTCCGGCGGGATCATCCCGCGGACGGTCGCCCAGGTGCAGGCCATCGACGACATCTCCTTCACCATCCATGAGGGCGAGGCGATGGGGCTCGTCGGCGAGTCCGGCTGCGGGAAGTCGACCACCGGGCGAGTGGTCACGCGGCTGCAGGCGCCGACCTCTGGTCGAATCAAGCTGGCCGGCCGAGACATCGCCACGCTGAAGGACCGCGAGCTGCTGCCGTTCCGGCGCGACGTCCAGATCATCTTCCAGGACCCGTACTCGTCGCTGAACCCCCGGCACACGGTCGGCACGATCATCGGAACGCCGCTTCGCATCCACAAGATCGTCCCGGACCGGCAGGTGCTGAAGCGCGTTCAGGAACTGCTCGAGGTGGTGGGCCTCAACCCGGAGCACTACAACAGGTACCCGAACGAGTTCTCCGGTGGCCAACGTCAGCGCATCGGCATCGCGCGTGCCCTGGCGCTCCGCCCGAAGCTCATCGTCGCCGACGAGCCGGTCTCGGCTCTGGATGTCTCGATCCAGGCTCAGGTGATGAACCTGCTGTCGGACCTCAAGACCGAGTTCAACATCGCCTTCCTGTTCATCGCCCACGACCTGGCGGTCGTCCGGCACTTCTGCCCCGAGATCGCCGTGATGTATCTCGGCAAGATCGTCGAGAAGGGGCCGCGGGAGAAGCTCTACACCGAGCCGCACCACCCCTACACGCAGGCGTTGCTCTCGGCCGTTCCCGATGTCGGCCAGGCTGTGACCGGTGAGCGCCGCGACCGGATCCGACTGGTCGGCGACGTGCCCAGCCCGATCGACCCACCCTCGGGGTGTCATTTCCGCACCCGCTGCTGGAAGGCGCAGGACATCTGCGCCACCACCGAGCCTCCGCTGGTTCAGATCGGCAACGGGCTTTCGACTGCCTGCCACTTCGCGGCACCGCCGACGGCCCGCGACGCCCAGCTGGCACAACAGTTGGTGGTCGACGCCGTCGACGACGCCACGCTCGTCGAAGCGGTAGCGCAGGCCCGGGAGGAACACCGGACCGAGATGCTGGCCGAAGAGGCCGAGGAAGAATCCCGTCCGCTGCCCTAGGGAACGTCCTGCAGGCGCACCGCAGATGGAGAACGAAGCCCGGTCCGGCCGCGTCTGTCACCTACGCTCACGAGCATGAGCGCCGACACCGACGAGTCCGGCGATCCCGCCCTGTTCGATGCACCCGGCGGTAGCAAGCCCGTCCATCCGGCCGGCTCACGCCCGCCGCCACCGTCGAGTGCGGGCAGCCTCGCCGCAACGGGTCACTCCTCCACGCCGCTGGCGGTGCGGATGCGTCCGGTCAGCCTCGACGAGCTCGTCGGGCAGCAGCAGCTTCGAGCCGAGGGCTCGCCGCTTCGCCAACTGGTGGAGTCCGACCGGGCGATGTCGGTGCTGCTGTGGGGCCCGCCCGGCTCGGGCAAGACGACCATCGCCGGCATCCTCAGCCACTCCACCCAGCGCCGGTTCGTGGAGGTGTCGGCCACATCGGCGGGCGTGAAGGAGGTGCGAGCGGTCCTCGAGGACGCCCGCAAGGAACTCGGCCGGAGCGGGACCGAGACGGTGCTGTTCGTCGACGAGGTGCACCGGTTCACCAAGGCGCAGCAGGATGCGTTGCTGCCGGGCGTCGAGAACCGCTGGGTCACACTCGTCGCCGCCACCACCGAGAACCCGTTCTTCTCGGTGATCTCCCCGCTGCTCTCGCGGTCGCTGTTGCTGACGCTCGAGCCACTCACCGATGACGACGTCACCGAGGTGGTCGTCCGTGCCGTGGCCGACCCGCGCGGCCTCGGGAACAGCCACGCGCTCGAGCCGGACGCGCTCTCGACGCTCGTCCGGCTGGCCGGTGGCGACGCGCGCCGAGCGCTGAGCTACCTGGAGGCAGCCGCCGATGCCGCCACCACGCGTGGGATCACCGACATCGACGTCGACACGCTCGAAGCGGCCGTCGACCGGGCGGCGGTGCGCTACGACCGCGACGGTGACCAGCACTACGACGTGATCTCGGCCTTCATCAAGTCGATCCGGGGGAGCGACGTCGACGCCGGCCTGCACTACCTGGCGCGGATGCTGGAGGCCGGAGAGGACCCTCGTTTCGTCGCCCGCCGGCTGATGATCCTGGCCAGTGAGGATGTCGGGATGGCCGATCCGCATGCCCTCCCGCTCGCGGTAGCGGCCGCCCAGACCGTGCAGCTGGTGGGGCTGCCGGAGGCGGCGCTGAACCTCGCGCACGCCGTGACCTACCTGGCGCTGGCGCCCAAGTCCAACGCGGTGACCACGGCCATCAGCCGAGGCCGTCGAGGACGTGCGGGCCGGCCGGATCGGCGGCGTCCCACCGGCATTGCGGGACGCCCACTACGGCGCCGCCAACAAGATCGGCCACGGGCAGGGCTACACGTACACGCACGACGACCCGCGCGGTGTGGCCCGGCAAGACTTTGCGCCGGTGCCCGTCGCCGACCGCCGCTACTACCGGCCGAAGCCGATCGGGGCCGAGCGCGACGCCGGCGCGAGGTGGGAACGGCTGCGCGCCATCATCCGCGGCGAGGACGGCGAGGACAGCCCAGGCCGGACGCCGTCCTAATCCAGCCGGGAGCGGTCGGCGCTCCGGTAGCCTTGGTGACCGGCCGAGTGGAGATCGAGGCCCAGTGGAGATCAAGGCCCAGTGGAGATCAAGGGGAGCCAGATGCGGGGTGTGCCGCCCGTGACCAGGTATCGGGTCGCGGCACGAGCAGTCGGGGCCACAGCAGGCCGAGTCGACGGGTAGCGAGACCGCCCGGACTCGTCGCCGCTGTGGCCGGTCCGTCGCCCCCAACGCCCGGCACACCGGGCAACCACGAGCGCGCCCGGCAGAGCCGGGCCCAGAGGCACCCACATCGGAGACCCGACCATGAAGACCGCTGAGATCCGCCGGCGATTCCTGCAGCATTTCAAGGACCACGACCACGTCGAGGTACCCAGTGCCTCGCTGATCTTCGACGACCCCAACCTGCTGTTCGTCGGCGCGGGCATGGTGCCGTTCGTCCCCTACTTCCTCGGCCACGCCGTCCCCGACTTCGACCGCGCGGTGAGCGTGCAGAAGTGCGTCCGCACCGGCGACATCGAAGAGGTGGGCAAGACCACCCGGCACGGCACGTTCTTCCAGATGAACGGCAACTTCTCCTTCGGCGACTACTTCAAGGCCGAGGCCATCCGCCTCGCCTGGGACCTCATCACCCGATCGCAGGACGACGGCGGGTTCGGGATCGACCCGGAGCTGGTCTGGGTCACGGTCTACCTCGACGACGACGAGACCGACGCCCTGTGGCAGGCCATCGGCGTGCCGCCGGAGCGGATCCAACGCCGTGGCATGGTCGACAACTACTGGTCGATGGGAATCCCCGGCCCGTGCGGCCCCAACAGCGAGATCTACGTCGACCGGGGACCTGAGTACGGACCGGACGGTGGTCCGATCGTCGACGAGGACCGCTTCCTCGAGATCTGGAACCTGGTGTTCATGCAGAACATCCGGGGTGAGGGCGGCGCGAAGGACAACTACCCGATCCTCGGTGATCTGCCGAAGCGCAACATCGATACGGGTATGGGCCTCGAACGCGTCGCCTACCTGCTCCAGGGCGTCGACAACATGTACGAGATCGACGAGGTGTTCCCGGTCCTGGAAGCGGCCGCGAAGATGGCCGGCGTCACCTACGCCGGCGGCGGTGCCGACGATCCTGCCGCGCACGAGGTGGACGTGCGACTGCGCGTGGTGGCCGACCACGTCCGCAGTTCGATGATGCTCATCGGCGACGGGGTCAAGCCCGGTAACGAGGCGCGTGGCTACGTGGTGCGGCGGCTGATCCGGCGCGCGGTCCGCTCGATGCGCCTGCTCGGAGTCGAGGACCCGGTGCTGCCGGTGCTCATGCCGATCAGCCGCGACTGCATGCAGGCGAGCTACCCCGAACTGGCCAGCACCTACGACCGCATCTCCGACATCGCGTACGCCGAGGAGCAGGCCTTCCGCCAGACGCTGCGGTCAGGAACGACGATCTTCGACACCGCGGTGGCCGAGGTCCGGACGTCCGGCGGCGCCACGCTCTCCGGTGACCGGGCGTTCTCGCTGCACGACACGTACGGATTCCCCATCGATCTGACGCTCGAGATGGCCACGGAAGCCGGCCTCACCGTCGACACCGACGGCTTCCGACGGCTGATGGACGAACAGCGGCAGCGCGCCAAGGACGACGCGCGGTCGCGCAAGCACGCCCACGCCGACCTGTCGGTGTACCGGGAACTCGCCGCCAAGGGCCCCACGGACTTCGTCGGGTACTCGACGCTCGGTGCTGACTCACAGGTCCGCGGGCTCCTCCGCGACGGCGAGCCGGTGTCGGCGATCACCGCCGGGCAGACCGCCCAGGTCGTGCTCGCCCGTACCCCGTTCTACGCGGAGTCGGGCGGGCAGATCGCCGACGAGGGGCGGATCCGGGCCGACGGGGTGGAGTTGGCCGTCCGCGACGTGCAGAAGCCGGTCAAGAACCTCATCGTGCACACGGTGGAGGTGCTGAGCGGCGAGCTCACCGACGGCACCGACGTCCGCGCCGAGGTCGACGGCGAGTGGCGCCTCTCGGCCTGCCAGGCCCACTCAGGGACCCACATCGTGCACGCGGCTCTGCGCCAGGTGCTCGGTCCGACCGCGCTTCAGTCCGGGTCGTACAACAAGCCCGGCTACCTGCGGCTCGACTTCGCGTGGACGCACGGACTGTCGAGCGATCTGCGGGCGGAGATCGAGGACGTCGCGAACGGCGCCGTGCGCCATGACCTGCCGGTGTCGGCGCAGATGATGCCGCTGCCGCGGGCCCGCGAGCTCGGCGCCCTCGCCCTGTTCGGCGAGACCTACGACGCCGACGTCCGGGTGGTGGAGATCGGCGGTGCCTGGTCGCGCGAGCTGTGCGGTGGCACCCATGTCGCGCACGCTTCGCAGGTCGGTGCGCTGACCATCACCGGTGAGTCGTCGGTCGGCGCCGGCGTGCGTCGGCTGGAAGCCCTCGTCGGCATGGACGCCCTGCACTTCCTCGGCCGGGAACGTGCCCTGGTTGCGGGCCTCACCGACCTGCTCAAGGTGCAGCCCGAGCAGCTGCACGACCGGGTCGGGGAGCTGGTGACCAGGCTGCGAACGGCCGAACGCCAGCTGGAACAGCAGCGCGGACAGGCGGTGCTGGCCTCCGCCGGCCGGGTGGCCGAGTCGGCCGATGACATCGACGGGGTGGCGTTCGCCGTGTTCGAGGCGCCCGTCGGAACGGGCGCTGCCGACCTGCGAAAGGCCGCCCTCGACATCCGCGGCCGGCTGGGCGACTCCCGCCCAGGCGTCGCGGTGGCGCTCGCCGACACCGGTGGGAAGCCGGGCGTGGTGGTCGCGACGACCGCCGCCGGGCGCGATCGCGGGCTCTCGGCGGGGACGCTCGTGCGTGCCGCTGCCGAGGCGCTCGGCGGGCGAGGCGGTGGCCGGGACGACGTCGCGCAGGGCGGCGGCACCCGGCCGGACCAGCTGGCGGAGGCCGTCGCGGCCGTGCGGGCGGCGATCGCCGGACGGACCGGCTGAGGGGCGGCATGCGCACCGGAGTGCGGATCGGGGTCGACGTCGGTGACGTGCGCGTCGGTGTCGCCCGGTCTGATGCGACCGGGACGTTGGCGGTGCCGCTGCAGGTGCTGCGCGGAGGCGATCTGACCGGGCTGGCGGCACTCGTCCAGGACTATGAGGCGCTGGAAGTCCTCGTCGGCCTGCCGATCACTCTGGCGGGAGCGGAAGGGAAGGCAGCGGCCAAGGCTCGATTGTTCGCGACCGGACTCCAGGAGCTGATCGAGCCCGTTCCGGTCCGGCTCGTGGACGAACGACTGTCCACGGTGACCGCATTGCGGTTTATGCGGGCCAATGGGACGTCGGCGGCGAAGGGACGGCAACGTGTCGACTCTGCTGCAGCGGCCGTCATCGTGCAAACTGCGCTTGATGCCGAACGCGCGACCGGAGAGCCTCCGGGGATCCCGCTCTAGCGGGGACCCGTCGGCACGACCCGGCGCGCTGGCCCGATCGTTCGCTCGATCGGGTGGTCTGCCGGGCCCCGACCTCGCTCCGGACGGCGGAAAGTGCCTCAACGGGGGGATCCGGGAGGATCCGACAGATGGGTGAGCTGGGCGAACTGGGCTTCGGTGCGCGGCACCGCGTGCGGCACCGCAACGCCCGAGCCCTGGTCGTGGTGTTCATCGCGCTGGCGGTGATCGTCGCCGGCGGCTACCTGGTGTTCACCCGCGGCACCGACTACCTCAGCGGCAAACTCAAGACCGACGACTACGTGGGCACCGGGCAGGGCAGCGTCAACGTCACCATCCCCGAGGGCGCGACGCTCAGCGACATGGCCGACACCCTGACCGCGGCGGGTGTCGTCAAGAGCCCCGAGTCGTTCCGCAAGGCAGCCAGGCAGGAGCCCGACGCGACCTCGATCCGGCCGGGCGTCTACCAGGTCAAGCTGCAGATGTCCGGCGCGGCTGCGCTCGCCGCCCTCCTCGACCCGGGTAGCAAGGTGATCAATCGGCTCACGATCCCGGAGGGCTGGACCGCAAGGCAGGTGTTCGCGGCCTGGGCCAAGCGGACCGGACTGAAGAGTGCCGACTTCGCGGCTGCCGCGAAGGACACGCAGGCAATCGGCCTCCCGGCGTATGCCAAGGGCATCGAGGGCTACCTGTACCCCGCCACCTATGACGTGCCGGCCAAACCCACGGCCTCCGGCATCGTGAAGATGATGGTGGCGCGCTACGTGCAGGAGGCCAAGAAGGTCGGCGTCACCGACGCAGCCCAACGGCTGGGACTCAAAGATCCGGCCGAGTTCGTGACCCTGGCGAGCATCGTCGAGAAGGAGGTGAACCGGGAGGCGGACATGCCGAAGGTTGCCCGCGTGGTCCTCAACCGGTTGCACGCCGACCGGGAGCTGCAGTTCGACTCGACGTTGAAGTACCTGTATCCAGGCGACACGGCGGTTCTGCTGCGGCCAGGACAGATCAGAAACCGGTCGCAGTACAACACCTACATCCACAAGGGCCTTCCGCCCGGCCCGATCTCCAATCCCGGTGCGAGCGCGTTGGAGGCGGCGGCCAACCCGGCTCCGGGCCGCTGGATGTACTTCGTCACCGTCGATCCCGAGAGCGGGGAGACCCGCTTCACCGCCAGCGACACCCAGTGGGAGCGATGGCGGCAACAGCTCGTGAACGGTTGGTGCAAGGAACACCCGGGCAAGTGCTGACCGGATGACCCGCTGCCTGGTGGTCGGGCAGCCGATTGCGCACTCGCTGTCGCCGAACCTGCACCGCGCCGCCTACGCGGCCCTCGGCCTCGACTGGACCTACGACGCCATCGAGGTGCCACCCGGATCGCTCGGTCACGTGCTCGAACGCGAGCGTCCGCACGGGGTCTCGGTCACGATGCCGCTGAAGTCCGAAGCCTTCGCGCTGGCCCGTGCGGTCTCGCCCCTCGCCGCGAAGGTCGGAGTCGCGAACACGCTGGTGGCACGGAATGAGGCGGACGACGATGGCGCGGGTCCGCGCCACTACGACGCGGACAACACCGACGTCGCCGGGGTGGTCGCCTCGCTGGCCGAGGCCGGCATGACGTCCTTGTCGGGTTCGACCGTGGTGGTCGTCGGTGCCGGCGGGACAGCGCAGGCCGTGCTCGTGGCCGTGGCCGCGCTCGGATGTGCGCAGGTGACCGTCGTCGCCCGCTCGGTGGAGCGCGCTCGCGCGGCGCTGTCCGGGACCGCGGAACGGGCCGGTCTGCACCTCGACATCAGGGAGCTGACGGCCCAGGCATTCGGCCGACCCGATCTCCTGGTGGCCACGACGCCGACCGGCGCGCTCGACGAGCATGCCGAGGCGGCTGCTGGTGCGCGGGTGGTCTTCGACGTGCTGTACCACCCCTGGCCGACGCCGCTCATCCGGGCGGCCACCGACCGTGGCGCGGTCGTCGTCGGCGGCCTCAGCCTCCTGGTCCACCAGGCCGCCCGACAGGTCGAACTCATGACCGGCCGCAGCCCCGCACCGGTGTCGGCCATGCTGGCGGCCGGGAAACGTGCCCTGGCCGAGCGCACCGCGCGCTAGGGAGCCTCGGCGGCCGCTTCAGCGCACGCCGTGGGGTCGGAACTGCACGCTGATCCGAGGCCCGACTGAGGTCGCGGTCTTGGGAACCGCGTGTTCATGGGTGCGTTGGCAGCTGCCGCCCATCACCAGCAGGTCGCCAGGGCCGAGCCGGAAGCGGCGGGAGGCGCCCCCACCGCGCTCGCGGAGCAGCAGCGCCCGCTCGCTGCCCAGGCTGAGAATGGCGACCACGGTGTCCGCGTGCCGGCCGCGGCCGATCGTGTCGCCGTGCCAGGCGACCGAGTCGTGGCCGTCGCGATACAGGCAGAGTCCGGCGGTCACGAGCGGTTCGCCGAGCATCGGCCCGTAGTAGCTGTTGAGCTGGTCGAGCGCCTTGTCCGAGCAGGGGGTGCGGCAGGGCATCGCCCTCGTCGTAGAAGGACACCAGCCGCGGGACGTCGACGATCCGCTCGTACATCTGCCGCTTCTCGGCCCGCCAGGGCACCTGCTCGGCCAACGCGTCGAAGAGATCCGCTGTGCCCGGAAGCCACCCGGCGCACGTGTCGACCCAGGCGCCGCGCGTCAGCTCCGTGCGCTCGGCCCGCCCCTCGAGCGAGGGGACCAGGTCACCGTCTCCGTCGCCGGCCCCGTCGAGCAGCGACAACTGCACCGTCATGGCGCACAGTGTAGACACGGTTCGAACATACGTGCGAGTGCTTGGCCGAATGTTGCGAGTCGCAGGCTGGCCACGCTGGTGCCGATGGATCCGGGTGCTCGCGCGTCAGTGGCCGGGGCCCTTGTGCGGCGATGGACCCGGTGCTCCGAAGCTGTCCGGCATCCTTGGCACATGCTCGTCCCGGACTGGCTCGCCAACACCCACGAGCTGGGTGCGGGCTGGGTGTGGCTCCGGATCGGCCTGACGGCGGCCGTGGCCCTCCTGTCCGGCCTGCTGTCGCCGGTGGCGCTCGCGGCGATGCCGCCACCCGTCGAGGACGACGGCACTCCCGCCGCCGACTACCTGATGCTTGGCGCGCTGGCGGCCGTTGCGCCTGGTCGCCGGACTCGGTGGCGCGGTCCTCGCCGGATCTCTCGTCTGGACGGTGCCCTGGCCGCTGGTGCCATCGGTGTTGTCGGTCGCGGCAGCCGCCCCGCTGCTGGCCTATGTCGACCTGCGGGCGCACCTGCTGCCCGACCCGGTCACGCTCGTCGCCAGCGGGGTCGCGGTCGTCGCGCTCGCCGCCGGCTGCCTGGCGACCAGTCATGGCCGCACCCTGCTCGTCGCCCTGGGGATCGGCCTCGCAACGTCGGTGGTGTTCCTCGTGCTGGCGCTGATCGGAGGAGGCCTCGGGTTCGGCGATGTGAAGCTGGTCTTCGTCCTCTCCGCCACCGCCGCGGCCGTGAGCGTCGCCGGGGCGATCCTCCTGCTGGTCATTGCCATCGCTCTCGGTGGGCTGACCGCGTTGGTCCTGGTCGTCACCCGGCGACGAGACCGCAAGGCGCATCTGCCGTTCGGACCGTTCCTGCTCGCGGGCTGGTGGCTCGCTCTCGTGTGGGAGGGATCGGCGCTGTCAGCACGCTGAGAACAGTCGCGACCGGGACCAACCTGGCACCCGTCCCGGTAGCGGCGAGAAGTGAAGCGGCGAAGGGCGATCTGGGAGACTGGGCGACATGCGTTGGTTGACGGCAGGGGAATCGCACGGCCGCGCTCTCGTGGGCATCCTCGAAGGAGTACCTGCCGGAGTGGAGGTCACGAGCGATCACGTCGCGGAGCAACTCGCCCGCCGTCGCCTGGGTGTCGGCCGTGGGGCCCGGATGAAGTTCGAGAAGGACGAGGTGGAACTCACCGGGGGAGTGCGGCATGGCCTGACGCTCGGTGGGCCGGTCGCCATCCGGGTCGGCAACACCGAATGGCCGAAGTGGGAAGAGGTGATGGCGCCCGACCCACTCGACGAGGAGACGGCAGCTCGCGTCGCCGACTCGGCCCGCAACGCACCGCTCACCCGTCCGCGGCCCGGGCATGCCGACCTGGCCGGCATGCAGAAGTACGGCTTCGACGAAGCCCGGCCGGTGCTCGAGCGGGCCAGCGCACGCGAGACGGCCACCAGGGTCGCGCTCGGCACGGTGGCCAAGAACTACCTCCACCAGGTCGCCGGAGTGTCGATCCTCAGCCATGTCGTCGAACTCGGCACGGTCGCGGCCGAGCGCAGTGCGGCCGTCCCGACGCCGGACGATCTCGGCGCGATCGATGACGACCCAACCCGGTGCTTCGATCCCCAGCTCGCCGCCCGGATGGCCGAAGAGGTCGACGCTGCCCGCCGGGAGGGCGACACGCTTGGCGGCGTGGTGGAGGTGCTCGCCTACGGCCTGCCGGTCGGGCTGGGGTCGTTCGTGCACGGCGACCGGAAGCTCGACTCGCGTATCGCCGGTGCCCTGATGGGTATCCAGGCGATCAAGGGCGTGGAGATCGGCGACGGCTTCGACCTCGCCCGGACGCGTGGCTCGTTGGCCCAGGACGAGATCGTGAATGTCGACGGGCACCTCACCAGGACGTCGGGCCGATCCGGTGGGGTGGAAGGCGGAATGAGCACCGGCGAGGTGCTCCGTGTCCGCGCTGCCATGAAGCCCATCTCCACGATTCCGCGGGCGCTGCGCACGGTCGATGTCGCCACCCACGAGGCGGCGGTCGCCCACCACCAGCGCTCCGATGTCTGTGCCGTCCCGGCGGCGGGTGTGGTGGCCGAGGCGATGGTGGCCCTCGTGCTGGCCGATGCGATGGCGGAGAAGTTCGGCGGGGACTCGGTCGTGGAGACGCGCCGCAACCTGGAGAACTTCCTTGCAGCACTGGAGATTCGATGAGTTCCAACCGTTCGGCTGGCGGGCGGCCAGCCGCGGTTCTCATCGGGTCGATGGGTGCCGGGAAGTCGAGTGTTGGTCGTGCTCTGGCCCAGCGGCTCGGAGTCGGCTTCCGCGACACCGACGAGGACATCGAGGCGCGCGCCGGCACGACGATCGCCGATCTGTTCGTGTCAGCGGGTGAACCGCACTTCCGCGAACTCGAACTCGAGGCCGTTCGCGTCGCCCTGGCGGAGCATGCCGGCGTGCTGGCACTCGGCGGAGGCGCACCGATGCAGCCCGCCGTCGCCCACCTGCTGGCCGGACATCGCGTCGTCTTCCTCGACGTCGGACTTGCGGAAGCGGTGCGTCGGGTGGGACTCGGCACGTCCCGGCCACTCCTGCTCGGCAACGTGCGCGGGCAGTTGCGGGCGCGACTGGAGGAGCGCCGTCCGGTCTATGAAGCCCTTGCCTGGTTGACGATGAAGGTCGACACCGCAACCGTTGACGACATCGCCGCGTCCATTGCCGTCGAACTCGCCCAGGCCGAGGTGGCGCGGTGACCACGATCCCCGTTTCGGCCGGCAGCCCGTACGACGTGCACATCGGCGACGGTGTGCTGGACGAACTGGTCGGTGTCGTGTCCACCCTGGGAGGGGTCCGGCGGGTGGCCCTGCTGTACCCGGAACCGGTCGCAGGCCTCGCCAAGGGAATCGCTGGGCAGCTGGAGAGTTCTGGCCTGGATATCAGCCTGCTGAGTCTCCCGGACGGCGAGGCGGCAAAGACCACGGTGTCCTTGGACAGGGCCTGGTCCGCGCTAGGAGAGGCAGGCTTCACCCGCAGCGACCTGATCGTCGGACTGGGCGGTGGTGCCACCACCGATCTCGCGGGATTCGTCGCGGCCACCTGGCTACGCGGCGTTCGTTTCGTGAGTGTGCCGACAACACTGCTGGGCATGGTCGATGCCGCTGTCGGAGGCAAGACCGGCATCAACACCCACCAGGGAAAGAACCTCGTCGGCGCCTTCCACGAACCCACTGCCGTGCTGTGCGACCTCGCGGTGTTGGCGACGCTGCCTCAACCGGACTACCTCTCGGGTATGGCGGAGGTCGTCAAGTGCGGGTTCGTCGCCGACCCGACGATCCTCGACCTCGTCGAGGCCGATCCTCGGCGGGCAGCTGCGTTCGACCTCGAGCTGACCAGCACGTTCGTCGAGCGCAGCATCCGGGTGAAGGCGGAGGTGATCGCCGGCGACCTGCGGGAGACGAGTGGCTCGGCCGGTGGGGAGATCGGACGCGAGGCACTCAACTACGGGCACACGCTCGGACACGCCATCGAGCGTCGCGAGGACTTCCGTTGGCGGCACGGTCACGCGGTGTCGGTCGGTCTGGTGTTCGCCGGTGCGCTGGGGCGTGCGGCCGGGCTGATCGACGCCGGCCTCGCCGACCGCCACCGTTCCACCCTCAGCGCTCTGGGGCTCCCGGTCAGCTACCCGGCGGATGCCTTCGCCGACCTGCGGGTCGGCATGCAGCTGGACAAGAAGACCCGCGGCACGACCCTGCGCTTCGTGGTGCTGTCGGCACTCGCCGAACCCACTCTGCTCGTCGGTCCGGAGGAGTCCGTGCTGCGTCAGGCCTGGGCGGCCGTCGCGGCCTGAGGTCGCCCCCGGCGCGGTCGTCGCGACCTGCTCGTGCCCGGCGAGGTCGGCCCCGCGGCCGCGCTGAACTGGCACACTCGCCATGTGCGCGTCCTCGTCCTCAACGGCCCCAACCTCAATCGGCTCGGCACCCGCGAGCCGGACGTCTACGGTCACGACACGCTCGCCGACATCGCCGCCTTCTGCGTCGACGCGGGCGCGGCCCTCGACATCGAGACCGAGGTGCGTCAGACCAACAGCGAGTCCGAGCTCATCGGCTGGCTGCACGAGGCCGCTGACCTGCACGTCCCGGTCGTGCTGAATCCGGCTGCGTTCACCCACTACAGCTACGCCGTGCGGGACGCGTGCGCCATGCTGACCGCACCTCTCGTCGAGGTGCACCTGTCCAACCCGCACGCGCGCGAGGAGTTCCGCCACCGAAGCGTGATCTCGGCTGTGGCGACGGGAGTCATCGCAGGTTTCGGTAAGCAGGGATACGCATTGGCCCTCGAAGCCATTGCTACGGCTACCAGACCGGCCTGACCCTGTCTGCAGGATGGCCCTGAGCGCGTCGGCTGAGTGCCTCGCGCATCCTCCGTTGTAGACGGGCGATCCAGAGGCCCGACTCCGTAGGTGAGTGCGTTCCGTCGTGAACGAGCCGGCCGCCGGAAACTCCCTCGCGACTGTCGGTGGTGACACATACGCTCGTCAGGTTCACCGTGAGGAGGCTCTACCTGTGTTGCGGCTGCTCCGCTACGCCTACCTGCTGAACCCGTGGGGCGTACGCGTGAACGTGGTGTCCCGGGTGATAACTGCGGCTCTCACCGTTGCCGCTCCCATCCTGGTCGGTCAGGCGGTCGGGCGGCTCCCAGGAGTGCTCGACGGCGGGCCCGACGATGTCTTCCTGGCCATCCTCGTGGCGACAGTCGTGGTCCTGGGGCTCTCGAACGTCATCGGCCTTCTCTCCGAAGTGGTCTCCACCAACACGGCCGAGTTGATCGACCGCGACATCTCGCTTCGGCTCGGTCACGCGCTGTCGAGCGATCCCGGCCTCGCCACGGTCGACGATGCCGAGGTCCAGACCAAGGTGCAGAAGGTGCGCGGCCGCCACTGGGAGATCAAGATGGGCAGCCGCCAGGTCCAGGGTCCGGCGATCGCGACCGTCCTCAGCCTCACCGGCTGTTCCATCGCGCTCGGGCTGACCCTCAACTGGTGGGCACCCGTGCTGATGGTCGCCTGCTGGGTGGCCGAGGCCGTCTTCGTCACGCGACTGATCTCCCGGGAGATGGACCTGTGGTCGGGCCAGACCGAGCCGCAGAAGCACGCCTGGTACGCGTTCGAACAGGCGATGGGCAAGTCCGCGAAGGAGATCCGCATCTTCGGGCTGGCGGGGTTCCTCCGCAAGCGCCACTGGGACAACCTCACCACCGCCTACCTGCCGTACTGGCGCCGACGCCGTCGGCACGCGGTCGCCGACATCGGCGTGCTCGCCGGCCGGACGGCGGTCACCGCCGCGGTCCTCGCCTATACCGGCTGGATCGCCGACCAGGGCCGGCTCAGCCTCACCGCGATGGCGACCGCCCTGCCGTTGATCCTCACGATCGGCTCGGCCGACTCCTGGATGTTCGGCATGCTGGGTCGCGGCAGTGCCGTCCTCGGCTGGCTGGACGAGCTGGCGGCGGTAGGCCCGACCGCCGGTGTCCCGGGTGCGTCCAACACCCGCGTCGACCTGCGCGAGCCGACGCACCAGGCGCTGCCCGGCGATCGCTCCCGGGCCATCCCGCCGTCGATCGTGTTCGACGAGGTCTCGTTCACCTACCCGGGCTCCGATCATCCGATCCTCGACGGCCTGTCCCTCGAACTCCGCTCCGGCTCGGCGTGCGCGCTCGTCGGGGTGAACGGTGCGGGCAAGTCGACGCTGGTGAAGCTGCTGGCCGCGGGCTACCTCCCCACGCGCGGGCGGATCCTGGTCGACGGCGTCGACCTCGCCGGCCTCGATGTCGACGAGCGTCGTGCGTGGCAGCGCCGGGTCGCCCCGATCACCCAGGACTTCGTCCGGCTCCCGCTGCCCGCCGGCGACAACGTCGAACTCGGGACCGGCTTCCCGTGGTCGGGCAGCATCGACCTGTCCGATCAGCCCCGGGAGACCTGGCCCGACAGCGCGGCGCTCGACGTCACCGCGGGGCGTGCGGGCATCGTCGACCTGATCGGGCGGCTGCCGAGCGGGTGGGCGACACCGCTGGACAAGACCATCCCGGGCGGCACCGACCTCTCCGGCGGTGAGTGGCAGCGCATCGGCCTCGCCCGCGCACTGCGGGCGGTGGCGGTGAGCGCCAGCGTTCTCGTCCTCGACGAGCCGGCGGCCGCGCTCGACGTGGAGGCGGAGGCGCACCTGGTCACGGGTTACCTCGACCTCGCCCAGCACATCACGTCGCTGGTGATCTCCCACCGGTTCTCGGTGGTGCGGCCGGTGCCGCACATCTTCGTCCTGGAGGAGGGCCGGATCGTGGAGCAGGGCCCGCACGAGGAGTTGATGGCTCTCGGCGGCAGGTACCGGACGATGTTCAGCCTGCAGGCGAGCCGCTACGTCGAGGCCGCGGCGGCTGGACACGGGAACGGCGTGACCCCATGACCGTTCTCAGGACCGTCTGGCTGTGGATGGTCACGGCTTTCCGCGCCTCGCCGTTCCTGACCTGCGTCATCGGTGTGACCACGATCATTTCGGCCGCACTGATGCCGCTGTCCATCTACGGAGTCAAGCTCGCGATCGACGCAGTCACCACCGGCACGTCGGTATGGCCCGGCGTGCTGCTGTGCGGTGGTTCGCTGCTGCTGTCCTCGATCGCGGGGACGTTGGCAGGCCCCATCGGCGACACCGTCGACGAACGGGTCGCGCGGTACGTCCACGACGACCTGATCCGGATCACCGCCGAGATCCCGTCGATCGCGCACCACGAGCACCCGGCGCTGGCCGACCGGGTCGCCCTGGTGGAGCGGGACGCGTGGGAACTCGGCGGCATCTGGCGGATGCTCTCCACCATCGGTGCCGTCACCGGCACCGTCACGGTCGTGGGGATGCTGTGGTCGATCACGCCGGCGCTGTGCCTGCTGCTCGGGTTCGCGCTGGTGCCGGCGATCGTCTACTCGATCGGCCTGCACAAGCGCAACGGACTGTGGAAGGGCCACGAGAAGTACCGCCGCCTCGGCAGCAAGGTGATCGACGTCCTCGTGGAGGCACGCCAGGCGATCGAGGTCCGGTGCTTCGAACTCTGCCCGTCGCTCCTGCGGGTTGCCTGGGAGTCCTACAACCGCCGCTCGAAGCAGTACCTCGAGGTGACCAGGCGCTACGCCGGGTTCACCGCGATCGGCTGGGTCGGCTACGGCATCGCCTACGCGGTGGCGTTGTGGTGGATCTACCAGCGCGCCCGCGCCGGCGAGAACACCGTCGGCGACGTCTCGCTGCTCCTGCTCCTCGGACCGCAGGTCTCCACCACCGCCTCGAGCATCTCCAGCAACATCGGCGAGATCCTCAACGCCGTGCAGACCTTCGGCCGGTACCTGTGGCTGCGTGAGTACTCCGCGGGCAACCGCTGGGAGACCAGCCGGCTCGACCCGCCCGACCGCCTGCACGATGGCATCCGGTTCGACCACGTCGACTTCGCCTACCCCGCGGCCGAGGCTGCCGGCGAGACCGCGGAGGAGGAGCCCACGCTGTCGCTTGTCGACGTCAACCTCCACCTACCGGCCGGAACGACGGTGGCGTTCGTCGGCGAGAACGGCGCCGGGAAGTCGACGCTGGTGAAGTTGCTGGCACGGCTCTACGACCCGACGAACGGGTCGGTGCGCATCGACGGTGTCCCGCTCGACGAGATCGACCCGCAGCGGTGGCGCGAGCGCATCTCGGCCGGCTTCCAGGACTTCGCCAGCCTGGAGTTCCTCACGTCCGACACGGTGGGTGTGGGTGACCTCGACAACCGCGACGACCGGTCGCGCATCGGGGTGGCGGTCGCGGCGGGCCAGGCGGATCCGGTGATCGAGAGTCTGCCTTCGGGTCTGGAGACCCAGCTCGGTACCCGGTTCGACGGCGGTGTCGGTCTCTCCGGTGGGCAGTGGCAGCGACTCGCGCTGGCCCGTGCGTTCATGCGCCGCCGGCCGCTGCTGATGCTGCTGGACGAGCCGACCGCCGCTCTCGACCCCGAGGCGGAGCAGGCGATCTACCAGCAGTACGGCGCGGCAGCCCGCGAGCTGGCGGTGACCACCGGCGCGGTCACCGTGCTGGTCTCGCACCGGTTCTCGACCGTGCGCATGGCCGACCTGATCGTGGTGGTGGCCGGTGGCCGGATCGCGGAGATCGGGTCACACGTCGAGCTGCTCCGGGCCGGTGGGCGCTATGCGGAGCTGTTCGAGCTGCAGGCCAGGGCCTACCGCTGACCGACGCTTCGGCCAGTCGGGCCAGGCCAGGGCTACCCTCAAACAGCGATCAGCGGCGCACGGGAGACGCCTCGAGGATCCGGCGAAGGTGGTGAACCGTGGACGAGGTGTCGCACGACTACGCGTCCCGTCGCGCACGGATCCGGTCCGGTCTCGCGGAGCTGAGCGCCAACTCCCATCGGGACCGCCCGATCGCCGGCCTGCTGGTGAGCGGGCGGGTGAACGTGCGCTATCTCAGCGGGTTCTCCGGCTCCTTCGGCATGCTGCTGCTCGGAGCCGACGAGGCGGACGACGTCTTGTTCACCGACGGGCGGTACGACGTCAGGGCGGCACAGGAGGCGCCGGGACTGCCGCGGCACATCGGCGGGAAGCTGGCCGGACAAGTGGCCGCGAGGGTGGGAACGGCCTTCAGCGGCCGGGCGTTGGCCGTGGAAACGCACGTCCTGACGGTCGACGAGTACGGGCTGTTCACCTCCGCTCTGCGCGGCGTCGAACTGGTGCCGGCCGGCAGGACGCTCGAGAAGAGCCGCGTGGTCAAGGACGAAGCGGAGCTGGCATCGCTGCGACGGGCGTGCTCGCTCAGCACCGCGGCCCTGCAGGCGTTGCTCTCCAGTGGCCGGCAGGTAGGACGGACCGAACGCGAGATCGCGCGTGATCTGGAGAACCGGATGCTCGAACTCGGGGCCGAGGACATCGCTTTCCCCACGATCGTCGCGGCCGGGCCGAACGCGGCGATCCCGCACCACCAGCCGACCGATCGGGCCGTGAGCGCGGGTGACCTGCTGAAGATCGACTTCGGCGCCACCGTCGACGGCTACCACGCCGACTGCACGCGGACGTTCGTGGCCGGGCAGCCGGCGAGCTGGCAGGTGGAGATCCACTCCGCCGTTCAGCAGGCCCAGGCCGCGGGCGTGGCTGCCTGCAGCGACGGGGTGTCGATCGCCGACGTCGACAGCGCTGCGCGCTCGATCATCGCCGACGCCGGGTACGCCGAGGCGTTCACCCACGGGCTCGGGCACGGAGTCGGGCTCGAGATACACGAGGATCCGTTTCTGTCCGCCATATCTGCCGATAGACTGACCCTTCGCACGCCGGTCACGGTCGAGCCTGGCATCTACCTGCGCGACCGGGGTGGCGTCCGGATCGAGGACACCGTGGTGGTGTCGGGACCCGGTTCACCCGAGAACCTCACCGCCGGACTGCCCACGGATCTCGTCAGCATCGACTGATCGTCGCGCGCTGACCTGCCTCCGGCGCTTGGTCCGATCCGAACCGGCGGCAGACAGCAGAACCGAACAATTGACGAAGGATGTGCGCGTGCCCACCACGAACGACCTGAAGAACGGAATGGTGCTCAACCTCGACGGCCAGCTGTGGGCCGTCCAGTGGTTCCAGCACCACAAGCCCGGCAAGGGCGGCGCGGTGGTGCGCACCAAGCTCAAGAACGTGCTGTCGGGAAAGACCGTGGACAAGACGTTCAACGCCGACGTGCGGGTCGACATCGCCACCGTCGACCGGCGCGACATGCAGTACCTGTACCACGACGGCGACCGGTTCGTGTTCATGGACACCTCGTCGTACGAGCAGCTGGCCATCGAGGCTGATCTGGTCGGGGACGCCAAGAACTTCCTGCTGGAGAACCAGATCGCCACCGTCGCCATGCACGACGACGTGCCGCTGTACCTGGATCTGCCCGCCTCGGTCGAGCTCCTGATCTCCTACACCGAGCCAGGACTGCAGGGCGATCGCAGCACCGCCGGAACCAAGCCGGCCACGCTCGAGACCGGCGCCGAAATCCAGGTGCCGCTGTTCGTCACCATCGGCGACAAGGTCAAGGTCGACACGCGCACCGGCGACTACCTGAGCCGGGTGTGATGACCCGTACTCCGAGAGCCTCCACAACGAATGCCCCCACAACGAACGCCCGCGCGCACCAAGGCGCGCAAGCGGGCGCTGGACATCCTGTTCGAGGCCGAGCTGCGAGGTCGCGGCGTGCAGGAGACGCTGTCCGACCGGATGGCAGCCGGCGATCCACCCGTCGCGGAGTACACGATTCAGCTCGTGGAGGGGACGGCCGCGCGGATCGAGGAGATCGACCAGATGCTGGCCGACTACGCGCAGGGTTGGTCGCTGGACCGGATGCCGACAATCGACCGCAACCTGCTGCGTCTGGCCGCGTATGAACTGCTCTATGTCGACGACGTGCCCAACGCGGTCGCGATCTCCGAGGCAGTGCGACTGGCGGGTGACCTGTCGACCGAGTCGTCGGCGCACTTCGTCAACGGGGTGCTGTCGTCGGTCGATCGAGACCGGCCGGCCGTCACCCAGCTCTAGCGGGCAACGGCGCGCGGTATCGCATCGCCGAGCTCAGACCGGTTGAGTGGGCGCAATCTGTTGCCTGCAGCGTCCGCAGCCAACAGATTGCGCCCACTCGTGGTCGGAGGTCGAGCGGCCTAGCGGTCGTCGCGCGCGACACCGCGGGCGTCGACATTGAGCACGCCCCACTCGATGAAGCGCTCGGTGAGCTGTTCCATCGGCTCGTCGTAGATGACCGCCAGGGTGCGCAGGTCTTCTTTCCGGATCGACAAGACCTTGCCGTTGTAGTCACCGCGTACGGACTGGATCGACGCGGCGTAGCGGCCGAGGGCGGCAGCCTCCGGTTGGTCGAGCTCGCCCAGCTTGTTGAGGTCGATGGTCACCTTGGGCACAGCCTCCAGTGCGGAGGCGGAGCCACGGCTGCTCGGCAGCAACTCGGCCAGCGGGACGCCGTAGAACTCGGCGAGGTCGGCCAGCTTGGGGACCGTGACGGCACGGTCGCCGCGCTCGTAGGAGCCGACGACGACGGCCTTCCAGCGGCCGTTGGACTTCTCCTCCACACCGTGAAGGGACAGTCCCTGCTGCTGGCGGATGGACCGGAGGCGGCTGCCCAGTTGTTGCGCGTAGTCGGAGGCCATGTCTGCTCTTTCTCGACAGGACCGGTGTTCCGGCCGCGAATGGATGTATGTGACGGGTGGTAGTGCCGCCCCTAGTAGGAGCACCAGCCGTGATCACGGAGCGTAACACGGAACGGCCAGAGTTCAACGCGTTGTGACCATATCGTGTTCCAGTTCCACAGGCTCGGTCACGGACAGCGACGGTGCCCAGGGTCTGGACGCCCGGTTGTCACGCACCGCACATGCGATGCGCGAGCGATCCGCGACCATGTGTCCACACTTATCCCTATATGGGCCTTTGCCCCGCATGTTCGGCGTCCACTTGGTCGCGCGCAGGCCCGGATGCGGCCAATCCTCGCGCCACCTACCCTGCGGGCTATGGCGACCTGGGACGACGTGGAACGCATCGCGAACAGCCTGCCCGGCGTGGAGGGCGGCACCTCCTACGGCAACCGGGCCTGGAAGGTCGGGGCCAAGGGTCACGCGTTCGCCTGGGACCGGCCGCTGTCGAAGAAGGACCGGCGCGACCTCGGCGACGACGCACCCGACGGCCCGATCCTGGCGGTCCGGCTGGAGGACGTCGACTCGCGCGAGGCGCTGCTGGCCGGCGGTCCTGCCGCCTGCTTCACGATCCCGCACTTCGACGGCTACCCCGCGGTGCTGGTGCGACTGCCGGAGGTCGACGAGGAAGAGCTCGTCGAGCTGCTCGAGGACGCCTGGCTCTCGCAGGCTCCGGCGGCCCTGGCCGAGGAGTTCCTCGCCGATCGAGAGAAGTCGAGCTAGCCACAACGGGTCCGAGTCGTGGACGCGACCATGGCTCCGACGTGGTCACGCCGCTCCGCTGGACGGTTCCCCCTCGACGACTGTCGCTCCTGCTAGCGTTCGGGCAACCAGTGCAAACGACGTACATCCTTTAACGACCCGTCCAGTGAGGCGGGGAAGGACTTCCGACCTTGACTGCTGCACCTCCTGCTGCCCGCCCGCCAGGCGCCCGCGTCGTCTTCGACGCCGAGGCCATGGCCAGGGCGTTGACCCGGATGGCGCACGAACTCCTCGAAGCCAACCGCGGGCCCGACGATCTCGTCCTCCTCGGCATCCCCACCCGCGGTGTCGAGCTCGCCCGCCGGCTGGCCGGCCGGATCCGTGACATCGAGGGGCACCCGGTGGCCCAGGGCTCGCTGGACATCACCATGTACCGCGACGACCTTCGCCACCAGCGGCTGCGCGCCGTGGGGAACACCAGCATCCCGGCCCGCGGGATCGACGGCGCCACCCTGGTTCTGGTCGACGACGTCCTCTACTCCGGCCGAACCGTCGCGGCGGCACTCGACGCACTCAAGGACATCGGCCGGCCGCGGGCTATCCGGCTCGCGGTGCTGGTCGACCGCGGCCATCGCGAGCTCCCCATCCGGGCCGACCACGTCGGGAAGAACCTGCCCACGTCGCAGGGGGAGCGGGTACGCGTTGCACTGCAGGAGACCGACGGGGAGGACGCAGTGCTGCTCTGGCGCGCGGAGCCCGGTAGTCCGACGCGCGGCGCATCCGCCCCGACGACGGAGCGACCTGATGTCCGGACGGATCGGGACGCCGGACAGGCAGAGGAGGGCCAGTGAGACACCTGTTGTCGTCGGCCGACCTCAGCACCGACGAGATCGGCGCGGTGCTCGACGTCGCCGAGCAGATGTCGGAGCTGTCGACCCGCGAGGTCAAGAAGCTGCCGACCTTGCGCGGCCGGACCGTGGTCAACCTGTTCTTCGAGGACTCCACCCGCACCCGGAGTTCGTTCGAGATCGCCGGCAAGTGGCTCTCGGCGGACGTGATCAACGTGTCGGCGAAAGGATCCTCGGTGAGCAAGGGCGAGTCCCTGCGCGACACCGTGCTCACGGTGGCGGCGATGGGCGTCGACGCGCTCGTGATCCGCCACCACCGCTCTGGTGCGGCTGCCCAGGTGGCCGGCTGGGTCGACGCGGCGGTGATCAACGCCGGCGATGGGATGCACGAACACCCCACCCAGGCCCTGCTGGACGCCTTCACCCTGCGCCGCCGCCTGGGCAACCTCGCCGGCCGCAAGGTGGCGATCGTCGGCGACATCACCCACAGCCGGGTGGCGCGGAGCAACGTGCTCACGCTGACCGCCCTCGGAGCCGAGGTGGTGCTGGTGGCCCCACCGACGCTGCTGCCGCCGGGGGTCGACGGCTGGACGACGACCGTCTCGCACGACCTCGACGCGGTGCTGCCGACCGTCGACGCGGTGATGATGCTGCGCGTGCAGCGGGAGCGCATGGCCGGCGGGTACTTCCCCAGCCCACGCGAGTACACGATCGGCTACGGGCTCACCCGCGACCGGCTGGCACTGCTGCCCGAGCACGCGGTCATCTGCCACCCGGGTCCGATGAACCGTGGCCTCGAGATTGCGGCCGAGGCTGCCGACGCGGCCCGCTCGCTCATCCTCGAGCAGGTCGCAGCAGGTGTCGCCGTGCGGATGAGCGTGCTCTACCACCTGCTGGCCGGCGAAGCCGACGTCAGCCGGCGGATCGGGAGCGCAGCATGACGACTACTCAGACGAGTCAGCGCAGCGAGACGACGGCCGCCACCACCACGCTGATCCGCGGAGCACGGCTGCCCGATGGCAGCAACACCGACCTGCTCCTCGCCGGCGGCATCATCGCGGCGACGGGTCCGGAAGCGGTCGGCGCCGATCGCACGATCGACGCCGACGGACTGCTGGTCCTTCCCGGCCTGGTCGATCTGCACACGCACCTGCGCGAGCCGGGGCGCGAGGACAGCGAGACCGTCGCTACCGGCTCCGCCGCCGCGGCGCGTGGTGGCTTCACGGCCGTTCTCGCGATGGCCAACACCGAGCCCGTCACCGACACGGCCGAGGCCGCCCTGCACATCGCCGCGCTCGGGCGTGCGGCCGGGCTCGTCGAGGTGCAGCCGGTGGGTGCGGTCACGCGTGGCCTCGCCGGCACCGAACTGGCGGAACTCGGGCTGATGGCTCGTGCAGCCGGCGTGAACATCTTCAGCGACGACGGGTTCTGTGTCTCCGACGCGCGGGTGATGCGCCGGGCACTGGAGTACGTGCGCGCCTTCGACGGCGTGGTCGCCCAGCACGCACAGGACCCCGATCTGGCCGGCGAGGACGCCTGCTGCCACGAGGGCGACCTCTCCGGCCGGCTGGGTCTGCCGGGCTGGCCCGACGTCGCCGAGGAGACGATCGTGGCGCGCGACGTCACGCTCGCCCGCCACACCGGCTCCCGACTGCACGTGTGCCACGTCTCCAGCGCCGGCACGGTCGACGTGCTCCGCTGGGCGAAGGCCAGGGGCATCCAGGTGACGGCTGAGGTGGCTCCGCATCACCTGCTGCTCACCACCGACCGGCTCTCGACCTACGACCCCACCTTCAAGGTGAGCCCGCCGCTCCGCCCGCAGGAGCACGTGGACGCACTGCGCGAGGCGCTCGCCGACGGGACGATCGACGTGGTCGCCACCGACCACGCACCGCACGCCCTGCACGACAAGGAGCACTCGTTCGTCGACGCCCGCCCGGGCATGGTCGGGCTGGAGCAGGCGCTGGGGGTGGTCGCGGAGGTGATGGTGGCCGGCGGGCTGCTCGACTGGGCGGGCGTGGCCCGGGTGCTGTCGAGCCGGCCCGCGGAGATCGCGAAGCTGACGGGGCAGGGGCGTCCGTTGGCGGTAGGAGAGCCGGCCAACCTGGTCCTGGTCGACCCGTCCCGCCGGCACACGGTCGAGCGCACCGACACCGCGTCGAGGTCGGTCAACAACCCCTACCACGGCATGGAACTGCCCGACCCCGTCGTGGCCACCTTCTTCGGCGGCCGACAGACGTACTCGTCGGGGGACCGCGCGTGAGCCACGGCATCGACACCCTGGACAGCAGGAACGGCGCGCTGCTGGTGCTGGAGGACGGCCGGACGTTTCGCGGCACGGCATACGGAGCGCGCGGCCTGACGGTGGGCGAGGCGGTGTTCGCCACCGGCATGACCGGCTACCAGGAGACGCTCACCGACCCCAGCTACCACCGCCAGGTGGTCGTGCAGACCGCTCCGCACATCGGCAACACCGGGATCAACGACGAGGACGGTGAATCCCGGCAGATCTGGGTGGCCGGCTACGTGGTGCGCGACCCGGCCCGGCGACCCTCGAACTGGCGGTCGCGGCGCGGCCTCGCCGAGGAGCTTGCCGACCAGGGCGTCGTGGGTATCGCCGGCATCGACACCCGGGCGCTCACCCGCCACCTGCGCGAGCGCGGGTCGATGCGGGTCGGCATCTCGTCCGCTACGGCTGAGTCGCCCGCCCTCTCGGCTCCGGACCTGCTCGAGCGCGTCCTCGCGGCACCCTTGATGGCGGGTGCCGACCTCGCTTCGGAGGTCACGACTCCGGAGGCGTACGTCGTGGCGGCACAGGGGGACAAGACGTTCACCGTCGTCGCCCTCGACTACGGCATCAAGACCATGACGCCGGTGCGGATGTCCGAGCGGGGGATGGAGGTGCACGTCCTGCCCTTCACCGCGAGCGTGGACGAGGTTCTGGCCATCAACCCCGACGGGGTCTTCGTCTCCAACGGCCCAGGCGACCCGGCCGCGACCGATATCAGCCTGCTGACAGCTGTGCTCGAGCGTCGCCTGCCGTTCTTCGGCATCTGTTTCGGCAACCAGCTGTTCGGCCGGGCTCTGGGGTTCGGCACGTACAAGCTCGGGTACGGGCATCGCGGCATCAACCAGCCCGTCCAGGACCGTACGACCGCGAAGGTGGAGGTCACGTCGCACAACCACGGGTTCGCCGTCGACGCGCCACTCGACCGGCCCACCGCCACCCGCTTCGGACAGGCGACCGTGAGTCACGTGTGCCTCAACGACGACGTGGTCGAGGGAATCGAACTGCGCACCGACGAATCATCAGTCCTGCTTGGATTCTCGGTGCAGTATCACCCGGAAGCGGCTGCCGGTCCGCACGATGCTGCCTACCTCTTCGACCGCTTCGCCGACCTGATGGCCGATGCGCGCGAACGGGCCGCGCATGCCTAAGCGGGCTGACATCTCGTCGGTGCTCGTCATTGGGTCTGGTCCGATCGTCATCGGGCAGGCGTGCGAGTTCGACTACTCCGGCACCCAGGCGTGCCGCGTGCTCAAGGCCGAGGGACTGCGCGTCATCCTCGTGAACTCGAACCCGGCAACGATCATGACCGATCCGGAGTTCGCCGACGCGACCTACGTCGAACCGATCACGCCCGAGTTCGTCGAGCAGGTGATCGCGAAGGAGCGGCCGGACGCGCTGCTGGCAACGCTCGGCGGTCAGACCGCGCTCAACGCGGCCATGGCGCTGCATGCTGCCGGCACGCTCGACAAGTACGACGTCGAGCTGATCGGCGCGTCGGTGGAGGCAATCGAGCGCGGCGAGAATCGCGAACAGTTCAAGGCGGTCGTCGAGCGAGTCGGCGGGGAGGTCGCCCGCAGCGCCGTCTGCCACACGATGACCGATGCGTACGCAGCCGCCGACGTCCTCGGCTACCCGCTGATCGTGCGCCCGTCGTTCACGATGGGCGGCGCCGGGTCAGGCATGGCCTTCACGGCGGGCGACCTCGACCGGATCGCCGGCGCCGGCCTCGACGCGAGCCCCACCAGCGAGGTGCTGCTGGAGGAGTCGATCCTCGGGTGGAAGGAGTACGAGCTCGAGGTGATGCGCGACCGGGCGGACAACGTCGTGATCGTCTGCTCGATCGAGAACTTCGACCCGATGGGTGTGCACACAGGGGATTCGATCACCGTGGCTCCGGCCATGACGCTGACCGATCGCGAGTACCAGCGCCTGCGCGACCTCAGCATCGGCATCATCCGCGAGGTCGGGGTGGACACCGGCGGCTGCAACATCCAGTTCGCGGTCGACCCCGCCAACGGCCGGGTGATCGTGATCGAGATGAATCCGCGGGTCTCGCGCAGCTCTGCCCTGGCCAGCAAGGCGACCGGCTTCCCGATCGCCAAGATCGCCGCCCTGGTGGCGCTTGGCTACACCCTCGACGAGATCGACAACGACATCACGAAGGTCCCGGGGCGGCATCCCACCCCCGCCAGCTTCGAGCCGACGCTCGACTACGTGGTGGTGAAGGTGCCACGGTTCGCCTTCGAGAAGTTCCCCGGTGCGGACCCCACGCTCACCACGCACATGAAGAGCGTGGGCGAGGCGATGGCCATCGGCCGCAACTTCACCGAGGCGCTCAACAAGGCCCTCCGCTCGCTGGAGAAGGCAGGGTCGCAGTTCAGCTTCTCCGGCGATCCTGGCGACCTCGGCGACCTGCTGCAGCAGGCGTCCCGCCCGCACGACGGGCGGATCAACGTGATGATGCAGGCCATCCGCGCCGGGGCGACCGTCGAGCAACTGGCCGAGGCAACCGGGATCGACCCGTGGTTCTGCGACCAGTTGCTGCTGGTCAACGAGATCGCCGAGCAGGTCCGCACTGCGGCCGAGCTCACCGGACCGCTGCTCGTGACCGCCAAGCGGCATGGCTTCTCCGATGTGCAGATCGGTGAGCTGCGCGGCATGCGGGAGGACGTCGTGCGCGGTCTGCGCTGGGCGCTCGGGATCCGCCCTGTCTACAAGACCGTCGACACCTGCGCGGCCGAGTTCGCTGCCGCGACGCCCTACCACTACTCCAGCTACGACGAGGAGAACGAGGTGCTGCCGCGCGAGCGGCCGGCCGTGCTGATCCTCGGCTCCGGCCCGAACCGCATCGGCCAGGGCATCGAGTTCGACTACTCCTGCGTGCACGCGTCGTTGGCGCTGTCGGAGGCCGGCTACGAGACCGTCATGGTCAACTGCAACCCCGAGACGGTCTCCACCGACTACGACACGTCCGACCGGCTGTACTTCGAGCCGCTCACCTGCGAGGACGTGCTCGAGGTGGTGCACGCCGAACGCAAGGCCGGCCCCGTCGTCGGGGTGATCGTCCAGCTCGGCGGGCAGACGCCGCTCGGACTCGCCCGCCCGCTTGAAGAAGCCGGGGTGACGATCATCGGCACGTCGCCGGCCGCCATCCATCTGGCCGAGGATCGGGGCGCGTTCGGCCAGGTGCTCGCCGACGCCGACCTGCCCGCACCGAGGCACGGCACCGCGACCTCGGTGCACGGAGCCGTCGAGGTCGCCACCGACATCGGCTACCCGGTGCTGGTCCGGCCGAGCTACGTCCTCGGCGGACGCGGCATGGAGATCGTCTACGACGAGCCGGCGCTGGTGGGCTACCTCGACAAGCACGCCGGCAGCGACCTGTTCGCCCACCCGGTGCTGATCGACCGGTTCCTCGACGACGCCGTCGAGATCGACGTCGACGCGGTGTTCGACGGCGAGGAGATGTACCTCGGCGGGGTGATGGAGCACATCGAGGAAGCCGGCGTGCACTCCGGCGACTCCGCCTGCGCGCTGCCACCGATCACGCTGGGTCGGGAGGAGATCGCCCGGGTGGCTGCCTCGACCGAGGCGATCGCCCGCGGGGTCGGGGTCCGCGGCCTGCTCAACGTGCAGTTCGCCCTGGCCGGCGACATCCTCTACGTGCTGGAAGCCAACCCGCGCGCAAGCCGGACGGTGCCGTTCGTCAGCAAGGCGACCGCGGTGCCGCTGGCCAAGGCGGCCGCGCGGGTGATGGCGGGCGCGACCATTGCCGACCTGCGCGCCGAGGGACTCCTGCCCGCGAGCGGGGACGCGCGGTCGTTGCCGGAGACCGGCCCGGTGGCCGTCAAGGAAGCCGTCATGCCGTTCAACCGATTCAGGTCGATCGACGGGCGCGGCGTCGACACCGTGCTCGGCCCGGAGATGCGATCCACCGGTGAGGTCATGGGCATCGACGCGGGCTTCGGGCTCGCCTTCGCCAAGTCGCAGGCCGGTGCCTCGCAGTTCCTGCCGACGTCGGGTCGCGTCTTCGTGTCGGTGGCCAACCGCGACAAGCGCCACATGATCTTCCCGGTCAAGAGATTGGCCGACCTGGGCTACGAGATCCTCGCCACCGAAGGGACCGCCTCGGTGCTTCGCCGTCATGGCGTGATCGCCACGGTGGTGCGCAAGCACACCCAGGGCGCTGGCCCGGATGGTCAGCCGACGATCGTGACGCGGATCCTCGCCGGCGAGGTGGACCTCGTCGTCAATACCCCGCACGGGGTCACCTCGGGCGGCTCCCCGCGGGTCGACGGCTACGAGATCCGGTCGGCGGCGGTCTCGCGCAACATCCCGTGCATCACCACCGTTCAGGGACTTTCCGCTGTGGTGCAAGGGGTTGAAGCCCTACGCCTGCACGGCGCGACCGTGCGAAGCCTGCAGGAGTGGGCGCCGTCGGCGCGCCCGGTCGCCCCACCGACGGTGCCGGTATGACCGCGGCCCCTCCCGATGTCGTCGGCCCCCTTCAGGTGGCCGCAGAGGTGGTGTCGCGACGGCGGGTTGGCGCCTACCACCACCTGACCCTGGTCGCCCGCGGCATCGCCGAACAGGTGTTGCCTGGCCAGTTCGTCGCTCTCGCGGTGGGCGGGCCGGACTCGTCGATGTTGTTGCGCAGGGCATTCTCGGTGTATCGGGCCCGGCCGTCCGGAGCGCATGGCGGCACGGTCGAGATCGTGTTCGCCGAAGCGGGCCGCGGCACGCGCTGGCTGGCCCGGGTGGAGACCGGCGACCTCGTCGACACGGTCGGCCCGCTCGGTCGTCCGTTCTGGCTGCCGGAGACGCCGGGTGCTGCGGTCCTGGTCGGCGGTGGGTACGGCATCGCCCCGATGTTCACGCTGGCCGACTCGATCGCGGCCACCGGCGGGAAGGCCCACTTCGTCCTCGGTGCGGGGTCGGCCGACCGGCTCTTCGGCGTCGTCGAGGCGAGGCGGCGCGGCGGGACCGTGGTGGTCACCACCGACGACGGTTCGGCCGGCACCCGCGGCCTCGTCACCGATGTCCTGCCTGACGTGCTGATGAGTACGGGCGCCACCGCTGTCTACGCGTGCGGGCCGATGGGCATGCTGGCCGCCGCGAACCGGGTGGCCGCGGCCACCGGTGTCTCCTGCCAGGTCCTGGTCGAGGAGTCGATGGCCTGCGGTATCGGCGTCTGCATGACGTGTGTGCTGCCGATCATCGGGGATGACGGCGTCACCCGGATGACGCGCACGTGCACTGATGGGCCGGTGTTCGACGGATCGGCGGTGCGGTTCACCGACGTGGGCACCGTGCCGGCCGACACCTTCGGGGCGCCGATCGTCCATGCGGGCGGCAGCTGATGGCCGGCGGAGCGGCTCCACCGCTGGAGTCTCAGCAGGTTGACATGAGCACGCGCATCGCGGGGCTGCGCCTGCCGAATCCGGTGATGACCGCCTCGGGGTGTGCGGCCGCGGGCCGGGAGCTCGGCCAGTTCATCGACGTCGCCGCCCTGGCCGCGGTCGTCACCAAGTCCATCTTCCTGTCCGCCCGCGCCGGCCGCCCGACGCCGAGGATGGCGGAGACGCCGTCGGGAATGCTCAACTCCATCGGCCTGCAGGGACCCGGCATCGAGAGCTTCATCGACAAAGACCTTGCCTGGTTGGTGGATCAGGGCGCCCGGCCGATCGTGTCCATCGCCGGCGACAGCACGGGGGAGTACATCGAGTTGGCGCGCCGGCTTCGCGCCACGGGTGCCGTCGCCGCCCTGGAGGTGAACATCTCCTGCCCGAACGTCGAGAACCGCGGTCTGGTGTTCGCCTGCGACCCGGACTCCGCCGCGCGGGTGATCGCCGGTGTTCGCCGGGAGACCGTGCCGGGCGTTCCGGTTCTCGCGAAGCTCACCGCCGATGTGACCGACATCGTGGCGGTGGCACGGGCCTGCGTGGACGCCGGAGCCGACGGCCTCAGCCTGATCAACACGCTGCTGGGGTTGACGATCGACGCCACCACGCTCCGGCCGACACTTGCCGGGGTGACCGGCGGCCTGTCCGGCCCGGCGATGCGCCCGGTGGCCCTGCGGTGTGTGTACCAGGTGCACGCCGCGATTCCCGACGTGCCGATCGTGGGAATCGGTGGGGTGCGCACCGGTGCCGATGCGCTGGAGTTCGTTGCCGCAGGTGCATCCGCAGTCCAGGTGGGAACGGCCGTCTTCGGCGACCCGCACGCACCGACGCGCATCCTGCACGAACTCACCGCTGAGCTGTCCTCCCGGGGTATCAGCAAGCTGACAGACCTCATCGGAATCGCGCATTGAGCTCAGAAAGGACCGCCATGACTGAACAGACAGCGGAGATCGCCGTGCCCACAGGCCGTACCGGCAAGGCGTTCGGTTCCCGGCTGGTCCAGGCCAAAGCAGACTTTGGGCCGTTGTGCGTCGGAATCGACCCGCATGCAAGCGAGTTGACCGCCTGGGGGCTCCCCGACAACGCCGGTGGACTTCGCGACTTCGCACTGCGAATGCTCGACGCCGCTGCCGGTCGCGCGGCCGCAGTGAAGCCCCAGTCGGCGTTCTTCGAGCGGCACGGGAGCGCTGGAATCGCTGTCCTGGAAGAACTCTTGGCGGCTGCCCGCGAACTGAACGTGCTGGTGATCCTCGACGTCAAGCGAGGAGACATCGGTTCGACTGCGGTCGCCTATGCGGATGCCTACCTTCGCCCCGAGTCCCCGCTCTTCGCCGACGCGGTCACCGCCAGCCCATATCTCGGGTTCGGTTCGCTCGATCCGCTTTACGACGCCGCGCGAAAAGCGGGGTCCGGCGTGTTCGTGCTCGCCTACACGTCGAACCCGGAGGCACCACAGGTACAGCAGGCGAAGGGTGCCGACGGCCGAACCGTGACAGCGACAGTGCTTGCCGCGCTCGCGGAACTCAATGCAGGCACCGATCTCGGATCGTTCGGAGCCGTGGTGGGAGCCACGGCCACATCGGTGGCCGAGGACCTCCAGATCAACGGTCCGCTGCTCGCGCCCGGTCTCGGCGCGCAGGGCGCCACCTCCGCCGACCTGCCCGCGGTGTTCGGCGCAGCGCTGCCCTGGGTACTCCCGTCGGCATCCCGATCGCTGTCCTCCGTCGGCCCGGACACCGCCGCGATCGGCAGAGCCGTACAGGCCGAAGTCGAGGCGTTACGGAAGGTCATGGCCCCAGCTCAGTCGGGCTGACCGCTTCGTCGGACTCCTTCCGTTCCGGCTGCGGCCGCATCGGCCAGGCAGTCGCGCCCGCATTGCCGCGAGGTCCCACGGCTCGGTAGGTTGCTTCGAGTCCAAGTCAGAAGCGACCGCGTGAGGTGTTCCGGTGCCGTTGCCCCCGCTGTCAGACGAGGACCGACGGGCGGCACTGGCGAAAGCAGCTGAGGCCCGGCGCGAACGGGCACTGGTCAAGCACCGGCTGAAGCAGTCCACCGTGTCGCTGACCGAAGTGATCGCAGAAGGTCGCCGTGACGAAGTCGTCGGCAAGATGAAGGTGGCGGCCCTGCTCGCCTCCATGCCCGGAGTCGGCAAGGTCCGGGCCCAGTCGATCATGGACCGACTGGCGATCTCGCCGACCCGACGGGTGCGCGGTCTGGGGGACAACCAGATCGCCGCGCTCAAACGCGAGTTCGGTGAGTCCTGACCCAGCAGCCGGGCCGGTGACGCCGCAGGAGGCGAGCCCGTCCCCGGAGGGTTTCTCGGGTCGTCGACGCCTGGTCGTGCTTGCCGGGCCGACAGCCGTCGGCAAGGGCTCGGTATCGGCCTGGATCCGCGAGAACTCTCCCGACGTGTGGCTGTCGGTGTCGGTCACGACCCGACCCGCCCGCCCCGGCGAGATCGACGGCGTGCACTACCACTTCGTCGACGACGACACCTTCGACGCGATGGTCGCCGGCAGCGAGCTTCTCGAATGGGCCGTGGTGCACCGTGCCTTCCGCTACGGCACCCCGCGCGCACCGGTGGAGGAGGCCCTGGCCGCCGATCGACCAGCGTTGCTCGAGATCGATCTGCAGGGCGCGCGGCAGGTCCGCGCCAAGATGCCGGAGGCGTTGTTCGTCTTCCTCCGGCCGCCGAGCTGGGACGAAATGGTGCGTCGCCTCGTCGGTCGCGGCACCGAGGGCGCGGCCGAACGCGACCTCCGACTCGAGACGGCCAGGTCGGAACTCACCGCCGAGGACGAGTTCGACGTGACGATCGTGAACGACGAAGTTCGGTCCGCAGCGCAGCAGTTGGTAGCCTTGCTTCGTTCCGGAGGTCCTGCCTGACCGCAGGCTGCCCGGTTGTACTCCAGGCTGACGGCATGTCGTGCCCGCCACCTGCCCAGTGCATGCGTGCACCAGTGACCGCGCTTGCATCTGAACACGGCAACACCCGCACGACGACGCAAGCAAAGGATCCGCATCCGTGACGCTGCCCTACACCGACGACTACGCCGGCTACCCCACACCGCCCCCGAATCAGCACGTTCCCGACGGGATCACCCACCCGTCGATCGACGAGCTGCTCGACAAGGCCGGTTCGAAGTACCAGCTGGTGCTCTACGCGTCGAAGCGTGCCCGCCAGATCAACGCCTACTACTCCCAGCTGGGCGAGGGCCTGCTCGAGTACGTCGGCCCGTTGGTGGAGACGCACGTGCAGGAGAAGCCGCTCTCGGTGGCGATGCGTGAGATCAACGCCGACCTGCTCAGCTACACCCACGGTGTCGATGACGACGAGCCCGCCACCGGCCGGCCGAGTCTCGATGCCGCCGCCGCTGCCGATGCCTTCAGCGACGTCTTCGCCGCCTCGACCGCCCCCGACACGTTCGACCCGGCCGCTTTCGGTGACGTCGAGACCGACGTTTCCGACGAGATCCCGCTCGGCGCCGAGCCGGTCGACGAGTCCGAGGAAGGCGACGATCCGGCCGACGCCGAGAACGCGCTGACCGCAGAGACCGATTCGGCCGAGGCCGCTGGCGTCGACACCGACTCAGCCGACACCGACCCGAACGACAAGGTCTGACGGCAGTCCCATTCCGAACAGTCCGATCAGGTCGGCGGCCGCGAGGTGACCGAGCACCAGTCAGGCAGCCAGGCAGTGGCGGGCACCGGCGTGGTCGGCCCCCGGGTGCTGCTCGGCGTCGCTGGCGGCATCGCGGCCTACAAGGCCGTCGAACTGCTGCGACTGCTGCGTGAGAGCGGCGCGCGCGTCCGGGTCATCCCCACTGCCGCCGCGCTGTCGTTCGTCGGCGCCGCGACGTTCGAGGCGCTCTCCGGCGAACCGGTCGACACCGGGGTCTTCAGCGCGGTCGACCAGGTCCAGCACGTGTCCCTCGCCCGGTCCGCCGACCTGGTGATCGTCGCGCCGGCCACTGCGGACCTGCTGGCCCGGGCTGCTTCGGGGCGGGCAGACGACCTGCTCACCGCCACGCTGCTCACCGTCCGCTGCCCGGTCCTGATGGCTCCGGCCATGCACACGGAGATGTGGACGCATCCGGCAACCGTCGCCAACGTCGCGACGCTGCGCGCACGCGGAGTCCGCATTCTCGACCCGGCTGTGGGGCGGCTCACCGGATCGGACTCGGGACCAGGGCGGCTGCCCGAGGCGGCAGCCCTGTACTCCGCCGCGAGCGCCTACCTGGCCACGCCGCCACCGCTGGCCGCCGACCTCGGCGGCCGACGCGTCCTGGTCACGGCCGGCGGGACCCGGGAGCCGCTCGATCCCGTCCGTTTCCTCGCCAACCACTCGTCCGGCAAGCAAGGTTTCGCGATCGCCGCCGCGGCGGCCGCCCGCGGGGCTCAGGTGACCCTCGTCGCCGCGAACCCGCAGGTCGAGGCACCGGCCGGCCTGGCCGACGTCGTCGAGGTCAGCACCACGGCTGAACTGGCCGAGCGGGTGGCCGAGCTGTCATCAACGATGGACGTGGTCGTGATGGCGGCCGCTCCCGCCGACTTCCGGCCGGCTGGCCAGTCCGCAAGCAAGATCAAGAAGGCCGCCGGCGCGCAGGCCGGCGATGCGGGCCCGACCCTCGAGCTCGCGGTCAATCCCGACATCGTCGCTGGCCTGGTGGAGCGACGGCACGCCGGGCAGCAGATCGTCGCCTTCGCCGCGGAGACCGGTGACGCCGACGGAGATGCGGCTGCGCACGGGCTCGCCAAGCACCGGCGCAAGAAGGCCGACATCACCGTGGTGAACGTCGTGGGCAGTGGCCGGGGATTCGGCACCGACGCCAACGAGGTTCTGATCCTGGCCGGCACCGACGAGCCGATCGCCGTCCCGCCCGCCGCCAAGGTCGTCGTCGCCCATGCTCTGCTCGATGTGGTGGCGGTCCGGTTGGCGGCTCACACGCCAGGATCCGACACTGACGGCCACCGTGGCGAGCCGGACCAGACCAGCCCGCAGACGCACTAGACTCGCCCGCACCGCCGAGCGGCATGACCGCCGAGCGGGAGGCTGTTGCACTGGCCGCCACCACGCGGACGACGTTCACACCTGGGGCTAGGCCCCTCAACCGGAAGGACCCCTGCCTTGAGTCGACGACTCTTCACCTCCGAGTCGGTCACCGAGGGCCACCCGGACAAGATGGCCGACCAGATCTCGGACACGATCCTCGACGAAATGCTTCGCCAGGACCCCGCCAGCCGGGTCGCAGTCGAGACCCTCCTGACCACCGGTCAGGTCATGGTCGCCGGCGAGGTCACCACCGAGGCGTACGCCGACATTCCGAAGCTCGTCCGTGACCGCGTGCTGGAGATCGGGTACGACTCCTCGGTCAAGGGCTTCGACGGTGCCTCCTGCGGCGTCAGCGTCGCCATCGGCCAGCAGTCACCCGACATCGCCCAGGGCGTCGACCACGGCTTCGAGGAGCGTGGCGGATCCGCCGACGCCGCCGACGCCACCGGCGCCGGCGACCAGGGGATGATGTTCGGTTACGCCTGCGACGAGACGCCCGAGCTGATGCCGTTGCCGATCATGCTGGCGCACCAGCTCACGCGGCGCCTCGCAGAAGTTCGCAAGTCCAAAGTCGTTCCCTACCTGCGCCCAGACGGGAAGTCGCAGGTGACGGTCGCCTACCAGAACGACCGGCCGGTCGGCGTCGATGCCGTGGTGATCTCCACCCAGCATGCGGCCGACGTGGACCTGGCCAACATGCTGGCGCCGGACATCCGTGAGTACGTCATCGAGCCCGTCCTCGCCGGATACGACCTCGACCACTCGGCCACCACGATCTATGTGAACCCGACCGGGCGCTTCGAGGTGGGTGGTCCGATGGGCGACGCCGGTCTCACCGGCCGCAAGATCATCGTCGACACCTACGGCGGCTACGCCCGTCACGGCGGCGGCGCGTTCAGCGGCAAGGACCCGACAAAGGTCGACCGGTCGGCCTGCTACGCGATGCGGTGGGTCGCCAAGACCATCGTGGCGGCCGGGCTCGCCCGCCGGGCGGAGTGCCAGGTTGCCTACGCGATCGGGGTGGCCCACCCGGTGGGCTTCTACCTCGACTGCTACGGCACCGAGACCGCCGACCTGGACGCGATCGTGGCCGGCGTGCACAAGACCTTCGACCTGCGTCCCGGCGCCATCATCGAGCAGCTCGACCTGCGCCGCCCGATCTATGCCGCGACCGCCGCCTACGGCCACTTCGGCCGGACCGACGTGGACTTCACCTGGGAGCACACCGACCGGGTGGAGCAGCTGCTCTCGTCGGTCGGCGCAGGTGCCACCGCCGCCCGGCCGGTGGCCGCCGCAGTCACGTCCTGAGCCGCAGGGGCCGCCGGCTGCCCGAGAGGGTGGTCGGCTCGGCCCGGGCGCGGTCGGTCCGCGGCGATAGCCTCCGGCGGTGACCGAAACCGCGGCAAATACCAAGACCGCGGCAATCAACTGTCGCGCTGCCGGTCGCCGCGGTCCGGGTCGACACCGGACTGGCGCACCTGGACCGGACGTTCGACTACGACGTGCCACCCGACCTCGCGGATGACGCGCAACCGGGTGTCCGGGTCAAGGTCCGGTTCGCCGGGCGCGACCGCGACGGATTCGTCGTCGACCGGCTCGCCAGCTCGGATGCGGGCCGGGCACTCACCCCGATTCGCGCTGTGGTCTCGCCCGAACGGGTCCTGAGTCCCGAGGTGCTGGCCCTGGCCGAAGCGGTCGCCGCGCGTTACGCCGGCCAGACGTTCGACATCCTCCGTCAGGCGATCCCGCCCAGACATGCCCGCGTCGAGGCCGAGACACCGACGGCTGCTACCGACGCTGTGCCACCCGTTGCGCCGTCGGGTTCGGCGTCCTGCTGGGCCGATTACGAGGGTGGCGCCGAACTCGTCGACGACATCGCATCCGGCCGGGGCTCGTTCGCCTCGGTGACCCTGCGGCCGGACCACGGGGCGCAGTGGCCCGTCGCGCTTGCGGAACTGGCCGGCACCGCCCTTGAGGCCGGTCGCGGCGCTGTCCTCGTGGTGCCCGACCACCGTGACGTCGGCCGGCTCGAGCTCGCGTGCGACCAGGTCCTGGGAACCGGCCGGTACGTCGCGATGACCGCCGACCTGGGTCCGGCCAAGCGGTACCGGCAGTTTCTCGCCGTGAGCCGCGGCCAGGTCGGCGTCGTGATCGGCACCCGCAGCGCGGCGTTCGCGCCGGTCGCGAACCTCGGGCTGGTGGCCTGCTACGACGACGGCGACGACCTGCACGTCGAGCCGCGGGCGCCCGGCTGGCACGTGCGGGAGGTGCTGTTGCGCCGGGCCCAGCAGGCCGGAGCCGTGGCCGTGCTGGCGGGATACGCCACCAGCACCGAACGGGCTCTCCTGGTGGAGGGCGGCTGGGCACGTGAGGTTCGACCGAGTCGCACCAGGCTCCGCGAGTCGTCCCCGCGCGTGACGATCGCCGGTGCCAGCGATCGCCAGCGCGAGCGAGACCCACTCGCCGCGTCGTCGCGGGTCCCGCGCGAGGCCATGCAGGTGATCCGCGACGGCCTCGCCGATGGCCCGGTGCTGGTGCAGGTGCCCAGGCAGGGGTACGCGCTGGCCGTCGCGTGCGCGGACTGCCATACCCGGGTGGTGTGCCCGGCCTGCGGCGGGCCGATCGCGCAGGCCACGGCGGGACATGGGCTCGCGTGCCGGTGGTGCGGCACCGGGCTCTCCGACTTCGCCTGCTCCGCCTGTGGCGGCACCCGTCTGCGTGCGCCGATGATCGGCAGTTCGCGCACCGCCGAGGAACTCGGTCGCGCGTTTCCGGGTGTGCCTGTCCGGACCTCCGCGGGCGACAAGGTGGTGCCTCGGGTCGGTGCCGAGCGGGCGCTGGTGATCGCCACTCCCGGCGGCGAGCCGGTGGCAGACGAGGGCTACGCGGCTGCCGTCCTGCTCGACGGTCTGTTGCTCCTTGGGCGCGCCGACCTGCGAGCCGAAGAGGAGGCACTGCGACGGTGGATGGCCGCCGCCGCGCTGGTGCGGCCAGCCGGTGCGGGCGGCCGGGTGCTGCTCGTCGCCCCACCGGGCTCGCGGGCGGCGCAGGCGCTGGTGGCGTGGGACCCGGTCAGCTTCGCCGACCGGGAGCTGGCCGAGCGCCGCTCCAGCCACCTTCCGCCCGCGGCCCGGCTCGCCACGATCGATGGCGACAAGGCGGCCGTCGAGGCGGTAGCCGCCGGGCTGGACCGGGCCGGGCTGCCGGCCGGCGCGGAACTCCTCGGTCCGGTGGCGATGGTGGCCACCCGGTCAGAGCCGGCAGCGCCGCCCGAGGGCGAGCTGCCGGGCGATCTGGACGTCAGGCTCGTCGTGCGGGTTCCGCCGAGGGCCGGCGCCGAGCTCGCCTCGCTGCTGCGGCAGCAGCAGGCGCGGCGGTCGGCTGCGAAGGAGGACGGCACCGTGCGGATCCGCCTCGATCCGGTGCCCCTGGCCTAGACCGACTCGGATGGGCGTCCACGGCCGACGTGCGAAATCGGACTGCAGATCCGACCCCGGTCCGGGCCCGAGCGTGACGACAGGGCAGGCCCGCCATCTGGCGTCAGATTCGGCACGCGAAGGGCTGGATGGCTCCCGCGGCGCCGGACGGCTCCGCCGGCGGGGCCAGCGGGATGGGTAGCCTGCCGAGCGTGACCGAGGTGCGCGCGATGGTGTTCGACGTCGGGGGAGTCCTGCTCGACTGGGATCCCGAACGGATCTACGAGGAGCTCATTCCCGAGCCGGTCGAGCGTCGGCGGTTTCTCGCCGAAATCGTCACCAGCGAGTGGAACCGGCGGCAGGACGGCGGCCGGACCTTTGCGGAGGGCGTACGCGAACTCGCCGAACGGCATCCGGAACACACGGAGCTGATCGTGGCCTACCACCACAACTGGACCCGCTCGCTCGGTCCCGAGATAAGCGGCACCGTGGCGCTCCTGCGCGAGCTGAAGGCTGCCGGCATGCCCGTGTACGGGCTCACCAACTTCTCCGCCGAGACCTGGCCGAGCGCACTCGAAGCCTTTCCGGTGCTCGGAGAGCTGGACGGGGTCGTGGTGTCGGGGATGGAGCGGACGCTGAAGCCGGAGGCACGGATCTACCGACTGCTCACCGACCGGTTCGGACTGGATGGGGCCACGGTCTTCTTCACCGACGACACCCCTGCCAACGTCGATGGCGCCGTCGCCGCCGGCTGGCAGGCGGTGGTCTTCGAGGATGCCGACGGACTGCGCCGCGACATGCGCGAGCACGGCCTGCCGGTCGGCTGACCGGTGGACCCAACCACGGCGCGAACCCGCGAGAGGACGAGCGAATGAGCGTGACGCCGATCCGGTTGCTGGGTGATCCCGTGCTCCGGCAGCGGGCTGCCGAGGTGGTCGACTTCGACGCAGAGCTGCGCACGCTGGTCGCCGACCTCACCGACACGATGCTGGCCGCTCCGGGGGCCGGACTGGCGGCACCGCAGCTCGGCGTCGGCCTGCGGGTGTTCACCTGGCATGTCGAGGATGAGGTCGGGCACCTCGTCAACCCCGTCCTCGAGTTGTCGACAGAGCAGATCTGCGGGCCCGAGGGCTGCCTGTCGATCCCGGACTTCAGCTTCGAGACGCCGCGTGCGGCTCGGGTCGTCGCCCGCGGGATGTCGATGTTCGGCGAGCCGCTGGTCATCGAGGGCACCGAGAAGCTGGCTCGCTGCCTTCAGCACGAGACCGACCACCTCGACGGGATCCTCTTCCTCGACCGGCTGGACCCCGAGGCCAGGGCCGAGGCGATGCGGGCGATCGAGCAGGCGGACTGGTTCGGCGACGCGGTGCGCGAGGTCAGGACCAGTCCGCACGACGCCTCAGGCGTGATGCTGTGAGCGGCCGGTCGCTCAGGCTGGTCTTCGCCGGAACGCCCGAACCTGCCGTACCCGCTCTGCGTGCCCTGCTCGAGTCCCGACACCAGGTCGTGGCGGTCGTGACCCGTCCGGACGCGCCCGCCGGCCGGGGTCGGCGACCACAGCCGTCACCGGTACGCATGGCGGCGGACGAGGCAGGCGTGCAGGTGCTCACCCCACCCAAGCCGTCGGACCCAGCCTTCCTCTCGACCCTGACCGAGCTCGAACCCGACGTCTGCCCGGTGGTGGCATATGGAGGCTTCATCACGGCAGCCGGCCTGGCGATCCCCAAGCAGGGTTGGGTGAATCTGCACTTCTCCATCCTGCCGGCCTGGCGCGGCGCCGCCCCGGTGCAGCACGCGATCCTGGCCGGGGACGACCTCACCGGTGCCACCACGTTCCTGATCGAGCGAGGGCTCGACACCGGTCCCGTGTTCGGCACGGTCACCGAGAAGATCGGAGCCGAAGACACCGCTGGCGACGTTCTCGGCCGGCTCGCCACGAACGGTGCCGCGCTGCTGGCAGCGACCCTCGACGCCATCGCCGACGGGACTGCCCGGCCGCAACCGCAACCCGAAGACGGCGTCAGCTCCGCTCCGAAACTGTCTTCGGCTGACGGACGCCTCGACTTCACCCAACCCGCCTTCGCAGTCGACCGAAGGGCGCGGGCCGTGACGCCGGATCCGGGAGCCTGGACGACGCTGCCGAACGGAACGCGGCTCGGACTCGGACCGGTTGACCCTGCCGCCGGTGAGACCTACGCCGGGCCAGCCCTCCAACCGGGCCAGATTTCGGCCGGACGACAAGACGTCTGGGTAGGAACGGCCACCCGACCGGTCCGGCTCTCGAACGTGCGCCCGCCAGGAAAGCGCGCCATGCCAGCGGAGGACTGGGCCCGCGGAAGCAAGCCGGACGGCTGGGTGCTGGCATGAGCGAGCGGTCGCCCCGGTGGCGGAGTCGCGCGTGAGGGTGCCTTCGTGACCGGGACGCCAACCTCCGGCGGGCGGCGGACACCTGGCCACGGCCGCCGCCGCGGCGGTCCGTCGAGCACCAAGGGCCGGCGTGGGCCGGCCTCGGCCCGTTCGGTGGCTCTCGAGGCCCTTACCGCAGTGCGCGAGCAGGACGCCTACGCCAACCTCGTTCTTCCCGCCCTGCTTCGCACGTGCCCGGCTGCCCACCCGCGATGCGGCGCTCGCCACCGAACTGACCTACGGCACGCTGCGGTACCAGGGTCTCCTCGACGCCGTCATCACCTCGGCGGCCGGGCGGCCGATCGAGGCGATGGACGGCATCGCGGTCGACCTCGCCCGGCTGGGATCACACCAGTTGCTCAACCTCCGGGTGCCGTCGCACGCCGCCGTGTCGGAGACGGTCGCACTGGCGCGCCGGCGGACCCACAGCGGCGTCGCGGGGCTGGTCAACGCGGTTCTTCGGCGGGTGGGCGAGACCGATCGCGACGGGTGGATCGGCCGGGTCACCGCCGGTCTCGACGCCCCGTCCCGGCTCGCGGTGGAGCACAGTCACCCGACCTGGATCGTGTCGGCGTTCGCGGACGCGCTGGCGGCTGCTGGTCGCCCGACCTCCGAGCTCGTCGACCTCCTGGTGGCCGACAACGCTCCGGCAGCGGTGACGCTGGCCGCGCGACCAGGCCTCGGCGCAGAGGTCGAACTGGCCGAGGCCGGCGCGTCGCCCGGACTGCTGGCACCGACCGCGTGGCGGCTGTCCCACGGCGACCCGGGAGATCTTGCCGCGGTGGCCGACGGCTCGGCCGCCGTCCAGGACGAGGGCTCCCAGCTCGTGGCCCTGGCCCTGGCCGCCGCGCCGATCGTCGGACCCGACCTCCGCTGGCTGGACCTGTGTGCCGGGCCAGGCGGCAAGGCCGGGCTGTTGGGTGCGCTCGCCGCGCAGCGGGGCGCGAACCTGCTGGCCGTCGAGACGTCGGCCCACCGCGCGGAACTGGTCCGGACGTCGGTCCGCCGGCTCGCCGAATCGGTCACGGTCCGCGAGGCCGACGGCCGGGCCATCGGGGCCGAGCAGCCGGGGGAGTTCGACCGGGTCCTGCTCGACGCCCCTTGCTCTGGGCTCGGCGCGCTCCGCCGCCGGCCCGAGGCCCGCTGGCGGCGGACGCCGGACGACCTGCCCGGTCTGCTCACCCTCCAGCGCGAGCTGTTCGACTCCGCCATCGCGGCGTTGCGGCCGGGCGGTCTGGTCGCCTATGTCACCTGCTCGCCGCACCTGGACGAGACAGCAGCCCAGGTGGGCCCGTTCGCTGACGGGTCGCGCGGCGTCGTCGCGGTCGACGCTCGCCCCTACCTTCCTGGCGTCCCTGAGCTCGGAGCCGGCCCAGCCGTCCAGCTCTGGCCGCACGTGCACGACACCGACGCGATGTACCTCGCCCTCTTCCGCAAGCTCTGACCTCGTCGGCCGGGCAATAGTGGCCACCAGATCGCCCAACGAGCTCCAAAGGCGCCGGATCAACGATGTGGCGGCCACTTCTGCTCGGCAGGTGCGCTGGCAGACGTCACGACTAGCCTTCCGGCATGGCCACGGGCAGCAGCATCCGGATCGCGCCGAGCATCCTCTCCGCCGACTTCGCGAACCTCGAGGCGGAACTGGCCAAGATCGCCGATGCCGATCTCGCCCACGTCGACGTCATGGACAACCACTTCGTCCCGAACCTCACGCTCGGACTGCCGGTGGTCGAGCGGCTCGTGCAGACCAGCCCGCTGCCGATCGACGCCCACCTGATGATCGAGGATCCCGACCGGTGGGCGCCGGGCTACGCCGAGGCCGGTGCGGCGTCGGTCACCTTCCATGCCGAGGCGGCGGTGGCACCGGTTCGGCTGGCCCGCGAGCTTCGCAAGGCTGGGGCCCGGGCAGGACTGGCAGTCCGGCCTGCGACTCCGCTGGAGCCGTTCCTCTCCATGCTGGGCGAGTTCGACCTGCTGCTGGTGATGACGGTCGAACCCGGCTTCGGCGGGCAGGAGTTTCTCCAAGCCTGTCTGGCCAAAGTCCGCACCGCCCGGGCTGCGATCTCGGCGGCCGGTGGTGACGTCTGGCTGCAGGTCGACGGGGGAGTGTCGGCCGACACCATCGCCGCCTGCGCCGAGGCCGGTGCCGACACGTTCGTGGCCGGTTCCGCCGTCTACGGCGCGGAGAACGCCGCCGACAGCATCGCCACGCTCCGGAAGCTGGCCACCGAGCACAGCTGCTGACGCACCGGCGCCTCGCGCCAGACATGCAGCGGCACGGACTGGCCGACCGACATGTGCCGACATGTCCGGATCTGGGGCCGTGCGGCTGCATGTCTGGCGTCGGTCGTCGAGGCAGACGTCCGCAGCCCGGACCCGCTGTCCAGTCCGCGGGACGCGTGGCACACTTGCCGCACACACGCACGCGTGCTCCGGGGTCGGTGAAAGTCCGAACCGGCGGTGACAGTCCGCGACCCGGCTCGAGCGACATCCGAGCCGGTTGACCAGGTGGAACTCCTGGACCGACGGTGAAAGTCCGGATGGGAGGCAGCACGCGGCGCGTCGAGTGGCCGCCGGCTGCCCGATGCGTCGAGCGGTCGCGTCGGCAATCGGTGACGTCGCGACCATCCCGGAGGGCGCTTGCCCGCACTCTGAGGGATCGGTATGGACTGGCTCACCTGGTTGTTCGACTCACACATCGCCATCGGCGCCTACACAATTCTTGTCCGCGAGGTCGTCGGCAACGCGTTCGGCTTCGCCTCGGCGATCGGTGGACTGCGCCGCCGCGTCTGGGCCTGGCCGGTAGGCATCGTCGGCAATGTCTTGCTGTTCACGGTCTTCATGGCGGCCACCTTCGAGGCCGACACCCGCCAGCCGCTGTTCGGTCAGGCAGCGCGGCAGATCTTCTTCATCATCTGCAGCATCTACGGCTGGTACCGCTGGCGGCAGACCCAGCAGGAGCACGGTGCCGGCAAGCCGGCCGTGACTCCGCGGTGGGCAACGGCTCGCGAACGTATCGCCTACCTGATCGTCTGGGTGGCCGGGGTGATCCTGGTCCAGGGCATCTTCGCCGCAGTAGGCGCGGGCTGGCCAGCACCGCGTTGGTACTACTGGTGCGACGCCTGGATCTTCATCGGCTCGATCGTCGCCACGTACGCGATGGCACGTGGCTGGAACGACTTCTGGCTGTGCTGGATAGCCGTGGACATCGTCGGCGTGCCGCTGCTGTTCCACTCCGGCTACATCCCGTCCGCCTTCCTCTACATCATCTATGGCGGCTTGGTGATCTACGGCTTCTTCGTGTGGCTGAAGGCCAGCAAAGAGGAACAGCTCACGCCGTCGGAACAGCCTGATGTGGCGCCTGCGAGGTCCTCGACCTGAGCGCGGAGGGTGGCCGTCGGCCGCGGAGAAATCCCGCCGGCGGCTACCCTCCTGCCTGACATGAGCGAGTCCGTGAGCAGTCCCGTGACCGGCGGAGTACCCGCCGGCAAGAGCTTCGAGCAGTTGTTCGCGGAGCTCTCCGACCGGGCTGTCCAGCGGCCGGCCGGATCGCGCACCGTCGCCGAACTGGACTCAGGCGTGCACGAGATCGGCAAGAAGCTGGTGGAGGAGGCCGCGGAGTCGTGGCTGGCGGCTGAGTACCAGTCGCGCGAGCAGGCCGCCGCCGAGCTGAGTCAGTTGCTGTACCACGCGCAGGTGATGATGCTGGCGCTCGATCTCACGTTGGAGGACGTGTACGCGCATCTGTGACCCGGCCGGCGGGCGATCGCCGGGGCCGGAGATCGGGCCACCAGTTCACGTCCCCTGAAAGGCACAGACGTCCATGCCCTCGGATGAAGCACAGTCCTTCAAGCCAGAACAGTCATTGAAGCCAGACACAGTCCAGCGACCAGCCAGGTCCGACCAACGGCAACGGCGGGCTCCTTCGGGTGGCGCTGCCCAACAAGGGCGCGCTCTCCGAGGCCACCGTCGACGCCTTCCGTTCGGCGGGGTATCGCCAACGCTCGACGAGCCGGGAACTCGCCATCGTCGACTCTGCGGCCGGCGTGGAGTTCTACTACCTGCGCCCACGCGACATCGCGACCTACGTCGGCGAGGGCACGCTGGACGTGGGTGTGACCGGGCAGGACCTGCTGACCGACTCCGGTTCCGCAGCACGCACGATCCTGCCGCTCGACTACGCCGACGCCGAGTTCCGCTTTGCGGCGGCCGACCGGTCGATCGCCCAGCCGGAGGATCTGCGCGGCCGTCGCATCGCCACGTCGTATCCCAACCTCGTCGGCCGCTGGCTGGCAGAGCACAACATCGACGCCCGGCTGGTTGCCCTCGACGGCGCGGTGGAGTCGTCCATCCGCCTCGGCGTCGCGGACGCGATCGCCGACGTGGTCGAGACCGGGTCGACGCTGCGGCAGAACGGGCTGACGATCTTCGGTCCGGTGCTGCTGAAGTCGACGGCCGTGATGATCGCCCGCGACGGCGTCGACCCGGCACTGCCGGCGCTCGACCTGATGATCCGGCGACTGCGCGGGGTGATGGTCGCCCGCAACTACCTGATGGTCGACTACGACGTCTCCGCGGAGGCGGTCGACGCGGCCACGGCGCTCACGCCCGGGCTGGAGTCGCCGACGGTGTCGCCGCTGGCCCGGGAGGGCTGGTTCGCCGTGCGGGCGATGGTGCCGCGCGACCGGAGCCAGCAGCTGATGGATCAGCTCTGGGAGGTCGGTGCGCGGGCGATCCTGCTCACCGACATCCACGCCTGCCGGATCTAGCCTGCCGGACCACCCGCCGCCCAGGAGACGTCGGCCCGCTGCCGGGTGCCGTCGGCCCGGAAGTGCTCCTGCTCCTGGGCCTGCCATTCGGCGATGAACGGGTCGGCCGCGCCCTGGTCGCGGACCTGCCAGCGGGCCGTGCGCTCGGCCAGCGGGAGTTCGACCCAGACGCGCAGCGATGCGAGTCCGTCGACCTGACGCGCGGCCGAGCCCACGCCCTCCAGCACCAGCAGGCCGCCAGGCGCAACGGGGTGCCACTCGGCGTAGCGCTCCTCAGCCCAGTCGAAGCGGTGATAGCCGCCGGGCTCGTCGGAGCGCAGCGGGACGAGGAGCCACCGCCCGATGTTGGTGACGCCGGCGGCGAGCCCGTCCCAGCCGTCGTACACGTCGTCCATGTGCACCACCGTCGTGGCCACGCCCCGGGCGGCAGCCTCGGTCGCGAGGAGCGTGGCCAGCGTGGTCTTGCCCGAGCCCGCCGGGCCGTCCACGCAGATCAGGCGGGTCGAGCCGAGGCGGCCGGGCCGGTCCAGCACGCCGGTGAGCAGGGCACCGGCATCGCCGCTGGTGCGCTCGAGCGTTGTCGGTGGGGGCTCCATCGCTGGTAAGCTTTTCACTGGAGACGTCCGGTCTGTGCTGCCGCACGAGACCAGTTCGTTTCCGGATCAAGCGGAGGCCAAGCCTCCCACCCGCAGTCGCCGATCAGGTGGCCGGGTCAGAGCGGCCGGGAACACGCCGGCCGGCCCTGCCGTTGTCTACGGACAGCGGGGGAAGTGACGGCCAACGCGATCCGCGTCGGCCGTTTCGCTGTTTCGGGCCACCTCCCGGCAGCTTCAGCCACCTCGCGGGTCACGATCACCGGGATCGCTGGTCAGGGCAGCGGCTCCGATCTCGCTGGAAGAGCACGTCAGACAACTGGAGGACACATCAGCACTGAGCTGAGAATCAACGAGCGCATCCGGGTACCAGAGGTACGGCTCGTCGGACCGAACGGTGAGCAGGTCGGCATCGTCGGCATCGACGCAGCACTACGCCTCGCCGAAGAGGCGGATCTCGACCTGGTCGAGGTCGCCGCGACGGCAAGGCCACCGGTGTGCAAGCTGATGGACTACGGCAAGTTCAAGTACGAGAACGCGCAGAAGGCCCGTGAGGCCCGGCGCAACCAGGTGAACACGGTCATCAAGGAGATCAAGCTCCGGCCGAGGATCGACCCGCACGACTACAACACCAAGAAGGGCCACGTCGTCCGCTTCCTCGGGGACGGCGACAAGGTCAAGGTGTCGGTCATGTTCCGCCGCGGTCGTGAGCAGGGGCTCGCGCAGCTGGGTTTCCGGCTGTTGCAGCAGATGGCCGACGAGGTCGACGAGCTCGGCCATGTCGAGTCGGCTCCCCGGCTCGACGGTCGCGACATGATCATGGTGCTGGCCCCGAACAAGAAGAAGACCGCAGTGCGCGCAGAACGAGCGGCGAAGAAGACCGCCAACGCATCGGCCGCGCGCGCTGAGGCCGACGAGGCCAAGGCACCGGCCAGTGCACCAGCGGCAGCCAGTGCCGCGGTGGACGAGCCGGCCGAGAAGACCGCCTAGCCCCGACGGCGCCGCCAACGCGGTTCCACCGAAACGTCGCGCGGATCGCGCCGACCGACCCGCACGTCAGCGTGCACACGAGGAGAACGTCATGCCCAAGATGAAGACCCAGAGCGGCGCCAAGAAGCGCTTCAAGGTCACTGGTTCCGGCAAGATCACCCGCCGTCAGGCAGGCAAGCAGCACCTGCTCGAGCACAAGGCCAGCACGCGCACCCGCAGGCTCACCGGCACGACGTCGGTCGCCAAGTCCGACCTCGGCCGGGTCAAGAAGCTCCTCGGTCGCTAGTACCTGCTCGACACCTGCCTGCCGTGACGCGGCCGGCACCAGACAGACCCGGGCCATGAAAGCCCAGCCCGCACCAACGATTCAGGAGACGAAACGCGATGGCACGCGTCAAGAGATCGCTCAACGCGCAGAAGAAGCGGCGTACCACGCTCGAGCGGGCTGCCGGGTACCGCGGTCAGCGGTCACGCCTGTACCGCAAGGCCAAGGAGCAGGTCACCCACTCGCTCGTGTACGCCTACGCCGACCGGCGCACCCGCAAGGGTGACTTCCGTCGGCTGTGGATCACCCGCATCAACGCCGCGGCGCGCGCCCAGGGCATCACCTACAACCGGCTGATCCAGGGACTCAAGGCCGCCGGTGTGGAGGTCGACCGCAAGATCCTGGCCGACCTGGCCGTCAACGACGAGGTCGCCTTCCTCGCGCTGGTGAAGACCGCCAAGGAAGCGCTGCCCACAGCGCAGGCTGCAGCCTGACGACGCACGGAATGAGCAGCCGGACGCCTGGTCGCTGAGCCGGCGACGCGATCCCTGCGATGGCGAGTTCGGAGACCAACTCCCGGCGACTGGATGGTGTCGCCGGGCTGCGGGAGGCACGTCGGCTCGCGGATCGCGCGTTCCGCACCGAGCGGTCCCGGTTCGTCGTCGAAGGACCGCAGGCGGTACGCGAGGCGCTCCGCGGCGCCGCCGAGGCTGGTGAGCCCGGTCGACCGGCTGTCGTGGTTCGCCGTCTGTGGTGGACCCGCAGCTTCCTGGAGCGCCAGCCAGACTTCGGTGGTCTCGCAGCTGCGGCCGGCGTATCCGGCGTGGAGCTCGACGACGACGACCTCGCGAAGGCCGGCGACACCGCAACCCCGCAAGGGGTCCTGGCCGTGTGCGACTTCCTGCCGTTCGACCTCGATGACGTCCTGTCCAGCTCCCCGCGGATGCTGGTGGTGCTGGCGCAGGTCCGCGACCCGGGCAATGCCGGCACGGTGATCCGGTGCGCCGATGCCGCCGGAGCAGACGCGGTCGTCCTCTCGGCCGGCAGCGTCGACGCCTACAACCCCAAGGCGGTTCGCGCTGCCGTCGGTTCGCACTTCCACCTGCCGGTAGGGCAGGACGTCCCGCTGACGTCCACGCTCGAGGCGATGAAGGCGGCTGGGCTCACGATCCTCGCGGCCGACGGGGGCGTGCCCGGAGCGGTCGACCTCGACCAGGCCGGCGACTCCGGGCTGCTCGCCCGCCCGGTCGCCTGGCTCTTCGGCAACGAGGCGTGGGGACTGCCGCCGGCCGACCGCGCCCTCGCCGACGAGGTGGTGGCGGTCCCGCTGCACGGTCGGGCCGAGAGCCTCAATCTCGCCACCGCGGCCGCGGTCTGCCTCTACGCCACCGCGCGGGCGCAGCGCAGGTGAGGCCCCGAGCAGGCCGAATGCCGAGCCGCGCCAGCCGAGACTCGGGAAATGCCGGCAGGTCTGCGGCAGCAGCCTGTGTCAGAATGTCGCCATGCTCTCCGCCCCCGGCTCACCAACCGCAGCCCCGTCCCGGCTGCGGCGTGTCCCGGTTTCCGCGCGATTTAGCTAGCCCGCTGCCCCGGCACGCGGGTGAGCGGGCGATCCTCGCGGCTACTCGCCGCTCGACGGTTCGTCTGCCGCAGGCCAGCAGTGGGCGCCTCGACCCGCTCCGTCGCCGGACGCGGTCGCACCGTTTCCCGCGGTTCTGTCTGTCCGACGGGGTGCGCCAGGCCCGGCCGACGGCTCGCTCCGACAACCACGACACCGTCTGACCGAGAGCCCTGAGGACACCAGAGATGTCAGGACCCGACACCACCCACCCCACGCCGGCCGGCTCGCTCGCACCGGCAGCGCTCGAGGCCGCTGTGGCGGAGGCGCTGGCCGCCTTCGCCGCTGCCGCTGACCTGGACCAGCTGAAGACCGCCCGCATCACCCACGGCGGTGACCGTTCCCCACTGGCACTGGCCAACCGGGGGATCGGTGGACTGCCGCCGCAGGACAAGGCCGCAGCCGGAAAGGCCGTCGGCGCCGCCCGGGGCCGCGTCCGCGAAGCACTCGACCGGCGCACCGCCGAACTCGAGGCCGAGCGCGACCAGCAGGTGCTCCGGGACGAGGTCGTCGACGTGACCCTCCCGGCCCGGCGGGACGCCGACGGCGCCCGGCACCCGATCTCCTCGCTGATGGAGGAGATCGGCGACCTGTTCGTCGGCATGGGCTGGGAGATCGCCGAGGGACCGGAGGTCGAGGCCGAGTGGTTCAACTTCGACGCGCTGAACTTCGACCTCGACCATCCGGCCCGGCAGATGCAGGACACGTTCTTCGTCGAGCCGCCGGAGGCGGGACTCATCCTGCGCACCCACACCTCTCCGGTGCAGGCACGGACGCTGCTCGAACGTGGTGCACCCGTCTATGTCGTCTGTCCCGGCAGGCACCTTCCGCACCGATGAGCTGGACGCCACCCACACCCCGGTCTTCCACCAGGTCGAGGGGCTTGCGGTCGACCGAGGGCTCACGATGGCCCACCTCAAAGGCACGCTGGACCACCTGGCCCGGTCGATGTTCGCCGAGGGCATCGAGACCCGGCTGCGTCCGGCGTTCTTCCCCTTCACCGAGCCGAGCGCCGAGATGGACCTGCGCTGCTTCATCTGTTCGGGCACCGACAGTTCCTGCCGCGCCTGCAAGGGCACCGGGTGGATCGAGTGGGGCGGCTGCGGGATGGTCGATCCGAACGTGCTCACGGCCTGCGGCATTGATCCCGAGGTTTACTCCGGGTTCGCCTTCGGCATGGGAATCGAGCGCACGATGATGTTCCGTAACGGCGTCGCCGACATGCGCGACATGGTCGAGGGCGACGTCCGGTTCAGCCGTCACTACGGGCTGGAGGCCTGATGCGCGTCCCCCTGAGTTGGTTGCGCGAGTACGCGGCCGTTCCTCCTGGTGCCACGGCCCACGAAGTGGCCGCCGCGCTCGTGCGCGTGGGTCTCGAGGAGGAGGACTTCTTCGAGCCCGACGTGTCCGGTCCCATCGTGGTGGGTCGCGTCGAATCTGCAACCCCGGAAGAGCATTCCAACGGCAAGACCATCGAGTGGTGCACCGTCCGGGTCGCTTCCGGGGACGGAGACGACGCGGTACGCGGAATCGTGTGCGGGGCCCACAACTTCGTCGTCGGCGATCTCGTGGTGGTTGCGCTGCCGGGAGCCGTGCTGTCGGGCGGGTTCGAGATCGGCGCGCGCCGGACCTACGGGCACGTGTCCGACGGGATGATCTGCTCACTTCGCGAACTGGGGCTGGGCGACGACCACACCGGCATCATCGTGCTCACCCGCCTCGGCCTCTCCGGTGAACCCGGTGACGACGCGATTCCGCTTCTGGGCTTGGACGATCCCATCGTGGACGTCAACGTCACGCCAGACCGTGGCTACTGCCTGTCGGTCCGTGGTGTCGCCCGTGAGTACGCGCTCAGCACCGGGTCTGCGTACCGCGACCCGGCAGGTCTCGACGTCACCTCGGTCAGCGGTGCGGGCTGGCCGGTGGAGGTACGCGACGAGGCACCCGTGCGGGGCATCCCGGGCTGTGACCGCTACGTCGCAAGGGTCATCCGGGGAGTCGATCCGACGGCGGCGTCGCCGTACTGGCTGCAGCATCGGCTGACGCAGGCCGGGATGCGGCCGATCTCGCTCACGGTCGACGTGACCAACTACGTCATGCTCACCACCGGGCAGCCTCTGCACGCCTTCGACCTGGCCAAGCTCCGCGGCCCGATCGTGGTGCGCCGGGCCCGGGAAAGCGAACGTCTGGTCACGCTGGACGGCGCCGACCGGTCTCTGCATGTCGAGGACCTGTTGATCACCGACGAGGATGCGGCCGGCTCCACGCGGGTGATCGCCCTTGCCGGCCTGATGGGTGGAGCCGACACCGAGGTCGAGGACACGACGACGGACGTGGTCATCGAGTCCGCGCACTTCGCCCAGGTGTCGGTGAGTCGTTCGGCCAGGCGGCACAAGCTGATCTCCGAGGCCGGCCGTCGCTTCGAACGAGGCGTCGACCCTGCGCTGGCACCGGCGGCAGCTGAACTCGCGGTCCAGTTGCTGGCCGACCTGGGTGGCGGAACCGCTGACGACGTGGCCACCGATCTCGACGAGCGGGCCGCTGCGACTGTCGTCAGCCTCGACCCACGTCGGGTGAAGGCACTCGTGGGCATCGATCCCACGGCCACCGAGATCACCGACGTGTTGGTGGGGATCGGCTGCTCCTACAGCGAATCCGCAGACGGACGGCTCCAGGTCGAGGTGCCGAGCTGGCGGCCCGACCTCGTCCGTGACGTCGACCTGATCGAGGAGGTGGCGCGCGTCGTCGGCTACGACCGGATCCCCTCGGTGTTGCCGAGCGCGCCGGCTGGTCGCGGCCGGACTCAGCGTCAGCGACGCACCAAGCAGGTGAGTGACGTGCTGGCCGACGCGGGCTGGGTCGAGGTGATCAGCTACCCGTTCACGAGCGAGGAGACCTTCGACGCGTACGGACTCGCTCCCGACGACCCGCGCCGGCGAGCCGTGCGCTTGGCGAACCCGATGTCGGACGAGCTGCCACTGATGCGCACGATGGTGCTCGACACGCTGCTCACGACGCTCAAGCGCAACCTGGGCAGGGGATTCCGCGACCTGGCCTTGTTCGAGGTCTCGTCGGTCGCTCGCCCGGAGGGCCCGTCGCACGGTCCGCTGCCCCAGCTGGACACCGGCCAGTTCCCCACGGCGGAGGAGCTGTCGGCGTTCCGGTCCGCTGTGCCGGCCCAGCCGCGCCGTGTCGCGCTCGTGGCCTGCGGGGAGGTGACGCCTCGGGGCTGGTGGGGACCGGGGCGATCAGCAGACTGGTCCGATCCGGTGGGTGCGGTGCAGTTGATCGCCGACCGGCTGCACGTCCCGGTGGTCCTCACCTCCGACGACGCGCATCTGCCCTGGCATCCGGGCCGGTGTGCGCGGATCTCGCTGGCGGACGGCTCGCTCGTGGGGCACGCGGGGGAGTTGCACCCGCGGGTGGTCGCCGCGCTCGACCTGCCGGCCAGAACGGTGGCCGCCGAGGTCGATCTCGACGTGCTGTTCCGCGCCCTGCCCGGGCGGATCGTCGCCGGAACGGTGTCGACGTTCCCGCCGGTGCACCAGGACGTCTCACTCCAGGTGGGCACCGGTGTCGCGGCGGCCGACGTCGAGAAGGTTCTCGTGGACGGCGCCGGTGACCTGCTCGAGCGGGTCGTGCTGTTCGACGTCTACACCGGCGACAGCCTGCCGGCAGGAGACCGCTCGCTCACCTACCGGCTGACGTTCCGGGCGCCGGACCGCACGCTCACCGACCGGGAGGTCAGCGCGCTGCGGGACCGGGCGGTGGCTCTCGCCGGTGAGCGGGTCGGAGCAGTCGCCAGGTGACTAAGCCATTCGAGAGGGCGCAATCTGGGGTCATGAGCGGCTGAAGACCCCGGATTGCGCCCACTCGCGGAGGCGTGAGGCGACCGCGTTGCATGGCCATCGACGCGAGGCATAATATGCAGACGCCCATGTCAGTGTCCGCTGTTCGAGCCCGTCGAGGAGGTGCCATGTCGCTGTCCGTTGCCGTTGCTGGTGCCACCGGATACGCGGGTGGCGAGCTCCTGCGCCTGCTGCTCGGGCACCCCGAGGTCGAGATCACGACCGTGACCGCTGGCGCGAGCGCCGGCGGTCGCCTCGGTGACCACCATCCAGAGCTTGCCCCGATCGCCGACCGGGAGATCCTCGCCACCGATGCCGTCACCTTGTCGGGTCACGACGTGGTCTTCCTGGCGCTGCCGCACGGCACGTCGGGTCCGCTGGCCGCCGACCTGGACGCACGGCTGATCGTCGACTGCGGCGCCGACTTCCGGCTGTCCGACCCCGCCGCCTGGCAGCGCTTCTACGGCGGTGACCACCCCGGAACCTGGCCCTACGGACTGCCCGAGCTGCCCGGCCAGCGCGAGGCACTGGCCGGCGTCGACCGGATCGCCGTTCCCGGCTGCTACCCGACGGTCTCCACGCTGGCACTTCTCCCGGCGGTCGCCGCGGGTCTGGTCGACCCGGGCTCCGTCACCGTCGTGGCTGTCTCGGGAACGTCGGGTGCCGGCAAGTCGCTGAAACCGCACTTGCTGTCCGCCGAGGTCATGGGCTCGTCGAGCGCGTACTCGGTCGGTGGCACGCATCGGCACACACCCGAGATCGAGCAGTCGCTGCGCCGGGTCACCGATCTGGACGTGCACGTGTCGTTCACGCCGGTCCTCGTGCCGATGACCCGGGGGATCCTCGCCACCTGCACTGCGCCGCTGAGAACAGACCTCGGCCTCGACCGGGCCCGCGAGGTCTACGCGCAGGCCTACGAGTCCGAGCCGTTCGTCCACCTGCTCCCGCCGTCGGTGTGGCCGACCACCAAGGCCGTCCAGGCGTCCAACCGGGTCGACCTCCAGGTCGCGGTCGACGGCGACGCCGGCGTGCTGGTGGTCGTCGCGGCCATGGACAACCTCACCAAGGGCACCGCGGGTGGCGCCATCCAGTCGATGAACCTGGCGCTGGGACTGCCGGAGACGACGGGCCTGCCGCTGATCGGGATCGCACCGTGAGCGTCACTGCACCGCAGGGCTTCACGGCCGCGGGCGTGGTGGCGGGGCTCAAGCCGAGCGGCAACCGCGACCTGGCCCTCGTCGTCAACACCGGACCGCTGGCCGTCGCCGGAGCCGTCTACACCGCCAACCGCTGCAAGGCGAACCCGGTGCTGTGGAGCGAGCAGGCAAGCGCCGACGGCACCGTCCGCGCGGTGATCCTCAACTCCGGTGGGGCAAACTGCTTCACCGGACCTTCGGGGTTCGCCACGACCCACGCCACTGCTGAGCAGGTGGCCACCGGTCTCGGGATAGGCGCGGGCGACGTCGTCGTCTGTTCCACCGGGCTGATCGGGCAGGAACTCCGGCCGGATCTCATGGCCGCCGGAGTCGAGTCGGCGCTGGCCGCTCTCTGCGACACCGGTGGCGACGAAGCAGCCCACGCGATCATGACGACCGACACCGTGGCCAAGCAGGTGGTCGTGGACGGCGGCGGCTGGGTGGTCGGCGGGATGGCCAAGGGCGCGGCCATGCTGGCACCGGGCCTCGCGACCATGCTGGTGGTGCTGACCTGTGACGCTGTGCCGCCGGCCGGAACAGATCTGACCGCCCTGCTCCGCTCGGCCTGCACCCAGACCCTCGAACGGATCGACTCCGACGGCTGCATGTCCACCAACGACACCGTGGTGCTGATGGCCTCCGGCGCCTCGGGTGTCGACGTGGACGCGGCGACGCTGGAGTCGGCGGTGACCTCGGCGCTGGACCAGCTGGGCCGCCAGCTGATCGCGGACGCCGAGGGCTCGCAGCACGACATCGCCGTCACCGTGACGAACGCCGCCAACGAGGAGGATGCGGTCGAGGTGGCCAGGGCAGTCTCGCGCAGCAGCCTGTTCAAGTGCGCCGTGTTCGGCCAGGATCCCAACTGGGGAAGGGTTGTCGCGGCCGTCGGCACCACCAAGGCTGCCTTCGACCCGAGCGAGCTCGACGTGGTGTTCAACGGAGTACAGGTGTGCCGCTCCGCCGGCATCGGCGACGACCCCGCCACCGTCGACCTCTCCGGCCGCGAGGTGCACGTGGTGATCGACCTGCATGCCGGGACGGAACAGGCGACGGTCTGGACCAACGACCTCACCTACGGCTACGTCCAGGAGAACGCGGAGTACTCCACATGATCCGGGCGGCACAGCATGATCCGGTCGCAAGTCATGAGCAGCATCCGGAACCCGCGCGTCCTCGATGCCCTCAGCCGCGCCGGCACCCTGGTCGAGGCGTTGCCGTGGCTGAAGCAGTTCCACGACCGCACCGTGGTCGTCAAGTACGGCGGCAACGCGATGATCGACGGCGAGCTCAAGGCCGCCTTCGCCGATGACATCGTCTTCCTCCGCCTGTGCGGAGTGCGGATGGTCGTGGTGCACGGCGGCGGCCCGCAGATCTCGTCGATGCTCGGCCGGCTGGGCATCTCCACCGAGTTCCGCGGCGGCCTGCGGGTGACCACACCCGAGGCGATGGAGGTCGTCCGCATGGTGCTGGTGGGCCAGGTCGGCCGCGAGCTCGTCGGCCTGATCAACCGGCACGGTCCGTATGCCGTCGGCCTGTCCGGCGAGGACGCCGGTCTGTTCACCGCGTCGCGCCGGGAGGCGATGGTCGACGGCGAGTCCGTCGACATCGGGCTGGTGGGCGACGTGACCGACGTGCATCCCGAGGCGGTCCTCGACATCATCGACGCCGGTCGGATCCCGGTGATCGCCACCGTCGCACCGGACGAGGACGGTCAGGTACACAACGTCAACGCCGACTCCGCCGCTGCTGCCCTGGCGGCCAGCCTGCAGGCGGAGAAGCTGGTCGTCCTGACCGACGTACCCGGTCTCTACGCCGACTGGCCGAACACCAACTCCCTCGTCAGCGAGATCAACGCCACCGACCTGGCGGCGCTGCTGCCCACGCTGGAGACCGGGATGGTGCCCAAGATGGAGGCCTGCCTGCGGGCGATCCGGCAGGGCGTGCCCCGCGCGGCCGTGGTGGACGGACGGGTCGCGCACTCGCTGCTGCTGGAGATCCTCACCGATGCCGGCTTCGGCACGATGGTCGTGCCGGACGCCGATCAGCGTCGGTTCGGAGGCGTCATGACCACCGAACTCTCCACCTGGGCGTCGGCGCACGGGCTCAGCACCGTCGACGCCTACGCGGCGACGATGATGCGCACGTTCGGCCAGCCCCAGCTTGTTCTCGCCCGCGGCGAGGGTGCGCACGTCTGGGACGAGCACGGCCGCCGGTATCTGGACCTGCTGGCGGGTCTCGCCGTGAACGCCCTCGGGCACGCGCACCCGTTCGTCAACGCGGCCATCACCGCCCAGCTGGCGACGCTCGGTCACATCAGCAACTTCTTCGCCTCGACGCCGCAGGTGGCCCTCGCGGGACGCCTGATCGAGCTGGTGACGCAGGGGCAGGGCAGCGCGCGGGTGTTCCTGACCAACTCGGGGACCGAGGCCAACGAGGCGGCGGTGAAGATCACCCGGATGACCGGACGGCACCGGCTCGTCGCGACCACGACCGGCTTCCACGGCCGTTCGATCGGAGCACTCTCGCTCACCGGCAAGGCCTCCTACCGCGAGCCGTTCGAACCGCTGCTGCCCGACGTGACGTTCGTGCCGTTCGGCGACGCCGAGGCACTCCGCGCCGCTGTCGACACCGAGACCGCGGCCGTCGTCCTGGAGCCGGTGCAGGGTGAGGCCGGAGTGCTCATCCCGCCCGCCGGCTACCTGCAGGCAGCCAGGGAGATCACCGCGGCCAACGGCGCGCTGCTCTGGCTGGACGAGGTGCAGACGGGCATCGGTCGCTGCGGCGAGTGGTTCCTGCACCAGACCGACGACGTGCGCCCCGACCTGGTAACTGTGGCCAAGGGCCTCGGCAACGGCTTCCCGCTCGGCGCCTGCATCGGCCTTGATCACACCGGCGAGCTGCTCGGGCCCGGATCGCACGGATCCACGTTCGGCGGGAACCCGGTCGCTGCCGTCGCCGGCCTGGCGACGCTGACCGTCATCGAACGAGACGGGATCCTGGCCGATGTCCGGTCCAAGGGGGCGGAGATCGCACGCCAGGTCAGGCAACTCGGTCACCCCTTGGTCGTGGAGGTACGGCAGGCCGGCCTGCTGATCGGCATCGAGCTCAACGAGCCGGTCGCGCCACGCGTGGTCGCGGCGGCCCTCGACGAAGGCTTCATCATCAACGCGGCGACACCGTCGACCGTGCGGCTCGCGCCGCCGCTGATCGTGACCGCGGAGCAGCTGGGCACCTTCGTGTCGGCGTTGCCGGGCTTGCTGGACCAGGCCGTGGATGCGGACGGAGAAGGCTGATGCGCCACTTCCTCCGAGACGACGACCTCACACCGGCCGAGCAGGCGGCGGTGCTCGAGCGCGCCGCCGCGTTGAAGGCCGACCGGTTGTCCACCCGCCCGCTGGCCGGGCCGCGCACGGTCGCGATCCTGTTCGACAAGCCGACGCTGCGTACCCAGCTGTCGTTCACGGTCGGGGTGACCGAGCTCGGTGGCTACCCGCTGGTCGTGGACGGCAAGCTGGCGATGATCGGAGTGCGCGAGTCGGTCGCCGATGTCGCGAGAGTGCTGGGTCCCCAGGTCGCCGCGATCGTCTGGCGCACGTTCGCCCAGACCAGCCTCGAAGAGATGGCGGCGTTCGCCGGCGTGCCCGTCGTCAATGCCCTCACCGACGACTTCCACCCGTGCCAGATCCTCGCCGACCTGCTGACGGTCCGGGAGGAGTTCGGCGATCCGGCCGGGCGCACGCTCGCCTACGTCGGTGACGGGGCGAACAACATGGCGCACTCCTACCTGCTGGGCGGCGCGACCGCGGGCATGCACGTCCGGATCGGCACCCCCGCCGGCTACCTGCCGGACGAGCGGATCGTCGCCGACGCCGCCGCGATCGCCTCGGCCACCGGCAGCTCCGTCCAGGTCCTGCACGACCCCGTCGAGACCGTGACGGGCGCCGACGTCGTCGCTACCGACACCTGGGTGTCGATGGGCCAGGAGACCGAGGCCGATGAGCGCAGTGAGCCCTTCCGGCCCTTCCAGGTCTCGGAGGATCTGATGGCCACGGCATCCCCAGAAGCGATCGCCCTGCACTGCCTGCCCGCCTACCGCGGTCGCGAGATCACCGCCGGAGTGATGGACGGACCGGCAAGCCGCGTCTGGACCGAGGCGGAGAACCGGCTGCACGCGCAGAAGGCGCTGCTGTGCTTCCTGCTCGAAGAACCGGGCTCCCTCCTTCAGGGGCCGGCCGCATGAGTGCCCCGGCAGGAGTCCCGTTCCCCGCGACCAAGCGGGCCAGGCAGGCGAAGATCATCGAACTGCTGGCCCATGCCGACGTGCACGCCCAGTCCGACCTCGCCTCGCTGTTGGCGCAGGCCGGTGTCGCCGCCACTCAGGCGACCTTGTCGCGCGACCTCGTCGAGATCGGCGCGGTGAAGGTCCGCAACGCCGCCGGGCAGCTCGTCTACGCCGTACCGGGCGAGGGCGGCGACCGCACCCCGCTGGCGGGCGAGGCTGCGGCATTCGAGGCACGTCTCGCGCGGCTGAGCTCGGAACTGCTCACGTCCGCGGAGGGCAGCGCGAACCTGGTGATCCTGCGGACGCCGCCCGGTGCCGCGCAGTACCTGGCGAGCGCCATCGACCACGCCGCCCCGACCGACGTCCTCGGGACCATCGCGGGTGACGACACCGTGCTCGTGGTCACCCGCGCCCCCGACGGCGCCCAGGACGTGGTGCGCCGGTTCCTCGACTACACCCGCACCGACCGACCCGTGACACCAGGCTGACCCCGGTGGGCAGCGGCCGACCAGCTGGTCGGTCCGGTGCCCGTCGCAGGTAATGCGCGAACTCGAAGACGAAACTCAGAAGGAGGAGCAACTGTGAGCGATCGCATCGTGCTCGCATATTCCGGCGGACTCGACACCTCGGTAGCCATCGGCTGGCTGTCCGAGCAGACCGGGTCCGAGGTGGTGGCCGTCGCCGTCGACGTCGGCCAGGGTGGTGAGGACCTCGACGTGGTCCGCAAGCGTGCCCTCGACTGCGGTGCCGTCGAATCCGTCGTGGTCGACGCGAAGACCGAGTTCGCCGACGACTTCTGCCTGCCTGCATTGAAGAGCAATGCCTTGTACATGGACCGGTATCCGTTGGTCTCGGCTCTGTCACGACCGCTGATCGTCAAGCATCTCGTGGCCGCGGCCGATCAGTTCGACGCCACGATCGTCAGCCACGGCTGCACGGGCAAGGGCAACGACCAGGTGCGGTTCGAGGTCGGCGTCGGCGCGCTCGCCCCACACCTGCGCGTGATCGCGCCGGTCCGCGACTACGCCTGGACCAGGGAGAAGGCGATCGCCTACGCCGAGGACAAGGGCCTGCCGATCAACCAGTCGAAGAAGTCGCCGTACTCCATCGACCAGAACGTCTGGGGCCGTGCGGTGGAGACGGGCTTCCTCGAGGACATCTGGAACCCGCCGATCGAGGATGTGTACGCCTACACGCAGGATCCAGCCCGCGAGCACAGTCCCGACGAGGTGACCATCACGTTCGCCGGTGGTGCACCGGTCGCGATCGACGGGGAAGACGTGACGATGCTGCAGGCCATCGAGCAGCTCAACGAGCGGGCCGGTGCAGCGGGCGTGGGTCGGATCGACCTGGTCGAGGACAGGCTGGTCGGCATCAAGAGCCGCGAGGTCTACGAGGCACCCGGTGCCATGGCACTGATCGCCGCGCACATGGAGCTCGAGAACGTCACGGTGGAACGGGATCTGGCCAGGTTCAAGCGGACCGTCGACCAGCGGTGGGGCGAGCTCGTCTACGACGGCCTGTGGTTCTCGCCGTTGCGCGAGGCCCTGGACGCCCTCATCGGCTCGGCGCAGCAGCATGTCTCCGGTGATGTGCGGATGACGCTGCATGGCGGCCGCGCGGTGGTTTCAGGGCGCAGGTCGCAGGACAGCCTGTACGACTTCAACCTCGCCACCTACGACGAGGGAGACGTCTTCGACCAGTCGTTGGCCAAGGGATTCGTGGACCTCTGGGGCCTTCCGAGCAGGGTGGCCGCGCGGCGCGACCGGCGGAACCAGGCGTGACGTCCGGTGGGGGACCAGTAGTGCCCGAAGGTGAGGCGGAAGGCCGGATCTCGTTGTGGGGTGGCCGATTCGCCGATGGACCGTCACCGGAACTTGCGGCTCTGTCGGTCTCCACGCACTTCGACTTCCGGTTGGCCGACTACGACCTGGTCGGGTCGATCGCGCACGTGCGGGCCCTGCACCGCGCAGGTCTGCTCGACGACGAGGCCAGCGCAACGCTGGTGTCGGCGCTTCGCCGGCTGCGCGAGCAGGTGGCTGACGGGACGCTGCGGCCCCACCCCGACGACGAGGACGTCCACACGACGCTCGAGCGGGCGCTTCTCGACATCGCCGGTACCGACGTCGGCGGCCGGATCCGCGCAGGGCGGTCGCGGAACGACCAGATCGCCACGCTGGTAAGGCTGTTCCTCCGCGACCAGATGCGAGTTGTCAGCCTGCTGACACTCGACCTGGTCGATGTCCTTGTGGCACAGGCAGCCCGGCACACCGACGCGGTCATGCCGGGCCGCACGCACCTTCAACACGCCCAGCCAGTCGTGCTCGGTCACCATCTGCTGGCGCACGCGTGGGCGCTGCTCCGCGACGTCGAGCGCTCGGTCGACCTCGACCGCCGTCTGGACGCGAGCCCCTACGGTGCGGCCGCCCTGGCCGGCAACACCTTGGGGCTCGACCCCGAGCAGGTGGCGGCCGATCTCGGCTTCTCGCGCGCCGTGCCCAACTCGCTCGACGCGACGGCGTCGCGCGACCTTGTGGCGGAGGCGTGCTGGATCCTGGCGATGACGGCCGTCGACCTCTCCAGGCTCAGCGAGGACATCGTCATCTGGGCCACCGCGGAGTTCGGGTTCGTGCGGCTGCACGACAGCTGGTCGACGGGCTCGTCGATCATGCCGCAGAAGAAGAACCCCGACATCGCCGAGCTCGCCCGAGGAAAGACCGGCAGGGCGGTGGGCAACCTTGTCAGTGTGCTGACGATGCTGAAAGGACTTCCGCTCGCGTACAACCGCGATCTGCAGGAGGACAAGGAGCCGCTGTTCGACTCGCTCGACAGCCTGCGGCTTGGTCCTGCCTGCCCTCGCCGGCATGGTGGCGACGCTGACGTTCGACACCGACCGGATGGCCGCCCTGGCCCCGGCCGGTTACTCCCTCGCCACCGATGTGGCCGAGTGGCTGGTTCGCCGTGGGGTCGCGTTCCGAGTGGCGCACGAGATCACCGGAGCGATGGTGTCGGCTGCCGAACGTCGGGGGATCGGCCTTGCGGACCTCGACGACGGGGAACTCGCCGCCGTCTCGCCGGAGCTGACCGCTGACGTGCGATCGGTCCTGGACCCGGCGGCAGCGGTGGCAGCCCGCGACCGCACCGGCGGGACCGCACCGGCCCGCGTTCGCGACCAGGTGGTGGAGATCACCGCGCGGGCCACGGACCTCCGCGCGTGGGCGAGCACTCCCGTGCTCACCGACGGCGAGGGCCGTCTGGGCTCGACCCCGGGCGACGATCCGGAGGCCTGATGGGCTGGTGTGATCCCGCTGCAGCAGCCCGGCTGCTCACCAGGACGCCTCTTGCGGTGGCTCCTCGCCTCCTTGGCGCCGAACTGACCAGCGGGCACGGCGACGGCCGGGTCACGGTCCGCCTCACCGAGGTCGAGGCCTACGAGGGCGAGTCCGATCCCGGGTCGCACGCCGGCCGCGGCCGCACGCGGCGCAACGAGGTGATGTACGGCCGCCCTGGCTTGCTCTACTGCTACCTCAGCCACGGCCTGCACCATTGCCTCAATGTCGTGGCCGGTCCGCCAGGCGTGGCGGGAGCAGTGCTCCTGCGTGCCGGCGAGGTGGTCGACGGCATGGAACTGGCCCGGGCCCGTCGCCCAGCGGCAGCCAAGTCGACCGACCTGGCCAGGGGCCCCGGCCGGTTGGGCGCCGTCCTCGGCCTGACCCTCGACGACTACGGCGCCGACCTCCTTGACCCCGGGTCGGACACCCGCCTGCAGATCCGGGACCGGGCGACCCCCAGCGCCTGGATCTCGACCGGCCCGCGGGTGGGGCTCCGGCTTGCCGCCGATCGGACGTGGCGGTTCTGGCTGACCGGTGACCCGTCGGTCAGTGCCGTACCGACCTGCGTCGAGCCGACACCGGGCTGCGGGGTAGGCGCCCGGTGTTCCTTCGTCTCCCGCGTCCTGGTGACATCGCCGCATGCACCTGGTGATGCTGTTCGGCCCGCCCGCCGTCGGCAAGATGACCGTCGGTCGCGAGATCGCGCGCCGTACGGGCTACAAGCTGTTCCACAACCACATGAGCATCGAGCCGATCCTCGACATCTTCGAGTGGGGGACACCGTCGTTCAACCGGCTCACCATGCTCATCCGGCGTCGCGTGATCGAGGAGGCCGTCGCGGCTGACCTGCCGGGGCTGATCTTCACGTTCGTCTGGAACGTGGACGATCCCTCCGAGCACGACTCCGTCGCCCACCTTGTCGAGCCGGCGATCACGGCGGGCGTGCGACTGGACTTCGTGGAGATCAGAGCCGACCTCGCGACGCGGCTGGCACGCGAGGGGACGCCCGACCGGCTGGAGCACAAGCGCTCCAAGCGCGACGTGGACTTTGCCCGCTCGCTCCTCATGAAGTCCGAAGCGGGGCACCGGATGACCACGAGTCCAGGCGAGAGCATCGGGCCATGGCCGCATCACGTGTTCGACAACAGCGGCGACGATCCCACGGTGACGGCCGCCGCCATCATCACCGCTCTTGCGCTGACGCCTTCGGCCTGAGCCCTGCGGTCATGCAGGACGGTCGCATCGTCGAAACAGGAACCACCGAGGAATTGTTCACCCATCCCACCCACGAATACACGCGACCTGCTCGCGGCGATACCCGGCGGCCGCTACGCCACCGCTGAATCGGCCGGAGTACGTCACCAAGGCGTCGAGCCCTGACACACTGAGCAACAAGGAGCAGACATGACCCTTCAACATGCGCCAGCCGACCTGCAGGCCTTCGTCGACGAGTGGCGAGCCTGGCACCAGCAGCAGGAGGCGCGACTCGCCGACGCGCACGGCTTCCTCGCGATCACCAACCTGCATTGGCTCACCGAGCAACCGCAACGCTTCGCGGACGCCCCAGGCGAATGGTCCACCGGTCCTGACGGAATCGTCGTGGTCCTCGGCGAGGGCGAGGAACTGGTCATCGACGGGGCACCGGTCCGCGGCGAGCACCACTTCGGGCTGATACCGGAGCGTGGAAGTGTCAACGCGACCTGGAAGGACGCCGTCATCGAGGTCGCCAGGCGTGCTGGCCACGACATCATCCGTCCTCGCCATCCGGAGACGCCCCTACGGACCGGATTCACCGGTACACCCGCCTACGCACCCCATCCGCGATGGGTCGCGACCGGTCGCTACGTGCCGTTCGACGAGCCGCGGCCGACGACCGTTGGTGCCGCCGTCGAGGGGTTGGAGCACGTGTACGACGCACCGGGACGCGTCGAGTTCGAGTTGGACGGACATGAACTGGCACTGACGGCGTTCCCCGGCCACACCCCCGGCACCCTGACGCTGCTGTTCACCGACGCCACGAGCGGGGTGACCACCTACGCGGCGAACCGGGTGCTCGCACTCGATCCACCGGCCGCGGACGGCACGGTCGTCCTGGACTTCAACCGGGCGGTGAACCTGCCCTGCGCCTACACCGATCTGGCCACCTGCCCGCTTCCACCGGCGGAGAACCGGCTGCCGGTGCCGATCGAGGCAGGGGAGAAGATCCCGTACGAGCGGGGCGCCTGACCGCCGCCTCCCACGTCGGTGCAGCACCGCTCAAGCAGGAGGGGCGCACGCCGGCATGGACGCGATACATGCAGTCCGACCGGGCAGACCGGACGCTGCCGGGCATACCGGCCGCCGGACCACGGCTGCTGCATGTCTGCCGCGAGTGCCGCGCCGATGCGCGCCAGCCGGCAGGGGCGCGATACATGCAGTCCGACCGGGCATACCGGACGCTGCCGGGCATACCGGCCGCCGGACCACGGCCGCTGCATGTCTGATGCGAGTGCCGCGCCGACGCAGCGCGGGCCGGCAGGGCGCGATACATGCAGTCCGACCGGGCAGACCGGACGCTGCCGGCATACCGGCCGCGAACCACGGCCGCTGCATGTCTGACGCGAGTGCCGCGCCGATGCGCAGCGCGGGCCGGCATGGGCGCGATACATGCAGTCCGACCGGGCATACCGGACGCTGCCGGGCATACCGGCCGCCGGACCACGGTCGCTGCATGTCTGACGCGAGTGCCGCGCCGACGCGCGCGGGCCGGCATGGACGCGATAGCATGCACGCGCACTGGCGCTTGCCTCGAGCTCGTTCCGATCGTGCCGCTGACGGGGATGCAGAAGGAACCTCCACGGAAGTGGAATACCACGCTTGTCTACAGTGTCTATAGGCTTGGACAGCATTCGTTCGGCGACTAGGCTCAACGAGGTTATCGACATCGAGCGGCTGCGCGACGCCACCGCCGCCGACGAGCTGATCATCACTCGATCACCCACGACCACGCCGATCGGGTGCGGTCCTACCAGTTGCTCGCCGAGGAGTGGGCTCGCCGATGACCGTCGCCATCGTGGTCGGAAATCCCAAGCCGAGGTCACGCACCTTCCATGCTGCGGAAGTGGTGGCCGAGAAGCTCACCGGCCGAGCACCAGACCTCGCAATCGACCTGATCGATCTCGGGGCTGCCCTGCTGGACTGGAGCGACCCTGCGGTCGCGCAGGCGGTCGCCGATGTGACGGCCGCCGATCTGATCATCGTGGCCAGCCCGACCTACAAGGCCACCTACACCGGGTTGCTCAAGCTGTTCCTCGACCGGTTCAGCGCCGGGTCACTGGCGAGCGTGACGGCGGTCCCGCTGATGCTGGGTGGGAACCTCAGCCACAGCCTGGCGCCGGAGGCTTTCCTCAAGCCGGTGCTGGCCGAACTCGGAGCCTCCAGCCCGACCCGTGGCTTGTTCCTGCTCGACACCGATGCTGACGACTGGGACGCGTCCGAGGCGTTGGCCAGGTGGCTGGCGGTGGCCCGCACCCAGCTGCCGGAACGGCTGCTGGCCTCGCGAGGTCCGGCGTGACCGTGGGCCGCCTACCTCGGCATCCGCCGCGGCGGCGAGCTGGTGGCGATGGCGGGCGAACGACTGCACCCGCCCGGCTGGACGGAGATCAGTGCGGTCTGCACCGACGCCGCGCACCGCGGCCAGGGGCTCGCCACCCGATTGGTTCGGGCGGTGGCCCACGGCATCCGGCAGCGCGGCGAGACCCCGTTCATGCATGCCGCCGCGACCAACACTGCTGCCATCCGTCTCTACGCGTCCCTCGGATTTCGGCTGCGCCGCACCACGACGTTCGCGGCAGCCCGCATACCGGGATGACGATCCAGGCTGTCGGGTCGTCAGGCTCCGTCAGCTGGCGGCACCGGCAGTGGTGGCATCGGGAATCTCGAGAAGGCGCCCGCTGGCCACGTCGTAGATGAAGCCGTAGATCGGAATCCGCTCCGGGACCAGGGGATGGCGACGGATCCGGGAGACGTCCTCGACCACGCTGCGGGCGTTGTCGGAGATCGTCAGCCAGTTGATGTGGTCGGCCTCGGTCGAGCCGGGCCCGGTGCCGACGTCGTAGAAGCCCTCTTCGCCGAGGGCGGCCGTCTCGAGGCTGCTGGCGAGCAGGTCACGGATCACGCCGTCGGTGAAGAACTCCATGCCGCAGTTGGTGTGGTGGATGACGAACCACTCGTGCGTGCCCAGCAGCTTGTACGAGATCACCAGCGAGCGGATGGCGTCGTCGCTTGCCCGCCCACCGGCGTTGCGGATCACGTGTGCGTCGCCCTCGCTCAGGCCCGCGAACTTGGCCGGGTCGAGCCGGGCGTCCATGCACGTCAGGATGGCGAAGTGACGGGCCGGCGGCATGGCGAGCTCGCCCTTGTCGCCGAACTCGTTGGCATATCGCTCGTTGGCCTCGAGGACCTCGGTAAGGATCGACACGTCTTCCTCCATTTGGTGAACTGCGGTGCGGAGCTTGTGTTTCGAGGCCGATTGCTCGGGTGGTGGTGGCAGCGGTCCTGACGGGCTGGATCACCGACCCGCTGGCTGGGTCGCGAATAGAGCCGCAGTCTAGGGCTATTCCTATCAACTTAATAGGGTTAGCCAAGCTCGCGTGCGGAGCGGTCAGCACCCCGGATCGCGAATCAGCGCGCCGCACGTCGTCGAGACCGCAGCCCGTGCCCCCGAAGTGGTTGGCGCCCGAAACGGCCTGGTCCTGAACGGGTGTGCCCATCGATCCACGCTTACAATTCCGTCGTGGCGCCGCCGGACGCAGGACCCTCAGGTTCGGCCTTATGACCCTTCCCCCTGGTGTGGATCCACTCGCACTTGTGCGGCGTTACGAGCCGGTCCTGCGATATACCGCCGGCGAACTGTTCTTCCCGATGCCCATCGAGGATTACCTTTCCCAGTCGGCACTCTGGGCGACTGCCGTCGACGGGCGTTCAGGCGCACGGGCCACACTGATCGTCGATCACGGGGAGCTCACTGTCGATCGGTTGTGCGCGGAAGGGCGTCAGCGGACCGGTGCCCCGCTCGAACTCCGCTTCGTCCCCGGCGGGCTGAACCGGCACGACCTCAAGGCCTGGCGGCGCGATCCCGATCGGCCTGGGTTCCGGACGTCGGCTCGGCTCGCCGCCGTCGGACTGCTCGGCCGCGTCATCGAGGCGCTGTTCCGGCTCTCACTGTTGGTGCGGGGCCGCGTGCCTGCGGGACTGACCGCGGCCATCCATGTGGCGTACCGCCGATGCCCTGGATACGGGCAGCACCCTTACTACGCGCGCATCACCGAAGACGGCGGTTACGTCATCGTCCAGTACTGGTTCTTCTATGCGATGAACGACTGGCGAACGACCTTCGCCGGCGTCAACGACCACGAAGGCGACTGGGAACACGTCGCCGTCTACCTCGCGCCGACCCAACGAGCCGGACGAACCGGCCCTTGCCGACGGCCACGCCGTCGACGGATCCGATCGTCTTTCGCCTGCCTGGGTGGTGTTCGCGGCACACGACGTTCAGGGCCCTGACCTCGTCCGCCGTCCTGACGACCCCGACGTGACCTGGATCGACGGAACACATCCGGTGGCCCACATCGGCGCCGGATCGCACGCGGCTGCGCCGCTTGCCGGGGAGTACCTGGTGCGGATCGAGCATCCGTGGCTGGCACGGATCAGCTCGGCCATCGCCGCGGTCCGGGACGCGATCTTCCCCTGGACCCGCGGCCGACCACGGCTAGGTGTCGGCATTCCCTATGTCGACTACAAGCGTGGCGACGGTCGCGTCATCGGCCCCGGCTCTGCCAACTCCTGGACACCGGTGTTCATCGACGACACGACCGACTGGGTTCGCGACTACCGCGGACTGTGGGGCCTCGACACGGAGGATCCGTTCGGTGGTGAGCGCGCCCCCGGCGGACCGCGCTACGAACGCAACCAGCAGATTCGGGCGAGCTGGGGGAATCCGGCCTCGTGGGTGGGGCTCGACTCAGTGCCGACGACACCCGCGGAAGCCGAACGGCTGAGCGTCGAACGCTCCGCCGAGCTCGAGCAGTCGATTCGCGAGCTGGACGCCGATCTCGAGCAGGAACAGACCGAGCTGCGTCGGTTGGCGACGGGACTCGACGCGGTGACGTCCGGCCGTGGCCGGTCGGCACGATCGTCGGCCCGAGCTGACCTGGTAGCTCGCGAAGAGCAATTGCTCGCCCTACGTGCGCGTCGGCGATCGCTGATGGTCGAATTCGAGAGCCTGGCAGCACGCCGCTCCGGAGTGGCGCCGGCCACCTCGCCACATGCACACCTGCGTCACCGGCCGATGCCCGAGCAGGGCCGCGCGCTGGCGTCAGGGACGATCCTGCGGGTCTGGACGACCGCATCCCTGTCCCTGCTGCTGGCGTTGTTCGGTGTCGCACTGCTCCTGAGCCTCGGATCGATCTTCAAGATCCTGTTGGTCACGGTGGTCCTCGTCCTGTTGATCGACGCGGTGCTCCATCGGCGGATCCTGACCTTTCTGCTGGGCAGCGCGGTGATCATCGCGGTCGTGGCAGTCGTCGTGCTGTTCGTCGCCAACTGGCGCTTCGGCCTCGGCGCCCTGGCAATTCTGGCGGCGGTCGCCATCGGGCTCGCCAACCTCCGGGTGTTGTTGGCCAGGCGATGACGGGCGGGAGCGAAGTGGGCAGCGAACCCGCTGCGAGTCCAGTGGGTGCGGCGCTGCGGCGACTCCTTGACGAGGTCCGCGCGGACACGTCCGGTGGGTTAGCGGACTACATTCCCGAACTGGCCTTGGCCGATCCTGACCTTCTCGGTCTCGCTCTGGTGAGCGTGACCGGCCGCGACTACGTGGCGGGTGACAGCATGGCGACGTATACCGTGCAGTCGATCTCGAAGCCGTTCGTGTACGCCCTGGCTGTCGAGTCGCTCGGGCTCGACGAGGTCGACAGGTGGGTCGGCTCGGAGCCGTCCGGCGAGTCCTTCAACTCGTTCAGCCTCGATTCCGCGACCGGTCGGCCGGCGAACCCGATGATCAACGCTGGTGCGATTGCCACGTCGTCCCTCGTCGGCAGCGGAGATGCGGACTCTCGCTTCGAGAAGATCCGGTCCTCGCTCTCGGACTTCGCCGGACGGCCGCTCGTGGTGGACGACGCGGTGTACCGGTCTGAACTGGAAACGGGCGACCGTAACCGAGCTCTGGCCTATCTGATGCGCTCCGCTGGTGGGCTTCGCCTGCTGGTCGACGACGCCGTCGACATCTACTTCCGCCAGTGTGCCGTGCTCGTCGACACCCACGATGTCGCCGTGATGGCTGCCACCTTGGCCAACCATGGAGTCAACCCCGTCACCGGGGTCACGGTCGTTGGCGACGGGGCGGCACGGTGTGCGCTTGCCCAGATGGCCACTGCGGGCATGTACGACCATGCCGGCGAGTGGATGCTCCGCGTCGGGCTTCCGGCCAAGAGCGGCGTGAGCGGCGGAATCGTGGCCGTCGATCCTGGTCAGTTCGGGATCGGCGTGTACAGCCCGCGGCTCGATCCCCGGGGGAACAGTGTCCGCGGAGTCGCCGCATTGCGTGCCCTGTCGCAGGATTACGGCCTTCATCCGTTCGGGCATCGACCGAGTTCGGGTGGCCCTGCTGTCGCCTTCGAGAACGGTCCGACCGACACGATCGTCCGGGTACAAGGCGAACTCGACTTCGTCGTTGCAGAGCAGCTCGCGAGCGGACTGATGTCGGCCCGGCACTGGGGACCCGGCCAGACCGTCCACCTCGACACCTCGGCCGTGGGGCGACGCCGTGCCAGCGGCTCGCAGTTGCTGGACGCGACACTCGCCCACATCCGCTCAGTCGGCGCGATCGTCATAGTCGCGGACTCCAGCGAGCCGACCGACTGATCGGCACAGGAGAGAGGGACATGGATCACGCGACCATCAGCTTGCTGATTCTGCTCGCCGACATCGTGCTCTTCGTCTGGAACCGTTTGCCGGTGGGCTCGGTCGCGATACTCACGGCGCTCGGCCTGTACGCGACCGGCGTGCTGCCGTTGGACTCCGCGCTGGCGGGCTTCGGCGATCCTGTCGTCATCTTCATCGCAGCACTCTTCGTCGTCAGTGAAGGGATCGACTCTGCCGGGGTCACCACGTGGGCAGGGCAAGCGTTGCTGGCCCGCGTGGGCAATCGACCTGCAGTAGTCCTGATCGCGGTGATGGCTCTGACATCAGTTGTCAGCGCACTGATAACCCTGAACGGCGCGGCCGCTGCACTGTTGCCCATGGTCGTGGTGCTGGCCGCGCGAATCCGCGTCCCAGCCGCACACATGCTGATGCCGATGGTGTTCGCCGGGTCCGCCGGCTCATTGCTGGTGCTGACCGCCAGCCCGATCAACGTGCTCGCCTCCGATGCCTCGCGAGACTCCGGAGGAAGCGGCTTCTCGTTCTTCTCATTCTCCGTCGTCGGTGTCCCGCTCGTGCTCGGAACGATGGCAATCTGCGTCCTGCTCGTCGCGCCGGGTGCTGCCGGTTCGGCCGTCCAGCCTGCCCCCGGACCTGAGTGCTTATGCGAGCACGGTGGCCGAGCACTACGAACTGCGCGACGGCTTCTATCGCCTGCGGGTGCGGGCGCAGTCCACGTTGATCGGAACCGAGGCCGACGCCCTCGACCTGTCCGCGTACCCGGGCGTCGACGTCATCGGGTTGCAGGCCGCCGGTGCGACACCCTCGCCCGTACAGCACTCGCTCGAGCTCGACGACGTTCTGATAGTCAGCGGCCCGTCGGATCAGATCAGCGAGATGGCCATGCGTGAAGGGCTTGCCGTCGCCATGCGCCCCTTGGGCGATGGCAGCGATCCGCTGCTGAATCGCGAGATGGGTGTCGCCGAACTCATCGTCCCACCGCGTTCTCCGCTAGTCGGTGAGACGGTGTTCCCAGGCATGGTTCGAAGTTCCGAACTCGTGATCCTCGCTGTACGCCGGCTGGGGAAGGATCGCGGCCAGGGGCCGACGGAGCTGGCCGAGGGAGACACGCTGCTGGTCCACGGTTCGTGGGGTGCGGTCGAGTCGCTCTCCGATCACGGTGACGTGCTCGTGGTGAACTCGCCAGACCTTGTTCGCCGGCAAGCGGTTCCCTTCGGTGCGAAGGCCGTTCCGCAATCGCCGTTCTCGCGGGCATGATCGTTCTGCTGGCGGCCGGACTCGTCCCGCCGGCGGTGGCCGGCCTCCTCGCGGCAACGGCCATGGTCCTCCTGCGGGTGGTGAGCGTTCCGCAGGCCTACCGATCGGTGTCCTGGCAGACCGTCATCCTGATCGGCGGGCTGATCCCACTCTCGACCGCGATCAGGGAGAGCGGCGCAGCAGACGACATCGCCAACGTGCTCCTCGATGTCACCGGCGGCGGCGGCTCGCGCATCGTGATGCTCGCCCTGTTCCTGCTGACCGTCGTCCTCGGCCAATTCGTCAGCAACACCGCGACGGTGCTGATCGTGTTGCCCGTGGCCCTGGCTGCCGCGGCGGAGGCGCAGGTGTCCGCAGAGCCGATCCTGATGATGATCGCAGTCGCCGGTGCGGCCTCTTTCCTGACGCCGATAGCCACGCCGGCGAACATGATCGTGATGGGACCGGCGGGTTACCGGTTCGGTGACTACTGGCGTCTCGGGCTTCCGGTCCTCGGCTGGTGGACGGTCGTCGCCCTCGTGCTGGTCCCGATGGTCTGGCCGCTGTGACGATTCACGCGAGGTCGGTGATTCTCGAACGGGCGGAGGTCCGCCGCTCAACGCGCACGCCCAGTTCGGCGCCGATCACGGCGCTACCGACGATCAGATAGCCGACGATCACCAGCCACGAGATGATGGCGAAGGCGACGCCGATCACCCCGTAGCGCAGGGAATTCCCGGTGATCAGGTGCGGCACGTAATGGCTCGTGATCACAGCGACCACCGCCTCACCTGCTGCACTGACCACGGCGCCCGGCAGGATCTGTCGCCAAGGGCGTCGGCGCGAGAGGGCCAGCCAAATGAACAGAGTCCACACCGGCGTGGCCAGAAACGTCTGGATGACAACGGCTGCGAACACCGTGTCGGTAGCCAGCCAGACGACCTTCCCGATCCACGCCACCGCGATCAACGAGCCGATCAACACGACCGCGCCGCCGAGTCCTTCGAGCATGCCGCGTGCACCGCACGCCGGGAGGCCCCACGCCAGTTCGTAGATTCGCTGAACCGTTCTGGCGAACGACGCCGCGGAGATGAGGATCAGCAGCATGCCGAAGATCGTCACGCCCTCGGCGTGCTCGGGTGGCCGGGCGAAGAGCTGTTGGACCGCGTCCGCAGCGCCCCCGGTGAGGCCGAAGTGAGAGACGAGCGCGTCGCTGATGTCCCGGCGATCCGAGCTCTCGGTCCAGCTGGCGACGACGATGAGCAGCGGCACGATTGCGACGAAGGCATTGCCTGCAAGGGCTGATGCGCGGCTCAGCCCGCCCACCGCGGTCATTCGCCGCAGCAACGTCCCGAACCGGCTCCGGTACGCGGTCCGTAGCAGCCATACCTTTGCGGCCACGATGGCATCGGCAGCCCGTCGTGGGCCGCTGACTCGGTCCGGGCCAGCGGCGTTCACTCAGGTGTCCGTCAGAGGTGGACGGGCGCGCCCGGACCCCAGGGGATGCCGAGTAAGTACCAGATGACGAAGAAGATCGTCCACGTCACCAAGACGATTCCTGTGTACGGAAGCATCATCGAGACGACCGTGCCCATGCCGGCCTTCTTCCGGTACCGCTGACAGACCAGCACGATGAACGGTAGGTACACCATCAGCGGTGTGATGACGTTCATCGGACCGTCGCCGACCCGGTAGGCGGCGATCACGGTCTGAGGAGCGACCCCGAGCCGGTAGAAGAGCGGGATGAAGATCGGGGCGAGGATCGCCCACTTCGGAATGACCCCCGGCATGATCAGGTCGATGATCGCCACCAGAAGGATGAATCCGATGAGGAGCGGGAGAGCTCCGATGTTCGCGCTCTCGAGGAGGTCGGCCAGGCTGGTGGCTGCGAGCTGGGAAATGTTGGAGAAGTTGAAGTAGGCGATGAACTGTGCGATCAGGAGCATCAGGAAGATCAGGCCACCGAGACCCGAGTAGGTCTTGACGATCGCGTTGATGACGTTCGTGCTGCCCCGGAGCGTGTTCGCGCCGATTCCGAACCCGATGCCAGCAGCCAGGAAGAGCATCGAGATGATGAAGAGCAGGCTGCTCATGAAGGGCGAGGTGCCGAAGATCTCGCCCGTCTCCTGGTTGCGCAGTGGGGCACCCGGGATGAAGGTCAGCGCGGCAACGATGGCCGCCATCACGAGCATGAAGAGGACCGAGTAGAGCAGGCCCTTCGACTCGAGCTTGGCCTCCTCCGCCGTCTGGACCTTGTCGACCGGGGCGTCGTCGGGGGCCTCGGCCGGATCCCACTTGCCCAACCGAGGCTCGAGAAGGCGCTCGGTGATGAACGTCATCACCAGGGCGCAGAAGATCGTCGAGGCGATCGCGAAGAACAGGTTGTGGGTGACGTTGAGCTCTATCGCCGGTGCGACCAGGCCGATCGTTTCGTTGGTGACCTCGGTGATGATCCCGTCGGCCGGCGTTATCAGGACATTGACGAAGAACGCCGCACTGACACCCGCGTAGGCCGCGGCGATGCCGGCAAGGGGATGACGGCCGAGTGTGGCGAAGGCAGCTGCACCGAGGGGGATCAGCACGAGGTAGCCGGCATCGGAGGCGACGCTGGAGATACCGCCGAGCAGCACGATGATGAACGTGATCAGCCCCTTCGGGGCAACCTTCACCATCTGGCGGATCAGCGCGGCGATGAGTCCAGCCTGCTCGGCAACCCCGACACCCAGCATGGCGACGAGGATCACCGCGACGACGCCGAAGTCGTTGAAGTTCTGCACCGCGGTCGTGAAGATGTATCGGATTCCGTCGCCGGTGAGCAGGCTCTCGGCGTGGATCGTCTCGGTTTCGATCTCGTACTCGCCGAGTTCGCCGTCCGTCTGGCCTTCGAGTGGCGACTCGAGGCTCGGATAGGTGCTGCCGCCGGACTCGCTGGTCTGGCCCGACACTGTCGGCGCCTCGGCGACCTCGGTCGTGACGCTCGCGCCGGTCAGGTACAAGATGTGTGACAAGACGATGACGATGACGATCAGGGCGAGGAAGATGATCGCGGGATGCGGCACCTTGTTCCCGACGCGCTCGATCCCGTCGAGGACGCGCGCCATCCCGCCCTTCTTCTCTGGCAGGGCCGGCACCTCGGGCGCCGCTGCGGTCATGCCTGGCCGCCGGCAGGAACCGAGAAGTGCTCGGCCAGGTCGATCAACAGCCGTGTTCCGAAACCGGTGGCGCCTTTCGGTCGCCATCCGTTCGCGGCATCGGCCTGCGCTGTACCGGCGATATCGATGTGCGCCCACGGGATTCCGGCGACGAACTCCTCCAGGAACAACGCCGCGGTGATGCTTCCGGCGTTCACCCCACCCATGTTGGTCATGTCCGCCACGGTGGAGTTCAGCTCCCGTCGATATCGGTGAGCCAGGGGTAACTGCCAGACCGGCTCGTCCACTCTCTCGGCGGACGCCTTCACCTGCTCGACCACTGACTGATCATTGCCAAGCACAGCAGCGATCTCGGTGCCCAGTGTGCGCAGGGCAGCCCCGGTCAGCGTGGCGATGTCGACGATCGCGTCGGTATGTTCCTCGGTCGCCAGGACGAGCCCGTCGGACATCACCAGTCGGCCCTCCGCATCGGTGTTGAGAACTTCGACGGTGGTGCCGCCGCGCACAGAGAGGACGTCGCCGAGTTGCATCGCCGAGCCGGACGGCATGTTGTCGGTACACATCAGGTAGCCGATGACCGCCGACGTGCAGCCGATCGCCGACAGGGCCGACATCGACGCGAGTACCGAGCCGGCACCGGACATGTCGTTCTTCATCGTCGAGTGCGAGGCGTCGCTCGGCTTGAGGCTGATGCCGCCCGAGTCGTACATGATCCCCTTGCCCACCAGGGTGAGAATGCCGGTCGGCTCACCGGGCGGTACATACCGGAGGCGGATCATCCGTGCGGGCTTGACGCTTCCGAGGTTGACACCCAGGAGGCCGCCGCAGCCGAGTTCGATCAAGGCGTCCTGATCGAACACCTCCACGCCGAGGTCGGTGTCAGCCCCTACGTCGGTGGCCACTTCCGCGATGCGGGCAGCGGTCAGGAACCCGGCGGGGCAGTTCGCGAGGTCACGTCCGAGCAGGGTCGCCCTGGACACCGCCCGCCCCCGGTCGATCCCGGCGGTTAGCTCTGCAGTGGACACCAGCGTCAGGTGGTCGACGGCAGGAGGAGCTTGGGTGCGGTGCCGTACGCCGAAGGAGTAGCGGGCCAGGAAGACGCCCTCGACAAACGCCTGTGCGGTTGTACCTGAGCCAGCCGTGTCGGGTACCTGGATGGCAAGCGACGTGGCCTGCGGCACGGCATCGCGCGAATGCGGCGGCGGTATCGCGAAGTTCGGCCGGAGCCAGTTCACCACTTCCTCCGCCGAGAAGGACAATCACCGGTCCGGAACTATTAGCCACGATCAGGCTCTTCCCGAACGCACCGGAGAAACCGGCACGCTCCAACGCAGTGCGATCGAGGCCCGTGTCGGCAGGCGGGTCGGCACCCAAACCCACGACGATACCGAGTGCGTCTGACTTGACGAGGTCTGCGGTAGCAACGACGTCCACAGTCAACGAGCGCTTTAGGGATGGGGTGACATCAATGCGTTCGCCGTGGCCAACAGGCATGGGGACCCGCTCCGTTCACACAAGAATGTGCATTGGGTCGCTGAACGAAGGCGGTTCATGGCGACTTCTTGTGATCTTTAACCAAACGGTTGCCGACATCAAGGGTCAACACGGACCATTTCCGGCGACGCGCGCACCGGCGTTGCCACGTGTCACGGGCGTCCTCCAAGAGTCAATGTGGTGGTAGCCGTCGCCCCGTCACGCTGATACGTCACGTCGACGGTCTCACCCGGTGAACTGCTGAGAGCCACCTCTTGCAGCTGGTCGGCCCCAGTGATGAGCCTGCCGTCCAGAGCCGTGATGATGTCGCCGATTTGCAGCCCCGCTTGGACAGCTGGACCGCGCGGCGTCACCGACGACACGTACAGACCAGTCGGGTTGACGCTGCTCAGCCCGCTGGAGACCGGTACCACACCGATCCCGAAGTCACCGTGGTCGACCCGTCCGTTGGCGATCAGCGCGTCGGCGATGCGTTGTGCACTGGCTGCGGGTATCGCGAATCCGAGCCCGATGCTGCCGCCCACAGCCCCGCCGATCGAGTCGCTCGCGGTCGTGCCGGCAGTCGGCACGCCGACGAGGTCGCCCTGACAGTCGGCGAGCATGCCACCGCTGTTGCCGGGGTTGATCGACGCGTCGGTCTGAATCGCCGCGACCAGCAGTGCCGTCGTGTCGCCATCGGACGGAACCCGCACTGACCGGTCGAGACCGCTCACCACGCCTGCGGTGAAGGTGTCCGCCAATCCCATCGGGGCGCCGATCGCGAACACTTGCGCCCCGACCGGAAGTGCGGATCCGAAGGTGACTGGTGCCACGTCCGCGACCGGATCGACCTTCAGAACTGCGAGATCGGTCTGCGGGTCGCGGCCGACCAGAGTGGCCGGGAGCTCCTCACCGTTCGGCCTCAACACGGTGATGGACCCACCACCGACGGCCGCGGATATGACGTGGTTGTTCGTGAGGATGTGCCCGTCCTCATCGAGGAACTCACCCGAGCCGTTGCCACCGGCTCCGCTGCTGGAGTTCGCATAGATCGTCACCACCGACGGCATGGCCTTGTCCGCAACGGCGCGTGCGTCACAGGGCAAGGTTCCGGCGCGGTTCGTCGGCCAGGCGATCAACGACACCACCCCGATGGCCACGATCGCGAGGACGAAGATGCGGAAAGCGGTACGACGCTGATCCCGGCCCGACTGGTCTTCTTGGGGCAGCTCAGGTGATGTTGACATCGGCGCACGCACTCCAAGCCCGCTGCGGGGCCAAAGCTCGGTGGGATGGGAACGGTTCCTCACGCTAGGCCGAGGCGGACTAAGCGGCAATACGCGGCGGTGTGGGCGCTGCGAAGCCAGCGGCGCCCCTAGTGTTTCCCGCGCGACACCGCCAGGTAATAACGGCGGTACCAACGGTCGACCCGTGAAACGTCATTCGTGGCCGCGGATCGACCGCCCGGACGAGGAGTAGCGACGATGACCAGCCCCGCATCAGTGGATGACAACGGCTTGGCGGAGGTCTACCGCGACCTGCACGAGCATCCTGAGCTGTCGTTCCAGGAGACGAGGACGGCGGCGATCGTCGCTGCGAGGCTCGTCGAGCTCGGTTTCGAGACGACCGCCGGTGTCGGCGGAACCGGAGTGGTCGGGATCCTCCACAACGGTGTCGGCGCAACCGCACTCCTGCGGGCGGACATGGATGCGCTGCCGGTCCAGGAACAGACGGGGCTGAGCTACGCCAGCACCGCGCGCGCCACCGACGCTGACGGCATCGACGGTCCGGTGATGCACGCCTGCGGACACGACGTGCATGTGACCTGCCTGCTGGGTGCCTGCGCTGAACTGGCGGCAACGCCCACCACCTGGTCGGGCACCTTGATGGTGGTCTTCCAGCCCGCCGAAGAGCTCGGGAAGGGCGCCCAGGCGATGATCGCGGACGGGCTCTACGAGCGTTTCCCCATCCCTGCCGTAGTTCTGGGCCAGCACGTGGCACCGTTCCCGGCCGGCTTCCTGGCGCTGCGTACGGGCGTGGCGTTCGCCGGCGTGGACAGCGTGCGAATCACCTTGTACGGCCGAGGTGGCCATGGGTCACGCCCCGAGGTGACCATCGACCCGGTCGTGATGGCTGCCTCGACTGTGATGCGCCTGCAGACCATCGTGTCGCGCAAGATCGCTGGCACCGACATGGCCGTCGTCACTGTCGGAGTGATCCGCGCGGGGACGAAGGAGAACATCATCCCCGACGATGCCGAGCTCCTCTTGAGCATTCGCACCTTCGACAGCGACGTGCGGACCCAGGTGCTGGACGCGATCAAACGGATCGTCGCCGGCGAGGCGCTGGCGGCCGGCGCGACCCGTGAGCCCGAGGTCGAGCTCATCCACGGCTTTCCTGCGGTGGTCAACGACGGTCCGGCGATCTCGCGGCTCCGCTCGGCGTTCACCACCCTGCTGGGCGATGGTCGAGTATTCGACCCCGGTGTGGTGACCGGCAGCGAGGACGTCGGTCTGCTTGCCGAGGCCGCCGGCGCGCCGTGTGCGTTCTGGCTGCTGGGCGGGAGCGATCCGCGGTTGTTCGAAGGCGCCAGCACCGCGGACGAGATCACCGAGATCACCAAGGGCCTTCCGTCCAACCACTCGCCGCACTACGCACCTGTGATCGAGCCGACGGTGGGAACCGGCGTGGCGGCCCTGGTGACGGCCGCGCGGACCTGGCTGCCCGCACCCGGCCAGTCCTGACGAGTCTCCTAGCGAGGCAGCCAGGCGCCTGGCGAGTCGACCATCCGGCGCACGTGGACCGGGAGCCTGCCGTTGAGGACCTGCGCAAGGGTTGTCTGGTCGAGGACGCGGCGCAGGCTGGTCCGCACGGCCACCCATACATCTGGCAGGTGTTGGGCGACACCTTCGTAGGCGGTCTCGTGCGGGCGCAGGCCGTGGACCTCGGCGAGCGGACCGTCCACCGCCCGGATGACTGCGCCGAGGGTGATCTTGTCGGGCGGACGGGCGAGGGCGTACCCGCCCTCGGCTCCCCGCTGACTGCGGACGATGCCGGCCCGGCGCAGGTCGCCAAGGATCGACTCGACGAACTTCCGCGGCAGCGGTTGCTCCGCGAGGAGCACATCCGCCTTGACCAGTTCGGGGTATCGGGACGCGAGTCCGAGCAGCGCGCGCACCGCGTAGTCACTCTTCGCCGAGATGTCCACGGGCGCCATCGTCGCAGCACGCGCCGCTTCGCGGTGGTCGCCGCGTCGAACACCTCCGGTGTGGGCGGATGCCGAGGCGGCCTCTCGACCGCGCGCCGGCGTCCGCACGTCGGGCAGCTCGAGTCGGCCAGCAGCTCGTCAGGGTTCCCGTCGAGCGGAATCGGCATGCCGCCCGGGTGGGAGTGCGGCACGATGAGCCGGACCGATTCAGTGAACAGGCAGCCGGCACCGCGCCGGTCGAGCGGAAGGGGAGTCGTGAGCGACATCTGGGCTGATCTGACCTGGCGAGGGCTGGTGGCCGATTCCACCGACCCCGACGCGCTACGGCGCGTTCTGCTGGCCGGGCCGGTGAAGTTCTATGTCGGGTTCGACCCCACGGCCCCGAGCCTGCACCTTGGCCACCTCGTCCAGCTCCTGACCGCCCGTCGGCTGCAGCTGGCCGGACACGTGCCGCATCCGCTGGTCGGCGGCGCGACCGGGCTGATCGGCGACCCGAAGGAGTCGGGCGAGCGGCAGCTGAACGATCCGGCAGTGGTGGCGGGCTGGACCGAGCGGATCCGCGATCAGGTGGCCCCGTACCTGGACTTCTCCGGTCCGGCGGCCGCGGAAGTGGTCAACAACCTCGACTGGACCTCGTCCCTGACGGCGGTGGAGCTCCTCCGCGACATCGGCAAGCACTTCTCGATCGGCCGCATGCTGCAGCGGGAGTTCGTGCGCACGCGGCTTGCCGGCAGCGGGATCAGCTACACCGAGTTCAGCTACGTGCTACTGCAGAGCTACGACTTCCTGACGCTGTTCCGAGACCGGGGCATCACGATGCAGCTCGGGGGGTCCGACCAGTGGGGCAACATCACCGGCGGCGCCGACCTCATCCGGCGCGTGACCGGTGAGCGTGTGCATTGTCTGGCGACACCGCTCCTCACCAAGGCCGACGGCACGAAGATGGGAAAGACCGACGCCGGCGGCGTCTGGCTGGACCCCGAGCTGACGAGCCCCTACGCCTTCCACCAGTTCTTCCTCAACAGCGCGGACACGCAGATCGTCGAGCGCGTCAAGATCTTCAGCTTCAAGCCGCGCGCCGAGATCGAGATCCTGCTGGCTGAGTCGGCAGCAGCGCCGCAGCTGCGGCTCGCCCACCGCGCGCTCGCCGACGAGGTCACGACGATCGTGCACGGTGCCGATGCCGCGGCGGCGGCCACCGCCGCGGGGCAGGCCCTGTTCGGCGGACACGACCTGCGTGCGGTCGACGAGACGACGCTGGCGAGCGCCCTGGCCGAGACACCGCGGGTCACCGTGCCCGCAGGAGCGGTGCCCGGGTACGCCGAGCTCTTCGCCGACTCCGGCCTGGTGCCGAGTCGAGGGGCCGCCAGGCGGATGATCGCCGAGGGTGGCGCCTACGTGAACAACGAGCGGCTGAGCGACGTCGACGGTGCCCCGTCGGCCACAGATCTCTTGTACGGCCGCTGGCTGGTGCTGCGCAGGGGGCGGCGGAACGTGGCGGCCGTCGAGTACGCCGGAGCAGTGGCGGCGTAGCGCCGAGGGCCGGGCCGCCGATAGCACGCAGGTGGGGTGCGGGGCCACCCGACGCGCGGCGAATGCGGTGTGAGGACGCACACGGCCAAGGGATTTGACCCCCTCACGCAGCCACACCTAGTGTTTCGACTCGTTGCCACGGTGACAGTCGGCTGCCCCAGGGCGGGCCGGCGCAGGACACCTCGAGCAGGTGGCCGAACCGGGCAGCCAACCACCACCATGAGCGAGGCCATCCGTGGCGTCGTGCACCGGTGGTGGGCGCCCCCGAACGGGTTGCGACAGGCCGGTAGAACGGTTTGACGCTGCTAGGCCGGGTGCGTACGCTGGAGCAGTTGCCCCGAGACCGGTCGAGAGGCCGTTCGTTTCGGTGCGCACCTGATCCTTGAGAACTCAACAGCGTGCTAAAGGTCAATGCACAATTGATATAACCCCCGTGCGACCTGCCAGCGGATGCCTTCGGGTAGCCGTTGCGTCAGTTCGTCGGGATTCCTTTGGTAATAAAAGGACAGCTAGCTGTTCCTTAATTGCTAGGCAATACCCTTCGTATGGTCGTTCATCCGGGTTCGCCCGGTCGGACATATGATTTCAACGGAGAGTTTGATCCTGGCTCAGGACGAACGCTGGCGGCGTGCTTCATACATGCAAGTCGAGCGGAAAGGCCCTTCGGGGTACTCGAGCGGCGAACGGGTGAGTAACACGTGAGCAACCTGCCCTTGGCTCTGGGATAACTCCTCGAAAGAGGTGCTAATACCGGATACGACTTCCTTCGACATCGTCGGAAGTGGAAAGTTTTTCGGCCAAGGATGGGCTCGCGGCCTATCAGCTTGTTGGTGAGGGTAACGGCCCACCAAGGCTTCGACGGGTAGCCGGCCTGAGAGGGCGACCGGCCACACTGGGACTGAGACACGGCCCAGACTCCTACGGGAGGCAGCAGTAGGGAATATTGCGCAATGGGCG
>CAVRUZ010000002.1:0-835000 GCA_963724495.1 uncultured Actinomycetota bacterium | reverse complement strand
CTGGATGATTACGGGGGCCTACAAGCTTACCAACATCAGCCAAACTCCGAATGCCGGTAGGTGAGAGCGTGGCAGTGAGACTGTGGGGGATAAGCTTCATAGTCGAGAGGGAAACAGCCCAGACCACCAGCTAAGGTCCCTAAGCGATTGCTAAGTGGAAAAGGATGTGGAGTCGCAGAGACAACCAGGAGGTTGGCTTAGAAGCAGCCATCCTTAAAAGAGTGCGTAATAGCTCACTGGTCAAGTGATTCCGCGCCGACAATGTAGCGGGGCTCAAGTAATCCACCGAAGCTGTGGCATTTGTACTGTGCTCGGTCACACCCTCGGGTGTGATCCAGGCGTACGGATGGGTAGGGGAGCGTCGTGTGGCCGGTGAAGCGGCGGAGTGATCCAGCCGATGGAGGCCACACGAGTGAGAATGCAGGCATGAGTAGCGAATGACGGGCGAGAAACCCGTCCGCCGAATGATCAAGGGTTCCAGGGTCAAGCTAATCTGCCCTGGGTAAGTCGGGACCTAAGGCGAGGCCGACAGGCGTAGTCGATGGACAACGGGTTGATATTCCCGTACCGGCTTTATTGCGCCCATGCTGAACCTGGTGATGCTAATTGTCCGAATCTTCCGACGCCCTTCGGGGCAAGTGAAGAGGAGCACGAGAACCAAACCGGTATTAGGCAAGCAATGGGGTGACGCAGAGTGGTAGCTCAACCGCGGCGACGGTAGTCCGCGGACAACGGTGCAGGCCGGGGGATAGGTAAATCCGCCCCCACAAGGCCGAGGCCGGACGTCGAGCCGATTGAGGCGAAGTGAGTGATCCTGTGCTGCCGAGAAAAACCTCTAGCTAGCGATAAGGCCGCCCGTACCCCAAACCAACCCAGGTGATCAGGTAGAGAATACCAAGGCGATCGAGAGAACCACGGTTAAGGAATTCGGCAAAATGCCCCCGTAACTTCGGGAGAAGGGGGGCCGGATTCGTTAGAGGACTTGCTCCTCGAAGCGTTGAAGGCCGCAGAGACCAGGCCCAAGCGACTGTTTACTAAAAACACAGGTCCGTGCGAAGAAGTAATTCGATGTATACGGACTGACGCCTGCCCGGTGCTGGAACGTTAAGGGGACCGGTTAGCGGCTTAGGCTGCGAAGCTGAGAACTTAAGCGCCAGTAAACGGCGGTGGTAACTATAACCATCCTAAGGTAGCGAAATTCCTTGTCGGGTAAGTTCCGACCTGCACGAATGGCGTAACGACTTGGGCGCTGTCTCAACCGTGGACTCGGCGAAATTGCACTACGAGTAAAGATGCTCGTTACGCGCAGCAGGACGGAAAGACCCCGGGACCTTTACTATAGTTTGGTATTGTTGGTCGGTTCGCTTTGTGTAGGATAGGTGGGAGACTATGAAGCAGGGACGCCAGTTCTTGTGGAGTCAACGTTGAAATACCACTCTGATCGTACTGGCTAACTAACCTCGGTCCGTGATCCGGATCAGGGACAGTGCCTGATGGGTAGTTTAACTGGGGCGGTTGCCTCCTAAAATGTAACGGAGGCGCCCAAAGGTTCCCTCAACCTGGTTGGTAATCAGGTGGCGAGTGTAAGTGCACAAGGGAGCTTGACTGTGAGAGCGACGGCTCAAGCAGGGACGAAAGTCGGGACTAGTGATCTGACGGTGGCAAGTGGAAGCGCCGTCACTCAACGGCTAAAAGGTACCCCGGGGATAACAGGCTGATCCTCCCCAAGAGTCCATATCGTCGGGATGGTTTGGCACCTCGATGTCGGCTCGTCGCATCCTGGGGCCGGAGTAGGTCCCAAGGGTTGGGCTGTTCGCCCATTAAAGCGGCACGCGAGCTGGGTTTAGAACGTCGTGAGACAGTTCGGTCCCTATCCGCTGCGCGCGCAGGAAACTTGAGAAGGGCTGTCCCTAGTACGAGAGGACCGGGACGGACGAACCTCTGGTGTGCCAGTTGTTCCGCCAGGAGCACGGCTGGTTGGCTACGTTCGGGAGTGATAACCGCTGAAAGCATCTAAGCGGGAAGCATGCTTCAAGATGAGGTTTCCCACTGTTTTGACAGGTAAGGGCCCCAGAAGACTACTGGGTACATAGGCCGGATGTGGAAGTGCAGCAATGCACGTAGCTGACCGGTACTAATAGCCCGAGGACTTGTCTCTCACACTTGCTCTGCGTCCACTATGCGGTTCTCGGGATATGGTCGGGCCTCGATATCGAGGCGACATATCTCCATAGAGTTTCGGTGGCCATAGCGTAGGGGAAATACCCGGTTACATTCCGAACCCGGAAGTCAAGCCCTACAGCGCCGATGGTACTGCACTGGAGACGGTGTGGGAGACTAGGACGCTGCCGAACATTCTTCGAACGAGGCCGCCCATTCTGGGCGGCCTCGTTTCATTTGTTCCGATGAATGGTCGGCCAATTCAGGTTGAGCGCCGGTTAGCGACGTTGGTACCCGGTCGTTTCGCGGTACCTCTGCGCGTAGCCGACGCCTCTTCGTCGGCTGCCCCACGGGGGCGGGGTGCGGACGGTGGAGCGATGCTGGGCCTACTGCCCGTAGCCTTGTCCAGCCTCCCGGGTCGCCGGCCTGTACCCGGCGGGCTCGATTCTGGACGAGGAAGAGTGGTTCGACGATGGCGCAGTCAGGCGGATCAGGCGGCGACCCGCGTGGCCGGCGCGAGTCCCAACCGCGAAGCGGCTCCGGGTCGCGGGCTGCCGGCGGGCGCAGTCGGGACGACGGAGCGGCGCGCAGAAGCAATGGCGGCGGGGGAAACTCCGCCGCCGCCGCACCCCCGCCAGCCGCACCCCCGCGGGCCGTGGCGGCGACGGCCGGCGCAAGCCAGCGGATTCGGGCTCAACGGGGGGCCGGTCCAGCAAGGCTGCTCCCCGCACCACCCGAGGCGCCGGTGGCGCGGGCGGTCGGCGCAGCGACGAGCGTCCCCGGACGACATCAGGCAGAAGCTCCGACTCGGGCAGACCAGCTGCGGGACGACCGACCTCCAGTGGTTCCGATCGCCGACCGGCCTCGAGCTCTGGCAGGCCGGACCGTGACCGCGCGGAGCGCAGCGCCGCGACCGGGAGCCGAACCGACCGAGCGTCAGACGGTCGGTCGTCCCGCCCGACCACAGACCGGGGTCCGCGCGTGAGCGGGCGGCCTGCAGGAAACCGCATCGGCCGCGACGATCGCCCGTCCGGTAATGGAACGCAAGGCGGCGGCGCGCGTGGCTCAGTCGAGCACCGGGCCTCCGGAGCTCCGGGCCACTCGGGCCCACGAGCCAACGACCGTGACGGTCGCGCCCGCCCGGCCGGCCACGCTGCGTCGAGTCGCCGTGACGAGCGTCCTGGGCGATCCGCCGGTCGCGGCGACGCCAGGTCCGCCGGCGACCGCCCACGCACCGGCGGGTCGGATCGCCCCGCCGGCGCAGGTCGAGACACCAGCCGATCACCGGCAGCGGATGGCCGGCCAGCACGCCGCCCGCCCGCGCGAGGTGACGATGAACGGCGCGACTCGACGCGGCGCCCCACCGAGCGGGGTGGCCGTGGGCGCGGCCAGGCGGCAGCGCGGGCACGAGCCGAGGACTCCGGACGACCACGGGCACCACAGGTGGTCGGCCCCGACATCCCGGACCACATCAACGGCAACGCGCTCGACAAGGCCATCTGGGAGGAACTGCGCAGCCTCGGCTCGCGGGCCGATCTGGTGGCGAGGCACCTGGTCGCGGCCTGGGAGCTGCTCGAGGACGACCCGGACGTCGCGGTAGAGCACGCACTGGCGGCCAGCGCCGCCGGGGCGCGGCTGGCAGTCGTGCGCGAGGCGGCCGGTGAGGTCTGTTACGCCGCGGGCCGGTTCGACAAGGCGCTGGTCGAACTCAAGGCGGCTCGGCGGATGTCGGGATCGGACGACATGCTGGCCGTGATCGCCGACTGCGAGCGCGGAGTCGGCCGGCCGAAGAAGGCGCTGGATCTTGCCGCGAGCCCGGCGGCCGCACGGCTCCCGCCGGAACAACGGGTGGAGATGCTGATCGTCGCGGCGGGTGCCAGGGCGGATCAGGGACGAATCGACGACGCGCTGTCCGAGCTCGACGTGCCCGCCCTGCACCGGGCGAAGGGGTCGGGCCCGGTGGCCCGGCTGCGCTATGCCTACGCCGACCTGTTGGAGCGGGCCGGTCGCCTGGACGAGGCCCGTGAGTGGTTCGCACAGGCCTCGATGATCGACGTCGAGGGCGACACCGACGCCGACGAGCGGGCGTTGGAGCTGTCCCGCCGGTTGGGCGAGGACAGCCAAAGCTGATGCTGCTGGAGTCCATCGGTCCGCTCGGCCGGAAGTACGCGACCCTGCTGGTCGATCTCGACGGCGTGGTCTACCGCGGCCAGGAGCCGGTGCCGCACGCTGCAGGGCTGCTCGCCGCCCACCGTGCCGACGGCGGCCGGGCCTTCTTCGTCACCAACAATGCCTCGCGCGCACCGGCAGCCGTGGCGCAGCACCTGCGCGAGCTGAGCGTCGATGCCGAACCTGAAGACGTGGTCACGTCGGTCCAGGCCACGGCAGCGGTCCTGTCCGACGAGATCCGGAGCGGGGTAGTGCCGGCCGGCGCCGCGGCCCTCGTCGTCGGGTCGGTCGCGCTCGCCGATGCACTCCTCGACATCGGGCTGCGTCCGGTGTCGACCGCTGCCGAGGGTCCTGCCGTCGTCGTGCAGGGCTTCAGTCCCGATATCGCCTGGCCGTTGCTCGCCGAGGCCGCCTACGCCATCCGCGCCGGAGCTCGATGGTTCGGCACCAACGCCGACGCGACCCTGCCGACCGAGCATGGTCTTGCACCGGGCAACGGATCGCTGATCGCCGCGCTGGTCACGGCCACCGGCACCCGGCCGATGGTGATGGGCAAGCCGGAGCGGCCCCTGTTCGACACCGCCCTGCAGCTCACCGGTGCCGAGCGCTCAACGACGCTCGTGGTGGGCGACCGGCTGGACTCCGACATCCTCGGCGCCAACAACGCCGAACTGGTCAGCCTGCTGGTGCTGACCGGCGTGAGCACGGTGCGCGACCTGCTGGCTGCCGAGGGCGGCCTACGTCCGCAGTACGTGGCCTTCGATCTGCGGTCGCTCCGCGAACCGCAGCGACCGGTGCAGCTCGACGGCCATCGGGCCGTGTGCGGCGGTTGGACCGCAACTGGTGACGTCGGTCTGCCGGTGTCGCTGGCCGGTGACGGTGAAGCTACCGACGCGCTGCGAGCTGTCGTCGCCTGCGCCTGGTCGTTCCCGCCGGGAACAGTCGGCTTCGACGAGGTGTGTGACCGACTGGAGGCGCTGCGGCCATGACTGCGGTCCCCCTGCACCTGCACGCTGAATGCCTCCACCAGACCCGGGCGGATCGCTAGGCTGCGCGATGTGACCACGCCGGACGAGTCGATCTCCGCGCAGGCCGGGCTGGCGAGCGAGCCCGGCCTCGGCGACGACCTGTCGAGCGTCGGATCTCGCGGGGTCGACGATGCCGCCGGGGCGACCGACATCGAATCGGCCCCGGCCCCTGACGCTGCCGGCGAGAGACTCGCCGACCTTCCCGACGAGCCCGGTGAGGCGCACGTCGCGGCCTACGCCGCCGCGGCCGACGAGCTGGCACAGCGGCTCGACGACTCCGGCACAGGTCATGACGACAGCAGCCCGTGAGCTCCGGCTGTCCTCGGCTGGATCCACGGCCACATCGATCTCGGGACCCACGGTGACTGCGTGAGCAGGCGGGTCCGTCTGGTGGTGCACGGCGGGCGGCTCGAGGCCATCCGGGCCGCCGAGGTCACGATGCGGCTGCTCGCCGACAGTGGCGTCGCCGTCGAGGTCGACCCCGAGATGGCCGAAGTCCTGCACGCCGGCGATGCCGGTGACCACGACTCCGTACGGGTGTCGCCGGGCCCCATCGGTGCTGACTGCGAGCTCGTGATGGTCCTCGGCGGTGACGGCACCATCCTCCGGGCGGCCGAGATGGCGCGCGAGCGAGACGTCCCCGTGCTGGGCGTGAACCTCGGGCACGTGGGCTTCCTGGCCGAGGCGGAACGCGACGATCTGAACGCCACGGTCCGTGCCGTGGTCGGGCGTGACTACGAGGTGGAGCAGCGACTCACGATCGACGTCGCGTTGCGGCGGGGCCACCAGACGCTGGCCACCGACTGGGCCCTGAACGAAGTCAGTGTCGAGAAGGCCGCGCGCGAGCGGATGATCGAGCTGACCGTGGAGGTCGACGGTCGCCCGCTGCTTACCTTCGCCGGTGACGGCGTGGTGGCCGCGACACCCACCGGATCCACGGCGTACGCGTTCTCCTCGGGGGGTCCGGTCGTCTGGCCACAAGTGCACGCCCTGGTTCTGGTGCCGGTGAGTGCCCACACCCTGTTCTCGCGCCCGCTGGTGATCTCGCCGGACTCGATGCTGGCCATCGAGGTGCAGCCGCGGTCGTCGGCGGCGGTCGCCTGGGCAGACGGTCGCCGTCAGCTCGAGGTGGAGCCAGGGGACCGGATCGAGGTCCGCAAGGGCAGGCTGCCGGTGCGCCTGGCCCGGCTGCACCGGTCACCGTTCACCGACCGCCTGGTGGAGAAGTTCCGGCTGCCGGTGTGGGGCTGGCGGGGGAGCCCTGCCAAACCGGCCGACACAGACAGTCCCGCCGACACAGCCGATCCCGCCGACACAGGCGACACGGCCACCGACAACCCGCCGGCGGTCGGTCCGGCACCGTAGCGTCGACCTGTGGCCCGCCTCCAGTCAGCACGAGTCAACCGGCAGGCCGAGCTGCCGTGCTGACCGATCTACGCATCAGCGGGCTCGGCGTCATCGAGTCCGCCGAGCTGGAGCTCTCGGCCGGACTCACCGTCGTCACCGGCGAGACCGGAGCCGGCAAGACCATGGTGGTCAACGGCCTCTCGTTGCTCCTGGGTGATCGGGCGGACGCGGCCGCAGTGCGGCCGGGTGCCGGCCGCGCTGTCGTCGAGGGACGCTGGCGGCTTCCGCCGGACTCGCCCCTCCTTGCCCGGGCCGCCGATGCCGGCGCCGACATCGACGGCGCCGAGCTCCTCGCCGTGCGTTCGGTCACCGACCAGGGCCGGTCCAGGGCCCACCTCGGCGGGACGTCGGTCCCGGTCGGCCTGCTCGCCGAACTCGGGCGGCATCTCGTCAGCCTGCACAGCCAGTCCGACCAGATCGATCTGCTCCGGCCCCGCCGCCAGCTCGAGGCTCTCGACGCCTACGCCCGGTCGCTGTCCGGCTCGGCACATGGCGAGGCCCAGACCAGATATGCCCAGACCTACACCGACCTGCGCCAGGTGCGGGCCGAGCTCGCCGAGCTGACGGCAGCGGCGACGGCCAGGGCGGAGGAACGCGAGCGGTTGCTGTTCGCCCTCGGCGAGATCGAAGCGGTCGACCCGCAGCCGGGTGAGGACGTGGCCCTGGCGGAGGAGTCCGCGCGGCTGGCCCACGCCGACGAACTTCGCGCGGCAGCAGGAGTCGCCACCAGAGCGCTGTCCGGCGACGAGTTCGCCGCGGAGACGGGTGACGACGTTCTCGAGCTCCTCGGCCAGGCCCGCAAGTCGGCCGCCTCGATGACCGCGCACGACCCGCGGTTGGCCGACCTCGCCACCCGGCTCGACGAGCTGTCGACGGTTGCGGGAGAACTGGCTGTCGACCTCGCGACCTACACCGAGTCGGTCGAGGTCGACCCCGCGCGCCTCTCGGCGATCGAGGACCGCAGGGCCGCCCTCGGGCAGGTGACCCGGCGCCACGGCGGATCTGTCGATGCAGTGCTGCAGTGGTCGCGTGCCGCCGCTGACCGGGTCACGGCCCTGATGGGTGCAGACGACCGCATCACCGAACTCGCCGGCCGGGCGGAGGTCCTGCTTGCCGAGCTCTCCGAGCTCGCCGCCACGTTGCACCGCGACCGCCTCGATGCGGCGGAGCGGTTCGCCGGCCATGCCTCGACCGAACTGGCCGCGTTGGCGATGCCGAACGCAACGGTGGCCTTCGAGATCACGACCACCGACGATCCCGACGGGCTCGTTGTCGACGGTGCCACTCTCGCCTTCGGGCCGGACGGCGTCGACAGCTGCGACCTGCTGTTGGCTCCGCACAACGGTGCGCCCCTGCGCCCGCTCGCCAAGGGTGCCTCGGGCGGCGAGTTGTCCCGCGTGATGCTGGCCTGTGAAGTCGTCCTCGGTACCGATTCCACGGTGCCGACGTTCGTCTTCGACGAGGTCGACGCGGGCGTAGGTGGTGCGGCTGCAGTGGAGGTGGGCCGGCGCCTGGCGCGACTCGCCACCACCGGTCAGGTCGTCGTCGTGACCCACCTCGCCCAGGTGGCCGCCTTCGCCGACCGCCATCTGGTGGTGCGCAAGGACGACGACGGCTCGTTCACCAGCAGCGGCGTCACGGTCGTCACGGGCGAGGACCGGGTCGCGGAACTTGCCCGGATGCTCGGCGGCGACGCGTCGTCGCCGGCGGCACTGGCGCACGCCAGGGAGCTGGCCGGCCAGAGCCTGCCGGCCGCGGCGTCGTCGAGTCCCGGTGCCAGGCGGCCTCGGCGCGTCGGCCGGGTGCGCAGTTCGGCCCGCTGAGCGTTGCCGGACGTGACCACGGCCACGCCACGCCAACGTCTCGTTCTGCCTAGCGGGCCAGGCAACCCGTGGGAAGATCGCCGGTGAGATGAGGATCAGCGTGCTACGCCGTCGTCGGCCCGACGGGCTGCCAGGTGTGTCCGGTGTGGCACGCCTGGATCGGCGTACGAAGAACCTGACGAAGCGGCTGAAGTCTGGCGACGTAGCCGTCATCGACCACGTGGACCTCGACCGAGTCAGTGCCGAGGCGCTGGTGTCCGCCGGGGTCGTCGCCGTCGTCAACGTCGCGGACTCGATCTCGGGCCGGTACCCCAACCTCGGGCCGGAGATCCTCGCCGTCGCCGGCATCCCGCTGGTCGACGGGGTCGGCCCAGAGATCTTCGCCCGCGTGGGCGAGGGCGATCTCGTGCGCGTCGACGAGGGCCGGGTGTACGCGGGTGAGACCGAAGTCGCGCACGGGACGCAGCAGACACTCGAAGCCATCAATGCCGCGATGGACGACGCGCGAGCCGGCCTGTCGGTCCAGCTGGAGGCGTTCGCCGCGAACACGATGGAGTTCCTGCGACGCGAGCGCGACCTGCTGCTCGACGGCGTAGGCGTTCCGGACATCCGCACCGAGCTGGACGGCCGGCACGCCCTGATCGTCGTGCGGGGCTACACCTACAAGGAGGATCTGAACGCCCTCAAGCACTACATCCACGAGTACAAGCCGGTGCTGATCGGCGTCGACGGCGGCGCCGACGCCCTCGTCGAGGCCGGCTACAAGCCGGCGATCATCGTGGGCGACATGGACTCGGTGTCCGACGCGACCTTGCGGAGCGGCGCCGAACTGGTCGTGCACGCCTACCGTGACGGCCATGCGCCGGGAGCCGATCGGCTCGATCGGCTCGGGCTGGACGCGGTGATCTTCCCGGCCACCGGCACCAGCGAGGACGTGGCCATGCTCCTGGCCGACAGCAAGCACGCCGACCTGATCGTCGCCGTCGGCAGTCACGCTGCGCTGGTGGAGTTCCTCGACAAGGGCCGTGCGGGAATGGCCTCCACCTTCCTCACCCGGCTGCGGATCGGTGGCAAGCTCATCGATGCCAAAGGCGTGAGCCGGCTCTACCGGAGCCGGGTCTCGACGTGGCAGGTGCTGCTCGTCCTCCTCGTGGGCATCACCGCGTTCCTGGTGGCGCTCGCCGCCACGCCGGCCGGACAGATCTGGCTCAACGTGGCACAGGACCGCCTGCAGGGCTTTGTCTTCTTCGTGCAGAGGTTGTTCACGTGATCGACTACAAGCAGTTCCTCACCACGATCGCGGCGATCTTCCTGGCGCTCGCCGTCGGGGTGGCTCTCGGCGCAGGGCCGCTCAAGAGCACCGCCGATCAGCAGCTGCGCGCTTCGGTCGACCAGTTGGCCGCCGAGAAGGACGATCTGCGCAAGCAGGTTCTCGCCCAGCAGTCGGACCAGAAGTACTCCGACCAGGTGATCAACGACCTCGCGCCGATGTTGGTGTCCGGGCAGCTCAACGGCCGGAAGATCCTCGTGGTCACGTTGCCGGGTGCCGACGGCGCACATGTCGACGCCTTGACCCGGCTGGTCCAGCAGGCGGGGGGCGACATCACCGGAACTGTTGGTGTTCAGCCCAAGTTCGCCGATCCGAGCCAGTCGCAGTTCGTCGAGGAGCTGGCCGACTCAGCGCTCGGGTCGGCGCCCGCCACCGGACTCGAGATCCCGGCGTCGGCGAGCGGCTATCAGCGGGTGGGCTACATCATCGCGCACGCGCTGGTGACCAAGAGCGCAGAGCCGAGCGACGCGTCCGGCGCCGCGATCCTCGCCGCCTTCACCGACCAGGGCCTGCTGAAGGTGCCCGACGGCATCGAGCGGGCTGGCGCAGTGCTGATGGTCGCCGGCCCGCCCGACCCCGAGGGTTCGGCCGAAGAGGATCCCAAGGCCTACGTCGGGCTGTCGGTCGGGCTCGACGGCAGCAGCAACGCCGGCGCGGTGGTCGCTGGTCCGCCGGACTCGGCGCGCTCGGGCGGCGTGCTCAACGCGATCCGCACCGACGACGTCGCCCGCCGGCGGGTGTCCACGGTCGACCAGATCCAGAGCCCGGCCGGGCGGCTGGCGGTGGTGTACGCGCAGGTGGAACAGGCCGCGGGCGAGGCAGGCCACTACGGCAACGTCGGCAAGACCGACGGCGCGGCGCCGAAGCCGGCCGGTTAGGTCTGCGCGCCAGTGGCTGCGCCGACCCCCCGTGCCCCGCGAATCCTCGCGCCGGCCTGCGGTCAGGTGACTGGTCTGGTCGCCGGCGCGGTCGTCAGTGCTGTCACCTACCACGTGCTCCAGCGGGTCGCCCCACCACCGGCTGCGCGAGCGCCCGACCAACCGGGTGACGAAGGGCCGCAGGGGTGGCGGCGCGCGTTCTGGCGGCAGAACTTCGCCGGCGACCAGGTAAGTCTGTTTGCCGGCCCGGCCTCGGTGGCCGGCCTGGCTGCTGGCTCGCTCGCGTCCGGCCGTCCGGGTGTCGCAGCAGTGGCGGTGACAGTCGGGGGAGTCGGGCTGCTCGACGACCTGGCCGGCAGCGCGGACAGCCGAGGGCTCAAGGGCCACCTACAGGCACTGGCAAGGGGCAAGCTGACCACCGGCGGGATCAAGGTCATCGGCTTGACGGCCGCCGCCGGTGTGCTGGCCGGGTCGCGGCGAGGGAGGTCGACGACCGCGGCCGCCCTCGACACGGCGATCGACACCGCGCTCGTGGCCGGAACCGCCAACCTGGTGAACCTGTTCGACCTGCGCCCCGGGCGCGCGACCAAGGCCGTCGTGGTGATGACCGGGTTGATGAGCCCTGCGGCTCTGCCTACGACGGCCGGCTCAGTGCTGGGAGCGCTCACCGGCACCGGCCCTGCCGACCTGGGCGGCCGCAGCATGCTGGGGGACTGCGGTGCGAACGCCGCCGGCGCGGTGCTGGCGGCCGGGCTTCACCGCGGCCGCGCCGCGACCAGCCAGGCTGGTGGCGCTGGCCGGTGTCACGGCCCTCACGCTGGTCTCGGAGAAGGTGTCGTTCTCGCGCGTGATCGACCGGACCCCCTGGCTGCGCCGGCTCGACCGGTGGGGCCGCCGGCCCGAAGGGTGACGTCCCGATGACGCCGGACACCGCCGGCCGGGACCGGCGCTGGTGGCGCGGAACCGGGGGCACGTTGATCGGTGCGGCTCTGCTGGTCGCGGCCATCACGCTGGCTGCCCGCGCCGCCGGGTTCGTCCGGTGGCTCGTCTTCGCCCGGACGGTCGGCCCCGGATGTCTCGGTGACGCCTACACCACGGCGAACCAGCTGCCGAACGTCGCCTTCGAACTCGCCGCGGGCGGCATGCTCGCCGCCACGGTCGTACCGCTGGTGGCCTTCCCGATGGCCCGCGGGGACCTGGACCGGGTGCGCGGCTCAGCTGCCGCACTGCTCGGCTGGCTCCTCGTGCTGCTGGTCCCGCTCTCGGTGCTGACCGCGGTGCTCTCCGCGCCGTACGCGCGGCTGATGCTCCCCGACCGCCCGGACTGCCCGGCCGCCACGGTCGACACGGCTGCGGGTCTCCTGGTCTGGTTCGCACCCCAGGTCGTGCTCTACGGCCTGGCCGTCTGGGCCTCGGCACTGCTGAACGCCCAGCACCGGTTCGCAGCCGCCGCCTCCGCCCCCTTGCTGTCCACGCTCGTCGTGGCGGCCAGTTACGTCGCCTACGGAGCGTCTGGCCAGGTGTGGGTTCTCGGAGCCGGCACCACCGCCGGCGTTCTTGCACTCACCCTGACCGTGCTGGTGCCGCTCAGCCGCAGCCGCATCACCCGGCGGGCACAGGCTTCCGGTGGCGGATCGCTCGTCTCCCTCAGGCCGACATCTGCGGTTCCCACCTGGCGACGGGTCGATCGCCCGGAGGCTGACGGTGGCAAGCGTGGCTGCGCTGGCCGCCCAGCAGTTGGCGACGACATTGCTCACCTACGTCGGCAACCGCTATGGCGACGCCGGCACAATCGCCTTGTACAGCTGGGCGAACGCGATCTACCTGGTCCCGTTTGCCGTGCTGGCGGCGCCGATCGCCACCACGATGTTTCCCAGGTTCGCGGAGAGCCACGGGGTGCCGTCCGCGATGGAAACGGGTGCTCCGCCGGCGCCTTCCCAGTTCGGCCGGCGGGTGTCCGGAGCCCTCCGGGCAGCCCTGCTGGCCGGGTGCGCAGGTACCGCCGTGCTGGTCGCGACCGGCCCGACCGTCTCGCTGCTGTTCGCCCCGCAAGGTCCCGACCACACGCGGCTCGCGAGCGCCGTCAGCGTGTTGGGACTGGCCCTGCCCGGCTATGCCGTCCTGGTGCTCACCGGGCGGGCGCTGGTGGCCCGCCACCGTGCTGCCGCGTCGGCCGGGACGAACACGGTGGCCTGGACGCTGGTCATCGTGCTCGCAGTCGTGCTGGGGCGTACGTGGCCGGGGGATCGCACCGTCGTCTCTCTCAGTTGGGCAGTGGTCGCGGGCATGACCATCGGCGGCCTGGTCGGCGCCTTCGCGGTTCGCCGGGACGCCTGGGATCGCGGCCTGTTGCGCAGCCTCGCCAGCGGGGTGGTCGCGGCCGCTCTCGCGGGTCTGGGTGGCCGCCTCGTCGCCGACGTGCTGCCCGAACCAGCGGCTGTGATCTCGGTGGTGCTGGTCCTGCTGGTCGTCGGCGCCGTTGTCGCGTTGGTGCTCGCCGGCGTCGTGCGCCTGCTGGACGCCCCGGGCTGGCGAGAGCTCCGCTCGTCCCTGTCGCCCGGACGTCGACCCGTTCCCGTCAATGAGGACGTCGCGGGATGACGGGCCTGCGGCTGCTGCTCGCGCTGCACTCGAGCACCGGTGGCATCGGCGCCCACGTCGCGATGCTCGCCGAGGACCTCGCGGCTCGTCACGAGGTGACGGTTCTGGCCCCGGCAGCCACATTGGCGCGACCGGACCTCGCCACCCTCACGTCAACGGGTGTGGTGCTCGAAGAGATCGGCGGCCGTCGCAGCCATATTCGTGCACTGATACATGCTGCAGATGTCGTGCATGCGCACGGATATCACGCGGGTATCAGCATGTTGAGACGTGCGCCGAGAACGGCTCGTCGCCAGCTCGTCTGCACCTGGCACAACCTGCCGCCCAACGGATCCGTGTCCCAACGACTGTCGGGCGCCGCCGTGGCGAGAGTGCTCGCGAACGGCAGCCGGCTGACGCTCGGGGCGAGTGACGACCTGGTGGAGCTGGCCGGCCGGCTCGGCGCCGATGACGCCCGTGCCTTCCCGGTCGTGGCTCCGCCGCTGCCATCGGCCAGCGTTTCCCCGGAGAGGCTGCGGAAGCAGCTTGGAGTTGCCCCCGACCAGCCCTTGGGGCTGGCCGTGGGTCGGCTCGCGCCGCAGAAGGACCAACAGACGATGGTCGACGCCTGGGCCTGGCTCGCCGACCTGCGGCCCGCACCGGTCCTGGTCATCGCCGGTGACGGACCGCTGCGGGAGTCGCTGCAGCGCCGCATCGAGGAGACCGGGGCGAACGTCCGGCTGCTCGGCCACCGCGACGACGTGGCCGACCTTCTTGCCGCCGCCGACCTCGCCGTCAACTCCAGCAGCTGGGAGGCCCGGGCACTGGTTGCGCAGGAGGCCCTGCGGAGCGGAGTTCCCTTCGTAGGGACGGCAGTCGGTGGTGTGCCCGGTCTCGTGGGAACCGCCGCGGTACTGGTGCCCAGCGGCGACACCCTCGCCCTGGCCCGGGCCTGCCGGCATGTGCTCACCGATGCCTCGCTCTCCGAGCGACTGCGGGTCGAGGGGCCACAGCAGGCGGCCACCTGGCCGGACCGCGCGGACGCGGTCGCGCTCGCCGAGTCCCTCTACAACGAGATCGCGGCGAGCGACACACCCGGGCGGTGACCGCTCGGCTAGGGAACGGCGCTCGGCTCTAATAAGGTGGTAGTCCGTGGAGCGATCGGTGAAAAAGCATGTCTTCGTCACCGGAGGCGTCGCCTCCTCCATCGGCAAGGGGCTGACCGCCTCGAGCCTCGGCGCACTGCTCACCGCCCGAGGTATCCGGGTCACCATGCAGAAGCTCGACCCCTACCTCAACGTCGATCCCGGCACGATGAACCCGTTCCAGCACGGCGAGGTCTTCGTCACCGAGGACGGCGCCGAGACCGATCTCGACATCGGGCACTACGAGCGGTTCCTCGACCGCAACCTGAGCCGCAAGGCCAACGTCACCACCGGTCAGGTCTACTCCGACGTGATCGCCCGCGAGCGACGCGGCGAGTACCTCGGCGACACCGTGCAGGTGATCCCGCACATCACCAACGAGATCAAGGACCGCATCCTTGCGATGGCCACGGACGACGTCGACGTGGTCATCACCGAGGTCGGCGGCACCGTCGGCGACATCGAGTCGCTGCCGTTCCTCGAGGCGGCGCGACAGGTCCGGCACGAGGTCGGCCGCGAGAACACGTTCTTCCTTCACGTCTCCTTGGTGCCCTACCTCGGCACCAGCGGTGAGTTGAAGACCAAGCCCACGCAGCACTCGGTCGCGGCCCTGCGCCAGGTGGGCATCACGCCCGATGCGCTGGTGTGCCGCTCCGATCGCCCGATTCCCGAGAGCGTCAAGCGCAAGATCTCGCTGATGTGCGACGTCGACACCGACGCGGTGGCCAATGCCACCGACGCACCCTCGATCTACGACATCCCCAAGGTGCTGCACGCCGAAGGGCTGGACGCCTACCTCGTCCGCCGGATGAACCTGCCCTTCCGCGACGTGAACTGGCACGCCTGGGACCGGCTGCTGGAGAAGGTGCACCAACCCGACTTCGAGGTCACGGTGGCCCTGGTCGGCAAGTACGTCGACCTGCCGGACGCATACCTGTCGGTGGTCGAGGCGTTGAGGGCAGGCGGTTTCGCCAACTCCGCAAAGGTGAAAGTCGTCTGGGTAGCGTCCGACCCCCTCGTCGACCCACACGAGACCGACCGCATGCTGCGCGACGTCGACGCTGTCTGCGTTCCTGGCGGCTTCGGTATCCGTGGCGTGGAGGGCAAGCTCGCGGCCCTGCGCTACGCCCGTGAGCGCGGGATCCCGACGCTCGGACTCTGTCTCGGCCTGCAGTGCATGGTGATCGAGTACGCCCGCACGAAACTGGGGCTCGCGGACGCGGACAGTTCGGAGTTCGAACCCGACTCCACCAACCCGGTGATCGCCACCATGGCCGAGCAGTTGGCGATCGTGGCCGGCGACGGCGACCTCGGCGGCACCATGCGGCTCGGCTCGTACCCTGCCGTCCTCACCCCCGGCAGCGTCGTGGCCGCCACCTACGGCACGACCCACGTGAGCGAACGTCATCGGCACCGCTACGAGGTCAACAACGCCTACCGCGACCAGCTTTCTCAAGCAGGATTCGTGATCAGTGGGACCAGTCCGGACGGAACCCTGGTGGAGTTCGTCGAGTTGCCGGCCGCGACGCACCCGTACTACGTGGCGACGCAGGGCCATCCGGAGCTGAAGTCTCGGCCCACGAGGCCGCATCCGCTGTTCACCGGGCTGATCCGCGCGGCCATCGACCGGCAACTGGAACTCCAGCTCCCGGTCGACGTGCTGGCCAAGCCGACCGGCGGACAGCGCCCGGTCAACGGCCAGGACCGGAGATCATCCGCCGCCGACGTCGTCGCCACCAAGAGCCGAAGCGGCGACGGACCCCGCCCGGTGAGCGACCCTTCGGCCACTCGCGCGAGTCCGGCCGACGCGGTGGAGCGGTGGCCGGTCGAGTCGTCGGAGATCGCCTGGGATTCCGGGCGGGTGATCGCCGTCCGGACCGAGCAGGTGCGCTCGCCCGACGGCGAGGTCCTCACGCGCGACTTCATCCGCCACCCGGGCGCCGTGGCCGTGGTCTGTCTGGACGAGGACGACCGCGTGCTGGTCGTAGACCAGTACCGCCATCCCGTCGGTCACCGGCTGATCGAGCCGCCGGCCGGACTGCTCGACGTCGACGACGAGGACCCGGCCGTAGCCGCAGCTCGCGAGCTCTTCGAGGAGGGCCACGTGCGCGCCGGCTCGTGGTGGCTGCTCACCGAGTTCGCGACCTCGCCGGGCATGGCAGACGAAGTCGTGCGGGTCTTCCTTGCCCGCGACGTCACCGCGGTGAACGGAACCGACCGGTACGTCGCCCACGGCGAAGAGGCGTCGATGACGGTGTCCTGGATACCGCTCGACGAGCTGGTCGAGGGGGTCCTGGCCGGACGCCTGCACAACCCGAACATGGTCATCGGGGCTCTTGCTGCCTGGGCCGCCCGCGAGCGAGGGTGGCGCGATCTGCGCCCTGCGAGCACTCCCTGGGCGTTCAAGGACGGTCTTCCCGGCAGGTCGTTCGGTCCCGGACCGCAGGATGTCCCGCGACTAGAATCCGACGCATGAAGATCTCCGTGCCCAGCGAGGTCAAGAACAACGAGTTCCGGGTGGCGATCACCCCCTCGGGAGTCCACGAACTGACACGCCACGGGCACGAGGTGTTCGTCGAGCAGGGCGCCGGACTCGGCTCCGGCATCACCGACGAGCACTTCACCGCCACCGGAGCACGAATCCTGCCGACGGCCGACGACACGTGGGCGGTCGGCGACCTGGTGCTCAAGGTCAAGGAACCGCGGCCCGAGGAGTACCCACGGATGCGGGACGGCCAGGTCCTGTTCACCTACCTGCACCTGGCCGCCGACGAGCAGTGCACCGATGCGCTGCTCGATCGCGGCGTCACCGGCGTGGCGTACGAGACCGTGCAGCTACCGGACAACACGCTGCCGTTGCTGGCGCCGATGAGCGAGGTCGCCGGGCGGTTGGCTCCCATCGTGGCCGCACACTCGTTGATGGCTGGCGAGGGCGGGGGCGGGGTCCTGATGGGCGGCGTCCCCGGCGTGCACGCGGCCAAAGTGGTGATCATCGGTGCCGGTGTGTCCGGGAGCAACTCCGCAGCGATCGCGCTCGGGATGCAGGCCGAGGTGCTGTTGCTCGACCGCGACATCTCCAAGCTGCGCATCGCGGATGCGATCTACCAGGGGCACTGCCGCACGATCGCCTCGAACACCCTGGAACTGGAGAAGGCGATCAGCGACGCCGACGTCGTGATCGGGGCCGTGCTCGTGCCGGGCGCGAAGGCACCGAAGTTGATCACCAACGAGCAGGTCGCGGCGATGAAGCCGGGGAGCGTGCTCGTCGACATCGCGATCGACCAGGGCGGGTGCTTCGAGGACTCACGACCGACCACACACGATGATCCGACCTATCGGGTCCACGGGTCGCTGTTCTACTGCGTCGCGAACATGCCCGGCGCCGTCCCGTACACGTCCACCTACGCGCTCACCAACGTCACGCTGCCGTATGCGCTCGCGCTGGCGGAGAAGGGCTGGCGGCAGGCGATGCGCGACGATCCGAGCCTCGCGCTCGGGCTCAACACCCATGCCGGCGCGATCACCAACGCCGGTGTCGCCGAGGCGCACGGGCGTCCGGTCACGTCCGTGTCCGAGGTGCTCAGCGGCGCCGGAGTCGCGTCCACCCGGCGGTGACCGGCCACGACGCGCTCACGTCGGCCGTTCGCGGCTACCTCGACCACCTGCTGGTCGAGCGCGGGCTCGCCGCCAACACTCTGGCCGCCTACCGCGCCGACCTGAGCCGTTATCTGAACCACCTGGCCGGTCTCGGCCGCACCTCTCCGGAAGACGTCACGACCGCCGACGTCACCGGCTTCCTCGCGTCGCTACGGGCACCTTCGGCCGACGGTCAACCAGAACTCTCTGCCTCGTCGGCCGCCCGCACCCTGGTCGCCGTTCGCGGGTTGCACGCCTTCTGGCAACGCGACGGTGTGACCACGGCCGACGTCGCGACCGAGGTGAAGCCGCCCAGCCTGCCGACCCGGCTGCCGAAGGCACTCCCGGTGGACGACGTCGAGCGGATGATCCTCGCCGCCGGAGCAGCCGGTGACCCTGCCGCCTTGCGTGATCGCGCTCTGCTGGAGTTGCTCTACGGCACAGGCGCGCGCGTGTCCGAGGCGGTCGGCCTCGACGTCGACGACATCGACCTTGGAGCGCGCTCGATCCTCCTTACCGGGAAGGGCGACAAGCAGCGCGTGGTGCCGCTTGGCTCGTTCGCCGCAGACGCCATCGATGCCTATCTGGTGCGAGCTCGGCCGGCACTCGCCGTGAAGGCACGCGCAGGTCGCGGTGCGGGGCCGGCGGTGTTCCTGAACAGCCGTGGGGCGCGGCTGTCGCGCCAGTCGGCGTGGCAGGTGCTCCAGGCTGCGGCCGAGTCAGCGGGCGTGCGGGCGCACGTGTCGCCGCACACCCTGCGGCACAGCTTCGCGACCCACCTCCTCGATGGAGGTGCCGACGTGCGCGTGGTGCAGGAACTGCTGGGCCACGCGTCGGTGACCACGACGCAGGTCTACACGCTGGTGACCGTGGACAAGCTGCGCGAGGTCTATGCCGCCGCGCATCCGAGGGCACTCGCCTGACCGGGTCTGGCGTTAGAGTCGGACGACCCGGCCGGGCGCTTCCGGCCGTCGCGACCGACGCGTCGAGGAGGACCCGCCGTGACCGAACCCCTTTCCGGGTCGAACCACGCTGAACCGGGACCCCTACCCGACGAGCGCGCCCCGGCATCCGGGCGCTCTGCCGACGCAAGCTCGTCGCCCAACGGCACTCCGCTGACCGGCCACGCTGCACCGGCCGAACCGGTGGCGTCGGCACAGGTCGAACCCACGGAACCGGCCCCGCTCGGCCCGACCGGCCGCACGCTGCCCGACCTCACCCCGCCACCGCGCTCCGACCGCTCCGGCCCGGCCACGGTCATCGCGCTGTGCAACCAGAAGGGCGGCGTGGGCAAGACGACCACGGCGATCAACCTCGGTGCAGCACTGGCGGAGCTCGATCGGCGCGTGCTGCTGCTCGACTTCGACCCGCAGGGCTCGCTCGCAGTGGGACTGGGCATCAACCCACACGAGCTCGACACGTCGATCTACAACGTCTTGATGGAGCGCGACACCTCGATCGCCGACGTGCTCGTCGACACCGGTGTCAAGGGCATGGACCTGGTGCCGAGCAACATCGACCTGTCGGCCGCCGAGGTCGCGCTTGTGGGCGAGGTGGCCCGCGAGATGACTCTCGCTCGTGAGCTCGCCAAGGTGCGCGACGACTACGACTACGTCCTCATCGACTGCCAGCCCTCGCTGGGGCTGCTCACGGTCAACGCGCTGACGGCAGCTGACGCTGTCCTCGTCCCGCTCGAGTGCGAGTTCTTCGCACTGCGCGGGGTGGCGATGCTCATGGACACCATCGAAAAGGTGCAGGACCGGCTGAATCCCCGGTTGAGGATCGTCGGGATCGTCGCCACCATGTACGACGCCCGAACCCTGCACGGCCGCGAGGTGCTCGACCGGGTGGTCCAGGCCTTCGGCGACACGGTCTTCCACACGGTGATCGCGCGCACGGTCCGGTTCCCCGATGCCACGGTCGCGGGCGAGCCGATCACGACGTTCTCTCCTGCCTCCAACGGGGCGTCGTCGTACCGGTCGCTCGCCGTGGAGGTCCTGCAGCGGATGGAGCAGTCCGCCGGGACGCCCGTTGCGGCGGGCCAGCGGACCGCGGAGTGACGCTGCTACGCCGGCAACCGCGAGGGTTCGGTTGCGCGGCAACGCCAACCGGCAGCGGTTGAGGATGTCGCCCACGCCCGTGGACGACGCCGGACCGGGATTCACCGTTCGCCTGGCCAACTTCGAGGGACCGTTCGACCTGCTGCTGCAGCTCATCGGCAAGCACAAGCTCGACGTCACCGAGGTCGCCCTGTCGGTCGTCACCGACGACTTCATCGCGCACATCCGCCGCAACCTCGCCAGTGACTCCGATGGAAGGAGTGACGCTGGGACGCTGGTCGGATCGGGGAGTACGACCTCGACGAGACCACCGAGTTCCTGCTGGTGGCGGCAACCCTCCTCGACCTCAAGGCCGCGCGGCTGCTTCCCGGCGGCGAGGTCGAGGACGAGGCCGACCTCGACCTGCTCGACGCCCGCGATCTGCTGTTCGCGCGGCTCCTGCAGTACCGGGCCTACAAGCAGATGGCCGTCACCTTCACCGAGCTGATGGCTGCGGCTCCGCGCCGATACGCCAGGTCGGTCACGCTCGAGGACCGGCTCGCCCGCCTTCTGCCCGACGTCCTGATCACCCTGCCGCCGGAGGCGTTCGCACAGCTGGCGGCCCGGGCGATGGAACCGCGGGCAGAGCCGGAGATCGGTGTCTCGCACCTGCACGCGCCAGCGGTGAGCGTGCGCGACGAAGCCGACCTGGTGGTCTCGGCGTTGCGGGCGCGGCACCAGGTCACGTTCGCCGACCTGATCGACGACTCGCCCTCACTGGGCCACACGGTTGCCCGGTTCCTGGCGATCCTGGAGCTGTACCGGGTGGACTCGGTGGTGTTCGAGCAGGACAACCCCCTCGGGCCGCTGACGATCAGGTGGACGGGCGGCGACGCAGACGTCCTCGTGGGCGACGAGTTCGACGCTCCACCCGAGGACGAGGAGCAGGGGAGCTGACGATGAGCGAACACCAGCCGGAGCAGGTGTCCGAGCAGGACGCACAGGAGACGGAGCTCGCCGACAGCGCCGACATAGCTGGTCTCGACCTGCGCGGAAGTCTCGAGGCGTTGCTGATCGTGGCTGACGAGCCGGCTTCGGTGACCCAGTTGGCGAGCTTCGTGGAGCGTCCGATGCCGGAAGTGGTCGACGCGCTCAACGAGCTGGCACGCAGTTATGTCAACGATGACAGGGGATTCGAGCTTCGGGAGACTGCTGCTGGCTGGCGGTTCTACTCGTCGGCGGCGTTCGCCCCGGTGGTGGAGCGGTACGTGCTCGACGGCCAGCAGGCCCGCCTCACCCAGGCATCGCTGGAGACGCTCGCCGTGGTCGCGTACAAGCAACCGGTGTCTCGTGGTCGCGTGTCGGCCGTCCGCGGCGTCAACTGCGATGGCGTCATGCGCACACTGGCGGCGCGAGGCCTGATCGAGGAGGTCGGTGTCGAGTCCGGCTCGGGCGCCTCGTTGTTCCGGACCAGCCAGTACTTCCTCGAGCGGATGGGCCTGTCGAGCATTGCCGACCTGCCGGACATCGCCCCGTACCTGCCCGACCTCGACGCACTCGACGACCTGTCGTCCGACGGGCTGCGTGGGCTGGACGATGTCGGCTGACGACTCCGGCGAGGAGGCAGCCGGCGTGGAGCCCCTCGCGGACCCCCTGGTGGCCGACCAGCGGGGGGAGCGGCTGCAGAAGGTCCTCGCCAGAGCGGGGATCGCCTCCCGCCGGGTGTGCGAGGAACTGATCACCGCGGGTCGGGTCGAGGTCAATGGGGAGATCGCCAGCACCCTGGGCACCCGCGTCCACCCTGAGAGCGACGAGATCCGCGTCGACGGCGAGCGCGTCGTGGTCAGCGCGCGGAAGGTGTACGTGGTGCTGAACAAGCCCAGGGGAGTGGTGTCGACGATGTCGGACCCACAGGGACGGCGCACGATCGCCGACTTCCTCGGGCGGCTTCGACGAGCGGCTGTTCCACGTCGGGCGTCTCGACACCGACACCGACGGGCTGATCCTGCTCACCAACGACGGCGACCTCGCGCACCGGCTGGCCCACCCCTCGTTCGGAGTCTCCAAGGTGTACGTCGCGCAGGTGCGGGGCCCGATCGGCCGCGATGTCGGTCGCAGGTTGCTGCGCGGTGTGGAGCTGGACGACGGGCCGGCCGCGGCCGAGTCGTTCCGGGTGGTTCAGGAACAGGGCGACCGCGCGATGGTGGAGCTCACGTTGCACGAGGGGCGTAACCGCATCGTCCGGCGGATGCTCGATGCCGTCGGGCATCCGGTCCTCTCGCTGACGCGCGTGGCGTTCGGCCCGCTACAGCTCAGCGGGCTCGCACCCGGCAAGGCGCGGACGCTGGACCGTCGCGAGGTGGCGGCGCTGTTGGACACCGCGAGCGGCCAGACCGCCGTCACCCCGGGAGGTCCGCGCCGCCGGCCGAACACCCGGCGCGGCTAGCATGCGGGCCGTGACCGAGGCGACGATCAACTCTGACCGCGGGGATCTCCCCTCCGCGCAGGTCATCCGCGACCGGATCACCGGCCGTGGCTTCGACGAGGGCATCGGCTACTTCGACATCCAGCCGGAGGACTTCGACGATTTCGCTGCCGCAGCACGCACTCTGGCCTCCGACGACCAGTCGGTCGCCGAGATCGCCGACCTGGTGCACGCGTTCCGGACGCACATGGGGGAGTTCCTCGAGTGGGGGGCGATCCCGTTGCCGGAGCGATTCACGCCCGGTGATCCCGCCGCGACGCCGGCTGACCGCTTCTTCTACCCCGTCGTCTGCCTGGCCACACTGCCGGACACGCTCGACTATCACCGCGCGCACGGGATCTCCGACAACGCGTCACGGGCGATCTTCGCCGACCTCGGGCGGCACCTGCGGGTGTTCTTCACCACGTTCGGTCAGACCGGCTTGCACGTCCAAGGCTGGTTCTCCCTGCACATGCGGGGAATGCTCTTCGACTTCGGCCGGCTGCAGTTCAATCGCGACCGGATGCGCGCCGACCAGGCATCGATCGACGAGGCGGGCATGCCCTGCCGCCAGGGTGACTACGTCCTCAACTGCCACATCCCTGACTCAGGACCGCTGACCCCAGAAGGGGTGCGGGAGTCCCTGCGGCTGGCAAAGCCCTTCTTCGCCGAGCACTTCCCGGACGAGGGACCCTACGAGCTGGCCATGTGTGATTCCTGGCTGATCGACGAGCAACTCATCGAGATGGTCCCCGGGAGCAACATCGCCAGGTTCGTCGCCCTCTGGCACCCGTTCAGTGCAGCCGGCAACGGTGACGGCGCCGTGCTCAACTTCGTCTTCCGTCGCCCTGACGCCGAGATCGACGACCTGCCGACGAGGTCGTCGCTGGAGCGGGCGATCGTTGCGCATCTCAAGGCAGGTGGGCACATGCAGACCAGGCTCGGCTGGTTGGCTCTGGCCGACTTCGACTCCACCTCGTCGGGGGCCGTCACCGACAGCGACAGTGATTCCGTTGCCGGATAGGCCTTCCGGGCCGGTCACCTCGAAAGCTTCCTTGGTGGACTCACGATGACGACCTCCGAGCCGGAAGAGCTCACAAAGGTCCGCGTGGTGGGTGCGGGCATGGTCGGGACGTCGGTGGCGCTGGCGGCCGTGCATGCGGGGTTGACCGTGACCGTTGCCGACGCCGACCCGGCAGCAGCGAGGATGGCGGCCTCGATCGGTGCGGGAGCGGTGGCAGTCGAACAGCCGTCGACCGACGATCCTCAGTCCACGGCAGGGCCGCAGCTGATCGTCGTGGCGGTGCCACCCCACGCTGTCCCTGCGGTCGTGGTGGCTGAGTTGGCCGCATACCCACGTGCCGTCGTCACCGACGTGGCCAGTGTCAAGAGCCCAGTGGTCGCGGAGCTGCTGAACCGCGAAGCAGGCGGCGAGGTCGACCGGGAGATGCTGGCCCGGTACGTGCCGGGTCACCCGATGGCCGGTTCCGAGCGCTCGGGCCCGCTGGCTGCCCGGCGCGACCTGTTCGTCGGCCGGGCCTGGGCGGTCGTGACCGACGCCGGATCGGCGCGGTCGGCCCTGGAGTTGGTGCGCGCGTTCGTTGGCCGATGCGGAGCCCGCACGGTCGAGATGACCGCTCGCGACCACGACGCGGCGGTCGCGCTCGTGTCCCACCTGCCCCACGTTGCAGCGGCAACGGTGGCCGCGTTGCTGGCCGAGGCGCCGGCACCACATCTGGAGCTGGCAGGACAGGGGGTCCGCGACGTCACGCGCATCGCCGGTGGGGATCCTGAACTCTGGCGGCAGATTCTCACGGCCAACGCAGGTGAGGTGGCAGTCATGGCCCGCAGGGCGGCAACCGGACTGACCGCCTGGGCCGATGCACTGGACGCCACCGTTGGCAGTCCGGCCGACCCTGGCCCGGTCCGGGATCGACTCCGCACTGGGGTTGCCGGTGTGTCGCGGCTGCCGGGCAAGCACGGCCGGCCGGAGCTCTTCGTCACCGTCGACGTCGTGATCCCCGACCGCCCTGGCGCACTGGCCGCGCTGTTCGCCGACGTCACCTCCGCCGGGGTGAACATCGAGGACATCCGGATCGATCACAACCCGGCCAACGAACAGGGTCATGCCCAGCTGTCGGTGCTGCCTGACGCCGAGCCGTCGTTGGCCGCAGCCCTCACGCGTCACGGCTGGTCGGTTGCCGGGTAACCTCCGGAGGTTGCTGTGGACGATTTGGCGGCATTCCGCATCGCAGCGAAGCACGGGATCGAGCGGACGACAGCAGGAGGACGCGTGGGTGCAGTCGGCATGTCGCCGGTGATCGCGATCGACGGCCCTTCGGGTTCGGGCAAGTCGAGCGCGGCGCGTGGTGTGGCCAGCAGGCTCGGCCTGCGCTACCTCGACACCGGTGCGATGTACCGGGCCGCGTGCTGGAGCGCGATCGACGCTGGGATCGACCCGGCGGACGCGCCTGCAGTTGCGCGTCATGTCCGCGAGCTCGACCTCATCATGGGCACTGATCCAGAGGCTCCCTCCGTTACAGTGCGCGGCATCGATATCAGTGAGGCGATACGCCAGCCCGAGATCTCAGCCTCCGTGAGCAAAGTGGCGGTGAACCTCGACGTGCGGGCAGAACTCATCCAGCGACAGCGTGACCTCATCGCCGCGTCCGGTGGCATCGTCGTCGAAGGACGAGACATCACCACGGTGGTTGCTCCGAACGCCGACGTCCGCATTCTCCTGACCGCGAGCGAGGAGGAGCGGCTGAGCCGGCGGGACCTTCAACTGGGGCAGGGCACGCTGAGCGCCGGTGATCTGCGCGATCAGGTGGTCCGGCGTGACCAGGACGACTCCACGGTCGCCGCGTTCACCACTGCCGCGGACGGGGTGGTCGAACTGGACTCCACCGCCCTGAACCTCGAGCAGGTGATCGACGCGATCAGTCGGCTCGCAGCGGCCGAATCGTCTTCTGGTGCAGGCAATGACTGAACGCTCCGGTGCTGTCCTCCTGCCCCCGTCGCGTTGGTGGGTGGATGCACCTGCGCCATCGGGTGTGGGACTCGCGATCGGCCGCTGGGTCACCCGGATGTTGGCTCGACGGTGGGACGTGCAGGTGTTCGGGCGGGAGAACGTCCCGCTCTCCGGTCCGGTGATCCTGGCGTCGAACCACATGGCGATGCTCGACGGGCCCGTGATGATGGGCGTCTCGCCACGGGCCTTCCACGCGCTGGTGAAGATCGAGGTGTTCGTCGGGCCGGAGCGGCACTTCTTCGGTGCCACCGGCCAGATCCCCGTCGATCGGCGCAGCGTCGACCGGGCAGCGGTCCGGTCGGCGCTGGCGGTGTTGTCCGCGGGTCGAGCGCTGGCGATCTACCCCGAGGGCCGGCGCGGCCTGGGTGACCTGGCGAAGGTCAAGCACGGCGTCGGGTACCTGGCCCTGTGCACCGGCGCGCCGGTGGTGCCCGTCGCCTGTCTGGGCACCCGTGCCGGGACCGTCGACACCCGCATCGTGCCGGTGAAGGGGCAGCGGATGGCCATCGGTTTCGGGGAACCGCTCTCATTCGGGACAATGGAGTGGCCCCGCACCCGCGAGGCGGTGTCCTCGGCCACCGCCCGGATCACTGACGCACTGCGGGCCAACCTCGCCGGTCTGCGTGAGCGGACCGGGATCGAACTGCCGCCGGACCTGCCCTAGCGGGCGTCCAGGCGGCCTGGAAGGACCAGCATGACCACCGCCTCGGACCCCACCCGCGACGCCGGTGTCACCGGCGACGTCGATGGTGCTGCCGTGGGTGACGGCCTTTCCTTCGAAGACGGTGAGTGGGTCGACTCTCCGCCAGCCGGGCCGGTTCCGATCGTCGCAGTGGTCGGACGCCCCAACGTCGGGAAGTCGACGCTGGTGAACCGGATCCTGGGCCGCCGCGCTGCCGTCGTTCAGGACATCCCCGGCATCACCCGCGACCGCGTCGCCTACGACGCGAACTGGGCTGGCCGCGCCTTCACCCTGCTCGACACCGGCGGATGGGACCCGGCAGCCAAGGGCTTCGCCGGGCGGATCGCCGCCCAGGCCGAGATCGGGATGCAGTTGGCCGACGCAGTGCTGTTCGTCGTGGACGCCTCGATCGGGGCGACCGACATCGACGAGGCAGTGGCTGCGGTCCTGCGCCGGTCGAAGAAGCCGGTGATGGTCGCCGCCAACAAGGCAGACGACCAGCGCGTCGACATGGAGTCCTCCTCGCTGTGGACACTGGGACTGGGGGAGCCCTACCCGGTGTCCGCCCTGCACGGTCGCGGGACGGGCGACCTGCTCGACGAGGTGCTCAAACGCCTGCCCGAGCTGCCGCGGGAGACCGACGCCGTCGAGGGACCGCATCGGGTCGCTCTCGTGGGCAAGCCCAATGTGGGCAAGTCGAGCCTGCTGAACCGCATCGCCGGCTCCGAGCGCGTCGTGGTCGACTCGGTGGCCGGCACCACGGTGGATCCGGTCGACGAGTTGGTCGATCTGGGTGGGAAGCCATGGCGGTTCATCGACACCGCCGGCATCCGCCGCAAGTCCGCGCACGCCAAGGGGCACGAGTTCTACGCGACGCTGCGCACGCAGGTGGCGATCGAGCGCGCCGAGGTGGCCGTGGTGCTGCTCGATGCCGCTGAGCCGATGTCGGAGCAGGACCTGCGGGTGATCTCGACCGTTGTCGAGACCGGCCGCGCCCTCGTGCTCGCCTTCAACAAGTGGGACCTGATGGACGAGGAGCGTCGCCGCTACCTCGAGCGCGAGATCGATCGCCAGCTTGTCCGGGTGCCCTGGGCGCAGCGGGTCAACATCTCCGCGCAGACCGGCCGCGGCATCGACAAGCTCGTCCCCGCCATCGAGGGAGCGCTCGAAGGCTGGAGCACCCGGATCGGCACCGGCCGGCTCAACACCTTCCTCGGCCGCCTGGCCGCCGAGAACCCGCATCCCGTGCGCAGTGGCAAGCAGCCGAAGGTGATGTTCGGGACGCAGGCCGCCAGCAAGCCGCCGCGCTTCGTCCTGTTCACGTCTGGCTTCCTCGAGGCGGGTTACCGCCGCTACATCGAGCGCCGCCTGCGCGAGGAGTTCGGCTTCGTCGGGTCGCCGGTCGAGGTGACGATGCGCGTGCGCGAGAAGCGCGGCCGCGGCGACCAGCGCCGCTGACCGCGTCGTGCCGGGCAGAAGTGGCCGCCAGATCGCCGAGCGGCCGCCCGACCGCCGAATCTGACGATGTGGCGGCCACTTCTGCCCGGAGTCGGCGGCCTTCGCCACTGACAGGGAAGCGGTTTTCGGTCCGGTAGGGTTGGCGATCGCTCACCGGGCAGCCTGCCGGGGAGCTTCGGGCTGTGGCGCAGCTTGGTAGCGCACTTGACTGGGGGTCAAGGGGTCGCAGGTTCGAATCCTGTCAGCCCGACCAGAACACCCCGACCGCATCCGGCCAGGTCAGGGCCGGTTTCACCCGGCATCGCGGCCACCCTCGATGACCCCGAGGGCGGGCGACTTTGGACCAGTTTTGGACCACCAGACCGAAAAGGCCAGCGCCGGCGTCCAGCATCGCCTGCAGATCCGGGTGCAGATAGCGGGCTCGTGACCGCCGGATCCTGGTGGCCAGCCACCCGCTGCAGGATGTGCAGCTCGACTCCGGCATCGGCCATCCAAGTCAGCGCCGTGTGCCTCAGTCCGTGCCGAACCAGACCAGGTTGGCCGAGCTCGGTGACCAGGGCGTCCCAGTTGGTCGCGTCCCGCAAGGTCGCCGTCGTGATGACCCCGCCGCGCGGACCCACCAGAAGCCGCTCGTCTCCTCGCCTGCCGGCGGTGAGCCGGACAAGCGTCGGGCGGAGGGGATCGATGATCGGCACCGTTCGCCTGCGACGACCCTTGGTCTGCTTCGTCACCAGACCGCCCCGACCCGGGTAGGTCTGTCGAAACACGTGGAACAGCCCACGGCCCAGGTCGACGTCCCCGACCTCGAGGCCGGAGACTTCGCTGATGCGCATCGCGGTGGTCGCCAGGATCGTGACCACATCGCCCCACGACTGGTGCTCGCCTGCTTCGACGACGCGATCAACCAACAGCTGCAAGGTCGCCACGTCCGGCAGCGCAAGATCGCGTGGATTGCTCGGCTCGGCAGGACCTGGAGATACGGCCCACGGTTCGTCGACGGGCCCGGTCCTTGGCCGGGTTCCGCGCAACGATGCCGTCACGTACCGCCTCGTCGAGCACCAGAACCAGGACTGCCACGGTGTTCTTGACCGTCGACCGGCCGTACTCGCGTTCCCACTGGTCGATGGCTCGATCGACCAGCCCGGCGGTGATCATGGCCACGGGCAGATGACCGAGTGTCGGCACGACCCGCCGTCGAAGCCCAGCCACGTATGGGTCATACGTCGAGGTCGGATCGATGCCTCGAGTCCACCGGTCCCCGATGAAGGCGACGTAGTTCGCAAGCGTCTGGCCGTTGTCGACCCCGGTCCGGGCGGTGTGCTGCATCTGCTCGATCCAGCCAAGAGCGGCACCTTCTGTGTGGTGTGTGCGCTTGACCAGCTCGCGCCTGCCGGTCATCGGGTCGTGCCAGCGCACCCGAGCTCTCCACACCATCCCGCGCGGGCCGTCGAACTGCTCGATGTCGACCGACAGACGCACGCCAAGCGGCGGCCGCTTCGAGTTCGTGCGACTCGGCTCCCTCATCTGCCTGATCCTTCCGGAGTATTGGTTGGTCTGGCTGCCGGCGGTTCTGGGCCTTCCATTGGGCGTATTCGCGTGCTCGTGCGGCTGCGGCGGTGGCGAGTGCGGTGTCGCCGTCGGTGTTCCAGCCGGTGCCGAGGTAGTGCCAGGTGCCGATGACGAGGGTGGTTTCGGTGTCGTCGTCGGCGAGCAGGTCGGCTTCGAGGGCGGCGAGGTCGAGGGGCCTGGCACTGGCGGGTGTTTGGGCGATCAGCCGGCTGGCTCGTTGTCTGGCTCGGCGGAGCATCGTCAGGGTGATGGAGTAGCGGCGGGACTTGGACGCGAAGTGGCCGCGGAAGCCGAGCATGTGCACCCATTTGCCCAACAGCTCATACGGATTCTCGACGTTGACATCGCGCCTCGGTCGGCGCGTTCGGCACGGGTGGCCAGGTCGGCGACGGTGTGACGGAGGCGCCGCCGGTGCGGGTTGTTGCTGCCGGTGTCGTCGTCGGCGGACTTGGTGGCGTACTTGGCCAGGTAGCCGGCGACCTGGCCGGGGCGTGAGCGCCTGGTCGGGGTCGTCGGTGCGGCGGCTGGTGCGCACCGGCCGGACGTCGAGTTGGCGGCCGAACACCAGCACCCGTGACGGATCGTCTGCGTCGACACCGGGGACCTGGAGGCTGGACCGCGGCGGCGGCTGCTGGACGAGCTGGGCCAGGGTGTTCGCGTCGATCGCGGTCGGGTGCCGGGGCGAAGCCGTCGGGGGTGCGGGGTCCGTCGAGGCGGACCAGGGCGTGGAAGTGGATCGCGCCGCGCAGCTGGTATTCCGCGACCTTGGCGTACTGGACGGTCGCCACCTCGGCCAGCCGGATGGCCGAGACTGCCAGGGTCTTGGCGACCAGCCGTCGCAGCGCGATGGTGAACCGCCGCCACAGATCCGGCGCCCACCACTGCCACACCACATGCGAGGCGTAGTCGTAGCAGTCCACGCACAACGGCTGCCCCACCAGCACCCGACGTCGTCGTCGTCGTGGATGGCCGGCAGGTCTGGCTGCGGCCGTGCCGGCACAACCGTCCGGCGCCGGGATGGCAGCGGGCACCGTCGCCGCGACAGACGTGGACCTTGCCGAAGGAGGGTGCGGTCAGGGTGGCGAACACCAGTGGGTGGTCTGCGACCGATGGTGGGGACGGTCTTGCCGCCGGTGACGCCGGCGCGGATGAGGTGGAACATGTCCGCCGCGTACAGCCTCGAGCAGGACAGGCATTGGCTGGCGCGGCGGTTTCCGCAACGGACGTAGGTGATTCCCAACGGCTCATCGCTGCTGCGGTAGGAGGCGACGATCTCGCCGGTCAGCTTGTCGACGGTCTGCGACGAGCCCCGGAGCCGGATCGGATGGGCGCAGTTGCCGACCCGGGACAGCGCCTCAGACCAGGCGTCGAAGTCCCGCGACACCAACCGGTCACGGACCTGCTGGGCGGTCTGGGCCGACAGCGCCGGCAGATCCAGGCCGGCCAGATCGCCGAAGCCAGCAAACGATCCGGCACGAGTGTCCAGGTCTCGCATGGGTGAACTGTGCGCTCACGCAGCTCCACCACCCCAGGGAGGGTGTGCCACGCGGCTAGTGCGACCCCGGCCGCGTGACACACCCCGTCTATGGGAGGCCCGCAATCGCCCAAATCAGGGGGCGAGGTCTCAACGCCGGGGGTCGCCACAGCACCAAGACACGAAGAAGGATCAGGAGCGGACAGACCGATGCGTCTGTGTGTCTGGTGCGGCGCTCAGGTGTGTTGGCCACTGGCCAGGGTGGGGAGCCGACCCCCGGGGATAACCCCAAAGTCATGGTCATTTGGTGTGTTTGGATCCGCTGCCAAGAAGCATGACAGACCCCACCGACAGTCCGCGAAACGTGACGGCTGGACGAGTCTCGCTGTAGCTAGCCGGTGGTGATCGAGCGCTGGTGATTCATATCGGGTATCCACCGCGACAACCGAGTCGCGCTCCTGCTGTGCCTGCCTCGGGCCGGTAAACCGCTTCCATGGTCGGACTTGAGCACAGTCGAGATCCGATCAGTGCTGGCGTCGATGTCAAAATGTGATGCCGCCGTTAGGGATCACCAGGCCGCGGACCTCGAACTCCTGGATCTGCTGGTCGCCCGGGGCGGACGTGCCCTGGGCGCCGGCCAGTTCAGTGACAAGGGGTAGGACAATCTCGCGGTTGTATCGGTCGTAGTGGTCACGCGACTCCCATACCTCCACCAGCTCGAAACCGTCCTCGGTGGCTCGACCGATGTGCAGGAGGAGACCGACGTCGTCAGGCCAGGTCCGTGCTAGGAGTGCGGCGTGCATCGCGTCATACATCTCGATCGGCGCGGGGACCTGGGTGGTGATGCCGTATGCCATGGTGGCACTCCCTTGTGAGTGTGCGGCCGTTGTGGTGAAGGGGCCGTACAAAGGTCAGGATTTGTGGACTGGCTGGCCCTGGGTGGCGGTTATGCGCGACGACAGTTCTGGTAGGCCGTCGCCGGTGAGCTCCGGCAACGCCGCCGGCCGCCCGGCGAGGGCGAGCAGAAGGCTGCGGATCGGGCCGCGAACTGTGGGGCCGGCCCCGGCGGTCCAATCAGTGTCGGTGGCGCTGAAGGACAGACCGCGAAAGCGGCGCTGCGTCGACCAGGGCCACCGCAGCTGCCACAGATTCTCCGCTGCCGCCGACCCGGCAGCAGTCGAGAACTGCAGGGTCGCGCCGAGGGGGATGGCGATGTCTTGGCCGTGGACCAAGACGTCGAACACGATGTTGCGGTAGTTGGTGACGACTGGGAGCTCGCGGGACCCGGCGTTGTGCCGCAGTTCGGTGATGATCAGGCTGGTTGGCCGTTGGGCGTGCTGCACGGCCATGTCATGGTTGAGGCGGTCAAAGTTTCCTCGGGCCCGCACTGCCTCCCGGATCACCCTCCTTATCGGGGGCGCGGGGGTTCCCATAGCCAGGTGCGCGGCGACGTCACGCACCCGCCAGCCGCTGCACAATGACGCCCGCTCCCACTCCTCCTGGGTGAGGGTTCCAGCAGGTCAGCGATGGCCAGCCGGTGTTCCTCGATCAGCTGCCAGCTCTCGTCAGGCCCCATCCTGGCACCCACCTTCGACGACATGACGTGCGGTGAAGTCGTACACTTCCCTGACCAACTCTGTCAAGGTTCTTGACCAACGTCCGATGGGAGAGATCATGACGGAGGCGAGCAGCGGCGAGGGCGTCAACCTCGGGCTCCTGCTCTTCATCCCTTACCGGGCGATGGAGAACAGGGTGTTCGAAAGCCTGGCTGAGGCTGGGTTCGACGATATAACGCTGGCGCGGAGTCGCATCTGCCAACGCATCGGCCGCGATGGAATCCGGCTCACCGACCTCGCCGAACAGGCCCAAGTCACCAAGCAGGCTGCCAGCGGCCTCGTCGACGAACTCGAGCAGGCCGGCTACGTCACGCGCGTTCCAGATCCCAGCGACGCTCGCGCCCGGCTAATTACGATCGCCCCCCGAGGTGCCGCCGCGGTAGAGGCGGCAGCTGGGACCATCGCCGCGGTAGAAGCCGAATGGGTACAACACCTCGGCCATCGACGCATCGCCCAGCTACGCCACATCCTCGAAGACCTACGCAATGTCACCGATCCCTATCAGTAGTGCCAGCCAGCAAAATGTCACAACGATCGGCCGTCGGCGGACGACCTGAATAGCCCTGCAGCGAGCGAGTAAGGGGCTTCGAGTCCCACATCCACGTGCTTATACCTGCCACGCATGACTCGGCCGCAGGTAAGACGGATCAAGTTGCGTGCCTGGTCGGGCAACGTGCCTGCCTGGGTTCAATCGGTTATGAATTTCCGCACTGGCTCAAGAGCCTCGCTGCGCTCGGCAGTCCGGCTCCGCGTGTCCTCGCTTCGCTGCGGGCCGCTCCGCCGAACCGAGAAGGACTTGGGCTTGGCCGCCCGCCATCGAGTGTCCGGCCTCCACGACGAGCATCAAGGCCGCTGCGCGTCGCTCGCGATCGGGCAAGCCCGAGCCTTGACCCTCATCGTTCCGGCCGGATTTGGCAGTTGCGGGCGGCCGGGGGAGAGGGCGAAACCTTGGACCCGCTTTGGACCAGCACCATCGGTACTCGGCGCACACCAACGGTCAATGACGGACACCCCGCGACACTCCAGACGCTCAAACCAAGCGCGCTGCAATCCTCAGCCTGAACTGGGGGTCAAGGGGTCGCAGGTTCGAATCCTGTCAGCCCGACCGACAAAACCGCAGGTCAGAGGCCCTTTCGACAAGATCGAAGGCGACCTCTTCTCTGTTGGTGGCCCGGTTGCACACCTTTCTTGCACACCTTTCCTGCTAGGCCCTCAGGCCCATGCGGCGCTCAGCGACTCCATCGCCGTCGCGCTGACCTCTGGCGTGACGTGGCCGTAGATGTCGCCGGTGATGCTGATGGAGAAGTGGCCGAGGATCTCGCTGACCACCTTCAAGGGGACGCCGTTGGTCAGCATCGCCGTCGCGGCCGAATGCCGGAGCGTGTGAAGGCCCACCGACGCAAGCCCAGCCTTCGCGGCGGCGACCTTGAAAGCGCGGAGCGCGTTCCGGGGATCGCACGGTTCGCCGTGCTCTGTTGTGAATACGAAGCCGGTCTCGGTCCACACCGATCCAGCGCGAAGACGCTCCCGCGACTGTTGGACCTTGATCGCCTTCAACAGCGCGGCCGTTGTCGGCGTCATGTGGATGTTTCGGTTCGATCTGTCCGTCTTTGGCTTCGTGACCACCAGCGCGCCATCCTCGCGGGCGATGGTGCCTCGGACGTGTGAGCACTGCGCCGTCGGCGTCGAGATCGCTCCACCGGAGCGCGAGCGCCTCACCGCGCCGAAGCCCGGTGTTCAACAGCAGCCCGAACAGCGGGAGATACCGACTGCCCGCCGCCGCTGCCAGGACGGCCTTGACCTGTCCGGGGGACAGGTGTGCGGCTTCCTTGCGGTCGACGGTCGGCCGCTTGACCAACTCCACCGGATTACGGGCCAACTCTTCGTCGCGGACAGCCGTGGCCATGACGGCCCGTAGCACCGTGTAGGTGCATCGCACCGTGGAGTCGGCAAGTCCCTTCGCCCGCAGGTCCGCCAACCAACCTTCGACGTTGCGTGGCTTCACGCGGCCGAGCGGCATAGCGGCGATCTTGCTGCCAACGATGTGACTCCGTGCCAGCGACGTATACAGGCTCTTCGTGCTGGCCTTCCGGTCGGAGTGCGCCAGCGTCCTGGCGATCCATGCCAGCGTGAACGTGCCGAGGAGTTGCCTGCTGTCGCGCGCTGGCATGCCGTCGGACAGCCGGGCAATCACAACGCGCGCCTTGGCCCGCGCGTCGTCTGCCGTCTTGCCGGTGATGGTCTTGCGCAGGCTGGCACCCTCTTGGTCCGTGAAGCGGACCAAGACCTGCCAGCGGCCATCCTTGCGGCGGATCGGGCGCGACCCCTCGCCGTTGCCGCGTCGCGTCGTTGCCGTCATGACTTCCTCTTCTCGATCAGGCCCGCTTCGCGTGCTGACTTGATGTAGCGGATCGCGGTCGATCGCGGCGGCCGCCGCCGTCGGTGCCGAACTGGACACCTTCGTGGTCTCGCCGGCCGACTTCGTGGTGCCGTCCAAGCTGAAGCAGGCAACGGGATCGAACGTGCCGCTGTTGCAGAACGACCCGGCCAAGCCCTCCGGTCGGATCATCCTTGGGGTGCCACTCGTGCTCTCCTCGGCGGTCGCGGCGGGCACCGCGTGGGCCATCCCGAAGACTCGGACCTACGTCGTCATCCGCGACGACGCCACCGTCGAGACCGACAACTCCGTGTTCTTTACCTCCGACAGAGTCGCTGTACGCGCCACCATGCGCGTGGGGTTCGGGTTTCCACATGCCCTGGCGCTGGTGAAGATCACGCACACCGTCTGACCGGCCTTCCGCGTGCGGCGGTCAACGTCACCGCCGTTCTGGCTGCATGAGATGAGGCAGGCTGGACGGGGGAGCGAAGCCTCGCGAGTGACCCTTCCTCTTTCGGGTTGCCGAGACCGAAGCTGCCGCCGCACCGGAACCGGGATCAGGCGAAGTCGGGACCCGCCTGTTCGTTGGCATCCTGTAGCTCCCAGGCTCGCGCATGCACTTGTGGCCAGGTCACGTTCTCGACCCCGACTTGGCGTATCTACAACGAGATCTTCGCGCTCATCAATGCGAACCGACTGTGGTACGTCGCGACGATATATTTCCCTGACTTCGAAACGGTCCCGCTTTCTGGGTAGTTGCCACAAAAGGGGTATACTCCTCGCCGGTCGTAGTATTGAACATTTATGAGCCAGGAGCTGACCCCATGCCACGCTTTACACACAACGGCGCTGATTTGTACTACGAACTCGAAGGTCATGGCCCGCCCGCTGTCTTTATGATCGGCTATTCTGGTCACAGCAATGGTGGTCTGTACACAGCAATTCGGCAGGCCCTCAGTCGACACTTTACGCTCTTAGTGGTGGATAATCGTGGCGCGGGTCAAACGGTTGTCGATGATGGGGCGACGTTCACGATAGATAATATGGTTGATGATGTTGCCGCGATTTTGGATCATCATCGGATGACCTCTGCTCAAATTATGGGCATTTCGATGGGCGGCTCCCTCGCAATGACGATGGCGCTGCGTCATCCAGGTAAAGTGCGCAGCATGGTGGTGGCTGTGTCTGCCGCTGTGGATTTTTCCAATCGTGCGGCGTTTATGCTGGCAACCGGGCGCAAACTGATTGATCGAGGTGTGTCGCGTGATCTGGTTAATCGCTATTTCGCGGGGATTCTGCTGGGCGACGAAGCATTTCAAAACGAGGAATTCATACAAGCCTGGATTGACGCACCCGCCGATCCCCTTGCTCAAACACCAACCGGCGCGGAGCAGCAAACGAATGCGTTACATATTTTCGACATCCGCGACCAACTCAGCCAGATCACAGCACCGACACGGATCATGAGCAGCCCGGAAGATCTTGTTGTCCCGCCGCAGTTTCAGGATGAACTCGCAGAAAAAATCCCGAACGCCGAGATCAAACGGTATCCAGGCGGTCATCTCTTTATGGCCCTACCCTCCCAATTCCCACGATTTATTGAAGATACAATGGAATTCTGGAGAAAACACGACCATTCAAACTGATGCTCGATTTTCGTCTAGCGCGTGCGCGAAGAGGACAATGCCCATGAACATTGAGCACACCGAACGGTTCCGCAAGGTGAGCACTCTGTATCCGCGCCTCGTGGCAGAGGCATACGGCGGCGACCTGGCGCAAGCGCGAGCCGACAGCGACGCGACCGTGGCGGCGCGCAACGTAGATCGCGAGCAAGAGGAGTAGGGCTGCTCACCACGAGCCGTGGTGCACTGCCGGTCGAATGACTGGTCCGCGCGTGGGCAAGATGCGTGTCTCCGTTCTCTCTGGCGCAACCGGAGCGTCGGTGAGACCCGTGAAGTCCTCGAAGCACTCATACGTGGCAAGGCCGCGTTCGTCGCTGAAGCGGGTGCGCACGGAGTCGAGAACCAGACCGACCCCTGCAGGAATCGACGTCGGTCGGGGCCGCGCCTGCCCGAATCCGTATTCGCTCGCCGTCGCGCATCCAGTCCGACTTTTCGTGATACTTCGATCCGTCGCGGGTCACGACCACGTCGACATCGCGCGCGGCGAACGGCGGCGTTTGCCCCACAAGGACGACGAGTTCGCCTACCGTCAGTCGGAAAGACGTAGTTCCCATCAGTGCCAACCGTGTCTTCGATGACCGTGCCGTCGTCACTCACTCGTTGAACACCGGCATAGCGCACCCTCGGAATAATGGTGTTCGCGAGGGCCTCTGACGCCCTTGTGCTCGTGCGCTCGCTGGCCGACGCCGCCTTCATAGCTGCGATGGCCGCCACCGCCGTCGCCACTGCACCGACGCCCGTGAAGATGGCGGTCGCGATGTCCCATCCGTCAGCCACGGCACGGATCGTAAGGGGTTCTTGACCGCATGGTCAGACACCCACGGCCTGCGTGTCGCTCGCTGGTTCCGCAGCTACCCCTGCGGAACGTGTCAGCATGCTGACAAGTTTGCACACGTTTTTTGTACACCATTAGGTGCTGTCGGCCGGTGTCCGTCGATGTCGGATCCCCAGTGTCTGAGCGTGAATCGGACGTGGGCGGATTCGCCCGGACGCGCTGCCGATGGCTGGGGGTCAAAGGGGTCGCAGGTTCGAATCCTGTCAGCCCGACCAACTCACCTTCCCGCATCGGACATGGCGAAGCGGCCATCCTGGACGACTAGCGCTGACTCACGGCCTCCCACGTGAACGCTGCGGTCGGGCGACGACGAGCAGTCCGATCATGGAGGCCCCGCGCCCGCGATCATGAGGGTGGCCATGGGGATGGCGGTGTGTTCGCCGCCGAGTCCGGCGATGGGGGCGATGGTGCCGGCGGCGACCCACTGGACGAACCCAAGAACGGCGGACCCGGTGCCGGGGTGGTCAGGTACGGCGGCGGAGGCGAGGGCACCACCGTTGGGTCCGATCAAGCCTTGGGCTGTCATCAGGACGAAGAAGCAGACGAGTGCGACGATGAGAGGGGTGTCGAGCCAGAGCGCTCCGGCCAGCATGGCAACACCGGCGGCGAGGGCGGCGATCTGGCCGACGAGTATGACCTGGCGGGTATCGACCCGGCCCGCGAGTCGGGCAGCGACCAGGGCAGCCACGGTCATGCCGACAGCATTGGCGGCGAAGTCGACTGAGTAGGCGATTGGCGACAGTCCGTTCATCGACTGCAGCACGAATGCGGAGGTGGCGACGTAGGCGAACAGGGCACCCATGGCCGAACCCGCCACGACGAGGTAGCCCACGTAGGTGCGGTTCCCGAGCACCTGTCGTCCGGCTACCAGGAAGCTCCGGAGGCCGCCGCCATGTCGACGCTCGGGCGGCAGTGACTCCGGGACGGCAGCAATGACGGCGAGGGTCATCACCAGCCCGAGGAGCGCGACGACCCAGAACGACACGCGCCAATGCGACAGCTGCAGGATCACCGCGCCCACCAGTGGCCCGACCACGGGCGCGATCCCGCCCACAGCGGCGATGACGTTCAACACTCGGACCAATTGAGCCCCGGTGGCGAGGTCAACAATCACCGCCCGACCGATCACCATCGCCCAGCCACCAGCGAAACCTTGAACCAGCCGAGCGGCCATCATGATCGTGATCGACGGGGCGAACGCACACACCACGGACGCCAGCGTCGTTACCAGGACAGCACCGATCAGGAGACGCCGACGGCCGAGCTGGTCCGAGACAGGACCACCGATCAGCTGACCTAGCGCCATGCCGACGAAAAACGTAGTCAGGGTGAGCTGGACTTGGGTGGCAGTCGCCGACAGGTCGACCGCGACCTGCGGAAACGCCGGCACGTACATGTCGGTGGCCAACGGCGCGATCGCGGTGAGAAAGACGACAGTCGCGACCAACGCCGACGTGAGCTTGGCCTTGATTCGGTTGTCCTCCCGCACCGACTCCGGCCGGTCACCCAGGTACTCGCAATCCGGCGCGTAGCCCAGATGCGGAACCGCGTGGTCTTGGGTCACGTTCATGGGGTGAGCAGGACTTTGATGGCCTCTCGCGAGTCCATGGCGCGGTATCCCGCGGCCGCCTCATCGAGCGGGAGTTCCAAGTCGAAGACCTTGCCGGGGCGGATGGTGCGGTTCCAGATCCGGTCCATCAGGTCGGGGAGGTATTGGCGTACGGGGGCTGGTCCGCCGTGCAGATGGACGTGGGAGAAGAACAGTTCGTCTCCAGGGAGCGCTACGTCGTGGCTGACGCCGACGTAGCCGACGTGGCCACCAGGCCGGGTCGAGCGGATGGCCTGCATCATCGATTCCTGGGTGCCGACGGCTTCGATCACCGACTGCGCTCCCAGTCCATCGGTCAGAGCCTTGACCTGCTCGACGCCAGCGTCGCCACGTTCGGTGACGATGTCGGTAGCGCCGAACTCCAGCGCCAACTGCTGTCGCGGCTTGTGCCGGCTCATGGCGATGATCCGCTCCGCGCCGAGCTGCTGCGCAGCCATCACTCCGAGCAGCCCAACGGCCCCGTCACCGACCACCGCAACGGTCTTGCCCGGTCCAGCTTGCGCGGCGACGGCGGCGAACCAGCCGGTGCCCAGGACGTCGGAGGCGGCCAGGAAGTCCGGCACCAGCTCAGGGTCTGGCACGTCAGGGGTGGCGACCAGCGTCCCGTCGGCTAGCGGCACGCGCATCCGCTGCGCCTGAGCGGCCCCGGTGGGACCGAACGCCTCGCTGTTGATGCACGAGGTCTGGTACCCGGCCCGACAGATTTCGCATGTGTTGTCCGAGGTGGAGAACGATCCGACGACGAATTGGCCCGGCCGGACGGTGGTGACGTCGGAGCCGACCTCCTCGACGATGCCCGGCGTACTCATGGCCCATCGGTCGCGGCTCGGTGATCTCATCCGCTCCCCGGTACGGCCACAGGTCCGACCCGCAGATGCAGGTTGCCGCCAGCCGGATGACCGCGTCCGTCGGCTTCAAGATCGTCGGTTCGGGCCGATCCTCAACTCGGACGTCACCGGGGGCGTACATGACAACACCACGCATGTTGGTGGTCTCCTCGCGTCAGTCTGGTTAGTCGACTGAGCCGTCAGGACGGCTCACTGGCTTCACTCAACCCGGCTGCGAATGGGCGGGGGAGTCTCTATGAAGACGTGTACTGACAGGGCATCCCACACCGGCGCGAGCCGTCGTAACGTCGCTGCTGTGGATAACAGGGCAGAGGTCCGTGAGTTCCTCGTCTCCCGGCGAGCCAAGATCACCCCGCAGCAAGCAGGCATGCCGGATGTCGGCGCCCGTCGAGTGCCGGGGTTGCGGCGGGGTGAGGTCGCGGTGCTTGCCGGGGTCAGCGTCGAGTACTACTCCAAGCTCGAACGCGGAGCCATCGGCGGCGTCTCCGCCTCCATTCTCGATGCGATCGCCCGCGCCCTGCAGCTCGACGACGCCGAACGGGCCCATCTGTTCCACCTGGCACATGCCGCTGACGGCACCAGCGCCGGCATGCGTGCCCGCCGCCGACCGGGCAAGCGCTGGACAACGCGACCCAGCCTGCAATGGGTGCTCGACGCGTTCACCGCACCGGCGATCGTCCGCAACGGACGCATGGACCTGCTCGCTGTCAACCACCTGGGCCGGGCCATGCACGCTGCCCTCTACGACAGGTCGGCGGACGCTCCGCCCAACTTCGCTCGCTTCACCTTCCTCGACCTCGATGCCGCCCGGGACTTCTACCCCGACTGGGACGGCGCCGCCGACATCTGCGTTGCCATTCTGCGCACCGAAGCCGGCCGCGACCCCCACGACAAGGACCTCCACGACCTCGTCGGAGAACTGTCCACGCGCAGCAACGACTTCCGCCGACGCTGGAGCACCCACAACGTCCGGGCCCACGGCGCCGGCACCAAGCGCTTCCACCATCACGACGTGGGCAACCTCGAATTGGCCTACGAAAGCGTCGAGCTGGTCTCCGAACCCGGCCTCACCCTCACCCTCTACGCCGCCGAGCCAGGCTCACCCACCGCACATGCCCTCGACCTCCTCGCGTCCTGGACGACAACCCAGACCGAGGCCACTATCCGCGAGCACGTCTACACAAGGGGCACCGATGACTGACAAGCAGGTATGGCTGATCACGGGTGCGGGCCGAGGGCTGGGAGTCGACATCGCGAAGGCGGCGCTGGCCGCTGGCCACGCCGTGGTCGCCACTGCTCGCAGGCCCAAGAGCATCACTGAGGCCTTGGGGGAGTACGACGACCTCCTGCCTGTGGCACTCGACGTCACCGAACCCACTGCAGCAGAGGAAGCGGTTCGCAGCGCGGTGGACCGTTTCGGCCGCCTCGATGTGCTGGTCAACAACGCGGGCAGCTTTCAGGCGGGATTCTTCGAGGAGATGCCCCCGGAAGACTTCCGTGCCCAGATCGAGACCACGTTCTTCGGCCCGGTCAACGTGATCCGCGCCGCGCTCCCGCAGCTGCGGGCCCAGCGCTCAGGCCTGGTCATGACGATCTCTTCAACGGCGGGGATAGTGGCTGAGGGTGAGTTCGTGAGCGCCTATGCTGCCTCGAAGTTCGGCGTCGAAGGCTTCATGGAGGGACTGGCGCCCGAAGTCGCCCCGTTTGGAATCCGCACAATGCTCGTGGAGCCAGGGTTCTTTCGCACCGAACTGCTCACGCCGCAATCCACTCAGTTCGCCGAACCCTCGATCGACGACTACGGCCAGCGCACCACCCAGACGGTCGCCGCATGGCGGAGCATGGACGGCAAGCAGGGCGGCGATCCCGCCAAGCTCGCACGCGCGCTGGTCCAGCTCGCGGCCCTCGAGGAACCCCCGTTCCGCTTTGCGGCCGGCGCCGACGCGGTCAAGGCCTTCGAGGCCAAAGCGCAGCTCTTGCTGTCGCAGGCCAGCGCCCACCGTGACCTGTCCAGCAGCCTCGCCCACGACCACAGCTGAGCGCGCGCCACCGGCGACACCACCGGACTGGAAAGGCTTTCCGTTCTCGGACTGACCACCGTCAAGGGTGTCCACGATCTGCCTGGGCGCCAGCCACAGGAGCTGCCCGTTGCCGGCACGACGCCTAGGTCCAGGGCCTCAGGGAGGTATTGCCAGGGCCTGCCACACGGTCGCAACGGTCCCTAGGCTCACTCGGCAGGAAGGCGTAAGGGAACGATGGTGCACCGGCCGAGGAGCTGAGCGATGGACACACGCGTCTTGGGGATGAGCGGACTTGAGGTCTCGGCAATCGGGCTGGGTTGTATGACCATGTCCGGCGGGTACGGCGGCTCACCTGACCGGACTGAGATGATCGCGCTCATCCGCGGCGCCGTCGATCGCGGGGTCACGTTCTTCGACACAGCGGAGATCTACGGTCCCTACGCCAACGAGGAGCTCGTCGGTGAAGCGCTCGCTCCCTACCCGGGGCAGGTCGTGATCGCCACCAAGTTCGGCTTCGACATCGACTCGGCTACCCGCAAGCCGCGCGGGCGCGTGACCAGCCAACCGGACAGCATCAAGCACGTCGTCGACGGGTCGCTGGCGCGACTGGGTGTCGACGCCCTCGACCTCTACTACCAACATCGGGTGGATCCGGACGTCCCGATCGAGGACGTCGCCGGCGCGGTCAAGGAGCTCATCGAAGCCGGCAAGGTCAAGCATTTCGGTATGTCCGAGGCCGCCGCGGCGACGATCCGCCGCGCCCACGCGATCCAGCCAGTGACCGCTGTGCAAAGCGAATACTCGATCTGGTGGCGGCGCCCAGAGCAAGAAGTGCTCGCCACGTGTGAGCAGTTGGGGATCGGGTTCGTCCCCGACAGCCCACTGGGCAAGGGATTCCTCACCGGCACGATCAAAGCCACCGCGAGCTTCGATGCAGGCAACGACATCCGGGCCACCATCCCACGATTCTCCCCAGAAGCCATGCAGCACAACCAGGCTGTCGTCGACCTGCTGACCGGTATTGCTGCTCGCCACGATGCCACTCCGGGCCAGGTCGCGCTCGCCTGGTTGCTGGCCCAGAAGCCCTGGATCGTGCCCATTCCCGGCACTACGAAGCTGCATCGGGTCGAGGAGAACATCGGGGCCGCGGACCTCGCACTGAGTGCCGATGAACTCACCGAGATCACCGAGGCCGCCGACACCATCCCGGTCCAGGGTGGCCGTTACGCGGAAGCGACCGAAGCGATGACCAACCTGTAGCAGGTGATTCCCAGCGGCTCATTGCTGCTGCCGTAGGACGAGAGATCTCGCCAGTCAGCGCGTCCACGATCTGCGAGGAAGCCCTGTAGCGGGATGGATAGGCGATTGCCGACCCGGGCAAACGCTTCGGACCAGGCATCGAAGTCCCGCGACACCAATCGGTCACAGACCTGGCGAGTTGTCCGGGCAGACAGCGGCGACAGGTCCAGCCCTTCATCGTCGGCCCACCCGACCAACCACGCAGGCAGCGAGTCCACGCCCGCCTGGCCATCCTGAGCGCTCACCCAGCCCACCACCCAGGAAGGGTGTGCAACAGGGCTTGGGCGACCCGGCCGAGTAACACATCCGTCTTAGGGCGGCCCGCAAATCGCCCGAGTAAATGAGAAGCGTGGCGGGCCACGACAGTCCATCGGCGAGGGACCTCCCCGTGGTCTAGAAGGAGCGGCCCGTATGCCCGGCCGTGTTAGCAGTATCGGCCGGATCCCGCAGGGCCTCGTGAACCAGGCCCTCACCCGATCCGCTCGACGCGACCTTGTGAGTCGTTGCGGCCGTTGTGGGTACTACACGGGCGTGGAGCCGTTGCGCGTTGGACTCGTTGCTGATCCAGCCGCGCCCACCGAGATCGCCGACGTCTCACCGACCTGACCCCGGTTGACGGCGGCGCCGCGTGGGACATCACCGTCGTGAGTGAACCGTTCACGACCGGCTCCGAGGACGTCCAGAAGGCTGTGGGTCGACTGCAATACCGGGCCCGCGAGCAGAACTGGGACCTCGTCGTCGGCCTGACCGAACTTCCACTCCACGACCGCGAGGGCCGGCACTTGCTGGTCGAGACCGATCCAGAGCAACGAGCTGCGGTCTTGTCACTGCCTGCGTTGGGCGGACTTCGTATGCACACGCGCACGCGTCGGGCGGTGCGTTCGCTGGTCGGCGCCATGGCGGACCCGACTGTGGAGAACGAGCAGCGTGTTGCCCTTCCGCAGCTGCGGGGCCGCTGGCGCCTGCTGATGGGGATGGTGCTCGCCAACCGTCCGTGGCTGTTGGTCCCGGGCCTGAAGTCTGCGCTCGTGGCAGCACTGACGACCGGCGCGGTGGCCACGATCAACTCGACCGTCTGGCAGCTGGCGAGTTCGTTGTCGTGGTGGCGCCTGGTGGTCGCGATGATCGGTTCCATCGCCCTCGTCGTCGGCTGGCTCGTGATCGACGGCGAGCTTTGGGACCGCCCCGACGACGACTCCCCGCAGGCGCGGGAGAGGTCACGCCTCTACAACGCCTCGACCGTGCTGACCTTGATGGCTGGCGTGCTCATCTGCTACATCGCTCTCTACCTGCTGAATCTGGCATGGGCATTCTTCATTCTCGACCCAGCCGTGATGGGCGAAAGCATCAACGCTTCGCTCGGCTACGGCGACCTTTTCATCCTGGCCTGGTTTGTCGCGTCAGCCGCAACTGTCGGCGGCGGGCTCGGGTCCGCTCTGGAGTCTGACGAGGCGATTCGCGCCGCTGCCTACTCCAAGCGCGAGGAGGACAGGCGTGACCGCCTGGCGCGCGACCGGGACCCCGACGATGACTGAGTGACTGCCCTCAAGTCCACCTCCCTGGCGTGTTTACCGTGGTGGATCTTCGCGCCATGTGACGGCGGCAGAGGTTGGCTTGTCCTCTCGACCCGACAGTGCCCCGCCGTGGAAGGGAGATGCGAGGTCAACCGCCGGCAGACAGAAGCGTCAGACGTTAATCGCGGGCTTGGGGCGTCCAAGGTGAAATCCTTGGGCGAAGTCCACGCCCTCGGCCCGCAACAGGGCCAGAGTCGGTTCGTCTTCGATGCCCTCCGCGATCGTCTTGAGACCGAAGGCCCGGGCCAGGCTGACGATTGCTTTGATGACGTGAAGGCTGTCGTGGCTGGTGACCAGGTCGCGGACGAACTCGATATCGATCTTCAAGTGGGTGATGGGCAGCTTCTTAGGTACCTGAAGCTGCCAAAGCCGGTGCCGAAGTCGTCGAGGGCCAACCCGCACCCGAGTGATGCCAGCCCACGCGCGAAGGCTTCGCCGGCGGTGATGTCGTGCATGAGCGCGGTCTCGGTTATCTCGAAGACGAGGTTGGCTGGGTCGGCGTGTGCTTCCCGGATCTGCTGGTCGATGAAGGGCAGGAGATCCGAGGTGCCGATCGACCCTTGGTCTCCTTCGTTCACCCGACCGCCACGACCGGGGTAGGTCTGTCGGAACACGTGCAACAGGCCACGACCTGGGTCGACGTCCCCAACCTCGAGGCCGGAGTCTTCGCACCGGGGCGAGCTACACCCAAAGGAGGATGGCCACGTCCTTTCCGGTGACGCTGAATCCAGCGAGACGGGGTGCCCTCGACTTTGTCCGCAGGTCGCCGTTCGCGGTTGCCGGGCTACGAGCAACACCGAGCCACATTCGAAGGGCGGTCAACGTCATCTCGCCCCCCATTGGGCGTCTTCACCGGTGCAACCCCCCGACGTGTGGCGGTCGCGACGGACGGCAGCAGTTCGGATCCCCCGCGCATGCGCTGCCACCTTGAGCCACTACTACAAGGAGTCCAAATGGTCAGCGGTCCAGACCTTCAGCAGCTACTCGCAGGAAACGGCATCGTTGTCGATCGACAGGGCAACAAGATCGGCAGCGCCGAACAGCTCTACGTGGACGACCAGAGTGGCGCGCCCGAGTGGGTGACGGTCAAGACCGGTCTGTTCGGGACGTCCGAGTCGTTCGTGCCTTTGGCCCATAGCGAGGTTCGGGGCGAGGAGTTGTGGGTTGCCTACGACAAGGACTTCGTCCAGGACGCCTGGCACGGAGGCGCCACCGGCGATCACCTCACGGAAGGCCAGGCAGCCGAGCTCTACCGCTACTACGGGCTCGCCAACGAGGCTGGTTCCCCCTCGACGGCCGACATCTCGAGTGACGACACCGCTGGCCGCGATGACTCCGGCCTCCCCACCGACGACGCCATGACCAGGTCCGAAGAACGGCTGAAAGTCGGCACCGAACGCCGCGAAACTGGCAGTGTCCGGCTCCGCAAGTACGCCGTCACCGACACCTTCACCCAAACGATCCCGCAGCCACGAAGTAGCACGCCCCCAGCGTGAGGATTACAGAGACCAAACCGCGGCGACGCGATCTCCGGGCCCGACATCAGCGAGGAGGAGCACGAGGATCTTGTCGTCGGCGCGGCCCCAACTGGCGTGGTCACGCCGTTAGCGGGCGGGGCGGCTCGAGCAGTTGCCCCGCTGGGCCGAACTCGCTGATGCGATGGTCCAAGCTCAGCGCGACGCTTACCTCCACCGCTTTGACACTCGCGCGATGCTGACCGGTCCGTCGCGTGCGAGACCCGGAGCAGACGTCCAGCGAATGGCCATCAGTCCTTCAGTAGGCCCCGTTGCTTCATGTCAAAGGCTGCCAGTACTTCCAGCAGGAAGTCTCCGGCCGTTCGGGCGACTACGAGGCATTGACCGGCGAATAGAGCTGTGTACCGACGGTGAAGCTGCCGGGGGACATGCACCTGCGCAGGACGTCGAGTTCGATGCCGCCCAACTGGACGCGAAACGACGATCGCCGTCGCGTTTCGTGTCGTGGGTGCTATCGCATCCGCGTCCGCGTCATCTCGACAGCCACTGGGCGTCTTCACCGGTGAAGCCCGTTTGGTCGGGGTTCGACCTAATGGTCCAGTCGTGTCCGATCGTGGAGGAATCATGAAACACGCACTCGTAAAGCCGGTCTCGCTTGTTGTTGCCCTGGTCGTCACCGTCGCGACGGCGTGGATGTGGTCGGGCTCGGCAAACGCTCGGGTGACGACCGATCAACCTGCGCTTGTTCCCAACCCGATGATCACTGTGGCGCATAATGTGCGCGGTAAGGCGACGTCGAAGATCGTGGGGACGACCTCCGACGGCCGTCAGGTCACGGGAAGCTTCGTGCCACTGAGGTTCGGCGCGACCAGCAGCAGATTGCTGGTCAAAGGTCTGATCAGCGGAGTGGTTCACAACGCCAGCGGGACGACCAGCACGTTCTCTGTTCTCAAGACGGTGCCTGTGAAGACCCTCAACGGGGTTCCTGCCACGGCGACGGGCTTGGCTGCCGCGGCTGCGACGTGTGACATCCTCCACCTGGTCTTGGCACCGCTGGACCTTGATCTGCTCGGATTGCAGGTCCATCTCGACCGGGTGTTGCTGGACATCGTCGCCGCGTCCGGTGCAGGGAACCTCCTCGGTAACCTGCTGTGTGCGGTGGTGGGTCTGCTCGACGGTGGCTTGTCGGGCCTCCTCGGTCGCATCCGCGACCTACTCAACCAGATCCTGGGCGTGCTGCGACTCGTCGGCTGACAACGCCGGATAGCCACTGAAGCTCCAGCGGGTGTCGCAGTCCATGTCCCGGTGGCTGACCGGTTCACTTGCGGACCGGTCAGCCCCCGGCGCCCGACAACCACAATCGGTTCCGGCGGCCTCAAACGGCCAAACGCTACGAACGACTACGCCAAGAACCCAGACCCAGGGGTAACCGTTCACCGTCCAGGTAGATGAGTCGGTCGGGTCGCTGGATCGGCCCGGTCAGCAGTAGGGGCAAGGGCGTTGACGGTCAGCACCCGTGGATGCCATCCGGGTTGGGATGGCGGCCGGTGTCGCCGTAGACGCTGGCGTTGTGGATGACCGCGTCCATCCGGCCGAGCTGATTGACCTGATCGGCCAGGGACCGGTTCTCGTCCAAGCTGGCGAGGTGGCCGACGACCACGGCGGCCCCGCGGGCGGTGAAGTCGGACAGGTCGGCGGCCGGAACTCAGCGCGAGTAGGGCACAGCCTCACGAGGGCCATGCGACACGACGCACGCACGGATCTGCCGCTGGTCGCGCATCGGATGGCTGCCTACGCGGAACGTCCTTTCGTATCGCAACGGGCAAGCGTTTGATCTGGCGTACGGACGTCGTCGAGGCTCGGATCCCGTGGCAGGGTGGAGTGCATGCAGATCGGTGTGGTGTATCCGCAGACCGAGCTTGGTGGAGACCCGGCGGCTGTTGGGCGTTTTGGCCGAGCGGTCGAGGATCTGGGCTTCGACCATCTACTGGCCTACGACCATGTGCTCGGCGCCGTGCATGCCGATCGCACGCCCCGGCTGACAGGTCCGTACACGGAGCAGGATCCGTTCCACGACCCGTTCGTCATGTTCGGGTATCTGGCCGGGATGACCGAGCGCATCGGGTTCGCCACCGGAGTCTTGATCCTCCCGCAGCGCCAGACGGCGCTGGTGGCGCGTCAAGCGGCGGACGTGAGCCTCCTCTCCGGCGGGAGGCTGCGCCTGGGCGTCGGTGTGGGTTGGAGCCACGTCGAGTACGAGGCATTGGGCCAGAACTTCCGTTCCCGCGGCGCCCGCCAGGAAGAGCAGATCGAGCTGCTGCGCCGGCTATTCGCCGAGCCTGTCGTTGACTTCGCCGGCCGTTTCGACCGGATCGACCGAGCTGCCCTCCTGCCTAAGCCGTTTGGCCCTGTCCCTATCTGGCTTGGTGGGTCTGGCGAGAAGGCGTTCGACCGGGCCGCTCGGCTCGGCGACGGCTTCATCTTCTTCGGCGGCGGCGTCCACCACGCCATCCAGTCGTGGGACCGACTGCGGGATCGGGTGCGCGGCTATGGCAGGTCAGTCTCGGCATTTGGCGGGGACTACGTCGTACTGCCGTGGGGCGACATTGACGAGCTCATGCGAGAGATCGATCTGTGGCAGGAAGCTGGCGGTACCCACATCTCGGTAGTGACCATGGGTCGTGGACTGAACTCGGTCGAAGGGCACATTGACCTGCTCTCGGCGCTCGCGCACGCCCTCGGCCGGGCGTGACGGTCTCCGACCTGCCGTGACCTCCTCGCATTCGCTGGTCACCTACCGGGCGACAACTCATGGGAAGCACTCATCCGCCATGTCCGCCCCCTCAGCGGCGGGCATCACCTGGCGGACGACTACGCCAGAAGGCCCAAGACCCACTGTCATAGCTCAACGTCAGTTGCACACGCACGAGGTTGGTGTGGCCGACGGTTCATGTGCGACCGGACTTCTGCCAGTGATGTGCGACATGTGGTCCAGGAAACCGAGGAGGCAGCGGTCGCGGCCGCTGGCCCTGGTGCTACGGACTGGTGGGGCTGGTCGATGGGGCCAGGGAACCTAGTTTTCCTTTGTGCGGTTTGGACTCGTCGGCTCGTGATAGGGTGGCGGGTGGTTGGAGGACACAGAACTCGTTCGCGTCTGGGTCGGTCAGCACATGCCAGAGCCAGCCGTCTTCGTCGAGGGGCTCGTCGGTGACCAGGTTGGCGCCGGCGTCAAGGGCACGCTGAACTTCTGCCTCGAGATTCGCGGTGCGCAGGTCAAGGTGTATCCGGTTCTTGGCGACCTTGCTCTCTGGGACGCGTTGAAGCAGGACTTCGATACCGACCCCGTCGACAGGGATGAGGCCTTGGTAGCGGTCATTTTCTGCGGCTTCACCCGCTCGGACGTAGCCGAGCATGGTGCACCAGAAATCGGCCGCCCGGTCGAGCCGTGCGCAGTCGATCACGATGACCAACTCACCGCGGGCATAAGCGCCGACCTCTCGCTGCACGGCGCAACTGTGGCAGCGTCGGTCGGACACAACAAGCAGCTCTGCCTGTGACCGTCCCTGTCCGACGAGTCGGATGGTCTAGCGGCTGATGGCGGTCCGCGGCCGCTGGCCTCTGATGCTGCGGCTGCCTGGGTGGTCTGGTGTTGTTGGGTGCGGCCGATGGCGACGTTCTGAGCGGCGGACCAAGGTCGGGCCATCCCGTCAATTCTGTCCGCACGGCAGCGGACGAGAGCGAAGTTCGGTGGTCCCACTCCAGGCTCGCTGCGGTTACCCGCGAGCTGGGGGTCAAGGGCTCGCAGGTTCGAACCCTCCCACCGGTCCGCCTGTGTCGGAATGCCCTTCCTGACCTGCGGAAACCTGACGAGAAGGCCCTCGGGGACACTCACCCGTAAGGGCCTTCTCGTACCGCCCTCTCACAAGAGCCACTCACAGGCCGAGTCGAGCAAACCTTTGGGGCAACCGGGACCTGCCCGATGACCTACGGGCCGGCACAGTCGCGGCCGCGCATCCGGCTGTGGATCCCGCACCGGAACGCGCCTACGGTGACGCGGTGTCGAGAGTGATCCGCCGCTGGTGGCTGCCGGGCGTCGTGCTCGTCGGTGCCGTGTTCCTACTGACGGTGCCGCGCAGCGTGGTGTCTTCCGTGGTCGCGGTGATCATGCTCGTCTATGCCTGGGTTTTCAGCCCGGCGTTCTTCCCCAGGGGCGCCGATCTCCAGGTTGCCCTGGAACGTGCCGCAGCGGGTCGTGCACCGCTTGTCCTCTGGAAGCCTGGGTGCAGGCACTGCCTCTGGCTACGCTTTCGCCTCGGCTGGGCCGGTCGACGGATGTCGTGGGTCGACAGCTCGATCAACGAGCAAGCCCGAGCCGTCGTGCGCTCAGCAAACGGTGGCGACCACACGACGCCGACGGTCATCTTCCGCAACGAGACGCGTACCAACCCGGATGCCGCTTGGGTCCGCTCATTGATGAGCTGACAACTGGGACCGAGATCGTGCCGCGCACCGGAAGGCCCTCCATCGCCTGACCCGCATGGCTACGTCGCGCTCAAGACCAGGGCTTCGGCCGCATGGGCGAGGGCAGTCACCGCTGCACGAAAGGGTCACGGGATCGCGTCTGCGACAACGCCCGCTCCTGCAGGTATTTCCCAGGCTCCCCGCTACTCCTCCCGGGGTAGACGCCGCAAAGCCGCCTGTTTCCCCTGCGCTGGCCGCACCGATCGGCCCGCCTAGGTAGATCACGGCGACCACAGCGAGTCGAGAGATCAGCCAGCCCGTGCACTCGGACTGGTCGGACAATTGTTAGGGGTACGGCATGAACAAGATTCAGCGGCTTCTGGTCGCCACCGGAGTCGTGGCGGCGATGTCAGCCGGGCTGGTGCCACAGGCACTGGCAGCTCCGGCGACTCACAGCGAAGCCGCACGCAGCGCGCCCGCGGGTGTGGTTTCTGCGGCCGCGACGAACAATGCGCAGACGGCTGCGGGATACCTCAAGCAGTGGAGGTTCGACCCCATCCATCCAAATCACCGGCTCTGGGCAAAGGCAAGCTTCAGTGGACCGGCCAACAGAAACACCAATCTGAAGAACACCATGGAACGCCGGTACCTCCAGTGGGAACACCAGACCTGGGGCATCAACCTGGGCTGGACCGACGACGAGTCCGCAGCGACCGCACGCCGGGTGACTCGCTGGTTCTTCACCCGCAGTGACACCACCCATCCGCTCCGGTACGGGGACAAAGTGGCATTCGGGTACGGCGAGGACCCTTCGTACATTCGCTACGCCGAACGAACCTTCGGCATCAATCTCGAGTGGTCCAGCGCGCCGCGCTACGAATGGAAGCTGCTGGGAGGAAAGAAGGGTCAAGTCGTGAAAACCGGCGACCGGCTCTCGGTCTACAACACCGTGACGAAGCAGCCACTCATCTACTTCGACCGTACCGTCGGCGGGGACATCGGCTGGCCCAACAGCAAAACCTGGGGAGACCAGATCTACGACAAGGTGATGAAGTTCATCAAGGACCACTGGAAGGAAGGCGTCCTCTACCTCCTCGCCCTGTAACCCTGCGCAGGTTGCCGGCCGGTACACACCGGCCGGCAACCGCCGCGCCTGGCGACGCTCATCATCCGACGGATGGCACGAAAGTCGGCTACGAATTCCTCCCTGGTCACCAAGGCACCGAAGGCGCCCGACGCAGCCGCTGTCAGCAGTCGGTCGCCGCGCGACGTCGCACTAGGGGACGATGTGACCGCCTGCGCGGAACAACTCGTACCACTCAGCTCGGGTGAGTGGGATGTCGGAACCTTGTGCTGCGCCGGCCACGCGTTCCGGGTTGGTAGTGCCGAGGACGACCTGCATGCGCGCCGGATGCCTGGTGATCCACGCAGTCGCGATCGCGATGGCTGGCACGTCGTACTGTGCCGCGAGCCTGTCGATGACGGCGTTGAGTTGGGCATGGTCGGGGGACCCCAGGAAGACTCCGTCGAAGAAGCCCGCCTGGAACGGGGACCACGCCTGCACGGTGATGTCGTGCAGGCGGCAGTAGTCCAGGATGCCGACGTCGCGGACGATCGACTGATCCTCGCCCAGCATGTTGGCAGCCACGCCCTGCGCGATCAGCGGCGAGTGGGTGATCGACAGTTGCAGCTGATTCGCGACGAGTGGCTGCGTGACGTACTTCCTCAACAGCTCGATCTGCCCCGGAGTGTGGTTCGAGACACCGAACGCGCGGACCTTGCCGGCAGCAGCCAGTTCGTCGAAAGCACGGGCGACTTCCTCCGGCTCGACAAGAGCGTCCGGTCGGTGCAGCAGCAGGATGTCGATGTAGTCGGTGTTGAGGGCGGCAAGGGAACTGTTGGCCGCCTCGACGATGTGCTCGTAGGAGTAGTCGAAGTACGCACCGTCGTCCGTGGGCACGATGCCGGCCTTCGTCTGCAGGACGATCTCGGCTCGCTGTGCGGGCGTCAGCTGCATCGCTTCGGCGAACCGCCGCTCGCAGCCGTGGTCCCCGCCGTACACGTCGGCATGGTCGAAGAAGGTGATCCCGGACTCGCGCGCCGTTCCTACGAGGCGCTGCACTTCATCGTCTGACATCTCGCTGATGCGCATCAGGCCGAGCGTCACGTTGGGCACGACCAAGTCGGTGCCAGGCATGGCGAAAGTCTTCATGTCAGGGCCTCTCACTCAGGGGCAATGAGTCGCATCAAGCGTCAAAGCCCTGCCGCACTGCAGCTAGTCGGGCTGACGCCATCGCTTGGCGATTGTCCACCCTGGACCGGGAGCCTCTCGACCAGGGTGATTCTTGAACGAGGTGTCGCCAGGTCATCCCCCGCGTACAGGCACCTTGTGCGTTGCCCGCGCGATCGACGACCCACGGGGCCGGCCAACGCAGGTTCGACCAGACGCACTGCCGGCATTGTGGACGACCCTTCGTCCGCGACCTGCACGGCCGGAGAAGTGCGTCGTGGCGTGTGCCCCGTCCGGATCGGGCAGCGACGTCGCCGAGCCGCGAAGTAACTCATGCGAAAAGGACCGCTAAGGACGAGGCGAGTCGGTGAGGACTACCTGCTTCCCGAACGCGCGGTTGTGCTCCAGATCGGCGTGCGCGTCGCGGATGTCGTCCATTTGGTAGACCCGGATGGGGCCGAGTGTCGCCGTGCCGGCGGCTAACCGGTTGAGGTAGCTCTGGAGGACTTGCGCTGGGCCCCCGTGCCCAAGAACGAACGAGCCCGCTCCGGCTGATCTCGCGTCGGACTCCTGTCTGGACCCTGCTGGATGCAGAAACTCTCGCCGACGATGTCAGGGCGGGCACCGGCGCCCTGGGATAGCCGTGATCCGCGGGAGAGCCAACCGCAGCGTTGACGAGTCTCTGCACTGGTCCCAGAGCCACGCTTCGCTCACCAAGGGAATCCTCACAGGTGACGGCGTGCCGCGCCCGGTGGACCTGACCTGCCAGGGTTCGCCGCTGCCCGAGAGCCGCGCGCTCGCTAGGCGCTTCGGCCGTCCGTCGCTCAGAGCAAGGCAAGATCGCATCCATGTCCTTGCCCACCCCGACCCTGCGGACCGCCCGCCTGCGGTTGCGCCCGTTCACCAGCGCAGACGCGGACGTCCTCTTCGCGCTGCACAGCAACGCACACGTGTTGCGTTACTGGGATGCGCCGCCGTGGACCGAACGTGCGCGGGCGGAGCGCTTTCTCGCGGCCTGCGGTCGTCTGGCGGAGGAAGGCACTGGGGCTCGACTGGCCATCGACCGAGTTTCCGACGAGGCCTTCATCGGATGGTGCAGCCTGACCAAGTGGAACCCTGACTACCGCAGCGCGTCGCTGGGCTACTGCCTTGACGATGCAGCGTGGGGACACGGCTACGCAACGGAGGCCGGACGGGCTTTGCTGGAGTGGGCATTCGGGACGCTGGACCTGAATCGCGTTCAGGCCGAGACCGATACCCGCAACGCTGCTTCGGCCCGCGTTCTGGAGAAGCTCGGATTCGTGCGTGAGGGCACGTTGCGGGAAGACTGCGTCGTGAACGGCGAGGTGTCGGACTCGTGGGTATACGGGCTGATCAGGCGTGAATGGCGGACGTCGTCTGGGCCACATCCCGATCGCTAGTCGAGTCTCACGAATGAGAGTGCCTCGCGACCGCCGCTCCTGTTCAGGTGGACGGCGGGCGACTTCATGTCCACCATGGCCAGATGGGTGAGCAGACGGGGGAGTTCCGCAGCCTGGATGCCGTGCCGGGTGTTGCGCCGCCCGAGCCGACGTACTGGCCTGTCTCCACGATCGAGGTCGATGGGCAGGCCTTCGAGTTTCGTCCGGACGGGCGAGGTGGGACGCACTACGCCTGGCTCAGTGGACCGAACGACGGTTACGGATTCACGATCAGCCCGACCGATGGCTGTTCACTTGATGACCATCGCGGATTCATCCGCAGCTTTCTCGATCAGATCGACCCGGCGACTGGATTCATCGGGGACTGAACGGGCCAGCGACCGTGCTCGAGCTTCCCGGCGAGGGCAGGTCGGCGCAAACACCGCGTCTAGGGTGAGGGCCCATTCGGTGCCCGGGTCAGTTCGCCGGGGTGCCGAGAAGCCTGCAACGGATTGCGTGCTCATGCTCCAGCGATTGCGTCCCCCTCGATGAGCGGCGGCATCGTCGCCCTGTTCGACGACGTGGCCGCCCTTGCCAAGCTGGCGGCCGCCTCCGTCGACGACGTCGGCGCAGCTGCAGGTCGCGCGAGCGCCAAGGCGGCGGGCGTGGTGGTCGACGACACCGCGGTCACCCCGCGCTACGTGCACGGCTTCACCGCCGACCGCGAGCTGCCGATGATCAAGCGGATCGCGGTGGGCTCGATGCGCAACAAGCTGCTCATCATCTTGCCGGCCATTCTGCTGCTCAGTCAGTTCCTGCCGTGGTTGTTGACGCCCATCTTGATGATCGGCGGGACCTACTTGTGCTTCGAGGGTGCCGAGAAGATCTACGAGAAAGTCACCGGGCATCACGCCGAGCAAAGGGAGCAGCCAGCGGCGAGCAAAGGCACCGACCAGGAGAAAGTCATGGTCAAGGGCGCCATTCGCACCGACTTCATCCTCTCCGCCGAAATCATGGTGATCGCCCTCAACGAGGTGGCCGACGAGCCATTGGTGTCCCGCGCGGTCATCCTCGTCGTGGTGGCGATCGGTATCACGCTGCTGGTGTACGGCGTGGTCGGGCTGATCGTGAAGATGGACGATGTCGGATTGCTCCTGTCCGAGCGCCGCTCCGGTGCGGCCCGCAGGGTCGGCCTGCTACTGGTCCGAGGCATGCCCAAGCTGTTGGCGCTGCTGTCCACTGTCGGTGTGGTGGCCATGCTGTGGGTCGGGGGGCACATCCTCTTGGTAGGCAGCGACGACCTCGGGTGGCACGGCCCCTACGCCCTGGTGCACGCCGTCGAAGAGGCCGTCGCGCACGCCGTGCCGGCGGTCGGCGGCGTGCTGTCCTGGCTGGTGAACACCCTGGCTTCCGCGGTGATCGGCGTTGCCGTCGGCGCTGTAGTCGTGGCGGTCATGCACCTGATCCCGCGGCGCACTCGGGCCGCGGAACACTGAATCGCCGATCGACGTCGCTCCCGTCTGCCCGGGCCGGTCCTTGGGCCCTGGATCCAGTGCCTGCAGGGACCAGCCGAGTCGATCGACTGGCAATAGTCCCCGTCGATCCAGTTGAGGCCGAGGACACACGCGGACGCTGAGCCGGCCAGTTGCCTGACAGACCAAACCGCGGGTCACCGATGAGTTCGATGGGCATGCCGAGTCACAAGCACAACGACACCTACGGAAAGGTCAATCCACATGACCGAGCTGAACGCCGAACATGCCCGGCGAGCGATCGTCGACCACACCGGACGCCTGGCGGAATCAGCGGACGCCGCGGGCCCTGACGCCGCCGTGCCGACCACGCCGGAGTGGACGATCACGGGCCTGGTCGAGCACGTGGGACAGACCCAGCACTGGGTCGCGGAGATCATCGAGCGGCGCATCACCGACCCGACACAGCTGCCCACGGAGTACGCCGAACTCCCCACCGACCCCAGCGAGTGGCAGGCGTGGCTGGCGGAATCCGCGCAGCGGATCGCGAGCGCATGCTCCGATGACGCGCTCGAGGCGCAGGTGTTCAACGCCGCGGCGGACGAGAGGTCCGGGGCGCGATTCTGGCTGACCAGCGTCCTCAACGAATCGGTCCTCCACGGCGTCGACGCAGCCAACGCGGCCGACCGGCCGGCCGACATCGACGCCGACGTCGCAGCCGCGCTGATTACCAACCACTTCCGGATGCTCACCTCACCTACGTGGGAGATGCTGCGGTCGGAGTCCGCCCACGCCATCCGGGGCACCGGGCAATCCCTGCAATGGCTGGCCACCGACACTGCCGACGACACCGGCGCTTGGTTCGTCGAACGTCGGCCTGACGGGGCAACGTGGCGACCAGCAACCCAGCAGGCCGATGTGACGGTGACCGGCCCGGCTCAATCACTGCTACTGACCTTGACCCGGCGACTCCCGCTCACCGACCGCGAAGCCACCAACATCCGCGTCGACGGCGACACCGAACTCGCCCAGCACTGGCTCGACAACACCGCACACGTGGCCGACTGACCGGGACGGAGGCGAACGCGCGACCGTCGCGGGCCCACTACTGCGACCATGTTGCAATTGCCATCGATGTGCGACAAGGTCGCCTGGATGCCCGCGACTGATGCTGCTGGAGGCGTTCGTGCACGTTCCTGACGGTTTCATCAACGCACCGGTGTCCCTGGCTGCCGGCGTGGTCGCCGCCGGGGGACTCGCGTTGTGCCTCCGGGGAGCACGTCGCGAGCTGGACGACCGGACGGCACCGATGGCCGGCCTGACGGCAGCCTTCATCTTTGCCGTGCAGATGCTCAACTTTCCGGTCGCCTCTGGAACCAGCGGCCACTTGCTCGGTGGTGCGTTGGCTGCGATCTTGGTTGGGCCCTACACAGGGGCCCTATGCGTGGCAGTGGTCCTGCTCGTGCAAGCGCTCTTCTTCGCCGACGGAGGCATTACCGCGCTCGGCGTCAACATCGTCAACATGTCGCTGGTGACAGTCGTCGTCGGCTATCTCATCTTCAGCGGACTGACCAAGGTCCTCCCACTCAGCAAGGCGAGCATCGTGGGGTCTGCCTTCGTGGCGGCCCTTGTCTCCGTCCCGGTGGCGTCCCTGGCGTTCGTGCTGTTCTACGCGCTGGGCGGGACCACCGACGTGTCCCTGAGCGCGGTCACGACAGCCATGGTCGGAGTGCATGTCCTGATCGGTATCGGTGAGGCAGTCATCACGGCCATGACCGTGGCCAGCATCTTGGCGGTTCGACCAGACCTCATCTACGGCCTCCGAACCAAGGCACCCGAACTCGTGCTGCGCCGCCCATCCACCGTCGCGTCCTGAGGAGGTGAGCATGAACAAGAGCACCAAGGCCGTCGTCCTGGCCGGCTTGGTCGTGGCCCTGGTCCTCGCCGGCGTCGTGAGCTTCTACGCCAGCGCGTCGCCGGACGGGCTGAACCGGGTAGCCATCGACAAGGGATTCGATGCGGGGGAGAAAGCCCACGCTCTGGACAACTCACCCCTGTCGGGCTACTCGCTCAGGGGAGTGGACAACGAGAGGCTCTCCGGAGGGCTTGCCGGGATCGCAGGTGTCGGTGTGACCTTCCTGGCGGCGGCCGCTCTGGCCCTGGTCGTTCGCCGTCGCCGGGCCGACTCGACGAGTGCTCGGAAGGGTGCTGACGATGAGCCGCCCGCTGGAGGCTCGGGCTAGGTGAGCGGAGGACACAGCCACCATCTCCTGTACCGGCACGGCGACACCGTCGTGCATCGGCTCCCACCACAGTGCAAGCTGGTAGCGCTTCTCGCCTTCGTCCTCATCGTGGTCTCGACACCACCGACGCGCTTCTGGGCATTCGCTGCCTATGCCCTCCTGCTCGCTGGCGTGGCGATCCTGTCGCACGTGCCGTTCGCTGTGATCGGCCGCAGGATGCTCGTCGAAGTGCCTTTCGTCGCGTTCGCCCTTCTGCTTCCCTTCATCTCGCATGGGGAACGGATCAGCGTGTTGGGGATCTCTGTCAGTGAGTCCGGATTGCTGGGCGCGTGGAACCTGCTCGCAAAGGCAACCCTCGGCGTCGTCGCCTCCATCCTGCTCGCCGCCACAACCGAGCCGAGGACGCTCCTGCTGGGAATCGAGCGGCTCCATCTTCCTCAGCTGATGGTGCAGATCATGCAGTTCATGTTCCGCTACGCCGACGTCATCGGATCAGAGTTGCATCGCATGCGGATCGCCCGCGAGTCACGTGCCTTCCAGGCAAGGGATGTACGGCAGATGCGCGTGATCGCCCAGTCCGCTGGCGCGTTGTTCATCCGCTCCTTCGAGCGAGGGGAACGCGTCCACCTGGCGATGCTGAGCAGGGGATACACGGGTGCCATGCCAGCCATCCACGATGCCCGAGCCGGTGGCTCCTCCTGGGCAGTCGTGAGCGTGCTACCGAGCCTGGCCTTGGCGATCTCCGCAGCCACGTGGATGGCCCAGAGATGAGCCAGCAGCAGCCACCCTTGGACGCCCCAAACTTGCTGCCTCTCAACCATCCTTGAGCGTCCTGAACCTCACCTATGCCTACCCGGACGGCCATCAGGCTCTGCACGGCGTCAACCTGGTAGTCCAGCAAGGGGAACGGGTCGCCCTGCTAGGGCCCAACGGCGCCGGCAAGACCACGCTCGTCCTGCACCTCAACGGGATCCTGACAGCCCAACACGGCTCGGTCACGGTCGCTGGGCTGGCTGTGAACAGCAAGAACGTGCGAGAGATCCGGCGAATGGTCGGCATCGTCTTCCAGGATCCCGACGACCAACTGTTCATGCCAACCGTGCGCGAAGACGTTGCCTTTGGTCCCGCCAACCTCGGTCTTCGCGGTGACGAGCTGCAAGAGCGCGTCAGGAATGCGTTGGACCAGGTCGGCATGCTGCCTTACATCGACCGCCCGCCGCACCACCTGTCCTACGGCCAGCGACGGCGGGTTGCGGTCTCCACCGTTCTTGCGATGCGACCGGAAATCCTGGTGCTCGACGAACCGTCCAGCAACCTCGACCCGGCCAGTCGGCGCGAACTCGCCGACATCCTGCTCGACCTCGAACTCACCACGCTCATGGTGACCCACGATCTGCCGTATGCGTTCGAATTGTGCCCGCGCGCAGTCATACTCGACAACGGCGTCGTAGCCGCCAATGGGACGACACGCGACCTTCTGTGCGACGAGGAACTGATGCGTAGCCATCGACTGGAGCTGCCGTTCGCGTTCGACCCGAGCAGGACGGTTCTGCCGTGACGAGCCACGATCCAGGCGACACCCAGACTCAGCCCCGGACCCGGGCAGAGTCTGCTCTCGAACGCCTCGTGACCCCTGGCGGCCGACGGACCGGGGCACGTGCCGGCATCCTCGCCGTGATGACAGGAACAGACGAACACCTTTCTGTTCAAGAGATTCATGAACGGGTCAGCCAACACCAATCGCTGTCCATATCGACGGTGCACCGAAACCTCGAGCGGCTCTGCGCCAGCGGCCTCGCCCATGCACTGCCGTTCCCCGGCGAAGCGCGATACGCCTTGACCGACCAGACGCACGGCCACGCCAACTGCTCATCGTGTGGCGCGACCCAGGACATCCCCGTCGACGCCATGGCCGCCATCGTCAGCCTCGTGGAACGGGAGACGAAGTTCACGGTTGCTCCCTCCGGGGTGGGAATCCAAGGCCTCTGCCCGACGTGCCAAGAACGCGAGCCGGCGACAGACCTCTAGTTCAACCCCGCGGTCATCGACTCGGGCACGATCACGGCCAGGTGATGCCGGTGAAGCGGGAGGAGAAGGAGTCGTGGCTCCGGCGGATGGACTCCACCTCGGTCAGTGTGGTGTGGTCCTGCTCGAGGATCAGGTAGTCGAGGTTGGGTAGGCGCGACGCTGCATCGACGATGTCCTGGATGGGCAGCACGCCCGTGCCGATCTCGGTGAAGCAGAGGGTGTTCTTGCGCTCCTCGAAGACCGCCATATCGATGTTCTCGGTTCGCGAGACGACTCCGTCGTAGAGGTTGAGCGGCTGGGGGGCGTCGGCGGGAAAGTCCTTCTGGTGCAGCAGGATCACCCGGTCGGCGAACCGGTTCATCCACTCGATCGGGTCCTGGCCGCCGCGGTACACCCAGTAGGTGTCGATCTCGAGGAAGACCAGGCCAGGGTCGGTGTTCTCCAGAATCAGGTCATACACGTAGCTGTCGCCGATGCGCTGAAACTCCTGGAAGTGATTGTGGTAGTAGAACCGCATGCCGCGGGCGCGTGCGAGCTCTCCGACCTGGTTGAAGGTCTCGCAGCGCCGTAGGACAAAGTCCCGGTCGCCGTAGGGGTAGAACTCGATGTCGCAGCCGATCTGCGTGTTGCCCAGCTCAGCCTGGTAGTCGAGGGCACGGGGGAGAATCTCCATGTGCAGCGGGTTGATGTGGCAACCCACGACCGAGAGGCCAAGGTCGCCAAGCTGATCGCGAAGTTCGGTGGCCTGTACGCCGAACCCGACTCCGGGGTCGTTGAGAGCGTTGTGGTTCGCGGCCTCCAGACGCGTGAATCCCGCGTCGGCAACGGCGGCAAGAGTGCGCCAGGGATCCTCCGCGAGTGACTTCCGTACCGAGTACAGCTGCAGGCCGATTCGTACGTCCACGAGAGGTCCTTGTGTGTGCGTTGGGTGATGTCGGAAGAGTCTCGGCTTTGGCGGGCTGCGCACGGTATACCGGTCGATCGGCACGCCTCAACGGTCAACAACGGACTCCAACGAGAGGTCACTCAGGGTTCGGCGACCGCCAGCCCGCGAGTCGACGACATCGGCCGGGTTCGAATCGCGGTCGGCCCGCCATCTCCGGCTCCGGGTCGCCCGCGGGTGCCAAGTCAGCTGGCATGGCGCAACCTGTCGTGGCCCTGCGAGACTCGCATCCGCACGCAAGGCGCCGGTGTGATGGCGTCTGTGAGCACGAACCAGATCGTTGGGCGAGCCTCGCTCGATCGGGCCACAGAGAGGGACGGCCATGACTTCTGTGACAGTCGCCGCCGTGCAGGCCGCGTACGTCCTGATGGACCAGCAAGCCTGCGTGGACAAAGCCGTCACGCTGCTGAGCCGAGCGGTCGACGGCGGTGCGCGCATCGTGGTCTTCCCGGAAGCGTTCATTCCCGGAACACCCATCTGGATCGACTCCAGGCCGATCTGGGATGGCGATGAGGACTGGTACGCGATGCTGGTCGATCAGGCAGTAGTGGTGCCTGGGCCAGTCACTGATGCGCTCGCCGCTGCCGCCGGCACTGTGGGTGCCTATCTCGTGATCGGCGTGCAGGAACGCGAACCCCATGGCTCCACGATCTACAACACGACTCTCTATTTCGGCCCCGATGGCGCTCTGCTCGGCAAGCACCGCAAGCTGGTGCCGACTGGCTCTGAGCGGACCGTGTGGGGTATGGGCGACGGCTCCACCCTCCCGGTCATCGACACCCCTCACGGGAGGCTGTCCGGACTCACGTGCTGGGAGAACTTCATGCCACTGGCCCGCTACTACCTCTACAGCCAGGGTGTGGATATCTGGGCCGCTCCCACTCTCGCGCCCAGCGACGGCTGGATCGCCACCATGCGACACATCGCCCTGGAAGGCCGGTGCTACGTGATCGGGGTCAACCCGTGCCTCCACCTCGACCAGATCCCCGCTGACTTCCCCCACCGCGAACGCCTGTGGGCGGCACAGGAAGGCGACGGAGGCTGGGTGGAACACGGCAACAGCGTCATCGTGCATCCCACCGGCAAGATCCTGGCCGGACCCGCTCAGCACGAGGAAACGATCCTGTACGCCGATGTCGACCTGGCCGCGGTACATGCCGCCCGGCGGTTCTTCGACCCGGTCGGCCACTACGACCGGCCCGACATCTTCCAGCTCCAGGTGGACACCCGCTCCCGACCACGCGTCGTCGCGTACCAAGCGTCGGACAGCCAGACCCCGGCAGAACCCGTACCGCAGGAATAGGTCTTGCGCAGACTTCCTGCCTGCCGTGTGCAGCTCGGTGCGCCCGCTGGACAACGGCCGGTCGACCGCCTCGAATGCTTGATGCGTGCTACTGCTCGGGCAGCATGTTGGGGTCTTCGTGCTCGCTGGCCCTGCGTGCCTGGGCGTGTATCCGGTTGCCGACAACACGGGTGAAGGCGACGCTGACGACGATGCCGGCCACGACGACTCCCACGGCGATGGGCGCCATCATCGCCACGCCTTCGGGGCTCTTGAGGACGACTCCGATCAGGTACAGAACCAGCCCCAGACTCAGGAGGAGGAAGCCGATCCGTTTCTCTGCCAACAGCTGGGCATGCGTGGAGAGCGCATCGGGCTCGCCAACTGCGGACCCCTCCTCACCGATGTCCTCGCGCAACTCGACGATCGACTCGGCGTTGTGGGCGTGCGACAGAACACCTGCGCCCACCAGGTCCAGCGCGACGCCGCTCACCAGGAGCACCTCGGTAACAAGAGCCACAGCGCATCCTCTCGGTCAGCCGGCGAACACGCTCGAAGTCTCTCAACTCGAACACAGGCTGGCACAGCCTGCCGGAAGCCGCACCGAGGCAGTGCCTGGGGCACTCATCGCGGTCCAGTGCCTTCGAAACGGTCCCTGGCCAGGTTCACAGCCGAAAGGTTCGACAACCTGGACCGGAGGGCGATGATTTCTGCCGTTGCCAGTGGTCGACAATCAGAGCAGATCCATCCGTCTCCTGGGAGGAACCGTGACCGAGACAACCGCCACCGCTCTACCCCCCGTCGTCGACCAGCAGACCTGGCAGGCAGCGCTCGACGATCTGCGTAAGCGGGAGAAGGCGGCCACCCGTGAACTCGACGCCATCGCTGCTCAACGCCGCAGACTGCCGATGGTCGAGCTCCCGGACTACACGCTGATCGGTGCGGACGGCCCGGTCCGACTGGTCGACGTGTTTGACGGGCGCTCCCAACTCATCGTCTACAACCACATGTGGGAGGACGGCGCGGAGTGGCAGTGTGGCGGCTGCACCAGTTACACATCGCAGTTTGTCCGGCTTGGCGCCCTCGACAACTACGATGCCCGCTTCGTCATCGTCACCAACGGTCCTATCGAGGAAGCGCTGGCCTACAAGGCCAAAGTCGGCAACACGATGGACTGGTACTCGTCGTCGGAAAGCTCGTTCGGTGCTGACGTAGACGCGCCGCCCGGCGCGGGCTTCGCGTTGAACGTGTTCCTCCGCGACGGCGAGAAGGTCTACCGCACCTGGCACTCCACCGGCCGGGGCACCGAACAGCTCAGCTACACCTTCGCGTTGGTCGACGTCTTGCCGTGGGGCCGCCAGGAGGAGTGGCAGGACTCACCCGACGGTTGGCCGAAGTCGCCTGCCTACTCCAACTGGCTCGACTCTCCCGATGTCGCTCGCCTCTACGGCCCGAACGGAGACACGGCAACGAGCGCCGATCGTCCCTAGCAACGTGAGCGTGAGGTTGACGTGATGGCAATGGTGCCCTCGCGACATGGTCACCTGCCGGTCAACGGCCTGAGCCTCTATCACGAGGTCTATGGCGAGCTCGGCAAGGTGAAAACGCCTCCGTTGCTGCTCATCCCGGGCGGGTTCATGGCCACCGATTCGATGACGTCGTGGGTGTCCGCCTTCGCGGGCGAGCGCCGGGTGATCGTCTTCGATCAGCAGGGGCACGGGCGCACCCCGGACACGGCACGCACGATGTCGTACGAGCAGTTCGCCGACGATGCCGCGGAGTTGCTACGTGCGTTGGACGTCGAGCGTGCGGACGTGCTCGGCTACTCGCAGGGCGGCGGAGTAGCGCTGCAGCTCGCGATCCGTCACCCCAGCCTCGTCAACAAGCTTGTCTCGATGTCCGCCACCTACCGCCAGGACGGCTGGTACCCCGCGGTGTTGGCGGGCATCAAGGGTCTCAGCGCCACAGCGTTTGCCGGAACGGGAGTTGAGAAGGCGTTCACGGAGCACACCCCGGACCCAACGGCGTTCGATGCCTACGTCGAGAAGATGAAAGTCCTGAACAGCGACGACCAGAACATCAGCGATGCACAGATGCGTTCGATATCGGCGAAGACGATGGTCATCATCGGCGATGCGGATGGGGTGAAGCCCGAGCATGCGTTGGCGATGTTCCAGTTGCGCGGTGGCGGTGACGAGGAAGCTGCTGCGTCGGGGATGCTGCAGAAGGTCCCGTCCGCGCGCTTGGTGATTCTGCCGGCGACGTCGCACATCGGGATCTCGGCGGAGGCAGCGGTGCTGGTGCCGATGGTGAGCGCGTTTCTCGACGATGTCCCGCCGGCCACGCCGGACCTCTTCTAGGCCTGTCACGCGGGCCAGGCCCCGGGTGCACAGCAGTCGCGCCAAACATGCAGCATCAGTGGACAGAACGGGACGTGTCGGTTGATACCGCACGCGCCGGCGTCGGCCCTGCATGTTCTGTGCCGGCATCCCGCTCGAGGACTGCCGGCCCGTCGGCGTGCGTGGCGCGACTACGGAGTGGTCGTGATGCGCGTGAGCGGACTCGGCGTGTACGGCGACGGCATGGTGACCCTCCGGTGAGCGTCAGCCAGCTGCCCGGTGTCCTACTGCGGATGTCCGAACGGTGTGCCCCAGCTCACCCAAGTCGGTCGCAGCATGGCCGAGATGCGCGACCAGCATGTCCGGCTTGCCCTGATCCAGGCCGATGACGGCCCACTCGACCGGCAGAGCAGCGGCGAGAAAGCGAGCCCGGTCGGCGACGTCAGCCAGCTGCGAATAGCGGCGAGCCAGCCCGGTCGCCCAGCGCTCACCCCAGCCCGACAGCAGACAGGCCAGGTCGACGGCAGGGTCACCCCGTCCCGACACACCGAAGTCGAGGACACCTGTCAGTCGGGCTGTGACCGGGTCGTGCAGCAGGTGGTACGACGCGAGGTCGCCATGAATGATCGCCGGGCTGAAGTCGAACGACAGCTCACCGTTCTCGACTGGACGGAAGAGACCGTCGAGCCAGTCCTGTTGGTGCCGCCACAGCAGCGGCTTCAGGACTTCGTTGGCTCGATCGCGCAGTTCGAGCCAGGCTGATAGTGACTTGGTGGCGGTGCTCGCACGAAGCCCCTCGGCGACCGGCGCCGAGTGCATCTCGGCGAGGAACTCAGCGACATCGTCGACAAGCCGCTCGCAGTGCAGACGATCAAGACGCGCCAGAGCCTCGCGGGTGATCGGTTCACCCTGCAGCATGCGATACACGGCGAGTTCTTCGGTGCCGGCCACCAGTTGCGGCAGTGGTGCCGACACGTGGTTCTTCAGATGGGCGACAAGCCGATGCTCTTCCGTCAACGCTCGCCTGCCGTCCGCATCCCGTGGGATTCGGGCAACGAGTTCCTCGTCGATGACGAGGACGAGATTCTGCATGCCGTCGGTGATCAGCCGTGCCTCGCGAACCTCCTGGATGGCTCCCGCGTCGCGAAGCATCGAAAGCAAGCCGTCGATGGTCTGTCTTTCAGTCGGCGCCACGCCGACATCCTGGCCTTAGAACGACGCAGTAAGGAGGTCGGCTCGCAATGTTGTAGCGACCTGTTCGAGGCGTCTCCGGAGGGTCTGAAGCGATTCCATCTCGTCTCCTGCGCGCGGGTCGACGATCAGGGCGCGTCGGAGATCCACGAGGCGTCGCGCGACATCGACAGCTGCGTGCAAGGGCAGCGTGTCGAGCTGCTCGGTCGGTAGGTGACGGATGGTGCGATAGCCGTCGACGAAGGCGTCGAAGCGCTGCCGATACTCGAGTCGGGGTCGGCCCATGATGGTCAGGTCGCTGACCGCATTGGCGATATCAGCGGCGAACCAGGTCACTGCCGCATCGTCGAAGTCGAAGCACGTGGGTACGTCGTCGACCCACGCCATGTTGTCCAGCTCGAAGTCGCCATGCGTCGAGCCGAACCATTCGGGCGTCGTGGGCAGTGCGTCGAGCGACTCGACGAGCCGGTTGACGACGTGAGTGAGCTCGGGATCGTCCGCGAGCCCGTCGCGAATGATCTGCAGGTCGGCCTTGGCACCCGGGAGGTCGCCCGCTGTCAGGCGCCCAGCGACATGAATCCGCGCTAGGGCGCCTCCCCAGGCGCGTGCGCGTGCCTCAGTGAGCTGGTCAACCTCGATCTGCTCGCCAGGTGCGCCCTCGATGACCGAGGCGTGCATCAGGCCGATCTCGGTATCGATCGACTCCACGAGAGCGCCCCGGCTCGAGGGCAGCGGCTTGGCGAGCCGGATGCCGGCGTGCGCGAGCTCGGATGCGAACGTGGCGACTACTCGGACCTGGTCGTATGACCGGTGACCATCGGGAGCGAGGCGCAAGAATCGTTGCGAGTTGTGCTCATCGGGTGGCAGTGCGAAAACGTGGAAGCCGCTCGAGCGCCACCAGATCGCCTGGCCCGCCACCGCTCCCCATCGTGCCGCGGCAACGTCAGCGACCGGCGATTGCCACGTGGCGTTGACCGTGGCGGAGAGCCGCTGCATCTCACTGATCGACATCATCGGCGCCAGCATGCACCCAGGTGCGCAGGCCTCCTGCCACAAGACATGCAGTGGTTCCAGACAGAACGTGACGTGTCGGCCGATAGGCCACCCGTCGACGCCTGCTCCGCATGTTCTGCGCGGTCTCCTGGCCAGAGTCAGGTCGGCATCGCGCACGCCCAGGACTCAGGCCGCGAGACGTTCGATGGACTCCTCGCTCCACGCACCCGCCACGCCGGGAAACGGCGCCAGGTACTGACCAATCGCGGTGCTGGTCCAGCCGTGTGACTCATGAAGTCCGAGCGCGATCGTCCGCAGGTACTTCTCCGTCGGGGCATTGACGGGGACGGTCTCGACGTCGGCGCTGGTGAAAGTCAGCATCGGAAGATCCTCGTGACTGCCCAGGTGCGCGATGGTCTCGTAGCTGACCGGGGCCGAGGCTGTGCGAACCCGTCGCATGTACCGGTGCGAGATTGATCTCCACGCCGGGCTCGAGTTGACCCTCCTGCGCAACGACGTCGATGAACTGCTCCGCGGTGATCAGGTAGGCCCGGGCAGCGACCGTGCCGCTCGCGCCGGCGTCATAGATGGCCACGCCACCACCCCAGACCCGCGAAACCCCGACGAAACGAAGACCTCCCGGGATCATCAACGGCACATCGCGATCCGGTCCTGCGGGTCGCGGCATCCTGGGTATTTCCGGGCTCCGCCTGCGGGTCGACCTCCCTGCAGGTAGGCCGTGAAGCGCTCAAGACTCAGGTTGGATCCGTATGCCACGTACCACACCTGCTGCATCCCGCCTCCTAGCTGGGAAGCCTATGCTCCTCGCGGGCTGCGCGGCCTCCGTGAGAAGCTGGCTGCGAGCCCTGTCGTAGAGCGTCATCGCTTGCTCCGGTGAATCCCCAACCGCCGTCATCCCTACCCGGCCGCACTCGCTCAGACTGCTGATCATGTGGAAGACCACTCCGGTCTGGCTGGACTGGTCGAAATGCAGCCCGTGCCGGGCTACGGCGTCGAACAGGTCGTCCACCGACAACGCGCGGAGTTCGGCGGCCTCCAGGTGATCGGTGGCGACGAGATGCTTCTCCGCACCCTGCCCGGTCAGGAACTTCCCGCTCGCGCCGTCGTAGTTGCCTTCGGTGAGGAACTGGAGCGTCAGGAACGGGTGAGTGGTGCCGCCCTTGCGAAGGTTCAGTTCGATTGCGTATGCCGACCAGGCTCCGGTCTCCTCCTTGACCGCGACGAAGTCGATCGCGAAGCGGCCCAGCGCGCCGGCCTGCCGCCAACCTTTCGCCGATCCGCCGGGCGGGTTCACTGATCAGCCGGGAGTAGGCCGGATCGGCGGGGAACACACAACCGAGATACCTCTGCCCGCTTGCACCGCCGAGGAGCTGATCGTGGGTCGACAGCAGCTCGACGCTCCCATCCGGACGGGCACGGAGCTGCACGCTTGGGCTGGTCATCACCTCGCCGACGATCCGTTCCTCCACGATGCCACCACCCCGCTCGAACCTCCCGCGTACTCCTCCAGGCTCAGACCTTCCAGCTCGAACTCCATCGCGCGGACCCGGCTGTCGATCGCCATGCGCCGCTCGTCTTCGGGCACGTCGACGACCCCGGACAGGTCAACGAGTGCGTTGCCGGATCCCGAGGCTCCTTCGTTCGTCTTGACGATCACCTGCCTGATCGACGGTCGGGTCGACAACATCTCGCCGATCGCATCGGTCACCTCGTCCAGGCTGTGCAGGTCCTCTGCGCCGAGGGGGTGAACGACATCGCACTCTGCGAAGAGTCGACGGCACCCGGTCTTGCTGCCAAGGTCGGCGAGCCGCGGGTCGTTTCCGTACATGGGGATACCGAGGCTCAACGCGAGGTCGCGCTCGAGTGGCGTGGTGTTGTAGGGGATGAGGTGAGACCTCGAGCGGTTCGGGATGTGTGCGGCGATCTCCGCGAGCAGCCGGGGGCGATCCAGGAGCTTCTGACTGAGCGGCTGGTCGGTGGAGTCGCCTGTCGAGATCATCGTCAGTCGAGCCAACGCGTGGCTCGGAATGACACCGGGCAGCAGCGCCAGGTAGTACTCGATGATGCGCGGATTGACCGGCATCGAGGTCACGTAGATCATGCGCAGCCGTGGCTGTCGCAGAAGAAGGAGCAGGAACAGGAATCGTTCTTCGAAGGCCTGGGTGATGGCCGAACCCGACGCTGTCCTGGCTATCGTGACCGACGGCACCACCACCACCGACTCGTCGTCCAAGTCCAGGTTCCACGAGTCCCACACCGCTTGCATTCGCTGCTGGAGAGCCTCGAAGCGGTCCTGCCGCGCTGAGTCGTCCAGGTCGGACAGTGTCTGGTCACCGGCCAGATCAGAGGTGATCGCCTGATCGGACATCTTGGCCTGCCTTTCCGTGGTCCATGGCCCCGTTGAGCTATCACAGACGCAGACGGTCCCTCAGCCTGCGGCTGACGCAGATCATCGACCGGTCGAACCCAGTTGGCCAGCGGCATGCGTGGATGACCTCACAGGTGCTGTCTGAACGAGTACGCCGGCGGATTCATCTGCTCGAGGGCCATGCCCACTTCGCGCACAAGACCGACCCTTTGATGGTGACCTCCGTGATGCGGGACTTCGTCTCGTCCGGACGGGTAGACGGCCAAAGCTGATCGGAGGCCGCTCCAAGGGACCGTCGTAGCATCGGTGTTCCATCAGCGAAGGAGCCCCACTCGATGCTTCGAGGACGATCCAGCACGGGACACTGGTGGGGCGTCGTTCTGGATGCGCCGGACCCGCAGGCTCTGGGCTTGTTCTACGCCGAGATGCTCGGCTGGGAGATCTTCAAGAACAAGCCAACCGAATTCGTCCTGGCTGTGCCCGGCGGTTCCGAGGCCTACATGTCATTCCAGCCGCAGACGTCGGCGGAGTGGGTGCGGCCGGTCTGGCCGGCGCGAGACGGCCACCAGCAGATGATGCTCCATCTCGACGTAGAGGTGGGTGAGCTCGAGGTGGCCGTCGCCCACGCCGTCGAACTCGGCGCTGTTGTCGCCGATCATCAACCACAGGACAACGTCCGTGTGCTTTTCGACCCGGCCGGGCACCCGTTCTGCCTGTATGTGGGTAACTGAGCTACCGGGGCGCTCACATGCGTCATCGAGCTTGATTCGGAGGTGACCCGATGATCCTCATGGTCGGTTCGACCGGCGACCTGGGCGGCCGCGTCGTACGAGAGCTGCGAGGCCGCCAGGAGCCTGTGCGCTGCCTGGTCCGTCCGCAGACCGACGCCTCGGATCTGGAGGCCCTGGGCGCTCACGTCGTTCGAGGGGATCTGACCGACCCAGCGAGCCTGCGGTCATCCTGCACAGGTGCCGACATGGTCGTCTGCACGGCGACGGCAATCGGCCGACGGCTGGCCGCCGGGGAGCGGCCCATCGATTCGTGAGGTCGACGAGCTTGGCATGGGTGCCTTGATCGCAGCCGCCGAGGAGGCCGGTGTCACCCGCTTCGTCTACGTGTCGTATGCGGGAGTCGAGGCAGGTCTGAACTTTCCGTTGGAGCGGGCCAAGATCGCCACCGAGAGGCGTCTACGGGCCTCATCGATGCAGGTGACCATCGTCCGGCCCGATGCCTTTCAGGAGCTCCACCTCACGGCGACGGGCGGCTTCGACCTGCGCGCGGGCAAGGTGGCAGTGATCGGAAAGGGTGCCACGAGAACCCGGTGGGTCAGTGTCGACGATGTGGCTGCGCTGGTCGCTGCCGTCGCCGTCGAGGCGACTCCGCCGCCGCTGATCGAGTTCGGTGGCCCCGAGTCGATCAGCCGCAACGAGACCATCGCCGTGGCTGAGCAACTCGTGGGTCGCAAGATGAAGCGCCGAGGCATGCCGCGCTTCCTGGCCCGGGTCGCCATGCGAGTCCTGGCCAAGCCCAACCCGGCGCTCGCCTCGGTCTTCGGGTTGGGCGTGCAAATGGAGCTGTCGCCTCAAACGTGGGATGACGCCCCGCTTCGAGAGCGCGGCATCGAACCGCGATCCGCCACCGACTTCCTCGCGGAACAAGCGCGAGCACTGCGCGACTAGCCGCACGGCTAGTTGCAGCGTGAGGCCGCTCGCCATGATCTTCGATCAACACAAGACAGCGCTTCGATCTGCTAGCGGCACCTCGTCCTGAAGCGCTTGTTCAAGCTGGGCAGGCCTTTTCAGGAATGCGGCCAGCTCCTCCACACCGACACCGCGCAGCTCGACGGCGTTCATGCCGACGTAGATCAGCGTGTAGGGGCCGTACTCCCAGTAGGAGACGGAGTTCTTGCGGACCTTCCAGATGCGGAATCCCTGCGCGGCTGCGTGCCGGCGCATTGTGGTCAAACTCAGGGTGGGCACGAGCGCTCCTACGACTGGGGATTCCTCGCTGCCCGAGCCATGCCGCGCACAGGTCTGGTCCCAAAACGGCCCCTGTCACAGCCTACGGCGTAAGGGGACTAAACGGGCCTTTGCGACATGGGCAAAAGGAACGGGAACCGCGCGGCCCTCGACGATCGCCAGCCGCTGCCGTCGGCGACACTTCGAGTCTCTGCCAGAGGAGGTAGTACATGGCGACCTGGAACGATGTCGCGGTGGTCGCGAGTCACCTCCCCGAGGCAACTCAGTCGACGGCGCATGAGGGTTCCCCTGCATTCGAAGTGCGCGGACGTCAGTTCCTACGTCGGCGCGTCGAAGGCCGACGGACCATCCTGCAGTTCTGGGTACGAGACACGGGGATTCAGGACGCGTTCGTCCAAGCGGACCCGGACACCTTCTGGGTCCACCACCGCTTCAACGTGCCCGCGACCATGGCCTGGCTCGACATGCTGGACAGCGAGACCCTGCGCGAAGTGCTGGTCGAGTCATGGACCGCTCGAGCACCGAAGGGGCTGACCAAGACGCATCCGGATCTGAAGTGACCGGTCCGGCGAGGCTCTCAGCGCTCGCCGCAACGGTCGAGGTTGCCGGAACTAACGACATCCCAGGAAGCCTGGTAAGCATGGGGGTCCGACGCGGCGTTTGCTTCTCTCCGAGGATGCCGGCCGCGGCGGGCGATGAGGGGACCACCGATGCCGACGGCTCCGATGTGTTACGGGTGCGGGACGGACGAGTACCTCGAGTTGGAGCGCTGGGAGCCTGGTCATCACCGGGCTTCGAGTTACATGACCGTCATCGGTGACCGGATCGCCGCGGAGCCCGTGTGGCTCAACCCGGTGGCCACCTATCGGTGCCGCAGGTGCGGCCGGTCGCACGTTCACTCCGTCCCCGCCTCGTGGGACCCGAAGTCGATCCATCCCGCTCCACCAACGGTCGTCTGACCTCTCGGCCGTGGAGTAGGCTCGACTAGGGCGTGGCCGGGTGGGGGCACATCGAGCGGAGTTCGGTGTGCACCGGGCAGGTGAGCCAAGGTTCGAAGATCTGCATGCCGTAGTGGTCGAAGAAGAAGCCACAGGTGGAGCACCAACCCGGTTGCCGTTCGAGTTGGCCGTCGTCGCCGGTGGACCCGCAGGGCCAGCAGGTCTCTTCCACCTGATCTCTTGCCAGCGGCGGACCCTCCGTATCCGAGGCCGTCATCGCGGCTGGCTTGCGAACAGGGGAGTAGTGGAGGCTCGGCCGTTTGCCGTTTCCCCCGCAGTCAGTAGTGGCTCGTCAACGTCGCAGGACTCTCTGCCCACGTCGTCACCCATCAGGATCCACGGATGCCAGCCGGGCGCCTGACCGTGTACGAGCTCCCAGTCATGATCCGCGAGCAGTTTGGCGGAGTGGGTTGGGCACACCAGCCACTCCATCGGCCAGCCTCGCCAGGCTGTGCTGCTGGTCCAGCTGTTCTGCCCTTCCAGGCCGCAGCCCAGCACCATGCACTGAGGTCGAACGGAGCGCGTCGGCTGGTGCACTGTTGTGCGGATCCGACGAGTCATGTATGCGACGGTATGCCGATTGTGTCCGAATGCATATGATTTGGGCGTTTCGTTACAGACACGCCGTTGACCGGGAAGTCAACGCGGCAATGTCGCGCACTCTCGTCAAGATCGGCATAATTGCTATTCTGAATTCATCCTTTTTCTTCACTTTTGTTCTACCCGAACGGCGAATCGAAAGCCCGTCAATAACCTGACAACGGCCGCCGTGATCGGTGACCCAGCCGGGCCGCGCAACGCTTGCGAGTGTGGCCGGATGGGCGGTCGCCGGTCTACGAGGACAGCCGAAGCCGGCCCTCATGGACCTCAGGACTTCGGCTGTCGCCAGGTGGTGAGGTCGTCGCCCATCAGGATCCAGCGCCCGAACGTGGGAAAGCGACCCCGCCTGGCCGCCCAGCGGCCACCCGCGACCAACTCGTCTCGGTGCCGTGCACATACCGGCCAGGACTCGACGGCCGGTTGCACAGGGAGGGCCCAGGTCGAACCCGCCTTGCTGGAGCAGTGGAGCACGCCGCAGTTTCCAGCGGCATTCGATGGCGACCGGCCATCGGTCTGCGGCGCTGAATTGATCATGTCTCTGACGGTACGCGCAATAACCCGTTCGCCCAGTCACAACGGGAGAATGCACTACATTTCACACGCGGCCCGAAAACGCAGGCCAAATGACGATTCAGCTCAACGGAACAGAGGGGTCGGAAGCACTTTTCCGCAAGGCGTTGATGGCAATGTCGATGATGTCGGCACGTGGCTGAGTGTTGAGGATGTGGTCGATCGGCATCCAGACGGCGCGATCGGTGGTGCCGCCCACTTCCAACGTCCCAAGCGTGCCGCCGCAGATGCGAGCCGTGTAGATGATCCGTACGGACTTGTACGGCCGGGGCGGCCTCGGACCGTCCGCCGAGGTGAAGGAGGACGTGACCAAGGGCCCGTCCAGATCCACGTAGTACCCCGTCTCTTCGCGCACCTCTCGCACGATCGCGGCCTCGATGGTCTCGGCGTACTCGACCCCTCCGCCGGGCAGTGACCATGACGGGCGGCTGCGGCGTCCCCCGTTGAACCAGGTCAACAGGATTCGGTCGGCTGCGTCGACGATCACTGCATAGGCAGCCAGCCGAAGGTCATAGTCGCTGAACTCCACCGGCCCACCCTATGAGTGGTGCGAGCGCAAGGATCATCGAAGCCGCGCATGGCGACGGCTCGAGCGTGTGTTCGGGCTACAGATTGCTCTCGGTGATTGCCGGATCTTGAGAGCGCGCGGATCCCGACAGCTCCGCCAGATCAGTCCCCGGACCGCTGATCGGGCAGTGCTTTCGCCGAGCGCGCCGACGCGGTGGCGCCGCGCAGCCTGCTCTTCACTTTCACGGCAGCCGCGACGCCTGGGGCCACCCACGTTGCCACCGAGTGGGACAGGACCTGCGGCTTGAACTTGCGCTTGTAGGCAGCGATGCCCGCATTCGGAGCGCCGAGCATGTCCAGCCAGTCGTACCCCTGCGCATGGGCCCACTCGACTGCATCCCAGATGAGGGCTGCGTTGGCCTGGGTCTGCTGTTCTTCACGCAAGACACCGCCGAGCCAGCCAGCAGCGTTGGCCCCTCCCACCGCGATGGACATGCCCACGGGCCGGTCCTCGATGAGGGCCGTCGCGCACCGCACGGGAAAGGGTGGCTCTCCCTCGGCCAGCCGTGCGCCGACTCGGGCCGCGTAGCTGGCCTGAATGTCGTGCACGTCGTCCTGGATCGTGGGGAGAAGGTTGCGCAGTTCGTCAGGCGTGGAGGTTCGGACGGTCACCCCACGCGTCACGCTCCGGCGGACAGCGCCGCGTGCGTCACTGCCAAGGGACTTCCACACGACGTCGATGCGCCGGCCGTTCAGGTCGATCAGGTACGTCTCTTCCGGAGACTCCGTCAGGCCGGCCCGCGCGAACGCGTCCACCGGTCCGCTGCCGGTGGGGTGCGTGGCCAGTTCGAGTGACAGAACGCGGTTCCGCCGCGCCCAGCGCCTGATCAGGGTCGATGTCTCCTCGAGGTGCTCCGGTGCGACCACGGGGCCGAGGTGGAACGGCACGACGTTGGCGGTGAAAAAGCCCAGCCGCCTGCGGGTCAGCATGGGTGCGAGGCCGATCACGCTTGCGCCCTGGCGGACGACCAGCGGCACGAACCGGCACCCGAGGAGCGGAGCCACCCACGTCAGCCACTCCCAGCCGTGGAAGGCCGTGGCTCCGGGGTCCGAGGCGCAGAGGTCCCACTCGGACTGCCCACGGGCCAGTCGAAGGTTCAGGGGGCCTGCTGAATTCGTCGCGGTCAGCGGGGCGGGATTATGCGACAGACCTTGCTCGGCCATACCTTGAACTCCAGACCGCAACAAGGATTTTCACGAAGCGTCGCCACTTTTCAGACAACTTGGTGAGACCCTAGCAGTGCGGAAGGCTCTTACTCCATTTTCCGATCCTGCCGTCGCGGTGAGAGATGTAATACGTACGGAGAGTCATTTGTCGCGGCAATACAGTCGTGAAAACGATGTCTACGACCGAATGACAAACAACGAGAAACACGTCACGGGGGACCATGAAGATCGTCTGCGTCGGTGGCGGGCCAGCTGGGTTGTACTTCGCCCTCTTGCTGAAGCGGAGGGACCCCGGCCACGACATCACCCTGTTGGAGCGCAACCCGGCCGCGGTCACGCACGGCTGGGGCGTGGTGTTCTGGGACGACCTGTTGGAGTCCCTCCGCCTCTACACGCCGGACACGGCGGCGGAGATCACTGCGGCTGCCTATCAGTGGCATGGCGTCGAGGTGAGTGTGGACGGCACGCCCGTGGTGGAGCCGCAGGCGACGGGCTACAGCCTCTCCCGGCACACCTTGATCGAGATCCTGTCGCGTGCCGCCCTTCAGGAGGGCGTGCAGATCGAGTACGGACGCGAGTTCGACCCGTCGCAGCCACCATCTGACGTCGACCTCGTGGTCGCCTGTGACGGGGCCGGCAGCCGCATCCGAACTACCCACGGGGATGCCCTGGGATCAGAGACGACCATCGGGAGCAGCCGCTACGTCTGGCTCGGCACCACGAAGGAGTTCGACTCGTTCACCTTTGCGTTCGTCCAGACGGAGTCCGGCTGGGTGTGGTGCCACGCCTACGGCTACAGCGGGGACCGGAGCACCTTCATCGTCGAGTGCACCGACGAGACCTGGCGCGGTCTGGGCTTCGACCACCTCGACGCGAACTCGTGCCTGGCCGTCCTGAAGGACGTCTTCGCCGGGCAACTCGACGGTCACGACCTGATGGTGCAGTCACGCCAGGGCAACGCCATGCCGTGGTTGACCTATCCGACCGTGAGCAACCAGAAGTGGCACACCGGCAACGTCGTGCTGATGGGCGATGCGGCCCACACGACGCACTTCTCGATCGGGTCCGGGACGAAACTCGCGCTGCAGGACGCCATCGGTCTCGCAGAGGCCCTCGACGAGAGCTCGGCAGACGTCGAGACGGCACTGGGGGAGTACGAGACGAAGCGCATCGCCGCACTGGCAGCACCTCAGCGGGACTCGGTGAACAGCGCTCGCTGGTTCGAGAATGTCCCGCGATACCTGCAATTCGAGCCCCAGCAGGTCTCCGACCTCATGGACGCCCGCCGCTCTCGTCTACTCGCGTACGTCGGTCCCGCGGCCTACCTCCGGCTACGAGGCCTCGTCAAGAACGTTCGCGCACTCACCGGCTGAGAACCGGCCGCGGCAACAGTCGCGGCCGATTCGGCAGGCCGGTCGGTCAGGCAGTACTGACCGCCGCAGGGATCGGGCCGAGCAGTTCGACCCCGTTCTCCCTGGCGACCGCAAGCACGGCATCCATGTCGCGGGCGGCCTCCTCACTCAGGGCCGCTGCGGCCCGGAGGAAGTTCTCCATGGGCGGACCGGGGGCATGCACAACGAACGCAACAGCCTGGGCATGGGACTCGTTGCGAACGGTGTGGGGCGTGCGTCCGGCGAGCGGCACGACGCCGCCGGCGGTCGCCGTCACCCGGCGCACACTCTCGTTCGGGTCACCGATGTAGAAGGTGAATTCGCCTTCGAGCACGTGGTAGACCTCGCCCGGATCGTGGCGATGCATCACCGGCGGGCCTCCGCCGGGCTGCATGGTGACCTGGACCGCGCAGAGTGCGCCGTCGGTCTGGGCGCTGGTGGTCAGGATGGCGATCTCGTCGGAGCCTGCACGCAGGCGTTCCGCGGATCTCGATTCGACAGGTAACATGTCCATGTGCCGAAAATAGACCGGGAGCCTGTCTAATGTCAACACGCATTCCGACCCTCGCCGGTCGTCAGCGCCCGGCCAACATCGCCGTCCTCATGCGGGAGGCGTTCGTGGCCCTGAACGACCTCGTCCTGGTGAAGCTCGCGGAGAGCGGGCACGGCGATGTGCGCCCGGCGCACAGCGCGGTGTTTCAATACCTCGACGACACCGGGACGCGGGTCAGCGAGCTGGCAGAGCGAGCGCAGATGACCAAGCAGGCGATGGCGGAACTCGTGAGTCACCTCGAGGCTCATGACTACGTCGCACGTGTGCCAGACCCGTCGGATCGGCGAGCCAAGCTCGTCCTGCCAACACCGCGGGGACAAGAGGTCTTCGCGATCGCCCAAGGACTCGTACCGCACATCGAAGAACGCGTGCAGGACATCATCGGTGCACGCCGGTTGGCGGCGCTCAAGACCGATCTGGACGCCATTCGCCGTGAGCTGGCAGATGGCTGACCAGGCAGCCGTGGCTGCCGCTGCGAACGCCGCGTGGTGTGACGCCGTCTGCACCACCTTCGGGCTCCCGACGCACTGGGATGCGGAGGCCTGGACGGCAACCGAGCGCACGCCGGATGGCTATCCCGATGCGGTGACTCTCGCCCGTGGAGTGAACCCAACCGCACTCCTGCCTTCCGTGGACGAAGGCAGCGGCTGTTCGGTCAAGGACAGCTTCGCTGATCTCGATCTGGGACACCTGGGCTTTCGCGTTCTCTTCGAGGCGACCTGGATCCGACGCCCCGCTGGAGGATTCGCCAGGCCAGCTGTACTCGACTGGCATGAAGCGCGCACGGCGGATGACTTGCGGCAGTGGTCCGAGGGACATGATGTCGACGTCTTCGTGCCGGCCCTGCTGGAGCTCGGCAACGTGCACTTCTTCCAAGCCAGACCAGGGCATGCAGGCTTCGCCCTCCACCAAACCGGTGACGTCGTCGGGGTCTCGAACACGATCTCAGACGGGTCGGACCTCACCACGGTGTGGTCGGACACGGTTGCGATTGCCGGTCGGGAGTTTCCGGGTCGCGACCTGGTGGGCTACGAAGTCGGCGCGGATCTGGAAGCTGCCAAGGCCGTGGGGTTCGTGGAGACCGGACCGCTGCGGGTCTGGATCCGCTGAGGCAGGGTCCGGCGGCGGCAGTGCCCGGCGGTACCTTGCCGCCATGGCGACACACTGGACCCTCGGTTGCGACGCGGCTGATCCGCAGGAGATCGCGGCCTTCTGGGCGTTCGCGCTGGGATACGTCACCGAAGCGGGCTACGACAACCCCGACGGTGCCTCGATCATCGATCCGGACGGCACGGGACCAGCCATCGGCTTTCTGCGAGTGCCCGAGGGCAAGACAGCCAAGAACAGGATGCACATCGACATCCGGGTCGCCGGCGAGCCGCCATGGAACATGGCCGAGCGCGACCAGCTCATCCGAGCGAAGACCGAGGCCTTGGTCACGGCCGGCGCAACCGTCGTCCGCGAGGACTACGACGATGACCACATCGGCGGCATCGTCATGTCCGACCCGGAAGGCAACGAGTTCTGCGTCGCATGAAACGGCTTCAGCCGCCAGCTTCAGTAAGCAGCGTGGGAGGTCACATGGAGATTCTCGAAGGTCCGGCGATCGTGACAAAGCCCGAGACCGCCTACGTCGGAATCCGAGTGGTCACACCGTTTCGGGGCATGCTCGCCACCCGGGACGAGCTCATGAACGAGCTCATCACGTGGCTCGACGACCACAGCGCCGTCGACCCCGGGACGCTGTTCCTTCGCCTGCATGTCATCGACATGGAGGGCCCGATGGACCTGGAAGTGGGAGCCATCACCACGGACCCATTGGAGGGTGACGATCGGGTACGTGCGGGCGTGCTGCCGGGAGGTCGGTACGCGAGCCTCACCTACGTCAACCACGCGCGACGCGCCAACGGCGCACTCCTCGACTGGGCCAGGGACAACGGCGTCACGTCTGGATCGGTGGGACGGACCGACCGGCGATCACTTCGCCTGTCGGTACGAGGCCTACCTCACCGATCCGCGCTCCGAGCCAAGGAAGACGAAGTGGCAGGTGGGGCTCAACATCCGGGTGGCCGACGACTGAGTCCTCGTCCGACCGTGCCGAATCTGACGCCAGTTCGGGATCGAGGCTGATCCACACGCTCAGCGGCGTGACGTCGATCGATCTGGAGATCGATCTCGCACGCGTACTCCCGGTGAATCAGTGCAGCCGGTAGAAGCGGAAGAACCCGAAGTCGTCGATCGGGAGGATCTCCAGCCGGTCGAACCCGGCCTGCCGGCCGTAGGCAGCAAGCGTGGCCGGTCGCATCACCGTGCCCGTGGCTGCGGACGGCTCGGACGACATCCCGTCGGGGAGACAGATGAAGAGGCTGAACCCGTACATGAGCCGCTCGAGGTCATCGCCCGGAGCGGTGAACTCCTCGGCCACGGCTTCGTCCATCACGACGACCACGCCGTCGCCCTTGACGGCCCGCCGGATGGAGGCGAGGACCTCGACCGGGTTCGACATGTCGTGCAGGCACTCGAAGGCGAAGGCGGCGTCGAAGGTGTCGTCCGCTGCCAGCGTCGCCCCGTCCGCGACGTGGAAACTGACCCGGTCCGACAGGCCGGCCGCTTCGGCATTGGCTCGTGCCATGTCGATCGAGGGGGTGTCGACGTCGAATCCTTCGACGATGGCATCCGGGTACGCGCGGGCGAGTCCGATGGACGACCAGCCGCCACCGCAGCCGACGTCGGCGATCCGGGCTCCCTTCCGGGCCAGGACGTCATGCACGTCCGGCAAGGACGACAGGGCATCTGCCAACGGGCCGGCGAACCATGGCCGATTCAGATCGGCCTGCGACTCCCGCCCATCGGCACCGAGGTCGTCCCAACTGACGCCGCCACCCTTGCGGAAGGCCTCGAGCAGCGCGGGCAACTGACCTCCGGGGCCCGCCACCAGGCGTGGCATCGGTCCCAGGTAGGCAAGGCTGCGCTCGTCGGTCAGTACTTCCGCCGCGCCGCCCGGCAAGGTGTACCGGCGCTGCGCATCAGCGGGATCAGTGGCGAGGATCCCCACGACGGCCTGCTGCTCGAGCCACTCGCGGGCGTACCGCTCATGGGTGCCGGTGCGCTCGGCCAACTCGGTCGGAGTCGCCGGCCCGTCGGCCGCGAGCGAGCGATACCAGCCCAGCCGGTCCCCGACATACACGCTGAGGCACTCGTACGCCCCCAGCACGGATGCGAGCATCCGGTCGGCGAACTGCTCGGCCGTAGGTCCGTCCGTGCTGGCGTCATTGGTCGTCGTCGTCACTGAATGGTCCGTTCCTCTGGGTGCGCCGGAGTCGCGGTATGGCGACGTCCCGACACGCCGCCTGCCTGGCGTCAGGACAGGCTGCACCTCGGTCCCGGCCCAGGCAATACTTCGTGACGGCCGCATCCCGGGCGGGTTTGGGCCGTGTGCACACTGAGCCCGTGACTGGTTCCCCCGATACAGCTGTGCACACTGGCCCGAACCGCGTCGCGGTCGACATGCTGCAGCGCTCCTGGTTGGACTCGGGAGCGCGACTGGACCGCCGCTGCGCCGGGCTCAGCGACCGCGAGTTGCTCTGGGAGCCTGTCCCGGACTCCTGGAATCTGGTGCCAGACGAGTCCCACCCCGGCGGCTGGAGCTACCCGTACGACTTCGCTCCGCCCGAGCCGCATCCGATGACCACGATCGGCTGGCGGCTCGTCCACCTCGTCGGTGACAACCTGATCTACTTCGAGCACGCCTTCGGTCCTGGCGTCCGGACGTTTCCCGACCTGCCCGTGCACGGGACTGCGGCCGAGGTGATGGCCGACTGGAGGGCGAGCACGGAGCCGATCACCACCTGGCTCGCGGCAGCTACGGATGTCGACCTGCTGGCCGAACGCCCGAGCCACCTGGGCGGAACTCGGACCGCCGGCGAGGTCATGCGCATCCTGCTCGACGAGCAGACCCATCACGGGGCCGAGGTCGCGTTGCTGCGCGACCTCTACGCCAGACAACACGACGGCTCTGGATGAAGCGGGCATCGTGAGAGGCGTTACTCAGCCACCTTTCCGGGATTGCCGTTCTCGGAAAGGGAGATAGGCGGCGGTCGAGCCGCGCGCTCGCGAAGAATCGAGGACATCGACACTGATCGAGAGCGCCGAGACGAGTACCGTGCGGTGATGGCTGATGCTTCCGCGTCCGCCCTCGACGAGGTGCGTACGGCCGAGGTCATTTCGGCCCTCTGCCTCGCCACGGATCTCGGCATGGGCCTGCCGTTCGAGCATGGACTGCAGGCCACGCTGGTGGCGATGCGACTTGCCGAGCACATGGGAGTCGATCGGGAAACGGCGACGCAGACCTACTACGGGTGTCTGCTGTTCTACGTCGGGTGCACGGCTGACGCGGAAGTCACCGCCGACCTGTTCGTCCCCGGTGGCCTGGCTGAACATTTCACCCCGGTCATGTTCGGATCGAGAGCCGAGACATTCCGCGGCATCGTTCGAGCGCTGTCCTCCACAGAGAGTTCGGCGCCCGTCCGTGCTCTTCAGGTGGCCGGCAGACTGCCTCGGGCTCTGCGTGGGCATCGGGAGCACCTGACGGCCCTCTGCCAGGTAGCGCAGATGCTGAGTGCAAGGCTCGGCATCCCAAGCACCACACGGGATCTGTTCGAGAGTCTCACCGAGCGGTGGGACGGCAAGGGCGAGCCATCAGGCCTTCGAGGGGACGAGATTCCCCTGGCCTTGCGAATCATCCATGTCAGTCGTGACGCAGCCATGCAGGGTCTCATCGGCGGCGAGCAACGAGCCGCCAGTGTCGTGCGTGCGCGGGCGGGTCACGCCTTCGATCCCGACATCGCTCACTACCTGGCCGACAACGTCACTGACGTGCTGCGGCTCGAGAGCCCTTCTGTCTGGGACTCGACGCTTTCCGCTGAACCGCTTCCTTATCTCACGTTGCGTGAGTCCGCCATCGACGAGGCGCTTGCTGCCATGGCGGACTTCGCCGATCTCCAGTCGCCCTATCTGGTCGGGCACTCGACGGGGGTGGCGGAGCTCGCCGCCGCGGCTGCGCGGCATCGGGGCTTCCGCGACGTCGACGTCACGACGGTCCGCCGGGCAGCTCTCGTCCACGACATCGGCCGGGTCGCGATCCCGTGTGACGTCTGGCAGAAACCCGGTCAACTCACCGCCCACGAGTGGGAGCAGGTCAGACTGCACCCCTATCACTCGGAACGGGTGATCAGCAGGTCGGCTTTCCTGTCGACTTTGGTTCCGGTCGCCAACTCCCATCACGAACGTCTGGACGGATCGGGCTACCACCGCGGAACTGATGCTCCGTCTCTGCCGGCTGCCTCGCGTCTCCTTGCCGCTGCTGACGCCTACCACGCCAAGATCGAGCCACGCCCGCACCGGGTGGCATTGTCGCCCGAGCAGGCCGCCGTGGCGATTGGCCCACGAAGCCGACGCGGGACGCCTCGACCCAGAGAGCGTGGCTGCAGTCCTGGAGGCCGCGGGTCAGCGGGTGCCCAGGATGTCGCGTCCGGGTGGCCTCACCGATCGCGAGACACAGGTGATCGGTCTGCTTGCCCGAGGAGTCCAGACCAAACAGATAGCGCGGGCTCTGGGCATTTCGGTCAAGACCGCGGATCGACATGTGCAGAACGTGTACATCAAGATCGGGGTCTCAAGCCGTGCGGCGGCAGCCGTGTACGCCATGCAGCACGGACTGATTGCATGGGGAGAACTCCCGATAGCGCGACCGCACAGCCCTTCCTAGCGTCATTTCGACGGCACCCGATCAAGGCGGTGCCACCGGAGGAGATCGCCATGAGAAGGACCGCTCTGCAGGTTGAACGCACCGATTCCGAGCCGGCCGCCGCACAGCCCAAGCAGCGGTGGATCGCTCCATTCGCTTGGGCGGGCATCATCGGTCCACTTCTGTTCACCGCGGGCTTCCTGATCCAGGAGGCGTTCCGGATCGAGGAGTACAGCCCGATCGCCGAGGTGGTCAGCGCCCTGGAGGCGGGACCGAACGGGTGGATCCAACAGGTCAACTTCGTCGTGTTCGGACTGCTGACGTTCGCATTCGCGGTTGGACTGCACATCGGTGTCCGGCCTGGCCGGACTGGTAAAGCTGGACCCGGCCTCCTGTTCGTGAGCGGGGTGGGCTCGCTGGTCGCCGGCATCTTTCCTTTGCGTGAGGACAGCGCCGGCGTCACCTACGATCCGGGGGGCCACATGGTGGGCGGGGTCACCTTCTTCGTCGCCAGTGCCGTCGGGCTGATCGTGCTCTCGCCCCGACTCGCACACGATCCCGAGTGGCGTCGACTCAGCCGATACGCGCTGGCGTCGGGGATCGTTGCGATGGCTGGGTTCATGGTCATGGGTGCCCTGGTGATGGCTGACGACGCACCGTTGCACGACTATGCAGGTCTTGGGCAGCGGCTGATGGTTCTGGTCCTGTTCGCGTGCCGGATCGCTCTGGCCGTTCGACTCCTGCGGGTCGCCGCCCGCCGCGACGTCGCATCGCATTCGTAGGCGTTCGCCCCAGCGGAGCTGTGCCTGTGCCTCCGTCAGCGTGGCATCAGCCCAGATCGGCCGGTCGCAGTCTCTGCAGCTCGACGTCGCCGACAGTGACCCAATGGGCGGACACGGTTCCATAGTTGGGGTTGTTGTCGCTGACCCGGACACGGTCGGTGTGGACCTCGAGGAACCAGATCTCCTCCCAGGCGCGACCGTCGTGCCGCAGCCACCAGCTCTCCGCCAGCGATGAGAGTCCTTCCGCACGGACGATGCCCTCCGCCCGGTGCAGCGACGTTGCGGGTGCGAGCACTCCGCCGAACACCGTGGCCGGGATCCACTGATCGCCGGACTCGAAGAGCAGGCCCAGCAGCTCGTCGTCGTCCGGACGGCGGATCTCCTTTGTGGTAACAGTGTTCATGGCACAACGGTAGGGGAGTGGGGCGTTGGCGGCATCCGGATTTCGATCCGGTCTGGTTACCTTCGCTAGATGCCCCGCCTTGTCATCCTCAATGGACCGCCGGCTGCCGGGAAGTCCACGCTTGCCCGGCTCTACGTCGCGGACCATCCGCTCGCCCTGAATCTCGACATCGATCGGATCAGGGATCTGCTGGGCGGGTGGCAGCAAACGCCGGGGGAGGCGGGGCTGGCCGCGCGGGGGATCGCGCTGGCGGCCGCGCTGACCCACCTCGAACGCGGCTACGACGTGGTGATCCCGCAACTCGTGGGACAGGTGGGCTTCCTCCAGCAGATCGAGCAGGTGGCCGAGGCCGCTGGCGCCGAGTTCCACGAGATCGTGTTGCTGGACACCCGGGAGAACACGCTGCGCCGCTTCGAGGAGCGGACGAGGGCCGCCGCAGAGGCGGCGCACGTCGACGCGGCGCGGGCCATCGCCGACGATCCCGATGCCGTCGGCCGATTCTTCGACACTCTGGTGGCGGTGCTGCCGCAACGGCCGCGAGCCGTTGTCCTAGCGACGAAAACGGGAGATATCGGCCGGGCCTACACCGATCTCCTGGCCGCGCTCGAAGCTGGGGCGCCCAGTCCCGCGTGACCAGAGACTGACACGGCGAGTCCACGATCCGGGCGCGGCTGGTCACGCGGCCGGACACCGGTATCACCAGCGTTGCCGACCTCCGTGGCAAGTCGGTGGCCGCGACCAAGGGCACCGACCCCTACTTCTTCCTCCTGCAGTCGTTGGCGACCGCCGGCCTGAAGCCGAGTGACATCACCATCCAGAACCTCCAGCACCCCGACGGCCGGGCCGCCCTCGACAGCAAGTCGGTGGATGCCTGGGCCGGTCTCGACCCGATCATGGCGGCTGCGGAGCAGGCGGGCGACACGCTGTTCTTCCGGCGGGTTGAGTTCAACACCTACGGATTCCTCAATGCCACCGAGGATTTCCTGTCCAACCAGCCCCAGCTCGCGCAAACCGTTGTCAACGCCTACGAGGCGGCCAGGGCATGGGCGCAGGAGAACACCGACGAGACCGCGGCGATCCTGGCCAAGGTGGCGGCGATCGACGAGGCAACCGCGACCAAGGTGATCGGCCGCACGAACCTCGACGTCGACCCGGTCCCGGGCGAGGCGCAGCGCAAGGTGCTGGAAGTCGTCAGCGGCATCCTGGTCGACTCGGGCGATGTCAAGAGCGAGGAGGACGTATCCACTGCACTCGCGAGCCTCTTCGACGATTCCCTTGCGAAGAACGCTGATCCTTCTGCGATCAGTACGACATGACCAGCTCACCCAGCGACACGTCGGCGACAGCGGCGGACGTCGCCGTCATCGAGCCGGATCGGCAGGCAACAACACGCGGCCGAGTCGCCTCTATCCCTTGCTGTCGTTGATCGTTCCGCTGTTGCTGCTGGGACTGTGGCAACTGGCCTCGTCGGCCGGCTGGTTCTCCAGCGTCCAGTTGCCGCCACCGGCGGACGTGCTCTCCGCGGGATGGGATCTCGCCAAGAGCGGAGACTTGTGGATCCACATCGGCATCTCCGTTCAGCGCGTGCTGCTGGGGTTCCTGATCGGAGCTGTCCTCGGTCTAGCCGCTGGAGCGTTGATCGGGCTGTCTCGACTGAGCTCCGTGCTGTTCGCCCCCACCATCGGCGCCTTCCGCGCCGTGCCCTCGCTGGCCTGGGTGCCACTGCTCCTGCTGTGGATTGGCATCGGTGAGAACTCCAAGGTGACGCTGATCGCGATCGGCGCCTTCTTCCCCGTGTACACGACCGTCGCCACAGCACTCCGGCACGTGGACCGGCATCTCGTCGAGGCCGGCCGCGCCTTCGGGCTGCCGCCGGTGCGACTGCTCACGACCGTGCAGCTACCGGCCGTCCTGCCCTCGGTGGCCTCCGGGCTGCGACTCGCCCTGGCGCAGGCGTGGCTGTTCCTCGTGGCGGCGGAGTTGCTGGCTTCGTCGATGGGGCTGGGGTTCCTGCTCGTGGACTCGCAGAACAACGGGCGCACGGACCGGCTGCTGCTCGCCATCGTGCTGCTGGCGGTCTTCGGCAAGATCACCGACGCGATCCTCGGACGAGTGGAGAAGTGGGCTGTCGGTCGCTGGACCTGACCGGCGTCCGTGCGAGGCTGAGGCATGGCGTCCAAGAAGCCGACAACACCCGCGATCGAACTCGAGGTCGGCGACCGCACCGTCCGTCTCTCCAACCCCGGCCGGGTCTACTTCTCCGAGAACGGCGAGACCAAGCTCGACCTCGCCAACTACTACCTCTCGGTAGGTGAGGGCATCGTCCGCTCGCTGCGGGAACGGCCCTGCATGCTGCACCGGTTTCCCGACGGCGTCGACGGCGAGAAGGTGCACCAGAAGCGGCTGCCGCATGGCGCACCGCCCTGGGTCGAGACCGTGCGAGTCTGGTTCCCGCGCTACGGCCGTACCGCCGACGAACTGTGTGTCACCGAACTCGGCAGCGTGATCTGGGCGGTGCAGATGTCGACAGTCGAGTTCCATCCCTGGAACTCGCGCCGGGCGGACACGGAGAAGCCCGACGAGTGGCGGATCGACCTCGATCCCATGCCGGACTGCGGATTCGACACCGTGCGAAAAGCCGCCAACGTGTCTCACGAGATCCTCGACGAGCTGGGCGCAGTCGGCTGGCCGAAGACCAGCGGCGGGCACGGCATGCACGTGTACGTGCGCATCGAGCCCGAGTACGGGTTCTCCGACGTCCGGCGGGCGGCATGGGCGTTCGCCCGCGAGGTTGAGCGGCGGATGCCCGGCGACGTCACTACGACCTGGTGGCGCAAGGATCGCGATCCGGGCTCGCTGTTCGTCGACTACAACCAGAACGCTCGCGACCACACGATCGCGGCCGCGTACAGCGTGCGCGGCAATCCTTCTGGCACGGTGTCGGCACCGATCCGCTGGGACGAGGTCGATGACGTGATGCCGGACGAGCTCACCATCCGCACCATGCCGGCCCGGTTCGCCGAACTCGGTGACCTGCATGACGGGATCGACGACGCGGTGTTCTCGCTCGCGCCGTTGCTCGAGTGGGCCGATCGCGACGAACGCGACAGCGGCGAGAGCGCGCCGGAGCCCGACCCGGAGACCTGAGGTCCACGGAGGCCCTGGTGGACACCTACTGCTGGATGTACTTGATCAACTGGTCGCGCTCGGCCTGGATCTCCTCGAGTCGGTGCTTCACCACGTCGCCCAGGCTGACGATGCCGCGCAACCGACCGCCGACCACCACCGGCATGTGCCGGAATCGCCCGTTGGTCATGGAGGTCGCGATGTCGACGAGATCGTCGTCGAGCCCGGCCGTGTGCACCTCGGTGGTCATGATGTCGGACACCGCCCGACCCAGCATGTCGCGCCCCGCGCTGACGAGCTGGCGCACCACGTCGCGTTCGCTCACGATGCCGTCGATGGACGACCCGTCGGCGGACACGACCACCGCACCGATCCTGTGCTCAGCCAGGACTTCCAGCATGGCCTCGACGGAGTCGCCGGGCTTGACCGTGACAACGTTGTCACCCTTGTGCCGCACGACATCGGAGATCTTCATCTGCAGACGGTAAGGCCTAAACGGCGACTAGACCAGATGCCGGTGAACGGTGGCTCAACCGGTGCGTGGGTCCCTCTGAATTGCCGCCAGTGTGTGCATGGCATCGACGGTGGCGGGGTAGAGGTCCCGGTAGACCGAGTAGAGGGCGTCGTAGCGCTGACGATGCTGGTCGCTGGGTCGCACCTCGCCGGACTTGGGGTTCCAGTCCTCGATAGCGACGGCCTCCTGGCTGGCGGCGGCGAGGAACGCGGCGCCATAGCTCGCGCCGACGGTGTGGGTCGGCAGTTCCTGCACGAGCCCGGCGACGTCGCTGACGATGCGCGTCCACAAGGCACCCTCGCTGCCGCCTCCCACCGCGACGACACGGGTGATCTCGGCGCCGGCTCCCTGCATCACCTCGAGGTTGTGGCGGACCCCGTAGGCGGTCGCCTCCAACGCAGCCCGGTACAGGTCGCCACGGCCGTGGGCCAGCGTCATCCCGACGAGCAGGCCACGGGCGTCGGCATCGAACAGCGGGGTGCGTTCGCCGGCCAGGTACGGGAGGAGGACGAGGCCCTTCGAGCCTGGGGGCGACTGAGTCGCTTCGGACAACAGGGTGGCGAAGTCGGGACTTGCGAACAGGTCGCGGAGCCAGCCGGTGACGGCGCCGGAGGTCGCCATCCCGGCGGCAAGGCAGCGGGTCTGCGGACGAGCGCCGACCGTTCCCCACAACAGCGGTGACGTCATCTTGGACGCGGTGGTCGCGAGCAGGAACATGGTGGTGCCGTACATCAGCATCAGGTCGCCAGGACTCTGGGCGCCCACGCTCACGGCCTCCGACCACGCGTCGATCGTCCCGGTGATCACGGGGGTGCCGGCGGTCAGGCCGGTCGTCGCGGCCGCCTCCGAAGTGACCAGTCCGGCGACGTCTCCAGGCCAGCGCAGCCGGGGGAGTTCGAGGCGTGGGGCGACGATGTCGACCCACGGCTGGTACCAGCCGAGTGCGTCGATGTCGTAGAGCGGCCCCGCCTGGCTCGCGCTCAGGTGGTCGAGCACGTACTCGCCAGTCAGGCGGTGCGCCAGCCAGGAGTTCGTCATGAAGAAGCGCCGCATCGCTCCGGCCACCTGTGGCTCGTTCTCGATGATCCACGCGATCTTGGGCCCGACGGCCTGGCTGGTGAGGGGTGATCCGGTCCGGTTCAGGATCTCGTCGGCGCCGAGGTCTGCTGTCAACCGCTGGATCTGGGTAGTGGCGCGGGTGTCGTTGCCGTAGAGGATCGGGTCCCGGAGGGGCGTGCCCTCGGCATCGGTGACCAGCAGGCAGGGGCCCATCCCGCTGACTCCCACCGCGCCGACCGGACCCGGTGCCTGGCCGAGGAGTTCGCGGATGAGGTCGGTCGCGTCGTCCCACCACACGCGGGCGGGCATCTCCGCCCAGGCAGGTTGCGGATGGACCACCGCGTGCGTGCGCCGTGCCCTGCCCAGCACGCGCCCCGCCGAGTCGACCAACACGCCCTTGGATGACGACGTCCCGACATCGACGCCCAGGTAGCAGGTGGTCACCGGTCCGTCGACGATCGTCTCGTCCGGGTCGCGACCTGCGGCGTCTGACCGATCTCCACAGGGAAACACCTCCCGAAGGACTCGCCGTTCACCAGGTTGGCAGGAGGACGTTCATCAAGTTGGCAGAAGGAGCCGGCCCGCCACGGGCAGCGGTCAACCTACGCGCGGCACTTGGCGCCTGCGTCAGACCTTGCACCGCTACCGGGCAGCGAGCATGCTCCGCCCTCGTGACCGCGCGACGCCAAGCCTCGGAGTCGCGCCGCTATCTGGTGCAGTTCCCAGCCGGCCTCGGCGACCTCGTGCGAAGAAGCCTCGACGACGACCTCGGTGGCGCGGAGGTCGTCCACGCCGACGACTCCGCCCTGCAGGTCTCGACGACGGCGCCACCAGACGTGCTGAGCGCCTTGCCGTACCTGAAGAACAGCTATCTCGTTCTGACCGACGTCCCGCGGGTGGGCCGCGACCCGGCCTCGACGCTCGACCGCGCGGTCAACGCCGTGACCGACCTCGTGCGACGACAGGCGGGGCTCGTCGCAGCAGTTCCTCGAAAGGCTCCGTTCCGGGTGATGGCCACGCTCGACGGACAACTCACCGCCTTCGGGCGCGGTGCTCGCACCGGCCTGGAGCGTGAGCTGGTTCGGCGCACGGGCGGCCGCGTCCAGACCCGTGGCTCGGGCGAGGAGCTGTGGTTGATCGGCCGGCGCGGCCTGGACCGCGTGCTGTTCGCCCTGCGCCTGCGTCAGCCGCGGCGGCCCGCGCCGGCCCGGGGGAGCCTCGGCGCGGAACTCGCGGCGTTGCTGGTCCGGGCGTCGCGACCGCATGCGGGCGACAGTTTCCTCGACCCGATGGGAGGGAGCGGATCGCTGGTCGCGGCACGTCTCACGACGCCGGCACGCCGGGTCGCCTACAACGATCTCGCCCTCGAGCGGCTGCGTGCGGACCTGCCGACGGAGCTTCGGCGAGGCGGGGTGGTGCTGACTGCCGAGGACGCCGCCGACCTGTCGTCGGTGGCCACCGGCTCGGTCGACGCCATCGTCACCGACCCGCCGTGGGGCGAGCACGAGCCGCTGCCCGGATCGCCGGAGGACTTCGCCCGCGCGTTGACGAGATCCTTGGCCCGGGTCCTGCATCCTGGGCGCGGCCGCCTGGTCCTGCTGGTGTCACGCCGTCTCGAATCGGCCTTTCTCGAGGCACTTTCGGTCGTTGGCCTGCCGAAAGCGCAGTCGATCCCGATTCTGGTGAACGGACATCCGGCATCCGTCGTCCTAGCAGGGACCGGGTACGCCGACGGGAACCGACAGCATCGGCAAGAGGATGGGTGATCTGAATGTTCGAGACGGTGTCGGGGCTGCCGCTCCACCCGCTGGTCGTGCACGCGGTGGTGGTCATCGGTCCGCTCAGCGCCCTCGGCGCGATTGCATACGCGTTGGTACCGCGCTGGCGTAGCTGGTTGCGCTGGCTCGTGGTCCTGGGTGCTGCTGTCACCGCCGGCGCGGCATTCGTCGCCAGGGAGAGCGGCGAGTACCTCGAGTCGCTGGTCACCGCCGGACAGCCGCCCAGCGGTGATCTCGAGCGGCACATCGAGCTCGCCGGCCGCCTGGTCTACGTGACCTGGGGCTGGCTGGTCCTGGTGGTGATCGTCTGTCTCGTGCTGCCGGCAGCGCTCCGGCGCCGTGAGTCCACGCCAACCAGCGCCAACGTGGTGGGTGGTGTGCTGCTCGTCGCGGGTGCGGTCGTGCTCATCGGCTTCACCGTGCTGACCGGCGACGCGGGCTCGTCCGCGGTCTGGGGCGGCGTCGTCCAGTAGGACGCTCTTCTGTGCACGGACGGACATCCTCCGCCGCAAGGGCTGGTCAAGCGCCGGTTAGCTCTCTTGAGCGCCGGGTTTCCGGCTACCGGCGTGCACACCGGCGCCTGGCCGAGCGATCCGGCGGGACGAGCCCCTGGTCGTGGGCCGGTGACGGCCAGTACGCGTCCACCGGCCGTAACCGCCTGCGCTGTCCCGACGCACCGGCCTAGCGTCGGAGCATGACCGGCGACCACCGCGCACATCTCAGCAGTGAGCAGAAGGAATCGATCCGCGACGACGGGTTCGTACTCGTCGAGCAGGTTGTCCCGCGGGACAAGGTGGCGGCCGCGTTGCGGATCATCAACGCCTCCCTCGGGGAGAAGGGGATGGCGCCAGATGAGCTGCCCACGCTCCGGGCGCAGAGCTACTGCCGGGAGATCACCGGAGCGCCAGAGATCATCTCGTTGCTCACCGAGACTCCGCTCTGGCAGCTGGCCGAGTCGGCGATCGGCGCCGGTGAGCTGGAACCGGTCGACTACGCCCAGATCGCTCTGAGGTTCCCGGCTACCAATCCGCCAGGCCCGGTCCATCCGCACATCGACGGCATGTACACGCCGCTCAACGGTGTCCCCGAGGGACAGATCTACAACTTCACCGCGCTCGTGGGCGTGTACCTCTCCGACGTTCCCAACGACAACTGGGGGAACTTCACCGTCTGGCCGGGCAGCCACCGCATCTATGCGGACTACTTCGAGGCTGAGGGTGCCGAGGCGTTGCTGCGCGGCATGCCGCCGGTGGAGCTCCCGGAGCCTGTCCAGGTGAAGCCGCGCGCCGGCGATGCGGTGTTCTCGCACTATCAGATCGGGCACGGCATCGCGCCCAACACCGGGCCGAACATCCGTTACGCGATCTACTTCAGGCTGAAGCGGCGTGGGCACGACGCGATCCGGACCGAGGTCATGGTCGACATCTGGCGGGAATGGGACGGGATGTCCGAGGTCCTCGGCGAGACACTCGGCGGCGTACCGGCGTCGCGGGCTGGGCACGGATAGCCTCGGAGAGTGACCGACGTCCAGCCGCTTCCCAACCGGGTCTGGACGATTCCCAATGCCCTGAGCATGCTCAGGCTGCTCGGCGTGCCGTTGTTCCTGTGGTTGGTTCTCGGGCCGGAGGCCGACGGTTGGGCGCTGCTCGTTCTCGCGGTCTCGGCGCTGACGGACTACCTCGACGGCAAGATCGCGCGGGCAACCGGCCAGCTGTCGTCCTATGGGGCGATCCTCGATCCGTTGGCCGATCGGGCCTACATCGCCGCGGCGGTGATCGCACTGGCGATCCGCGACATCATCCCGTGGTGGCTGGTGTTCGTGCTCGTGAGCCGCGAGGTCGTCATGGGCGTCGTGCTGCTGGTGATGCGGGTGCGTGGGCTCGGGGCGCTGCCCGTGCACTTCGTGGGCAAGGCCGCCACATTCGCCCTGCTGTATGCGCTGCCCTTGCTGTTCCTCGGCGACGGCGACGGCAAGATCCACGACGCGGCAAAGGCGCTCGGGTGGGCCTTCGGCTGGTGGGGCATCCTCCTGTACTGGTGGGGAGCCGTGCTCTACATCCTCCAGGCGCACGCGCTGCTCCGAGAGGCCGGACGTGAACGGCGGCTCGCGGCAGCGCAGGCTGCACAAGACGACGACCAGGCATCGTCGACAGGCGATGACGAGGGGGCGACCACGGCGGCGGAAGGCACGAAGCCCAACCAGCCGCCTGGTGAAGTGTCGGACGGGACACCGCGGTGACCGGCGCCCCGGGAGATGCACAGCGCACCACCGCGTACGGCCCCGGACGCCGGCGTGGCGACGACGTCGATCACAGTCCCGGCTACGACGACACGGCCTCGATCCTGCAGGTGCTCCTCACGGCCATCGTTGTCGACGACTACGGCCAGCGCGCCGCGCTCCGGGCGGCGTCGGCACGCTCGACGCCCACTCCGGCCCGACCTGCGTGGCTGGCCCGGGCCGGGTACGCGGTCGCGCTGCTGGCGGTGGGTCTGGTCGGCACGATCGCGATCGTGCAGAGCCAGGAGGAGCGGCCGGAGCTGGCCGCCGAACAGGCGGCCCTGGTCGAACGGGTCCGGGCGGAGACGGCTCAGTCCGACGCGCTGGCCCGGCAGAGCGGCGTCCTGACCGACGAGGTCGGCCGGCTCCGGGCCGGGCAGCTGGTCGCGGGGGATCAGGCCCTCGCCGACCGGATCGCCCGCCTCGAGGTCCTGACCGGTGCGGTGGCGGTCACCGGACCTGGACTCGTGATCTCGGTCGACGACGCGCCGCCGGGGAAGGTGACCGGGGCCGACCCGGCCAGCCGCGTTCTCGACATCGATCTGCAGCATCTCGTCAACGGCCTGTGGGCGGCCGGCGCCGAGGCCGTGTCGATCAACGGCCAGCGGCTCACCGCGACGACGGCGATCAGGTCGGCGGGTCAGGCGATTACGGTGGACTACCGCCCGCTGGCCAGGCCCTACGTCGTCTCGGCCATCGGTGATCCCAAGACACTGGCAGGCAGGTACGCCGAGAGCGACGGAGGGCTGTGGATGCTCAACCTGTCCTCCAGTCACGACGTCGTGTACTCCGTCGACGGTAGGAAGTCGCTGACGATCCCAGGTGACAACGTGACCGCCCTCCGGTTCGCCGAGCCGGCCGCCGGCAGCGGGGAGGACTCCGCACCGTGATCCCAGCTATCGGTCTCGTCGTCGGTGTCGTCGCCGGCCTGCTCCTGCATCCCGACGTGCCCCTGTGGCTCCAGCCCTACCTGCCGATCGCGGTGGTCGCCGCACTCGACGCCGTCTTCGGCGCGCTGCGCGCCCTGCTCCAGGGTGTCTTCGACGACCGTGTGTTCGTGGTCTCGTTCCTTGGCAATGTCCTCGTCGCCGCGATGATCGTCTTCATCGGTGACCAGCTGGGCGTCGGTGCCCAGCTGTCCACCGGTGTGGTGGTCGTGTTCGGTATCCGGATCTTCACCAACGTCGCCGCGGTCAGGCGACAGCTGTTCCGGGGGTAGCGGTGAGACCTGAAGGCCCCGGTCCCGATGAGCCCACCCAGCCTGATCCCATGGGCACCGCGTCGGATACCGACCCGGTGGAGCAGCCGGCAGCAGCAGAGCGCGCGCGGGCAGGCAGGCGGCCGTACGCGCTGTCCACCAGGGTGTCGTGGGCCCGGCTGAAGCGGGCGATGCTGCGACGGTCTGGACGGTCGCAGATCGCGGCCGGGGCGATCCTGGGCATGCTCGGGTTCATGACCGTCCTGCAGCTGCAGGTGCAGGCGACCGACGACAACTACCTGACCGCGACCCGGCCGCAGCTGATCCAGATCCTCGACGGGCTCGGCCAGCGCAGTAGCCGGCTCCAGGACGAGGTCGCCCAACTCGAAGCGGAGAAGCGGCAGCTGGAGTCGGGCGCCGACTCCAGTCGGGCCGCCACCGAGCAGGCGCAGAAGCGCGCCGACTCCCTGGGAATCCTGGCGGGCACGGTGAAGGCGACCGGCCCTGGCATCCAGCTCTACATCGAGAACGTCAGCGGTGCGCTCACGTCCGCGCTGCTCCTCAACACCGTGCAAGAGCTCCGTGATGCGGGTGCCGAGGCGCTGGAGATCAACGACAAGGTCCGGATCACCGCCAGTACCTCCTTCGTCGAGGGCGGTGCGAGGGGCGGCGTCGTCGTGGACGGGGTACGCCTTGCCGGCCCCTACGACATCGACGTGATCGGCGACCCGTCGACGCTCGAGACCGCCATGCGGATACCGGGCGGAGTCGAGGACGAGGTGAAGCAGCAGGGCGGACTGGTCACCGTGAGCCACCAGGACCGGGTCGAGGTGTCGTCGCTCGCACCAGCTGATGCCCCTGCCCATGCCAAGGCAGACGGGTCACCGTGAGCCGGACAACTGACGTAGCGTGCTCACTCCCGGGTGTTCGCCGTAGTGCTGGTGCGGCGCTACCCAGGTCAGCACGGCAGTCTCCAGAACACCGGAGCCTCCAGAGATACCGGAGTCTCCAGAAGCACTGAAGCCAGAGCTCGTCTCGACCATCTGAACGCAAGGAACGAGGGCACGTTCGACGTGGATGTCTTGTACCCCGCCGATCTGATGTACACAGCAGAGCACGAATGGGTGCAGCAACTCCCGGCGGAGTCCGGCGCACGATTCCGGATCGGGATCACCGACTTCGCGCAGGAGGCGCTCGGCGACATCGTCTACGTCGACCTGCCGGCGGTCGGCGACCAGGTGACCTCGGGCGATCCGTGCGGTGAGCTCGAGTCGACCAAGAGCGTCAGCGAGCTGTACGCCCCGATCACCGGGACCGTGGTGGCGCGCAACGAGGCCCTGGGCGACAGTCCCGAAGTCGTGAACGCCGACCCTTACGGCGAAGGGTGGCTGCTCGACATCGAGGCCGACACCGACGAGGAGGCGGCATCGCTGCTGGACGCCGAGACCTACCAGGGCATCGTCAAACAGCAGTAGCCCGGACAGTCGTCTCCATCTCTCAGAGCGCCGAAACGCGACACTCATCAACCTCGACAGCAACCCGGCACGGGCGGTCTGTGACCGCGTGGATCGGGGGTCACGGGCACTACACTGCCGACGAATCGACCGGCCGACGGTGACATCGACACACCGACGTTGCACGTTGGCCCACATCAGGAGGAGCACCCGCCATGGCCAAGTGCAGCTCGTGCGGCAACGAGCTCGAGTCCGGAGCCAGGTTCTGCTCCCAGTGCGGTACACCGGTGGCCGACGCCGGGTCGGAGGAGACTTCGACGATCGCCGTCACGCGGGGCGATGGCGAAGAGGCCCACGACGAGGCATCGCCGATCGACGACGCAACCGTGGCTGCATTGCGGGCCGGCACAGCCATCCTGGTGGTGCAGACGGGGCCTGACTCAGGCGGTCGCTATCTGCTCGACACCGAAGCGGTCACCGCGGGCCGGCACGCCGACTCCGACATCTTCCTCGACGACATCACCGTCTCGCGTCGGCATGCCGAGTTCGTCCGGATGCCCGCGGGCTACGTCGTGCGCGATGTCGGCTCGCTCAACGGGACGTACGTCAACAAGGACCGCATCGACGAGATCGCACTGCACGACGCCGACGAGGTCCAGATCGGCAAGTTCCGGCTCGTCTACCGCGTGGCGCGGGCCGGATTCCAGCAACCGTGACCGACGGCCCCGAGCGGCCGGGCACTGTCGCTGTGCTGGCGATCGGCCAGGTACTGCGTCGACTGCGCGACGAGTTCCCCGACATCAGCATCTCCAAGATCCGGTTCCTCGAGAGCGAGGGCCTCGTCGAGCCGGACCGCGCACCGTCGGGCTATCGCCGGTTCTCCGAGACCGACGTCGAGCGGCTCCGGTTCGTGCTGCGGGCCCAGCGCGACCAGTACCTCCCGCTGAAGGTGATCAAGGACCAGTTGGCAGACCTCGACCGCGGCGTGGCGCCGCCCGGCCGGACCCAGGGTGGCGTGGACTCCGGCTCGTCGCCGGGCGCCCAGCGCGCCGAAGAGGTGGCCGCGAGGGGAGCCGGCGACTTCGGCCACGCGGCCGCCTTCGCCCCACCGCAGGGCAACGTCCGCCTGACCGAGGACGAACTGCGCGAGGCCGCCGGTCTCGACTTCGACGCCCTGCGTCAACTGCAGGAGTACCGGTTGCTGCCGCGGGCGGCGGGCGGTCACTACGACGAGGTCGCGGTGGCGATCGCGGCCACCGCCGCGCGGCTGGCGACCTACGGCCTCCAGCCGCGGCACCTGCGGGCGTTCAAGATGGCAGCCGACCGCGAGATCGGGATGTTCGAGCAGCTGCTGATTCCACTGCGCCGCACCGGGAACACCGAGGCTGCGGGGGAGACGTTGAGGGAGCTCGCGGCTTTGTCGGTCCGCATGCACGCCCTGCTGGTGAAGTCCGGCCTCGAGGGCTGACGCCGGGCCGTCATCGGTTGGCCGGGGTCGGAAATGCGCCCTGAACGCGACCGGATCGAGGGCCTCCCCAACCGTCCGGAGCGTGCCGGCCCACAGGTAGGCTCAGCGCCGTGCAGGAAGTCGAGGTCGTCGGGGTCCGCGTCGTGATGCCGTCCAGCAGTCCGCTTGTGCTGTTGCGTGAACTGTCGGGCGAGCGGGTCCTGCACATCTTCATCGGGCCGGTCGAGGCGAGCGCGATCGCCTTCGCTCAGCAGGGGGTCGCGTCGCCGCGTCCACTCACCCACGACCTGATGAAGGACGTGATCACAGCCCTGGGTGAGGTCCTCCTCCGGGTGAACATCACCAAGATCGAACAGAGCACGTTCTACGCCGACCTGGTGTTCTCCTCGGGGACCGTCGTCTCCGCCAGGCCCTCCGACGCCATCGCGCTCGCGCTCCGGACCGAGTCGCGCATCTATGTGGCCGACGCCGTGATGGACGAGGCGGCCACGGAGATGGCCGAGGAGGAGGAAGAGGAGGTCGAGCGATTCCGTGAGTTCCTCGAGCAGGTCAGTGCCGAGGACTTCGACTCCGAAGAGGGCGAAGGCAACGAGGGATCGCCCGGCGGATCGGGAAGCGCGCCCTGATCAGTGGTGGCTCGCCGGCTGATCGTGCCCACTGAACCGAAGTACGACCCAACCAGCCGCCAGTTCTCGAGGATCCACGTCAGCCTCGGGCACCCTCGGAACATTTGGCTGTCTCTCACTCTGTAGGTGAGCTTCAGGTAATCGGACACGCCGCCGAGCGCGTTGACCGGGCCCGACCGCGGGCCTAGCGTGGCAACTCGTCACCTGGAACTTCCATCACTGTTACTAAGGTGCCTGTTACTGGGGTGCACTGTCACTTTAGGGCTGGTGGAGTGGCCGCGAGCTAGCGGTCGGGCAGGTTGGTTCAGGCGTTTCCGCGATGCAGGCATCGTCCTGCGACAGGCTGGTGGAGGTCGGACGTGGCTGATGACACCGAGGGTGCGGGCGCTCCTGAGGGCGCTGAAGCCCTGCGTACGCGGTTGACCGTCGACGCCGCCCGGAACGAGGCCGACGGGCAGGGACTGCTCTTCGACGAGGCCGACACCCACGTTCCACTCGACGACGTCGGCTTCCGCGGCCCCACAGCCTGCAACGCCGCCGGCATCACCTACCGCCAGCTGGACTACTGGGCACGTACCGGGCTGGTGGCCCCGTCAGTGCGCGACGCGGCCGGTTCGGGCAGCCAGCGGCTGTACTCCTTCCGCGACATCCTCCTGCTCAAGGTCATCAAGAGGTTGCTGGACGCCGGTATCTCACTCCAGCAGATCCGCACCGCGGTGCAGCATCTGCGCAACCGTGGCGTGCGCGACCTCACTCAGGTCACCTTGATGAGCGACGGCGCGAGCGTCTACGAGTACACCTCCGACGACGACATCATCGATCTGCTCCGCGGCGGCCAGGGCGTCTTCGGCATCGCGCTCGGAGTCGTCTGGCGCGACATCCAGGGCTCGCTCGCGAACCTCCCGTCCGAACCGGTCCAGGAAGTCACCACGTCGGCCGACGCTCAGGCCGCCACCGACGAGCTGGCGGCCCGCCGACGTGCCCGGACGGCAGTCTGACCCAGGCCGGCCGCTCGCCTAGACTGGCCGAGCCGTCTGCTAGTACGCGCGGGAGAGTTCCCGTTGATCGGGACGCCGAAGGGGCAACCTCCCCGGAACCTCTCAGGCAAAAGGACCGCGCGTTCGAGGCACGCTGAAGCCGTTCGCCGACCGTCCGTCCCGTGTGACCGACGTCGGCGGTGACAGCCGGGGAGTTCCGCTGCCGCCGGTGGCGGAACTGCCGCGATGCCACCGCAGGAGCCGCTTCGTGACCGGACTCAGCACGCACCCCCACACCAGGCCGTCACTTTCTGACGCCCGACCGATTGCCGCCGCCGACCCAGATCCGCACGCCTTCGTCGACCGGCACGTGGGTCCGCGACCCGACGAGGTGGCCCGGATGCTGGCGGTGCTGGGGCACGACAGCCTTGCCGACCTGATGGCGGCCGCCCTGCCGGGTGGCGTCGCCGACACCGAGGCGGAGCGCCGGGATCGCGCCAGCCAGAGTTCCCTGCCGTCTCCGGCCACCGAGACGCAGGCGCTTGCGGAGTTGCGCGAGCTGGCTGCGGCCAATGTGGTGCGGCAGCCGATGATCGGCCAGGGCTGGTACGGCACGGCGACCCCCGCGGTGATCCGTCGCGGCGTGCTCGAGAACCCGGCCTGGTACACCGCGTACACGCCCTACCAGCCGGAGATCTCCCAGGGCCGGCTGGAGGCGCTCCTGAACTTCCAGACGGTCGTCGCCGATCTCACCGGGCTGGAAGTCGCTGGTGCCTCGCTGCTCGACGAGGCGACGGCAGCTGTCGAGGCGATGACCCTGCTGCGCCGGGCGAACCCGAAGGCGAAGGGCGTCAATGCCCTCGGCGTCGACTCCCAGCTGTTCGCGACCACGCGAGCGGTGTTGCAGGTGCGCGCCGATGCGCTCGGCATCGACCTCGTCGAACTCGTCGACGACACGCTGCCGACTGTTCCGGTGTTCGGGCTGCTGCTGCAGAACCCAGACGCACGCGGCCGCGTACGCGACCTTCGGCCGTTGATCGACGCAGCGCACGACTCCGGTGCGCTGGTGGCCGTGGCCACCGACCTCCTGGCTTGCGCGATCTCACCACCGCCCGGCGAGCAGGGTGCTGACGTGGCCATCGGGTCAGCCCAGCGCCTCGGCGTCCCGCTCTTCGGCGGTGGTCCGCACCCCGCGTTCGTCGCCGTTCGCTCCGACCTCGCCCGCACGCTTCCCGGACGCCTGGTCGGTGTCTCGGTGGACGCCGACGGGGCGCCGGCCTACCGGCTCGCGCTGCAGACGCGGGAGCAGCACATCCGGCGGGAGAAGGCGACCAGCAACATCTGCACCGCCCAGGTCCTGCTGGCAGTGACGGCCTCGATGTACGCCGTGTACCACGGGCCGGAGGGGCTCACCGGTATCGCCACCGGCATCCATGCCAAGGCCGTCGCCCTGCAGGCGGGCCTTCGCTCCGCAGGCCTCGACGTCGCCGACGGCGCCCTCTTCGACACCGTCAGCGTCGCAGTCCCCGATGCCGGCCGAGTTGCCGCGTCGGCGCGCGACCGCGGGATCGACGTCTTCGTCGCCGCCTCCGACGAGGTGCGGGTGTCGCTCGACGAGACCTCGACCTGGGATCAGGTGGCGGCAGTCGCCGCCGCGTTCGGCGCGGAGATCCAGCCGGCCGAGGGCCGGTCCGGGGACGACGACCTGCCGATCCGGACGAGCACGTTCCTGGGCCATCCCACGTTCTCCACCCATCGGTCCGAGACCCAGCTGCTGCGCTATCTGCGCCGGCTCTCCGACCTCGACTACGCGCTCGACCGGGGGATGATCCCGCTCGGCTCCTGCACGATGAAGCTGAACGCCACCGCCGAGATGGAGCCCATCAGCTGGCCGAACTTCGCAAACGTCCACCCGCTCGCCCCCGATGACGGCACCGAGGGCTACCGAAAGCTCGTGCGGCAGCTCGAGCATTGGCTCGCGGAGATCACCGGGTACGCCGGCGTGTCCGTGCAGCCGAACGCCGGGTCGATGGGTGAGCTCGCCGGCCTGCTCGCGATCCGGCGCTACCACGCCGACCAGGGCAACGACCAGCGCGACGTCTGCCTGATCCCCGCCAGCGCACACGGCACCAACGCGGCCTCGGCCGTGCTTGCGGGACTGCGGGTGGTCGTGGTCCGGACCGACACCGACGGCACCATCGACACGAGCCACATGCGGGACCTCATCGACCAGCACGGGGATCGGCTGGCGGCGATCATGATCACCTACCCGTCGACGCACGGCGTGTACGAGTACGACGTCGCCGAGGTGTGCGGGCTGGTGCACCAGGCCGGGGGCCAGGTGTACATCGACGGAGCCAACCTCAACGCTCTGGTCGGCTGGGCCAGGCCCGGGCATTTCGGTGGCGACGTCAGCCACCTCAACCTGCACAAGACGTTCTGCATCCCGCACGGGGGCGGCGGCCCCGGCGTCGGTCCGGTGGCCGTCGCCGAACACCTGCTGCCCTACCTGCCGTCGCGCCCGGATGCCCCGAGCCGTCTCGGCCCGGTGGCGGGCGCGCCGTACGGGTCGGCCGGAATCCTGCCGATCCCGTGGGCCTACCTACGGATGATGGGGCCCGAGGGCCTGGCCAGGGCGACTGCTGTCGCGGTCCTCTCGGCGAACTACCTCGCGGCCAGGCTGGGGGAGCACTACCCGGTGCTGTACACCGGGAGAGCCGGCCTGGTGGCGCACGAGTGCATCCTCGACATCCGGCCGTTGACGCGGGAGACAGGCGTCACCGTGGACGACATCGCCAAGCGGCTCATCGACTACGGCTTCCACGCGCCCACGATGAGCTTTCCCGTCAACGGGACGCTGATGGTCGAACCCACCGAGAGCGAGGACCTGGCCGAACTCGACCGGTTCGCCGACGCGATGATCGCCATCGCCGACGAGTGCCGCCGGGTGAAGGAGGGGGAGTGGGCACTTGCCGAAAGCCCACTGCGCAACGCCCCGCACACCGCGGCGGCACTCGCCGGTGACTGGTCGTATCCGTACTCACGCGCCGAGGCCGTCTTTCCGTCGGGCGTTCAAGTGGCCAAGTACTTCCCGCCGGTCAGGAGGATCGACGGTGCCTTCGGCGACCGGCACCTGGTGTGCTCGTGCCCGTCGCCGGAGGCCTTCGCCGACTCCTGAACGTGGTGGTTGGTCAGCCCTTGGCCGCACGGATGCGGGGCCCGAGGCCGAGTGCCCAGTCCCAGTTCCGCTTGGCCATGGTTTCGTCCTGCCACCCGAAGGCGCCGCGCAGGGAGGGGTACTTCGCCACGCAGGCGCGGTATGCGTCGCGTGTCTGCTCCCAGGTAGCGGAAGCGTTGGTGACGTTCTCGACCTTGAAGCCGAGGATCATCTTCGAGGCCGGCACTCCACCGCCAGCCATGACGTCACACTTGTCAACGCATACTGCCGGGAAGTTGGGCAGGTTGGCCTCGGGGAAGTCGTACAGCATCGGCGCCATGTAGTCGTAGCTGGAGCCGAGCGCCTTCGCGAGGTCGAGCCACCGGGCCGTGTGCTCTTCGTAGAGCGCAACGGTGAGGCCGACAAGGAACTTGGGCCCATAGGTTGCCTTCAGGCGCGTGCACAACCGGACAAGCGCTTCCTGGGTCCATTGCGACCAGGTCGGTTCCAGGTCGAGATCGATGCCGTTGATCCCGTAGTCCTTGACGAAAGTCGCGATGCTGTCGAAGGCCTGGTCTGCCTGCGTGGCATTGGTGATGGTGATGGTGCCACCAGCCCCGGAGCCACCGATGCCCATGAGCACGTTCGTTCCGCTTGCCCGCGCTGACCGGATGCTGCTCGCGAGGTTTGCACCGAATCGATTGAAGTAGTACAGCCGCCCGGTCCCCGCCTGCGAGGACTGTGCGATGGCGAGTACCACATGGTTGACCCGGCTACGGACAGCTGCGGGATAGCCGGTCCACGGCTGCGGACCCTTCCAACCGGAGTGCCACACGGACACCACGTTCGGTGCAAGGCCGCTCGCGGTTGCGGCGGCCTTGCGAGCCTTCTTGGTTGCCGGGCTGGGTGCTGCTGCTGCTGCAGCTTGTGGCTTGGCGGCCGTCTTCGTGGCCCTGGCCTCGAGACGATCGGTCGTCGGGGCAGCGACTGCCGCCACGGCGGCGCCTGCAATCTGGCACAGGGCGCGTCGGGTGAAGAGATTCTCCATACGTGGAGCCTCCCGGGGGTTGGGGACGTCGGTGGGGGCCGACGTTGATCGGGGGGAACCTAGACGTCGTTCACCGTTCGCCGGCAATCAGTCCACGCAAATCACGTTCCCTAACAGCACAAATGGGGAGGTCGAGGTAGAAACCAACCAGCTGCGTCCTGCAGATGTGCCGATAGAGGTCACCACCCCGTGGCCCAACTGGCCGTCAGCGCCTGCGGCGGGCGAGGAGAGGAGCGATGGTGGCTTTCGCTGACTGTGTACGGGTTTCGACCGAACTGCCGCCGTTCACCTCGGAGTGTTACTCGGCTTCGTGCGGCCGCACGAGCCAATCTCCCAGCCAGGCTGGGAAGTCCTCGAGGCTGGCGATGGTGTCGTCGGCACCGGCAGCGAGAAGCGCATCTTCGTCGTTCGAACCGGTGGTCACGCCGAGCGCGTAGCAGTTGGCTCGCAGTCCCGCCACCATGTCGCCCGGGTGATCGCCGACGTAGATCGTGGCGTGCTCGGCGATCAGCGCGCCCGCCTTGGCTTCACCGAAGAGGTCCCCGTAGAGGACGTCCAACCAGGCTGCGAGACCAGCCTCCTCAACCGCGCGCTTGACTCGTATGTCCTGCTTGGCCGACACCACCAGGCAGCGGCCGCCAATGTCGTGGACCGCGGTCAACGCCCGCACCGCACCGGGCATCGGCTCCGTGGGTGGTGCCTCCGGCCGGTCGTAGTGCGCGCGGTAGGCATGGACGACTTCATCGCTGTCGAGGTCCGGCGCCAGCAGCGTGCTGACATGCGTGAGGGTCAACCCCAAGTGGGGCAGCAGATCAGCCTCGGTGATCTCCGGACGGCCGAGGCCTGCGAACGCGGCCAGGTAGGAACTGACGATCCGCTCGTGGGAGTCGACCAGGGTGAGGTCGAGGTCGAAGCCGACTACCAGGTCAGGAGCCGATTTGCTTCCTGGGAAGGTCAACCGGTCTCCGTCGAGGTGCTGGCCGGTGTCGATGCGATCGTCCGGCCAGCGAGCTTCTCGAGGGCCTTGGCGAGTGCGTGGTTGCCTTCGCCACCGAGGCCGTCGTTCTGCAGCACCCGATAGAGCTGGTGCACCATCGAAGTCGCAAGAGCGGGCACGCCGAGCTCATCCGCCGCTTCGAGGACCAGCCGCAAGTCCTTCTGCTGCAAGTCGATCGTGAACCCCGGCCGAAAGTCACGTTCGACGAGCTGCGGCCCGCGGTTGGCGAGCATCCAGGAGCCACCGGCACCACCGGATGTCGCTGCGACGGCTACGGCTGGGTCGAGTCCACCGGCTTGCGCCAGCAGTAGGCCCTCGGAGACGGCCAGCATGTTGACGACGACGAGAACCTGGTTCACCAGCTTGCACAGCTGACCGGTGCCGACGGGGCCTGTGTGCGTGATCGTCGATCCCATCGACTCCAGGTAGGGACGGGCGCGTTCGACGTCGGCTGGGTCACCTCCGACCATGATCGCCAGGGTCCCGTTCGCGGCGCCTTCACTACCGCCAGAGACTGGCGCGTCGAGGAACGAAATGCCCTGCTCTGCAAGCCTTTTCGCCCACGTCCGGGTGGCGGCCGGGGACACGGTGGAATGGTCGACCACGAGTGAGCCTGGCTTCAAACCGGACGCCAGACTGTCCTCGGGAGCCAGGTTGTCCCCACCGAACAGGACCTCCTCGACATCGGGCGTGTCGGACACGCTGAGAAAGACCAGGTCGGAGGCTGCAGCCAGGTCGCTGGGCGACTGGGCGACGGCGGCGCCCCGGCTTGCCAGAGACTCGGTCTTGTCCCGTGTGCGGTTGAAGACCCTGACCTGGTGCCTGGACTTCAGCAGGCTGCCGGCCATGCCCCGGCCCATGATTCCAAGCCCGGCAAAGCCGACCGTGACCGACTCGGTTCGCACCGACATCCCGACAGTTTCCGTCATCTCAGTTGCTCGAGACTTATCAGCAGGTTGAGACATGTCGTGCGCCTTTCGTTGCCGGCTTTGCTACCTGTGCCAGGGGAGGGGCCGATCAGCTGGCTTGCGAGACCGACGAGAAGTTGAAGTCGTCGATGACGAGTGCCGGAGTGACCGTTCGTGGGAAGTACTCGCCCCACTCGCGGGAGAACGACGGCACTGCTGCCGAGGCCCGGCTGACCCGTGACAGCAGGTCGACCGGAGACTCGTTGAAGCGGAAGTTGTTCACGCGGGCGGTGACCTCGCCACCCTCGACGAGGTAGACGCCGTCGCGGGTCAGGCCGGTGAGGAGCAGCGTCTGCGGGTCCACCTCGCGGATGTACCACAGGCAGGTCAGCAGCAGACCACGCTCAGTGCCGGCGATCAGCTCGTCGATGTCGCCGCTGGCGCCGTCCACCTCCACGATCAGGTTGTCGACAAGGGGATGGTGGTCCACGCCCGCGAGCCCGGACGTGTACCTGCTCGTGCCGAGGGCGGCCAGCCGACCGCGATCGATCCAGGTGACGGCGGGAGATGCCGTGCCGTTGTCGAACACGCTGCTGACGCTGCTCGACCGACCGGCCAGGACGAACGGCGGGCACTCGAGTCCTGGTGCGCCGGGGTCTGAGCGCATGCTGATCGCGGCGGTGGTCAATTGCTCGCCGAGCCGTGTACCGCCGCCTGGCTTGGAGAAGACCGTGAGTCCCTCGTGCGCGTCTCGTGCACCCAGCGTCCAGTACGCGTAGGTGAGCAGGTCCGACACCGCTGCCGGCGGCAGGATCGTCGGATACCGCCCGGCCGGCAGATCCCGGGTGACCCGGCCCCAGCCGAGACGGGTGGCGAGGTCGGCCATCCGGACATCGACGTCGACGTCGCGGAAGTCGCGAGTCGCCTGGCCGGTCCATGCCGAATTCGAGCCGTCGCCTTCCTTGGCGGTAGCCGAGAAGTACCCCGAGGGCTGGACGTAGCGCAGTCGAAGTCCCGAGGACGAGGCCAGATAGCTCGTGGTGACGTTGTGTTCGGCGTATCCGTACAGCCGACGGCCAGCGCCCGCGGCTGCCGCAAACTGAGCGCCCAACGACGAGGCCAGGCTCTCGAACACCTCGATACCCGTACCGGAAGGCCCATCCGAAAAGGCAGGATCGGCCTTGTCGCGTTCGAGATCCGTGGCATCCTCAGCCGGTTCCGCCTCACGGGCTGCGGCCACTGCGGCCTCGGCGACCTCCTCGACCTCGGCGGCCGTGGTGACGTTGCGAGTCACCACGCCGGTCGCCACCCCATCGGCGCGCGGGTCGGTCGCGATGATGGTGATCGACGAGGAGGTGCTGACACCGTTGGTGGTCGTGGTGTTGTTGGCCCACCGGAGATTGGTGGCACTGACCGTCTCGGCGATGCCGATGACCTCGCCGCCAGGGTTGGCGCGACGGACCGCTTCCACGGCCCGCTCGGCGAGTTCATGCGCGGGCAGGACCGTGGTGGAGATGCCGGGCTGTGAAGTGGTCATCGGCCGGATTCCTCGTTGGTGTTGAGAATGCGGATACCGCGGAACAGCGCGGACGGGCAGCCGTGGCTGACCGAGGCGACCTGACCAGGCTCGGCCTTGCCACAGTTGAAGGCACCGCCGAGGACGTAGGTGTCCCGGCCGCCGACAGCCTCCATCGCACCCCAGAAGTCAGTGGTGGTTGCCTGATAGGCCACGTCGCGCACCGGACCGGCCAGCTGGCCGTTCTCGATCCGATAGAACCGCTGGCCGGTGAACTGGAAGTTGTAGCGCTGCATGTCGATCGACCAGGACCGGTCGCCGACGATGTAGATGCCGCGGTCGACCTTGCCGATGAGATCAGCAGTGGACGTGTCGTCGAGGGAGGGCTGCAGCGAGACGTTCGCCATTCGCTGGATCGGAACGTGCAGCGGTGAGTCGGCATGCGCGCAGCCGTTCGAGGCCTCGAAGCCGTAGCGCTTGGCAGTGCGCCGGTCGAGCTGATAGCCGACCAGGACGCCGTCCTTGATGAGGTCCCACGAGGTGGTTCCCACACCGTCGTCGTCGATCCCGGTGGTGGCCAGACCGTTCACGGCGGTCCGGTCACCGGTGACGTTCATGACCGGGGAGCCGTACTGGAGCGAGTTCAGCTTGTCCGGCGTCGCGAAACTGGTGCCGGCGTAGTTGGCCTCATAGCCCAGGGCCCGGTCGAGCTCGGTGGCGTGCCCGATCGACTCGTGGATCGTCAGCCAGAGGTTCGTGGGATCGATGACGAGGTCGTACTCCCCGGCCTGCACGGTCGGCGCGGTGAGCTTCTCGGCCAGCTGCTCCGGCAGGGCGCCAACCTGCTCGTCGAGGGAATCCGCCTGTACGTACTCGTAACCGCGACCGGCGGGCGCCAGCGTCGTGGCCATCGAGTCGAAGATGCCGGTGCCCGAATCGGTGCCGTGGGCCTCGAGGTGCGGGTAGAGGCGCACCCGTTGCTGGGTGGCGGTGGTACCGGCGAGGTCGGCGTAGAACTTGTTCTCCTGGTACTGCGCCAACGAGGCCGCGACATGCTGCACCGGGCCGTTGCCGAGGATGCCCTTGCTCAGGTCGACGAGGCGGGCCACCTTCTCCTTCGTCGAGATCTCGAAGGGATTCACCTCATAGGCGGACACGTAGGTCACGCCTGCGTGCGTCGGCTCGGTGGCCAGCTCGATCGGTTCGAGTGTCATCGGCCGCGCGACCTTTGCGACAGCCACCGCCTGCTCTGCCAGCGCCGACACGGCGGCGGCTGTGAGCTCGACACCGGCGGCGAAGCCCCACGAGCCGTCGTGGACGACGCGGACCGCGACGCCCAGCACGGAGCCGTCGCCTGCATGCTGAAGGGCGCCGTCGTACACGCGCAGTTGCTGGCTGCGGATGCGTTCCACCCGTACATCTGCGTGGGTGGCACCGAGCTCACGCGCACGGCTCAGACCCGCGTCCGCGAGCGCCTGGAGGGGAAGGGAGAGGAAGGCCGGATCGAGGCGCGCGTCGCCCGGCGGAGTCGTTGCTGCGGTCACGATTGGCAACCCTAGTGAGCGGGGTGGGACCGAGATCCCGAGGCCGCCTCGAGTCGAGTGGGCGCCATCTGTCGCTCCGGGCGCGCGCAGGCGACAGATCGCGCCCACTCAACCGTGGTCGGAGGCTCGCAGGGTCAGGTCTTGCCCTCGTCCTGGGCCTGGTGCAAGGGACCTTCCGCCTCTTCGGGCATCCAGTCCGCCAGCAGGACCGGGATCCCGGCCTTGCGTGCCTGCTCGATGACCTTCGGGTCGTCATCGACGGCCATCACCAGCCGATGGGTGCGGGAGAGACGTCGCCAGACAGCAGCCTTGATCAGGGCGCCCGGGCGCCGGTCGCCGGGCCGGCGCATGAGCACCTGGCCGGGCGGCAGTTCGTTTTCGCGGAGCCAGGCCTCGGTGTCGGCTCGGCAGCGTTCCGGCCTGCCGGTGAGGTAGACGATCTCTGCCTGCTCGGCCAGCGTGCGGGCGACGCCGAGGCCTTCCGCCAGCACCGCATCGGCGCGCGCCGCGTCGAAGAAGGCGTCCCAGTTCTTCGGCCGCGTCTGGAGGTGGTGCAGCCGATGACGCGTGTCGGAGACGACGCCGTCGAGGTCGATGGTCGCCATCGTCGGACGGTGGTCGAGGGTGCTCTCCGGGGTTGCCGGCTGGTCCTCGGGCGGCGTCTCGGTCACGCCGTCGGAGGGTAGTCGCCAGCCGGGGATCGCCCGATATGCACGACCGGGCGGGGTGCGGCCTGTCGGGCCGTCACTGTCGGTACATGCCGTTAGCGTGCTGATCAATGGTCACCTTGATCTGTTCTGCCGACTGGCAGCTGGGGATGCGCCGCCGGTACTTCGGACCGGAGGCGCAGCACCGCTATACCCAGGCTCGGCTCGACGTGATCGAGCGCCTCGGGGCGCTGGCGGCCGAGCGTGGTGCCGACGCCGTGGTGGTGGCCGGCGACGTGTTCGAGACCAACCAGGTCGAGCGCCAGGTGATCTCCCGTGCGGTCGAGGCGCTCGCACGCGTGCCTGTCCCCGTCCTGCTGCTGCCCGGCAACCACGACGCGCTGGAGCCCGGCACCGTGTGGTCGAGCCCGGAGTGGACCTCCGCGGTACCCGGCAACGTCGTCGTGCTGACCGAGGAGCCGGTCGTCGTCGGTGAGGGTGCGCGGGCGGTGGAGATCGTGGGTGCTCCGTGGCGCACGCGGCGTCCGGTGGTGTCGCCCGCCCGAACAATCCTCGACGGACTGTCGCCGGCGACGGATGCCATGCCGCGGGTGCTGGTTGCGCACGGGATGGTCGATGCGCTCGCGCCGGCCACCGACGTGCCCCAGATTCCCTTGGACACCGTGGAGTCCGCCGTCCGCGACGGACTGGTCTCGTTCGTCCTTCTGGGCGACCGGCACTCGACCACCGAGGTGGGGACCACCGGTCGGGTCTGGTACCCCGGGACGCCCGAGGTCACCGACTGTGGCGAAGTCGACCCGGGCAACGCTCTGGTCGTCACGCTCGACAACGGCGACTGCACGGTCGAGGTAGTCCACGTGGGCCAGTGGCGGATGGTGCAGCTGACCGTCGAGCTCGACGGCACGCACGGCATCGCGAAGGTGGAGCAGGCCGTCGAGGCACTGCCGGACAAGCCCCGGACCTACCTGCGCCTCGGGGTGGTCGGCACTCTCGACATCGTCTCGATGACCGCCCTGGAGGTGCTGCTCGACTCGCTCGGGCAGGTGTTCGCCGGCGTCTCCCGGTGGGCGCCGACGTGGGACGTGCGGCCGTTGCCCGACGACGACGCGTTGTCCGACCTCGGGCTCACCGGCGCGGCCCAGTCGGCGATGGCCGACCTGCACACCCGGGCCCGGTCCGGCGACCAGACCGCGGCGGCTGCTCTTGCCCTCATGCACCGACTCGTCAGCGGTGCTGCATGAACGGCTTGCACGACACGAGCGGCCGGCGCCGCTGATGCTGCTCTTCAGCCTGCGTCTGGTCCACTACCGCGGCGTCGACGACCGAACGGTCGAGTTCATCGCGCCAGGCGTGACCGTGGTCGCGGGGCCGAACGAGACCGGCAAATCGTCGCTCCTGGAGGCCCTCGACCTGCTGTTCCGCTATCCCGACGACTCCAAGAGCACCCGGCTACGCGAGATCCAGCCGGTCGGGCGCGACGTGCCCACCACCGTGGAGGCCGAGCTGTCGCTGGGGCCGGAGCGGATCCGCTACCGCAAGACCTGGTTCGCCGATCGGGGCACCTCGCTCACTCTCGGGTCGACGTCGCTGACCGGCCGACAGGCGCACGATCGCGCGCAGGCGGTCTTCGAGAGCTACGTCGACACCGAGCTGTGGCAGGCACTTGTCGTGAGTCAGGCACGGAGTCTGGAACAGCCACAGCCACAACACGTCCCGTCGGTCCTGAGCGCCCTCGGCCTCGGTGCCGACACCGGCGGGACCACTCCTTCGGTCCTCGACCAGGCCTCCGCCTGGCCCACGGCCACCCAGGTGGCCGACGAGGAGGGCATGACGCTGGCGGGGCGGGTCGAGCGGGAGTACTCCCGCTACTACACCCCCGGGCGGGGCGCCGTCTCCGGGGAGCTCGCCGAGCGGCGCCGGGCGCGTGACGCTGCTGCCGCAGACCTCGAATCCGCCGAGCAGCAGGTGCGGGCGGTCTGGGACAACATCGAGCGGGCCGAGCAGCTCGAACGCGAACGGGTCACGCTCACCGCCGACCGGTCGGAGGCGGAGCGGGTCACCGCACACCTTGCCGCCGAAGTGGCCGAAGCCGGTGAGGCCGACCGACACCGTCGCCTCCTCGTGCAGGTCGCCGACGGCAAGGCCGAGCTCGCCCGCGTGGCTCGGGAACGCGCCTGCGTGCGTGATCGCACGATCAGCCAGGTCTCGGCTCTCGACGACCAGGTGGCGACCCTGGGAGAGGTCGTCGACGGCCTTCGCTCGCAGCAGGTCGCGGCCGAGGCGGCAGTGGCCGCGGCCGAGCAGGTCGTGGCAGTCGCGAGTGTCGAGCTGGCCGTGGCCGGCGACCTGGTCGAGCGACAGGACGCGCTCGAACGACTTCGCCGTGACCGGTCAGACCTCGATGCCCTCACCGAGCGGCTCGACGCGGCCCGGCAGGCCAGGGCCGTGGAGTGCGCGGCCGAACTGGAGCTCGCCGAGTCGGGTCCGAGCCCCGAGACCGCGGCCGCTGCGGAGCGCCTCGCTGCCGACCTGGACGTTGCCCTGCGGTCCGCGGAGGCACAGTCGGCGCGGCTCACCGTCCGGCGGCTGGGCGGGCAGCCCGTGCGCCTGACACTGGGTCCCGACGACATCGACCTGGCAGCCGGCGAGGCGATCGAGCTACCGGTGCTGGAGACCGCCCACCTCAACGTCGACGGTCTGCTCGACCTGTCCGTCGAGCCGGCCGAACAGCTCGAGGCCCGTGCACGAGCCGACGGACTGCGGGCCGACCTCGACGAATTGCTGGCGGCCGCCGGATGCGCCGAACTCGACGCACTGCGGGCCGCAGCCGCCCGGCGGGCAGCCGTGACCCAGTCGCTTGCCGAGGCACGTCGGGTCGCGGACGGGGTTCTCGCCGGCAGCACGCTCGAGGAGTTGGGTGCCCGGCAGGCCCGGCTGCTCACCCAGATCGAGCACACGCTCGCCCAGGTCGAATCCGTAAGCGGGCTGGGGGATCCCGACGTCGCGGGCGACCTCGGCGGCCCGGACATCGACCCTGCTGTCCCTGCCCAGGTCTCGCTTTTCGACGACGACGGGGCTGACCCGCAGCCAGGACCGGTCGTCGACCTGGACGAGGTCCGCGATCGGCATCGCCAGGCCGAGCACGCCCTGGCCGCGGCCCGCGTCCTCCTTCGGGAGGTCGGCACCGAGCTCACGCTGTCGGCTCAGCGGCTCGACCAGGCTGCGCGTCAGCTCGATGCCACGACCGCCGAGCTGGCCGAGCAGCGCACCGAGCTGGGCGATGACGACGTGCTCGCCGCCGCCGACCGGACCCGGCGCGACGCGGCCGCAGCCCGAACGGCCGCCGAAGGGGCGGGATCCGAGGCCGACCTGGACGCGCTGACGACGCGCCACACCCGGGCCGCCGACAAGCTCCGGCGCGTGCACCAGGCCCTCGCGCAGGTCGAGGCGGAATGGCACCGGGCTCTCGGCCGGCTCGACGACGCGGGCGCGCGCGGAGTGGGTACCGGCCGCGATGCGCGGGCGGCCGTGTTCGACCAGGCCGAGGAGCAGTACCAGCAGGTGTTGCGCCGAGCCGAGGCTGCCCGGCTGCTGCGCGAGACCCTCGCCAAGCACCGCGCGGCCGCGCGGCGTGACTACGCAGCACCACTGCGCCACCGGATCGCGGCGCTGGGGCGGCGCATCTTCGGCCCGGACTTCGACGTGACGCTCTCCGAGGACCTCGACGTGGTCAGCCGCACCGTCGGCGGGACCACGCTGCCGGTCGAACAGCTGAGCACCGGGGCGCGCGAACAACTGGCGATCGTGGTGCGCCTCGCGATCGCCGCCCTGACCTCCCGCGACGGCCAGGGCGTCCCGGTCGTGCTCGACGATGCACTGGGATGGTCCGACTCGGTGCGCCTGGCCCGGATGGGCGACCTGCTGGCTGAGGCCGGGCGGCACAGTCAGGTCGTCCTGCTCACGAGCCAGCCCGACCGCTACGCCGCAATCCCAGGTGTGAACCTCGTCAGTGTGGTGCCCGACGGCCTTCCACTGCTGGCGGGCCGCTGAGTCCGCATCCACCGTCGACGCATCACCGGAGCGACAGGCCGGCAGGGCGGGGCGGGTACGTTCGGGCGGCATGAGCGCCCCCGCGTCACGTCCGCCCGAGGCCGCCGCCGGCCGGAGTGCCGGAGCGCTGCTGGCCACCTACCGGGTCGTCTCCATCGTCACCGGCATCGGCCTGCTGGCGCTGGTCCTGTACGCGATGCCGATGAAGTACATCGCCGATGATGCTGGGCCGGTCGCCGTCATCGGCCAGATCCACGGCTTCCTCTACATGCTGTACCTGGTGATTGCGCTGCTGCTCGCCAACCGCTGCAAGTGGAGCCTGGGCAAGACGGTGCTGGTGCTGCTGGCCGGGACGATCCCCTTCGCCGTGTTCTTCGCCGAACGCAGGGTGGTGCGCGACGAACGGGACCGCGCCACGACTCAGCCGTCCTGACGCACCCGTACCCCCTCCGACGCCTCCGGCTGAGGTAGGCGCCGCGCCCCGCGCAACTGCTGGATCAGCATCCAGGCCGCGGCGGACGCGAACAGCAGCCACTGCAGGCTGTACCCGAGGTTGACCACCGACCAGCCCGTCGAGGCGTTGGGCGGAACGGGCTCGGGCGCGGGCACCAGTCCATCCGAAGGTTCGACCAGCCCGAGGTAACCGTCAAGGAGAGGTGCAGGCAGCTGTCCCGCCAGCCGAGCCGGGGCGACGTCGGGCAGTTGACCGGGTGGCATCGAGCTGATCAATTGGTCCGCCAACGCCTCCGGCGCCGCGATCCAGGCGGTCAGTCGCACCGTGCCGGTCGGGGCCGCAGGACCCTGCGGCTCGCCCTCGGCGGGGTCGCCGGCCAGGAGACCCCGAGCGACCAGGACTGTGGCCGGCAGGGCCTTGTCGCCGGGAGCGAAGGCCGTCACCACGAGCAAGCCGTCGCCGGACTCGCCCGAGCGCGGCACGAGCCACTGCCGGTCGGGCAGAAAGCGGCCCGAGACCACAACCCGCCGCCCGACCATGTCGGCTGCTACCTCGGTGCGTCCGGCCAACAGGTCGGCGGCGGGAACGGCCGGTGCAGCTCGCGACGCTGCGAGTGTCGCGTTGTCTGGGTGCGGCCGGGCGCGCTGGTACTGCCACTGGCTCAGCACGAGCATCGCCGCGATCAGCACCAGGACCAGGGCGCAGCCGCCGTACCAGGAGAACCTGCTGACGTGGATCGGACGCCCGAGCCGGGTGGCGGGGACCGGCGTCGGGGGTGCAGCATCGCCTGCACCTTCCGCCGACCCGGTCACGGCGGCCAGCCTAGGGCGCACGTCGGTGGGCAACCGGCCGCTCGACCGGCTGCCTGCCTGTCGTTGCGAGGGCCGCCCTCTCCTAACGTGGGCGAGGTGACCTCGAGCCGGCAACGACAGACGCCGTCGGGCGCTGCCCGAGGGCTTCTCCCGGCGGGCCTTCCCGGGCGCTGAGGACCGGTGGCTGCTCTGGCAGGACGACCCATCAGGTCGTGGCGGCCCGTTGCTGTTGTGTCTGCACGGCCGTGGCGAGGGAGCGATCGCGTTCGCGCGCACCACCGCCATGGGCCCGGCGGCGATATCGGCCGGCTTCCGCGTCGCCATCCCGCAGGGCCGGGGGATGGTGGCCGATTGGGACGTCGAGCGAGACCTCGAGCCGATCATCGGGCTGGTCGGCGCCCTTGCAGGTCCAGGGGGAGCCTGCGTCGTGGTCGGGATGTCGCAGGGAGCCCGGCTCGCCGCGGCACTCCTGCGGGAGCGGCCGGATCAGTTCTCGGGCCTGGTCGCGGTGGCCGGGACGCCAGGGCTGCTGCCGGCATCCGGTCGCTCACATCCACGGCTGTACGTCCACGGCGATCTCGACCTGGCCGTCCCGGTGCGAGAGGTGGTGGACCACGTGGCCGCGGTAGCTGCCGCGACCGGCTGCGGACCAGGTTCGCCAGGCGGTCCGGTCGAGGGAGTCGACGAGGTCGACGACCGCAGGAACGCTGCCACCACGGTCTTTCCGCATCCTCAGGGCTCTGACGTCACGTTGGTACGACTGCCTGGCGGTGGGCACGTCTGGCCGGGTGCGGCAGAGCCCCAGCCGCGACGATTCGGGACCGTGGTTTCCTGGCCCGCAACCGCGGCAGTGCTGGCTTTCGCCCGTCGTTGCGTCGCCGGCACCAGCGGTTAGGGTGGCTAACGACCGCCAGTTCGAGATCACTGGACGTGGAGGACTCGGAGCTGATGTCGATGGGGACCGGTGTGGCCGTCACGGACGAGGAGCTCGTGCGCGCCGTCGAGATCTTCGCGCGTATCGGCCGGATGCTGGAGCGGATCGACACCGGCCTCACCCTCCCTCAGTACCGGATGCTCAAGCTGCTCGCGGCCGGGACCGAGCGCTCGACGGCGATCGCCAGCCGGCTCGCGGTGTCCAAGCCGACGGTGAGTGCCGCCGTCGATGCTCTGGTCGACCAGGGGCGTCTGCGGCGCAACGCCGACACCGGCGACAAACGCGTTACCTGGCTGGAGATCACCGCATCGGGCAGCGCGGCGTTGGCAGCAGCGGACGAGGCGTTCGTCGGCCGGTTCGGACCCCTGATCCAGTCGCTCCCGGCACCCGACGCACTCCTTGCCGGACTCACCGAACTCGACGGGGCGTTCGACGATGCGCGGGAACGGCGCCTGCGCGAGCGCGGTCGGGACTGACCATCCCGCTCGACGAGCGGGCCACCGCCTGCAAGCACCGACCGAGCCCGATCACGCGATGACGCGACTTCCGGGCTTCGCTCACCGACTGCTCGCGGACACCTTCCGCGGGCTGCGCGGTTCCCTGCAATGGCGAGTGCTCTGGGCCACTCAGCACAAGTTCATCGTGGGAGTCTCCGGCGTCGTCCACGACGACCAGGGCCGGGTCCTGGTGCTCCGGCACCGCTACTGGTCGGCTGCGGCCTGGGGCCTCCCCGGCGGGTACATGAAAGCGGGGGAGACCCCGGCGGAAGCGCTCGCCCGCGAGGTCGCAGAGGAGACCGGGCTCTCGATCCGCGACGTCCAGGTCGTCGACACGGTCTGGGGTTTGCGCCTACGGACCGAGGTGCATCTCAGTGCGACGGTCGACGAAGGCGGCGCGGTGACCGTGGACGGCGGCGAGGTTCTCGCCGGCCGCTTCGTCGCGACCGACGACCTGCCCGAGGGGATGCTCCCGGCGCACCGTCGCCGGGTCGCGATCTGGCTGGCCGCTCGCGACGCGGCCGGGTCGAACTGAGCCGCTAGCCGGCCGTGACGGTGTCGCCGGATTCGAGCAGGGTGAACTCGCCGCCATAGGCAGCGGCGAACCGGCTGAGGTGCCCCGCTGCCATGTTGAGCCCGACCTGGTTGAGCAGTCCGTCGTGGATCTGGTGCACCTGCGCCGCCCGGACCCCGATGACGAAGTCGATCACCTCGCCGATCTTCGACCACGGTGCGTGAATCGGGGCGAGCGCCGTGGCCACGCGCACCGGCGGCACGACCAGCGAGTCACCCGGGTGGTAGACGGTCTCGTTGACGAGGTACCCCACGTTCGCCACGAGCGGGATCTGCGGATGGATCAGCGCGTGCTGCCCGCCGAACGTGCGGACCTCGAACTCACCGATCTGCAAGGTGGCGTTCGGCTCAACCGTGACCACCCGGTCGCCGAGTGCCGCCAGCAGCTGAGCGACCGACGCGGGTGCCCAGACCCGCAGGTCGGGATCCGCCTCGGCCTGGGCGAGCAGTACGTCGACGTCGACGTGGTCAGGGTGCTCATGGGTCACGAGGACCTGGTGCACCCCGGAGAGGGCTTCGACCGCGTCGCCGAGGTTGCCGGGGTCGATGACCAGCGACTGGTTGCCCTCCACGAGCCGGACACAGGAGTGTGCGTACTTGGTGAGTTCCACCGGGGCAGTCTGGCATGGCCCGTTCGGAGGGGAGGCAGCTCGTCAAGGGCCCACTGGTCGAGGGGATCGCTCCCGCCGTTACGCGGCCTGCCGGCCCCGGCGATGGGCGGCCCGCCTGCGTCGCTTCGGCGGCGTCGCGGTGATCTCCTCGGTGGTGGGATGGTCGAGGATCGGCTGGCTGGCGCCCGCCGCCTGTGCGGACTTCAGCCGGTCGATCGCCGTGACCGCGCCGGCTGCGTCGTCGATGCTCACGACCACGTCACCGCCGTACCGCCGGCTGATGCGCACGGCCGGGCCGCGCCTGGTGACCCAGCCGATCCGCCCGCCGCGCCCGATGCGCAGGCCGTAGCCGCCGAAGTCGCGCAACGGATGGCTGTCCACCACGGCGGCATCGCTGATGTCGGCGGTCGCGACATGGACCCGGGTGCGCTGCCCGAGACGGAGTGAGACGCCGTCGCGCGCGACGAGCAACTGCGGGTGCCCGTGCCGAACGCGGTGCACGAGCAGCACGCTGGCCACTGCGGCGAGGCAGAGCGGGATGACGATGCTCTTCTGCATGAGCGCGGCGAGGAACGCCGCCGTGTGTGCCAGCCACGGAATCGCGAGTGAGGCCAGCGAGACGCCGGCCGCGTTGCGCTGCCAGGTTCCCCCGGTCTCGTCGCGAGCGCGATCGCGACCCGCTCTCGGCCGGACCGCCAGCGCGGCCAGGCCGGCGAGGCAGCTGCCACCGAAGATGGCGAGGGCCAGCGGGAACGCCGCCGACCGTGCCTGCTCAGCGGTTGCGACGTCGGTCTGGAGCACCACGGTTGCGATCGCCGTGCCGCACAGTGCCACCGGCCAGCCGGCCGAGAGGGCCGCGAAAACCCGTCGCCTGGTGGTGTCGGACGTGTCTGCTCCGGCGATCCACGCGCACACGACGGCGATCAGAACGCTGAGGCCGGCAAGGGTTCCGACGAAGATCCAGGGCGACCCGGAGAGAAGCAGGTCACCTGCGGGTGTCCGCTCGAGACTCATCGGGTCGGGGAGTCGGTCGATCCGCGCGTCGGTCAGCAGGACCGCCCCGCCGGCCCAGAGCAGCCCCACGATCGTGAGGGTCGCGGTGAGCCACCACTGACGGCCGGTTCTGCGCGCGTGGGCGCCGGACTCGGCTGAGATGGACACGCTTGAACTCTAGGGACGGTTCCCGAATCTCGTCGGGCTTGCCGCTCTGACACGCCGCACCTGCCGCCACCGCGGGACGCGACCTGCAGCGCCGCTCATGTGCGTCGGTACCCGGAAACGACCGGGCGCCGGAGTGAATAACCGGCGCCTGGTGACGGTCAGTCGATGGAGACCAGGAGTAGGCGGTCGTCGCCGTCGCGGACCTCGCCGCGGCCGTCGGTGTTGCTGGTCGTGAGCCACAGCTGCCCGTCGGGCGCCAGCGACACCCGGCGGATCCGGCCGAACTCCTGGTCGAAGAAGGCCTCGGGCTCGCCGGCCGACGTGCCGTCGATCGGCACCCGGTACAGCCGGTTCCCGGTCAGCCCGGCGACGAAGGCCACGTCGCCGACGATGGCGATGCCGGCCGGTCCACAGTCACTTGTCGGCCAGGTCCGCGCCGGATCGACGAACCCGTCCTCGTCCGCCGGTCCTTCGTGCATCGGCCAGCCATAGTTGGCGCCCGCCTTGATCGCGTTGAGTTCGTCGAGCCGGTTCTGCCCGAACTCGACCGCCCACACCTGGTCGCCGTGCACCGCGAGGGCTTCGATGTTGCGGTGCCCGAAGCTGTACACCCGGTCGTCGAAGGGGTTGCCGGGCGCCGGCTCGCCGTCGAAGTCCACCCGCAGCACCTTGCCGCCGAGCGAGCTGCGCTGTTGGGCGAGGTCGGGAACGCCCGACTCGCCGGTGCCGATCCAGAGTGCGTCGCCATGCACGAGCAGCCCGCCGCCGTTGTGGATGCGGCCGCTGGGGATGTCGGTCACGATCGGACGGAAGTCGCCGACCTGCCCGTCGGTGAAAGTCCCGCGCAGCACGCGGTTGTCGCCTTGGGCGGTCAGGTAGCAGAACACCGTGCGATCGGTGCGGAAGTCGGGTGAGAGCGCAAAGCCGAGCAGCCCGCCCTCGCCGCCGCCTCCTGCCGTGCCGCTGAGGCCGGGGACCGTACCGGCATCGGAGGTCGAGCCGTCGGGCTGCACGTGGAGCACGGTGGCGCGGTCCCTGCTGCCGAGCAATGCCGATCCGTCGGGCAGGAAGGCGAGACCCCATGGCGTGTTCAGTCCGGTGAGCAACGTCTTGGCCACGCGCGGATCCCCGCCACCACGCGGGGACTCCGTCGGGGTAGGGGTGGTGGAGGCCGGGCTCGGTGCCGGCGTCGTCACCTCGGGACTCGGGCTGGCCGGGTCGCTCGGCGCCGGGCCGCTGGCCGCGGGCTCCGACCGGTCACACGCCGCGAGCGCGAGCGCTGCGGCGCTGCCGAGAAGCAACGCACGGCGGCGGGGAAGGAACGTGGCGTCGGGCGCGTCCACCGTGTTCTGCCTCCGTCGTCGTCTCTGTGGTTCGGGAGAAGTGGCAGCCTGAGGGCCCCGGATCGCCGCCCGTCCGCTGCGTCGACACGCTAGCGGGCCGATGCGCACGCCGGACCTGGCACGATGTCGGCTCCGCACGGAGGCAGCCCTGCGGCGTCATCGGTCCGGCGTAGCGCTCCCACCAGCACGCAAGAGAGAAAAAAAGGAGACGACGATGCAGTGGGCGGGCAGCACGACTCTGATCACCGGGGCAAGCAGCGGGATCGGCGAGGCCTTCGCACGCGAACTCGGCCGTCGGGGAAGCCACCTGGTCCTCGCGGCCCGCTCGGCCGAAGTCCTGGAGCGGATCGCGGGTGAGATCCGGTCGGCCTCGGGAGTCGAGGTGCGGACGATCCCGGTGGACCTGGCCGAGGCTGGTGCCGCCACCTGGCTGTTCGAGGAAGCCACGGCCGCAGCGCCCGTCGACGCGGTGATCAACAACGCCGGCTTCGGCTATCACGGCGCCCTTGCGACCGCGCCGCCCGAGCGGCTGTCCGGACAGGTGACGGTGAACATCGCGGCGCTCACAGATCTCACTCGCGCTGCACTGCCGTCCATGCTGGAGCGCGGTCGCGGCGCGGTGCTGAACATCGCCTCCACGGCCGGCTTCCAGCCGATCCCGCTGATGGCCGTGTACGCGGCGACCAAGGCCTACGTGATCTCGTTCTCGGCGGCGCTCGCGGCCGAGGTCAAGGGATCGGGAGTGGATGTGCTCGCCGTCTGCCCGGGCTCGATCGACACCAACTTCTACACCGTGACCGGCGGTTCGGAGACGATGTTCGGCCCGCTGGGTACCGCCGACCACGTGGTGGCGGTCGCCCTGCGTTCGCTCGGCCGGCGCAGGGTCGTCAAGGTCGGTTACGCCAACAACGCAAGGGCAACGCTTGCGCGCGTCGTTCCGCTGCGCATCGCCACCTGGGGCGCACACCGGATGAGCAGGCGTGGCCTCGACTCATGACGCCCGGAGCAAAGCCGGCTTCCGCCTCCTGAGAAAGCCGTGCTCCTGGGTTGACCGCCTAGCCCCGTTGCAACGGTCGGCAGGTGATGGAGCCACTGCCCCCACGGGGGATCGGCAGCCGGTGCACACCGGCCGGCAACTCGACCGCGACGCCTGAGCGTGACGCCCCGAAGCAGTCGGTGATCGCGTCGAGGACTCCCGGAACCGTTAGCTCCACCAGCACCTGGTCGACACCGGTCGCGTTGGCCACGTTCACTCTTTCGGTCGCGACCACGATGGCGGCATCGGGGGAGTAGGCCACCGACACCGAAGCTTCACCCAGCACCGAGGTGACCACCGGGTAGCCGAGGTCGGGTCTCGGCGCCCGCACCTGGCCGTTCAGGAGAACGTCTCGATTGGTCACCCACCAACGCAGGTAGTGACGCAGCATCGCGAGGTGATCGTCAGGTAGGTCGCGAATCAGCATGCTGATCTGTGGGACGGAGAACGCCGTGCAGAGGAGCTGTTCGGCCGCGTCCTCGGGCGGATCGTCGTCGGCCCACATCACCATGTCGGCGTGCACCGCCCGGCTCTTGATGAGGTGTCGCAGGTCAACGGAGGACACGCGGTTCTGGTAGCCGTTGGCCGGGCAGTCGGCCACGCGGAAGATGTTTCCGTAGCGCAGCATCCGTGGGCCGATGTAGTGCTGGCGGAACTCGATGAGCGGATTCTCAACAACCGCTCGGAGTTCGGTCACGATCTCGGCAAGTAGCAGGTCGACCCCGACCGTGTAGTTGTCGGTGTCGGCCCCTGGCGGGGTGGGAGTCGGCGGGTAGCTGCTCCATTGGTCGATGAAGTCGATCTTCAATCCGTCCAGGTGGTTCTCGGCCACCAGTCGCCGGCAGATCCCTGCGACGTGCTGGCGGGCCTCAGGCAAGCGGACGTCCCATAGTCGCGCAAGTCGGTCGTCGTCGGGAAGCAGTAGGTGCTCGAACTCCCTTACCGCGGTGGATTCCGTTCCCACGAAGGGCAAAGAGATCCAGAGCAGCTCCGCCATGCCGAGCTCGTGCGTGTGGTCCACATGTGCGGGCAGGTCGGGGAACCGGCTCGGCGCCACCTGCCAATCACCCGTGAAGGCGTAGCCACGTTGGTTGTCGGTGGTCTGCCAGCCGTCGTCGATGATCACCGCGCGCATGCCGAGTTGGGCAGCAAGGACCAGCTCGGCGTCGAGTTCCGCCTGCTCCAGTTGCTGATGCATGTTGTACCAGGTGGAGTACAGCGGTTCGGTGGCGGCTGCTGGAAGGTCCGGCGGCAGGGATCCCTTGCCACCAAGGGGATCGAGCGAATCCCACCATGTGGCGATGTCCGCGAGCACGTCCTCGTACGGGTCGCCAGCCGGGTAAAGGCGAAGTCTGAGTGGTGTCTGGCCGGCGACAAAGCGCAGGGATGCGTTGATGCGGTTGTGCTCCTCGCTCACGCCCATCGAGAAGGTCACGGCGGTGACAGTCTCAGAGGCTGCGAATGCGTGGGTGCATCGGCTGTTGGCGTCGAAGAGCAGGCCGGCCGGCGCTTCCGCGGTGAGGCTGGCGGTCGTGCCGCCGCCCCAGTCGACGCCGAGCGTCTTCGTGCGGCCGACGCGACTCGTCCAGTAGCCGACGGCACCGCCGAGAGCAACGTGCCAGTTCAGGGCCACCTCGGTGCCGGCCCCGGCCGTGATCTCCAGTTCGCGGAATCCGTGTGGCGCTCCGGCGGTCTCGATCTCGCGAAGCTCGGCGTCAGGAGAGGACGTCAGGACGATGTCGGAGGGTCGGTAGTCGGTTCGTGGTGAGGCCATGCGTCCCATCTTGGCTAACCTCGCGATCGTGCGAGTCACCCGGCTGTCGATCTACCCGGTCAAGTCGCTGGGGTGCGTCACGGTCGACTCGGTCACCGTGACCCCGCAAGGCCTCGACGGCGATCGCCGGTTCGTGCTCCTCGATCCCGACGGTGACCGCGTCTCCGCCCGCGAAGTGAACGCGCTGCTGGGCATCCGGGCCGCGTTCGTGCCGGGTGGTGTCCGGCTCACGGCACCTGACGGCCAGACGATCGACGTGGCCGAACCCTCGCCGGACGCCCCGCACACGACCACCACGATGTCCCGCATCACCGACCTCACGCTGGCCGATCCGGCCGTCGGCGCCTGGCTGTCCGAGCGCGCTGGGCGGCCGCTGCGGCTGGCCTACCAGCACGACCGGACCGCGCGATCGGTGGCGCACATGCACGGTGGGCGTCCGGGCGACACGATGCAGCTACAGGACGCCGGCCCGATCCTGCTCGTCACCGAGGCATCGGTCCGGCAGCTGAGCGAATGGATCGGACCAGGGTGGGTGGATCACGACGAGGCCATCCAGCGGTTCCGCCCGAACATCGTGATCGATGGTGACGTCCCGTTCGCCGAGGACAACTGGGACAGGATCCGGTATCGGTGACACGTGGTTCCGGATGGGCGCCGCCTGCGACCGTTGCGTGATGACCACGATCGATCTCAGCAGGCTGACAACCACCAAGGAACCGATCAAGACGCTGGCCAAGCACCGGGCCTGGGACGGGAACACCTGGTTCGGTGTGCTCCTGCTCCCGGAACTGCAGGGGGACGCCGTGTCGCACCTGGCTGTCGGCGACCCCGTTCACGCCTGACCCAGGTCAGGCCGGGCCGTCGCCCTCCTGGGCCTCGCGCTGCTGCTCGTGATGCCTGATCACCTCGCGGATGATGAAGCGGAGGAACTTCTCGCTGAACTCCGGGTCCAGGTCCGCCGACAGGGCCAGCTGCCGCAGGCGCTCGATCTGCCGGTCCTCACGCTCCGGATCGGCCGGTGGCAGCCCGGCTTCGGCCTTGTACCGTCCGACCCGCTGGGTGACTTTGAACCGCTCGGCCAGAAGGAACACCAGGGCAGCGTCGATGTTGTCGATGCTCTGGCGGTACTCGGCGAGATGGGCGTCGACCCGATGAAGGGCAGAAGTCGTCGCGACGTCGGCACCGTCGTCGGTCACTGGTCCTCCTGCTCGACAACCACTGTCTCCGTGCGCTCTCCACCGGCCGTCCCGGCGGTACTCGGCCTCGCGCCCCAACGGGCGGCGACCGGCCCTCGTGCAGGGTAGTCGCGGTCGTCAGGCGCACTCCTCAGTGAAACAGCAGATCGACCGACTCCGCGCGGATTCGCTCCTCGTCGACCTCGACGCCCAGACCAGGGGCAGTGGGGACCGTCGCGACCGCGTTGGTGATGGTCAGTCCGTCGACGTACAGATCGGAGAGGAGCTCCGGCCCGTTGAGCTCGGCGGGAAGGGCGAGGTCGAGCTGGCTGAACACGTGCAGCGCGGCGGCGAAGGCGACACCACAGTCGGTGAGACCACTGGCCAGGATCTCGAGACCGCCGGCCAGCGCGGTCTGCGCGGTCTTCAAGGCGTTGCGCAGTCCGCCTGACTTGCACACCTTGACCACGACCAGGTCGGCGGCCTCCAACGCGATCGCGCGGGCGATGTCCTGTGCGCTGAAGCTGCCCTCGTCGATCGCGACGGGCAGGTCGATCAGTTCCCGGACACGTCTCATCGCGAGGGTGTCGGTGCTCGGGACCGGCTGCTCGACACAGTGGAGCGTGCGAATGTCCGCGGTGCGATCTGTGAGTTGCCTGAGGGCGCTGGGCCGGTAGGACTGGTTCGCGTCGAGCCACAGGGGCTTGTCGCCGGCCACGCTTGCCACGGCTTCGATAGCAGCGGTGTCGGCGTCGATGTCGCCCGCGATCTTGACCTTGTACGCCGGATAGTCCGACGACTGAAGGGCATGGTCGCGAACGGCCGCCGGGGCGCCGATCCCGATGGCGGAGCAGAGCGGGATCTCGTCGTGCAGCCTGCCGCCGAGCAACGCGTGGACGGGCACGCCTGCGAGCTTGCCGGCCGCGTCGTGCATGGCGATGTCGACCGCTGCACGCGCGAACGGAAAGCCATTGGAGACGGCGGGACTGAGTCGCTTGGCGGCGCGCTGGTGGAAGAGTTCGACGTCGAAGGGCGTGAGTTCGAGCAGGATCGGGGCCAGGTGCCGCTTGATCACCACGGCCATCGTCTCGGCGGTCTCGTAGCTCCAGCTCGGCAGGGCACGCTGCTCGCCCCAGCCCACCACCCCGTCGACGGTCGTGATCTTCACGAAGACGACGGCGCCGGACTGGTCCGGACGCTCGTCGGGTGCACCGACCGCCCCGCTGCCGAGGACGAACCGGCGGGCGAAGGCCACCATGACCGGGAACACCTCGACGGTTCTGATCCGCGACTATCGTCTCTGCTCCGTGACAGTCGCCCCTCAGGCCGCGATCGACCAGGTGGCGGGGTCGACGAAGCTCCGACCACGAGTCCCGTCCTCGATCCACGCAAGCACGTCGGCGAGCACGTAGCCGGCGAGCGCGAGATGACCTTCGGCCGTGTCGCCGGCGATGTGCGGGCTGAGCAGGAGATTCGGCGACTCGAGGACGGTCGCGTCGAAGGAAGGCGGCTCGGGGTCGTAGACGTCCAGCGCGGCGTACAGGCGGCCCTCGACCACGTGGTCGAGCAGGGCCTGCTGATCGATCGCCGGACCGCGGGACGAATTGACGACGATGGCCTCGTCGGGGAGCTGCTCGATCAGGTTGCGGGTGACCATTCCCAGTGTCTCGGGCACGTTCGGCACGTGGATCGAGACGAAGCTGCTCTGCAAGGCATCCACGAGCGAGGCGCTGCGGACCTCGAGTTGCTCGGCCCGCTCGCGGCTCAGGTACGGGTCGTAGACGACGATGTCGCAGCCGAACGGTTTGAGCAGCCTGATCAGGGCGCGGGCGGTGCTGCTGGCACCGAGGATGCCGACCTTCGCGCCGGCGAGCTCGTGGCCGCGGAAGGCGGTCTGCTTCCAGCCGCCGCGCCGGACCGCGTCGTCGAACCGGTTGAGGCGGCGCGCAAGCGTGAGCATCGCGGCCAGGCAGTACTCGGCCACCGACTCGGCGATGCGCGAGCCTGCTGAGAACACCGCGACACCCTGGTCGAGGACCACCGGGTCGATCAGTGCCTTGACCGAGCCGGCCGCGTGCGCGACCGCCCTGGGACCGTTGCCGCCGGCCCAGAGCTCAGCATCGAGGTGCGGCGTACCCCAGCTGGTCAGGACGACGTCAGTCCCGTCGACGAGCGCCGGTACGTCGATGACGTCGGCGGCCCAGCGGACGTCGAAGCGCTCCTCGAGCAGCCGGCGCGTTGGCGCGTCGCAGACGTCGGCGGCCCGTTCGGGTGTCATGGCAACGGCGAGGGTCGGCACTGTGGCGACTCCTTCGATGTGGCGTGCCTTGAAGCTATCGGCCTCCCGCTCGGCCGGTCCCAACCCGATCGGGGATTGGCCGATACCGTCCGGAGGCCTGGAGAGCGCGTGCCTGCGTGCCAGCCGGACATGCTTCGTGGTGGAGCTACTCCGGGTGCGGTTCGTTCGATTCGGCGTTGGCGGTGAGTTCGCGCAGCGATCGCAGCTGCCGGCCGTCGCTGTCGAAGTTTCCCGGGTCAAGGAACAGACGGTGCGCGGCCTTCACCAGCGGCCAGTCCGAGTCGGTGATCGCGAACCAGGCGGTGTCTCGGGTGCGGCCCTTGTAGACCGTGGCGTTGCGGAACAGCCCCTCGAAGCGGAAGCCCAGCCGGAGCGCAGCACGGCGCGACGGCTCGTTGAGCGCATCGCACTTCCACTCCAGCCGCCGGTAGCCCAGATCGTCGAAGGCGTAGGTGGCGAGCATCGTCACTGCCTCGGTCGCGGCGGTGGTCTGCTGCAGCCGCGGTGCGAACAGCAGTTGCGCGATCTCGAGGGAGCCCACCCGCGGATCGATGCGGTGGAAGGACGCCATCCCCATCGGGATCTCGTCGGCCGGGTCGATGATCGCGAAACTCGACACGGCCGGGTCCGCCAAGAGTCCGCGCACGGTGTCCTCGAACCCGGTGGCGTCGGTGTACGGACCGAACGTCAGGTAGGTCCAGATGCCGTCGTCCGAGCCGTCGACCACGGCCCGGTACAGCGGCTGGGCGTGCTCGACGCGGAGCGGCTCGAGCCGGCAGTAGATGCCGACGAGACTCCGCGCTTCCGGCCACGGCCGGCTCTGCCAACCCGGCAACTGCTCGCCGATGGGCTGGCCGAAGGCGTTCCGGCGGACTGGGTCGGGACGCTCTGGCACCGGCCCAGGATAGGAGCCCCCACGGCGGGAGCCGCCTGAGCAGGAACGAAGCGGCGGGAGCCGCTGGCCGGGAACAGAGCGGCGCGATCCGGCGAATCGGTCCCCTAGGCTGGATCGGTGGCGCACCTGCTGGGAGTCGAGCGGATGAGCCACTCCTACCCCAACCGCCAGGTGTTCAGCGAGGTCAGTCTCGGCATCGGTGATGGTGATCGCATCGGCGTGGTCGGCCGCAACGGCGACGGGAAGTCGACCCTGCTGTCGGTCATCGCCGGGACGTTGCGACCCGACGAGGGCAAGGTGACCATGCGGTCGGGCCTGCGAGTGGGGATGCTCGCGCAGTCCGACTGGATGACCGATGACGCCACCGTCCAGCAGACGATCGTCGGCGACGTCGACGACCACGTCTGGGCGCGCGAGGCGCGGATCCGGGACGTCGTCAACGGCCTCGTCGCCGACCTCGAGTGGACCGAGCAGGTCGGATCGCTCAGCGGGGGACAGCGCCGTCGGGTCGCCCTCGCCGCCCTGCTCGTGGGCGAATGGGACGTCGTGATCCTCGACGAGCCGACGAACCATCTCGACGTCGAAGGGGTCAACTGGCTGGCCGACCACCTTCGCCGGCGGTGGCCGGCCACGTCGGGCGCACTGCTCGTCGTCACCCACGACCGGTGGTTCCTCGACGAGGTGTCGACCGACACCTGGGAGGTACACGACGCCACCGTCGAGCCGTTCGAGGGCGGGTACGCCGCCTATGTGCTCCAGCGGGTCGAGCGCGACCGGATCACGGCCACCGCGGAGTCCCGGCGGCAGAACCTGCTGCGCAAGGAGCTGGCCTGGCTGCGCCGCGGTGCGCCCGCCCGGACGACCAAGCCCAAGTTCCGGGTGGAGGCCGCCAACCAGTTGATCGCGGACGAGCCCGAGCCCCGCGACCCCACCCGGTTGCACCAGTTGGCGGTCGCCCGCCTGGGCCGGGACGTGCTGGAGGTCGAGGACGCGTCGATCGCGTTCGGCGCTGCCGAGGTCTTCGGCGACGTCACCTGGCGCATCGGGCCCGGCGACCGGTTCGGCCTGCTGGGCGCCAACGGTGCCGGTAAGACCACGCTGCTGAAGCTGCTGACGGGGGAGCTCGATCCGGCCCGTGGCCGGGTCAAGCGCGGCGTCACCGTGCGCCTCGCGACCCTTACCCAGGCGCTGGCCGAACTCGAGCCGGTGGCCCACCGTCGGGTCGCCGATGTCCTCGCCGAGCGACGGACGGCCTATGAGACAGCCGGGCGGGAGACGTCGCCGGCTCAGCTGCTCGAACGCCTCGGGTTCACCGCTGCGCACCTGGCGACTCCGGTCCGCGACCTTTCCGGCGGGCAGCGGCGCCGGCTGCAGTTCCTGCTCACGCTGCTCGACGAGCCCAACGTGCTGATCCTCGATGAGCCCACCAACGACATGGACACCGACATGCTCGTCGCGATCGAGGACCTCCTGGACTCCTGGCCCGGAACGCTGATCGTCGCGAGTCACGACCGCTATCTGCTGGAACGCGTCACCGACGACCAGTACGCACTGATCGACGGCCGCCTACGGCACCTGCCTGGTGGGCTGGAGCAGTACCTGCAGCTGGTTCGGTCCCGACCCGCCGGGACCGCAGGATCGCCACCCGAAGAGCGGTCGGCGCCTGATCGGAGCGCCACCAGCCCGGACGCGCGCCGACTGCGCAAGCAGATCGTCGGCCTGGAGCGTTCGATGGGACGCCTCACTCGAGCGGTGGTGGAGCTGGAGGGCCAGCTGGCTGTGCATGACCCGCTGGACTACGGCGGGATGGCCGACCTCGCCGCCGAGGCCGATCGTCAACGCGCCGAACTGAGCCGCCTCGAAGAGGAATGGCTCACGCTCTCGACCGAGGTAGAGGAAGCCTGATCAGGCCGGTCAGCTCGGCACTGCGTCGCTTTCCGGCATCCGGACGGAGCGCATCGGTGACAAACCGAAAGCGGTGGCTACCAACGCCAGCACGACGATGCCCGCGACCATCGCCGCTCGAGTCCCGGCGACAACGGCAGCCGCGCCGGCCACCGGACCGGCGATGGTGTTCATGCCCCAGTTCACCGAGCGGATCGTTCCGTTCATCCGGCCACGGAGCTCCGGTCGGGTGATGGTGTTGCGCCAGGACAACTCCATCGGACTGCTGAGGCCGAAGATGAAGCCGACGAGCAGCTGCACTAACCCCGAAGAGGAGCACGCCACTCACACCCGGTCGGGCGAGGATCAGCATCACGTAGATGATCGGGAGAATCACGTGACAGGTAAAAAGAATCCGCCCCAAGTCGAAGCGCAACGACAGCCGATCAGACAGGCCGGCACCCACGACGCCGGAGACGCCACCCAGCGCAAGACACACGCCGACAACGGCCGCACTGAGTCGCAGGTCCCGCAGCGCGAAGAACACGAGCAGCGTGGACACGAGGGCGTTACCGAGGAACCAGACGTGCAGAGTCCCGGCATACCAGCGGAGCAACGGGTGGGTGTAGACGTAACGCAATCCCTCGGCGATCGCCGTCCGGATGGTCGTGACCGGGACGTCGCGCTTGGCGTCCACGGACTCCGTGCGGATGCCGATGAGCAGGATCGCGCTGCCCAGGTAGGTGATCGCGTCGAGTGCGAGCACCACGGGAGCACCCACCCACGACACCACGACGCCGGCCACCGCCGGCGCCGCCCGTCTGGGCCACCATGGAGGACTGCTCGAGTCGCGCGTTCGCCCGCATCAGGCCCGGTGTATCGACCAGATCGGGCACGAACGACTGGTGTGCGGCCTCGTAGGTCAGCCCGAAGCAGCCGCGCAGCAGCACGAGAATCGCCAGCATCAGCAAGGAGAGAACGTCCGCGAACGCCAATGCAGCGATCACGACCAGGACGGCGGCGTTCAGTAGGTCGAACGTCACCAGGACCCGCTTGCGCCGCACGCGATCGGCGATCGCGCCGGCCAGGAGACCGAACGCCAGATACGGAGCCCACTGTGCGGCCCGCAACCAGCCGACTTCCTGCTGATTCGCGTGCAGGTGCTCGATCACCAGCACCTGCAGGGCAAACCCGGAGAGTGCCGTCCCGACCGCGGAGACCGTGTAGGCGCCCCAGAGTCGTCCGAAGGGGCTGAGCCGACCGATCGTCGATGCCACGCCTGACGACTGCCGGTCAGCCGGTCGGTTCGTCGAGGCCCGCGGCGGCGCGAACGAAGCCGGCCAGATCGGCGCTCTGGGCGATCCGCGTTTCCTCGTGCACGTACATCATGTGACCCGCCGGGTAGTACACGTGGCTGATGTTGGCCTGCAGGTCGGCAGGCACGTCGAGGTGGGCGAACACCTCCTGGGCGGCGAAGTACGGCGTCGCACCGTCGTGCCAGCCGTAGGCGACCTGCACCTTCAGGTGCGGATTCCGACGCATCGCCCGCGAAAGCCGCCCGGAAACGTCCACCGGCCGGCCCTCGAACTCGCTGTACGACCACGGCGAGACGTCGGCGATCTGCTCGTAGTGCAGGTCGCTCTCGTAAGCGAGATCGTCGCGGATGTAGTGGTTGAACGCGGCCGCGTACGGACCGGAGATCGCGTCCATCGACGGGTCGGCGTCGTTGCGCTCGGCGGTACCCCGCGCCAGCGGCCCGGTGAAGCGACCGTCGATCCGGCCGACCGCGAGTCCTTGATCGCGAAGCAGCTCAGCGAAGAAGCGCTGGTGTTCTACCCGGAGGTTCGCCTGCCGGACGTAGGCGTCCGACAGCCCGGTCAGAGCGGCCACCCGGTGTGCGACTTCGTCGAACTCGGCTGACGTGAGCCGGCTGCCCCGCTTCAGCGCGATCGGATAGTCCCGCGCGGCGAACTCCTCCGCGTCGGCGAGAACCTCGGGAAGCGGCCGGCCCTCGTGTTTGCCGTGGTAGTGGGCGATCGCTGTATAGGTGGGCAGGAAGTTGGCGTAGCCGCGGTCGTCGGGTCCGTGCAGCCCGATCGAGCCCATGTCGAGCACGCTGCTGATCAGCATGAGCCCGTTCAGGTACAGCCCGTAGCGGGTCTGGAGATGATCCGCGAGGGCCGCCGCCCGCGTGGTGCCGTAGGACTCGCCGGCAAGGAACTTGGGCGACATCCACCGGCCGTTACGCGTGGTCCACAGCCGGATCAGCTCGCCGACCGACTCGAGATCGCGCTGGTAGCCGTGGTAGTCGCCGGGCTTCGTGCCGTCGGTGGCGCGGGAGAAACCGGTGGACACGGGATCGATGAAGACCAGATCGGACTCGGCGAGCAACGACTCGGCGTTGGGGGCCATCCCGTACGGCGGCGGCAGGAGGCTGCCGGCGTCGCCCATCAGCACCCGGCGCGGTCCGAGCAGGCCGAGGTGCAGCCAGACGCTCGACGATCCCGGTCCGCCGTTGAACGCGAACGTGACCGGCCGGGTGGCTGGGTCGGTGCCGTGCAGCACGTAACTGACCACCGACATCTCGGCCTTGGCGCGGGTACCGCGGAAGGCGTCGTCCTCCACCACCTCCTCGCGCAGGACGACCCGGCCGGCGGTGGCCGTGTAGCCGGTGCTCCCGCGGGGAGAGACGAACTCGTGGGTGGTGCTGACCAGGTCGTCGACCGGTTCGGCCGGCCGGGTCCGCGTCTTGTCGGTGTCCTTGTCGCCGGGGGAGTTGTCGGCATCGCCGGGCTGGGGATGGGTCGTCATCCGCGACATCCTGCCAGCGCGGCCTCAGCGAGCAGGCTCAGGACTCCGGACCGTCTGCCAGTGCGGCGTAGAGATCCACGACGACACCGTCGGGATCGAGCACCGTCGCATAGCGCTGCCCCCAGAACGCGTCGAACGGTGCGAGGTGGGAGCCGGAGCCCAGTCCGGACAACTCGTCGTGCAGCCTGTCGACGTCGGCTGGTGAGCCGCACTCCGCGGCGAGCGAGAGCCGGCCGGAGCCGGTGCCGTTCCAGCCCGGCTGAAAAGAGCGGATGGTCTCCTCGGTGTCGAACATCAGCCGGATTCCGCCGATGTTCGACTCCACGTGCCCCTCACCGGGTTGTGGATCGACGATGGGACAACCGAGTCTGCGGTAGAAGCCGATCGTGCGAGCGAGATCGGACGAGACGATGCCGATGGCATTGAGCTGCGGGCTGATCGCGGGTACATGAACGCTGGCTGGCGGTTGCGTGGTCGGATCGGACATGGACGCGACGGTAGCGGTCGGTCCGGACAGTCGCCCGGCCGACCGGTGAGTCCACCGGTGCCCTAGCGCCTCAGGTTGCCGGCAGGGTGACCGTGAACGCGGTGTGCCCCGGACGGCTGTCCATCGCCACCTCGCCGCCATGGGCCGAGACCACCGCGGCCACGATCGACAGGCCGAGACCGGTGCTGCCGGCCGCCCTGTTCCTCGACGAGTCCCCACGGGCGAATCGGGTGAAGACCTCGGGCTGCAGGTCGGGCGGGATGCCGGGACCGTTGTCGGTGACGCTCAGCGTCGGACGGCCGCTTATCCGGGACAGGGCGACGTGTACCGCGGTCCCTGGAGGGGTGTGGACACGAGCGTTGGCGAGGAGATTCACCAACACCTGTTGAAGTCTCCGCACATCGCCGTGGGTCTCGATCGGCTCGCCGGGGAGGTCGAGGGTCCAGGTGTGGTCCGGGCCGGCCGCGCGCGCGTCCGACACTCCTTCCACAACGAGCTGGGACAGGTCCACGTGCTCGCGTTCGAGTGGGCGGCCGGCGTCGAGCCGGGCGAGCAACAGCAGGTCCTCGACCAGCTCTGTCAGCCGGTCGGCCTCTGCCTGCACCCGGGTCAGCGCGTGCGCCACCGGCTCGGACAGGTGGTCACGCTGCCGAAGGCTGTACTCGGCATAGCCGCGGATGGAGGCCAGGGGAGTGCGCAACTCGTGGCTGGCGTCGGCGACGAACTGCCGGACGCGCTGTTCCGACGCATGCCGAGCGTTGAGTGCATCCCCGACGTTGTCGAGCATGCGGTTGAGCGCGGTGCCCACCTGGCCGACCTCCGTGCGGGTGTCGGTGTCCGCCTCGGGCACACGGGGTGCCAGCGCGACCTGGCCGGACTCCAGCTGCAGCTGCGAGACCTCGTGCGCGGTCGAGGCGACCCGACGCAGCGGCCGCAGGCTCCGGCGGACCAGCCAGGTGCCGGCAACGGCCGTGAGGACGAGCCCGAGCGCGCTCAGGACGACCACGTAGCGCAACGTGTCGAAGACCGCGCTGCGAGGACTCGACAACGGCAGCCCCGAGTAGCTCGTGACCTGCTGTCGCCGGAGGCCGTTCTCTGTCTGCACCCACACGGGACGGACGTCCCTCGCGACCCGGTAGCTGCCGATGTCGCCAAGGTCCACCGTCCTGGGTGCGGCGGTCTCCGCGTTGGCGGTGACGGCCTGCAGTTGGGCGTCGTCGAGGGCGTTCGATGTCGATCCCTGCCGGACGACGTAGTTCTGGACGACCGCGCCGTTGTTCGCGATCTCCACGTGGACATACCCCTCGCCGGTGCCCGGCGGCGGGTTGCCGCGGACGATGCCGCCCGGCCTCGGGCGACGGCCGCCGTCGAGGTTCTGCTGCACGTGACTGATCGCCCGCACCTGGGTGTCGACCTGCCGGGTGAGCACCCGGTCCATCACGAGCAGCGTGGCCGCTCCGGTAGCGGCGGTCACCACGAAGAACAGGGCGACCGTCCAGGCCACCAGCGTGCGTGTCAGTGGCCAGCGCCTGCGGCCGGTCATCGGGCCGACCCGTCAGCCTGCGGGCCGGAGCACGTAGCCCGCGCCCCGCATGGTGTGGATCATCGGGTCGTGGCCGGCATCGACCTTCTTGCGCAGGTAGGAGATGTACAGCTCGACCACGTTGGCCTGGCCGCCGAAGTCGTAGTTCCAGACCCGGTCGAGGATCTGCGCCTTCGAGAGCACCCGTCGCGGATTGCGCATCAGGAACCGCAGGAGTTCGAACTCCGTGGCCGTGAGGTTCACGGCGACACCTGCCCGGCTGACCTCGTGGCTGTCCTCGTCAAGGGTGAGGTCGCCGACGACCAGCACCGACTCGGTCTGCTGCGCGGAGACCGTCGTGCGACGCATCAGCGCCCGGAGCCTGGCCACGACCTCCTCGAGGCTGAACGGCTTGGTGACGTAGTCGTCGCCGCCTGCGGTGAGTCCGGCGACGCGGTCCTCCACGGCGTCCCTCGCGGTGAGGAACAGCACCGGGATGGCGGGGTTCTCCTGGCGCATGCGGCGGAGGACGGTCAGCCCGTCGAGGTCCGGGAGCATCATGTCGAGCACGACCGCGTCCGGACGGAACGTCTTGGCCGTGCTGATGGCCTGTGATCCGGTGCCTGCTGCGCGCACGTCCCAGCCCTCGTAGCGCAAGGCCATCGACAGCAGTTCGCTGATGTTCGGTTCGTCATCCACCACGAGGACGCGGACGGCGGTGCCGTCGAGCCGCTGCAGCGGTGCCGGCTGCCGGGGCGTCGAGTCCATGGCTCCAGACAACCTCCGGTCCCTGTGCGACGCGAGTGCGTTTCCTGTGCGTTTCCTGTGACGTCCGCCGACGTCAGTGTGCACCAGAGCCGAGCAGGAGTCGGCCCGGAGCAAGCACGTGCGGACAACTCGGCCGCAGCGTCGTCGACCGGTAGCTCGAGGTCAGGAAACCGGCTCGCAGAGGAAGACCGGGATCAGGCGAGCGGTCTTCTTCTGGTAGTCGGCGTACGAGGGGTAGGCCGCCACGCACCGTTCCCACCACTCGTCGCGCTCCGGCCCGTCCTCCAGGAGACGCGCACGTAGATCGACGGTCGTGGTGCCGTCCTGCAGCTCCACATCCGGATTCGCCTTGATGCTCGCGACCCAGGCGGGATTCTTCGGCGCCCCACCGACCGATCCGACGGCGACGTAGGAGCCGCCATGCTCCACCCGCATCAGCGGAACCCGCCGGAGCAGTCCTGTCTTCTTTCCCCGGATCGTGAACACGACGACGGGCCGGTTCTGGATATGAACGGCGCCGGTATCGCCGGCCGCATCGATCTGCTCGAGCTGCCTGGCGACCCAGGGGGTCTTCGGAGGTACGTATTCACCTTGAAGTGGCATGCTGCCAACCCTGGCAGATCACGATCGCCGGCGCTCGTCGGCACTGAGAGGACCGCGACGCTCATGGCCGATGGCGAGCTCGACCTGGAGCAGTTGTCCGACCTCGCCACCCCCTGGTGCCTTCGGGTGCTGGTGACGCTCGGGCTCGCCCAGCGGCTGGCCGAGACGCCCGCCACTGCAGCAGAGCTGGCCGGCATCGTCGGTGCGGACATCGACCTGCTCGAGTTGGTGCTGCGTCACCTCGGATCGGTGGGCGTGGTCAGCACCGACGAGGCTGGTCGCCACAGCCTCGCCGCTGCCGCGAGGAGCCTGACCGCCCCCGAGTTCGCCACGATGCTCAACGTCGACGGCATCGGGGGACGGTTCAGCGGAGCCTGGGCGACGCTGCCGGAGGTGGTGCGCACGGGCCGACCCGGCCTACGCGCAGATGTACGGCCTGCCGTTCTGGGAGGACATCGCCGCGCATCCCGAGCTCGGCGCCGAGTTCGACGCGATGATGGGGGAGGGGCACCACGTCGCGGACCCCGATGTGCTGCCGGCCGGTGACCTCGGCGACGTCACAACCGTGGTGGACGTGGGTGGCGGAACCGGAACCCTGCTGAAGGCCGTTCTGCAGGGATATCCGCACCTGCAGGGGATCCTCGTCGACCTGCCGCCGACCATCGACCGAGCAGTCGACGGCATCGCGGCAGCTGGCCTCGCCGATCGGATTTCCCTTGTGCGGCAGAGTTTCTTCGACCCGTTGCCGAAGGGCGGAGATGTCTACCTGGTCTCGGGGATCCTGAACGACTGGCCCGACGAGGAGGCGATCACGATCCTCACCCGCTGTCGCGAGGCGCTTGGTGACGGGGGAGTCGTCGTCGTGATGGGTGGGGTGACGCCCGACTCCGCCGAGCATGCAGCGGGGCACAAGCCGCATGTCGGCCATCGATCTCCGACCACGATCACCGTGGAGACGGTGCTGCTCGGCGGCCGGACGCGCTCGATGCGTGACTTCACCGACCTCGCCAGGCGTGCCGGGCTGGCGGTCGTGGCCGAGGCGCCGAGCTCGTTCCGCGGCTATGCCGTGCAGCTGCAGCGGGAAGGAAGGCGTGCCGGCGTAGTCGTCACCCCGCCCGGCTGAACACCACCGGGAAGGTCTCGCCCTGCAGCTTCTCGCCGTCGCCGACGTCGATGTGCGACTGCATGATGTGCTTGCCGCTCGCGACATAGCGCGTGTCGTCGCCCATCACGTGCAGGGCGATCGCGCGCCGCGGCCTGCCGCTGGTGTTGCTGTGGGATCCGTGCCAGGTAAGGGAATGGTGGTAATGCACCTCACCCTTGGCGACCGGCCGGAGCCTGACCTCGATCTTGTGGCCGTTGAACTCCTCAGGCAGGTCGAACCCGGTCTCCAACGTGCGCAGGTAGTTCATCTCGTCGCCCCACAGGTGTGAACCCGCGACCATGCTCATGCAGCCGTTCGACTCGTCCACGTCGTCGAGCGCCACCCAGGCGGTCAGCTGGGTGTCCGGTGCCAGCACCGGCCACAGGGGAGTGTCCTGGTGCCAGTGGTTGGTGCCGCCGGTCTGCGCGGGCTTGTACTGGATCTGGTCGTGCCAGATCCGCAGCTGGTCGAACCCGGAGAGCTGCCCAAGCTCCTCGGTGATCTGCGGATTCCTGATGAGGGAGGCGTAGGCGTCGCTCGCCTGCCAGATGTTGACGATCTGCCACACGGGGGAGTCGTCGGTTCCCATGTTGCTCAACTGGACGGGCTGCGGTTGGTCGGCCTTCTCGCGGTCGCCGATCACGCGCTCCATCTCCGCGCGCAGATCGTCGACCTGCTGGTCGTCGAGAACTCTTCCCCCCTTGACGAATCCGTCTCGATGGAACGCGGCCACCTGCTCGTCGGTCAGCACTGCTCGTCACCCTCTCGTCGGCGTCCGAACGAGTTTAGGAGCGGGCACGGCGGTGGCGATCGGCCTCGGCCGGAGGTGGTCAGGCCGGCGGCGGACCGACTGTGGAGCACGGGATCGGAAGCGTGGACTCGGGTGCAGACGGCGAGTGCTGTGATGGCGTCATGGTGACCTGGCAGATGGTGCTCGATTGTGCGCGTCCCGATCGGCTCGTCCCGTTCTGGTGCGAAGTGCTCGGGTACGAACCCACGCCGCCGCCGGCGCCGCACGCCACCTGGCGCGACGCCTACCTGGCCATGGGAGTACCCGCCGAGGAGCTGGAGGGCGGCGGTGACTGCAGCGACCGCGCCCGGGACCCCAAGGGGAAGGGTCCGGACCTGTGGTTCGATCTGCCGCCGGCTTAGCCGAACTAGATGCCGCCGACTGGGAAGCTGCGACCGTCGAGCAGCGGCGACTGGTGATCAGCCAACTGGGCTTGACGATCACCGTGTCGCCGACACTGCCCGACGGGCCATGCAACACCGTCGATCTGCGCCGCATCGTGATCGAGTCATAGGGCCGCAGGGCGTCGCCACAACCGAAGCTGCTTGACGACCCGACCGTCATGCCTGGGCCTTACCTTGCGTCGTGGGCGGCAGCAGACCGGCGCTACGCGCCTGACTCACGAGCTTGCCGGCGTTCGATCTGGTCAGCCCGAGCTGCTCCTGAACGGCCTTGGTGGGTCTTGTCGTGTCGGCTGCGGACTTATTGACCGCGTCAGCGGTTGACCCATGATCGTGCTGAGCCGCGCACCGGCAAGCTGATACGAAGCGTCCATGTCTGGAGCGTGACGGGCAGCCCTGAGCCACGTCCGCCGCGACCAACCTCGTCCGAACGCCACCGCTGAGGACCGATCTAGAGTGGCCGTGTCTTTACGTGGATGCAGCCAGGTGTGGCAAGGTCATCGCCAGCGACAGAGGTCGCGATGTGCGTTGCGATCTACCTCAGGGTCATCCCGATACAAGACCTTGTAGCCCCTCGGTCAAAGACCTGCAGGCAATCAATCGCGGAGTCATCAAGGACTTTCGCGCCGCCGTGGCCGTGGACGACCACGATGGACGAGCTGATCCTGCTTACCACAATGGGTGCGAGAACAGGACGCCCGTACACGACACCGGTGAGTATCTACCCCGACCACGACAGGCTGCTTGTTGTCGCGAACAACCTGGCCGCACACAAGCACCCGGACTGGTACCTCAATCTGGTGGCGAACCCGTTGGTCACAGTCGAGGCAAGCAACGAGACCTACACAGGTGTGGCAACGCCACTCGTAGGAGAGGACCGAGACCTTGCCTGGAGCAAGATCGTAGAGGAAGGACCGTTTCTACTGGAGCACCAGGCCGCTACTGCCCGAACGCTCCCGGTTGTTGCGATCACCAGGGCCTGATCCGGTGTGTGATCGGGGACTAACGAGGCACCCTTCTCAGTCACTGAACGGCGATCCCTTTCTCGCCACGGAGCGTTTCCGAACAGTCCCGCGTCTTCAGCCGAGTACCTACCGGAACAGCAAAGTTTCGCCGTGTCTGTGAAACACGTAAGGCTCACAGTTGGACGGAGTGGAGGAAATCATGGGTGAATACATCCAGATCGGCGAGGTGAAGACCTGGTATGAGCAGGAGGGCTCGGGCGAGCCTCTTGTGCTACTTCACGGTGGCATGGCGACGAACGGACTCTGGGCTCCGCAGATGCCAGACTTCGCTGCAAGATTCCGGCTAGTTGCCCCGGAGCGGCGTGGTCACGGGCACACGCCTGACGTGGCGGGACCATTGTCGTATGACGTCATGGCGGCCGACACGATCGGCTTCTTGGAGACGGTTGTCGGCGGTCCGGCGCATCTGGTGGGTTTTAGCGACGGTGGCATTGTCGCGTTGGTGGTCGCGATGATGCGTCCCGAGCTGGTGCACAAGGTCGTTGCCATCAGTGCGCACTTCGACACTTCGGGGATCGTTCCCGAAGCCACAGCGATGATGGCGTCGTGGACTGCGGCAAGCGATGAAGTCGCGATGCTCCGCGTGGCGTACGAGGCGGTCTCCCCAGATGGTCCACGACATTGGCCGGTCGTGTTTGCCAAGTTTCTGGAGATGGCCGCCACGCAGCCGACCATCTCCATTGAGGAGCTCGGCGCGATCAGCGCACCCACACTTGTCCTCGCGGGCGACGACGACATGATCCGCCTGGAGCACACCGCCGAGCTCTCCCGTGCGGTACCGAACTCCCAGCTCGGGCTCGTGCCGGGGACTTCTCACTTCCTGGCGATGGAGAAGCCCGACCTAGTGAACCGCCTGGTCCTCGACTTCCTGGAGCAAGATCCCGTGGCGACCCGTATGCCGTTTAGGCGAGCACCGGTCGGAGGGAGCTAGACCAAGAACGCCGCTGGGCTAAGACGGGTTGACACTCGGGATGGAGACCGCCACGGTGATCGCGGATCACCGAGGTCTGGCAGGCGACGTGCCTCGGTGGCTTGGAGGGGTTGGTTCGTTTGGCCAAGATGCACGCGACGGTCGTGATCGCGCGGCGAGTCGAGGATGTGTTCGACTTTCTGTTGGCAATAGATGAGAGCGCGCCCAGGATCGACCCAGGGGTGCAGGTCGGATCTGTCACCAAGACACCGGAGGGGCCTCCAGGTCCGGGGACGGCGTTCCGCTTCCGTCAGCAGAACCTCGGAAAGACCAGGGAAACGGTGACGCGGTTCATCGCTGTGGAGCAAGACCGGATGATTGAGTTCGAGGCAGAAATCGGTCCTATGCGACCGCGGTGCGCCCTCACCTTCGAGCCGATGGACGGGGCGACGCGGGTGACGTTTCGAGGCGACTCCCTTCCGTCCGGCCCGCTGAGGTGGGTGTCGCCGTTTGCCAACCGGAAAGGTCAGCAGGTCTGGCAGGAGAGGTTGGGGCGAGTCAAGACCGTACTGGAATCCGAAGGGCTGGAAGCCAGCTGGGAGCTGACATCGAGACCGGCCAGCGCCGCCGTGCTGTTCGTCGGCGCATACTCGACGGCAGCGTCAAGCATCTGCCCAAGACCGTCGAGGACACCAGGCCGCTGCCGTTGCACGGGCGCTCGCATGGCCGCCCTTTTCGCAACGTGTACGGGCCGACGGGGTTGGCGACCCGACCCGTGTGTATGGATCTAACCGCCAGACGAATCGCGGCCCCTGCGTGGATTCCGAGAGGTCCCGCGTCATCCTGGGGTGGATCGCACGTCTTCAGGGTGCGCGCCGCGCCGATGGATGCACCGTCCAGTCGGAAGCGGCGCTCGGCTCGGGTGGCCTGAAGCGACGGCCACCCGAGCCGCCCGGACAGATGCTTGTCATGGGGATGTCCACGACCGTCGATGGTGTCGGCTCGGTGCCCTTCTACGGTTACGACGGAGGTCGTTTTCCTCCGACTCGTCAACTACCGCTTGAGGGCTCTCGGGCCGATCGGAGAGAGCGGTCCCGGTCAGGTTGATGCAGGCGCCAGGGGAGAGCTTGGGGTCAGGCCGGGCCGCCAAGTGCTGCCAAGCCGCGCTCGAGGTCCGCTCTGTCCATGACCGGGAAGATCTCAATAGTCGCGTTGAACTCCGAGAACAGCGGCTCGCTGATGGCTGGCAGCTGCGACGGGTCATCCATCTGGAAGATGATGAAGGCATGTGCGCTGTCCACCATCAGGGCCGAAGTAGGCGGCCTCCGGCTTCAACTGCTCCAACGCTGCCTGCATGACTGTGGGCAGCCGCCCGTCCTGGATGGCCTTTGTCGTCCTCGCCGTGTCCAGCTTGGCCTTCAACATCATTCGCATCGTGCTCTCCTAGGGGCCACAAGAAGGTGCTCTGCCTTCCTGACCCCGCATCATGCTCTCGCCGCGATCTGGTGAACAGAGGTCCTTCGTGGCTGGCTGCCCTGGGTCTACACCTCGTCGAAGGAGTAGCGGCGGGTGAGCACCACGCCCGTGCCGACCAAGAGCGTGCCGTCCGGCAGGCTGCAGGACCGGACGTAGCTCCGATGATCCAGGTCCGGATGGTCTCCTTTGGGATGCCGAGCCCTCCAGCGACGAAGGCGACAGGCTGCAGGAGGCGGGCATGGATCAAGCATCGGCGAATCCGGCATTCGCTTCGGACTGAACCACGCTCCGGTAGCTATGCCAACTTCCTTCCCGCTGTGAACCCGTAGACACGTGCCGGAGTTGGGCAATACGGTCAGCAGCCCGAGCCCTATCTAAAGAGCCCTTGTATGTATGCAGTGTTTACGTCCGTGGACCTCGGCACATCTGAGGATGAAGCCGTTCAGGCGCTGCAGTCCGAGAGTCATTCCGATGTTGAAAGAGGCTCCAGGCTTCGTCAGGGGCCTCTGGTTCGGAGATGACACGAGTGGCCACGGCGTGGTCCTGTTCGATACCGAGGAGCAGGCTCGGCAAGGGTTGCAGGAGGTTGGCTCGAAGGTCAGCACGGCCACGGTGACTAGCAGCGAGGTCCTACGGGTTCACGGCGAGGCCTGACGATAGGACCCACTGAGGGACCCACTAACGCCAACCAAGGCACAGGACGCCAATCACCGATCCTGTGCACGTAGGCCTTGGCCCCGGTCTCCACTGCTCGGGTCCACGGGCGGCTAATCTGACTGCTCCCGTTTGCCACGTCATCCGAAGGCAACGAGTTCTGCGTCTGTTGACGCGCAGGCCTCACGCCTCTGTTGTCCCCGCGTCTCCCCACCCTGTCGACGAACTCGACGATGATGGGCCAATAGCCTTCGGGAGCGTCCAGCCAGGTGAAGTGGCCGGCACCGCCGACGACTTCGAACTGTGCGATGCCTTCCGGCAGGGCATCGACGATCTCCTGCGCTGCTGCGACCGGCGTCACCGGGTCGAGTTCGCCGACGCAGACGAGTGTCGGGGACTCGACCCGGCTGAGCTGATCGACGATGTCGAGGCCACGTACGAGGTCCATGCCGGGCCTGTTGAGCTCACGATTCTTGGGTGTGTTGGCCTCGCGCTCGATGTCCGGCAGGTGTGGGCCGAACGCGGAGTAGACGCGATCGTCCTCCTCGTCGGAGACCGGTTCGCCGGCGAAGCTGCGGGCGGCCAGCTCCGCGACGTCGTCGCCCGCGACGCGACGGAAGCCCTCGGTCAATCGTGCCGGGTCCCAGCGGGCGAATCCCGACTGGACGACAATCCCCGCCGCATGCCCGACGTGGCGGGCTGCGTAGAGGAGGACGATCGGTGCGCCCATCGAGTGCCCGAGCACAATCGGCCTGCTGATTCCCAGCTCGTCGCAGAAGAGCCTGACATCGTCGGCGCACGCCTCGAAGGTCCACGCCTCCGCGTCGCCCCAGTCCGATCGTCCGTGGCCGCGCAGGTCCAGATACACGACCTGGGCACGTTGCGCGAGCCGACCGAAGTCCGGCTTGAAGTACGAGTGGTCGAAGCCACCGGGTCCGCCATGAACGAGCACCACCGTCGGACGCCGGACCATCTCGCTCCCGGCCGGCACGAGTGAAAGCCCGTCCACGTCGAACCAGAGGCGCGTCCCGTTTACGTGGATATCCATCGATCGATCCCGCCAGTCAGCGAACACGCGCGTGAGTCACCCAGCCCGGCAACCCAGCAATCCGGGCGTCCACACAGCATGGCGCAGTGCCCGCGATCGTGCTGCAGTCACCGGTATGCCGTGCGCCGGGAGGGAGTGAGGTCACGAGACGTGGCGTCGTCCGTGTCTGACGGCTTCTAGAATCGGCGGATGGCCAGTGAGCAGAACGAGACAGGCAGCCCGAGTGCCGCGGTGAGCGACACCGCGGTCGAGAGCACCGTCGGCACGGCTCGCGTGAAGCGCGGCATGGCCGAGATGCTCAAGGGCGGCGTGATCATGGACGTGGTCACGGCCGAGCAGGCCAAGATCGCCGAAGACGCCGGAGCGGTCGCGGTGATGGCGCTGGAACGAGTGCCCGCCGACATCCGCGCGCAGGGCGGCGTATCGCGGATGAGCGATCCGGACATGATCGACGGCATCATCGCGGCGGTATCCATCCCGGTCATGGCCAAAGCCCGCATCGGGCACTTCGTCGAGGCACAGGTCCTGCAGAGCCTCGGCGTCGACTATGTCGACGAGTCCGAGGTGCTGACGCCGGCCGACTACACGCATCACATCGACAAGTGGCAGTTCACGGTTCCGTTCGTGTGCGGCGCCACCAACCTCGGCGAAGCCCTCCGGCGGCTGGCCGAGGGAGCTGCGATGATCCGGTCCAAGGGCGAGGCCGGCACCGGTGACGTCTCCAACGCCACCGAGCACATGCGGGTGATCCGCGCCGAGATCAACCGCCTGTCCTCGATGGCCGACGACGAGCTGTACGTGGCCGCGAAGGAACTCCAGGCGCCCTACGACCTGGTCCGCGAGGTCGCCAGGGCGGGGCGGCTCCCGGTGGTGCTGTTCACCGCGGGCGGCATCGCCACTCCCGCCGACGCGGCCATGATGATGCAGCTCGGCGCCGACGGTGTCTTCGTCGGATCGGGAATCTTCAAGTCTGGGGACCCTGCCCTGCGTGCGCGCGCGATCGTGCAGGCGACCACGTTCCACGACGATCCCGACATGATTGCGAAGGTTTCGCGTGGCCTGGGCGAGGCGATGGTCGGCATCAACGTGGCCGACATCCCGCGGCCGGACCGGCTGGCCGACCGCGGCTGGTAGCGCGGACGTGCGCGAGCAGCCTGCGGTCGTAGGGGTTCTCGCGCTCCAGGGCGACGTACGCGAACACGTGCGTGCCGTCGTGGAGCGCGGGTTGAGGGCCGTGCTCGTGCGGCGCCCCGACGACCTGGACGGCATCGACGGTCTGATCCTGCCGGGCGGCGAGTCGACCACAATCATGAAGCTGGCAAGGATGAGCGGGCTGGTGGAGCCGCTCCGGGACCGCATCGCAGCCGGACTACCGGCCTACGGTTCCTGCGCCGGCATGATCTTGCTGGCGGACCACGTTCTGGATGCCGGGACGCAACTCCCCGAGACGATCGGAGGTCTCGACATCGTCGTGCGACGCAACGCCTTCGGCCGCCAGGTCGACTCGTTCGAGACCGACCTCGAGCTTGCCGGCATCCCTGGTGGACCCCTGCGCGCGGTCTTCATCCGGGCGCCATGGGTAGAGGAGGTCGGACCTCTGGCGAGCGTGATCGGACGCCTGGAGAGCGGACCGGCGACTGGGCGGGTGGTTGCGGTCCGGCAGGGGGATCTGCTGGCGACGTCGTTCCACCCAGAGCTGGACGGCGACGGGCGTATCCACGACCTCTTCTGCCACCTGGTCGAGAACCATCGGGCTGCGGCGCCCGCCTAGCGCGGCGGTGACCCTGATTTCTGGTGTCCAGTTGGCCAAAGCGGCCACTCGACCGACCAGGAAGCGCATCCAGACACCACTTCTCAGGGAGGAAGGGATCCGTAGCTGATGACCACGCAGCCCGCACGAGCCCTGGCACAGCGAAAGCAGGACACGCTCGGCCGCCTGGAGCACGACGTCGACCTGTGGGTCGCCACCGCCGACCGAGAAGGCGAGCCGTACCTGGTTCCACTGTCGTTCCGGTGGGACGGCGACTCGCTGCTGATCTCCACGCCGGCTGCCAGCCCTACCGGCCGGAATCTCCAAGCAGGACAGACAGTTCGGCTCGCTGTGGGGGAGACCCGGGACGTGATCCTCATCGACGGCACCGTGTCGGTGATCCTTCCTGCTGACCTCTCGGTCGCCGAGGGCGACGCCTTCGCGGACAAGGCCGGCTTCGATCCGCGGGACCTGACCGGCTACCTCTACTTCCGCATCCAGCCTCGCCGGCTGCAGGCCTGGCGTGAGGTCAACGAGCTGTCTGGTCGCGAGCTCATGCGCGACGGTCGATGGCTCGCGTAAAGGGCCGCGGGGGAGTGGAGGACGCCAGGCTTCGTGGACAGACTTCCTGGTTGGCGCTGGTGGCAGCAGGTGGAATCACTGCGCTGGCGTGGGGGGAGTGGCTCAACCGTCGATGGTCCCGGCTGCTCGTCACCGAACGCGCGACCGGCAACGTGGCGATTGTCGTTCTGGGGTTCCGCAATCCCCAGCCCACAGCCAACCTGGTGAATCGGTGGCGCGTGCGGATCGCACTGCGGTCGATAGACCCAGCCGAGCGCGACATCACCACGCTGATCTTCAGCGGCGGTGCCACCGGCGCAGCGGCGTCGGAAGCGCAGCTGATGGCGGACTACGCCGCGTCTGCTGCCGGCTCCGTCGGGCCGGATGGTCATCGAAGATCAGAGCAAGAGCACGTGGGAGAACGTCACCAACGTCGTCCCTCTGATCGAGAACGCCGAGCGGATCAAGTTCGCCTCGCAGCCGGCCCATGCGCTCAAGGCAAGGCTCTACCTGCGCCGACAACGACCAGACCTTGCCGATCGGCTCGTTCCTGCTGCCGACTACCGGCCAGGGGAGTGGCTGTTCGTCAAGCCAGTACTCGCGGTCTATGGCCTGTGGACGCTCCGCTCGCTCAAGCACGACTCGCCCCGGCGTGGGTAACAAGGGCCAACCCAGATTGGCGATCTGGCAACAGATGACTACCTCAACTGGTCACGTCGACGAGTCAAGGCGGCGGTCTCCGCGGCGTTACCCGCCAGCCCGATGGCCGTGTCGTACGCCGCGCGCGACTCCTGGCTGCGACCCAGCCGGCGCAGCAGGTCCGCACGTGCCGCGTGGTAGGCGTGATAGCCGGCCAATCTGCCTTCGAGACCGTCGACAACGGCGAGTGCCACCTGCGGGCCGTCAAGCTCGGCGACCGCGACGGCCCGGTTGAGCGCGATGATCGGGGACGGGTCGAGACGGACCAGCTGGTCGTAGAGGGCGACGACCTGCGACCAGTCGGTGTCCTGCACGTCGCGGGCGGAGGTGTGCACCGCATTGATCGCCGCGAGGATCTGGTAGCGACCTGGAGCCACGCCGGTGGCCAGGCGCTCGCGGACCAGTCGATGACCTTCGGCGATCAGCGTCGCGTCCCAGACTCCACGGTCCTGCTCGTCGAGGGCGACCAGTTCGCCGCTCGTGGAAACTCTGGCCGTGCGCCGGGCCTCGATGAGGAGCATCAGCGCCAGCAGCCCGGCCACCTCCCCGTCCTGTGGCATCAGGGCACGGATCAGGCGAGTGAGCCGGATCGCCTCCGCGGTGAGCTCGGGTCGTAGGGGATCGGTGTCGGGGCCGGTCGCCAGGTACCCCTCGTTGAAGACCAGGAAGAGAACGGCCAGTACGCCGGAGACACGCGCCGGGAGATCCTCCGCCGACGGCACCCGATAGGGGATGCGAGCCGCCTTGATCTTGGCCTTGGCCCGAGTGATCCGCCGCTCCATTGCGGTCTCCTGCACCAGGAACGCACGGGCGATCTCGGACACGGTCAAGCCGCCGACCATGCGCAGCGTCAGCGCCACTCGGGTCTCGGTCGCGAGCGCCGGGTGACAGCAGGTGAAGATCAGCCGGAGCCTGTCGTCGTCGATGACGCCGAGGGGAGCGGGCGGGTCGCGGTCGTACAACACCTGCGCCTCCCTCTGTTTGTCGTCGCGCTTGCTCTCGCGCCGGATCCGGTCGATGGCCTTGCGGTTGGCGGTGGTGGTGAGCCAGGCGCCGGGATTGGGTGGTACGCCGTCGGTCGGCCACCGCTCGACGGCGGTCACGAACGCCTCGGCCGCCGCATCTTCGGCGATGTCGAGGTCACCGAAGCGTCTGGTCAGGGTGGCGATCACCCGGGCCCATTCCTCCTGGTGGGCCTGGGTGATCGCCTCCCGGACGTGGGTCTCGCTCAGGCCTGGAACGGTCGCACCTCGAGCTTGGCGTCGCAGACCTTCGACCCCTCCGCGGCGAGCTTGAGCGCCGCGTCGAGGTCGGGAGCCTCGAGGATCCACAAGCCGACGGTGTACTCCTTCGTCTCCAGGAATGGGCCATCGGTGAACACCGGTACCTCGCCACGGTTGTCGATGACGGTGGCGGTGCCGGGCTCCTCCAGGCCGCCGGCGAAGACCCAGTGGCCCGCGGCCCGGAGCCGGTCGTTGTACGCGTCGATGGCACTCATGTCGGCATCGCCGGGGGAGCCGGTCTTGTCGTCGATCACGGAAACCAGGTACTGCATCTCGGACCATCTCCTCGTGCTTGGGGCGCCCCTCGTGGGTGCCGCTCACCCCAACTACGAACGCGACTGCGCCGATCGGACACCGACGCTCAGGAATTCTTCCAGCAACGTGTCGGTGGCAGCCGAGCCGATCGGATCACCGACTTTCCGTGGTCGGCGACGGTGTGATTGTCGGATCCAACCGGGCCTGTTCGTGGTGATAGAAAGCCCAGCCCGACGCTCGGGCGAGAACGAGACGAGAGGTGAGCTGCGATGACCGACAAAGACGCGACCGGCGGAGCCAGACCATGGCGCTTCGGGGTCGTTGCCCCCATCGGCACTGATCTGCCAGCGTGGCGAGACCAGGTGCGCCGTATTGCCGACAGCGGTTACTCGACGCTCCTGCTGCCCGACGTTCCGCATTGGCAGCCGGCGCCGGGGCCGGCGTTGGCTGTCGCCGCGACTCTCAGCGCCGACCTGCGGGTGGGGACGTGGGTGTACGCCTCGCCGCTGCGCACTCCCTGGAGCATGGCCTGGGAGGCGCACTCACTGTCGGTGCTGACCGAGGGTCGCTTCGAGATGGGCATCGGCACCGGGAGACCCGGGATCGAAGACGAACTGCGCAACCTGGGTCTTCCGGTGGTGACCCCAGGCGAGCGGTTGGCTCAGGTGCGCGAGACCGTCACGTCGCTGAGAGACCTCGACGGACCCGACCTTCACACCCCGGTCGTGATGGCCGTGCGTGGGCCGAAGGCCCGGGCATTGGCGGTCGACCTTGCCGATACGGTCACGTTCGCTGCTGCGCCGGGCGACCCTCGGGCCGAGATCATGCGGTTGGCGGCGGAGTTCCGCGCTCTCCGAGACGTCGAACTCGCGCTCCACGTTCCCGTGGTCGGCGACGCGGTGTCCCCGTTCATGGCGCCTTCCGACACCGACCCGGCCGCGCTGCGCGCCGCGGACTCGCTGGCGGCGCTTCCCAGTGACCCGGTGGCGGCCATCGAGGAGGTCCTGCGACGACGGGAGGAGAGCGGCTTCTCCTACGTGGTCATCGGCGCCAACGCCGTCGATGCATTCGCTCCCGTCGTCGCAGAGCTGGCCGGTCGAGCGAGCTGATCACCCTGATTTCTGGTGTCCAGTGAGGCGATCCGGCCGTTCTACACGCCGGATTGGGCGACTCGGCACCACTTTTCAGGGATTCGGGCCCGTGGTCGAGGGGAGCGGGGGATGACCGTGGCGCGATGAACCTGCTCCAAATCTGAGCTATCTGACATAATGTCAGTTATCGGCTAAGTCCGATCCAGCCTGATGCGAACGAGACTGCAGCCACCTCACCCGATGACGACAGTCGCCGCTCACGGCGCTGCGGCCGAAGCCGCACTGTGCAGCGAGCAGGAACAGGCGGTCCATCCATCCGGCATCGGTCCGAGGTCGTCGTCGCGGCCGGCCCGGATCCGCGGCCACTGCGACGTCGGCCGACCGTCCTGCCGGAACTGACCTCCTTGTGAACCCCAATGCTGCGGCCAGCCTTCTGGCGAGTTCTCCCAGAACTCCTGCCGGCCGTAGACAGTCAGATCCAGCAGTCCGTACGACGGTGACATGAGTTCGTTGCCGCGACCGGTGTTCCAGTAGGTCTCGTAGACCTTGTCACCGTCGCGGAGGTAGCTGACCAGGATGCCGAAGTGCCGGTCCGCGATCAGCCGATCCTCGGAATCCGGCGGCACCGCGTACCAGGGAATCGTCCAGCCCATGAAGTCGCGATATCGCGAGCTCTCCTCGTACGGCCCCTGACAGAACGTCGCGTAGCTGACGTCCCGCGAGTTCAGATAGGCCAGCTCGTTGATGTGACTCGTGGAGAAGGTGCAGCCCTCGCACTGCTCCGCGGCGGGTCTACCGGTGTGCCACATCTGGAAGTAGGCGATCAGCTGAGACCGGCCCTCGAAGACATCGATCAGCGCAACCGTCCCGTCCGCTCCGATCAGCGGTGTCTGCGGGTCGACTTCGACCATCGGCAGGCGGCGTCGGGCGGCAGCGATCGCATCGCCTTCGCGGGTGTGGGCCTTCTCCCGGACACGAAGCTGGTCCAGCTCGGCCTGGAACGCAGCCCGGTCGGTGACATGCGGAACGGAAAGTCTGCTGGTTGCCGTCTCTGACATGTGCCACATCTAGCGTGTTCGAGGGCGACGGCGCAAGGATCGGCCGCCCCTACGCCCAACTCCGTCGAAGCCCTACTCCCCCAAGGAATCAGCTCGTCGGAGGTCGAGTTCGCGAAGTGACGAGCGCAGACCCAGGCGCAGGCCGACTCCGTATCCCTGCGGATCGGCCGATGTCAGGGAATCTTCAACTAGCACTGGAAATTCCCTGACATCGGGCCGCAAGGCTCGTTCGATCTCCACGGAGCCGAAGCCGCACTCTGGGACACACGTCAGCTGACACCGCCGCCTTGGTTCAGCGTGCGGCTACCGCGTCGACCTCAACGCGCAGATCAGGTGATGCCAACCCGTTCACGATGAGCATGGTGGTGGCCGGCGGCGGATCGGTCAGGGTGCCGGCGACAGCGCCCACGAACGGCTCCACGTCGGCGGCGTCGGTGAGGTAGATGGTCAGCTTGACCAAGTCGGCGGGGGTCAGGCCGGCCTCGCCCAGCACAGCGTCGAGGTTGGCGACTGCCTGTACGGCCTGTGCCTCGATGCCTTCCTGGACAGTGCCCTCGGGCGTCATCCCGACCTGACCGGACACGAAGACGAGGCGGCCGGCGTCGCGAACCTCGATCGCCTGGCTGTAGAACGGGGAGGAGGGAACGGTGGCGGGGTTGAGAGCGGTGGTCGTCATGGTTGGTGCTCCCTTTCTCGTCGGAGAGCGTCGAACTCGTTGTGTATTGCTTCTCGGTGGCTGGGCATGAGCAAACCGGCACGGCTCAGCACCAGGAGGCCTTGGTAGATCAGCATCAGACGTGCGGACTCCGCCTCCGCGGCCGCAGCCCCGACCTCGCGGCGCACCACGTTCTCGAGGTGTTGTTGCACCATGACCCAGACCACGGCGTACCCCGTCTCGGGCGATGGAGTCGGTGCTGCCGAACTCGGTGGCGGAGTTGACGACCAGGCAGCCGTACCCGTCGTCGAGCGGAGGCTCGACGAGGGTCAGGAACAGCCGCTCCAGGTCGTCGAGGTTCGCGTCGGGACCCGCGTACATCGCCAACCGCGGCGCGACGACCGACTCGACGTAATGGTCCAGCGCGCGCCGGAACAGACCCGCCTTGTCGCCGAACGCAGGTAGAGGCTGCTGGTGCCCAGCCCCGTGGCCCCCTCGAGGGTGCCCACCGAGATGTGGCTGTAGCCCTCTCGGCGGAAGGCGTGCATCGCGGCCGTGAGCACATCCTGCTCGTTGAACGCTCGCGGCCGGGCCATGCAGCAATTATGGAACGTTCACTCCAAAACTGCAAGCCTTGTCTCGTACACCCCCGCTCCCCGGTCAGATCTCCCAACTCAGGTGAGGTCGCGACGGATCCGCCAGAAGCAGAAGCCGGTCAGGCCTGCGGCCAGGGCCAACACGATTCCCGTCTCGACGGCTGCAGCGTCCAGAAGTCCGACGCCGGCAGGTAGCTCACCCGCTGCCGGAAGCCCTCATCCGTGAGCCGCTGCAGGCAGCCCGCCATGGCTCCGCGCTGCCCCAGACAGTCCCCTGTCCAGGACGGGAACTGGGTGATCGCGTTGCCCGACGCGTCCACGGTCGTCTGGGCGAGCATCCAGGCTCCCGGCTTGTCGAGATCCACGTCGATCTGCTTGAAGGTGGCTTCGACGGCCTGCGGTCCGCCCGCCATCACCCCGTCGAGGGTCTCCAGGGAGAACGCCTGCAATTCGACGCGCGGCTCGAGCAGGTTCGGCTGCACCACCATCGCGAGCGTGATCTGGATGGCCACCACCACCACGAGCGTTGCCGCCATCGCGACGACACTGCGCCTGATGACCAGGCTCGCCGTCACGCCGATCGCCAGCGCCAGCAGGGTGAGTCCGGCCGGAAGGAAGCCCCGGGACCCGAAGAGCGCCGGCGTGATGCGCGGCATGCCCATCAGGGTGTCGGCGGAATAGCCAGCCGCGATCGCGTCGTCGATGGCACCGGACCACCAGGTCAGCAAGAGCCCGAGCAGCCCGGCGGCGAAGGCGGCGATCGCGGCCACTGCCAGCTTGGTGCCGAGCCAGTGGGTCCGGGTGACGCTCTGGGTCCAGACCAGACGGTGGGTGCCGGCCTCGAACTCCCGCGCCACGAGCGGCGCCCCCCAGAACACACCGACCACCGCGGGCAGGGCGTACACGAGAGCGGTGCCGACCGTGAAGACCCCGGTCTTGAACTCGTCGAACTGGAGCAGGTCGAAGAAGCTCGCCTGCGACTCCCTGAACAGGTCGGCCAGCTGGGGACCCGTGATCGCGAGCGCGACCGCGAACGTGGCGAGCGCGCCGAGTACAGCGAGTGCGGAGACGCGGAACTGCCGCCAGGTCAGCCAGATCATCGGAGCGCCTCCAGGGCCGGACGGAGTCGCGGTCGGTGGGTGGGCGGCTCATGTAGGCCAGCACCAGATCCTCCAGACCGAGGTTGCTGACCTGCCCAGGCCGGGTCGAGGATCGGAGCGTCGGTGCGCACGACGTAGGTCGACTGCCGGTCGGTGTGGCTGGCGGTGACGGCGTGCTGGTCCGCCTGGCAGCGTCGCCGGGTCGCGGCGCGGGCCGGTGAGCCGATGGTGAGTGGCGAGGAGTTCGTCGATGTCGCCGGCGACCTGCACCCGCGAGTCGACGAGGACGATCAGGAAGTCGCAGGCGCGCTCCACGTCCGAGACCAGGTGGGACGACAGCACGACGCTGAGCTGCATGCTCCGCGACTGCCTCCATCAGGTCCTGGAGGAACTCTCGGCGGGCGAGTGGGTCGAGCGCCGACACGGGTTCGTCGAGCAGCAGCAGCTCGGGTCGCTTGGCGATTCCGAGCGTGAGCGCGAGCTGGGCGCGCTGTCCACCGGAGAGCCGGCCGGCGCGCTGGTCGGGATCGAGTCCGAGCCGGGCCACCCGGGCGGCGGCCAGGTCGGCATCCCACCCGGGGTTGAGGTGCGCGCCGAGGCGCAGGTGGTCCGCCACGCTGAGGCGGGCGTACGTGGGCGTGTCCTGGCCGACGTACCCGACCTTCTCCCGTGGCGCGGACCGGCTGGTCGGCGACTCGCCGAGCACCTCGACCGTTCCCGCAGTCGGCGTGATCATCCCGACCGCCAGGTTGAGGAAGGTGCTCTTGCCGGCGCCGTTGGGGCCGACCAGGCCGACGACGCGGCCGGCGGGGACTTCGAGGGTGCAGTCGGAGAGCGCCCACTTGCGTCCGTACTTCTTGCCCAGTCCCCTGGCCTCCAGGACGGCGTTCATGCCGTCTCCCGGCTCATCGAGGAGCGAAACGTGGACAGAAAGAGCGCCTCGATGCTCTCGTCGTCGAGCCCGGCCCGACGGGCCCGTGCGAGCCATTGCTCGAGACTCTGACGGAGCGGTCCGTGTGCCGCGAGGGTGTTGTTGGTCAGGGTCCGGGTCACGAAGGTTCCGACACCCGGCCGGGCCGCTGCGAGCCCTTCGTGCTCGAGCTCGCGGTAGGCCTTGAGCACCGTGTTCGGGTTGATCGCCAGCCCGCCCACGACATCCTTGACCGTCGGAAGTTGGTCGCCTTCGGTCAGCAGCCCCAGCCGCAGCGCGCGCCGTACCTGCTGGACCAGCTGGAGGTACGGCGCGACCCCCGACCGGCCGTCGAGGTGGAACTCGATCATGGTCCCTCCGCTTTATCTAGGTGACTAGCACTATAAGTGTTTGCCACAAGCGTGCGGAAGCCTGCTCGTCATGGTCTGTGCGCGCGGATCGCCGCCGGGTGTGCGCAGATCCGGGTTGTGGGGCAGCCATCACCCCGTACATGCGCCCGGTCGACGGGTCTGACTAGGACAGCTCCTGGATCCGGATCAGGTTGCCCGCTGGGTCGCGGACGGCGCCGTCGCGAACGCCATACGGCTGCTCGGTCGGCTCCTCGACGATCTCCGCGCCGGCGGCGGCCAGCTTCGCGAAGGTCTCGTCCAGATCCGGCGTCGCCAGATTGACGCCGAAGTAGCTGCCTTTGGCCATCAGTTCGAGGATCGTGCGGCGCTCGTCGTCGGTCAGGCCGGGTAGAGCGGTCGGCGGGTGCAGGACGATCGCGGTGTCCGGCTGCGCCGGCGGACCGACCGTGATCCAGCGCAGGCCCTTGTAGCCGACGTCGTTACGGACCTCGAAACCGAGGATGTCGCGGTAGAACGCCAGGGAGGCGTCCGGGTCGGATTGCGGCAGGAAGCTCGAGTGGATGGTGATCGTCATACCGGTCACGCTAAACGCGGGCCAGGGCGGATACTTCTCGGATCCTGCTCGGTCTGGCGACGTGCGCTGCGACGCAGTCCGAGCCGTCGGCGATGGTGGGCGTCTGATCGTCGCGGTAGACGCTGGGTGAGACGCCGACGAGTTCGGTGAAGTGCCTGGTGAAGCCGGCCAGCGAGGTGCAGCCAACGGAGCTACAGACGTCCGCGATGCCCAGGTGGCCACGTCGTAGGAGAGCCGCCGCACACCCGATGCGGCGGGTCATCAGGTGGCCGTGGGGCGACTCGCCGTAGGCGAGCCGGAACTCGAGGCTGAGCTGCCCCGCCGACATGCCGACCCCACGGGCCAGCCCTCCGACGTCCAACGGCTGCGCGTACTCCCTGTCGATGCGGTCCCGGACACGGCGCAGCCGGGTGAGATCACCCAGGTGTTGTGCCGCCGTCATTGCCCGAACCCACTGGGGTCGACACATCGGCAGAGTCCCTTGACGGTCTCGGTCAGGCGCCGACGTACTCGGCCAGGTGCTCGCCGGTCAGGGTGGACTTGGCAGCGACGAGTTCTGCAGGAGTCCCCTCGAAGACGACCTTGCCGCCGTCGTGGCCGGCGCCCGGGCCCAGGTCGATGATCCGGTCGGCGTGCGCCATGACCGCCTGGTGGTGCTCGATGACGATGACCGACTTGCCGGAGTCGACGAGTCGGTCGAGCAGGGCTAGCAGGTTCTCGACGTCGGCGAGGTGGAGGCCGGCGGTCGGCTCGTCGAGCACGTAGACGTCGCCCTTCTCGGCCATCTGCGTTGCCAGCTTGAGCCGTTGCCGCTCGCCGCCGGACAGCGTGGTGAGCGGCTGGCCGAGATGGAGGTAGCCGAGCCCGACGTCGGCGAGCCGGTCGAGGACCGCGTGCGCCGCCGGGGTGCGCGCCTCGCCGGCACCGAAGAACTCCTCGGCCTCGGCGACCGACATCCCCAGTACCTCGCTGATGTTCTTCCCGCCGAACCTGTACTCCAGGACGGCTGCCTGGAACCGCCGCCCCTCGCACTCCTCGCAGGTGGACTCGACGGTGGCCATGACGCCCAGTTCGGTGTAGATCACGCCGGCGCCGTTGCAGGCGGGGCAGGCGCCCTCGGAGTTGGAGCTGAAGAGCGCCGGCTTCACCCCGTTGGCCTTCGCGAACGCCTTGCGGATCGGCTCGAGGAGTCCCGTGTAGGTCGCCGGGTTGCTCCGCCGGGAACCACGGATCGCACCCTGGTCGATCACCACGACGCCGTCGCGACCTGCGACCGAGCCCTGGATCAGCGAGCTCTTGCCGGAGCCGGCAACACCGGTCATGACGCAGAGCACGCCCAGCGGGATGTCGACGTTGACGTTGCGCAGGTTGTGGGTGCTGGCACGGCGTACCTCCATGGCACCCGACGGCGTCCGCACGTCGGGCTTGAGGGTCGCCCGGTCGTCCAGGTGCCGCCCGGTGAGCGTGTCGCTCTTGCGGAGCCCGTCGACCGTGCCCTCGAAGACCACCTCGCCACCGCCGGTGCCGGCGCCCGGGCCCAGGTCGACGACGTGCTCGGCGATCGCGATGACCTCAGGCTTGTGCTCCACGACCAGCACGGTGTTGCTCTTGTCGCGAAGCTGCAGCAACAGCTCGTTCATCCGCTCGATGTCATGGGGGTGCAGGCCGATCGTCGGCTCGTCGAACACGTAGGTGACGTCGGTGAGCGACGACCCGAGGTGGCGGATCATCTTGGTGCGCTGGGCCTCTCCCCCGGACAGCGTCCCCGCCGGCCGGTTGAGCGAGAGGTAGCCGAGGCCGATCTCGGCAAACGAGTCGAGCAGGTGCTGCAGCCCGCTGAGCAGCGGTGCCACCGACGGTTCCTTGAGCGCCCGAATCCAGTCGGCCAGGTCGCTGATCTGCATCTCGCAGACGTCGGCGATGTTCTTGCCCTTGATCTTCGACGACCGGGCCTCCTTGCTGAGGCGGGTGCCGTCGCACTCGGGGCAACTGGTGAAGGTGATGGCCCGTTCCACGAAGGCGCGGACATGTGGCTGCATGGCGTCGACGTCCTTGGAGAGCATCGACTTCTGGATCTTCGGGATGAGGCCCTCGTAGGTGAGGTTGATCCCCTCGACCTTGATCTTGGTCGGTTCCTTGTAGAGGAGGTCGTTCAGTTCCTTCTTGGTGAACTTCACGATCGGCTTGTCCATGGGCAGCCCGGCTCCGCTGAAGATGCGGCCGTACCAGCCGTCCATGCTGTAGCCGGGCACCGTGAGCGCGCCTTCGCTCAACGACTTGTTCTCGTCATAGAGCGCGGTGAGGTCGAAGTCGGAGACCGAGCCCATCCCCTCACACCGCGGACACATGCCGCCCTGGTACACGACGTTGCGCACCACGTTCTTCTCGACCCGGCCGCCCGACTTCTCGGTGCTCATCACCCCGCTCGCCGTCCGCGTCGGCACGTTGAACGAGAACGCCGTCGGCGGACCGATGTTCGGCTTCCCGAGCCGGCTGTACAGGATGCGCAGCATCGCGTTGGCGTCGGTGGCGGTACCCACCGTGGACCGAGGATTCGAGCCCATCCGCTCCTGGTCGACGACGATCGCCGTGGTCAGGCCCTCGAGCAGGTCGACCTCGGGCCGCGTCAGCGTCGGCATGAAGCCTTGTACGAACGCGCTGTAGGTCTCGTTGATCAGCCGCTTCGACTCCGCGGCGATCGTCCCGAACACCAGCGAGCTCTTGCCTGAGCCGGAGACGCCGGTGAACACCGTCAGCTGGCGCTTGGGGATCGCAACATTGACGTTCTTGAGGTTGTTCACCCGCGCGCCGTGCACACGGATCAGATCGTGGCCGTCGGTGTTCTGCGGTGCCGCCGACTTCCTGGCCGCTGATTTCCGCGATGCCGGCTTCCGGTCCGTCCTGGTGGCAGTGCTCATCGTCTCTCCATCTGTGCTGCGGGCCGCCTCGCGGGCCGTCGGCGTCAACTGGCTCGATCCGAGCCAGCCTCCAGCGGTAGGTGCTGATTCTGTGCTTCGGCGATCAACGGTGCGGTGGTACCCCAGATCCCTGGCGCCAACCGACGAGGCGCCCGGTCGGACGACTCGTCTGCTCCCGATCCGGGATCTCGTCCATTCGCACCAGGTGTGGTCAGCAGTCAGCTGTCTTGCAGCAGCCCGAGGACGTTGCCATCGGGGTCGGTGAATGCGGCGACGAGGCGCCCGCCGCCGACGTCGTGCGGCGCCTCCTTGACGGTGGCGCCTGCGGCGGTCACCTCGGCCAGCTTCGCCTCGATGTCCGGCACGTGCCAGTAGGCCACCGGTGCGGTCATTCCCTGCTGGGCCCCGTTCGGCACGAGACCGATGTGCTGGCCTGCGACCTCGTAGCCGACGTAGTAGGACTCGTCGGCCATGGGCTGCACGCCTAGCAGGGCGGTGTAGACCGCCTTTGCGGCCGCCACGTCGGAGACGGGGTGCAGCACGGTCTTGATGCCTTGAGTGGAGGTGGTGGTCATGGTGACTCCTGAAGTCGTGGTGTTGTCCATGACGATCACGCTAGGTGCGGCTGCGAGGTCTGTGCTTCTCGATTCCTGATCGGTCTGGTCAGCTGCTTGGCGACGCACGACGGGATGCCCGCCAACGACCGCGTGGCCTGACGCCGGTACACGCTGGGAGGAACGCCGACAAGTTCGGTGAAGCGGGTGCTGAAGGTGCCCAGTGACGAGCAGCCCACCGCGAAGCACACGTCGGTCACGCTGATGTCGCCGCGTCGCAGCAGTTCCATCGCGCGCTCGATGCGTCGGGTCATCAGATAGCTGTAGGGCGACTCGCCGTAGACGCGGCGGAATTCACGGCTGAGGTGCCCCGACGACATGTGTGCGCTACGAGCCAGCGCTGCGACGTCCAGTGGCTCGGCGAAGTCCCGATCGATCCTGTCGCGCACTCGACGCAGCCGCGCGAGGTCGCGCAGATTCTCCTCCCCCGCAGCTTTCCTGGTCACCTGCGAGATCGTGGCACGTCGCGCCGACGTTGCCTAACGCCGTGGGCGCCCGATCTCCGTGCGGTTCGGCAGTGACGCGGACCCGCTGTCGGCGCTCCGCCATAGCTTCGCCGGATGTCAGTCGGTGTCTCGGCCTGTCGGTTGGAGGTGGCGTGGACGCGGTTCGCTGGAAGCCGGCGACTTACGCCGGTCACGGTCTGCGATACGCGGTGTCAGGACACGGCCCGGCGGTGGTGCTGGCGAAGAAGGACCGTGGCTCCTACGTCCCGTTCGAGCTACTCGCCGATCGCTACACGATGCTGCAGATCGAGCCGCTCGGATTCTGCCGGAGCAGCCGCCCGGATCCCTACCCACCCGGTGGGGTTCCTGAGCAGATCCTCGCGGTCTGCGATCGGGAGGGCATCGACGAGTTCGCCGTGTGGGGCTTCTCGCAGGGTGGCGCGATGGCATGGACCGTCGCCCAGGCGACGCCGCGAGCTCGCCTCGTCGTGAGTGGCGGCTTCAACGTCCTGCGTGGCCCGTCCGATGCGTGGATCGCCCGGATGAACCGCCAGGGCCGCGTCCCAGTTGGGCCACGTTCCTTCTGGAACTGGTTCCACGGCTTCGACTGGCAGGCCGAGCTTGGTCGGCTGCAGATCCCGAAACTCCTGTACTTCGGTTCGGAGGACGCCCAGCGGGTCAAGCCCAAGGACCAGGCCGTTCTCCGCGGGCTCGGTGTGGACGTGGTCGAGTTCCCTGGCCTGAACCACGACAACTGCGGTCTCACCAACCCCCAGAGCCCGTCGACCGAAATGGTCGCCGACTGGCTCGCACGCAACGGGTGGTGACGCCCGTGAAGGAGAGATCAGGGAGTGCGCTATTTCGGCGGGCCACTCCGCGCGGCGATTGCTGCCTATCGCCCGTAGTGGTAGCGACACGCGGCGATCCGGACCTCGGTCTTGGTGACCTTGTAGACCAGGCGGTGCTCATCGCTGATCCGGCGTGACCAGTAGCCGGCGAAGTCGTGCTTGAGTGCCTCGGGTTTCCCGATCCCAGAGTTTCCGTTGCGCACCACATCGCGGATCAAGACGTTGATCCGCCTCAGCATCTTGCGGTCTTGCTCCTGCCACCAGAGGTAGTCCTCCCAGGCGTTGGGGTCCCAGACCAGGAGCATGCTCAGTCGGCGTCGACCAGGTCGTGCTGTTGGCCGTGGCCCGCCTCCAACCGCTCCATGGCGTCGAGCAGCCGTCGCGCGTTGGCAGGCGAACGCATGAGATACGCCGTCTCGCGAAGGGATTCGAAGTCCTCCAACGACATGATCACCACTGGCTCGTGACCGGCGCGGGTGATGATCACTCCCTCGCGGTCGTTGACAACCGCATCGAGCACCTCGGCGTAGTTGGCTCGCGACTCGGTATAGCTCATGGTCCTCATCGGAACCTCCTTCTGTACAGAAAAGCGTACAGGACGCTCGGAGCCTGGCAAGGGACGTCTCAGCTGGACCGCCGCCTCGACGACACTCTTGTCGGCACAATGACGCCGAGATCCAGTGGAGGAGCTGACGTGACGAGCGTGAACTTGCGCCCCATGACCACCGAGGAGTACGACGCCTGGGTGCCTGCGGCGATCGCCGACTACGCCGCGCAGCACGTGGCGGCGGGCTCGAGGCCGGCAGAGACGTCGCTGGAACTCGCCCGCACGGAGTTCGCCGAACTCCTGCCCGAAGGACTGCAGACCGACCAGCACCACCTGCTGGTCGCCGAGAGTGACGGCGAACGGGTCGGGCTTCTCTGGCTCAGGATTCCCTCGCTTGGGGACGCCGCGTTCGTGTTCGATGTCGAGGTCCAGACGCAACAACGCGGCAAGGGCTTCGGGCGGGCGATCATGCTCGCCGCTGAGTCCTACGCCCGCGATCGCGGCGCGACCGCGCTGCGGCTGCACGTCTTCGGCTCCAACACCGTCGCGCGGTCGCTCTACGAGAGCCTTGGCTACGAAACGACGAACGTGAACATGTCGAAGAGCCTCGTTTCCCCCGACGCGGACCAGCCCGGCTCGTAGCCGAGCTAGCCGTTGGCGCTCCGGGTGCCTGCCGAGACGAAGGCCCGCGCCTCCAGCAGGTACGACCGACAGGTCTCCTCGTCGGGAGCCATGATGCGGACCCACTCCTTCATCGGTCGTCCGGGCCGCGGCGAACAGGGAAGTCCTTGGCCGGCTTCGATGAGTTCGTCCACGCGGGCCGAGGGAAGCTTCACCACCAGGTCGCCGGCGGTGGCGAAGCCGTAGAACTTTCCGCCGGTCTTCAGTCCCGGCGACTGCAGCATCCGTCCTTGCTCGTCACCGGTGAACTCACTGAGCAGCTGCTGGCTGACGCTGGCGAACACCGACGAGGCGTCTGCAGCTCCGGTGGCCATTCAGCCCTCCATGCGGGCCTCGAGCACCGCCAGGTCGCGCTCGGCGTAGAGCCGGTGCAGCCATTCCTCGTTGACTATGGCGTTCAGGCATCGGCGCACGGCATAGGAGTCCGTGGGCGGGTAGCCCGGGGCCGGATTCGGTTCGGTCGTGCCGTCCAGAACGTCGTCGGTGAGCTGAGTCAGTACCTGACGGACGACGCCCATCCGGTCGGACCGCAGCGCCAGCATTTCGTCGAGGGTCGGCCGGGCGTCGGCGTCGTTGGGCACGCCGGGGACGTCGCCCATCTCGGTGTGGGGCAGGCCGAGTGGATCGAACGGCGACGGATCCCCCAGCATCGTCCGCGACACCCAGGCATCAGTGGCCATGACGAGGTGCCGCAACGTCTCGATGAACGACCACTCCTCGTCGACCCGCTCATGCAGCAGCTCCGGTGGGAGCCGGCGGGCACGCTCGATCGTCGACGGCCACAACCGTTCGATCACCACCCACGCCTCCCGGAAGCCCTCGGCGTCGGTGGGGCGGAGCTTCTCCCGCTCGGGATGACGGCGGTCGAGCTCGGCTTCGATCAGCGGACCGACATCGATCCCGTTGATCCGCGTGTTGCGGATGTCGCCGTCGATGTCGACGTCAATGAGCAGAGCACCGCGGATCGTCGCGCCGGTCAGGTCGACATTGTGGAAGCGGGTCTTGGACAGATCGACGTTCTCGAAGCGGGATCCCTGCATCTGTTCGTCGAGAAACTCAGCCATGGCGAGCAGCATGCCATCGTGGATCGACACCCGACGGCAGACTCCGAGTCCGCACCCAGTTGGGTCGATGGTCTCCCGCCCGGCTCCTGACAACGCCGCTTCGTCGGCTGTCGGTTGCTGGTTCTAGGTTTCGGTCATGGCTACTCCACCGATCGTCCTGGTTGCCGGTTTCTGGCTTGGTGCGTGGGCGTGGGACGAGGTCGCCGCCATCCTCCGAGCTGCTGGTCACGAGGTCACCGCGGTGACGCTGCCTGGCCTGGAGTCCGCTGACACCGACCGGTCCGACGTCACCCTGTCCGACCACGTGGATTCCATCTGCGCGGCGGTGCAGGCCGCCGGACCGCCCGCGATCCTGGCCGTGCACAGCGGAACCGGCTTCGCCGGCTACGCGGTCACCGACCGCATGCCGGAGCACATCGCGGCGATGGTCTACGTGGACTCCGGGCCGGGAAAAGGTGCCCCACAAGGGGATTTCGAGGGCGTGGAGCTGCCGTTGCCGCCGCAGAAGGAGCTCGAGGAGGGCGAGAACCTCGACGGGCTGAGCGACGAGCAGCTCGCGACCTTCCGCCAGCGGGCGGTTCCCCAGCCCGGTGGCGCCCTGCGCGAGGAGATCGCGCTGACCAACGACGCTCGGCTGGACGTCCCGAGCACGTTGATCTGCACGGCCTACCCGGCCGAGGAACTCAGGGCCTACGCGGCTGAGCAGGATCCGACGTGGCTGCGGGGTCTGGCCGAACTGCGCGACGTCACCTGGATCGACCTGCCGACCAGTCATTGGCCGATGTGGTCGCGACCGCGCGACCTCGCCGAGGTGATCAGCGGCATCGCCAGGGGCGCAGGCCCCTGATCGAGGTCAGGGCGTGACGATCGTCCCGATGTCGTCGCCCGCACAGATCTGCGCCATGGCGCCGTCGGCGTCGACATCGAAGATGTGCATGGTGACCCGCTGTTCGTTGGCCAGCACGAAGGCGCTCGCATCCATCACCTTGATGCCCGCCTGCAGGGCCTCGGTGTAGGTGAGCCGGTCGTAGCGGCGTGCATCGGGATGCGTCTTCGGGTCCGCGGTGTAGACGCCGTCGACGCCGCGCTTCGCCACCAGGAGCGCATCGCTGTCGAGTTCCACCGAGCGCTGAACCGACGGGTAGTCGGTGGTCACGAACGGCTGACCGATTCCCCCGGCCAGGATGACGATGTAGCCCTTCTCCAGGTGCGCGATCGCCCGTAGCCGGATGAAGGGTTCGGCCACGCTCTGAACCGGAATCGCGGTCATGACCCGCACGTCGGCGGTGGTGCGGGTGGTCAGCGCGCCGCGCAGCATCAGGGCGTTCATGATCGTGCCGAGCATGCCGATGTTGTCGGCCTCGGCTCGCCCGATCCCCCAGTTGTCGGCCATCCGGCCGCGGAAGTAGTTGCCGCCACCGACGACGACCGCGACCTGGATCCCGCGGTCGTGGACCTGCACGACCTCGTCAGCCAGATGGTTCAGGGAAGCAGGGTCCACTCCCCAGCCGTTGGCCCCCGCCAGCGCTTCTCCACTCAGCTTCAGCACGACGCGGTGATAGCGGTTGGGCCGGGCAGCCTCGGCATCGGACACGCGAACGGCCTCTCGTCGACGGCAGGACCGCTGGTCAGCCTAGTGCCGTGGCCGGTCCGGGCCCGCTTCCTGCCGACGGGGCAAACGTCACTCCGACGGTTCAGCCACCGGTCGCCTCCGCTTGAGCCGGGTCGCCTCGACCTCGTACCGGCTCTGCACCGATGCGCCGGTGCGGAAGAACCGCCGGCGTAGCGCTCCCCATACCTCCACGGTGTCGTCGACGCGGATCGCTCCGGCGGAGCGTCTCGTCGGCCCGCTGAAGCAAGCGACATCGATGGTGTCGATCGAAGCCGGCTTACGGCCCTCCACCGGCCTCGCCAGCGGTGGTCGGGGTACCACCACGCGCACCGTGACGAGCACGTCCCCGCTGGGCAGGTCCCGCCGTAGCGGTTCAGCGCTCACCCGTCCGACCAGGTGAACGTCGTTGATCGGGTCCATGTGCTCATCACCTCGGCTTCGACAGCGGCACCAGCGCCGCGACGCGCCGAGCATGACGGTCTGGCGGCTCCGGCTCGGCGGCCGCAAGGGCGTTGTGGACGACGCGGCGGGATCGGCGCTCCTGTGGAGGACGGTGCCCGTCGGATTTTGACTGTGGTCTCACAGGTCGGGCCAAAATCGGGTGTGCATGCGGTGGCGGTCTGGCTAAGGTCGTCTCGACCCATTGGCCACGCGAGAAGGGAGCAGACCGATGTTCGTACTCGCTCGATCCCTTTGCCTGAAAGGTGTTCTCGCTTGGCCTTCGCCCGATCCTTCACGTGTGGCCACTGCGGCGTAGCCGTCTCGCTCGACGCGCCCGGAACCACCCACCGCAACCACTGCCCCGCCTGCCTCTGGTCGCGTCACCTCGACCGCAACGCTCCTGGTGACCGCGACTCGCGCTGTCCCGGTGGGATGGAACCCATCGCCGTGACCGTCCGGGGAGAGGGCCGGTGGGTGCTGATCCACCGCTGCCTCGACTGCGGCCGGCTGCGACTCAACAAGACCGCTGCCGACGACAATCCGATGCTGTTGCTGCAGATTGCGGCGACTCCCCTGACGATGCCGCCCGTGCCCTACGCCCACCTACGGAACTCTGGCGGAAGCATGTAGCGGCGTGGCTCCGAGGCTCCGTGCTCCTGGGCTCCGCGCTCACACGTCGACGATGTGGCGGACAGCTGGGCTCATGCGCTCCAGCGTCTCCGCACGCACGTAGGCGCGCTGGTCCAGCTGTTGCGGCTGGTGCCTGCGGGTGAAGTAGCTGTGCACGGCCCGGCGCGGCCGGTCGGTGCGGTTGGTGGTGCCGCCGTGCCAGAGGTGGCTGTTGAAGATGACGACGGTTCCGGCCGGCGCCAGCAGCAACTGCTGGTCGGGATGGTCGGCCGCCGGATCGTCGAGCACGTCACCAGGGCTCTGGCCGGACCTGTGCGTGCCCGGAACCACCCTCGTCGCGCCGTTGTCCGGGGTGAAGTCGTCGAGCAGCCAGATCGAGTTGCACACCTGGAAGCCCTCGGACAGGTCCAGCGGCCCCCAGTCCGCGTGCAACCCCTGATGGCCCTGCCCGGGCAGGGCCGCTCGGCTGTTCAGGGACGACAGCTTCAGGTCACCCTGGAGAACGTGCGCGATCCCGGCGAGAACGACCGGGTCGCTGTAGAAGATGTCGAAGACCTCGCCCTTGTTCACCAGGTCGGACAGACGTGCCGTCCCGGCCTCCTGGTGGACCTCGATGCCCGCTTGTTCACCCTCCTCGACCGCCAGTTCGGCGATCCGGCCCCGAATCGCGTCCATGCGTGCGTCGTCGAGTACACCGGGGATGATCGCGAAGCCGTCGCGGTCGAGGCTGGCGGCGAGCGCCGGGTCGAGCGGCCCGACACCCAACTCTGCGAGTGCCGTGCCGGTGTCCATGGCGGCGGTCGGTGCCGGCCCCGGGGTCGAAGTGTCCATGCGCCGCGAGAGTAGTGACGTCGGCCAGGATGTCACCCATGGTTGCCCACTCCCCCGCGTCGATGGTCCGCAGGAGGCCGCCCTGGTGGTTGGTGCTGGCGAAGCTCGTGCTGGCCGGGCTCCTCGTCACTGGAGCCCTCTTCCCGGCGGTCGGCGGCTTCGCCGGGAAGGGCATGGCCTTTCGCCTGCCGCTGTTTCTCCTGCCAGCACTGGTGATTCCCGTCATCAGGCTGCTGAGACGCGGCAGCCCGTCGCCGTATCCGGTGGCGCTGGATGCCGGTCTCACGCTGCCGTTCCTGCTCGACACCGCCGGAAACGCGTTCGGTCTCTACGACACCGTGGATGTCACCGACGACGTGCTGCACTTCGTGAACTGGGCACTCCTGTTCGGCGGCGTGACTACGGCATTGCCCAGACATGCCGTCCCGAAGTGGATCGTCTGGGCAGCGGGCTCCGGCCTCGGCGCCATCGGCATCATCGGCTGGGAGGTCGGCGAGTACGCGGTGATGCAGAGCGGGGTCGCCGGCCTTCACCTCACCTACGGCGACACCCTGGGTGACCTCGTGCTGTCCACGCTCGGCGGTTGCACCGGTGCACTGGTGGCCGTGCGGTGGCTGCGGCCGGATCCGCCACGACCGGCTGGTCCTCCGGGCGTGCAGGCCATGGTCCGCCAGTTCCACAACGCCTTCGATCTGGCCCGACCGGATCGGCCCAGCCTGCCTACGCCAGAGCTCGCCGCCTTGCGGGCCCGCCTGCTGGTGGAGGAGGTCGAAGAAGCGGTCCAGGCGCTGCGTCGCCCCGATCTGGCCGAGATAGCGCATGAGCTGGCGGACGTGGCCTACGTGACCTACGGCGCGGCCGTGACTGCCGGCATCGAACTCGACGACGTGGTGGCAGCCGTCCACCGGGCGAACATGAGCAAGCTCGGGCCTGACGGACACCCGGTCATCGTCGACGGGAAGGTCATGAAGGGCCCGGGATATCAGCCTCCTGATATAGCGGCGCTGCTCACGGTGAAGGCTCCGTAGCCGACTACTCTCCTTGGCGTTGCCTCGCTGACGGACCGCCTCATAGATCACGATGGCTGCTGATGCTGCGACGTTCAGTGAGTTTGCCCTTCCCCGCATGGGAATACGGACGTGATCGCTGGCTGCGGCAAGGACCTCGTCGCTGACTCCGTACTTTTCCGACCCGACCGCGACGGCGACTCCCCCGGTGTAGTCGGTGTCGGTGTAGTCCTGGTCCGTGTCCGGAGTGGTGACCACCAGTCGAATGCTCTGTGACTCCAGCCAGCTCAGCGTGGCTGCGGTCGTCGCCGTCGCGACGGGCACGGCGAACACCGTCCCCTTCGACGCGCGGATGACGTTGGGATTGCCGACGTCGGTGACGGGGTCCGTGGCGATCACCGCATCCACGCCGGCTGCGTCGGCCGTTCGCAGCATGGCCCCGAGGTTGCCCGGCTTCTCGATGCCCTGGCAGACGAGCAGCAACGGGCTCGCCGGCACCGCCAGGTCGGCCAGCTGCGTTTGCGCTGTTGGCACGGTGGCCAGGACCCCGTCCGGGCCCTCGCGGTAGGCGACGCGGGCGAACACGCCCGGGAGTGAGCTGCACGATCTCGGCATCGAGGTCACGTGCTCGCGCGACCACCGCGTTCGCCTCGTCCGACGTCTGCAGGTCGGTGCTGACGAAGACCGTGCGCGGGCGGACGCCGGCGGCGATCGCGAGGGAAAGCTCCTCGATCCCGTCGACGAGGGTCAGTCCGGTCTCGTCACGCATCCGCCGACGACGCAGGGCGAGGAGTTGTTTCACCCGAGGGTTGGCCGTTGACGAGATCAGGCGATCCCCACCGGGGGCGTCGCTGTCGGCTGGCACCGTCCTAGCCTAGGAACTCCGCACCCGACCCTGGAGACAGCCCGTGACAGCCCTGGCTTTCAAGCACCTGCATCCGGTTCCCGCGCGCGAGCGTCCGGACCTGCTGGGTGGGCCGGTCGCGGCGTTTCTCGAGACCTGGCCGGAAGCCGGCGAGGTGGCCGTCGTCGAGATCGACCCGGAGCTTGCCGACACGGCCGCGATGACCAAGGCGTACGACGTCCCGATCGAGGCCTCGGCGAACTGTGTCGTGGTGAGTGGTCGCCGCGAAGGCGTCGAGCGGTTCGCCGCGTGCCTCGTCCGGGCCGACACCCGCGCCGACGTGAACAACGTCGTCAAGCGCCTGCTGGACGTTCGCAAGGCGTCCTTCCTCGCCACCGAGCGAGCAGTCGAGCTGTCGGGAATGGCCTACGGCGGCATCACGCCGATCGGGCTTCCGTCGGCGTGGCGGTTGTTGGTGTCGGACCTCGTGGCCGACCGCGACCAGGTCGTGGTCGGCAGCGGAACCCGCACAGGGAAGCTGCTGTTGCCCGGTGCCGCGCTCCTGCGGCTGCCCGGCGCCGAACTGGTGACCGACCTTGCGCTGCGCTGACCTCTGACCATCAGCCGGGCAGCTCGAGCGGGGCCACCACTAGGGCAGTGACGAGACGACGGCCCGGTTGCGACCGGAGTGCTTGGCCTCGTACAGCGCCGCATCAGCCGCCGCGTACATGGTGCGCAGGTTCGAGGCGTGCGTGGGGGCGTGGGCGACACCGGCACTGACCGACACGTGGACGACGTCGGCCTCGCCGACCGAGAAGACGTGCTCCGCGACGTCGCGGACGATGTGGTCGGCGATGTTCCGCCCAGACTCGTCGGAACACCCAGGCAGAAGCAGCGCCACTTCGTCACCGCCCATCCGACACACGACGTCGCCGCGGCGGGAACCTCGCACCAGAAGTTCGGCGAGCTGCATGAGCACCTCGTCGCCACCGGGGTGTCCGTGGCGGTCGTTGACCGACTTGAACTCGTCGACATCGAGCAGCACCAGCTGGTCCCCTCGTCGCTCCCGGCACCCGACAGTGCCGGGATGGCCGCAGTGTCCAACACCCGCCGCGTGACCAGCCCGGTGAGCGGGTCGATCGCCGCCTGGTCCTCCAGGCTCTGCACGAGCGAGGCCTGCCGCTGCGCCCCCAGGCCGAGCAGCACGGCCGTCGTCACCAGCGCTGCGGTGACGCATCGCCCCTTGGGAACGGCCTCCCGAGCGGGAGACCGACCGCCAACACGAGGATCTCACCCACCAGCGACGCAGCTGTCATCACGACGACGCCCGGAAGCGGAAGCTGGGATGCTCCATACAGGATCGGGAAGAGAAAGAGTATCTGCGTGGACAGCGAGGCGTCGAACGTCAGCAGGTGGATGACCACAAGAGCTGCGACCGCCAATAGCGGAAAGACCGCCCAGGCGATGCTGTTGACGGCCCGGAATCGTCGCGCGGCCAGGCTCATGAGCGCGACCAGCACCACGGCCGAGGTAGCCAGCGCGATGGAAGCGGCACCCGAGTTCGGCTGTGCGCCGGGGCGTCGGGCGCGAAGACAACCGTCACCGCGACCGCGACGGCGCCCAGGACCGAGATGGTCCGCGCCGCGGACGAATGATCGCGAGGTTGCATCCAGGCAAGGACTCGCACGGCTCCGGCATCCCCCGATCACCCTCGTCCCCAGCTGGTGTGCTCGAGCGCGAATTCCGCTCTGAGGATAGAGCACGACTCCGCCAGTCGACGTGATCGCGCCGCGAACGATGGAGCCGGCTCTGTCGCCGCGATCTCATCCTGCCCTCCGGACATGGACGATGCGTGGCCAGATGGCCGATGCCTGCCGATGCCCGGCCATCGGCGCCCTCGCTGCGTTCGTAGTGCAAGGGTTGGAGAAAGCCCAACCTGTAGCGGAGGAGTGACAATCCCCATGGATCCGTCGTGCCTGGTCAATCGGTTGACCGACGAGGAACGCACGTTCTTCGACGAACACGGCTTTCTCGCCATCGAGGATGCCCTGTCCGCCGATCAGGTCGAGTCCCTCACTGCGGTGACCGATCGCATTCACGACCGGGCGCTGGCGGATGGTCAGGCCGCCGACGCCGCCATGTTCCTGCCGAACTTCATCCCTGAGGATCCACAGTTCCTTGAACTGCTGGACTACGGGAAAGTGCTCCCCAAGGTCTGGGGGCTGCTCGGCTGGAACATCTACCTGTACCACTCGCATCTGATCGTCACTCCCCCGTCGGGCAAGGCGGAGTCGGACGCCACGTTCGGGTGGCACCAGGACTCCGGTCGCGTGAACCACGACATCCGCACACCCGGACGGCCCATGCTGTCGCTGAAGGTCGCCTACTTTCTTTCCGACGTGAGCGAAGCGGGACGTGGGAACTTCTGGGTCGTCCCGGGACAACACAAGAGTGACACTCTCGATCGACCCGCGGACGGTCACGGTCAACCTGCAGGTGCCGTTCCTGTGCTCGCCAAACCGGGCACCGCTGTGCTCTTCGACCGACGACTCTGGCACGCGGCGAGCCCCAATTGGTCGGACGTGACGCGCAAGGTGTTGTTCTACGGTTACGGATTCCGCTGGATCCGCACCAAGGATGACATGACCGTCGAGGATCTCTGGAACGACAGCCACCCGATCCGCAAGCAGTTGCTCGGGTATGGCCTCAACTGCAACGGGTTCTACTCCCCTACTGACGACGACGTACCGCTGCGCGGCTGGCTCGAGGAGAACTGCCCCGAGGACGTCTGAGCCGCGGCGGTTCGTCTCCGACTCACCTCAGCGCCGGAAGCGCCGGCGGATCGCAGGGCCAAGGCGCACCATGACTCTCCGGTCGATGCCGGCAACCTGACGTTCCAGCGTGGTCAGCCTCGCCTCGGCCGCGGTGAGCCTTGCCTCGGCGTCGGTCAGCCGATCCCGCAACTCCCGCACGCGAGCAGGCCAGTCGCCTCGAGGTGTTCTGCTCCAGAGTGAGCCTGCTCGCGCAGACGCGCTGATGCGGAATCGGAGGTCGCCGTCGTCGGAGCCGTCCCACAGGCCGGACGGATGGTGGCCGGTCGAGTTCCGCCAGGCGGGCTTCGAAGGCCACCCCAGCATCACCGTGCTGGATAGGTGTTCTCGAGGTCGTTGCGCGCCAGGAAGTCGATCGCGCGGCGCTCGAATCGTTCCGTGTGCCCGCTTACCAGGCCGCTGTAGTCGGCTTCGGCACAGCAACTCCGCCGGGCCCGTGCCCGCGGGCAGAGCCTACGAGCATGCGGTGCGGCATGTCGAAGTACCGCGCCAGTTCCAGCGTGCGTGAGTCGTAGGCCACGCACCACGGCCGGCGTCCCGGCGAGTAGTGCCGCGATGTTGCCATGGATGCGCGTCCCGATACGCGAAGTCGTGACGAACCGAGTTCCTCCGATCCAGGTCTGCGGATCGAGCGGGACGGTCACGTTCGCCTTCTTGGAACAGGGGATGACTCAGGAGCCGCGGGAACGTGTCGCGGTTGCCAGCCTCGATGGATGTGTCACCCCAGAAGAGGAGTTCGGCGTCTGTCGTGTTCTGGGCGAAGTAGGTGAGTCGCGGGAAGTGGCTCGAACACGTGGTCGATCAAGACCACGCAACGTCCCCGACGTCGACCGCCTGCCGGCGAGAGGTTCAGCGCGATCCGGGACGTCGCGTCCAAGCGCTCAGGTCGGCGCAGATCCGGGAGCATGTCGCCGTACCGGAACATCGACGGGCAGCCGATGACGTCGACGTCGTGGAAGCCGAGGTCAGCCGAGATAGTCGGCGGTCAGTTCGCCGCGGACCCCGATGGTGGCGGAATGGTCGAGCACCGTGCGGACGAAGCGCTTCACCGAGCCTTGCCATCGGCCGCGAGCACCTGCGTGTCGTAGTCCGCTCCGACCTGGGCGCCCACACCGACGACGACCACCGGGATCGTCAATTGTTCTATCGCGGCGGACAGCCGGTCGAGCGAGGCATCGAATGCCGGGACGGAAGGCGTTGGCCAGCGGGACGACGAACGACGTCGTACTCAGCGTTGGTGCGCGCCACCCAGTCGTCGGTGAACCGACTCGTCCCGAGCCCGTCCGAGGTGACCTCGGTGCTCTGGCAGTGGTCAGCATCTTGTGCACGGAGTCGCTGAACAGCAGGTTGCCGACATTCGTGCCCATGAGATCGCGCCGCAGGATGGTGGTAGGCGACATGACATCGAGTGGGCTTCTCCCCGATCGCAGCAGGATGCGCTTCATCGGCCCCTCCAGAGTGATCGCGACATCTGACAACGACATCGTCGTAAGTGCAGCCCGATGGCAAGCGCCAGGCTGCTGCATCACCACAGGCAGCCCGGCGAACAATGTCGACCGGCATGTGCGCAGGCAGGGGCGTTCATACCACGGACCCAGCAGACCGTCGCAGGCCCGATCAACGCATTCAGGACCTAACGGCCGATTCGAGCCACTCCAAGCGACGCTCGTCAGTCGCGGCCGGCTGGGGTCCCATCTGGCCCTGATCCATGTCGACCCGCGCGGTCGGGCCGCTGCCGCGGACGGGAGCACCCTCGGCCCGCAGCAGAGCCAGGGCCTGCTCTCGGATGCCGGCGACGTGGGTGCCGTCGGCGCGGAGGACACGCCACCAGGGCACCGCACTCCCGTCGCGGCCGAGCACCCGGCCCACCCGCCGCGGGCCGCCGTCACCCAACAGGTCGGCGATGTCGCCGTAGCTCAGCACGTACCCAGGCGGGATCCGCTCGACCACGTCGAGCACCCGCTCGGCAAAGTCGTCGAAGGAGCTGGGCGGGGGCTCAGCTGTTCGAGGGACGCTGGTCCGGTGCGGAGCGCCCTGCATCGCGGTGGGCCGGGTCATGAGACCGCCAGCGCAACGGTGTGGATCACCAGCCCGACGAGGGCGCCGACCACTGTGCCGTTGATGCGGATGAACTGCAGGTCGCGGCCGACGTGCAGCTCGATGCGGCGGGCAGCCTCCTTGCCGTCCCACCGGTTCACGGTGTCGGAGATCACCGAGGCGATCTCCGGGCCGAAGCTGTCGATGACGTAGACCGCCGCATCGGCCGCGTAGCCGTCGAAGCGACCTTGCAGGCTGGGATCGGTCGACAGTCGGCCGGCCAGCTCTCGCACCGCCGACACACCACGCTGGCGGAGGATGCCGTCCTCGTCGCTGATCGCGTCCACCAGGGCTGCCCGCAGGGCGTTCCACAGCCGGAGCACGGTCTGCGGCACCTGTTCGTGAGCGAGCAGCCGGCGTTTCAGGCCCTCGGCGCGCTCCTGCACCTCCGGGTCGGAGAGGAGGTCGTCGGCCAGCTTGCGCAGCGCGTCGTCGATGGCCTGGCGGGCGGGATGGTCGGGGTCGTCGCGGATCTCCTCGATCCACGCGATCACCTCGGTGTGCAGGCGGTGCGTCACCCGGTCGTCGACCCATCGCGGCGTCCACCAGGGCGCCCGCGTCTTGATCGCCCGGCTGACCCGGCCGCGGTTTGCGAGCAACCAGCGGTGTGCCTCGGCGACCACCAGGTCGACGAGCGGGTGGTGGGCACCGTCGTCGACGATCCGGCCGAGCAGATGACCGGCAGCCGGGGCCAGCTTCTCCTCGTTGAGGCGCGGGATGAGGGCCTGTTCGGTGAGCGCCACGATGTCGGTGTCGTTCATCACCGCCAGACCGCCGCGGACGAGAGAACTGGCCTCGGTGACGACGCGGTTCGCATGGTTGCCGGTCGCCAGCCAGTCGCCGATCCGGTGGCTGACGCCGGCGGCGAGCACCCGCTCGCGGACGATCGACGACACCAGGAAGTTCTCGGTGACGAAGTCCTGCAGCGACTGTCCGAGCGCTTCCTTGCGCTTCGGGATGATCGCGGTGTGTGGGATCGGCAGACCCAGCGGGTGCCGGAACAACGCGGTCACCGCGAACCAGTCGGCGAGCGCTCCCACCATGGCTGCTTCACAGGCTGCATTGACGAAACCCAGCCACCCGGCCTGGTCGAGTGTGAGGAGGTAGCCCACTGCGGCGACGCCGAGCAGGGAGACGGCTACCAGCCGCATGCGGCGGAGTCCCCCGGCGCGTACCTGGTCGGCCGGGGAGAGCTGCATGCTGCCTATCCTTGCCGATCGCCCCCATCAGCGCCGTCGGGCGACAGGGACTGGCCGATCGTGATCCGGTGGCCCTCCGGCGAGCGCACGGCGAACTCCCGCAGACCCCATGGCTTGTCCTGTGGAGCTGGCGCCTTCAGGCCGGCGGCCACCGCAGCGTCGTGGTAGGCGTCGACGTCGTCGACGCGGAAGTACGAGACGTAGGAGTGGTCGCCCAGGTCCGCGGCCGGCAGCGAGTCGGGACACTCCCCCAGCATCACCATGGTGTTGTCACGGGAGAGGAACACCCAGCCCGGCGGGCGATTGGTCTCGGCGAAGCCGAGCTGGCGGAAGAAGCCAGCGGACTTCTCGAGATCGTGGACGGCGAGCACGAGGTGGTTCTGCAGGATCATGGCGACCGAGGGTGTCACGGGCGGATGCTGCTGGCTAGCGTGCCCGCATGGGCGAGGTCGGGGGGCCACAACTGCCCGACCTGCCGTCCGGGACGCGACGGTGTCCGCGTGGGTCGGACGGATCGGCGGGCCACCGATCTGGATCCTCGACCCGAACGCCGCGCACGCGGCAGCGAGCACGATGAAGGTCCTCGTGCTGATCGGCTACCTCCAGGCGGTGGCGTCGGGTCGGCTGCATCCTGACGACGAGGTCGTCGTGCACAGCGACTTCGCTTCGGCGGACGGGCGCAGCCGGTTCGATGTGGACTCGGCGAGCGACGACGACCGCCTTCCCTGGACCTGGACACGAGTCCCGCTTCGACGGCTGGTCGAGCGGATGATCACGCACTCCTCCAACCTGGCCACCGATCTGGTGATCGAGCGGGTCGGCTTCGGTGCTGTGGTCGAGATCGGCAGCGCGTTCGAGGGGGTCCACGTCCGGCGCTGGATCGACGATCGGCCTGCCAAGGCCGCGGGGCTCGCCAACACCGTGACGGCGGCTGGGCTCGCCGCCGTGTTCGCGCGGTTGTGGCAAGGGACGCTGCTCGGTCCGGCCGAGACGGCTATGGCGATCGGGCTGTTGTCGGCGAACACCTGGAACGACGAGATCCCGGCCGGACTGCCACCGGGGACGCAGGTGGCGCACAAGAACGGCTGGGACGACGGCATCCGGCACGACGCGGGCATCGTTGCGCCTACAGGAAAGCCGCCGTTCGTCGTCAGCGTGCTGACGACGGGCCTCACCGACGAGGTGGCGCAACCGCTGATCGCTGGGGTGGCGGCGTGGGCCTGGTCACGGCTGGGCTAGCCAGACGTCGCTTGACCTAGCGCGAGACATGCACGGCGCCTGGTTCGGCGGCCGGTATGCCGGGCAGGGTCCGGTTTGCCGGGTCGGACTGCATGTCTGGCGTTCGGGCCGGCGCGCGGCGGCGCGGCCTCGCGTCAGACATGCAGCGGACCTGGTCCGGCGGCCGGTATGCCCGGCAGCGTCCGGTTTGCCCGGTCGGACTGCATGTATGGCGTTCAGGCTGCTCAGGCCGGCTGGGCTGCGGCGGCGTCAGCGCGTCGGGTCGATCAGCCGTACGCCGCCGGGCTGGCCTGGTTCACCCAGGGCAACCAGGGCCGCGGCACCCGCCTCGAGGCTGAGCACACCGGTGACCAGGGCCTCGGGCCGCAGGGAGCCGCTCGCCACTTCGCTCAGCAGCAGCGGATAGTCCGTCGCCGCCAGTCCGTGGCTGCCCAGCACCGCGAGCTCGTGGCTGACCACCCGATCCATCGGCAGAGCGGCCAGGCCACCGGCGACCAGGCCCACCTGCACGTGCCGCCCACGCCGGCCCAGTGACAACACCGAGGCCTGTGCCAGCGTCGGTGATCCGAGGGCGTCGATGCCGACGTGTGCCCCCTCGGGCAGGTAGGCACGGACGCGTTCGGCGATGGCGCCGGGTGCGTCGTCGGCGTCGACTTGCACGGCAACCGCACCGAGGTCGGCGGCCAGCCGCAATGCCTGCGGTGACACGTCGACGGCCACCACGGACGCAGGGTCGTTGGCGTTCGCGATCATCACCGCTGCGAGACCGACTCCGCCGGCACCGAACACCACGACCGACTCCCCCGGCGCCATCCGGCCCACCAGACGGAGTGCTCGCCAGGCTGTGGCGAACCGGCAGCCGAGGCCGGCTGCACCCGCGTCGCTGACCCCATCGGGCAACCGGAGAAGGTTCACGGCGGCATAGGGCACCGCCACGTACTCGGCGAACGACCCTGGCTCGGTGAAGCCCGGTTGGCGTTGGCGGGTGCACACCTGCCCGTGGCCCGCCCGGCACTGGGCGCAGGATCCGCAGGCGCAGACGAACGGCACGGTCACCCGTTCGCCGATCCACCCCCGGTCCACCGACGAGCCGACGGCCACCACCGTGCCCGTGTACTCGTGGCCGGGAACGCACGGCAGCACGACGTCGGGGTCGTGTCCCTGCCAGCCGTGCCAGTCGCTGCGGCAGAGCCCGGTCCTGGTCACGGCAAGCACCACGCCGTCTGGCTCTGGGCTGGGATCGGGCCGGTGGCCGACCGTTACCGGCCCGCCGAACGCCGCGTAGCCCATCGCCCGCACGGGTCACCTCCGACGCGTGGTTGGCTGCTGCCTGCCTGACCGCTGCCCGTCCCGACGCTGATTGTCGCCCGGCCGGCTCGAGGCCGCTGACAAGCGATCACCGCTCCAGGACGAACGCCACCTGCACAGACGGGACACCATGCCGCTCCTCTCCCTCCGCCCCGGCGACCGGGTGCTGTTCCTCGGCGACTCCATCACCGACGCCGGCGGCATCAGCCGCGAGTGGAGCGCCGACCCGTTCGACGGACCGGGCTGGCTCTCCCGCATCAGCAGACGTACGGCGGATCGCCCCGACCTGCAGCTGCAGCTCGTCAATCGCGGCATCGGCGGCAACCGTGTGCCCGACCTGTTGGCCCGGCTGCAGGCCGACGTGCTCGACGCCGACCCAAGCGTGGTCGTTCTCTACATCGGCATCAACGACGTGTGGCACACCACCTCGGGTGCAGGAACGCAGGAGGACGACTACACGCACGGGCTGGCACAGCTCGTGCGCACTCTTCGCGCCGCCGGCATCCGCGTGCTGTTGTGCACGCCCTCGGTCATCGGGGAGAAGGCCGAAGGCGAGAACGACCTGGACGAGTTGCTGACCCGCTACACCGCGATCAGCAGGAACACGGCACAGGAGCTCGGCGTGCCGCTCTGCGACCTGTCGGCCGCCTTCCGGACCTGGTTGTCGTCACACAACTCCGGCGACGTCGCCAGCGGGCTGCTCACCACCGACGGTGTCCACCTCACCGACGAGGGCAATCGGCTGCTGGCCGACACGGTCGCCGAGGCCCTCGGCCTCGACAGTGGACGCATGTCTGACGCGATCCGGTACAGCTCCACCGCGCTCGACTGTCCGAACGCCAGCGAGCTCGCCGCGTTCTACGCGGGATCACCGGGGGCACGGTGACCATGGCCAGCGAGCAGTGGGCCACCTCTGTGCGCGGGTGGGCGCATCGACTTCCAGACCGTCGCGGACCACGACACCACCCACCGGTGCCGGACGGCTTCGCATCAGCCTAACGACGCATGCTGTGCGCACCCGCTCTGCCTGAGCACCTGGGGCGACGTCCCGGGTGAGGGAGTCCCACCGGTCAGGCGATGCTGGACGTCTCCGGATCGCCGGCCGTCTGGGCCCGCATGCGCTGGCGGGCAGTGGCAGTTCCCTTGCCCACGCGCACCGCCCCGGCCGCCTTGCCCAGGCCGAAGGCGGGCATGTTCACATAGATCGCCTCGTAGTCGCCCGGGTGGCACTGGTAGGTCTCGTGCCAGATACCCACGGAGGCGTCCGATCCGAGGGTGCGGTTGAACTGCCGCCACGGTTCCAGGTGCGGTGCCGCGGCGTCCGAGGCGAACCTCATCAGGTGGTCGGGACTGCGCCAGTAGGACAGCAGCAGAGTCGTCCGGCCGGGCCAGAGGTGGTAGGACAGCAGGCCGCTCTCGGGGTCGGTGGACAGATGGCGCAGCATCGGTGGCATCGCCGAGAACACCGGCCACCACCTCGCGACTCGTAGCGGCTTGCCGAACCGCATGCCGATGAGAAAGACAGTGACATCGCCGGTGTGGGCGTGTGTGTACCGACCGGTGTTGACGGCAGTGCTCATGGCAACTCTCCTCAGGCGCGTGTTCGATTCATAACGATGTTACGTAACAACGTTACCGACTAGGATGCAGGCATGGCAAGACCACGTGCGCACGACGACGCCCTGCGTGCCCGACTCGTCACCTCGGCGGCTGAGGTGGTGGCAGGCAAGGGCGTCGACGGTGTCTCGCTGCGCGCGCTGGCGAAGGACTGCGGCACGTCCACGTCTGCGGTGTATTCGATCTTCGGCAGCAAGGAAGCGCTGGTGGGCGCCGTCGTGGCAGAGGCCGACGCCTCCTTCAGCGACTCACAGCGCCGGGCGCTGGCACGCCCGGCGTCAGGCCCGGTGCACAGCCTGGCGCTGCTCGGTCTGGCCTATCGCCGCTGGGCACTCGACCACCCGGCTCTCTACGCGGTGATGTTCGCCCGGCAGAGTTCCATCGCGACCACGCACGTGCTGGCGGCCGACAGCATCGCTCCGTTGCGGAGCGTCGTGCAGGACTGCTTCGACGCCGGCATCTTCGCGTCCGGTCCCGACGTCGGCGACGTCGTCCTCTCGATCTGGGCCGGCGTACACGGATTCGTCAGCTTGGAGATCGCCCAGCTGCGCTTCCCCTCCCAGCGAGCCGCCGAGCGTTGCTACCGTGCGCACCTCGCCGCGATTGCCCAATCATGGCAGGCAAAACCCTCTCCAACTGAGATGTCGCCGAATGGCTGATGATCTCGAGGTCACGCCACGACTGGTGATTCCCGCAGCCGAGTTGTCCGAGCGGTTCTCCCGCTCGTCCGGCCCGGGCGGGCAGTCGGTGAACACCGCCGACTCGCGGGTGGAGCTGTCCTTCGACATCGCCGGGTCCCAGGTTCTCCCCGCTGCCGTCCGCGAACGACTCCTGCACCGGCTCGGCACCAGGCTCACCGACGGCGTGCTGACCGTGGCCGCATCGGAACACCGCAACCAGCTGGCTAACCGCCGGGCAGCTCGGGCCCGCCTTGCCGCAACGCTCCGCGAGGCGGCCGCCCCTCCCCCGCCGAGTCGCCGGCCGACCAGGCCGACTCGGGCCTCGCGGGAGCGACGCCTCTCCGCGAAGAAGAACCGAGGTGAGTTGAAGCGGGCGCGACGGATGATCGGCGAGTAGTCGGGCAAACCGACGTGGGCACGATTCTCGGGTGGTCGGACGCCACGGTCATTTGGAGGCAGCCCCGTTCGCCCAGATGTCCGCCACGATCTCTGCCACCTCGTCGACCGACCGGCCGGAGGAATCCAGTACGTGCGCACCGGCCGGCGGGTACGCGACCTCGTGCAGATGGTCGAACTCCGCCCAGGTCAGGTGAACGGGCCGGGTCCTGGCCCGCTGCCGTGCTTCGTCGAGCGGCACCGCCAGCCACACGATCAGGGGCGGGCGATCAGCCGCGAGCCAGGTCGCACCAGCTGCCGGCAACAGCACGTCGGTGACTACGACATCGAAGCCTGCCAAGCGATAGTGCTCGGCCAGCCTGATCGCCTGCCCTGCTGCCAGCGCGTCCTGCGTAGCGCCCTCGGCACCGCGCCACGCGGCCTCGGCTCCACTGACGACGAACTGGCGGGATGTCGTCCATCTCCAGGCGCACGCACCGGGTCCGACCCGCGGCGAGCATTCCCGCCACGGTCGACTTCCCGACACCTGGAGGACCGCCGATGACCAGCACCGGTAGACCGGATGGCTCGTCCGTCACGGCTCGCTGCCGGTGGCGACCGGGCGGCTGGCGTCGGAGATCCAGTCACTCCAGGAGCCGACATAGACCGCAGCGTCGTCGGTCACTCCAGCGGCCGCCAGCTCCAGGGCGACCGTGCACGCCGACACCCCCGACCCGCAGTAGATGGCGACGTCGTCACCGGTGGCTGATGCCTCGTTCGGCGAACTGGGCCTGCAGATCCTGCTGACTCTTCATCCGTCGGGATGCCCCGAGTCCCGCGGTGGCCGGGACGCTCAGGGCGCCGGGGATGTGACCTGCCACCGGGTCGACGGTCTCGCCCCGCCCTGCGTAGCGTCCGGCCGAGCGGCCATCGAGCAGCCGATGTCGCGCGGCGTACGCCTGGACGTCATCCGCCGTCAGCAACCGCCGCGACCCCGGGTCGGGCGGAGAAGGTCCCCGGCTGATCCGCCACTTCGTCACCGGACGCAACGGGTAGACCGGCGGCTGACCACGCCGCGAATCCGCCGTCGAGCACGCGAACGGCCGCGGCACCGAGATAGCCCAGCACCCACCATGCCCGAGCGGCGGCGAAGAGGTCTCCGCCGTCGTAGCAGACCACCAGGCTGTCGTCGTCGACGCCGGCGGCGCGCATGGCCCGCTCGACGTTCTCGGCCTCGGGCATCGGATGGCGGCCGCCGGACCCACCGGGCTGCCGTGGTCCGGTGAAGGCGGACTCGAGCTCGACGAACACCGCACGAGGAATGTGCGCGCGCTGATAGTCCGGCAGCTTCGAGGGCTTGTTGAGCGCCCATCGCAGATCGAGCACGACCGGACGGCCGTCGATGTCTCCACGCAGCAGAGCATCCAGCTCCGCCACGTCGATGAGCGGACTCGTGTCAGCTCGCTGAGACATAGAGCAACAGGATGCTGTCTGGCTGGATCATCGGCAGCTGGATCCCGGCTGAGGCGAGCGCCCGCCCCGGCAGGTGATAGACGGGCGGCTCGGCTGGTGCGCGCCGGCGGCCGTGCGGCAGGTCGGCTGATTCCGGCGTCGTGACCACCTCGACGGTGTAGGTGCGGTCAGGATCCAGTCCAGGCAGGCGAAGCCGCCCGGCGTTGGCCACGACGGTGAGGCCCATCGCGGCCACGGTGTAGAGGCCCTCCGAGCTGTCGTTGGCCACCACGCCGGTGACCCACACGAGCGGATCGGGGTGGTCGGCGCGCACGTAGCGGCCGGTGTGCGCCAGACTCCGGAACCGCTTGTAGAGCTCGACCCAGCCGGCCAGCTCCGCCAGGCTTTCGTCGCCGGCCCGGGTGATGTCCCACTCGATGCCGAAGTGGTAGAGCAGCGCGGTTCCGGCGCGGAAGGACAGGCTGTGCGTGCGCCCCGTCGTGTGTGCCACCGGACCGCCGACGTGCGATCCGATCAGCTCGGGCGGAAGCAGCGCGGCCGTCCACCGGTTGATCGACTGCCGTTCGAACGCATCGATGCAGTCACTGGCCCAGACTCGGTCGGTGTGCTGGAGGATGCCGAGGTCGACCCGGGCGCCACCGGAGGAGCACGACTCGATCTCCAAGCCTGGATGGCGATTCTTGAGCTCATCGAGCAGGGCGTAGGTGGCGAGAGTCTGCGCGTGCACGCCCGGCCGCCCCGACGGCAGGTCGCCTGCGTCGTAGAGCTCGCGGTTGTGGTCCCACTTCACGTAGCCGATGTCGTAGCTCGACAGGAGTGCGTCCATCTGGCCGAGAACATGGGCGAAGGCGTCGGGGTTGCCGAGGTTGAGCACCTGTTGGTGCCGCTGGTCCAAGGCCATCCGGTGTGGCAGGCGCAGGATCCAGTCTGGATGCGCCCGGGCGACATCGGAGTCCGGGTTGACCATCTCCGGCTCGAACCAGAGCCCGAACTGCATGCCCAGTCCGGTCACGTGGTCCACGAGCGGACCGAGCCCGTCGGGCCACACCTCGTCCGAGACCACCCAGTCGCCGAGGCCGGACCGGTCGTTGCGACGGCTGCCGAACCAGCCGTCGTCGAGCACGTACCGCTCGACCCCCACCGCTGCCGCGGCGTCCGCCAGCTCGGTCAGCCGATCGAGGTCATGATCGAAGTACACGGCCTCCCACGTGTTGCAGATCACCGGACGCGGCGACGACGGGTGCAGCGGCCGCGACCTCAGCCAGGTGTGGAAGCGGCCGCTCACCTGGTCGAGGCCGATCCCGTGTGCCGCGTACAGGTCCGGCGACCGGTAGCTCTCCCCCGGCCCGAGGACAATCTCGCCCGGGAGCAGGAGCTCGCCCGCGCCCAGGACCGAGACACCGTTGGGCAGCCGCTCGGCGTAGACCCGCTGGTTGCCCGACCAGCCGAGATGGATCGCCCAGACCTCGCCATGCCCGAAGCCGAAGCCGGGCGTCCCCGCCGCGAGGATGACCTGGGAGTCGAAACCTGGCTTGCCGCGTCGGTGCTCGCGCACGTGCGAGCCGGCCGTGAACGACATGCCGCTGCGGAACCCGCTCGCGGATCCAGCGGCCGGTGAAGTCGAGCAGTTCGCCGGCTTCGGCCGGCACCGGGAGCACCTGGTGCAGCCCGTCGAGGGTGTACGCCTCCGTGCCGGTATTCGTCAGCGTGCTCGTGAGGCTGACCAGGCCGCCGGCCAGCATGGACACGTGGAGGCGCAGCCTGAGGGCGAGGTCGGCGTCTGCGGCATCGACGACCGCCGTCTGACCACCCGGCGAGTCCACGACTTCCAGCGAGGTCACCTCGAACCGCGGAGCCCAGTCCACCGTGTCGCGATGTCCGACGACTCCTGGCAGTCCGTACCAGGGAGCACTCGTCTCCGGCAGGATCGCGGCGGCCGGCTCGCCCTGACCGCCTGGTCGCGTCTGCGGGCGAGCCGACGCCGCGAGGTCGCTCAGGCTGTCCCCGGAAAGCTCGCCGAGGTCGGCGCCCCAGTGCACGATCCACGGAAGACCATCCCGGGCATCGAGGACGAGGCTCACGCCGTCGCCGCGGAGATGGACCAGACGCTCCCGCCTGGTCGCCTCATCCACCGATGGGTGATTCGGCTCTGCGCTCACGGGCACTCCTTGCTGCTCCGGCGGGACCACGATGGCCCCGGCGGCGTCCCAACGCTATCGGCGGAGGCTGCCGGCCGCCTGGGTCGGTGTCGGAGGACCGGCAGACGTGTCGTCCTCCCCAGAGCCGGGTGTCCGGGCTACCGTCGCCTCCGTCGCCGAGGAGGCACGATGACGACCCGCAAGCCTGACCCGCGAACCGCTGCCGCCTGGCCCTTCTTCACCCAGCCGGGCGACCGGACGGTGGCACTTGCCCACCAGGGTGGCGCGTTCGACCCCGACAACGTCGGAATTCCCAACACCCTGGCGGCATTCCGCCATGCCGTGCACGACCTCGGCATCAGCCACATCGAGACCGATGTGCGGGCCACTTCCGACGGTGTGGCCGTGATCATCCACAACGAGACGCTGGACGGGATCACCGACGGCTTCGGCCCGGTGGCGGAGTGCACGCTGGCCGATCTGGAGAGGTTCCGCGTCGGCGGCCGCGAGCCGATCCCCACGCTCGCGCAGGCGCTGGCCGAGTTCCCCGACACCTTCTTCAACGTCGACCTCAAGGACGACGAGGTGCTCGAGCCCGCGCTGGCAGCCATCGCAGCGGCGGGCGCCGAGGCAAGAGTCTGCATCGCCTCGTTCTCCGAACGCCGGATCCGTCGGGCCGTCCGTAGGTCGAAGAAGCGAATCGCCTGTTCACACAGCCGCATCGGCATCCTGCTGGTGGTCCTCAGCCCGTCCTGGCGCTGGCTCCGTCCCCTCGTCCGCGCGCTGGCCGGGCCAGGAGCAGCCCTGCAGGTCCCGGAGATGCGCGGTCCCTTCCGGGTGGTGTCCGCGCGGTCGGTGCGGCGCGCCCACGCCCTGGGCAAGCACGTGCAGGTGTGGACGATCGACGAGGAGACCGACATGCGCCGCCTGATGGCACTGGGCGTCGACGGCCTGGTCACCGACCGCCCCGACGTGGCGGTGCGGGTCGTGGGCGGCGGCCCGCAGGCGAGCGGGCTCGACGCGCCTGCATCCGGTTGATGACGGACTGCCACTGCTCGGCGCTGGGATGATCTCCGCGTGACCGGGCCTGCCGCCGCGGCGTCGTCCATCCCCGCCGAAGCGGGGCCTGCGGCCGACCTGCGGTCCAGGCGCCGTGAGCAGCGCGGGTGGTACTTCTACGACTGGGCGAACTCGGCCTACGTCACCACGATCGGAACGGTCCTGCTGGGTCCCTATCTGATCAGCGTTGCCGAGCGGGCAGCCTGTGGCTTCACCAGCGACGAGACCCGGACCTGCTCCACATCCGTGCATCTGTTGGGCATCCCGGTCGCTCCCGGCTCACTTCCGCTGTACCTGATCACGGCGTCGACCTTGCTGTCGGCCGTGGTGCTTCCGCTGGTCGGTGCCGTCGCCGACCGGGCCAAGAGCAAGCGCCGCCAGCTGGCTGCCTACGCGTGGACCGGCGCCACCGCGGCCATGTGCCTGGTGTTCGTCACGGGCACGAACTGGCAACTCGGGGCGGTCTGCCAGTTCGTCGCGAACATCGCCCTTGGCGCGTCACTGGTCGTCTACGACGCCATCCTGTGCGAGATCGCCGCTCCCGACGAACGCGACCGGGTGTCCTCGCGGGGCTGGGCACTCGGCTACCTCGGCGGCGGGCTCCTGCTGGCGGTGAACCTCGGCCTCGTCCTCGGCGCTGACTTTCTGGGCATCGGCACGGGGACCGCGGTCCGGATCGGGATGTTCTCGGCCGGTCTGTGGTGGGCCGCGTTCACGCTGGTGCCGTTCCTCACCATTCGCGACCGTCCACCGGTGCTCCTCGTCGTGGAAGCCGCGAACACACACCGACGTGGAACCCAGAGCTTCCATCAACTGCTGGTGACGTTGCGCGACCTGCGTCGCTACCCGGTGGCGCTGTCGTTCCTGATCGCCTACCTGTTCTTCAACGACGGCGTCCAGACGGTGATCTCGGCCGCTGCCATCTACGCCGACAAGCAGCTGTTCCTGTCCGAGAGCATCCAGATCACGACGATCCTGCTCGTGCAGTTCGTTGCCTTCGGTGGCGCGCTCGTCTTCGGCCGGCTGGCTGGGCGGTTCGGGGCCAAGCCGGTGATCGCCTGGAGCCTGCTGGCGTGGGTGGCCGTCGTGGTGGCCGGATACTTCCTGCCGGTCAAGCAGGTCGCGCCGTTCCTCACGCTGGCTGTTGCCATCGGGCTCGTCCTGGGCGGCACCCAGGCGTTGTCCCGCTCGTTCTACTCGGTGCTGATCCCGGCCGGCCGGCAGGCCGAGTTCTTCAGCCTCTACCAGGTATGCGAACGCGGGACGAGCTGGCTCGGCACGCTGGTGTTCGGGATCGTGCACCAGCTGACGCACTCCTACCGGCCCGCCATCGCGGCGCTCGTCGTGTTCTTCGCCATCGGCGGTCTGTTGCTTCTGCGGGTGGACGCGGCCGAAGGGATGCGCCAGGCGGAGCAGGCGCCGGCACAGAGCTGAGCCGCCTGGCGCTGTGCGCGGGCGAAACACGCCGCCTCGACATGCCCGGGGTTCAGAGGATGTGACCGGGAAGAAGGAATCTGCGAGAATTGTTCACTTACCTGAAAGCCTTCCGCCACAGGCGCTCGTGCTCGAGCTAGCCACCCCCGAACGAACAGTGGTTCGGGAACGTCAAAGAAGGTGAGGCCCGGTGTCAGTCCGGGTCTGGGGGAACGAGAGGGAGAGCGAATACACCGATGGCAGACCGCACACTACGAGGATCCCGGCTGGGCCAGACCACCTTCGAGGGCATGCTCGACGCCGAGCCGGCACCGCGCCAGCTGGTTGCTTACGAATGTGCCCGCAAGCACCGTGTCGAGGTGCCGTTCAGCGTTGAGGCAGAGGTTCCCGACACCTGGGAGTGCCCCCGCTGCAGCAACGAAGCGCTCCGCGTCGGTCACGTCCAGCCCCAGCGCCCGGACGAGAAGCCGGTGCGCACGCACTGGGACATGCTCCTGGAGCGCCGGTCGGTCGACGAGCTGCAGGAGCTGCTCGACGAGCGGCTCGACCTGCTGCGCAAGGGCGACATCGGGCCGGGGTTCCTGCACGCGTACGAGAAGCCGGCCGCCCGCACCCGCAAGGGACGCGCGACCACCGGCTGACCGAACACCGATCAGCTGAGACAGACAAGGGCCGGACCCACCGAGGGTCCGGCCCTTTCTGCTACCCACCTCAAACCGCTGGCCTGCGTCACGCCACCGATTCCGAAAGCTCGGCTGTCGGTGACGTCGCCTGCCGCTCGGCCGAGGGCACTGCGCGGCGCACCGGCAGCACCGAACGGAGCTGCTCGTCGCGCAGCCACAACCCCAGCCACAACGCGACTGCGACGTAGACGGGGAACAGGACCGTGCTCCACAACGGCTTGTCCACTCGGAAGTTGGCACACACTGCACCGCCGAGGTACGCGGTGAACAGCACCACACCGAGGACAGCGGTCCGCGGCAACAGGTACAGCGCCAGGCAGGCCAGCTCGAGAACGCCGATGACGACTGCCGCGTTGTGATCGAAGCCCAGGTCGGCCATCGCGGTCCGGACAGGAGCGATCCGGGCGATGTGGATCACGGCGTCGACGGTCAGGAGGACCGACGTGGCCACCGACAGCGCGAGTCCCACTCGGCGGACCACCCGCGGACTCATGAGTCCGACCCTGTCTGAGCCGGAGCCGGAGGGCTGCTGGTCGGTTCGGCGAACATCTGCCCGATGCGGATCGCGTTGCCGAAGGGGTCACGGATGCCGAAGTCGATGCCGTAGGGCTTGGGCGTCGGCGGGTCGGTGACGTCGACACCGGCCGCAGCGAGCGTGTCGTGGGTGGCCTGGGCGTCGTCGGTGGTGATGCACAGCCAGCCACCCATGGCGCCCTTGGTGACGAGTTCGCGAACGGTGGCAGCGGTCTGCTCGTCCATGGCCGGCGGTCCCGGCTTCTCGAGCAGGATCTCCCGCTCGGTGTCGCCCGGTACGCGAACGGTGAGCCAGCGCATGAAGCCGAGGTCCTGGTCTGCTGCCACCTCCAGTCCGAGAACACCGACATAGAAGTCGTAGGCCTTGTCCTGGTCGAGGACGAACAACTGGGAACGCGTGATGGAGTTGAACATGCGTCGACTCTATGGACAGTCTCCGTTGGCCTGCTTATCCGAAACTGCTCGACTTCAGCGCAGACTGCTGGGTCGCACCCAGGCCTTGACGAAGCAGCTCGGCACCGTCGGCATCGGCCCACGCTCGCGGTACTGGGTGGGCGACTCCCCCACGATCTCGGTGAACGTGCGGCTGAAGGTGCCGAGGCTGGAGAAGCCCACTTCCATGCAGATGTCGGTGACCGTGCCGTCGCCGGTGCGCAGCAGGTACATGGCCCGCTCGACCCGGCGCCGCTGCAGGTATCGGTGTGGTGTCTCGCCGAACGTGGCCTTGAAGATCCGGATGAAGTGCGCCTCCGACACGAAGGCGATCCGCGCGAGCCGGGCGATGTCGAGCGGCAGCGCGTACTCGCGGTCCATCGCGTCGCGGGCCCGGAGCATCCGCCGGTTCGTGTCCTCGACGGCTTCGCTCACGCCCGAAGGGTAGCCACTGGCCCCGGCGGTCAGTCCGGGACGACGCGGCGGCCGCGAGCCAGCAGTTCCACCTGAGCCGCAACGATCGGCTGACCCGTGAAGGTCAGTCGGAATCGCCGGCCCACGACGCGGGTGCCCGTGCGGAACGGCCTCGTCTGGCGGGTCCAGCGGAACTGCTCGTCGGCCCGCTCGTCCAGGATCAGCCAGTGCGCCCCGACCTCCACCTCGAGGCGCCAGCTCGATGGTGCCGGTCCGATGGGAGCCGATGTCAGCGTGTACATCTCCACGCTGGCTGGAGGTTGGGCATCGGGCAGGGTGAACACAATCGAGGCTCCCGGTGCGAGCAGCACGGAAGTCGACGATCGGTCGTCTGTCAGCACGCTGACATCGACCCCATCGGGACCTGACACGGTCGTGTCGGCGGTGATGTCGTCCAGGATGTCGGGCACCGACACGTCCTCCGACATCGACGGCGGGAGCGCGTCGGTCCCGCTCCCCCACTCCGTCGGCGCCTCCGACATCGTGAACACGAGCTCGGAAGCGGCGCTCACTTCCTCGTGGCTGACGTAGGCACGCTCGTGAGGCCTGCCGTCGACGGACAGACCAGCCACGTGAATCGCCTTGCGTGACTGGGATTCGGCGCGAACGACCAGGTCCGGGCGACCGCGGCCGCCGCAACGTGACGCTGCCGTAGAGAGGCGACCCGATCGAGTAGTGCGGGCTGCCGACCGCTGTCGGGTAGATGCCCAAGGTCGCGAAGAGGTGCCACGCCGACATCTCCCCGTTGTCCTCGTCGCCGGCGTAGCCCTGCCCGATCTGCGAGCCCACGTGGAACCTCGACATGATCTCGCGCACGACCTGCTGGCAGCGATCGGGGCGGCCGGCGTGCAACCACATGAACGGAATGTGGTGGGCCGGCTGGTTGGAATGGCCGAACATGCCCATCCGGACGTCGCGAGCCTCGGTCATCTCGTGGATCACGTGGCGGTAGGCACCCTTCTTGGCTTCCAGTGCCCGTTCGGGCCGGGTGAAGAACTCCCCCAGCTTCTCGTCGAGCTGCTCACGACCTCCGTACAGCCCGGCGAGGCCGGCACCGTCGTGCGGAACCGTGAAGGCCATGTTCCACGCGTTGGTCTCGGTGTAGTCCTCTCCCCACACGTCCGGGTCGAAGTCGTCGGTGGACTGGCGCCACGAGCCGTCGATCCGCCGTCCGTGGAAGAAGCCGCGGTCGGCGGCAAAGAGGCGCACGTACCCGCGGGCACGATCGCCGAACCAGGCAAGCTCATCTGCGAGCCGACTCCGGACGGCGTGGTCGTGCTCGCGGGCAAGCAGCCAGGCAGCCATGGCGGCGATGCCGAAGTCGTTGATGTAGCCGTCGATCGACCAGCTCAAGCCCTCGGGCTCCTCGATCGGCGTGTAGCCGAGGAACAGCGATCGGTCGAGGCTCTTGCGGCCCACGCGGGTGTCGTCGGTCGCGACGCTGGCGTTCTTCACGGCCGAGTCGTAGGCAGCTGCGATGTCGAAGTTCTCGACGCCCTTGACCAGAGCGTCGGCGAAGGCCACGTCGGACGACGTACCGACCATGCAGTCGGCGAAGCCGGGCGAGGACCACCGAGGAATCCAGCCCGCTTCGCGATAGTGCTGGACGAAGCCGTCGACCAGTTCGCCGGCCAGCTCGGGATACAGGAGGGAGTAGGCGGGCCAGGCAGTCCGGTAGGTGTCCCAGAAGCCGTTGTTGACATAGATCTTGCCGGGGACCACCGCGCTCCCGGTGGTGGAGTCGTCATGCGGCCGCTCCGGCGGGAGTCCAGGACTCGCGTGTGTCCATTCGGGATTCTCGCTCGTCCCGGTGTTCTCGTGCCCCGAGTTGGGAAACAGATTCAGGCGGTAGAGGTTGGAGTACAGAGTCGTCAGGGCCTCGTCGTCGACGTTGGCTCCCGAGATCGTCAGCACGCTGAGACGTTCGTCCCAGGCTTCGGCCGCTGCATGCGCGAGCGCGTTGAACGATGCCTCCGCCCCGCGTTGACCGACCTCCAGTTCGAGGTTGCGTCTCGCCTGCTCCACCGAGAGGAACGAGGTCGCGAGGTGGTAGGTGACGGTGAGCGGCCCGGTGTCCTCGCCTCCGTACTCCACGAAGGCCGCGGTGTTCTCGCCGGCTCCGTCGCGAAGGCTGCCGTGCGCCGTCGGTGAGGCAGCGGCCGCGTAGCCATAGACGAACATCCGCCCGGCGCCCTCGCCCCGAGGACCGGGAATGCTGTCGGACCAGCCGGTGAGCACGCCGTCGGCGTCGATGGTCGCCGACGCGCGGTCGTCGGCGTTGTCGAACACCAGCCGGCCGGTGCCGGCAGGGAAGGTCACGCGGATCGCGACGGTGTGGTCGGTGGGCGCCAGCTCAGCCAGCGTTCCGTCCTCCAAGGCGACGGAGTAGTGGTGCGGGCGGGCCAGCTCGTCGCCGTGGCTGAAGGCCAGGCTGCGTGCCTGCGGATCGGCGGTCGGAGCCATCGCCGTCGACTGCGGCATGACCTGGAAGGTGAGCCGGTCGCCCATCCACGGACTGGGCTGGTGGCTCACCGACAGGGCCTGCAGGCGTGGGCGGTTCCGGTCGTCGTTGTGCCCGGCGTAGGAGTACACCCAGCGCAGGCTGCGCGCATCGGTGCAGGGTGTGAAGAAGGCGAACCCGTTGGGAACGGCCGTGGCCGGGATGTTGTTGCCGCGGCTGAAGGTGCCCGAGGCGTTGGTTCCCCTCGTGGTGATCACCCGGTCCACCGGCCGCACGTGGCCGCTGGGAAGGGCGTGGACGGCAAGGGCGATCGCGTCGACGTACCCGGTCACGTCGACACCCCTGCCCTCGTTGTCGTCGACCGGTTGCCAGGTGAGTTCCACCGAGGCGACGTGCCGCCCGGCCGCGAACCGGCCTGCGGGGATCTCGCGGTAGTTCCACTGGTGCGGATAGTGCGCCTTGGACTCGCCCTGCCCCGTGGGCGTCATCGGGAAGCCGAGCTGGTCGGTGGGTGCATTGCCGTCCGGGTCGCGCAGCTCCGAGAGCCTGCTGCCGTCGGTGAAGACCAGGTCGAGACAGGCGTAGCCGCCGGCATAGGTCTGTGCCTCGTCGAGATCGAAGGAGCCGACCCACCGGAGCACGGTGTCCGGTGCGAGGGTCGCCGCGGGATCGTCGGCGGGCAGGTCGTGCAGGACGACGCGCTGGATGGTCACCGCCGGCAGCAGCAGCGACCCCGACGAAGCGGACGGCGTGGGTGCCGGCGAAGCCCATCCCCGCGACGCCGGTGTAGGAGATCTCCGGTCCATGGCCCACCTCGGCCGACAGTGCGGGGTTGCCGGCCGCCGCTGGACTGAGGGTGGTGTCTGCGTCGTACCGGGCGGGCAGCGGCATGTCGTCCTCGAGGCTCGTCGGGCGGGTGGCCCATCAAACCCGACGTGGACGCCGGTGGCGCGCCCGGCCGACTCCTGTCTGCCTCTGGGTAACAGTTGCGTCACGTGCGGGCCGTCCATGCAACCGAACCGGGGCCGGATGGGTCACACGCACATGACCAGCCCACACTCCCGCTTGCTTGCCACGATCGTCCCCGCCTCGATCGCCGTCGCTGCCCTGGCGGTGAGTGGGGCCGGACTCCACGCCTTCGCCCAGCGAACACCGGACAAGCCGTGCCGTGATCGACGCGGAGCGCTACGTGCGCGAGTACCGCCAGGGCGAGTCCGACTCACGACCGGGCTCGAGCACCGTGTACCCCACCGGCCCCGGCACGGCGCCGCAGGCCGACGTCAGCTCGGGGACCGGACGAACCTCCGGCCGTGGAGCGCCCGGCTGGCCGGGAGTGCTCGACGACAACACCTTCGTCGACGCCGGCACGACCGGCGTGGTCGCCACCGCCCGTGACCCGCTGAGCACGTTCGCCCTCGATGTCGACACCGGTTCCTACACCGTCGGCCGCACGCTCCTCTCCTCCGGCCACCTCCCACCGAAAGCCGCCATCCGGCCGGAGGAGTGGGTCAACGCCTTCGACTACGGCTATCCGTCACCACAACGCGATCTCGGCATCACCGTGGACCAGTCCCCGGTGGCCGGTGCATCCGCTGCCACGCGGCTGGTGCGGATCGGAGTGCAGGCCCGTGAAGCGGTCAAGGACCGGCCGCCGGTCGCCGTGACCCTCGTCGTCGACGTGTCCGGCTCGATGGACATTCGCGAGCGTCTGGGGCTGGTTCGTTCGTCCCTCGCCCTGCTGGCCAAGCACCTGCGCGACGACGACACGATCGCGCTGGTCAGCTACGACGACGCCGCCACTCCCATCCTCGAGCCGACGCCGGTGCGACGGACGGCGACGATCCTTGCGGCCATCGACAAGCTCAAGCCGGGTGACAGCACCAACCTCGAAGCCGGACTGCGGCTTGGTTACGAGCAGGCTCGTGCGGCGTACCGCAAGGACGCGATCAACGCCGTGATCCTCTGCTCCGACGGTGTCGCCAATGTCGGGCGCACCGGCCCCGACACGCTGGCATCGATGATCACCAAGAGCGGTGCCGAAGGCATCCACCTGGTGACCGTCGGGTATGGGATGGGGAACTACAACGACGACCTGATGGAGCAGCTGGCCGACCAGGGCGACGGCTTCTACCGCTACGTCGACACCTTTACCGAGGCAGAGAAGGTCTTCCGCGACGATCTCGTCGGGACGCTGACGCCGGTGGCCCGCGACGCGAAGGTGCAGGTCGCGTTCGATCCGGAGGCCGTCAGCTCCTACCGGTTGATCGGCTACGAGAACCGGGCGATCGACGACGAGGAGTTCACCGATCCAGCTGTCGACGCCGGCGAGATCGGAGCCGGACACGACGTCACCGCCTTGTACGAGGTCACGCTGGCGGGCGACGGTGAGGGCAGTCCAGGCGACGAGCAGCTCGCAGAGCTCGGCACGGTCGACCTGCGCTGGACCTCCGTCGACGGCACGGCCGAGCGGGCTCGAGCCGGCATCCCGGCGGCCGGAGTGACCACGAGGAGGGCGACACCGAGGATGGCGACGGGGCCACCGAGTTGGCTGCAGCGGTCGCCGACCTCGCCCAGCTGCTGAAGCACAGCCCGACCGTGCAGCAGCGGGGCGTGACGCTGGCGTCGCTCGAGGACCGGGCCGAAGCGCTGCAGAGGCGGCAGGTCGCCGGTGCGGGCGAGCTGCTCACGATGGTCCGGCTCGCACAGCAGGCCCGGCCCTGACGGCGGCGCCGCCGCGCCGCGAACATGCAGGGCGGACGGGCAAACCCGGCAGGCCGGTACATACCGGCCGCCGGCAGGCCGCTGCCGCATGTTCGGCGCTCAGCAGCGCTGACCGCGGCCCGGGTCAGGCGGGGTCGTCGTGCCGGTCGACGACCTCGCCAGGCACGGCGCCGCGGTTGCGTGGATCGGTCGAGGCGCCGCGTGGGCCGCCGACGACCCGGCCCAGATCGATCAGCCCACGGGCGCGTTGCGCCATCACGGTCATCACCAGGGCGCGGATCGCCGGCCGGGTGAACGGCAGCACGAGCAGGAAGCCGGCGATGTCGGTGACGAAGCCAGGTGTCAGCAGCAGCGTGCCGCCGGCCACGACCAGCGCACCGTCGACGAGCTGGCTTGTCGGGGAAGCCACCCGCCGCGAACGCCTCCGTGAGGGATCGCCATGCGCGGGTGCCCTCCCGGCGCACGATCCAGGCCCCGATCGCAGACTCGATGACCAGCAACAGGATCGTCCACCAGGGTCCGATCGCCCGGCCGACCGCGATGATCACCGCGATCTCCACGATCGGGACGATCACGAACAGCGCCACCACAAGCGGTGGCACCCAGCGCGGCAGCCCAGGGCGCGGTGAGCGGGACATCGGCGAGACTCGGTCGGCTGGCACGTCAGTTGCTCGTGATCTGCTTGCGCTTGTCGGTGATCTGTTTGTGGGTCCCGCCTCTGCCAACCGGCCGCACCCGGCGCACCCGGTCGCGGACGCCCCAGACCGTCGTGCGGAGCAACGCCTCGGCGACGATCTGCCTGCTCATCTTCGACACCCCGTGCTCGCGCTCGATGAAGTCGATCGGAACCTCGCGCACCACGAAGCCGGCCTTGAGCGCGCGCCAGGCGAGGTCGATCTGGAAGCAGTAGCCCTGCGACGCCACCTCGGCCAGGTCGATCCCCAGCAGTGTCCGCCGCCGGTAGGCACGGAACCCGGCAGTGATGTCCCTGACCGGGACGCCGAGGACGACGCGTGCATACAGGTTGCCGCCTCGGGAGATCAGCTGACGCGACAGCGGCCAGTTCGTCACCCCGCCACCGGGCACCCAGCGGGATCCGATGACGAGGTCGGCCTCCTCGAGGGCGGACAACAGCCGGGGCAGCTGTTCGGGCTGGTGCGAGCCGTCGGCGTCGTGTTCGCAGAGCACTCCGTAATCACGCGCGAGTCCCCACTCGAACGCGGCCAGATACGCGGCACCGAGACCCTGCTTGCCGGTGCGGTGCAGCACGTGGATGTGGTCGTCGTCGGCAGCCAGCCGGTCCACGATGTCCCCGGTGCCGTCCGGGGACGCGTCGTCGGCGATCACCAGATCCGCCTCCGGCACGGCGCGCCGCAGCCGGGCGACGACACCGGCGATGTTCTCGGCCTCGTTGAAGGTGGGGATGCAGACCAGAACCCGGCCGAGCGGGGTCCCGGGTCCTCCGGCGCCCGGCTCCGGCGAATCCGGCGCGGTCTCGGTCACGCTGCTCCTACTGGTCGTTCGCCGGATCTGCCGAACGGAGGCGGCGGGCGGGAATCCGACCCGCGACGAAAGCAGCCGACGAGGCTGGCGAAGGCCGCCACTGTAGCCAACCCGGCCTCCAGCCCTGGCTCGATCCGGACCGCCGGTGTGAGACCGGTACGCAGGGTCACGGCCCGGCTGTCGACCGCCTGCTTCACCACGGGGAGCTCGTGCAGCGTCGTCCCGTCGGCAGCGATCACGCCGCTGCGGCCGTTGGTGGAGACGACCACCACGTCGCGCCCGACCGTCACCGCGTCGAACCGGGTGATCTGCCATTGCTGGTCCGGCTGCGCGGTCCCGGTGTAGGTGGCGTTGTTGGTCTGCACCGTGAGCAGCTGGGCACCCTCGCGAACGTTGTCGCGGGACGAGTCGGCGTACGCCGTGTCGAAGCAGAGCATCGTGCCGATGGGCACGCCGGCGACGTCGAGGCGTCCGGATGCCGTTCCAGCCACCATGTCGCGGCCAACGAGCTCGAGCAGCGGGATCCGCGGCACCAGCACCGAGCGCCAGGGGACGTACTCGCCGAACGGGACCAGGTGCCGCTTCACGTAGATCGAGCCGGGTCCGGTCTCGGGGTCCCACACCATCGAGGCGTTGCGCACGTTGTCCGGTCCGGGCCCGTTGAGCACCGTTCCGATCACCAGCGGGACACCGGCCGTGGTCGCCGCCTCGTCCACCATCGCGCGGCTCGGTGCGTCGGTGGTGGCGTCGAGGTCGGTGGAGTTCTCCGGCCAGAGCACGAAGGCCGGTGCCGGCAGCGCACCCGACCGCACCTGCTGCATCAGGACCTTCGTGCCCTCCAGGTGGTTGCGCGTCACCGTCCGCGCCCGGCCGAGGAAGTCCAGGCCCTCACCCGGCACCGACCCCTGCACGTAACCGACGACCGACCCACCGGCGGTGGTGGTGAACATCGGCACCACCGGTCCCGCCAACAGCGGCGCGGCGACGACGACAGCAGCACCGAGGGTCCAGCGGAGCCGTCCGAGGGTGGCGAGCGCGACCATCGCGGCGGCGAGGACCAGGCAGAAGGTGGTGAGGACCTCCCCGCCGAGCCGGGCCAGACCGGCAGCGCTGGTGTCGACGGCGAGATAACCCAGCCGGCCCCAGGTGAACCCACCGAGCGGCCAGTGACCCCGCACCGCCTCCATCAGCGTCATGCAGCAGGCGGCCCACAACGGGAACCCCGGCAGTCGGGACACCCGTGAGGCCAGCACCGCGAAGCCGGCGTAGTACAGCGCCTGGAAGACGATCAGGGCCAGGGTCGCGTACGCGGCGATCACCGTCACCCACTGCACGGTGAAGCCGAAGAACGTCAGTCCGTAGGCGAGCCCGGCCAGCAGTGACACCCCGATGCGGGCACCCACGCAGCCCCGCAGGAGCAGGGCCAGGCCGATGATCGCGGCGGCGTAGGCAGCCCAGCCGGGCAGCACTCCGAGGCCGGGGATGCCGGGCGGGAAGGCGATCCCGGCGATGAGGCCACCGGCGGCGGCCACGAGGATGCGACTCAGTGCCCGCGAGCCGGTGCTCGTCGGGGCGGACTGATCCGCCTCCGCGGCGGCCGGTTCGGTGACCCGGGCGGCGGGGTCGACGGTGAGAGGTGGTCGCGCGATGAGCAGAGGGTACGTCGCGGCACACCGGCGGCCCGGTGCGCGACGCCCAAGGTCCCGGCCCGATAGTCCAGACACCTAGAGCTGGAAACACGAAGGGCCCGCCACCCTTCGGACCGGACGCGGACACGCTGGGTGCAATGTCAGGGACCGTTGTCTACTGGGCGGCGGGCCGATCATGTTCCCGCCGGCCGGCGATCGGCAAGTCCCTGTTGGGCCCGCGGTCCCTCGGTCGGTTGGCATACCGGTGGGAGCCCGCGTTGTCTGTTCAGGAGTGCCGTTCGGTCGGACCGTGTGGCGGAAAGACAGCGGTCACTGTGCTCGCAGCCACAGCACGGTGTCAACCACATCGGAGCGGCTCACATCGGCGCTTGGGCGGTCGTGCGTTGCTCGCGGTCCCGTTTCCGCAGGTCAGCGGCTCAGGCCCGATTCGGCTTGCAAACAAGGAAAATCTCGGTAACGGCGTGTCGCACGTTTGGGCGTGTCGTTTGCGGGTATTGGGGATGGTTTGCCTGGCCGCGTCCCGATTCGGTGCCGGCGCCACCGGCGGGAGGCCTCAGATGCCGGGCGGGCGTCGCTCGTAAGCCGTCGACAACACGATCGTCGAGTGGGTGGACACGTTGCCCTTGGCCCTGATGTCGGCGAGGAGTTCCTCGAGCGCGACCGGGGTGGCGACGCGCACGAGCAGGAAGTAGCTGTAGTCACCGGCCACCGAGTAGCACGCCTCCACGGCGGGGATGCAGGCCAGTCGCTCCGGTGTGTCATCGGGTGCTGCGGGGTCGATCGGCTTCACCGCCACGAACGCCGTCAGCCCCAGCCCGAGGGCGGTGTGGTCGACGTGGGCGACGTAGCCGGAGAGGACCCCGCGCTGTTCGAGCCGTCGCACGCGCTGGTGCACGGCCGACGTGGACAGCCCGGTCTCCTTGCCGAGGTCGGTGAACGACATGCGACCGTCACGGCTCAAGAGCCTGACGATCTCCAGGTCGATGCCTTCCATGCGCGCAGGTTACGCGGTCAGACGGGTCAAGGTCGCGATCTTGTTTGCTCGGTGGGACGTGGCTCCGCGACGTCGGTGATGTGCGCCCGTCAGCCGAGGACGACGAGCTCCCGCGTGAGCTGGTCGAGTCTTTCGATTCCGTCGTCAGTGGTGACCACGATGTCTTCGATCCGCGCCCCGTGCCGCCCGGGCAGGTAGATGCCAGGCTCGATGGAGAAGGCCATCCCCTGCTCCAGGAGCATCTCGTTGCCGTCGACGATGTACGGGTCCTCGTGTCCGGACAGGCCGATCCCGTGTCCAGTGCGGTGGATGAAGAACTCGCCGTAGCCGCCCTCCGTGATCACGTCTCGGGCCGCGGCGTCCACCGACGCGCAGGTGACACCCGGACGGGCGTGGTCGCACGACGCAAGCTGCGCGCGCAACAGCACCTCGTAGTAGCGGAGGAAGTCCGGCGGCGGCTCGCCACCGGCCACGTACGTACGCGTGCAGTCCGAGCAGTAGCCAGAACGCATGGTCCCGCCGATGTCGACCACCACCGGGTCCCCGGCCTGGATCACCCGGCGGGAGCTCTCGTGGTGCGGGCTGGCGCCGTTCGGGCCCGATCCGACGATCGTGAAGTCGACGCTGCGGTGGCCGACCTGCACCATCGCGTCGGCGATGTCGGCCGCCACGTCGGCCTCGGTCCGGCCGGGCTTCAGCCAGTCGCCCATCGACTTGTGCACTCGGTCGATGGCGGCCCCGGCGGCCCTCAGGGCGGCCACCTCGGCCGTGTCCTTGCGCATCCGCATCTGTGCGATCAGCGGCCCTGCCAGTTGCTGTTCCCAGCCAGGAAGCGCGACCGCCAGGCGTAGGGACTTCTCCGCCCACATGCGGTTGTCCAGCGCCACCGGGCCCGGCTCGACACCGACGCCGCGCAACAGCGCGGCCGTGCCCGCATAGGGGTCATCGGTCTCGCCGAAGTCGATGACGGTCACGCCGGATACCGCCGCCTCGGCCGCGGGCCGTTCCAGCCTCGGCACAACCAGGAACGGATCGGCCTCCGCAGGCACCGCGAGCAGGGTCAGCCGCTCGAGCGGGTGCGCGGCGTAACCGGTCAGGTAGGTGAGGTCGGGGCCTGGCGCGACCAGGACAGTCGCAACGCCGGCCTCCCGGGCCAGCGACGCCAGCCGTCCGAGGCGGGCAGACACGTCGACGACAGGCGGGTGGTCTGAAGGGCTCATGTGGTCGAGAGGGTAGTTGTCGTGCCACAGGCGCCGGTTAGGCGCGTTGGTGCCCGGTCGTTCCCGTGCACCTGCGGACCTGACCGGCGCTTCGCGAGTCCGGTTAGGGTGGCCCGACGGTGGACTCGCCCGTTCGCCGCACGAGAGGAAGGGACAGCAGACGATGACGCCGAAGGTCAAGAAGACTCTGACCTTCGTCGCCGGCTGGATTCTCGTTCTCGCCGGGTTGGCCGCATTGGTCCTGCCCGGCCCCGGCCTGCTGCTGTTGCTGTGCGGGCTCGTGCTGCTCGCCACGGAGTACACGTGGGCGCAGAAGTGGGTCGACCCGGTGGAGCGCCGTGCGGTGGCGCTCGCCCACGCCAACGTTCAGTCACGCAAGGCGATCGCCCTCAGCGCCCTCGGAGCTGGTGCCCTCCTGGCGGTCGGGGTCTTCTGGGGGATCAACCCGACGATCCCCGAGTTCTGGATCTTCGGACCTCGGCTGCCGTTCGGCGGCTGGGGCGTGGGGACCACCGTGACGTTCTCCGGCATTCTCGCCATCGGACTGCTCGTGTACTCGGTGAAGCGGTACCGGGGCAAGCCGCTGCCGGTGCCCTCGTTGTCCGCCCGCAACGGCGCTGGCGGGGTTGCGACCGTTGCGGAGCCGGACCCGGTTGCCAGGGACTCGCGGTGACCGACAGACCACAGAGCCTGCTCCTGCTCGACTCCGCCTCGTTGTACTTCCGGGCGTTCTTCGGTGTCCCCGACACCATGCGAGCGCCGGACGGCTTTCCCACCAACGCCATGCGTGGGCTCCTCGACTTCATCGCCACCCTGGTCGACCGGCACCGCCCGACCCAGGTGGCTGCCTGCTGGGATGTGGACTGGCGACCTGCCTGGCGGGTCCGGCTGGTCCCGAGCTACAAGGCGCATCGGGTGGCCGGCGGCTTCGACCCGGATGCACCTGTTGTCGGTGGTGCCGATCCAGCCATGGTCAGCGAGGAGGAGTCCCCCGACGAGCTCGCGGTTCAGGTGCCGGTGATCGACAAGATCCTGCGTGCACTGGGGATTCCGATCGCGGGAGCGCCCGAGTGCGAGGCCGACGACGTGATCGGAACTCTCGCCCGGCGTGCCCGCATCCCGGTGGCGATCGTCACCGGCGACCGCGACCTGTTCCAGCTGATCGACGACGACGCCAAGATCAGCATCGTCTACACGGCGAAGGGCGGTGTCGGCCGCGCGGAGACGCTGACCGACATCGACGTCGTGGAGCGATACGGGGTGCACGCCCACCAGTACGTCGACTTCGCCACGATGCGCGGGGACACCTCCGACGGCCTGCCCGGGGTGAAGGGGGTCGGCGACAAGACCGCCGCCGCACTCGTTGCCAGCTACGGCGACCTGGACGGGATCCTCACCGCGGCCGCCGACCCGAAGTCCGCTCTCGCCACCGGCGTGCGGACCAAGCTGATGGCCGCGCTGGAATACCTCGGCCGGGCAATACCGGTTGTGGCGGTGCGCGACGACGCCGACGTGTGGCTGTCCACCGACGGGCTCGCGGTGCCTGCCGCCCCCGTCGACGGCGACGCCTGGGCCGACCTGGTGGAGCGGTACGCACTGGGCACCAGCGCCGATCGCGTCGTTGCCGCGCTCGCCCGCAACGCCTCCTGACGCCGGTCGCCAGCTGATCAGCTTCGCGCCGGTCGCCCGCGTCAGCGCAATCCACGCGGCGGCACGCCGGAGCGAAGGCTCGCTCAGTCGGCCTGGAGCACCAGGCCGCGCCGCACGAGGTCCAGACCGGCGCGGGCCTTGGCGCGCACCTGCGGACCGGCGCCGTCGGCGACCTGACCGAGGACGTCGATCACCTGCTTGGTCCACCGGACGAAGTCGCCCGGCGCGATGTCCGCCGACATCAGTACCTCGGCCAGGTCGGCACCGCTGGCCCACTGGTAGGTGGCGTCGACGAAGCCGGTGTCGACCGGCCGCAGGAAGGTAAGCCGCTGCTGCGCCTCCGCGTGCTTCAGATCCCGCCAGAGCGCGTCGATAGCGACGAAGGCCGCATGGGTTCTCGCCGTCGGGAGCACCGGATCCGGTGCGTTGTCCGTCCTTGCCTGGTACACGAATCCGGCCACAGCCGCGGCAAGCTCGCGCTCGTCCAGCTCATCGAAGACACCGGTGCGGATCGACTCCGCCAGTAGCAGGTCGAGCTCGGTGTAGAGCGTGCACAGCATCCGTCCCGCGTCGGTGACCTGGTCGCCATCGAGGTAGCCGAGCGCCTGGAGCACCCGGCAGACGCGGTCGAAGTCGCGTCCGAGCGTGTTGGTGCGCTGCTCGACGGAGGCACGCATCGCCTGGGTCTGCCGGTCGAGGCCCAGGTAGCGCTCGGCCCAGCGGGCGTGGTCCTCCCGATCGGGGCAGTCATGGCAGGGATGCTGGCGGAGCTGCTGCTTGAGCTGGCGGATCTGGTCGTTGTCGCGCTTCGAGGTCTCGGCGTCAGGCGCCGACGTGGCAGCGCTTTCGGCTGAGTTGCCGTCGATGCCCTCGACGTCAGAGTCATCGTCGTCCGGTGCCACGCTGCCGTTGCCGTCGAGCAGCCCGAGCTCGGTCAGGCGCCGGTGGAGTTTCGCCGCGAGGTCACGCCGGTGGGCCGGCACCCGCGAATTGAATCCTTTCGGCATCTTCACCCTGGCAAGAGTTTCCACCGGTTCGGTGAAGTCCTGAACAGTCACCCGCGCTACGCGTCGGTCGAGAGTCAGCACACTGATACGTGGGTCGCCTCCGGGAAAGTCGCCGTCGATCACCACCACCGGTCCGGCGTCACGGCCGCGATGGATGTCGATGACCTCTCCGGGGCGCAGGCGCCGCAGTGCGTCGCCGATGGCTCCTCTGCGTTCGGCCCGGCGTGCGCGTGAGTGCTCACGCTCGCGTTCGGACAGGCGCTGGCGCAATCTGGCGTACTCCGCGAAATCCCCGCGGTCACAGGCCATTCCCTCCGCGTAGCCGTCAAGGACATCCTCGTTGCGCCGGATCGAGCGGGCGATACCCACGACCGATCGGTCCGCCTGGAACTGGGCGAACGACGACTCGAGCAGTTCCTTGGCGCGTTCAGGACCCATCGCCGCCACCAGGTTGACGGCCATGTTGTACGACGGCCGGAAGCTGGAGCGCAACGGATAGGTACGCGTGGAGGCCAAGCCCGACAGCGCCCGCGGGTCCAGTCCTGGCTGCCACAGCACTACGGCATGTCCCTCGATGTCGATACCGCGACGCCCCGCTCGACCGGTGAGCTGCGTGTACTCCCCCGGCGTGAGGTCGGCGTGGGTCTCGCCGTTGTACTTGGACAGTTTCTCCAACACCACCGTCCGCGCCGGCATGTTGATGCCGAGCGCCAAGGTCTCGGTGGCGAAGACGACTTTCACCAGGCCCTTGACGAACAGGTGCTCGACGCACTCCTTGAACACGGGGAGCAATCCCGCATGGTGACAGGCGATTCCGCGTCGCAGCCCTTCGGCGAACTGTTCGAATCGCAACGTGTACAGGTCATCCCGCGACAACCCGGACGCGGCCCGCTGGAGTTCCGCGTCGATCTCTGCGATCTCGTGTGGTCTGGTCAGCCGGATGTCGCCCTGCAGGCACTGTTCGACGGCCGCGTCACAGCCCACGCGCGAGAAGATGAAGTAGATGGCCGGCAGCAGACGGGCCCGCTCCAGAGCGCGTGCCACCTCGTGCCGTCGTGGCGTGCGCGCGCGGACGACATCCCCCCGGACGGCGTCGCGCGGTGCCCGATGCCCGCGCAACTGGCGTGGCCGTCCCCGGCTGGAACCTCGCGGTCCCAGCGTCCCGACCCGGCCATGGAACCGGACGTCCTCCCGCGCGATCCGCATCAGTTCGGGATTCACCTTGTGCTCGCGGGCATCTGCCTCGCCGGTCACTGCCGTCGGCCCGTCGTCGGCGAAGAGGTCGTGCAATGACCGGCCGCTCATCACGTGCTGGTACAGGGGAACCGGCCGACGCTCGCTGACGATCACGGCTGTGTCGCCGCGAACTTCTCGGAGCCAGTCTCCGAATTCCTCGGCGTTGGACACCGTCGCCGACAACGACACCAGGGCCACCGACTCGGAGAGGTGGATGATCACCTCCTCCCACGCCGCGCCGCGGAACGGATCGGCGAGGTAGTGCACCTCGTCCATCACCACGTACCCGAGCCCTTCCAGGGTTCGCGATCCCGCGTACAGCATGTTGCGGAGCACCTCGGTGGTCATGACGACCACCGGTGCCTCCCCGTTGACGCTCACGTCGCCGGTGAGCAGGCCGACGTTCTCCGGCCCGAATCGGCTCACCAGGTCGTCGTACTTCTGGTTGGACAGTGCCTTGATAGGGGTGGTGTAGAAGCACTTCCTGCTCTCACCGAGAGCAAGGGTGACGGCGAACTCGCCCACGACCGTCTTGCCTGACCCCGTGGGCGCCGCGACGAGCACCCCGGAGCCCTCGGCCAACGCCGCACAGGCCGACAGTTGATAGTCGTCAAGGGAGAACGGGAACGACGCGGTGAACCGCGCCAGGCGGTCGTCTCCCGCGGGGTCGGTGTTCGCCCTCGGGTCCATATCGGGGCGGGACCTCCTCAGAGGACGGCCGCGATGGCCTTGACCACCCGGTCGAGGTTGCCGGTGTTCAACGCGGCCACGCAGAGCCGCCCCGAGTCGAGCCCGTAGACGGCATGCTCGTCGCGTAGGCGTCGCATCTGATCAACGGAGAGACCGGAGTAGCTGAACATGCCGTTCTGTGCGGTGATGTAGCTGACGTCCATGCCCACCCCGGCCGCTCGCAGTCCGTCGGCCAGCCGGGTCCGCATGCTCTTGATGCGATCGCGCATTCCCGCCAGTTCGCTCTCCCAGCCCGCACGCAGAGCGTCGTCGGCGAGAACGGCCGCGACGACCGCGGCTCCGTGCGTCGGTGGGTTGGAGTACGCGGTCCGCACGATGATCTTCAGCTGGCTGAGAACGCGAGCGGCCTCGTCCGGATCGGAGCACACCACGCTGAGCGCGCCGACGCGTTCGCCGTACAGGCTGAAGGTCTTCGAGAACGACGACGCGACGAACGTGGTCAGGCCGGCCTCCGCGAACAACCGCACGGACGCACTGTCGGCGATCAGCGACTCCGCGAAGCCCTGATAGGCCATGTCGAGCAGCGGGACCAGCTCACGGCGGGTCACAACCTCGAGGACCCGGCGCCAGTCGTCGGGACCGAGGTCGTACCCGGTCGGGTTGTGGCAGCACGCGTGCAGGACCACGATCGTTCCCGGGTCGGCCGCTTCGAGTGCTGCCAACATTCCCTCGACGTCGATGCTGTGAGAACTGGCGTCGTAGTAGGGGTACTCGGTGACCTCGAAGCCGGCCCGGCCGAACAGCGCGGCGTGGTTCTCCCAACTGGGCTTCGAGATCATCATGACGGCGTCGGGGCTGACCCGACGGAGGAAGTCGGCGGCGACCTTGAGACTGCCGGTCCCGCCGAGTCCCTGCACGACGGCGATCCGCTCGCGCGGCACCGCACCGGCGAAGATCAGGTCGGCCACAGCGTCGTCGTAGCTGCCGAGGCCGTCGATCGGGAGGTAGCCGTACGGCTTTCCCTGCTCGGTGAGCTGCCGGTCGGCCGCTCGCACGCAGTCGAGCAACGGCACCTTGCCGGACTCGTCCTGGTAGACACCGACCCCGAGGTTCACCTTGCCGGGGCGGTCATCGGCCACGAACTGCTCCGTCAGGCCGAGGATCGGGTCGCGCGGTGCTCGCTCCACTCCGGTCAGGACGCTCATGTGGCGCATTCTGCCAGCGGCCGCTGGCCGGGGTGGCACTGTCCGGGACGGCGCGAGTCAGGCGAACAGGTCAGGCGTACAACCGCAGGAGTCCGGGCCGGCAGGTCAGCGTGAGCGGGAGACCGCCCAGCGGCTCACCGTCGCCGACGGCCTCGACGGGCTCACCAGTGGTCTGGGTGAGCGTGATCGAGCGGGTCCGTCCGGCCGACACCGCCGCGAACCGGGTGTGGGTGCCCCGGTACAGATGCGGGAACAGGCGCAGCACTGTTCGACGCTTGACCGGGTCGATCTCCACGACGTCGAGCAGGCCATCCGTCGGATCCGCGCCAGGCAGCATCTTCAGCCCGCCGCCGTAGTACGGCGTGACGCCGACGGCGACGAGCAGCCGATCGCCGGTGGCCTTGGCGATGCTCCCGTCGGGTCGTTCGGTCTCGAGGGTCAGGGAGGTCATGGTCAGCGACCGCATCTCCCCCGCGATCGCCGCCAGGTAGCGCACATGCCCGTGCAGCCGCCCGCCCATGGCGTTCGCTCGCGCGGCCACGCGGCTGTCGAAGCCCACGGCAACGACGGTCGCGACCAGGCGGTCGCCGTCGTTGCCGGACACGCCCACCACGTCGGTCTGTCGGCTCACACCGGCGCACAGGGAGTCGAGCGCTCCCATCGGGTCCTTTGCCGACAGCCCGATCGCCCGGGCGTAGTCGTTGCCGGTGCCGCAAGGCACGATCGCGAGGCCGGAGCCTGATTCCCCAACGGCGTTGACCCCGAGGTGCACGATGCCGTCGCCGCCCACCACCACCAGGGCGTCGACACCATCTGCCACCCGGTCGGCGGCGAGTTCACGCGCCTGGCCGAGGCTGTCAGGAACGAGCAGATCGACTGCTGATCCGGCGGCCGTCAAGCGGTCGGCGACGGGCTGTGCGAGCTTGGCGCCACGGCCGCCACCCGCGGCCGGGTTGACCAGGACCGCGGTCCGCGCAGGGGCGGACACGTCAGGCGTCGAGGTCGATCGAGGTGTCGATGCCCATCTCCTTCATCCGCTTTCGGCGTTTGCCTTCGATGAAGTACGCGGCGAACTCGCTGCCGAGATAGAGCAGGGTCATCGGTGCCGCGAGCAGGATCATCGTGAAGGGGTCGGTCGAGGGTGTAGCGACCGCGGCGAAGACGAAGATGCCGAAGATCGTGAACGGTCGTGCCTTGCGCAGCGCCTTCGAGGTCAGAACTCCGACCGAGTTGAGGACTATCACGAAGATCGGGATCTCGAACGCCGCACCGAAGACCAGCAGCAGCCGGATGATGAAGCTGAGGTAGGTGTCGACGTTGACGAAGTTCGACGCGCCGGCAGGAGTGAAGTCGAGCAGGACGCCGAGGCCCTTGGGCAGTGTGTAGTAGCCGAGGAGCACGCCACCGACGAACAGCGGGGCGGCGGTGCCAACGAAGATGTAGGTCCACTTCCGCTCGTTGCGGTGCAGCCCCGGGGTGACGAACGCCCAGATCTGGTAGAGCCAGATCGGCGAGGTGGCCATCAGTGAGGCAACCGCGCAGATCTTGAGGTTCAACAGCAGCGGCGAGCCGACGTCGGCGAAGTTGAGGCTGAACTCGAAATCGCGTTCGGCGGCCAGCTTCCTGCCTGCCGACGTGAACGGTTCCTGGAGCAGATTGAAGAGCTGGTCGTGGAATCCCCAGGCGACTCCGACGCCGAGAGTGATCGCCAAGGCTGCCTTGAACAGACGCCCGCGCAGTTCGGCCAGATGCTCGAACAGCGTCATCCGGCCTTCGGGGTCCCTGGGCGGACGGGGGCCCCGTTTGAACGGGAGGGAGAGCTTCAGCGCCACGGCGGAGTCCGGGGACGGTCAACGCGACGCACGACCGGCGATTGCCGCGGCGTCGGGTCCGACCGTGCGATCAGGCCTGGTTGCCCGGCTTGACGGCCGACTGGTCGGGGGCCGGGTCGGAGGTGCCGTTCTGCTGGACCGGCTGCTGCTGCACGGGTTGCTGCTGCACGGCCTGCACCGGCTGTCCGACCGAAGCCGGCTGCACGGGCTGCTGCACCGGCTGCGCCGGACCAGCGGTCACCTCGGGCTTCTTCTCCTCGTCCTCCCGGATCTCCTTCTTGAACAGCCGCAGCGCCTGGCCAAGGCCCTTCGCGGTGGCCGGTAGCCGGGTCGCGCCGAACAGCAGCACGAGGATGATGCCGACGATGATGAGCTCTGGGGCTCCGATGTTGGGCATGTGCTCCGCCTAGGTCGATAACTTCTTCGACCGCGGGTTGGTGCACCCGGGCCGGTCGAACGGGTCGGTCAATATGGGTCTGCCTGTCGATAGTAGTCGGCGGGGCAGCCGCGAAACGGTCTTCCAGGACACTTCTCGGGTCCGGAGCGGTCCCGATCAGCGCTCGTAGGCGAGCAGGGCACCCCTGGCGGCGGCGGCGACCGCCTCGGTGAAGTCGGACGGGGAGACCACGTGCACGGCGTCGCCGAGACGTAGCGCGAGCCGCACCAACCAGTCGCGTTCGGTCACCCGCAGCCGCACGCGGAGCCGTCCGTCCCCGAGTTCCTCGACCTGCTCCACCGGGTAGTACTCCGGGACCCAGGCGGCCTGCGACTCCAGCTCGAGCACGACGTCGATGTCGTCCGCGCTCGGCGTGAACACCGACTCGGCGGCCGGATCACGGGTCGGAGCCGGGTGGTCGCCCGCAGGTTCGGCAAGCAGTCGGATGTCGGCGATGCGGTCGAGACGGAACAGCCGGATGGCCTCGACCCGGTGGCACCAGCCCTCGAGGTAGGCAACGCCCTGCGCCTCCACCCAGCGGACCGGGTCCACGTCGCGTTCGGTGGTCTCGTCCCGGCTGGGCACCCAATAGCTCAGGTGCACCCGCCGGCGTTGGGACAACGCGGTGCGGACGGTGTCCCTGGTGGCCGGGTCGACGGCCGGCCTCGCCGGCTGAAGCTCGACCTGCCCCGCGACCGCGGCGGCGTCGCCGGCGGCTGCCTCCAGGCGGGCGGCCAGCCTGATCACGGACTCCCGCTGCTCGCCCTCGATCGACTCCTCCAGCGCGCGGAGGGCCACGAGCAGCGCGACCGACTCGTCGGCCGCCAGCCGCAGCGGCCGGGTCAGGTAGTCGGCGTTGGTGACGTTGATGCGCCCCTCGCCGTCGAGCGCCTCCATGTCGACCTCGATCAGATCGCCGGGCATCAGTCCGGGCAGACCGCAGTACCAGAGCACGTCCAGGTCGGACCGCAACTGCTTCTCACTGACCCCGAAGAGCCTGGCCACATCTGCCATCCGGGAGTTGGGATGGGCGAGCAGGTAAGGCAGCAGCGCGAGGAGACGCCCGACCTGGGCTTTCGCCGTCGACGGTCCACTCGTGCCGGTGCGCGGCGCCGGAGTAGTCATGCCGACCCCGTCCGGCTCAGTGCCCGGAGCCCGCTGAGAACTGCTTCGCGCAGGTCCGGTGGCTCATCGACGACCACGGAGTCGGCGTAGGAGCGCAACTCCTCGGCCAGGATGTCCACCGAGCCGAGGGGAACGCGCAGGACGTCCCACCCGTCAGGCCCGGGCTCCTGCGCTGTCGCCCGTCGACGAAGGCCGAAGGCGCCACCAGGGCGCACCCGAACGGTCGCCGATCTGGTGGCCTCGTCCGGGCGCAGGCGGCGTGCCTCCATCTTGAGGTCGACGTCGTCGGGCACCTGGTAGCTGTCCGGCTTGCCGGCGGTGCTGATGTCCGACGTGATCCGCGACAGGCGGAACAGGCGTGGCTGACCTCGGTCGGCGTCGTGGCCGAGGACGTACCACCGGCTGCCGTGAAAGAGCATCCCCCACGGCTGCAGCACCCTCGTCGTGGACGGTCCGCCGGGCCGGTGGTAGTCGAAGCGGACCGGCTGCCGCTCCTTGATCGCGTCCAGCAGGGGTTCGAAGGCCCGTTCGCCGGTCGGCAGCCGCGGGGTGAGGATGTCGAGGGCGGTGGAATCGATGTCGATCCCGGCCGCCTGCAGCTTGGTGATCGCCGACGTGGTGGCCGAGGCCATCCGGGCGCTGTCCCAGACCCGGGCGGCCAGGCCGAGGATCGCCGCCTCTGCTGCGGTGACCTCCAGCGGGGGCATCTCGAAGTCCTCGCGACTGATCCGGTAGCCGACCTCGTCGTCGAAGCCCTTGTCGAGCGTGTGCACGTCGATCTTGATGCCGAGCTCGCGCAGTTCTTCCTTGTCGCGTTCGAACATCTTCTCGAACGCCTCGAGGGAACTGGCCTCGCGGTACTCCTCGACGGTCTCGCGCAGTCGGGCCTTGGTGACGAAGTGCCGCGTCACCAGCAGGGCGATGACGAGGTTCATCAACCTCTCCGACTTGCGCGCCACCCGCGGAACCTACCGCAACGGCCGGCCGCCCCCGAGTGCATTCGCGGCGAGGCCGACCGCGGCCGGGCCCGCGCTCTCCGGCCGCGCGCGAGACATGCAGCAGGGTCGGGCAAACCGGGCAGCAGCGGACATAGCGGCGGCCGGGCGGGGCCGCTGCATGTTTCCGGGTCGGGGTCGGGCCGCCGCCTCCGACGGCCCGGGCGGCGACCCTCGCACGCGAAACATGCAGCCCGGCCGGCAACCACCCAGACGCAGCCATAACGGCACGCGGACACCGGCGGCTGCATGTTTCGGCCACGATGGTTCGGAGGCCCGCTGCCGCGCCGACACCTCCGCCAGCGGCGACCCTCGCCACACGAAACATGCAGCCCGGCCCGGCAAACCACCCAGCAGCAGCACATAGCGGTACGCAGACGCGCGCGCCGGCTGCATGTTTCAGGCCAGAGCTGGCCGCGGCCGCGACGCACTTGTGGGCTCGCAGGGTCCCCCTCCTCCGGCGGCGTCCCTCCTTCGTCGGGCCGACACCTCCCCCGGCGTCCCTCATCGCCCGCACCTCCCCCGGCTACCGCTCGCCCACTAGGCTCGCGCCCGTGCTGGTTACCTGGGCGGCCGCCACCGTCGTCGACGTGCTGGCCACCCGGCCAGGCGTGCAGGAGCTGACCACCCGCACGACCGCCGGTGAGGAGATCCCGGCTCTGGCCTACACCGACCTCGTCGGCGAGCTGGCCATGGGCGACCGGGTCGCGTTGAACGTGACGGCGTTCCGCCAGCATCTGGGCACCGGCGGGTACGCGCTGGTCGCGGCACCCGATTTCGACCGCCTTCCCAGCGACGAGGCCGTGGCCGGTCGGCTGGTCAAGGCTCGCTACACCCCGACCCAGGCATCTGTCGCCGGACCGGAGGAACCCGTTGCCGGCGGCCGAAGGATGGGCGACGGCGAGGGCCAGGACCACCTCGATGGCCTGGTGGTGGTCGTCGCCGACCTGCACTCCGCCCTTCCGGCGGTGCTGGCCGGCATCCGCGAGGCACGACCCGGCGTCCGGGTCAGCTACCTGATGACCGACGGTGGCGCGCTGCCGATCGCGTTCTCGCGCACGGTCGCCGGCCTGCATCGACGCCGACTGGCTGCATGCGACCGTCACCGCCGGCCAGGCCTTCGGCGGCACCCACGAGGCGGTCTCGCTCCACTCCGGGCTCCTGGTCGCCCGCCACGTGCAGGGCGCCGACGTGGTGGTGGTCAGCCAGGGTCCGGGCAATCTCGGCACCGGGACGACGTGGGGATTCTCCGGTGTCGTCATGGGAGACGCGGTGAACGCGTCAGCGGTGCTCGGCGGACGCACGATCGCGAGTCTGCGACTCTCCGGCGCCGACCCCCGTGACCGACACCAGGGGGTCTCCCACCACTGCCTCACTGCCTACGGGCAGGTGGCTCTGCGTCCGGCCGACGTCGTGCTGCCGTCCATGCCTGGACCCGGGATCTCCCCCGAGCTTGCCGCGCTGGTGAAGAGTCAGGTGCAGGGGCTCGCTTCCTTGCACACACTGGTCGATGTCGACTCGGACGGGCTTCTCGATGCCCTCCGGCAGGTGCCGGTGCCACTCTCGTCGATGGGCCGCGGCCTCGACGCCGACCCGGCCTACTTCGTGACGGCCGCAGCCGCGGGAAGGCACGCGGCAGCAGTGTTGTCCACGTCGGGCTGAAGTTGCCTCCAGACTGCCCCGGCAGCTTCTGAAGGCGAAAGTCCTCGACCGGCTACGCCACGGCCAGGATGTCGATGACCATGACGATGGTGTCGGTGTCCTGGACTCCCTCGGGCAGCTGGGTGGCGCCCGCGAGCGCCTTCGGCAGCACCGCAATCACGCGGTCGCCCATCCTCTTGCCGACGAGCTGCTCCTTCAGGCCGGCCGGCAACTGCGCCGAGATGTCGAGCGTGGACGACTGCGACGGGTAGGCGCTCTCGAACACCTTCTTGCTGCGTTCCGAAGCTGCCAGGTACCGGATCGTCAGCGCGCTCGTGCCCGTCACCTTGGCGCCGGTCCCGCTGATGAGCACCTGGGAGTCGGCTTTGGTCGAGACCTTGCCCGTGAACGTCAGACCCGATGGCTGGCCGTCCTTGACCTTGACGTCCGGGAAGCCGGCCTCGGTCTCGGCCATGGTGCCGGTGATCTTGGTCAGCGGCCGGACGTCTTTCAGGATGTCGATGACGAACACGAGGGTGTCGGCGCCGGTGACACCGATCTGGGCGTTGCCGGCCGGGCCGTAGCCCTCGCCCGGCGGGACGGCGACAGTCACGCGGCTGCCCACGCGTTGCCCGAGCAGGCCGCTGCGGAGCCCGTCGATCACACCGCCCGGCGCGAGCGACATGGTGGGGACGGTCTCGCCGGCCCAGGACGACTGGAACACCTTGGCGGTCGTGCCGACGATGCCGACGTACTGCAGCTTCACCGAGTCACCCGACGCGAGCTTCGTGCCCGTGCCCGCCTTCTCGACCGTCGTCGTCGTCTTCTCGACCGCGTACGGAGTCGGCACCTCCACCTTCGGTTCCTTGCCGAGCGCCCCGGTGACCGTCACCTTGCCGCCCGTCGCGGCCAGCGGAGTGGGCGTCGGCGTGGCTGTCGCCGTCGGTGCCGGATCCGGGTCGTCCGGGCCACAACTCGCTATGCCACCCAACGTGAGCGCCACCACGGACAGGGCGACGACGGCGGTCAGCTTGGTGGGAAAACGCACGTGGATCCTCACCCGAGCAGCGACGTGCGCCCGGTTCTTCGACGGCGGGGGTCTCCGCTGATCTGCACGCATTCGGCAACCAGCAGACCGCCAGACTACCGGTGGCTGCGCAAATCGCCCGGGTCCCAGCGGCCGGGAGCGAGTCCGGGGCTCGCCCGCCCGTGCCCTCGAAGGACCGCTCCGACCCTGATCCGCTACGAAACCTCGTCGTCGATCTCGGCCAACAGGGCGTCGACCCGCTCGTCGGTGGCAGCGAACGGGTCGGGCAGCATCACCGTGTGCTGGGTGCGGCCGTTGAGGCGCAGGTGCACCCAGTCGGCGGTGTAGTCACGGCCGGCAGCACGAGCCCGGCGGACGAACTCCCCCCGAAGGGCCGCGCGCGTCGTGGGCGGCGGGTGGCTCTCAGCGTCCTCGACCTCCTGTGGCGTCGTGAGGCGGCGAACGACCCCGCGCGACTCGGCCGAGAAGAACAGGCCCCTGCCCTCGCGGATGTCGTGGTAGCTCAGGTCGAGCTGTGCCAGCCGGGCCGAGCTGAGTGGGAGGCTGTGCCGCTTCGCGTACCTGTCGAGCAGCCTGCGCTTGATCACCCAGTCAAGCTCGGTGGCCACCGGATCGAGGTCACCCGACTCGACCGCGGTGAGGCCACGCCGCCAGAGGTCGAGCGCATAGGCCACGTCGGCTCCCGCGCCGTCGGCAGCGGCCTGCCGCTCGGCCACCTCGAGATAGCCGGCCTGCACCTCCAGTGCCGACACCTTGGTCGCGTCGGTCGTCACGAGCAGCGTGCGGCCGGTGACGTCGCCGGAGACCTGGCGGATCGCCCGGATCGGCTTGTCCAGGTGCACGTCCGGCAGCGTCCGGCCCTGCTCGACCGCCCGGATGACCAGATCGCAGGCCACCACCTTCAGCAGCGTGGTGGGCTCGGCCATCGTCGAGTCGCCGACGATCACGTGCAGCCGGCGGTACTTCTCCGCGTCGGCATGCGGCTCGTCGCGCGTGTTGATCATCGGCCGCGACCGGGTGGTGGCCGACGACACCGCGTCCCAGATGTGGTCCGCCCGCTGGCTGAGCGCAAACGTTGTCGCACTCGGACTGCGGATCAGCTTCCCGGCGCCGCAGACCAGCTGGCGGGTGACGAGGAACGGTACGAGCGCCGCGGTCAGCCGGTTGAAGTCGACGTGCCGGCCGACCGAGTAGTTCTCGTGGCAGCCATAGGAGCTGCCGGCCGAGTCGGTGTTGTTCTTGAACAGGTAGATCCGCCCGGGCATCCCGTCGCTCGCCAGCTGCCCTTCCGCCTCGATCGCCAGCCGGTCGACGATCTGGGCACCCGCGCGGTCGTGGACGACCAGCGTGCGCACGTCGTCGCACTCCGCCGTGGCGTACTCGGGGTGCGACCCCACGTCGAGGTAGAGCCGGGACCCGTTGGTGAGGAAGACATTGCTCGACCGGCCCCAGGACACGACCTGGCGGAACATGTACCGGGCGACCTCGTCGGGCGACATCCGGCGCATCCCGTCGAAGGCACAGGCGACCCCGAACTCGGTCTCCAGCCCCATGATCCGCCGGTTGCCCGGGTACGAGCCCCGCACGGCGCTACTCCGCCGTCGCCTCGCCCGGGTCGTCGGCTGATGCGTCGCCGCCGTCCCCGGCAGCAGGTTCGGGCTGCGCCTGGCGGCGGCCACCATCGATGAGCCGCTGCAGGACGGCGCCCTCGAGCCGCTTGAACTTGCGCAGGTGCGGCCGGGTGCGATCCAGGACGGCGACCTCGAGATCGCGCGCCTCGAACAGCCGTGCGCCCTCGGCCGGTTGCTCGGACACGCGCTCGAACGACGAGATCGCCAGCACGAGCGCCTCACTGAGGTCGAGTCCGTCGCGGTACACCTCGCGCAGGTGCTCGGTGAGGGCTTCGGCAGAGCCGCCCATCACCGCGAACCGGTCCTCGTCGGTGATCGACCCGTCGAAGGTCAGCCGGTAGATCTGGTCGGTCTGCTCCGACGACCCGACCTCCGCCACGACGAGTTCCACCTCGTACGGCTTCTCCTGGGCAGCCGAGAAGATCGTGCCGAGAACCTGGGCATAGGAGTTCGCCAGGTTGCGGCTGGAGACGTCACTGCGCGCGTAGGAGTAGCCACGTACGTCGGCCATCCGGACCCCCGCGATGCGGAGGTTCTCGAACTCGTTGTACCGGCCGACGGCGGCGAAGGCGATGCGGTCGTAGATCTCGGAGATCTTGCGCAACGTCCGGGAATTCTCTGCTACCAAAGCGATTCCGCCCGAATAGCTGACCACGATCACGTTGCGCCCGCGAGCGATTCCCTTGCGCGCGAAGTCGGCCCGGTCCTTCATCTGCTGCTCGGGCGAGACGTAGAACGGCATGCTCATGCGGACTCGTCCGGGGTGGTCGCCGGGTCGTCGGTGGGCTCGGTGAACAGCGGTGCTTCGGGCCCGTCGGGCCGGATCGCCCGGCCACGCAGCATGCGGGTGACCACGCCGGCCACGTCGCCGTCGGCGACCCGGTGGTAGCCGCCGTCGCCCACCACCGCGACCATCGGATAGATGGCGCGGTTGACATCCGGGCCACCTGTCGCGGAGTCGTCGTCGGCAGCGTCGAAGAGAGCCTGAACGCAGGCGGCGATGCACTCGTCGCGGCTGAGGTCGCCGCGGTACAGCTTCTTCAGCGCGCCGCGGGCGAAGACCGAGCCCGATCCGACCGCGTGGAACGAGTGCTCCTCGTACCGCCCACCTGTCAGGTCGTAGGAGAAGATCCTGCCGAACCGGCGGTCGAGGTCGTACCCGGCGAACAGCGGCACGACGGCCAGGCCCTGCATGGCCAGTCCGAGGTTGCCGCGGATGAGGCTCGACAGCCGGTTGGCCTTACCGTCGAGCGACAGCGTCGCGCCCTCGATCTTCTCGTAGTGCTCGAGCTCCACCTGGAACAGCCGCACGAGCTCGACGGCCAGGCCCGCGGCGCCGGCGATGCCGACGCAGGAGTACTCGTCGGCCGGGTACACCTTCTCGATGTCCCGCTGGGCGATGACGTTGCCCATCGTGGCGCGCCGATCACCCGCCATCACGACTCCGCCGGTGAAGGCGGCCGCCACGATGGTGGTGCCGTGCGGGACGTCGGGGACGACCTGACCGGCCGGGATCGACCGGCCGCTCGGCAGCAGGCTCGGGTCGAGGTCGGCGAGGAAGCCTGCAAACGACGAGGTACCCGACGCCAGATAGGCCGCCGCGAGCCCGCGCTGTCCGCCGGCAGCCTGGTAGCCGCTCACCTACTCCCCGCCCTTCTGGACGAACGAGCGGACGAACTCCTCGGCGTTGGACTCCAGCACCTCGTCGATCTCGTCGAGGACGGCGTCGACGTCGGCATTGACGGCCTGGGTTCGAGCGCTGTCGCTGGTGGGAGCGTCGCCGGCATCGTCACCCTCGCCACCGGGACCCTGGCGCTGCTTGCGTTCCTGTCCGGGCACAGGCTGCTCCCTCGGAAGTCGGGGATCTCCGTCAGGTCTCGGAGATCGGAGTCACGCGTCCTCGACAGTACCGCCGTGCAGGGACGGCGGAGCCGATGGCGGGGCCGGGCGATCCGGCCGCGACGGTGGTCAGCCGGAGGCCGTGACGCCCACTCGGGAGGTTCCCTCGTCGAGTCGGGCGAGGAGTTGCTGCACAGACGCCGATCCGTCCAGCAGCTCGTGCGTGAGCTCGCGTGTGCCACGCAGAGGATCGAGCGTCGGCACCCGGTGCAGCGGGCGCCCTGGGCCGGCGTCGAACACCAGCGAATCCCAGGATGCGACCACGACGTCGTCGCCGAACCGGCGGATGCACTCACCCCGGAACCAGGCCCGGGTGTCCTCGGGCGGCGTGGTCACGGCCGTCGGTGATCTCGGCGTCGGACAGCAGATGCCGCATCCGGCCGAGGGACGCCAGCCGGTGGTACAGCCCTCGTTCGGGACGCAGGTCGGAGTACTGCAGGTCGATGAGTGCGAGCTTGGGGTGATCCCACTCGAGCCCGTCGCGGTCGCGGTACTGCTCGAGCAGGGCCAGCTTCGCTGTCCAGTCGAGGGTGTCGGCCAGTGAGAGAGGGTCGGTCCGCAGCATGTCGAGCAGTCGCTGCCAGAGGTCGAGCAGGTCACCGAGTTCGGTGTCATCCGGATACCGGTCGAGGACGAAGACGCGGGCGGCCTCGAGGTAGGCCTGCTGGATGTCGAGCGCGGTGAGGCGCCGGCCGTCGTCGAGCTCCACGGTGTGGGTGAGCGTGGTGTCGTGCGAGACCTCGCGCACCGCACCGACCGGTCGTGACAGCCGCATCGCCGCCGGTCCCAACTCGTCGGCCTCGATCATGCTGATGACCAACGACGTCGTTGCCAGCTTGAGGAAACCGGCGGTCTCGGAAAGGTTCGCGTCACCGATGATGAGGTGCAGGCGACGCCACAGCCGGGCATCCGCGTGCGGTTCGTCGCGGGTGTTGACGATCGGCCGCCGGACGGTGGTCTCGAGCCCGACTTCCGCCTCGATGAAGTCAGCCCGCGATGAGAGCTGGAAGCCCGGGATGTTCCCCGTTGGTCCGACGCCCACCCGCCCGGCCCCGCAGATCACCTGCCGGCTGACCAGAAACGGCGTCAGCCCAGTCACCACGCTCGCGAGCGGAGTGCTCCGCCGCAGCAGGAAGTTCTCGTGCGTGCCGTAGCTGGCGCCCTTGCCGTCGGTGTTGTTCTTGTACAGCGTGATCGGCGGACCGCCCTGCACCAGAACCTCGGCCGCGGCTCGTCGCAGGACGAGTTCGCCCGCCTTGTCGAACACGAGGGCGCCCCGCGGTGATGTGGTCTCCGGCGCGGAGTACTCGGGGTGCGCATGGTCGACGTAGAACCGGGCGCCGTTGGTGAGGACTGCGTTCACGGTCCCGGGGTCGTCGTCGGCGTAGGTGTCCGGCGGGGCGTCGCTCCGCGCGATCTCGAAGCCACGAAGGTCGCGCAACGGTGACTCGTCGCCGTAGTTCCACCGGCCCCGCCCCGCGTCGACCGCTCGCGCGTATGCCGTGACCAGCAAGGCGGAAAGCACCGACGGATCGGTGATGCGGCTGTCGCCGGGGGCCAGCCCGTACTCGGTCTCGACCCCCATCGGTCGGCGGAACGGATGCAAGGGCCCCGTGCCGTCGTCCGCCTGACTCACCGCGCCAGCCTAGTCAGCCGAGCCGGCCGGCAAGGCTGGTCAGGCGTCGATGCCGAGTCCGCGCCGGCCGATGTCGTTGAGGTCGGCCTCGGTGAACCGACCAGTCCAGCCCGTCTCGTAGTCCTCAGCCGGGAAGTCCGACGGGCTCCGCCCCTCGGCGAAGGCAGCCTGCACGGTCTCGGCGTATCTGGCGTTCTTCTCGCACCACGGAGCGGCCGGGATGTACATCACGTTGCCCCAGCCTTGCTGATCCTTGACCGGCGCGACCGCGTGGATCATGTCGCAGTGCCACCAGACCGAGTCACCTGGTGCCACGTCCGGAATCCCGGAAAGTCCTGCCAGCAAAGGGGCATGCCACGACTCCAGCGCCGGGAACACCTGATTGGGCTGGACCGAGCACATGTCGTCTTCCGGCACGTCGGCGGCCAGCGGTCGGAGCATGAGGTAGGCCATCGCCTTGACGATCGGGCACGGTGTGCAGCACGCCCTGGTCGTGCTTCATCTCGCTGAGTGCCGTCCAGCCCTGGAAGGTGCGGAAGGCCGAGCACATCGTCGATCCCGGGTACTGGGCCGCCTCGGTGCGGTGCGAGGCGTCCCATGGGTCGTAGGCGGCGAAGTTCCCGTTGAAGAGGTGCCGGAAGTGCTGTTGGTAGCCACTGGTCATCCACAGATCGAGCGTTCCGGGATCCAGATGGGTCCCGAGGCCGGCCGAGTCGGTGCCCGGCGGCCGGCGGCGGAGCCGGTCGGGGTACAGGCTGTCGCGGTTGGGGTCGAACCACTGGTGGCCATCGGTGGTCGACTTCCACTGGCTGTTCAGGAACGCCTGGGCCGTGGCCATCCGAGGATGCTGGCGGGCCTCCATCTGCGAGCGCGACCAGTAGATCGGGTAGATCTCCGGCTTGGACATCACGGTGCCGAAGAAGTCGTCCGCGGGACCGGTGTAGTTCTCGAAGAAGTGATTCTGGTCGACGTACTCGACGGCGGCCCGGTCCCACTCCTCCGCCTGCTCGCGCGGGAACAGCCCGCGGATCACTGCGCAGCCTCGCCGGTGGAGTTTGGCGACAAGCTCCGCTGGCACCGTTCCGGCCTCGATGTCGGCATAGTCGATGACCGGCCAGACGTCCTCGCCGCGCGCCCGCTCGGCGTTGATGTCTGCCACCTCCTCGCGGATGTGCTCCTCGATCTCGGCCAGCACGTCGCCGACGGTGCGACGGGATGCCTCGATCTGCGCCCGGATGGCCGCCTTGATGGTCCGCGTCGCCTCCGCCAGGTCATCGGGCTGGGTCTCCCAGTGCGGGAGGTCGAAGGTGGTGGTTGCGGATGTCGTGCTCGTCATCGCTGGTGTCCGTTCCGGCGAGCGGTCGGTCGCGGGCTCGCCATTTGATCAGGAGTCCTTACCTATTCGTGAGATGGAGTGTAGGACGAGAACCTGCTACTTTGCAAGGACTCCTAATTAACTATCTGAACCGAGGTCCCCGTGACGGACGCACTGCCCACGTTGGATCTGCTCAGCCGCATGTCCGATCGGGCGATCGTCGGTGAACTCGCGGTCAGCGGTCAGCTGACCAGAGCCGCGCTGGCCGCCCGCACCGGACTGTCCAAGCCCACCGTGTCGGAAGGGATCCGCCGCCTCTCCGCCGACTCGGTCGTCGAGGAATCGGGTCGCCAGTCCGGCGGCCGCGGCCGCGCCGGCACCTACTACCGCCTCCGGCGCGCTGCCGGCTGCGCGTTGGCCGTGCACGCCGGGCCGGACGGAGTCGTGGCCGAGACGGTGGACCTGGCCGGTGAGGTCGTCGATCGCCGGATGCGGTCGGTGGGAGCGCACACCCGGGCCAGCCGGCTCGGTCGGGCGTTGCGCGACGTGGTGCGGAGCGCCATCGCGGGAGCTCCTGGGCCGGTCAGCACGGTGGCTCTGAGCGTCGCCGATCCGGTCGATCAGGTGAGCGGCAGGCTGGTGCAGCTCCCCGATTCACCGTTCCTGACCGGCGAACTCGCACCCGCGGACCTGCTGCGTGACGATCTCGGTGGTGCCCGGCTCCTGCTGGACAACGACGTGAACTGGGCCGCGGTCGCGGAGCTTCGACTGGGAGCCGCACGCGACCTGACCGACTTCGTCTTCCTCTACCTCGGTCAGGGCCTCGGCGCCGGGCTGGTGATGGACGGCGCTGTCGCCCGCGGAGCCACCGGCCTGGCCGGCGAGGTCTCCCATGTGATCACTCGAGGACCGGGAGGCCGGGCCATGCGGCTCGTGGAGTGCTTCCGCGCCTGGGGCCTCACTCAGCCGGACTCGGCATCCATCGATCTCGACCGGCTGGCCGAGCTCTGGGCCGACCGGGGCGCCGGCCGCACGATCCGCACCGGAGTGCCGGCCGCGGTGGGCGGCGCGCTGGCCTCCGTGACCGCCCTGCTGAACCCCGCCGCGGTAGTGGTCGGTGGACCCTGGAGCGCCCTGCCCGGCCTCACCGAGGGGATCGCAGCCGAGTTCTCCACCGCCGCTGTTGTGCCCGCGCAGCTGCGGGTGGCGACGGTCGTCGAGGCCGCGCCGCTCGTGGGAGCGCGTACGGCCGCCCTCGAGGGCGCGCTGCTGGCCCTCACCGGCTGACCGCCTACAGGTACTGGCCACTCCCGCTGACGGTGTCGATGGCCCGACCCGGCTCCGACCCCTGCTTCCCGCCGGTGAGCGTGCGGATGAAGACGATGCGCTCGCCCTTCTTCCCCGCGATGCGGGCCCAGTCGTCGGGGTTGGTGGTGTTGGGCAGGTCCTCGTTCTCGGTGAACTCGTCGCGGCACGCCTGGACGAGGTGGTGGAGGCTGATGCCCTTCACCCCGGTGGCCAGGAAGTCCTTGATCGCGCTCTTCTTGGCCCGGGACACGATGTTCTCGATCATCGCGCCGGAGTTGAAGTCCTTGAAGTACAGGACCTCCTTGTCGCCGCCGGCGTAGGTCACTTCGAGGAACTCGTTCTCCTTGACCTCGGCATACATCCCGCCCACGACCGTGGAGACCATCGCGCGGAGGCAGGCGGCGACGTCGCCGCCGTGCTCGGCCAGGTCGGCCGGGTGCAGTGGCAGCTGGTCGTTCAGGTAGATGGCGAAGATCTGGGCGGCCGCCTCGGCATCCGGGCGCTCGATCTTGATCTTCACGTCCAGCCGACCGGGCCGCAGGATCGCGGGGTCGATCATGTCCTCGCGGTTCGACGCGCCGATCACGAGCACGTTCGACAGCTTCTCGACCCCGTCGATCTCGCTCAGGAGCTGCGGCACGACCGTGGTCTCGACGTCGGAGCTCACGCCCGACCCGCGCGTCCGGAACAGCGCGTCCATCTCGTCGAAGAACACGATCACCGGCATGCCGTCGACGGCCTTCTCCCGGGCCCGCGAGAACACCAGCCGGAGGTGACGTTCGGTCTCGCCCACGTACTTGTTCAGCAGCTCCGGGCCCTTGATGTTGAGGAAGTGGCTGCGCCCGGTGCGACCGGTGCGCTCCCCCACCTTCTTGGCGAGAGAGTTCGCGACCGCCTTGGCGATGAGCGTCTTCCCGCAACCGGGCGGCCCGTACAGCAGGATGCCCTTGGGCGGCGAGAGATGGTGTTCGGCGAAGACCTCTGCGTGCAGGAACGGGAGTTCGACGGCGTCGCGCACCGCCTCGAGCTGACTGGCGAGCCCGCCGATGTCGCCGTAGTCGACGTCCGGGACCTCCTCCAGCACCACCGCCTCGACCTCGGCCTTGGGCACCTGGGCCAGGACCATGCCGGCGCGCGAGTCGATCAGCAGGGAGTCACCCACGCGGAGCGGCAGGTCGCGCACGGCCTCGGACAGGCGCACGACGCGTTCGGTGTCGGCCTGCCCGAACACCAGCGCGAGGTCGCCCTCCGGCAGCACGTCGGCGAGGGTCACGACATCGCCGATCGCCTCGAACCCGGCCGTGTCGACGATGACCATCGCCTCGTTGAGCAGCACCTGCACGCCGGGCTGCAGGACGGCGGCCGGCAGCTCGGGACCTATCGTCACCCGCATCTTGCGACCGGAGACGAGGACGTCGGCGGCGCCGTCGTAGGCGGTGACCAGGGTGCCGTAGGTGACCGGTGGCTGTGCCATCCGGTCCATCTCCTCGCGGAGGACGATCAGCTGCTCGCGGGCCTGTCGCAGCGTCATCGACAGCTTGTCGTTGCTGGCAGCGAGGTTCGCCGACCGGCGTCGCAGCTCGGCAAGCTCGGTCTGCGCCTGGTTCAGGCGAGTCGGAGCGATCTCGAGCCGCTCGCGCAGCAGCCGGACCTCGTCGGACAGGGCCCGCACCAGATCGTCCGCGCCGTCAGGCGCCTGGTGGGCGCTGCCGTCAGGCGCCTGGTGGGCGCTGCCGTCAGGCGCCTGGTGGGCGCTGCCGTCGCGGGGCTCGTGGTCACCCGGATCGGCGGTGACGTCGTCGAACCGGGCGTCGTCGCCTGGCTGCTGTCCGGTCATCGCGGCCCCCTCGGGTTCCGTCCCGACGATACCGGCGGGGCACGACGTTGAGGCGCAGCCGAGCGGCGAGCGAGCCCTAGGTCTGCCCGGGTGGCTGTGCTGCTCCGGTTGGGCGCCCTCGGGCTTGGGCCCACTCCGGCTGGGTCTACTCCGGTTGGGCCTGCTCAGGGGCCGGGGCGTCTGCCGGGCGCGGTCCGCTGTAGTCGCCTCCGTACGCTCCCGGTGCCGGCCGCCGCTGCCGGCGGAGCGGCCGGGTACCCGGTGCGAGCCGCCGGCTGGTCAACAGGAACCCGGTGTGGCCGATCATCCGGTGGTCGGGGCGCACCGCGAGACCCTCGACGTGCCACGTGCGCAGCATCAGTTCCGATGCCGCCGGCTCGGTGAAGCCGCCGTGCTCACGCAACGACTCGGCCATTCTCGAGAGCTGGGTCGTGGTCGCGATGTAGGCGCAGAGCACGCCGCCGGGCATGAGGAGTTCGGCAGCGGTGCCGATGCACTCCCACGGCGCGAGCATGTCGAGCATGAACCGGTCGGCGTACTCGTGCCCGAGGCCGGTGAGGGTCTCGCGCACCAGAGCGATGTCGGCGAGGTCGCCGACCTGCAGGGTCCAGGTGTCCGGTAGCGCCGTGAGGAATCGCCGAACGTTGCGCTCGGCGACGACGGCGAACTCCTCCCGGCGCTCGAACGAGACGAGCCGGCCATGCTCGCCCACCGCCCGCAGCAGTGAGCAGCTCAACGCACCCGACCCGGCACCGGCCTCCACCACCACTGCGCCCGGGAAGATGTCGGCCGATCCGACGATCGCCGCGGCGTCCTTGGGATAGACGACGGCCGCACCACGGGGCATCGCCACGGTGAAGTCGCTCAACAGCGGCCGCAGCGCCAGGTAGGGCACGTCCTTGTCGGTGCGGACGATGACGCCCTCGGGCGAGCCGATCAGGTCGTCGTGCGAGATCGCGCCCTTGTGGGTGAAGAAGGTCTTTCCGTCGGCGAGGTCGACCGTGTGCTTGCGGCTCTTCGCGTCGGTGAGCTGCACCAGGTCGCCGGCGCGGAACGGGCCGCGGTGCCGCGACATGACCGTGGCCACATCGCTGTCCCCCATCACGACCGGTGTTCCACCCGAACTCGCATTCGCGTCGGGCGTGGACTGGTCGGCTGGGGGCTCGGTCACGAGGTGCAACGCTATCGGCGGCCGGCTCCGCCAACGATTCGCAGGCTGAGATGCCGCCAGATGCGCCCCGGGCGGCTCGACGCGCGTGCTGAGCAGGGTCCGGCGCGACGGTCTGGCGCACGCGAAACATGCAGACAGGCGCCGCGGCCGCCGCGAATGGCCGACTCTGTCCGGGTCTGCCCGTTGTCGCTGCCTGTTTGGCGCCGCGAACCGGGCAGCCGAAGCGGCTACCTGCCGGTGAGGACGGAGTTCACGTCGCGGGCGGACAGCACGCCGACGACGACGCCGCTGGTCCGGTCCATCACCAGGTACTCCCCCGTGGCCGTCTGCGAGAGGTGCTTCAGCAGGTCCTCACCGGTGAGGTCCGCCGGCACCATCATCGCCTCGGTGATCGTGCGCGAGACCGACGAGGCACTCACCCACGGTCGCCGCTCGGCCGGCACTGCTTCGAGCGCGACCTCGTTGATGATCCCGACCGGACGGCCGTCGTGGTCGAGTGTCACCACCGCGTGCACGTGGTGCTGCTGGGCCCGGTTCACGACCTCTGACACCGGGACGTCGGCGGGCACGCCTATCGCCGACCGGGCGAGGGAGCCGGCCTTGAGCCCCGGCAGCGCCTTGCGCAGGTCGGCAGCCTGCAGCGCCACCGATGCCCCGCCCCACATGGTGCTGGCGAGCAGGAAGCCCCACATCACGAGGAACAGGTCGGAGGGACTGCCCCGGTACCACGCGTAGATGAGCGGGACGACGACGACCGCGATCGCGACGACGCGGCCGGCCCAGCCGGCGACCCGGGTACCGACGTGACGCTTGCCGGTGATCCCCCAGATGAGGGACTCCACGATGTGGCCGCCGTCGAGCGGAAGACCCGGCAACAGGTTGAACAGGCCCACGAACAGGTTGCTGATCGCCAGCTGCAGCACGATCACCTGCACCAGCGGTGACGTCCCGGTGAAGTCCGGCAGCGCCCAGCACACGACGGCAACGGCGAGCGAGGCCACCGGTCCGGCGATTGCGACCGCCATCGACCGCCACGGCGAGCGGTCCTGGTCCGTCATCTCGGAATAGCCGCCGAAGAAGTGCAGGACGATGCCGGTGACGGTGAAGCCGAGCGCTTTGGCCAGCAAGGTGTGCGCGGCCTCGTGCAGGAAGACCGAGCCGTAGAAGAGCAGGACGAAGGTGATGGCGCCGACCCAGCGCTGGTTGCCCAGCCCGGGGACGAGCGAGTCGATGTTCGCCGCGAACAGGACCGCGAGGAAGCCGGCGACGATGATCCAGCTGTAGCTGATGAACACCGGTACGCCGGCGAGACGGCCGACGCGGAGCGATCCCAGGCGTCGACCGGTGTCCGGCGACGTCTCGCTCATCGGCATCCCTCCGGGTCAATCGTGTGGCCCAACGGTAGCGGTCAGTGACACGACCAGGAATCGGCGCGACGTCGGTGCCGTGGCCTAGCGTCTTGGCAGGGAGGTGGGTGGTGTGACGTCGCGCAGTCCTGGCCGGATCGTCACCGCGGCAGGTGGCCATCCGGCCGATCCGGCTGTCGCCGTGGTCGCGGATGGCGTCGTCGTGGCCGCCTCCGAGCGTGCCGAATCGGTGCCCCAAGACGACCGTCTCACCAGAAGCCGTCTCTCCAGAGGCCGTGACCGAAGGAGCCGCCAGTCTGGTTCCCGACGACCACCACCGGATCGCCTCGCTGTCGCCGTCGCGTGCCTCGGACTTCATGACCTGTCCGCTGCTCTACCGGTTCCGGGTGGTCGACCGGCTGCCCGAGCGGCCGGGCTGGGCCTCCACGCGGGGCACGCTGGTCCATGCCGTCCTGGAGACGCTCTTCGACCTTCCCTCACACGAGCGCACGCTCCCGCGAGCCGCGGGCCTGTTGCCGGCGGCATGGCAGCGGCTCCTGGAGCAGGACGAGTCCCTGCAGCAACTGTTCGAGGTGGACGAGCCGGACGACGACGGCGACAAGGATCCACCCCCGGCCCCGGCAGCCCCGGTCTCGGCGGAGGTGGAGTCGGAGCCGGTGCGTGCACCGCTGGAGGAGTTCCTGGCCGAGGCGGAAGACCTGCTGGAGCGCTACTTCACGCTCGAGGATCCGTCCCGGCTGGAGCCGGCCGAACGCGAGCTGCTGGTGAGCGTGCCGCTGCCGTCCGGGCTCCTGCTGCGCGGGATCGTCGACCGCATCGACGTAGCGCCGGGAGGTCAGGTGCGGGTCGTCGACTACAAGACCGGCCAGGCTCCCAGTGAGGTGTTCGAGGCCAAGGCGCTGTTCCAGATGAAGTTCTACGCCCTCGTGCTGTGGCGGCTCCGCGGCGCGATCCCGGCGATGCTGCAGCTCGTGTACCTCGGTGGCGAGGGCACGCTGATGCGCTACCAGCCGGAGGAACGCGACCTGCTGGCCACCGAACGAAAGCTCAACGCACTGTGGCAGGCGATCGAGCGTGCCTACGAGCGCCGCGAGTTCCTGCCCAGCCCCAGCCGGGTCTGCTCCTGGTGCGACCACCGGGCCATCTGCCCCGCGTTCGACGGCACGCCGCCGCCCCTGCCCGACCCACTGCCGGTGCCCGCGATGGAGTCGCTGGCAGAGCTCGCGGACAGCCCCGACTGAGCACATGAGCAGAAGTGGCCGCCAGTCGGGTCATGCGGACCCTGGCGCGCCGCTCAGGCGATCTGGTGGCCAGATTTGCCCAGGCAGCGCGGGACGTGGGTCAGGCCGGCTGCCATCGCAGCGTCGACGAGCCGACCACCACGGTTCCGTCCACCACCTGCAGGGCGAGCGACGTGCCGGCCTTGGCGTACATCCGTGCGTTGAGAGCGACCCCGTCCACGTAGACGGTCGCGATCGAGTCGTCGGCGATCACCAGGATGGTGTGGTCGACGTCGGGCCGCAGTGTCAACGGCCGCTCGAGACCCTTGTTGTCGTAGCGATTCCACGGGTAGTTGGGACGACGGTCGAAGACAAGCCGCCGCTCGCCGATCTCGAACGTAAACGCATAGCCGTCGCCGGTCACCGGGTCCTCGAAGAGCCGCAACGCGAACGACCGGGTGCCCGGTTCGAACCGCAGGGTCGTCTCCCAGCGGAACGGGTCGCCGCTGTCGGCGCAGACCACGATCTCGGCGAGCCCGTCGCTGTCGCCGAGAGTCACGGGCCCCGCCACCAGATCGCGCGGCGGACCGAACGAGGCAAGCACGGTGTCAGGCGGGCGAACGCCGAGCGACCTGTCGTCGCGTTGGTAGACCTCGTGCACCACCAAGGTCCCGCCCCACTGCCAGGGCTTCCGGTCGTCCTCGTCCTCTTTGGTCGCGACCCAGCCGAAGAGGTAGCGCCGATCGCCGTCAGCGGCAGATCGTGCCGCGTAGTAGGACCGGCCGTCGAAGGCGTCGTCGACCGGCGCGGTCCACGGACCGGCAAGGGACTCGCTCATCCGATAGACGGTCTTGCTCCGATCGCTGTACTCGGTGGTGAGCAGGTACCACGTGTCGCCCATCCGGAACAGGTCGGGCATCTCGTGCATCGAGTAGAGGCCAGGCGCCCAGAAGTCACCCTGGAAGTCCCAGGTCTCGAGGTCGGTCGAGGTGAACGACACCGTGCGGCCGGTGAGGATCTTGCCGTCCTCGTCGGTGCGGGCGCCGAGAATCATCAAGTAGCGCTGTGCATCGTCGTCCCACAGTACGAACGGATCGCGCCAGTCGTCCTGGTCGTAGCCGGGTTGCGGAGCGACGAGGTGGCGGCCGGTCTTGGTCCAGGTGACGAGGTCGGTGCTGGTCGCGACCATCAGCACCTGTGACGGGCGTCCCAGCGCGGGGAAGTCGCGGTTGAAGCCCGTGTACATGGCGTAGTAGGTGCCGTCCGCCTCGAACACGCTGCCGGCGAAGATGAACTGGTCCTGGGCATCGTCCGCGCCCCGCTCCAGTGATTCACCGAGGTCCTCATAGGTCACGAAGTCCCGGGTGCGCGCCAGTGCCCAGCCGAAGGGTTCACCGAACGGACCGGGCACGCGGGTGTCGCGCTGGTGATAGAGGTAGAAGGTGCCGTCGCTGTCGCAGAACGGCATGCAGTCGCCGAACCACGTTCCCGGGTGTTGGTAGTAGATCGCGTGCACGGGCGGTCCTCCTTCAGCTGGCGCGGATCGGCACCGGCCGTCGGTCCGCCGCCACCATCCAACACGCGCGACGGCCTCACCCTGGGGTCGTCCCATCGTCGGCTCGTCGGCGGAGAGGCTGGGCGCGCCTGCATCTTCACGCCGGCGGGCGCAGCATCTTCACGCCGGCGGGCGCAGTGGCCACAGCCGCAGGAACGGCGAGACCGTCACGCCGTCCACGCCGGAACGCGCCACCGCCGCATTCGTGCCCTGCCACAGCGGGATCACGAGCGAGTTGTCGGCGATGTGGTCCTGGGCGTCGGTCACGCTCTGCTCCCTGGACGCGAGGTCAGTGTCTTTGCGGGCTCGATCGATCAGGTCGGCCAGCACGGGTGACCGGTCGGAGTCCGTCGCGAGCGACAGGTAGTCCACCGGGTCGGGCGTGGCCGGCGATTGAGTCAGCACCTGCGCTGCTGCACCGATGGCCTCGGTGCTTGCGGGTTCGAACAGCCCGCCTGCGCTCAACTGACGCAGGAACTCGTCCCAGAGCGCGTCGGTCAGCCCAGCGGGCCTGACGATCGGCAGGGGCACGGGCGTCTGCACGCCCGCGACACTCAGCAACTCGGCTGCCCGGCCTGGGTCCGGGCTGTCGTCCTCGAGTGCCGGTCCGGTGCTCCAGGGGCGATCGCTCGGGAGCACCGAGTTCAGGGAGACGATGGTCTCGTCGGCGGAACGGGCGAGGGCGCGTCGGTCGAGAAGAGCCGCCAGGGCCTGCCGAACCGGCTGCTCCGACTCGGCGGGCAGGACCTTGTCCAGGGTGAGGACCGTGATCGAGGCGGAGGCGCTGCGCGTGATCTCGCTCCCTTCGGCCGCGGTGACGAGCGCCGCACTCTGGCGCACGTCACCTGGGTAGAAGACATCAGCGGAGCCGTCGGCCACCGCGGCCGTGCCGGCGTCGACGTCGGCCACCTGCCGGATCACCACCCGGTCGTTGGCCACCACTGCGGCGGAGCTGTAGTGCGGGTTGGCGACCAGCACCACGTCATCGCCGGACACCGATTCCACCTGATAGGGGCCGCTGCCGCCTGCCGCCGCCAGGCCAGAGCCACTCCGGACGATCGCGGCCTCCGGCAGAGTGAGCAGGTAGGGCAGCGCCGGATCCGGGTGCGCCAGTTCGAGGGTGAACGTGTAGTCGTCGACGGTCTGGACGGAGCGGATCAACCCCTGCAGGCGAGCCACTTCGGGGGGTACCGGGGCGTCGCTCGACCCGGCGACCGACCAACGTCCAGGCCACGTCGGCCGGACTGACCCGCGTGCCGTCCGGAAAGCCGGCCTCCTTCAACCGGCAGGTGTAGGCCGTGGGCGTACTGAACCGGCACGACTCGGCCAGGTCGTTCAGCGGCTCCCCACCGTCCGGCCCCTCCGTCAACAGCGTCTGGAACACGTTGCGAAGCAGGAGTTCCTGCTGGGGTCTGAACCGTTCCGCGGGGTCGAGTCCGCCAGAGTCGGCGGTCGTGACCACCGTGACGGTGACATCTGAAGGTGGACCGGCGACGCTCCCACACCCGGCGAGGACGGCCGAGACCACGAGCGCGATTGCGCCCAGCGCGCGAGCAGTCCGGGCAGAGAAGCGGCGCCGCGGGGCCGAGGACGGGCTCAACTGCCCGCCGGAACTGCCACCAGCCTTGACAACATCCCCAGGTCCACGTCCACGAGCGAGTCCGCGAACGTGCGCCGCTCCCCCGCCGGTGGAATCACGGCGTGCGGGACGATGAGGACGTGGCAGCCGGCAGCACTCGCCGACGCGGCCCCGGGTACCGAGTCCTCGATCGCGACACAGTCGGCTGGATCGACTCCCAGCAGTTCGGCCGCCGTCAGGTAGGGCTCCGGGTCGGGCTTGCCCCGCGTGACCCGTTCTCCGGTCACGAGCGCGGAGAAGTGCACGTCGGTCTGGGTGAGCAACGCATCGACCAAGGGCTTGTAGGAGGCGGTCACGATCGCCATCGGGACTCCAGCGGCCTCGATCTCCGCGAGCAGGCGCTCGACGCCGGGAAGGAACTCGACCCGTTCGAGCAGGTGCAGCTCCACCCTGCGGACCATGTCGGTGACGAGGGCATGTGGTTCCAGGTCGGACCAGCCGAAAGCCTCGATCATCGCGACCGCAGAGTCGTAGAGGTCGCTGCCGGTCAACGCCCGCGCGAACTCCTCGGTCCACTGCCCGCCGTTCTCGGCGAACAGCTCCTGCTCGACCTGCCACCAGACCTTCTCCGAGTCGAGCATCGTGCCGTCCAGGTCCCAGAGGACGGCCGCCGGGCGACGTAGCTGCCCGGCGGCGTCCGGGACGAAGTCCAGGATCGGAGCTGTGCCGGGAGGCGTGGAGATGTCCGGGGCGCCGTAGCGCTCAGCGGGCATGCCACTCAACGAGCATTGAAATAGCTCGCCTCCGGGTGGTGGGTCACCAGTGCGTCGGTGGACTGCTCGGGGTGCAGCTGGAACTCCTCCGACAGCTCGACGCCGATCCGCTCCGGCACCAGGAGGGGGACCAGCTTGGCGCGGTCGTCCAGGTCCGGGCAGGCGGGGTAGCCGAAGCTGTAACGGCAGCCGCGGTACTCGACGTCGAACAGCCCCTGGACGGCGTCCGGCTCCTGCGTGTCGATCTTGAGCTCCTGCCGCACCCGGTGGTGCCAGTACTCCGCCAGCGCCTCTGCCAGCTGGACCGACAGGCCATGCAGCTCGAGGTACTCGCGGTAGGCGTTGGCCGCGAACAGCTCCGCGGTGGCACCCGAGAGTTCCGGACCCATCGTGACCAGCTGGAAGGCGACGACGTCGAGCTCGCCCGAGCTGCGCGGCTTGAAGAAGTCGGCGAGGCAGAGCCGCCGGTCGCGCCGCTGGCGCGGGAAGGTGAAGGTCTGCAGCGGCTTGTCCGGGTCGGGTGCATCCGGATCGAGGACGAGGAGGCTGTTGCCCTCCGACACCGCCGGCCAGTAGCCGTACGTGACGGCGGCCTGGGAGAGGTGGTCGGTGGCGATCCGCTCGAGCCACATCCGCAACCTCGGCCGGCCCTCGGTCTCCACGAGCTCCTCGTAGCTCGGCCCGTCGCCGCGCGAACCGCGCAGTCCCCACTGGCCGAGGAAGGTGGCGCGCTCGTCGAGGAACCCGGCGAAGTCCTTCAGTGCGACCCCCTTGACCACCCGGCTGCCCCAGAACGGCGGCTCGGGGACCTGGGTGTCGGTCGCGACGTCGGAGCGGCGGGTGTCGATGACCGGCTCGGCGGGAGTGCCTTCGTCGCCTGGGGCGCCGTCGCCACCGCCGCCGACGCGGGCCTTGGCACCGGCGCTGACGCGGCGCTTGCGCAAGGGCGGCAGTTCAGCACCGGCCACCCCCTTCTGCACGGCCCGGACCGCCTCCATCAGCCGAAGGCCCTCGAACGCGTCGCGCGCATAGCGGACTTCGCCGGCGAAGATCTCCGCGAGGTCCTGCTCCACGTACGCGCGGGTGAGGGCGGCGCCACCGAGCAGGATCGGATACTTCGTCGCGAGCCCGCGGTCGGCGAGCTCCTGCAGGTTCTCCTTCATCACCACGGTGCTCTTCACCAGCAGGCCGGACATGCCGATCACGTCGGCACGGTTGGTCTCGGCGGCCTCGATGATGGCGTTGATCGGCTGCTTGATGCCGATGTTGACGACCCGGTACCCGTTGTTGGACAAGATGATGTCCACGAGGTTCTTGCCGATGTCGTGCACGTCGCCCTTGACCGTCGCCAGGACGATCGTGCCCTTGCCGCCTTCGTCGGCCTTTTCCATGTGGGGTTCGAGATACGCGACCGCGAGCTTCATCACCTCGGCGGACTGCAGCACGAACGGCAGCTGCATCTGACCGGAGCCGAACAACTCCCCCACCGTGCGCATGCCGGCCAGCAGGTAGTCGTTGATGATTTCCAAAGCGGGCTTGGAGGTCAGCGCCTCGTCGAGGTCGGGCTCCAGACCCTTGCGGTCGCCGTCGACGATGCGCGCGGCGAGGCGCTCGTCCACCGGCATGGCGGCGAGTTCGGCAGCCCGACTGGCCTTGGCGTCGGCAGACTTCACTCCGGTGAACAGTTCGAGCAGCCGCTGCAGCGGGTCGTACGGACCGTCCGGGTGGTCCTGGCCACGGCGGCGGTCGTACACGAGGTCGAGGGCGACCTCGCGCTGCTCGTCGGAGATCCGGTTGATCGGCATGATCTTGGCGGCGTGCACGATCGCGGAGTCCAGGCCGGCTTCGACGCACTCGTGCAGGAACACCGAGTTCAGCACTGCTCGCGCGGCCGGGCTGAGCCCGAAGCTCACGTTCGAAAGGCCGAGGGTGGTGCGGACCCCGGGGATCTCCTTCTTCACCCGCCGGATCGCCTCGATCGTCTCCAGCGCGTCGCGGCGGCTCTCCTCCTGGCCGGTGGCCACCGTGAAAGTCAGACAGTCGAGCAGGATGTCGCCGACGTCCATGCCCCAGTCTTTCGTGAGCTGCCGGACAAGGCGCTGAGCCACCTCGACCTTGTGATCGGCCGTTCGGGCTTGGCCCTCCTCGTCGATGGTCAGGGCGATCACCGCAGCACCGTGCTCGCGGACCAGTTCCATCGTGCGCGAGAACCGCGAGTCGGGGGCGTCGCCGTCCTCGAAGTTGACCGAGTTGATGATGCAGCGCCCGGCCAGGGACTCCAGACCTGCCCGCAGCACTGGGGTTTCGGTCGAGTCCAGCACGATCGGCAGGGTCGAGGCGGTTGCGAGCTCGCCGGCGATCGTGGTCATGTCCTGCGCACCGTCACGGCCGACGTAGTCGATGCAGACGTCGAGGACGTGCGAGCCCTCGCGCGTCTGGGCACGGGCGATCTGGATGCAGTCGTCGATGTTGCCGGCGAGCATCGCGTCCCGGAATGCCCTGCTGCCGTTGGCGTTGGTGCGCTCACCGATCGACAGGTACGACGAGTCCTGGTCGAAGTCGACGTGGCTGTACAGCGAGCTCACACCGGCCAGCACCTGCACGTCACGCTTGGCCGGCGCGAGATCCTTGATGGTCTCCGCGAGCGCGGCGATGTGTTCGGGTGTGGTCCCGCAGCAGCCCCCGATGAGGCCGACTCCGTACTCGGACACGAAGCGCTGCTGTGCTTCGGCCAACTCCGGCGCGGTCAGCGGATAGTGCGCACCGTCCCTGGTGAGCACCGGCAAGCCGGCGTTGGGCATGCAGGCCAACGGGATATCAGCGTGCTGAGAGAGATAGCGCAGGTGCTCGCTCATCTCCGCGGGCCCGGTGGCGCAGTTCAGACCGATGACGTCGATGCCGAGCGGTCGCAGAGTCGTGAGCGCCGCGCCGATCTCGGAGCCCATCAGCAGGGTGCCCGTGGTCTCGACCGTCACGTTGACGATCAGCGGCACGTCGCGCCCGGAAGCACTGATCGCCCGGCGGGCAGCGATCACGGCCGACTTGGCCTGCAGCAGATCCTGCACGGTCTCGATGAGCACGCCGTCGACGCCGGCGTTCACCATGGCTTCGATCTGGATGAAGTAGGCGTCCCGCAGTTGGGCGAACGTTGCCTGCCGCAGTGTGGGCAGTTTGGTTCCTGGGTCCGACACTGCCGAGCACGTAGCGGCGGCGCTCGGGGGTCGAGCACTCGGCTGCCACCTCGACCGCGATCTTGGCCGCGGCACCGGCCAGTTCGGCGATCCGATCGGAGATGCCGTACTCGCCGAGGTTCGCGAGGTTGGCTCCGAAGGTGTTGGTCTCCACACAGTCGGCGCCGGCGGCGAAGTACGCGCGATGGATCTCGGCGACGACGTCCGGCCTGGTGACGTTGAGGACCTCGTTGCAGCCCTCGTGCTGCTGGAAGTCGTCGAGCTGGAGGTCGTACCCCTGCAGCATCGTCCCCATCGCACCGTCGGCCAGGACGACGCGAGACGTCAGCGCCTCGCGAAGGGTCTCACCGACTGATGTGGTGGCTGCGGACATGGTTCTCGACTCCTGCGGGTAGATCGGGGGAAGGACGTACGCCGGACCACGCGCGCGCGTCCGTGCCGCTCAGGTTACCGGTCGGCGGCGTTCGACGGGGTCACAAGCCGATCGACGCGGGCGACGCTGGCACCACCGGTGTCCACCTCGGCGCATAGTCTTGCCGGATGGTCCTGGAGTTCGATCTTCCCTTCGAGCCGCGCGATCCCGTCGTCCTCGCCGCCTTCGAGGGCTGGAACGACGCTGCCGAGGCTGCCAGCGGCGCGATCGACCACCTGATCAACGTCTTCGATGCCACCTACATCGGCGGTATCGACCCCGACGAGTACTACGACTTCCAGGTGAACCGTCCGACCGTCCGGTTCTCCGGTGACCCGGATGCCGCGCCCACGGGTGCGGCGCCCGAACGGGAGATCACCTGGCCTGGCACGCGGTTCCACCTCGCGCGGACGTCCACCGGCCGGGATCTGCTGCTGGTGCAGGGCATCGAGCCGAACATGCGCTGGCGCGCGTTCGTCGCGGAACTGCTCGCGGTGGCCGACGAGATGTCGGCAACGGTCTGGATGCTGCTCGGGGCATTGCTGGCCGACGTGCCGCACACCCGGCCGATCCAGGTGACCGGCAACTCCTCCGACCCGCAGTACGAGAAGATGCTCGGTCTCGAAGCCAGCCGGTACGAGGGGCCGACGGGCATCAACGGGGTGCTGACCGACGGCGCGTACCGGCTCGGGATCCCGTCGGTCTCGTTCTGGGCGGCCGTGCCCCACTACGTTGCTCAGCCGCCGTGCCCCAAGGCCACGCTCGCCCTCCTGCGCCAGGTCGAGGACGCCCTGGACCTCGCCATCGACATGGGCGACCTGCCCGAGTCGGCCAAGGCCTGGGAGCGCGGGGTCGCCGAGCTGGCCGACAACGACGACGAGATCGCCGAGTACGTGCGGCAGCTCGAGCAGGCACGAGACACCACCGACCTGCCGGAGGCAAGCGGCGATGCCATCGCCGCGGAGTTCGAGAGCTATCTGCGCCGCCGCAACCGCGACGACCGGCACCGGCGCTCCGATCCGGGTGACCAGCCGGGCTGATCGGCCAGCTGCCCACCGCCGCAAACATGCACCGGTCCAGGCGCGGATCCGGACATGTCCGGATGTCGGCCGGCATGCTTGCCCGGCTGCATGGTCCACCCGGCGCTGGATCGACGCGGCTGCCTCAGCCTTCGTCTGTCGCCCTCACGTCCACACCGAGCAGCGCGTCGGCCACGTCGGCGAGCGTGGCGCCGTCCGTGTCCGCCGAGGCGCCCTGCCCGGCGCGCGCATCGAGCACGGCCAGCGCGGCCGGGGTGTCGAGGTCGTCGGCGAGCGCGGCTCGCACGGCCGCCAGCTCCACCGCGTCGACCCGTGCGTCCGCGGCCGACCGCCACGCGACGAGACGCCGGGCACCTTCGGCCATTCCCTCGTCGGTGAAGTCCCATTCGTCGTCGTAGTGGTGGGCCAGCACCGACAACCGGATCGCTGCCGTCTCCTCGCCGCGCTGGCGCAGCTGGTCGACGAACACCATGTTGCCGAGGGACTTCGACATCTTGACGCCGTCGAGCCGCACCATCGCCTGGTGGGAGTAGCAGCGGGCGAAGACCGGCGTGTCGTGCTCGGCGGCCAGCACGACCTCGGCCTGCGCTTTGGACATCTCGTGGTGGGGGAACACCAGGTCGCTGCCGCCACCCTGGACGTCGAAGTCAGGGCCGAGGCAGGCAAGGGCGATCGCCGAACACTCCACGTGCCAGCCCGGTCGCCCGCGACCGAACGGACTCTCCCAGGCCGGCTCACCCGGGCGCTCGGCGCGCCACACCAGCGCGTCCAGCGGGTCCCGCTTGCCCTCGCGGTCGGGATCGCCGCCGCGCTCGGTGAACATCGCGAGCAGGTCGGCCGGCGTCAGTCCGTGGATTGCGCCGAAGCCTGGTGCTGTCTTGACCGGGAAGTACAGGTCGTCCTCGACCGAGTAGGTCGCGCCGGCCTTGACCAGCCGGGCGACGAGATCGATCGAGAGGTCCATCGACTCGACGACGCCCACGAGCTCGTCGGGCGGCAGGACCCGCAGTCGCTGCATGTCGCGCCGGTAGGAGTCCAGCTCGGTGGAGGCGAGCTCTCGCCAGTCGCGGCCGGTCTGGGTGGCGCGCTCCAGCAGGGGGTCGTCGACGTCGGTCACGTTCTGCACGTAGCGGACGGACAGGCCGGCGTCGAGCCAGGCCCGCTGCAGCACGTCGAAGGCCAGGTAGGTGGCCACGTGGCCGAGGTGCGCAGCGTCGTAAGGGGTGATCCCGCAGACGTACAGGCGGGCCGTCGACTCTTCCGTGCTGCCCGAGCCAGGACCGGCCGAGGCCACGAGCTCCCCGCTTCGGTCGTCGCGGATCCGGGGCACAGGCCCGGTTCCCGGCAGGTCGGGAACGGACGGCCGGCTCCACGAGTGCATGGCGCGAACCCTATCCAGGCAAGGCGGCCGGCCTCTCCCGGTTCCAGCGCAGGCGTCGTGCATGAGCCACAGCCACCGTCAGCGCCGGTTGGTCACGCTGGTGCCCGGAAGTATCAGGGCGCCCAGGAATTCAACCGGCGCCAACCACCGACAGCCGGACTACAGCGGCGGCCAGGGAATCGGGTGCCGGTCGTACGGCGGGTCGGCGAAGGTGCCACGGAGTCGGACGGTGGCCAGGCGAAGCAGCAGCGCCTCGTACTCGTCGCCGCTGAGCAGCGCGGCCAGCTCGGTCATGTCGCCCGACACGGTCTCGTCGAGGGCGTCGAGGAACGCGAGGTCGCCGGCGTCGAGCGGTTCGCCGGCATAGCCCCACAGCACCGTGCGCAGCTTGTCGTCGACGTGGAAGCACAGGCCGTGGTCGATGCCCACGATCCGGCCGTCGGTGAGCGTCAGCACGTGCTGGCCCTTGCGGTCGGCGTTGTTGATGACCTCGTCGAGCAGGGCCATCCGGCGCAGCCGGTCGACGTCGGCGTGCGCAACCACCAGGTCGTTGCCCGCCCGGTCCTCCGCGCCGAACACCACCAGCCAGCCGGCGTCGGGCATGTCGTCCACCGGAAAGACGTCGACCTTGTCGACGTCGTCGTCGACGTCCATGAACAGCTGCACGGCGCCCTCACCGAACGGTCCCGCCTCCCGCATCACCGTCAGCGGGACAAGCGGTTCCTCTCCGACGATCTTGGCCGCGCCCGCCGCCAGCTGGTAGGCGGCCACCTCGTGCCGGGCCAGCGACGGCGCCTCGAAGTCCCACAGAGCCCGGGTACCGCGGGTGGGCTTGTAGACGACCCGGATGCAGCCGTCGGCCGGGGCCTGAAGGCGACTGGTCCGGCCCAGACGACCCTGCGGCCGCCTCGCCGACTCGTCGGTGGTCGTCAGGGCGCTGCCGGTCGGCTGAACGGACGCCGGTGCGGTCGACTCCACCTCGGCCAGCAGGGTGGCGTTCGAGGCTGCGGCGAACCGGCCGATCACGCGGAGTGGTGCCCACCGGAGCTCGTCCGGGTCGACGTCCCGGGCACCGGGCGGCGGACTACCGGGACTTACGGGTTGGCTGCTCACGAGCGCCGTCGATACCCGTTCTGCCGCGGGCACACGTGGCCCTCCGGGTCCAGCGGCTGCGCGCAGAAGGGACAGGCGGGCCGGCCCGCCGACACCAGCAGGTTCGCCCGGTGCGCGAAGCCTCTCGCCTGGTACGGCGACAGGCGGACGACGAGCGCCTCCCGGTCGTCGTCGTCCAGCGGCTCGGCATCCTCCTCGGTGACCTCGTCGTCGGCACCGTTGAAGGCCTCGACCACGACCGTGTGGCTCTCGGTGTGCCATCCGAGTCGCAGGTTCCCCACCCGGAACTCTTCGACGAGTGGCTGGTCCAGGGGGTCGCTGTCGGGCTCGACCTCGGCCGGAGACACCGGGATCTCGACGCCGGCGGTGCCGTCGGCGGCCAGCTCGTCGAGCATCTGATCGATCTTTTCGGCGAGCAACTGGACCTGCACTTTCTCCAGCGCGACGCTCGTGATGTGGCTGGCGTCGCGGGCCTGGAGGAAGAAGGTCCGCTGCCCCGGTGGCCCCACGGTTCCCGCGACGAACCGCTCCGGCGGATCGAAGAAGTGGATGCGGCGGACCATGCAGGCAAGCCTATCCGCCGGTTCAGGGGCCTCCGGGGTGCGCCAATCAGTGGGAACCAATCAGTCGGGGCCGATCAGCGGATGCCGCCCGCACCGCCCCCGACCGCAGCGTCGGTGCGCTTGGTCGCGGCCCGCTTGCGGCCCTTGCGCGGCGGGGCCGGTTGGAGTGCCTCGCCGAGCGAGATCGACGAATCGTTCATGCGCACGACGAAGGGGCGTTCGCTGGTGTAGCGCACCACCGACACCGACGCCGGGTCGACTCCGATCCGCTGGAACAGGTCCAGGTGGCAGCCGAGGGCATCCGCCAGGATCGCCTTGATCACGTCACCGTGGCTCACCACGGCCCAGACCGCGTCGTCGCCGTGCTCGGCTCGAACGGCGGCGTCGTGCTCGCGGACCGCCTCGACGGCGCGCGCCTGCACGCTGCGCAACGACTCGCCGCCCGGGAAGGTCACCTGGCTCGGGTACTGCTGCACGGTGCGCCAGAGCGGCTCCTTGGCGAGCTTGGACAGATGCTTGCCCTCCCACTCGCCGTACTTGACCTCGGCGAGCCGGATGTCCTTCCGCAACGGCGGCCGCGACGCTGCCTCCCCGGTCGCGGGCGTGGCGCCATAGAGCGCCCGGGCCGTCTCGACGGTCCGCTGCAGCGGGCTCGCGATCAGCGCCGCCAGCGGGACCCCGGCGAGCCGGACACCCAGGTCGGCGACCTGGCGAACCCCCACCTCGTCGAGCCCGACGCCGGTGGTCCGTCCGGCCAGCACGCCGGTGATGTTCGCCTTGGTCCGGCCGTGCCGGATCAGGAGCAGGATCGCCATCGAGTTCTCCTCTGGTGGCCGCGTCGTCCGCGGCGCGGGTCCGGCAGGGGCAGTGTGCCTTCAGGAAGCCGTGTGCCTTCAGGAAGCCGTGTGCCTTCAGGGCAGGTCCGGTCAGGGCTGCCGGACTCAGGTCGCCGTTATCGTCCCAGCCGCGAGCAGGACGAGCAGAACCAGGCCGAGCCCAACCCGGTAGGGAATGAACACGGTGATCTTGTGGTGCGACACGAACCGCAGCAGCCAGGCAACGGTCGCGTACGCCACGGCGAAGGCCACGGCGATGCCGACGAGCATCGGCCCGGCGGTCATCCCGCTGCCGGGCACCTCCTTCAGCTGGAAGATGCCGGCGGCCAGCAGCGCCGGAATCGACATGAGGAACGACAGCCGAGTGGCCGCGACGCGGTCGAGGCCCTGGAACAGGCCGCCGGAGATCGTGGCGCCAGAGCGGGAGACACCGGGTATCAGCGAGACGCACTGCCACAGGCCGATCACGATCGCGTCCTTGAACGTGAGCTGTTGCTCCGCCCGGTCCTGGCGCGCCACCCGTTCGGCCAACCAGATCACGACGCTCCAGGCGATCAGGGCCACGGCCACGACCCAGAGGCTCCGCAGCGGGCCGGAGATGAGGCCTCGCAGCGCGAAGCCGACAAGCCCCACCGGAATCGAGGCGATGCCGACCTTCCAGGCCATCCGATAGTCATGGTCGCGATGTGCCGGGCGGAACAGCCCGCGGAAGAACGCCGAGACGAGTCGCACGAGGTCGCGCCAGAAGTACAGGATCACCGAGACGATGGCCCCCGCCTGGATGATCGCGGTGTATGCGGTCACCGCTGGATCGTCGATCGGCAGACCGAGCGCCTTCTCGGCGATCGTGAGGTGGCCGGTGGAACTGACGGGGAGGAACTCGGTGAGTCCTTCGACGACACCGAGGACGACGGCGTCGATCATCGTCAGGTCTGTCATCTGGCCTCTCCGGGAAACGATCGCGTGCACCGCCACCGGAAACAGGCAGCGCGAACCACCGTACGCAGGAGCCAGGAGAAGGGACGATTCCGACATGCCGCTGCCGCCCGCGCCAGCTGGTGCGAACGGTTAGCCTGCCTGCACTTCTGCACCACCATCAGCGAGAGGCGGCGCATGCAGCAGCGGCTCCTGGGCTCGTCCGGCCTGCGGGTGTCCCGGCTCGGCCTCGGCACGATGACCTGGGGCCGCAGCACCGACCAGCACGAGGCCGCCGCCCAGCTGACCGCGTTCCTCGACGCGGGCGGCACTCTCGTCGACACCGCGGCGAGCTACGCCGACGGTGACGCGGAGCGGGTGCTCGGCGCTGTCCTCGGCCAGGTGCTCGGCAACCGCCGCGGTCGTGCCGACGTGGTCCTGGCCAGCAAGGCCGGCGTCTCGCGCCGGACCGGTGAACGCACCGTCGACGTCTCGCGCCGGGCTCTGCTGCACGACCTGGACGCCACCCTGCAACGCCTCGGCACCGACCACCTCGACCTGTGGCAGATCCACGGCTGGAACGACGACGTACCGCTCGCCGAGACGCTCTCGGCTGCCGCCGATGCGGTCGCCTCGGGGCGCGTGCGCTACGTGGGCGTGAGCAACTACAGCGCCTGGCAGACCAGCTGGGCAGCCTGCGCCTTCGAGGCGCTCCGCCCGGGAGGCGGCCTGGTGAGCACCCAGATGGAGTACTCGCTGATCAACCGCGACGTCGAGGCGGAGGTGCTGCCCGCCGCCGCGGCGCTCGGTCTCGGGCTGCTCCCCTACTCACCGCTGGCCCGCGGCGTGCTCACCGGCAAGTACCGGCACGGGACCCCGGCCGACTCACGCGCGGCTGCCGGCGAACTCGACTCCGCGCGCCATCTCCTGCCGCTCGGCCGCGGCATCGTCGACGCGGTGAGCCGGGCCGCCGACGGGCTCGACCTGACTCCGGCGGCTGTCGCGCTGGCGTGGGTGCGTGACCGCCCGGGGGTGTGTAGCCCTATCGTCGGCGCCAGAACTGCAGCCCAGCTTCAGGAGTCGCTCGACGTGGAGCAGGTGGACCTGCCCAACGAGATCAGTGAGGTGCTCGCCGAGGTGTCCGATCCGACCAGTTCCGCCCGACCGAACGGGACCTTCTGATGGTGGCAGTCCGCGAACGCCGTCGGCCGCCGGTCGAGTACGAGGTGCGCACGGTCGATTTCCCACGCGGAGTCGGCAGGGGCAGCGTGCATCAGCTGCTCACGCTCTCGGCCGAGCGTGGTGGCTGGGAGTTGGCGCGGTCGCGCATCTCCCGCGACGGCCGGCGCAGTGTGGTGCTGCGGCGCAAGATCATCCGCGCCCAACGGACCGCGGAGTCGTGGGAGCTGGCCGGCAGCTAGGTCCTCGCCGTCAGGCCCGGTCGAGGAAGGTGTCCAGCACCTGCGTCCCGAACCGGAGCGCGTCCAGCGGCACGCGCTCGTCGCGGCCGTGGAACATCGCGCTGAAGTCGAGGTCGTCGCGCAGGCGCAGTGGCGAGAATCCGAAGCAGCGGATGCCGAGCCTGGACCAGTCCTTGGCGTCGGTGCCGCCGGACATGAGGAACGGCACCACGGCCGCGTCCGGGTCGTGTTCGTTGAGCGACGAGATCATCGCGGCCACCAGGTCACCGTCGAACGTGGTCTCCACCGCGGTGTTGGTCACGATCGACTCCCGCTCGACCCGGTCACCGAGAAGACCGTCGATCGTCGCGAAGAACTCGTCCTCGAACCCGGGCAGGAAACGCCCGTCGACCGTCGCGGTCGCGTCGCCGGGGATCACGTTGGCCTTGTACCCCGCGGTGAGCATGGTCGGGTTCGACGTGTGCCGCATCGCCGCGCCGATCATCCGGGCGATCGAGCCGAGCTTGTCCAGTTGCGGCGCGAGGTCGTCCTGGTCCACGTCGATGCCGAGGTCGAGAGCGTTCGAGAGTCCCTCGAAGAAGCCGCGCGTCCCCGCGGTGAGCTGAACCGGCCAGCGGTGCTCGCCGATGCGCGTGACCGCCCGCGCGAGCTCCACCACCGCGTTGTCGTCGGCCACCATCGAGCCGTGGGCTGCGACGCCCTTGGCGCGGAGGCGCATCCAGGCGAGACCCTTCTCGGCCGTCTGGATGAGGTACAGCCGGCGACCGTCGACGGTCAGGGAGAATCCGCCGACCTCGCCGATCGCCTCGGTGCAGCCGTCGAAGTGGTCGGCATGCTGGTCGACCAGGAACCGGGCGCCGAGCCCACTCCCGGCCTCCTCGTCGGCGGTGAAGGCGAGCGTCACAGGTCGTGCCGGCTGCCCGGCCTTCGGCGATGCGTCTGCGCAATGTGGCCAGGACGATCGCGTCGAAGTCCTTCATGTCCACCGCGCCGCGACCCCACAGGCAGTCGTCGGCGATCTCACCGGCGAACGGATCGACCGTCCAGTCCGCGGCATTGGCCGGCACGACGTCGAGGTGCCCGTGCACGAGCAGCGCAGGCCTCTCCGCAGCGGCGGGGTCGGTGGGCTGCCAGCGGGCCAGCACGCTCGCCCGGCCGGGCTCGGACTCCACCACCCGGGGCTCGAGGCCGAGATCGTCCAACAGCGCGGCGACATGTTCTGCGGCGGCGCGCTCGCCTGGCCCGGTGCCGTCGCCGGGATTGGTCGTGTCGATGCGGATGAGGTCGCGCGCGATCTCGATCACGTCGTCGTCGCTACGCGCGGGCGAGGTCGTGCTCTGACCGGGCGGTGTCATCCCGCCATTGTGCCGGGCTAGGTTTCCGGCGTGACCTTCGAGGTTGCGGCCGAGTCGTACGGCCGGTTCATGGGCCGGTTCTCCGAGCCGCTCGCCGTGCAGTTCGCCGACGCGGCCGGAGTGCGTCCCGGCCAGCGGGCGCTCGATGTCGGCTGTGGTCCCGGCGCACTGACTGCGGTGCTGCGTGAGCGCCTGGGCGCCGACCACTGTGGCGGCCATCGATCCGTCCGAGTCGTTCGTGGCGGCCGCCAAGGTCCCGCTTCCCCGACCTCGACGTGCACCGCGGTGTCGCCGAGAACCTGCCGTTTCCCGACGACGACTTCGACCTCGCCCTTGCCCAGCTGGTCGTGCACTTCATGACCGACCCGGTGGCCGGGCTACGGGAGATGGCCCGCGTCACCCGGTCCAGCGGCCGGATCGGTGCGTGCGTCTGGGATCACGCCGGCGGCGGAGGTCCGCTGTCGACCTTCTGGCAGGCCGTTGCGGACACCGACCCCGAGGCGCCGGCCGAGGCCGAACTCCCGGGCACGAAGGAGGGTCAGCTGGCGGACCTGTGCTCAGCAGCAGGTCTGCGCGACATCGAGTCGTCGACACTCACGACCACGGTGTCCTTCGCCAGCTTCGCCGACTGGTGGGACCCGTACACGCTGGGCGTCGGGCCCGCCGGCGCCTACGTCGGGCAGCTCGACGACGGGCACCGCGATGCCCTGCGCGCCAGGTGCCAGGAGCTGCTGCCGGCCGCACCGTTCGAGCTGGCCGCGACGGCCTGGTGCGTGACAGCCCGGCCCTGAGCCCACCGATTCCGTCGAGTGGGCGCAATCTGTTGCCTGAACTGCGCCGATGCAACAGTTGCCGCCCACTCAACGGGTCTCGGTCGGTGCACGGGCCGCAACCGCGAATCCGCCGCTGGGACTGGAGAGGCCGTCGATGCGGCGGCCTTCCGCAGGTCAGAGCGGCCCCTATCCGCTCTTCTGTGCAGAACGCCGGAACGCGCGGACGAGCTTGAAGGCCTCGCCGAGGGCGAGCAGCACAACCGCTGGCACCAGACACAAGGCCCACTGCGCGCCGGTGAGCGGGGTCGTGTGGAAGAGGTCCTGCAGTACGCGCGTCTGGGTGATCAGCAATGCGCCGACGAAGGCCCAGGCGAATGCCCACAGCAGCTTCGGGTTGGAGAATGTCGCACGGCCGAAGGCGCTGTCCTCGGGGAATCGGAGATTCAGCGCCACCGAGATGTTCATCACCGACAGGCCGACCACGGCCATCGTCTGACCGATCTCCAGCGAGTCGTACGACGTCTTGCCGATCTGGACCAGGAGAAGGGCGCCGGCGGCCATGAACAGACCCACGACGAACAGGCGAACCATCATCGCCCTGACGATGATGGCCTCGTTGAACGGTCGTGGCTTGCGCGCCATGATGCCTGGTGAGGCGATGTCAAGGCCCATCACGGCGCCGATCGGCGCGACGACGGCCATGTGGATCCACAGCACCTGCGCAGGGGTGACCAGCGCCGTACCGGCGACCTCGAACGCGGTCGACCCCAGGAACGCGAGGATGAACATGAACAGGTTGGCGATCTGGATCCGCAGGAACTTCTGCAGGTTGTCGTAGACCGCGCGGCCTTCCTTCACAGCGGCCACGATGGTGGCGAAGTTGTCGTCGGCAAGGATCATCTTGGCCGCACCCTTGGCGACATCGGTGCCGGTGATGCCCATGGCGATCCCGATGTCTGCCGCGCCGATGGCCGGCGCGTCGTTCACGCCGTCTCCGGTCATCGCGACGATATGGCCGTTGCCCTTGAGCACTTCGACGAGTCTGACCTTGTGCTCTGGAGCCACCCGTGCGATCACGCCGATCTCGTCGACCTGCTTGGCCGCCTGCTCGTCGCTGAGTGCCGCGAACTCCGCGCCTGTCACAGCGCGTCCTTCGATGCCCAGCTCGGCAGCGATCGCGGCCGCCGTGACGGCGTGGTCTCCGGTGATCATGCGCACGCGGATGCCCGCGCTCTTGGCCTCGGCTATCGCCTTCATCGCCTCGGGGCGCGGCGGGTCGACCTCGCCGACCAGCGCCGCCAACTCGAGGTCCTGCATGAGCGCCATCATGTCGGCCGAGGGATCGAAGGTGGCGGCGTCGAACTCGCGTTGAGCGAAGGCGAGGACGCGCCGACCCTGGCTGGCGATGCGTTCGTTCTCGGCCAACACCTTCGCCCGCATCTCGTCGGTGAGCCGCTGGCTCACTCCTCCGGGCATGCGGGCGTACGTCGACCGATCAAGGATCACGTCCGGTGCGCCCTTCACATACGCCCGCACGACGGGCTTGCCGTCAGCACCCGGCGTGGTGTGGAACGTGGCCATGAACTTGTAGTCGGAGTCGAAGGGCACCGATGCGATTCGCGGGTGGTTCTCGCGGAAGCCCTTGACGTCGACGCCGCCCTTCTGCGCGAGCACGAACAGTGCGCCCTCGGTCGGATCGCCCACGACCGCACCGTCCTGGATGTCGGAGTCGTTGCACAGGGCACAGGGAAACATCACGTAGTCGAGGTTTGTCTCGGCGTCGCCCGCCGTGCGCTGCACCTGGCCGTCGAAGCCGTAGCCCTCTCCGCTGACGGTGTAGTGATGGGCGACCGTCGTGATCTCGCGGACGGTCATCTGGTTCAGCGTCAGCGTGCCCGTTTTGTCCGAGTTGATGGCGGACGTCGAGCCGAGCGTCTCAACCGCCGGCAGCACCTTCATGATCGCGTTCTTCTTGGCCATGTTGACTGAACCCACCGACAGGATGGTGGTGACGACCGCAGGGAGCGCGTCGGGAATGGAGCCGACGGCAAGTGCGACCCCGATGCCGAACAGAACAGTGAAGGTCTGCCCCTGAGCGAGTCCCATCACCACGATGGCGACGAAGGCGAACATGGCCGCGGCGATGATGAAGATGGTCAGCCGGTCGACCTGCTTGGTGAGCGGGGTCTTCTCCACCTTCTGGCCGGCGAGCATGTGGGCGATGTGCCCGACCTCGGAGCCCATCCCGGTTGTGGTGACCAGGATCTCACCGTGGCCGCGAGTGACGTTGGTGTTCATGAACGCCATGTCGACGCGGTCGCCGATTGCCACGTCCGGCCCGTGCGAGGGCCTCGGTGCTCTTCTCGACTGCGACGCTCTCGCCGGTAAGGGCGCCCTCTTCGACCTGCAGCGTCGCGGCCACGATCACTCGGCCATCGGCGGGCACGCGATCGCCGGCGTCGACCAGGACGATGTCGCCGGGCACGATCTCTTCCGCGGGGCTCTCGGTGACGTCGCCGTCGCGCCGCACTTTGGCGACCGCCTTCAGCATCGCCCCGAGAGCCGCCGACGCAGCCTGGGCCTTGCCCTCTTGGTGATAGCCCAGCCACGCGTTGAACAGGGTCAGCACGGCCAGTCCGATCGCGGTGCCCCATTCACCGATCAGCAGGCTGACGATCGCCGCGACTACGAGCACGATCTGCATGTAGTCGCGGTAGTGCTTGAAGAACTGCTTCCAGACGGGCTCCTCCTTCGCCGCGGCCATTGCGTTCGGGCCGTACTTCGCCAACCGCCGCTTGGCCTCTGCCGCCGTCAGACCCCTGGCCGGATCGACGTCAAGCTGCTTCGCGACCTCGTCCACCGTGAGCGCGTACCACACCGTCTCCGGAGCCGATTGAGCGAGTCCGGCAGAGCCAGCGACTTTCTCAGACATTGCTTCCTCCATGCGACGAGTACGTGACCGGCTGGGTGCGGAGCCGTCCCTCAGAAGGGGGTCGGGATGACGTTCGGGAGGGTGGGCTCGCGGTATCGGCCGGCCCTCTGGCGCTTCGGGAGCTCGACGTCCTTCGTCTTGAGTGGCTCGTAAGGAACCTGGCTCAGCAGGTGACTGATGATGTTCAGCCGGCCATGCTTCTTGTTCTCGTTGTTGGCGACGTGCCACGGCGCCCAGGGGGTGTCGGTCGCGGCGAACATGGCGTCTCGGGCACGCGAGTAGTCGTACCAGCGGCTGTAGGACTTCAAGTCCATGCCCGACAGCTTCCACACCTTGCGAGGGTCGTGGATGCGGGCCTCGATCCGGCGGGTCTGCTCGTCGGAGCTGACCTCCAACCAGTACTTGACCAGGATGATCCCGGAGTCGACCATCGCCTTCTCCACTGCAGGAACCTGCTCGAGGAACCGCTCGGTCTGCTCAGCTGTGCAGAACCCCATGACCCGTTCGACCCCGGCGCGGTTGTACCAGCTTCGGTCGAAGATCACCACCTCACCCGCGGCCGGGAAATGTCCGATGTAACGCTGGATGTACATCTGCGACTTCTCCCGAGCCGTCGGCGCCGGCAACGCCACCACCCGGAACACCCGCGGGCTCACCCGCTCGACGATCCGCTTGATCGTGCCGCCCTTGCCTGCTGTGTCCCGTCCCTCGAAGACGACGCAGACCTTGGCGCCGGTCGCTTTCACCCACTCCTGCATGGCCACCAGTTCGCCCTGCAGCTCCGCCAACGCCACCTTGTACTTCTTCGCCTTCTTGGCCTTCTTCTGGCTCATGACCTGCCTCCGGTGAGACTTCATCTACGAAGTGTCAGCCGCCCGTTGGTGAGGCGGTGTTGTGCATTCGTTTCGTGGGTCGGCCCGCAACGCCACTGCCTTGCGGAGGCCATCAGCCGGCCACCCGGCCGAAACGTGCCGTGAATGTAGTCCCTGATCAGCCGTCTGTCTCGGCCTGTCTAAGACCTCGTGTGGGACGGGACTTCGCCAACCGTCGCACCACCGAAAGCCCGGTCACAGCCTCTGCATTGGTGTTCACCCAGCAGCAGCACCCGTCGTTGCGAGCGCCGTCGCCCGACGGCACGTCGAGCGCCGCTAGGCCCTGCGACCAATCGCGTGGACACGGCTAGGTTGTGGTCCCACCAAGGTCCATGAGGTCGTCAGTGTGACCTGGATAATCGGCTCGATCAGCAACGCTGATGGACGTTGCTGGCGGCAGGAGGCGCGAAGACGGTGAGCGGATTGGGGTCCGGGTCGCCTGGCCCGTTCGTGCGGCGTCGGCGACCGTCGCGGCGGTGCTGCACCTCCCTGTGTCGTGACTCGTCGCCGGCCACCGTGGCGAATCTGTTGCTCTCACGGTGCTGGGTCGTTGCCTCGTGACGGCCACCACTGGAGTTCATGGGACCACCGGGGGCCGCCTTCGGGCGCACATCCCCGGACTGTCGTTGCTCACGTCGTACCAGAAGGCGTGGTTGCCACGGGACCTCGTCGCGGGACTGGTGTTGTCGGCCCTGCTGGTCCCGCAGGGCATGGCGTACGCCGAGTTGGCCGGGTTACCGCCGATCACCGGCCTGTACACCTCGATCCTCTGCCTGCTGGGTTACGCGATCTTCGGGCCGTCCCGGGTGCTGGTGCTCGGGCCTGACTCCTCGCTTGGACCGATGATCGCGGCGACCATCACACCCCTGATGCTGGCGAACGGGGACCCGGCTCGGGCGATCGCGCTGGCCTCGCTCCTGGCCGTGATGGTCGGCGTCGTGATGGTCGTAGCCGGCTTGGCGGGGTTCGGGTTCGTCGCCGACCTGTTGTCGAAGCCGACCCAGATCGGCTACATGAGCGGTCTGGCGCTCACCATCGTGATCGGCCAGCTGCCGAAACTGCTGGGGTTCTCGGTGGACGCCGATGGGCTGATCGCGGAGTTCCTTCGCGTTCCTGGAAGGTGTGGCCGATGGCCTGACGAACTGGACTGCCGCTGGGATCGGGGTGGCTTCGCTGGTCGGGATCTTGCTGTTGCAGCGACTGATTCCGAAGATCCCCGCTGTGCTCGTTGCCGTGGTGCTGGCGTCGGTCGCGGTCGAATCTGTTCGACCTCGAGGCCCACGGCGTCGACACGATCGGGGTGCTGCCCCAAGGGTTTCCGCCGTTCACGCTCCCGACCGTGGGCTGGTCCGACATGCCGCCGCTGTTCGTGGGCGCACTCGCGATCGCTTTGGTCGCCCTTGCCGACACCATGTCGACGGCCTCGTCGTTCGCCACCCGCCGCGGCGACCCGGTGCGGGGAAACCAGGAGATGGTAGGGATCGGGGCGGCCAACATCGCGGCCGGCCTGTTCCAGGGCTTCCCGGTGAGCACGAGCGGGTCCCGTACCGCCGTGGCGGACCAGGCCGGTTCCCGATCCCAGGTCACCGGCGTCGTCGGTGCCGTGGTGATCACGCTCGTGCTGGTCCTCGTACCGTCGCTGATGCAGTACGTGCCTCAGCCCACGCTCGGCGCCATCGTGATCGCGGCTGCTCTCTCGCTGGCCGACGTCGCGGCGACCCGTCGGCTCTGGCAGCAGCGCCGGATTGAGTTCGCACTCTCGATGATCGCCTTGCTGGGTGTGGCGCTGCTCGGCGTGCTGCCCGGCATCCTCCTTGCGGTGGCGTTGTCGATCCTGAACGTGTTCCGCCGCCTGTGGTGGCCCCACCCGGCCGAACTCGGCCGGGTGGAGGGCATTCCGGGACTGCACGACACCACGAGCTATCCCGAGGCCGAACGCCTGCCGGGCCTGCTGGTGTATCGCTTCGACGCCCCGCTGATCTTCGCCAACGCCCGAACCTTCGGGGACGAGGTACGGGCGATGGTCAAGGAACGGCCACACCTGAAGTGGATCGTCATCGCCGCAGAGACCGTGACCGACGTGGACACCACGGCGTCGGACATGCTGCAGGATCTGGATGCCTGGCTGAATGACCATGGCGTGTCGCTCGTGTTCGCGGAGATGAACGACTCGGTCCGGGCGAAGATCGAGCGCTATGGGCTGACCCGTGCCATCAACCCCGCGCACTTCTTCCCGACCCTGGACGCCGCCGTCTCCGAGTTCGTGCGGGAGACCGGCGCCACCTGGGGCGGTCCGGAGGCGAGGTCATGACCGCCGTCCTCGCCCCCGTTGTCGGCCCGACCGTGGCGAGAGGGCTGGCGTTGTCCACACCCTGGTCTGCCGCGCTCGCGGTACCTAACCTGGTCCTGCGGGCCCTCACACCGCCGGCGAAGGGAAGTGTTGTGGTGATCACCCCTCCACTGGATGTCGCGGTGTCGAGTGGACCGCCCAGCTTGGAGATTCGGTGGATCCGACCGGGAGAGCTGGACCCACGCATCGTGGAGCGGTTGGAACGGTTCCCCGCGATAGTGGAATCACGTGCAGACGACTACCTGATCAGTCCGGATCTGGAAGCGGCTGTCGGTGAAGATCCGCGGTGGCAGTGCGCTGGAAGTCAAGGTGTACGGCGGGTCTCTCGGAGCCCTCGACGTTCCTGGGGGCGGCGCGCGAGGGCTCATGGATTTCTGGCAGAGGTGGTCCTTTCCGCTTGGAACGCCGATCCCCGGCTCCGACTCCGGCTCCGCGGTCGGCATGGAGATCCGTGCACAAGGTCAGGCGAATGAGCTTCTTCTCCCTGGAGAACGACCAGCTTTCGGCGCGGGTGCCCGGACCTCAGCAAGGCTCGGGGTGCACGGTTGAGCTCACCGAGGTCACGATGCACGGCCAGAGTTGGTGGACCCTGGGCTTCGAGGCAACGGGTCCCGTCTTCGGGCTCCAGAGCCTGATCGAGGAAACCGCCGCCCTCGTGTTCGATCACACCGTCGCGGATGGCCTGGAGCTCACGGAGGAAGACTCCGGGTCATATGCCAATTGGCTTCGGGACCGACTCCGATCAGACAACGGAGTGACTTGTGGTCGACGGCGTGCATGTCGCGATCAGGCGGACGGGATGGCGCGGCCTGGGTGTGTGACAGCGCCGCCTGAGTCGACGTTCGGTCGAGCTACGACTTGATGAGCAGCTGGACGCCGGCACTTCGTGCGGCCTTGGCCAAGGGGTGGTCGAGTGTTGCGAGAGAGACGCCGAGTCTCTCGGCGAGCACAAGGTAGGACGCGTCATAGGAAGTCAATCCGTGACGTCGTCCCGCGGCGACTGTTCCGGTACGTCCGTCGGGGAGCTTTCGACATCGATCGGCAGTTGAGAAAGTAGCTCGAGAAACCGGTTCGCCTTTGCCTCACTGAGTCGGCCGCGCCGCTCGGCGACGAGCAGGACGTTGGCGACCTCCAGGGGCCAGATCGCCGGGACCACTGCATCTTCGTCGCGAAGCATGTCCAGCACCGCATCCGATTCCCGCGATGCTTCGTCCTCGAAGCACCAAGTCATCGCGACGCTCGCGTCGATGACGAACATCCGCTAGCGCCGACCTTCCTCGACCATCTCCCGCACCGAGTCCCCCGCGAGTCGCACGCCAGCGCGTGCGCTCCGAAGCGCCGCGATCACCGACTCTGGAGTCGATCGTGCACCGATCGGCACGAGCATGGCCACTGGGCGACCGTGTTTGGTGATCGTCACGGTGTCGCCCTTCTCGACCTGGTCGAGCAGGCGAGGCAGGTGTGTCTTGGCCTCATAGGCACCGACCGATGAAGTAGTCATGGGATCAGACTAGTCATCGACCAGTCTGATCGCAACACCGACGCTGTGCCTCGGACCACCTCGCTGATCCGGTATCCCACTGACACCTACTCCTGAGCCGACCTGGTCGGAGCTCCGCCTCCCTCAGTCCACCGGGGCAGCTGATCGTCAGTCGAATCGCTCTGCTGGCTCGCTGATCCGCAGGTGGTTGCCGAACGGATCGCGGAGAGTGAGTATCCGGGCCCCCCAGAACGTCGCCTCGATGGAGGGGACGCCAAGCGCGGGCCCGAAGATGCCGTCGTCCTTGGTGATCAGCTCGTCGCGGTAGTCCTCCAGTCCGCTGATCCACACGTCGACGGTGGCGCCCGGTCCCGGCTCGTAGCGGTGCTCGGTGAGCTGCAAAGTGCAGCCAGGACGAGAGATCTGCCCATAGAACGGGGAGTCTCCGCCCTGGGCAGGCCCGCCGAAGTCGAGGCTGAACCCAAGGAAGTCGAGATAGAACTTTCGTGCTTCGGCCTCCGAGAAGATCCTGAGCACGGGGATGGTGGTCGCAGCAGCGAATGACGTGCGCCAGGTGGGCGATCCGGTAGATGGCTGGCTCTCGATCGCAGCAGCCAGGGTGTTCCAGTCGTGGGCACCGAACTGGTGGGCCACGATCTCGAGGCACTGGCTATGAGCCAGGTCGACCTGCGTGCGCTCGAGAACCTCAGCCCGCAAGGTCTTCGCCATCGCCTTCGCGTCATGGAAGGTGTGCATGAGTGATTCCTCCACGGATCTGGCGAACGAGATGGTCAGTGCTTGCATTGCTGACTCGTTCGCCGACGTCGCGGACGAATCGGATGGCGGAGCAGGTCGTGTGGGTGCATTCACCAAACCCATAGGGGCGCAAGCGGCTGGCTGCACCAAGCCAGAACCAACCTAACGGTGGCCGGTCGAAGCATTCAAGGGCCACGACTCGTTGAGTGGGCGCAACCTGTTGCCTGAGCTGCGCAGTCAACGTGGCTGGGGTTGGTAATCGGGGACGTTTCCGCAGGTCAGAGCGGTGTGATGGTGTCCGAGGGGGACTTGAACTTCCCTCCAGACCGTCACGGCTGGGCTCGCCTTGTCCCGCCCGTTCACGTATCCGCAGGTCAGCCGGCCATTCCATCCCGGGCGGTCTCCAGCCGCCCCGGGCCTCCGGTAGACGTTCGGTAGATGATCGGTAGATCGAGTATCAGCATACGAATATCGGACCGAGACCGCGGGAAACGCCCGATGACTGACAACACCGCCCGGCGAGGGCTCCAGAGCCGAACCCAAGCCATAGGGTGTCGTAAACGTGACCGCCGAGCCAGGTAGAAGGCTCCGTGACTGGGCAGGTGCGGGATGCCGGCACTGTTGATCGCACGCTTTCGCGGAGACGTGGAGGAGCTGACCCGCGCTTACGACCGAGCCCATCAAGCGATCATGGACACCGGCGGCCCGGCCGGAGAGTTGCGCCACCACTGCGCGATTGGCGACGACTCGCTCTACATCGTCGGCGTCTGGGCGTCGGCCGAGGCGATGCGGACGCGGTTCGCCAGCCAACAGATGCGCGACGCTCTTGCGCTCGCCGGGTTCCCACCGATGGACCAAGCAGAGATAGCCGTGCTGCGCCTGCATGCCATCGAACCACCCCTGTGAGCGCGCTGCCGTCTCGGCGGCGCTAGCGCTTCTGGTCGAGTGTGTAGACCCAAACTCCGGGGTCCGGCCGCCAACCCGTCAACTCGTACCAGTGGCTCTCCGGTCGACCTCGCTCATAGCCGCCGAACGGAATCGGGCCGAACACGTCCGACATCATCGGCAGACTGCTCGATCCGGCCGTCAAGCAGCCGCCGTGGAACTCGACGCCCGTGCTCCACGGCATCGACTCCGGTGGCAGGGACCGCAACGTCTCGACGGCCCACAGGCCAACGGCTCTGTCGTCCACCTAAACCTTGCAGTTCCGGTAGATAAAGGGCGGAAGGGCGCGGGCTGTTGGGCCAGCGAGCACCAGAAGAAACGAGGGGGTGTGTTAGGTCCGGTTCTTGTTTCCGTAGACGTCAAGGTAGTGAAGGGATGCGGACTGCGTGTTTTTGTCGGTCAGTTCATGTCGACTGGGTGATTGAGGCGATCGGCCGCTCGCCAGTGATGGGATCGGCATGACGATGAACGATCGTCCAACCGCCAACCCCGTTCCGGAACACGGTAGTTACGCGCAGGGATACCGGCGCCGCCACGTCAGACCCACCCACCTTCACGCTGCATCGCTCGATTGCCACGTCGTAGGCAAGGTCCGTGGTCGCGAACGTCGAGATGATTTCGGCGCTGAAGCCAGTGCCGTCGGCTAGTTGCGCTGAGGCACGCTCCATTACCTGCCGTACCGCGTCCCAGCCCCGAGCCGGAGGACCAAGGGGGTTGGCGAGTGTGACGTCATCCTGCCTTGACCACAGTCGCTTCATCGGTTCCGGGTTGCCTTGGATGAAGGCATCCTGAGCGTGGTGATACTGCTCTCGTAACGCTTCGAATCCGGCCATTCAGCGCCACCACCTTCCGCCCCGGACCTTAGTCCTAGGGGTGGCCCCGCTAACTCGGTCCAACCTGCTTGCCGCCACAGGTCCAGCGGGTCGCAGGTGGGGTGCGTGTCGGGTGGCGTCATTCAGGGTGATGTCAGGTGTTGGTGATGTGTCGGTGTTCTGTGGGGATGTGTCGGGGGATGAGCTGGGCGAGGTGGGCGGGGGGCGTAGTAGTGGACGGGTCCTGGGGTGACCGGGCTGCGCGGAGGGCGAGGACACGGGCGGCGCGGAGGGCGGGGACACGGGCGGCGTCGCAGGCGGCGATGGGGACCAGGGAGACTTCCATGAGGCGGGCCTGTCGGATGACGGTTTCGCCGGCTGGGCCCCGGTCGACGGTGATGGTGCGGAACCCGACGGACAGTCCGGGGAGGTAGCCGTCGAGGAGGTCGGCGAGGGCTTCGTCACCGGCCCTGGATTCGCGGATCCAGAAGGTGCCGTGGAGCCCGTCTGGTTGTTCGGTGAACGACAGGGCGCGGCCGATCGGCGCGGTGTGCTTGCGAGCACCTGGGCGTCGCCTCGACTCGAAACGTCGCGACGGGGTATATACCCACCGCTGGCGGCGCCGGCGTGGGCGCGGGCAGCAGCAGGCAGCTATCGCCGAACTCGTGCCAGAGGTAGCCGGCCGATACGGCTGCCCGATACGCGCGGTCGACCAACTCAGCGCCGGCGACCGCCTCGAGCAGATCCAGGTGGGAGGCGCCAGGCGCGTGCCAGCCCGTGATGAGGCCGGAGACCACTACCGCTGGGCGCGCGGGCCCGAGGAGGAGGTCTGTCCAGCCGGATGCCGCGCGCACCATGCCACCTGGGTCGGCGGCAGACTCCAGCGCCCGGGTCACAGTGGTACCGACCGCGACCACCCGGCGGCCCCACTCCCGCGCCAGGTTCACCGCCCGAGCGGTGCTCTCGGGCACCGTGTACCGCTCCGGCTGTGGGGGTTCGCCCGGTTCCTGCGAGGAGACGCCGGTGTGCAGGGTGACCGGAGCGACACCGATGCCCCGCGTGACCAGGTCGACGACGAGGTCGGCGGTGAACGGTCGCCCGGCGCTGGGCATCTCGGCGCTCCCCGGCTCGCGGGCAAATACGGTCTGGTACGCAGCGAGCGGGACCGGCGTCGGCACATAGGAGTAGCGGATCGGACGTCCGCACCGGGCGAGGTAGGCAGGAACCCCGCCGTGGACGGCCGAGCCTGCTCCGCCACAGCCGTCGCTGTCCCTCAGGATGGGGCTCCTCGACGGTGATGGCGGCGGCTTCCGGAAGGGCGATCACGTCGCCATGCTGTGAGTCGGGCACCGGCCCGGTGGGGCTGTCGGCCGGGCGAATCTCCACCACCCAGTCACCGTCGTCGAGGGCAGTGGCGAAATGAACGGTCACCGCGCGGCCGTCCTGACGGGTGCCATCGACAGCGGCGGCCAACGTGCCCGAGGTGTTGACGACGACGAGGTCGCCGGGCGACAGGAAGCCAGCCAACTGCGCGAAGGTGGTGTGCTCGATGCCACCCGGGTGCGCGACCAGGAGCCGCACCTGGTCGCGCACGGCCGGTGGTGCCACTGCCTCCAGACCGACAGGAAGGGTGAACGCCGCGATCATCGGAGAGCTCCCGCGGCCAGGTCGGCTGCGCGGTAGCGGCCCGATACCGGCTTCGCGCCAGCAGGCCCAGCAGCGCTGGGATGACGGCGGCCGGCTCCGGGCGATCGGAGATGTCCTCACCCGGGAACGCCGCCTGATGCATGTCGGTGCGCATATCGCCCGGGTCGACCGCGTACACGAAGAGGCCGGGTTCCTCCACGGCCAGGACGGCGCTCAGGTGGTCCAGGGCAGCCTTGGCCGAGCCGTAACCGCCCCAGGTCGGGTACGGCTCCACAGCCGCATCTGAACTGATGTTGACGACCATGCCGGCCGAATCGCGCAGGTGGGGCAACAGAAGCTGGGTAAGGGCGAGGGGCGCCACGACATCGGTCTCGTACACCCGCCGCAGGGCTTCGAGCGGGTACCCGGCCAGGCCGGGCAAGGGGCTCGGCCCGAGGTCGCTCGCGTTGTTCACCAACAGGTCGAGCCGTCCGGCGCGCCCGACCGCGGCAGCGAGTTCCGCGCGGTGCGCTGCATCGGTGACGTCGCCCCGAACCACGACCGCCCCCGGGAGGTCGTCCGCCAGCGCTCCCGGGCTGCGGGCGTCCAACACCAGGCGCCACCCACGCTCGGTGAGGGCGTCCGCCAGGGCCCGACCCAACCCCTTGGAAGCTCCGGTGATGACGGCCGTCGGACGTGATGACTGGTTCATGACTCCATCGTCATTCTTCAAGTCCACTTGAAGTCAAGGGAAGCCAGGGCGGCTCGCGGCCACCATCTGGCTCCAGATCCACCGATGTCCGTCGAGACGCCGACCGAGGTGCGTCAACGCCACCTCGGCGCGTTCGGTCATCGCAGCCAACTGAAGCTCGGTACGGCGGGCGGCTTCGGCGGTGGCGCAGCGTTCGGTCGCGAAGTCGCTGAGCGAGTCACCATGCAAGAGCTGGAGCGCGTCGTTCGCCTGCAGGTGGACCGTGTGAGCGGCGCCGTCACTTGCTCGGATAAGGCGAGATCGACGCGTCAGGCCACGGTCCTTTGTTCAGACCGGTGGGCTTTGATCGCGACGTTGCGGACTACCCGCAGAGCGGGATGGACTCCACCACCACCCGTCGCGGGTCTTCGGTGTGCCGGGGTGGCGGTGCCGGCCTGGACTGCGCGAGCCGCGGCGGCCGCGTCGACCGGATCGGGGGCTTGCCGAACTTGCGGCGAGTACGTCGTCCTGGCGGTCGACCTCGACGATCCGGATCCCGCTCGCGGTCAGATGCCGAGCAGCCCGGCGCCGTCGGAACCGGTCCCCTCGATGCCGACCACAACCAGCGGCCCGCGACTGATCAACCGGGCCGGCAGATCGGCATACCTGCGGCATGGGTCGAAAAATACCCCGTGGCCCAGCAGTCGTCCCAGCCCATCCGGGGCAGCCGCGGTAGGTGTCGATGGGGGTGTCCACACCACCGGTGATCTCGTGTTCCTTCGGCTCGAGCTACGCATTCGGGCGCAACTCGGCCGATACTGGACATGACGGGCACTCGGGTCTACGTTGCGTCTTGGCGGTCCGTTCAACCGGCGGTGATTGCGGACTTGCTGCCCAGGGGAGACGCTATGGATGCTCGCCCAGTGCTGGGCACGGGATGTCTCCCACGAGCGCGGGTGATGGCCGTTTTGGGTGTGTCGTATCAACGACGGCGCACGACCAATTGTCGTGGGCCGCCTCGACGACGCAACCGTGACTGGTTTAGCTCCCGTTCCGTGAGTTGGTCTAGCTCTCCGATCGAGGTCACCTCTGCACTGCTGGTCGTTTGGCGGCTATGTCGCCGGACGTCGTGCCGCTGTCTCACCTCCCTTGCCGTGACTGCCCGCCGAGACCACGCGAGTTGAAACTACGTCACTGGTATTCTGCGCGTCGTGGTGGTCCGCCAGCCAGGTTTCCCGCGCCGCCCCCGGGCGAGTGTCCGGTTCCAGGACTTTCGCCGTGTCGGCTCCAGATGTCGCGTTCACGCCGGCCTGCCTGGCGGTGTCCCTCGGTGTCCGTCGGCCGATGCATTTTCCCTTTTGACCTTCGTTCGTGATCGCTATTCATCATCAGGAGCAAGCAAATGAGAATACCGTCAATTGATGTGACCAGCCGGCAGCAGCAGCGGCGCAGACCAGGCTCGCGGCGGGCTCGAAGGATCGGGTCTCTGGTAGCGGCGTTCGCGATGGCGGCGGCGTTCGCACCGTCCGTCGCGTACGCCAACCACCCGGAAGTGAGCCTCCCGGGCAGCAACTTCGAAATCGACACCGACGCCAACCTGAAGGTCGACGATCCGGCCCCGTCGATCGACTGGGCCAACGTGACCGAGACCCGCAAGGCCGACACGATCAGCGGTCCGACCGACGAGTCGTTCGGCCAGGGCGCCAAGGAAGACACCGCGGTACCCGCGGTCGTGGACGGCAGTATCCCGCCGAACAAGAGCGACCTGAAGTTCTTCGGTCTGTACCAGGAGGGCAGCACCTCGACCGGGTTCTTGAACCTGTTCTGGGCGCGGGTGCAGGATCCGTCCGGCACCACGAACATGGACTTCGAGTTCAACCAGCGCCAGTGCACCCCCAACCAGACCCCGGCCGACCCGGACTGCACGCCAACGGGCTGACCCCGATCCGCAGCATCGGTGACGTGTTGGTGATCTACGACCTGTCCCAGGGCGGCACCCACCCGACGCTGTCGATCCGTCGATGGACCGGGAGCGCCTGGGGGCCGGCCGCCGACCTCGACCGCGGCCGGTGACGCGACCGGATCGATCAACACCTCCGCCATCCCGGCGGGCGAGAGCGACGGCCTCGGCGCCCTGGACCCCCGGACATTCGGCGAGGCGCAGCTGTCGCTGGCCGGACTGCTCGACCCGACCTCATGCAACTCGTTCGGCTCGGCATACCTGAAGAGCCGCTCCTCGGACTCGTTTACCAGCGCGCTGAAGGACTTCGTCCCACCGGTTGCCGTCAACATCACCAACTGCGGCAGCGTGAAGATCAACAAGACCGACGACGCGGGCACCCCACTCGCCGGCGCAGAGTTCACCCTGTACAAGGACAACGCTCCAGTCGGCGGCACCCGCGGCGCCGAAGACACCATCACCTTGAAGAAGTGCACCACTGACGCAGCAGGCACCTGCACCATCACCGATGTGGTCGCCGGGACCTACTGGGTGGTCGAAACCGTCACCCCGGCCGGTTATGAGAGCGCGGCCGACAAGCGGTGACCGTAGTGGCTGGGGTCACCGAGCCGGTTGTGGTGTCGTTTGTCGACCCGCGCCAGCGTGGCGCGATCGAGGTCACCAAGACTCGCAAGCACGCCGCCGCCGGGGCGGGAGACCACCCGCATGCCGGGGTCGACTTCACCGTCAACGGGGTGACCAAGACCACCGGCGCTGACGGCAAGGTCTGCTTCGACAACCTGCTGTTCGACAGCTACTCGGTGCACGAGACGGTACCGGCCGGCTACGCCGGTGAAGCCGACAAGAACGTCACCGTCAACAACAAGGCCAACTGCGCCGGCGACCCGTACGTCGGTGAGACGGTCAGCTTCCACAACACGCCGCTGACCGACCTCACCGTCAGCGTCGACTCGCAGATCCCCGGCGGCACCGCCAGCACGGTCACCTGCACACCGAACGGGCCTAACGGCTCAACCGGCGCCGGCGGCGACGGCACGTTCACCGACACCAACCTGCCACCCGGCACCTACACCTGCGTCATCGTCATCGACCCGTAGGAGCCCGAAACTAGGGGCGGCCCACCTGCCGTCGGTCCACCGGCTGGTGCGACCGACGGCAGGTTCGCAGCGCACACCACTCAAACCAAGATCCAGAAATGCACCCAAACAGAAGGAACACACCAAGCATGAAGCGGATAGTTCTGATCGCCGCGTTGGCGATCGTCACCCTCCTGGGATTCACCACCTCCGCCCAGGCAGTCACCAACTTCGACAACGCCCCGCAAGGGGCCCACTACACGAACGGGTTCAGCGAGCCGACCTGCACGATGGTCGGGCTGACGGTCACCTGCACCGGGACGGCCATCCAGGGCGTCGGCAACACCAATGCGACCGTCAGCCTTGCGGTCACTTCGACCTTCACGGGCGTTTGTCACAACCCAGGAGTGAACAGCAAGGTCGTCGATCCGTTCACCGAGTCCGCCACCACGACGACCAGTGCCGTGCTGTTCCCGACCAGGAACGGGCGATTGCTGGTCCCCGAGCAGACGGCGACGGCGCCGAGCGCTGCGGACGTCCTGGCGAACTTCAGTTGCCCCAACCCGAACTGGACACCCGAGGTCACGACAAGCGTCGTTAGCTTCGTCTACACCCTGACCTTCGACGGGTTCACCGATCCCGCGATCCTGATCACGGGATAGCCAAAGTCTCGCCAGAGCCACGACAGGAGGTCCCGACCGACCAAGGCACGGAGGGGTCAACTCCCTCCGTGCCTTGCCTGTCCCCATGGCCAGTTCAGAGGCCGGATGGTAGGGGGCCGGCAGTAGTGGTAGCCGAGATCCCCACCTGTGCTTTGCGGCCGTCTGGGCCCGGCCGGAGCTGAGTCAGCCGAGGGTGCTTGTCCGCCTGGGAGACGAGCGATAGGGCGAACCCAAGCCGGTCGTTAGCTGAATACCACCGGTGTGGTTCGGCCAGCCCGCCAAAGGATCCTAAGTCCGGACATAACACCCCCTTGTGGCATACGTCACCCGAGTCTACGGTGGCTGACTCGGGGCCCAGATCGTAGGGACCTTGGTGGCCTCCGGTCTGGATGGTCACCATCGGCTCCACGGTGGTGAGCAACGCCGCGGCGGGAGAAGACGTCCTGCCACAACTCACTTCGGAGGAAGCCCATGCACCATTCGCGCACCAAACGGGGGATCGGGCTGGTAGCAGCCCTGGTCATGGCTGCAAGCGGACTGATCCTCGGAGCCTCGCCTGCCCAGGCCCAAGAGCAAACTGGGGCCACGGCCACCAAAGAGTGCCCGTCGGCCCCGGCTGGCGACCCGTACACCATCGGGGACACCGTGGTTTGCACGGCCACCTTCACGAACGCATGGGCGTTACAGCGCCACCGTGACCGAACTCATCGAGACGGCCCCGTTCGTCGCCACCGGTTCGCCGAACAACGGGACACCCGTCGACATCGCAATTGCACGCTGAACGGGACGACCACCATCATTGATGAGGGTGACACCTTGCCTGCGGGTGCGACGTGTACAGCGACGTTCGGGGTGACCATCCCTGACGACCCGGCCCTGTGCAACACGGTGTTCCGCGACCGGGTGGAGATCGCCCTGTCGTACCCGCAGTTCAACCCGCCGCTGGACGGCTGGCGCGTTCGCCACCCACACGCTGCCGGTTATCTGTGCGCCGAAGATCACGGTGACCAAAGTGGCTGACGAGTTGTCCAAGATCGGCGACCCCGTGAACTACACCATCGAGGTGTGCAACACGGGGCTGATCCCGGTGTCCCGCACCTCGGTGATCGACTCGCTGATCGGCGACATCTCCGCCAGCTTCGACGCCACGCTGGCTCCGGGGGCCTGCGACTCGGCCACCGTGTCCCGAACCGTGGCACCTGGTGACCCCGACCCACTGCTGAACACGGTCGTCGCCACCTACTCGGCCGGGATCCAGACGGCTACCGCGCAGGCCAGCGACAGCACCAACCTGTTCCAGCCAGCCGTGGGCGTGACCAAGAACTGCGCCCCCGACCCGATCCAGGTCGGCCAGACCGAGACGTGCACCATCGTGGTGACCAACACGTCCTCGTCGGACTCCCCGAACCTGGTGAACGGCACCATCACCGACACGCTGACCGGCAACCTGCTCGACCCGGCAAACACCGCGGTCACGTCGAGCACCTGCACCGCCACGTTGGCGACGGGCACGTCGTGCCAGGTTGTGACGAGCCGAGTCGTGTTGGACTCCGATCCCAGCCCACTGGTGAATACCGTCTCTGTGCACTACAACCCGAGCGGTTTCCCCAACGCCATCAACGCCTCGGCCACCGACTCGGTGATCGTTGAGCGCCCCCGGCGGCGAGGGTTGCACGCCTGGGTTCTGGAAGCAGAGCCAGCACTTCGACTCATGGGTCGGCTACTCCCCGACTGACTCGTTCAACACCGTGTTCGGCGTGAACGTGACCCTCAGTACCGGCGGGGACGACGCCACGCTACTCGAGGCACTGCAGTCGGGCGGGGGCGGCATCAACGCCTTGGCCCGCCACGCGGTGGCGGCGCTGTTGAACGCCTCCAGCTCCGACGTGGACAGCGACCTGACCACGGCTGAAGTCATCGACATCGTCCAAGATGCCGTGGCGTCCGGCGACTTCGAGACAGCCAAGAACCTTCTCGCGGCGTCAAACGAATCGGTCTGCCCGCTCAGTTAGCTCGACCGGCAGAGCCTCCGACACCCACCGCCCGTGGGTGCCGGAGGCTTTTCCGACTATGTCCAGCAACGGCTACCGGCCACCAACCGCTCCTTGCCCTGGGCGACCACCTTGCCGTCGAGCATCCCGCCGAACATGAGCACAGCGCGGCTGATCGGCCTCGATTCCGGCGGATGTGCCTCAGCGCCCCGAAAGCGGCACCTCGCGGGACCCAGGTCCACTCCCAGCCATAGCCCGACACCCCCTGCCATAGCGAGCGGTCAGGCGGATTCCCTACCGTTCCGGTAGATAAATGGCAGATGTCGCGTGTTCGCGAAGACGGCGGCTGGCCGGAGAAACCGGAGAAGTTCGCTGGTCCAGCGTGGTGGCGTTCCGTGTCGCGGCCTTTCGTTCTTGGGCGAGTGCTTGGCCTGCTTGTCGGTTGCACCGGCTGTGCTCGAGGGTCACTAGCCGTGCGCCGTGGGGGTTGGTAGCGAGGTCGATGAGATCGGGCGAGCTTGTCGGATGACGGTTTCGCCGGCGGCCTCGGTCGACGTGGGTGGCGCGGAACCCGCGGACAAGGAGCCGTCGAGGAGGTCGATGAGGGCTTCGTCACGGCCTGGATTCGCGGATCCAGAAGGTGCCGTGGAGCCCATCGCGTTGTTTCGGTGAACGACAGGGTGCGGCCGATCGGGTTGGTGTGATCGTGGTCGCGGAACAGGAAGATGTTGCCGGCTTGGCCGACGGCGTTGGTGAGGGCACAGGGAGGACGCGCTCACCGTAGGGGTTGCTGGTGAGGCAGGTCATCGTGCTGTAGGGGGATGACGACGCCGTCGACGGTGCGGCCGAAGGTGTCGATCGCGACAGCCGGCCGACACGGTCACAACATGCGCCCCGGTCGGGGCTTGTGCGAGGTATACCCGCTATCTATGGTTTGCGCGTGAATCGGAAGAGAATGACTTTCGTCGTGCTGCTCGGCGCGGTCGCGCTGCCGGCCGCGTTCATGTTCGGACCACTCAACGCTGGGGCGGTCCCCAACCCGCCGGGCAACAACGGCACCATCAAGATCGACAGAGTGGCGTTCGACGACGCGCCGGACAATGAGCCGCATGTCGGCTGCACCTTCCAGGTTGACTTCTACGGCTTCGACCAGGGCGACCTGAACGCAGATGTGACGTTCGAGGCACACCCGCCGACCGGATCCGACGTGGTGCTGCTGACCGATACCCTCGCCATCGGCGAAGACGACAACTCCGGCGGCGGCAGCGAGGCCGGCCTGGACGCCAGCGAGACCTACACCCTCGACTTCACCGGAATCGAGCCGCATCCCCAGCAAGGCTTCCACGTCAAACTGACCATAAACGCCCAAGGCTCACAGGGCGCGGACGTCAAGCACAAGGTCTTCTGGGTGACCGGATGCGCCCCACCGCCGACTCCCACCCCGACACCGACCCCCACACCAACCCCCACGCCCACCCCGACACCGACCCCCACACCAACCCCCACCCCCACACCAACCCCCACTCCGACACCAACCCCGACGCCCACGCCGACACCGACGCCTAGCCCTAGCCCAAGCCCTAGTCCGACGCCCACCGCGACAACTAGCCCAAGCCCTAGTCCGTCCTGACTGCTCGTAAATCGCCGGTTGCGCTGCGGTCCGCTAGCCAGGTGCCCCGACACCCGAGCCGCCCTCAGCCGGCCCGGACACGGGTTGCCGGATCTCCCAGCCAGAGACCGGGCACTCGTTTCGAAGGCGGATCCAATGCGCGGCGAGGCTTCGGCCAGATCGCTGTACGCCTCACCGGCATGGTCTAGGCGGGCGGGTCCACCCTCTGGGTTATCGGTGAGGTAGCTGATCTTGTTGTAGGAGATGACGAGGTCGTCGACGATGCGGCCGACGGACCGGTCGGTCGTGCCGATCCCAGGGCGGTGCTGGTCACGTGAGCACTCCCCCGCCGAGGACTTTCGTCCGGTTGGTGGCGGCCCACCTCAGCCACCCCGCGAAATATCGCTTTGCGCAGGAGATTCCCGGCATCGAACACCCGGCGATCAGACGTACTCGTTCCAGGTCACGGACATTTCGGAGTGCTCATCCGCCGCGAAGCGCTTGGGATGTGCGGCTGTCCATACGAGTCACCGTAGGTTTGGTGCTGTGGAGATCGCGTTGCTGCAGGCCGCCGCAGGGTCCAGGTGACGACGTGCTGTTCACGACGCGATCGTTGGACGTCTCCACGTGGGACGCCTTCGTCGAGCTGGTGGAACGCAACAACGGGATCTACGGCGGATGCTGGTGCATCGTGCACCATCCGGAGTACGAGCGAAGGGTCAGCGAACCGCGTGCCCTGAAGCAGCAACTGGTGAACGAGGGCCGTGCTAAGGCGGCGCTGGTGTTCGACGAGTCGGGTGTCGCGCAGGGTTGGTGTCAGTACGGGAAACGAGATGAGCTTTTGCTCAAGCACAAGCGCGCATATGAACAGGAGCCACCGCCACGAGCGAGCTGGCGGATCGCCTGCATCTTCGTCGACAAGCGGCATCGGCGGCATGGCGTGGCACGAGCCGCGCTCGGGGGTGCCCTTGCGCAGATCGCGGGCGCTGGGGGCGGGCGCGTGGAGGCGATTTCCGAGACCACGAGCGGCCGTGAGGCCCAGGACCGGTTCCTGTTCAGCGCAACCGTCGAACTCTTCGAGGACTTCGACTTCTCCCGGATCCGGCAGGTCGGCAAGCACGCCTGGATCGTGAGCAGGACGATAGCGCCGGCCTGACGGACGGCTCCGGGGGCAGCGGCCTGGCTACGGCGCTCGCGACGATCTCGCGCGCATTCGCGTCGTCGCCGCGACCGCCGACCTGCCGCCGATCCGGCTGCACGATCTGCGGCACACCTCGGCGACACTGGCGTGCAGGCCGGGATCAACCCGAAAGTCGTGCAGGAACGGCTCGGGCACGCGAACGTGTCGATCACCCTCGGGACCTACAGCCACGCCGCGCCGACGATGCACGATGCCGCGGCCGCCGCCGTGGCCGGTTTGATGAGCTCCGGAAAACGGTGCGGTAGACGAGCGGTAGATGGAGGCCGATCCGCCGCGGCGTTTGCGCAGGTCAGGGGCCTTGGAGGGGTGTCCGAGGGGGGACTTGAACCCCCACGCCCTAATACGGGCACTAGCACCTCAAGCTAGCGCGTCTGCCTATTCCGCCACCCGGACGAGTGCCCCGGAACTCTAGCAGCCGGAGTCGGGTGCCTGGCAGCGCCGCGTGCTGGTAGAACCGGCCCCATGCGCTTCAGCGACACGGTCGCGGTGGTCACCGGCGGCGCCTCCGGGATCGGCCTGGCCACCACGCAACTGCTGGCCGACGAGGGCGCGACCGTCGCCGTCCTCGACCTCGACCGAGGAGCCGGGCAGGCCATCGAAGGCATCGAGGGCGCCTTCGCCATCGGCTGTGACATCGCCGATCCGCCCTCGGTTCAGGCGGCGGTGGCCGAAGTTCTGGAACGTACCCAGCGCATCGACGTGCTCGTGAACAACGCCGCCTGCTGCACGGCCTTCGACTTCGCGACAGTCGACCTGGCCAGCTGGCGCCGCGACGTGGCGGTCACGCTCGACGGGACGTTCCTGATGACCCAGGCCGTGCTCGGCAGCATGCGCAGCCAACGAAGTGGGGCAATCGTCAATGTGGCTTCGGTAAACGGCATTGCCAGCTTCGGCAACGAGGCCTACAGCGCAGCGAAGGCGGGCGTGCTGAGCCTGACCAGGTCGGTGGCCGCGGAGTACGCCGGCGAAGGCATTCGCTGCAACGCGGTCGTCCCGGGCACGATCCGCACACCGATCTGGGAACCGCGACTGGCCGCCGATCCCGACCTGCTCGACACGATCGAGCGCCACTACCCGCTGGGTCGCATCGGGGCGCCCGACGACGTCGCGAACGCGATCGCCTTCCTGGCCTCGGCGCAGGCCTCGTGGATCACCGGCACTTCACTGGTGGTCGACGGGGGTCTGACCGCCGCCTCTTCGCCGCTCCTGGCCGACCTCAGGAACGCAGACCGCCGCGTCCTTGGCCTGGACTGACCAGCGGTCAGGAGACTGACGGCTGGCAGCGCGGGCACCACCAGCGGTGCCGCCGCTCGGTCGTCGATGGCTCGTCCAGGATGTTGCTTCCGCAGCGCAGGCAGCAATCACCTGCCCGGCCGTACACGAAGCATCGACGGCCCGAACGGGTGTCGCCCGTGGTCACCTGATGCGGCCCGGTGAACGCCGACTGGCGCAACGCCCGCACCGCGAGCCGCACCAGTGGCTCCAGGGCGACGGATTTCGTCGCCGTCGCGGGATGGACTCCGCGCAGGTAACAGAGCTCGTTCACCCAGAAGTTGCCGAGCCCGGCGAGATTGGTCTGGTCGAGCAGGGCGTCGCTGATCGGGCGGTCCGGAGCCGCGGCGAGCCGTGCGCACGCCTTCTCGACGTCGAAGTCGGGATGCAGGAGGTCGGGACCCAGCCGCGCGATCACGGACCGCTCCCCTTCCGGGGTGAGCAGCTCGACGACGGGTACGCGCTCCCCCACGGCGGCACCCGCGGCGGTGGCCAGCACGATCCGGATGCGGTCGTCGCCCATGGTCAGGGCGCCGGACGGTGGCGGAGTGCGTTGCACCCGCCAGGTGCCCGTCATCTTCAGGTGGGTGTGGAGCACGACGTCGCCGGAAAGGCGCGTGAACAGGTGTTTGCCGTGCGTGTGCTGGGATTCGACCGTCCGGCCGTTGAGATCGATCCCGGCCAGCGACGGGACGCGCAGCTCCACCCGCGTCAGTTGCCGACCGAGCAGGACGCGGTCGAGCTGGGTTCGCGCCCGGTGGACGGTGTCGCCCTCAGGCACCGGTGCCACTCCCCCACAGTGCCCAGCACGCGACGGCCGCCGCGGCGGCGACGTTCAGCGAGTCCACGCCGGCGGCCATCGGGATCCGCACCCGCAGGTCGGCCGACCGGGCGACCGCCCGGGACAGGCCGTCTCCCTCGGTCCCCAGCATCAGGGCGAGGCGGTCCGGCGCGGCCCCAGCGAGTTCCACGAGGTCGAGCGCGTCGGCAGCCGGGGTCAACGCCGCCACCGTGAATCCGCAGTCCCGCAGCATGGTGGCGACATCGCCTGGTGGCATGCGGGTCCACGGCTGGGTCAGGACCGTGCCCATCGAGACCTTCACCGCCCGGCGATACAGCGGGTCGGCGCACGACGCGCTCACCACCACGGCGTCGACTCCCAGCGCCGCGGCCGACCGGAACACCGCGCCAACGTTGGCGTGGTCGACCATGTCGATGCACGCCAGCACCCGGTGCGCACCGGCCAGCAGCGCCGCCGGCTCGGGAAGCATCGGGCGGTGCATCGCGGCCAGGGCGCCGCGGTGCACCCGGTAGCCGGTCACTGAACGCAGGACGTCGGCCTCGGCGATGTAGACCGGCGTCTGGCTCGCCTCCAGCTCGGCGATCACGTCGGCCATCGGCTCGAGCCAGCGCGCTTCGGTGAGCAGCGACCGTGACCGGTGCCCGGCCGCCAGCGCCCGCCGGATGACCTTCTCCCCCTCGGCGATGTACAGGCCGCCTGCCGGCTCCACCCGGCGACGCAGCTCGACGTCGGTGAGGTCGCGATAGTCGGCCAGCACCGGATCGGCCGAATCCGTCACCAGGACGGGCATTTCTCCCGATCAGCCGAACGAGTCGGGGTCGCCGCCGATGCGGTTGCCATGGTCGAGTGCGTCGATCGCCGCCAGGTCGGCTCCGGTGAGCTCGAAGTCGAACACGCCGAAGTTCTCCTCGATCCGCGACGGCGTCACCGACTTCGGGAAGACGATGTACCCCTTCTGCAGATGCCAGCGGAGGATCACCTGGGCAGCGGTCCTGCCGACGCGTGCCGCGATGTCGGTGATCACCGGGTCGGTCAGGTCCTGCGACTGCCCCAGCGGGCTCCAGGACTCGACGGCGATCCCGTGCGCCGTGGTGTCGGCGACCAGTGCCTCCTGCGTGAACGTCGGGTGGAGCTCGATCTGGTTGACCGCCGGAACGACGCTGCCGGCTTTGAGCACGTCCGCCAGATGCGACTGGTGGAAGTTCGAGACGCCGACCGCGCGGGTCTTCCCCGCGGCCAGTTGCTCCTCCATTCCCAACCAGGCATCCACATAGAGGCCGCGCTTCGGTGCCGGCCAGTGGATGAGGTAGAGGTCCACGTGGTCGAGGCCCAGCCTCGCCAGACTGGCATCCAGTGCTGGTCCCACAGTGTCGCGGCCCTGGTCGTTGTTCCACAGCTTCGTCGTGACGAACAACTCGTCGCGAGCGATGCCGGATTCGGCGATGGCCTGGCCGACGCCCTCCTCGTTCCCGTAGACCGCCGCGGTGTCGACGTGGCGGTACCCGATCCGCAGCGCGGTGGCGACGGAACTGACGATGTCCTCGGTGGACACCTGCCAGACGCCGAATCCCAGTTGAGGAATCTCGACACCGTTGTTGAGGGTGAGAGTGGGAACACGATTGCTCATACGGCTTGGGCTCCTAGCAGACGGGCGGACCAGAGGGCTCGTGGGCTGGGCAAGCCTAGTCGCGGGCCGCAGCCGGACGGCTTGAGGCCGTTGCCGGTCGCTGCGTTCCATCCCGTCCTCGACCACGGGCACGATGGCCGGCGAGGGCTACGGCTGCGTAGACCCGAGGCGCAGGAACGATTCCCGAACAGTCACGGAGTGCCGATGCCCGCCAACACCTCCGCACCCGCGCCCAAGGTCGTGGTCGTCGGCATCGACGGCGTCCGTTACGACACCTTGCGGAGCGTCTCCACCGCGGCAGTGGACCGGATTGCCGAAGCGGGATTCCTCGGCAGGCTGCGGGTGAACGATGCCGGCATCACCGTCTCCGGCCCGTCGTGGGCGACGATCGTCACGGGGGTGCTCACGACGAAGCACCGGATCCTCAACAACACCTTCGATGGTCACGCGCTCGCCGAGTGGCCCGACTTCGTGAACCGGATGCGAGCCGCTGATGTCGGCGCCGCCACCCTTGCCGTAGCGGCATGGCCGCCGTTGAGCACCGCGACCGCAGGCGGGCCGATGCTGGTCGGCGCGGAGTCGCCGGTCGACGACCCGCCGCACACGGCAGAGGACTGGAATGCCGCCGACGACGAGGCCGCCAGGCGGACAGCCGACTTCGTCGCAGCGGTCCGGCCCGACCAGCAGGCGGCCGCCTTCTGCTATCTCGGCCTGCCGGATGCGGTCTGTCATGACGTCGGAGTGACCGAGGGCTACCGCGAGGCGATCGAGGCGAGCGACCGCCGGCTGGCCGCGATCGACGACGCGATCACGGCGCGGGAGGACGCCGCGGCCTGGACGCTCATCGTGGCAACCGACCACGGGCACGTCGACGAGGGCGGACACGGAGGTGAGAGCGACGTCGAACGCACCGCCTGGATCGCGGCCCGCGGGGCTGGCCTACCGCCCGGCGTCGCGCCAGCCGCACTGGAACAGGCCGACGTTGCCGCCCATGCCTTGTCTGTCCTGGGGTTCGACCCCGCGAAGCTCGGACTGTTCGGGACGCCGTTCCACACGCGTGCGTGAGCACCCGGCCGGCTGAGCCCAGAGTCCTCGCAGACCGGTAGGCAGCGGGCGGAGGTCGCTGGTCAGAGGTTGTTCTGCTCGAGTGCGCGGGCCAGACCCTTGGCCATCTGGTTGCGGCTCGGCTGCGGGATGGGCGCGAAGAAGGCGGACGCAACGTCGTCGGCCATGGCGACGATGCGCGCCCAGGTGCGCCTGCCCTTCGGAGTGAGACTGACCATCACGGCCCGCCCGTCAGTGGGATGGCTTCTGCGACGCACGAGGCCGCTGCTCACGAGCTCGGTCAGCAGGCCGGTCGCGGAACGCGGCCTGACCCCGAGCAAGACAGCGAGGTCTGCCACTTTCACGGGTTCGTCGAGGCGAGCCAGCTGCCGCAGCACACGCGTGTGCGAGGGCGTCAGGTGCATCGGCTGGAGTCGTCGCGCGTACTCGGCCCTGAGCAGCTTTGCTGACTGGTAGACCAGATCGAACAGCTGGGTGGATGAGATGTTGTCGACCATGGCGGCCTCCCGGCCCGAAGCGGTGGGGGGTCCGGGCGACATCGCTCGGCACCGCTGCGGAGATGGTGGCACGCCGAACGGCCACTGCACAGGGCAACGCGTCACCAATTCCGTCCGGTCACCCCACCTCGATCCCCGGCAGGGCCCAGTCGACAGGTGCAGAGTCCAACCTCTGCAACTCGGCGTTCACGCGGCTGAAGGGCCGCGAACCGAGAAAACCGCTCCTTGCCGACATCGGCGACGGATGAGTGCTGGCGATGACAGGCGTGGATCCCAATTCTGGCTGAAGATTCTGCGCATCCCTGCCCCACAGGACAGCAACCAGCGCACCGCCACGACCGACCAGCGCCCGGATCGCGGCGTCGGTGACACGTTCCCAGCCCTTGCCGCGGTGGCTTCCAGGATTCCCAGGCCGCACGGTGAGCACACGGTTGAGGAGCAACACACCCTGGTCGGCCCAGGGGCTGAGGTCGCCGTTTGCCGGCTGCGCGACTCCAAGGTCGTCCACGAGTTCGGCGAAGATGTTGCGCAGGCTGGCTGGAATCGGGGAGACCTCGGGTGCCACCGAGAACGACAGTCCGACCGCATGGCCTGGCGTGGGATACGGGTCCTGGCCGACGATCAGCACCCTGACCTCGGCCAGTGGCCGACGGAACGCCCTCAGCACGTTATCGCCCGCCGGAAGGTATCCGCGCCCGGCCGCGATCTCGCCACGGAGGAAGCGGCCAAGAGACGCGATGGTCTCCTCTTCATCCGCGAGTGCCTCGGCCCAGTCGTCGGCCACGAGCTCGCGGAGCGGCTTCACCATCTACAGAGCCTGGTTCCAGGCGTCGAGGCGCCAGCCGGTTCCCAGCTGCGCGACGACCTCCCACCCGTGGTGATCCTGCGGATACGTCCGCGCCGTCACCGACCTGCCGGCGCCGGTAAAGGCCTCGAGCACCGAACCGTCGATCATGATCCGGAGTCTCAACTCGGTATCTGCCGATCGGCACAGCATGACCTGGTGCCCGGCCACCTGCGCGGTACCCGCCACGGGATCGGCCGTGACCTGCAGGCTCACCGACCCGCTGGTCAGCGTGAGGTCGACGTCGGTCGCGTCTGCCCGGCTCCCCGTGAGCAACAGGTCGACCGCGGGACCGGTGGTGAACGCCTCTCCCGAGATCGCGCCCGACCCCGGAGTGAGGCGCTCGGCCCGCAGGGCGTCCAGTTCGAAGGCGGGGTGCACGTGCAGGTCCCCACCGACCACGGTGAGCTCTCGTGGGAACGACAGCGATCCGGCCCATCCCGCTTCGGCGAGTTGGTCCGCGTCGCGCTTCTCCTGCACCCATCCCCAGAGCAGCACGCGGCCGTCGGGACCGGTCACGAGGGACGGCGCGTACAGGGCGTCACCGTCGTCAAGCCGGCGGGCTGCGGACTCACCGGCCGAAAACGATCCCGGATTGCTCAGCATGGCCACGACGGGCGCCGGCGGGCCGTGCCGGTACCACGCCGAGACGATGAGGAGGTCGACATCCGCACCTGACCCGAAGTCGATCATCCGGGCGTAGGCAGGGCATTCCCACATCTCGCCGGTGTCCGGCGTCGACGCCGGGTCGAGGCTCGACCGGTCGACCGGTGCCTCGCGGTGGTGCAGCAGGCCGGTGAACGTGTACGGCCCGCCTGGTTGAAGAGCCGCGTATTCGATGACCGCGGCAACCCGGTGACCCGCCGCTGACTCCAGTCCGGCTCCGACGAACAGCCGCCAGCCACGGACACCGTCACTGACCACGAACGGGTCTCGGAAGGTGTGGACCGTGTAGCTGTCGCCGGCAACGTCGATGCTCGCCGGTGCCGTCGCAATCACGGCGTCGCCCGGAGCGAAGACCTGGCCGTCGGTGCTGGTGGCGGCCATGATCGGCTGCCAGGGTTCGCGATCGTCGAAGGCGGAGTAGAAGGCGACCATGCCGCCGTCGTGGCTGACCGCGTTTCCTGACCAGATCCCGTCGCGGTCCGCACGGCTGTCATCACGTGAGGGTCGCAGCACCACGCCGCGGTCGGTGAAGTGCAGCAGGTCGTCGGAATCGCTGTGCCACCAGCAGACATGCCGCGGCTGGGTGCCCTCGGGTTCGTACTGCGCGAACACGTGCCATCGGCCCTTGTGCACACACAAGCCGTTGGGATCGTTGACCCAGTTCAGGTCAGGGCGCGTGTGCAGGACCGGGAACAGCGGATCGTCGGTCCGAGGCTGCCGGGTCACCTGATCACCTCCTCGTCGTCGCCTGCTCCGTTGGTCCCGCCGACCACCGGCACGACCTCCGGCGCGGTGAGACGATGCGCATCTGCCGCGAAGTCGTCCTGCTGCTCCTGGCTGTTGCGCTCAGCGGTCACGCGCTGGTGGTAGTGGTCGATCTCCTTCGACACGCGGTCGGCATCCCAGCCGAACACCTCCGCCATCAAGCCGGCCACGTCGACTGCGGCGGCTTCCCCACGATCCCAGGACTCGATGGAGATCCGCGTCCTGCGCGCAAGGATGTCGTCGAGATGACGGGCACCCTCGGAGGTCACGGCGTAGAGAGCCTCGGCCCGCAGGTACTCGTCGGCCTCGGGCAGCGGCTCGGCCAGGTCCGGTCGGTCGGCGATGAGGTCCAGCACTTCGGTCGCAAGCGTCCCGTACCTGTCCAGCAGGTGCTCCACTCTCGACACGTGCAGACCCGAGGACTCCGCGAGCAGCCTGCGCCGATTCCACAGGGCCGCATAGCCATCGGCGCCGACCAGCGGGATCCGGTCGGTGACGGTCGGCGAGACGTGGCCGCCGAGTGAGTGGACGGCGGCGTCCACGGCGTCGGCCGCCATCACCCGGTAGGTCGTGAACTTGCCACCGGCCACGAGGACGAGTCCGGGGACGGGGGCAACCACCGTGTGCTCCCGGGACAGCTTCGACGTGACGTCGCTCTCCCCGGAGAGCAGCGGCCGCAGGCCGGCGTAGACGCCCTCCACGTCGTCGCGGGTGAGTGGAGTGACCAGGACCCGGTTCACGCGTTCGAGCAGATACTCGATGTCGGTGGCCGACGCGGCCGGGTGCGCCTTGTCGAGCGTCCAGGACGTGTCGGTGGTGCCGACGATCCAGTGCCGGCCCCAGGGGATGACGAACAGCACACTGGTCTCGGTGCGCAGGATCAGGCCGACCTCGGAGCGGATCCGGTCCCGCGGGACCACCAGGTGGATCCCCTTCGAGGACTTGACATGCAGTTGGCCACGACCGCCGACCAGGTCCTGGATGTCGTCGGTCCAGACGCCGGTCGCGTTGATCACCTGGTGGGCGCGGACCTCGAACTCCTTACCTGCTTCGAGATCCGTCACCTGGACGCCGGTGACGCGTTCGCCTTCGCGCAGGAACCCGGTCACCTGAGCCCGGTTGGCGGCGTCGGCGCCGTAGGCAGCGGCTGTCCGCACGAGCCCGAGCACGAACCGGGCGTCGTCGACCTGCGCGTCGTAGTACTGAACCGCGCCGACGAGCGAGTCCCGTCGCAGGCCGGGTGCCTTGCGCAGCGCCTGCCGTCGGGTCAGGTGGCGGTGGTGCGGCATGCCCCTGCCTGACTGGTGGCTCAGACCCATCGTGTCGTAGAGCGTCAGACCCGCACCCACATAGGGCCGTTCCCACAGCCGCCCGTGCAACGGGTACAGGAACGGCACCGGCTTCACCAGATGCGGTGCGAGCCGCTGGACCAGCAGCGCCCGCTCGCGGAGGGCTTCGCGCACCAATCGGAAGTCGAGCATCTCCAGGTAGCGGACGCCGCCGTGGATCAGCTTCGACGATCTCGACGACGTACCGGACGACCAGTCGCGCATCTCCAGCAGCGCCGTGGACAGGCCGCGCGTGGTGGCGTCGAGGGCGGCACCCGCTCCGACCACACCACCGCCGATGACGATCACGTCGTAGTGGGTCTCGGCCATCCGGGCCATGGCGTCGGACCTGGCGCCGTCCGACAGTGCCGCAGTCTCCATCTGCTCGCTGGGTCCCTTCCTGGCCGGACTGACACGGGACGTCGTGGCCGGCCGCGAGAACCAGCCGCGCCATGCCGCGGGGAACGTTACCCACCGCCCGCTCTCCGGGAGAGGGCACGTACGTCGTGCTCAGCGCATCAGCTGCTGATGCGGTGCTCCCCCCGTTCGAAGACCGCCGGATGGATCTCGACACCCCAACCCGGGTCGGTTCCCATCGTCACCACGCCGTCGCGGACCACGGGCACCGGGTCGTAGAGGTCGCGGGTCCACGGGGTGTCCTCGATCCCCCATTCCTGGAACTGGCTCACCGACGGCATCGCCGCGGCCAGGTGCAGCGTGAACACCTGCAGCATCGACCGGTTGGAGCAGTGCGGTGTGCACGGGATCCCGGCAGCCTCGGCCATCACGGCGACCTTCCTCGCCCGGGAGACTCCCCCGATGTAGCCGATGTCGGGCTGCACGATGTCGACCGCACCCATGGTGATCATTCGGTTGAACTGCTCGATGGAGTTGTCCTGCTCGCCGCCGGCAACGGCGATGTCGAGGGCGGCGGCAACCTTGGCGGTGTTCTCCAGCTGGGGATACGGGCACGGCTCCTCGAAGTGCAGATACCCGTGCTCCTCCAGCATGCGGCCGACCGTGATGGCCCGCGACACGGTGTAGCCGCTGTTGGCGTCGGCATGGATTCCGATGTCGGGTCCGAGGACGTCGCGGACGTGGGCGATGAGCCGCTCGGTGCGGCGAGGGGACGCGTCCCGGTCGCGACCCATCACGTCGCCCACCCGCAGCTTGAAGCAGCGGAAGCCCTCCTCCGACTCCACCAGCCCGAGCATGCGCTCCGCTTCGGCCTCGGGGGTGATGGTCCGGCTCATGCTCGAGCCGTACACCGGGACCTGCTCGCGCACCAGGCCGCCGAGAAGGCGGTACACCGGCTGACCGGTCACCTTGCCGAGGAGATCCCACAGCGCGGTGTCGATCCCGCAGAGGGCGCGGAACAGGAAGGTCCCGTAGAACTTGTACTCCCGGCGCACGAACTCGGCCACGAGCGCCTCGAGGTCCCACGGGTCCTTGCCGAGGAACCAGGGCGCCACCATCGAGTGCAGCAAGCCGACGCTCGCCTGAGAGTGGAACGGCGACGTGGCCCCGATGCCCTCGGCGCCGTCGTCGGTGCGCACTCGGACCATCGCCACCTGGTCGTCCATGTCGAAGGTCTCGATGCTGGTGATCCTCATGGTGTCCTCCCGATTCCGGTTGGTCGTACGTAACGCCCGTGCAGGGCGCCAAGATCGATGCGGCCCTCGTGGTCGTCCGCCAGCGCGAGGTTCGCCCGTACTTCTGCAGCCGTGCGCATGCCCACGAGCGCCACATCCACGTAGGGATTGGAGAGCACGAACTGGATCAGTGCCGGCGTGTAGTCGAACTCGTCCGCCGGGTTCACCGTGCGGATCCACCGCTGCAGCGTCCCCGACGTCGCGCTGCGCATCGTCATCACGCCAAGGCCGGCTTCCTCGGCCGCCAGCATGCAGCCGAACGGGCGACTCGGTTCATAGGGATGCTGGAAGAGCAGGTTGTAGCAGATCTGCATGGTGTCGAACGCGCCACTGCGGATGAGCCGGTAGACGGAGTCGTTGGCGTCCTCGCTGGTGAACCCGACGTGGCCGACGACTCCCTCGGCCTTCAGATCCAGCATCAGGCTGGCCAGGCCGTTCGGGCCGAGAATGCGGTCGGTGGCCCCGACGCTGAACGAGTCGCCGTGGATCTGCAGCAGGTCAAGGCGATCACGCCGGAGCCGGCTCAGGCTCGACTCGACCGAACGCAGCAGGTCGTCGCGGCCGTGCACGTCCGGAGCGACCTTGGACGACACGAACACCGGCAGGTCACCGGCCGTGGTGACTCCGGCCAGGGCCTCGCCGAGCAGCCGTTCGCCGGTTCCGTCGCCATAGCCCGGAGCGGTGTCGAAGTGGTTGATGCCGCCTTCCAGCGCCGACTCGACCGCGCTGACGACCTCGGCGCGCGTGGCCGGGTCGGTCGGGTCGTACTCGCCGAGGTAGTCGGTCAGTCCGATCGCGGCACCGCCGAAGCCGATGCGGCTCACGGTGACGCCGGTGCCGCCGAGTCGTGCGTATTCCATGCCTGCCTTCCGAATTGGCGCCAGAGACTCGTGTCAGCGCCCCGTCAGCGGATGAGCTGGTCGACGTAGTCGGCACCGATGCCGTTCTCGGCGTAGTGGCGCCGGCACAGGTCGATCTTGGTGAACGTGTCCTCGTACCCGACCTGGTGCCCGTCGTCGTCGACGTAGATCATCGCGCCGAGGATGTTGAAGAACGTGACCATGTGCTGGCAGTCGTCGGGCACGCGCAACGTGTGGATCTCACCCGGCGGCTCGTAGACGAAGCTGCCCGTGTCGGCCACCCAGTCGTGCTCGTCGTACTGCCACTTGCCCTCCAGCACGAATCCCACGACCGCACCGGGATGGCGATGCCGCGACACGATGCCGGCGGCCGTGACCTTCAGCAGGTTGCACCACTGGCCACCAACGGTGTTGAACAGCAGCGGGCGGAACCACACGTTCGGCGCCTGCGGCACCCAGAGCCGCTCGTCGTCGGGCATGGCGGCCATCGCGATCTCGGGCGGGTAGTCGGCCGAGACGGGGATCACCGGGCCGCGTGGTTCGGTCATGAGGCCTTCTCTCCTTCGGGATTCTTCTTCTCTGCAGTCACTGCCGCAGGCGGAGTTGCGTTTCCTGATCAGGTCGCGAGGTAGCCGCCGTCCACCGGCAGGGTGACGCCGGTGATGAACGCCGCGTCGGGTCCGGCCAGGAAGACCGCGGCACCGGTGACGTCGTCGGTGTCTCCCCACCGCCCCAGCGGCGTGCGGGAAACGAGGTCGGCTGAGCGTTCGTCGTCGTCCTGGAGAGCCGCGGTGAGGTCGGTGCGGATCCAGCCAGGTGCGATCGCGTTCACCCGCACTCCGGCAGGACCCCAGGCGACGGCGAGCGAGCGGGTCAGGGCGGCCAGTCCGCCCTTGCTCGCCGTGTAGGCCGGCACCAGCGGACCGCCGCGGAAGGTGAGTACCGAGGCGACGTTGACGACACAGCCCCGTCTGCGTACCAGGCTTGGGTGTGCTGACACGCAGGCCCGCATGGCAGCGGTCAGGTTGATCTCGAGCACGTCACGAAACACGGGCAGGTCGAACTCGTCCGACCGGCGGATGACGCCGGCGGCGTTCACCAAGCACGTCCAGGCCATCCGCGGAGACCGTGTCGACCAGGCGTTCGAGCGCGTCGCCGTCGCGCACGTCCAGCTCGACGACCTCGACGCCTGGCCGGCCGGTCGGTGTCTCGCCCGCACGGAGGCCTGCGGCGGTCACCGCAGCGCCTTCCCGGGCGAACCGGGCGGCGATCGCCGACCCGATTCCGCTCGTGCCACCGACGACCAGAACGGTGCGGTCGGGCAGCGAGGTCACCGGTTCTCCTCACGCGGATCGTGGCGGCTGTGGTCACCTGGAAACGGATCGAAGCGGCCACCTTTCCACCGGCCCGGCCAGGAGGTCCGGGCGCTGCCACGGAAGGTCCCCAGCCGGTCGGCACGATCCGGTGCCCGCCCGACGCCGTGAGTGGGCGCAATCTGTTGCCTGCGACGGCCGTAGGCACCAGATTGCGCCCACTCATCCGGGGTTTGAGTCCTGCCCAGAAGCCCCGGCGCTAGGGTCGGCTCCCTGTCCATCGACGGGAGCCCCATGAGCCTGGATCGCCAACCCAGCCCCGACCCCTACGACCTGCTGCCGGTGGTGGGTGCCTTCGACCTCACCAGCACCGACATCGCCGACGGGGAGACCCTGCCTGACAGCGCTGTGCAGGCGGTGGGTAACACGTCGCCCCAACTGGCCTGGTCCGGGTTTCCCGAAGCCACGAAGAGTTTCGTCGTGACCTGCTTCGATCCGGACGCTCCGACGCCCTCGGGGTTCTGGCATTGGGCAGTGGCGAACCTGCCTGGCGACGTGAGCGAACTGCCCGCCGGGATCGGCGCCGCCGGCGCCACCCTTCCGGGCGCTGCCGTGACCCTGCGCAACGACTTCGGCGGCAGCGAGTTCGCCGGTGCCGCGCCCCCTCCAGGCGACGGCGAACACCGCTACATCTTCTGCGTGCACGCGGTCGACGTGGACGCCCTCGAGGTCGACGCTCAGACCAGCTGCGCCTGGCTGTCGTTCCAGCTGGCGTTCCACACCCTGGCCCGTGCCCGGCTCTACCCGCTGTTCGCCGAGCCTGCCGCGGACTGACCGCGCGCTCCCCCGCACTTCCCCCACTCCTGGCCTTGACACGGCCAGGCGCAGGCAGCAAGCTCTCGGTTACACAACTGATCGGTTGTGGAACACGGGAAGGTGTGGGAACCGATGCCGGACCAGCTCAGCCTGACCTTCGCCGCCCTGGCCGATCCCACCCGCCGCGCGATCCTCGACCAGTTGGGCCACGGCGATGCCAGCGTGGTCGAGCTCACCGGATCGTTCGAGCTCACCCAGCAGGCGATCTCCAAGCACCTGAAGGTCCTGGAGCGGGCCGGGCTCATCTCACGTGGCCGGGTGGCGCAGTCGCGGCCATGCCGCGTGCAGGCCGAACCGCTGGCACCGGCCGCCGACTGGATCGAGCGCCATCGGCAGCTCTGGGACGACCGCTACGACCGTCTGGATGCCCACCTCGCCGATCTACGGGTTGAGCCCGATCTCATCCCGCACCACCCGGAGGAGCCGACATGACCACCACGTCCGCCGACGAACTCGTCTACCGGCGGGTCCATCGCGCGTCGCCCGAGTTGCTGTTCGACTGCATGACGATGCCGGAACACCTGAGCTCACTTCTGGGGGCCGACCGGGACCACGACGCCGCAAGGCCGGATCGCCGTCGACCTGCGCCCCGGCGGTGTGTTCGAGACGACGATGGTCAACGACGCCGACGGCAGTGAGTACACGATGCATGCGGTCTATCAGGAGGTGGAGCGCCCGACGCGACTGAGCTGGGTGGAACCCGCAAGCGGAATGTCGACCACCATCACCTTCACCGATCGCGGCGACGGACGTACCGAGGTCGTCACCCACCAGCGCAACGTCCCTGCCCCGTACCGGTCACCCGAGGCCCAGGCCGGGTTCGCCACCAGTCTCGACCGCTTCGAGGCCTACCTCGCGGTTCTCGCCGTCGACGGGCACGAGGCGGAGGAGCCGCACTGATGCCGAGCAACGGACGCGCGCCCGGGCGCGCGCATCTTGAGCCATCGGAGGCGGAGATCCGCGATGCGATCGCCGCGGAGCGCGACGAGCTGGCGACGCTGTTCGCGGGCCTGCCGGCCGCGCGGTGGGACGAGCCGACGTTGTGCGTCGGCTGGCGGCCGCGGGAGGTGCTGGCCCACATGACGATGGCGTTCCGGCTGTCGGTGCCGCAGTTCGTGCTCGGCATGCTGGCCGCGCGCGGGTCGTTCAACCGGATGGCCGACCGGCAGGCCCGCAAGGACGCAGCTGACTTGTCGCCGGAGCAACTCGTCCAGTGTCTGCACGACAACGTCCGGCACGCGATGGAAGCCTCCGGGTGGCGGCTACGTCGGGGCGCTGTCGCACGACGTGATCCACGGTCTGGACATCACGGTCGGCCTCGGCCTGGACCGGGACGTCCCGGTCGATCGGATCCGCATCGTGCTCGACAGCGTGAAGCCCAGGCAGGTCAGGTACTTCGGCACCGACCTGGACGGCGTCGAGCTGCGGGCCACCGACCTGGACTGGGCGATGGGATCCGGCTCGGTCGTGACCGGCACCGCCCAGCACCTGCTGCTGGCGGTCTGCGGGCGCAAGCTGCCGGCCGGATTGCTCGAAGGACAGCAGAGCGGTCGGTTCGCAGCTGCCTGACAGATGCCCGGCCGCGAGCAGAAGTGGCCACCAGATGCCGCATCCGGCGTTGCGAGGGCCTTGGCGACGATCTGGCGGCCACTTCTGCCCACGTCAGACGCGGACGGACTGGCTAGCCTGTCGCTCGTGAGGGCAGCCGTGCACACCAGGTACGGCACTCCAGATGTCGTTTCGATCCGTGAGGTCGAAGACCCGGTCCCGCTGGCGAACGAGGTTCTGGTCAGGATCCATGCCACCACGGTGAACCGGACCGACTGCGCCTATCGCGCGGCCAAGCCGTTTCATCGCGAGGTTCCTGACCGGGCTCACAAGGCCACGAGCGACGATCATGGGCACGGAGTTCGCCGGAGTGGTCGAGGCTGTCGGCGACGGCGTCAGCACTTTCGAGATCGGTGATCGCGTCTTCGGCTACAGCGAGGGTCGATTCGGCTGCCATGCCGAGCTGGTGACCGTTCCCGAGGACGGTTCCATCGCGAGCATCCCGGCGAACCTGACCTTCGTCGAGGCTGCACCAGGCACCGAGGGCGCGCACTATGCCCTCTCGTTCATCCGCAGGGCCAAGATCCACCAGGGTCAGACCGTGCTGGTCAACGGCGCCACCGGGGGCATTGGCTCTGCAGCGGTCCAGCTCCTCAAGGGCATAGGGGCCAACGTGACCGCCGTGTGCTCGACCGCACACCTCGGGCTGGTCAGCGGGCTGGGTGCGGACAGAGTCATCGACTACACGAGCGAGGACTTCACCCGGGGCGAGCGGAAATACGACGTGGTGCTCGACGCCGTCGGCAAGAGTTCGTTCGGTCGCTGCCGGCGGTTGTTGAATGCCCGAGGGTTGTACTCCTCCTCCGAGCCCGGCCGGTTCTGGCAGAACCCGGTCCTCGCGCTCGTCACCGCGCTGCTCCCCGTCAAGACGGTGGTCTTCCCGATCCCGATGGACAATCAGGCCATCGTGCAGCACCTGAGGGAACTGATGGAGTCGGGGACGTTCAAGCCGGTCATCGACAGGCACTACCGGCTGGACCAGATCGTCGAGGCCTACCGGTATGTCGAGACAGGGCGAAAGATCGGCAACGTCGTGATCGAGGTCGTGCCGCCGCGATAGCACCGGACTCCTGCGCTTGAGCAGAAGTGGCCACCAGATGCGGCCACCGGGGCTGCGACAGGCCCGGCGACGATCTGGCGGCCACTTCTGCCCGCGTCAGACGCGGACCGCGGTACCGACCCTCAGCCGAGGCCCTTGTCCTGCAGCCACTGCTTGGCCAGGGTCGCCGGCGCGGTCTTCGCGTCGCCCTGGTTCTCGGCGTTGAGGGCAACCAGGTCTTCGGTGGTGAGCTGCGCGGAGACGGCGTTGATCGCCTCCTTGGCCTTGTCGTCGATCTTGCTGCTGTTGATCACGGGCACCACCCGCTGCGCCGCGATCATGTTCTTCGGGTCTTCCAGCGTGACCAGGTTGTTGTCCTTGATCGACGGCGTCGTGGTGTAGATGTCGGCCACGTCGACATCCTTGTCGAGCAGGGCCTTCAGCGTGTTCGGCCCGCCGCCGTCCTTGATGGCAGTGAACTTCACCCCGGTGATCCCGTAGTACTTCTCCATACCCGGGATGCCGTACGCGCGCGTCTTGAACTCGGCCTGAGCGGCGAGCCGGAGGCCTTCGATCTTCTTGAGGTCGGCGATCGACTTGAGGTTGTGCTCCTGCGCGAACTCCGGCGTCACGTTCAGCGAGTCCTTGTCCTCCGCCTGGGACTCGTCGAGAACCGCCAGGCCCTCCGGAACTGCTTCCTTGAGCGCCGCCTCGACATCCTCGGCCGACGTCGCGGTGGCCTCGGGGTCGAACTCACGGAGGAGGTTGCCGCTGTAGTCGGGGATGATGCCGATCTCGCCGTTCTTCAGCGCCGGAATGTAGATCTCGCGCGCGCCGATGTTCAGCTTCTTCTCGACCTTGATGTCCTTGGCCTCGAGCGCCTGAGCGTAGATCTCGGCGATGATCTGGCTCTCCGGGAAGTCCGCGGAGCCGACGGTCACCGTGGTGGTCGAGGTTGTGTCGGTGTCAGTGGTCTCGGTCGGGTCACCACCGCATGCTGCCGTGCCGAGCCCGAGGGCCCCGACGGCGAGGATGACGGCGAGGTGCTTGAGCTTCATGTCTCTCCAGGTGCACGATCGTTGATTCGCAGGTAGTTGCGTTTGTATCGGTCGTCGTTGTCGGTGCCGGGACAGGGTATGTGGTGCCCGGCAAGGGCCTTCACGCGGAAGTGGTCACCGGCACTCGGGCTCCGGTCGCGAGTCGCTGGGCCAGCGCGAAGCCGGCGTCGAGGACGAGCGCAAGAACGACGATGAGAACGGCGCCTGACAGCATCTGCGGATAGTCCTGCACCGCCTGCCCGTCGATGATGAAGCGGCCGAGGCCGCCCAAGCCCACGTAGGCGGCGACGGTCGCCGTGGCCACCACCTGCAGGGTCGCCGAGCGGATGCCGCCGACGATGATCGGCAACGCGAGCGGGACTTCCACCTTGGTGAGGATCTGCCACTCGGTCATCCCCTGTGCGCGGGCGGCGTCGATCGTGTCCCGGTCGACCGACTCCAGTCCCGCATAGGCGCCGGCCAGCAGCGGTGGGATCGCCAGGACCGTCAACGCGAGCACTGGTGCCAGCAGGCCGATCCCACTGAACAGCACGACGAGCGTCAGCAGGCCAAGGGTCGGCAGCGCCCGAAGCGCTCCGGTGGTGGCCACCGCAGCCGACCGTAGGCGTCCGGTGTGCCCGATCCACAAGCCCAGCGGCAGCGCCACTGCCATGCCCAGGGCGACGGTGAGGCCGGTGTAGCCCAGGTGCTCGAGCAGTCGGTGCGGAATGCCGTCGACACCGCTCCAGTGGGACGGCTCGGCCAGCCAATCGGCGGTCTCCGAGACCACGCTCATGCCATGCCCCCCGCCGTCATCGGGCTGTCCCCGCCCTGGCCCAGGGCAGCAACGCGCGCCCGGAAAGCACCAGCAGCAGGTCGAAGACCAGGGCGACCACCACCGTGGCAACGACACCCACGACGATCTCGGTGATGAAGCCTCGGTTGAACCCGTCGGTGAACAGCGTGCCGAGGCTGGTGACTCCGATCAACGAACCCACGCTCACCAGGCTGACCGTGCTCACCGAGACCACTCGCAGGCCGGCGAGCAGTACCGGGCCGGCCAACGGCAACTGCACGCGCAGGACGAGTTGTCCCTTCGAGTACCCGGCCGCCCGAGCGGAGTCGATCACGGCAGCCGGCACCGCCGCGAACGCGTCCGAGGCCGACCGCACCATGATCGCCACCGCGTAGATGCTGAGGGCGATCACGACGTTCAACGGGCTGAGGAAGCCGGTGCCGATGATGCCCGGCATGATCACGAACAACGGCAGCGAGGGAATCGTGTACAGGACGCTGCCAGTGCCGAGCACGGTGCCGCGCAGCCGGGGATGCCGGTACGCGAACCACCCGACCGGCAGGGCGAGCACGAACCCGATCAGGATCGGCACGGCGCTGAGCCAGACATGGCGGACCACCAACTCGAGGATCATCTCGATGTTCTCGATCGCCCAGGTCATGGTCTGCCTCAGTCGGCGAGGACGCCGGCGGGGTGGCCCGCTTCGTCGACCACCACGTCCGCCCCGTCCTCGCGGTGCTCGATGCGGAGTTTCCGCCTCCCCCGGTCCAGACCGACGAAGCTGCGGACGAAGTCGTCGGCAGGGTTGGCGAGGATGTCGGCGGGAGCGCCCACCTGTGCCACCACGCCGCCGGGCCGCAGGATCACGATCTGGTCGCCGAGCAGAAAGGCCTCGTCGATGTCGTGCGTGACGAACACGATCGTCTTGCCGAGTTCTCGCTGCAGGCGAAGCAGTTCACGCTGCAGCTCGTCGCGCACGATCGGGTCGACGGCGCCGAAGGGCTCGTCCATCAGCAGCACGTTGGGATCGGCGACGAGACCACGACCGACGCCGACCCGCTGCTGTTGCCCGCCGGACAGCTGACCCGGGTAGCGCATCGCCAGGGACTCGTCCAGCCCGACGGTCGAGAGGACCGCGTAGGCGCGGTCCCGGGCCTCCTTCTTCGACACACCGTTGAGCAGCAGCACGGTGGCGACGTTGTCGATCACCTTGCGGTGCGGGAGCAGCCCCGCGTGCTGCATGACGTAGCCGATGCTGCGCCGCAGCTCGACGGGGTTGCGGGTGGCGACGTCGACGTCGTCGATCAGGACCTGACCCTTGGTCGGGTCGACCATCCGGTTGACCATGCGCAGCAACGTCGTCTTTCCGCAGCCGGAGGAGCCCACCAGGACCGTCGTGGTGTGCGAGGGCAGAGTCAGGCTGAAGTCGCCGACAGCCACCGTGCCGTCGGGAAACTCCTTGCCGACCGAGCGGTACTCGATCACTCCGCGCCTCCTTCAGCCTTGCTCGCGCTGTCTGCGGCGGGGCGCCGGACACCGGACCGGGATTCGACCAGGCGGCACCGACAGTGCCCAGTCCCGTGCTGCATGGGTGGAAGGCACAGAAGACGACCGCTGCCGCTCAGGGCGCGGACAGTAGCCGAGAGGCAGCAGCCGGACTGCAGGCAGCACCCGACCGGGCCGCCGTCGCCACACATGCAACCGAGCCGGTCCGCGCGCCCAGATGGGCCGACATGTCCGACATCGGGCCCGCGGCTGCATGTCCTGGCCGCCGGCGCTCGCCAGCGGTGGCCCGGCTGTGTGGCGACTGCGGGCAGTGCGCCGGCGGCGCACGCGGGTGGTCAGCTCCGGGCGCCACCATCGGTGTCGGCCGGCGGCTCGGACCACGCGCCGCCAGCCACCTGGTCGGCGCCCGTTGCCGCCTCGCTGCCGCCGTTGCTCGACGGGGCAGCGGAGATCCCCGGGTGGGCCCCGGTCAGGCGCGACGACTGCTCGGCGACCGCGATCGCCTCGCGGACCGTCTCGTTGGCCGCGTCCACTGCCCGGTCGCCGGACTCCAGGGCAGGTGCGGGCATGTTGGCCAGCGCTTCCTTGGCGCGCGCGTCCCAGTCGACCTCGGGCTGGGCCTTCGCGGCCGCGTCCTCGGCTGCCTGCTGGTCGCTGGCCGCCTGGCGGGCGACACCGCCGATGGCTCCGCCGATCCCCTCGAGCGCCTTGCCGAGTTCGGACGGCACGATCCACAGCTTGTTCGCCGAACCCTTGGCGATCTCCGGCAGCATCTGCAGGTACTGGTAGCTGAGCAGTTCCGCGTCCGGGCGACCCGCGTGGATCGCCGTGAACACGGTGTTGATCGCCTGCGCCTCGCCCTGCGCCCTCAGGATGTCGGCTTCGCGGCCGGCCTGGGCGCGCAGGATCTGTGCCTCCCGCTCGCCCTCCGCCCGCAGGATCGCCGCCTGCTTCTCACCGTCGGCGGTCAGCACGGCCGACTGCCGGACGCCCTCGGCGGTCAGAACGGCCGCGCGCTTGTCCCGCTCGGCGCGCATCTGCTTCTCCATCGAGTCCTGGATGCTGCCGGGCGGGTCGATGCCCTTCAACTCGACCCGCTTCACCTTGATGCCCCACTTACCGGTGGCGGCATCGAGTTCGCTGGCCAGCGCACCGTTGATGCGCTCGCGCGACGTCAGCGTGGTCTCCAGGTCCATGCCGCCGATGACCTGCCGCAGCTGGGTCATCGTGAGCTGCTCGATCGCCTGCAGGTAGTTGTTGACCGCGTAGGTCGCCGCCACCGGATCGGTGACCACGTAGTAGATGACCGTGTCGATCGACACCACCAGGTTGTCCTTGGTGATGACCGGCTGCGGTGGGAACGAGACCACCTGCTCGCGGATGTCGACGGTGTAGCGGACCTTGTCCATGCCCGGGATGACCAGGTGTGGCCCGGGGTCGAGCGTGCGGCGGTACTTGCCCAGCCGCTCCACGATCCGCATCCGCGACTGGGGGACGAAGACCACCGACCTCGCGACGACGATGATCGCGAAGATCAGGATGACCAGCGGGATGATCAGGTTCGACCAGTTGTCCACGTGACTGCTCCTCTCGTCCCGGACGCAGTGTGGTCCGGAAACACAGGCCCCCGGGGACAACACCTGCGTCCAGCTGTGGACCTGCCGATCACCCTAGTCCGGCGCTCCGTGCGTACGGGCCGATTCGGGCCGAACCTCATGCGTCCGGAGGTCGTTCCGCCGATTCCGCGGGACCCAACTCCCCCGGGTCCTCCAGCGGATGCACGAGTGCGGTGAGCCCGTCGACCTGGAAGACCTCGATCGGCGTTCCCGCGGCGATACGTGAACCAGGCATGTACGGGCGGGCACCCCAGAGCACCCCGTCGAGCCGGATCTGCCCACCGTCGTCGGAGATCTCACCCATGGCACGGCACCGTCGCCCCAGCAGTTCGCGCGTCGGTTCGTTGGACAGGTCGGCACCGGAGTGCAGCCGTTTCAGCACCGACGGCCGCACGAGGAACAGCAGCAGGACACTCACCGCGGCGGTGACCAGCAGGGCGAACGGAACGGCCAGGCCGAGCGCCAGCGCACCTGCACCGGCCAGGACGCCGAAGCCGATCATCAGCAGCCACAGGTCCGTGCCGGCCAGGGCCTCGCCGCCGATCAGCAGCAGCGCCAGCGCCAGCCAAGCCGCCTCGGGATTCTCGGCGAACCAGGTCAACATGCCCCGTCCAGGAGGTCAGCCGCCGGCCAGGACGGGTCGGGCGGCGGGCGCGGACGAGCCGTGGCGAAGCGGCTTGGATCCGGGCACGGCGGCCTGAAGGACCGTCGCACGCAGATCTGCGCGCCCGTTGGCGAACATGGTTTCGAGCCTACCGTCGAGCCGGGTGCTCGCCGCGGACCTCCGACGCTGCTCGGTCAGCCGGCCCGGGCGGCGAACCGGTCGCCGTTGCGATCGAGGGCCAGCGGCAGCCCGAAGGTGTCGGAGAGAGTCGCCGCGGTCAGCGCCTCGTCGACCGGGCCCTGGGCGACAACGCGGCCCTCCCGTAGCAGGAGGACGTGGGTGAAGCCGGGTGGGATCTCCTCGACGTGGTGGGTGACCAGGACCATCGCGGGGGCCAGCGGGTCGCCGGCCAGGTCGGCCAGCGTGCGCACGAGCTGCTCCCGGCCGCCGAGGTCGAGACCCGCCGCGGGCTCGTCGAGCAGCATCAGTTCGGGATCGGTCATCAGCGCGCGGGCGATCTGCACCCGCTTGCGCTCACCTTCCGACAGCGTCCCGAAGGTGCGGTCGGCAAGCCCGCCGACACCCAGCCGGGAAAGGAGAGCCGAGGCGCGCTCGTGGTCGAGCGTGTCGTAGTCCTCGCGCCAGCGACCCAGCACTGCGTAGGAGGCGGTGACCACCACGTCCAGCACCCGCTCGCTGCGCGGGATGCGGTCGGCCAGCGCGGCCGAGGCGAGCCCGATACGCGGCCTGAGTTCGAACACGTCGACCAGCCCGAGGACCTCGCCGAGGATCTCGGCGACACCGGAACTGGGATGCAGATGGGTGGCGGCGACCTGCAGGAGCGTGGTCTTGCCGGCGCCGTTGGGTCCGAGCACGAGCCACCGCTCGTCCTCCTGGACCGACCACGTGACCTCGTCCAGGAGCCGCGACTGTCCGCGAACGATCGTCACGTCGGCGAAGTCGAGAACGGCGGTCACGGGAGCCAAACCTAGGGCACGGCGTCGTGCCGCCGGCGGCTCCGGTCGGCCCGGACTGCCCGCACCACCTGAAAAGTGGCGGCCAGTGTTGGTCGAGCGGCTCCCAGACGCTCGAAGGCGCGACTGGACACCAGTTTTCAGAGGCCGGGGACGCCTGCCGGGGTCGGTCCGCCCAGGTTGAGCAGTCGGCAGCTTGCGAGCCGCCGCCCCTGGGCTGTCGGTGTGCGGCCTACCCTTGTCCGCGTGCTCGACCTGGCTGCCTTCCACCTGGCCTGCTGGGCCAACGCCTGGTTGGCCGGCGGTGCCGCTGTCGACGACGTCGCGGACGCCCTGACTGCCGACGGCAGGGCGCACCACGCCTATGCCGCCGACGCCGAGGCGCTGGTCGCAATGGACTCCCCGGACATGGAACCGATGCTGTGGGCCCTCACCGCGCTGCGGCGGGCGGGCACCGACATGTTCGTGGCCGCCCTGCCGGTGCCGGGCCAGCTGATCGGCCTTGCCGGTCCGCCCGGGTTCAACGTCGACGCGGTCGCCGCGGGCTCGGCAGCCATCGCGTGCGGCAGTGGGCTGTCACTACTGCCGTCGGTGATCGGCGGCGGCGTCCAGTGGCAGGTGCGGGCCGCCCATGCCCCGCCACCCATGGACGTCCGCGAGGCGGAGCAGACGCTGGCCGGGCTGATGATGTCGCTGTCGAGGTCACGCACCGACGACTCGTGGGCCGGCCCGCCGGGTGACGTCCCCTCCCCCGCTGACCTGCGGTCGGAACTGGGCCGCCTGCAGCTGCCGCCGACGCTGAGCCCGCGTGCCCGCCAGCTCGCCGAACGAGCGGTGCAGTGCTGGTCGGTCGCCGAGTCGGCTCTTGCCACTCCCGCCCTGCACTCCTTCTCGGGATCTCCCGAGGCAGCACGGACCGGCGGCCCGGTGAGCACGCACGACCTGCGTGCTCTCGCCGTCGCCTCCCGGTCGGCGTTGTCCGCGGTCGCCGCGTCCGGCCGGGCGCTGGCGTAGACGGCGCGATGAGCCTGACCCTGCCGCACGCCTACACCGGCGTGACCCTGCGGACGACCGTGACCGGTGCCGACCGGCCGGGAATCACCAGCGCTCTTCTCGACGTCCTCGCGGCGGCCGGGGTGGTCGTGCTCGACGTCGCCCAGGTGGTACTCGGTGGCCGCCTCGTGCTGATGGCACTCACGACCGCTCCGCGCGACGAGCGGGGCGTCACCGCTCTGCGGAACGCCGTCCTGGCCTGGTCGGCCGACGCGGGCCTAGACGTACGCGTCGAACAGGCCAGCGGTGACAATCCGGCCCGGTCCGATGGCCGCGGCATCGTGACGGTGCTCGCGCAGCGGCTGAGCCCGGCCGACCTCGCGGCCGTGACCGGGAGGATCGCCGACGTGGGCGGCAACATCGACCGGATCGGGCGCGTGGCCCGATGGCCCGTGACCTGTTTGGAGCTGTCGGTGTCCGGCGTGGACCCGCACATGCTCAAGACCATGCTCGCCGATCTTGCAGCGGGGCTGGCGATCGACGTGGCGGTGCAGGCCGAGGGTCTGCACCGCCGGGCGATGCGGCTGGTGGTGCTCGATGTGGACTCGACGCTGATCCGGGGAGAGGTCGTCGACATGCTCGCCGACGAGGCGGGCACCGGGGCCGAGGTGGCAGCGATCACGGAACAGGCGATGCACGGCATGCTGGACTTCGCGGCCGCGCTCAGGGCACGGGTCGCCTTGCTGCGTGGTCTCGACATTGCTGCTCTGCAACGCGTTTCCGACCGGATCGCCCTCACGCCGGGTGCGCGGACCTTCATCCGGACCTTGAAGGTGCTGGGCTACCGGGTGGGCCTCGTCTCCGGTGGCTTCAGCCAGCTGGTCGACCCGATCGCCGCCCAGCTCGGCGTCGACTTCGTCCGCGCCAACACCCTCGAGATCGTCGACGGAAAGCTGACCGGCGCGGTCACCGGCGGGATCGTCGATCGTGAGGGGAAGCGGGCAGCGCTAGCGGAATTCGCTGCTGTACATGGCATCCCACTCGAGCACACGGTGGCGATCGGCGACGGTGCGAACGACCTCGACATGCTCGCCGCGGCCGGCCTGGGAGTCGCCTTCAACGCCAAGCCCGCAGTGCGAGCCGCCGCCGACGCGGCTGTGAGCGTGCCGTATCTCGATTCCGTGCTGTACCTGCTCGGCATCACGCCGGCCGAGGTCGCCGCAGTGGGCGGGGCTGCAGTCAGCTGAGAACGGGTGGTCAGGACTGGCCTTCGCCTGCCCGGCTGACAGCTTCGAGCCGAACTTCGTCAGCATCGGCTGGATCCCATTCACCGGTCCAGGTGAAGACGGCGAGCATGCCGGTGCGCATCCCATCCGCCGTCAGCGGGCCGGCATCGACCTCGGCCGACGCCACCGCGAGGAGTTGCCCGCACAGTTCGCTGACCGCCGGATTGTGGCCCACCAGCAGCAGGGTCGAGACGTCATCCGGCGACTCCGCGACCACTCGTCTCAGCGTGCTGACATCGGCCGCATACAGGTCGTCCAGATAGCGCACATCGACCGTCTGGCCCAGCCCTCGGCAGAACCGGTCGAAAGTCTCGCGGGTACGGACAGACTCTGACACGAGTGCGAGGTCAGGGATCCACCTGCGAGCAGCCAGCCCAGCCGCCTTCGACTCCCGTCGTCCGCGCTTGTCGAGGTGACGCTCCCGGTCTACCGACCAGTCCCCTGCCTGTGCATGCCCGTGGCGCAGGACCAGCAGAGTGCGCGTCCCGGCTGCCGATTCGGTTGTCACGGCAGCACCTTCATGCGCCCATGGCGTGGTATCCGCCGTCCACGTGGATGATCTCGCCGGTCGTGCCTACGAACATGTCACTCAGCAGGGCGGCGACTGCCTTGCCGGTGGGTTCGAGGTCCTCGAGGTCCCACCCGAGCGGCGCGCGCTTGATCCACTCGGTCTCGAACAGGTCGAACCCAGGAATCGCCTTGGCAGCAAGGGTTTTCAACGGCCCGGCGCTCACCAGGTTGCTCCTGATGCCCAATGGTCCGAGATCGCGGGCAAGGTAGCGGTTGCAGGACTCCAAGGCACCCTTGGCGAATCCCATCCAGTCGTAGCCCGGCCACGCGACCGACGCGTCGAAAGTCAGACCGACTGCTGCGCCGCCTCGCTGCATCAGCGGCAGGCACGCTTCCACCAGACTCTTGTAGGAGAAGGCCGAAACCTTCACGGCGTAGGCCACGTCCTCCCATGGGCCGCCCTCGAGGAACTTGCCGCCCAGCAGCGTTGCCGGGTTGCCATAGGCGATCGTGTGGACCACACCGTCGAGACCGTCGACGTGCTGGCGTACCTGGTCCGGCAGTCCCGCCAAGTGTTCCTCGTTGGTGACGTCGAGCTCGAGCACCGGTGGCTCGACCGGCAGGCGACTCGCGATCCGCTTCGTGATGTTGAGGGCACGACCGAAGTTCGAGATGAGCACCGTCGCGCCCTGCTCCTGCGCGGCCTTCGCGCTCGCGAACCCGATGGAGGTGTCCAGTGTGACGCCGGCGACCAGGATGCGCTTGCCGTCGAGGAGACCCATGTGTTCGTCCTTCCTGCCAGAATTGCTCGTCACGGTTGCAGACCAGGGTGGTCCGGCCACTTCGGCCGGCGTGTCAGTGACCCATGCCCAGGCCACCGTCGACCGGGATCACTGCCCCGGTCAGGTATCCGGCTTCCGGTGAGGCGATCCACCGCACAACTCCTGCGACCTCGTCGGGAGTGCTGAACCGGCCAAGCGGGATCTGCCCGAGGTAGCGGGCGCGCAGGTCGTCGGACAGGTCTGCGGTCATGTCCGACTCGACGAAGCCGGGAGCCACGACGTTTGTCGTGATCGACCGGGAACCGAGTTCGCGCGCCATCGACCGGGCCATCCCCACCAGCCCGGCCTTGCTGGCGGCGTAGTTGACCTGTCCGGCCGACCCGAGGAGGCCCACCACCGACGACACGAACACGATCCGGCCGCGACGGAGCCGGAGCATCCCCTTCGCGGCCCGGCGGGCCACCCGGAACGACCCGGCGAGATTGGTGTCGATGACGCTGTCGAAGTCGTCGTCGGACATGCGCAGCAGCAGCGTGTCCTTGGTGATCCCCGCGTTCGCGACCAGAACCTCGACCGGACCCTGCTCGGCCTCCACCGCGTCGAAGGCGGCCTCGACGGCGGCGGTGTCGGTGACGTCGCAGCGCACTCCGAACAGCCCCTCGGGAGCCTCGCCGCTGCGGTGGGTGATCGCGACCTGGTCGCCCGCCTCGGCGAACGCTCGGGCGATGGCGAGGCCGATTCCTCGGCTGCCCCCGGTGACCAGAACCGACCGTCCCACGTGCCCTCCCGGCATGGCCCGGCCCAGCGACGAGCCGGTGTCGTTGTTGGTTGCTTCGAGGAGTCCCTCTGGGGCGCTGGATCCCGCGGTCGGTGCGCGCCGACCGCGAGACGCCGTGGACGCTAGCACCACGCCCCGGGCAGCGAGTTCGCACGGAGTAGCGTGCACAGGTCGGTCAGGCGTTCCGTCTCCGACCGGACACCGTGGGGAGGTGGGCGGCATCCGCACTCGTCGCCACCCGGAGACCAACCGGTCCCGCGAGGTGTACAGCATCAGCACCGCGACCGAGGGGCACTCCGACGACCTCGAGCGGCGCCGGCGCAACTACCTGATCTCGATGGGGTTGCGGGTCGTGCTGTTTCCCATCGCGGCCTTGGCCTTCGACGGTTGGTTGCGGTGGGTGATGCTCGCGTTCGCGCTGATCATGCCGGGCATCGCCGTGATCTTCGCCAACAACAGCGGCGGCCGCCGGCAGGGTTCGTCGACGGTTGCCACCGCGCCCGAGCGTGCGGCACTGCCCCCGGGTGCCTCACGCCCCGCGCACTGACCCGGCTGCGGCGCCGACGAACGGCCTGTCCTGACGCAGAGTCCGGGGTCAGCCGCCGATGGCCGACATCGGGCGGAGCGGCTGAAGGAAGTCGGGACTGTCGATGCCGTGCCCGGCCTTCTTGCCCGCCATCGCCCGCTGCCAGCGAAGGGCGATCTCGTCGTCAGCCGCCCCCGACCGCAGCGGCGCGCGCAGGTCGGACTCCTCGGTCGCGAACAGGCACGTGCGCAGCTGACCGTCGGCTGTGAGCCGCGTCCGGTCGCAGGCACCACAGAACGCCGCGCTCACCGAGGCGATCACCCCGACCGTCGCCGGCGCCCCCGATGCGTCGGTGTGACCCGACACGACGAACAACTCCGCCGGCGCGGCGCCGCGCTCCCCGGCATCGACCGGCGTGAGTTCGACATGTGCCCGCAGTCGGTCGAGGGTCTCCTCGGCCGTCACCATCCCGTCGCGGGTCCAGCCGTGCTGTGCGTCCAGCGGCATCTGCTCGATGATCCGCAGCTGGTAGCCCTCGCGCAGACAGAACGCCAGCAGGTCGGGAGCCTGGTGGTCGTTGACGCCCCGCATGAGCACCGCGTTCACCTTCACCGGGCGTAGCCCGGCGTCACGGGCGGCTGCCATGCCGGCCAGCACGTCGTCGAGGCGGTCCCGCCGGGTCAGGGTCGCGAAGGTCTCCCGGTCGACGGTGTCGAGCGAGACGTTCACCCGCTGCAGCCCAGCGCGGGCCAGCGGCCCGGCCATCTTGGCGAGGCCGAGGCCGTTGGTGGTGAGCGAGAGCTCGACCTGGCCGCCGTCCGGCAGCCGCAGCGCGGCGACGCGCTCGACCAGGCCGACGACGCCGGGCCGGATCAGCGGTTCGCCCCCGGTGAGCCGGACCTTGCGGACCCCCAGCAGGGTCACCGAGATGGAGATCAGGCGGACGAGCTCGTCGTCGGTGAGCATCTCCTCGCGCGGCAGCCACGGCAGTCCTTCGGCCGGCATGCAGTACACGCAGCGCAGATTGCAACGATCGGTCAGCGAAACCCGCAGGTCGACGGCGGTCCGGTGGTAGCGGTCCGTGAGCGGGTACATCGTTCGAGCCTAGTCGGCGCTGGGCTACGGTCGGCCTTCGTGCAGGTGACACCGGACAAGCAGGAAGCGAGCGGCCTCGGGCTGCTGTTCCGGCGCCGGCGCACGTGGGTGCTGATCGCCGGCGTCCTGCTGCTGGCCGTCCTGTTCGCCCGGCTGTCGGAGTGGCAGTGGGACCGGCACGAACAACGCGACGCCACCAACGCGGCCGTCCGGACGGCTCTGGCCGCCCCACCGGCACCGCTGACCGAGGTCCTGCCGGCTCCCGAACCCTCAGGCACCTCGGTGTCGGCTCCGCCGGGTGCCGAGTGGCGACGGGTCACGGTCACGGGTCGCTACGACCCCGACCACGCACTGCTGGTCCGGTACCGCAGCCTCGACTCGGCTCCCGGCTTCGAGGTGTTGGCACCTCTGCTCACGGCCAGTGGCGCGGTCTGGACCGACCGCGGCTGGATCCCTGCTCCCGCCGACTCGTCCGGCGAGCCGGCAGCACCGCCGCTCCCGGACGGTCAGGTGGAGGTCACCGGTTACCTGCGGGCTTCCGAATCCGCAGCAGGCACTCCCGATCCAGCTTCAGGATCGGTGCGCACGATCACGCTGCCGACGCTCACCGCCTGGATGGGACAGCCCGCGTACCCGATGTACGTCTCGGCAACGGGCGAGTCGCCCGAGCCTGCCAGTCCGCCGAAGCGGCTGCCGGTCGTCGAGCTGTCGGGTGGTCCGCATGTGAGCTATGCGTTCCAGTGGGTGCTGTTCGCACTCCTCGCTCTAGGCGGGCTGGTGAAGTTCCTCGGCGACGACCTCAAGGAGATCCGCGCGGCGTCCGGCACACCGCCCCGTGCGCTCGCGACCGGAAGCGACAACTCCGGCTGACCCGTCCACGTGGCCTGGGCCACCGGGACAGCGTCTCTCGTTAGGGTTGTCGTGACCGGCCCGTCCGACGCGGCCGAGGACGGAGGGTCCGGTGGATCTCGCGATCGCGGACAAGGTCTTCCTGATCACCGGTGGCACCCGCGGCCTCGGCTTCGCCACCGCGGCTCAGCTGGTGGCCGACGGGGCTCAACTCGTCCTCTCCGGCCGCTCGGAGAGCACCATCGAGCCTGCTGTCGCCCAGCTGGGGTCACGGCACGTGCTCGGCGTGGTCGCCGACAACTCCGACCCCGACTCCGCCTCCCGACTGGTGGCCGCCGGCCTTGCCCGTTGGGGCCGGATCGACGGTGCGCTGATCAGTGTCGGTGGTCCACCCGGTGGCAGCGCGCTGGAACTCGACGACGACATCTGGCGCGCCAACTTCGAGTCGGTGTTCCTCGGTGCGCTGCGCCTGATCCGCACGATCGTCGACCAGTGCGCCGAGGGTGCGTCGATCGTCCTCGTGCTGTCGACGTCGGTCCGGGTGCCGATCGCCGGCCTCGCGATCTCGAACGCGTTGCGCCCCGCGCTGGCCATGCTGATGAAGGATCTCGCCGACGAACTCGGCCCGCGTGGAATCCGCATCAACGGTCTGATGCCGGGCCGGGTCGAGACCGACCGGGTCAAGGAACTCGACCAGAGGTCCGGCGATCCCGCTCGGGCAAGGGAGCACGCCGAGCAGGAGATCCCACTCCGGCGCTACGGGCGGCCGGACGAGTTCGGCAAGGTGGCCGCCTTCCTGCTCTCTCCCGCTGCGTCCTACATCACCGGGACGGTCCTCGCGGTCGACGGCGGGGCGACAAGAGCCCTCTGACCCGATCGACGCAACCAGACGACTGCATCAGCCCTGGTCAGTCCGCCTCGATCGGCAACGCATCGGCCTGGTCGTCCTGGTGGGCGAACTGGGTCGTGTACAGGTCGCTGTACAGCCCGCCCTCGGAAAGCAGCTCGGCATGGGTGCCGCGCTGTACCACGACCCCGTCCTCGACCACCAGGATCTGGTCGGCGTCACGGATGGTCGACAGCCGGTGCGCGATCACCAGGGACGTCCGCGCGGCGAGCGCGTTGGCCAGCGCGCGCTGCACCGCCGCCTCGTTCTCCGAGTCCAGGTGTGCCGTCGCCTCGTCGAGCACGATCACGCCCGGCTGCTTCAGCAGCATGCGCGCGATCGCCAGCCGCTGCTTCTCCCCACCGGAGAGGCGGTAGCCGCGTTCGCCGACGACTGTCGCGAGCCCGTCGGGCAGCCCGCGAACGAGCCCGCCCACCTGCGCAGCGTCGAGGGCGTCCCACACCTCGTCCTCGGTGGCCTCCGGTCGTGCGTAGCGCAGGTTGGCCAGAACGCTGTCGTGGAACATGTGCGGGTCCTGGGTGACCACTCCCACCTGCGCGCGCAGTGACGCCTGAGTGAGGTCACGTACGTCGATCCCGCCCACCAGCACCGCGCCGCCGGTCACGTCGTAGAGGCGGGTCAGCAGCTGGGTGATCGTGGACTTGCCGGCACCGCTCGGCCCCACGAGGGCCACCAGGTCGCCTGCTCTCGCGGTGAACGTCACGCCGTGCAGCACTTCGGGGTTGTCGGCATGGTCGAGCACCGCGACCGACTCCAGCGAGGCGAGGGAGACCTGGTCGGCGCGCGGATACGCGAACCGGACGTCGCGGAACTCGACCGTGCGCGGGTGCGTCCCCTCGAGCTCGCGCGCACCGTCGCGGTCGGCGACCAGCGGTTCCACGTCGAGAACCTCAAACACGCGTTCGAAGCTGACCAGTGCGGTCATCACGTCGACGTGCACGTTGGACAGCTGGGTGATCGGGCCGTACAGGCGCGTGAGGTAGGCCGTGAGCGCGATCAGCGTGCCGACGTCGAGGGCGCCGCGCACGGCCTCCACCCCACCCCAGCCGTAGACCAGTGCGGTCGCCAGCGCGGCCACCAGGCTGAGCGCGGCATAGAAGACCCGCGAGTACATCGCCTGGGTGACGCCGATGTCGCGCACCCGCCCGGCCCTGGACGCGAACATCACCTCCTCGTCGGCGGGACGCCCGAACAGCTTCACCAGCAAGGCACCGGCCACCCCGAAGCGCTCGGTCATCAACTGGCCCATCTCGCCGTTGAGCGTGTAGGCCTCCCGGGTGATACCGGCGAGCTTGCGGCCGATCAGCCGGGCCGGAATCACGAAGATCGGCAGCATCACCAGCGCGGCAACGGTGATCTGCCAGGACAGGGCGAGCATCGCAATGACAGTGGTGATGGCCGTCAGCGAGTTGACGACCACTCCGGACAGCGTGGACGTGAACGCCTGCTGCGCGCCCATCACATCGGAGTTGAGCCGGGTCACCAGGGCGCCGGTCTGCGTTCGCGTGAAGAAGGCGATCGGCATCCGTTGCACGTGGGAGAACACCACCGTGCGCAGGTCGAAGATCAGGCCCTCGCCGATGCGGGAGGAACAGAACCGCTCGACGAGGCCGAGGCCCGTCTGCACCACCGCGATACCGGCAGCGATCGCGGCGAACGTGACCACCACGTCGGCGCGGCCCGGTGTCACGCCCTCGTTGATGATGTGGCGGAACACCAGCGGGATCGCGGTGCCGAGCGCCCGCGTCCAGGGCGAGCAGCACCATCAGCCCGATCAGCAGCGCTCTGTAGGGCTTGCCGAAAGCCAGGATCCGGCGGGCCGTTCCCTGCCGGAGCCGGCGGATCTGCACGGGCTCGTTGCGGAGGCTGCGACCGGCGCCGCGCAGGTTGAAGGACACGACCGGCCAGCGTACTCGCGGGTGGTTCAGTGAACTAACAATCACCTCCCCCACTACAGCGTTCGGACCGGGTGGTTCAGGATGTCCCGCACAGGTTGTGGCCAGCACGGGGTGGCGAACGACACGGGGTGTGTCGCACCGGATCTGAGGGGTGGTGAGGTCGGGCTTGCGCAACGTGCTCCGGCTGCCTGCCGTCAGCCGCTTCTTCGCCGGAGGGCTGCTCTCGGTGGCCGGCGACTGGATGCTGCTGACGGCCCTGCCGTTCTACGTCCTCGTGCTCACCGGTTCGACCGCGGCCACCGGCGCGATGTTCGTCGCGTTCGCCCTGCCCCGGGTCCTGTTCAGCCTGATCGGCGGCTGGCTCACCGATCGCTTCGACCGCCGCCTGCTGATGATCGTGTGCGACGTGTCGCGCGCTGTCCTGCTGCTCCCCCTTCTGCTGGTCACCTCGGCGGATCAGCTCTGGCTCGTGCTCACGGTGACCGTTGTCCAGTCGACCGTCGGCCAGGTGTTCATGCCGGCGAGGAACGCCGCCCTCCCGGCCCTGGTGCCGAAGGACCTCCGGGTGACGGCCAACTCGATGGACGCGCTGGTCATGGGCGTGACCCGGCTGCTCGGTCCGGTGGTAGGTGGCGCCTTGCTCGCGGGCCTGGGCATCCGGGCGGTCGTCCTGATCGACGCCGCCACCTTCCTGCTGTCGGCGCTGCTGATTGCGAGCATCCGGATACCGCGGCCGCGCAGGCCCGGCCACAGCGCCCGCCCGCGCCGGTTGGTCGCCGACCTGTCCGCAGGGCTGCGGCTGTGCTGGGTGCGCCCAGGTCCCCGCGCAGTCCTCGCGACCAGCGCGATCGTGATGCTGGGCTACGGACTCACGACCGCTCTCGGAGTGGTGTTCGTCCGCGTCGTGCTCTCGGGCACGGCCGCCGACTTCGGCTGGATGATGGCGGCCCAGGGCGTGGGCCTGACCGTCGGTGGTCTTGTGGTCTCACGAGCGGGACAACGCATCCCCTACCGGTGGCTGTTCGTCGGCGGGCTGCTGCTCACCGGGCTGAGCTTCCTGGCCATGTTCGAATCGCGGCAGCTGGCTCCGGCATTCGCCTTCGCCGTGGTGAGCGGGATCGGCCTCGCGAGCTGGATGGTAGGTGAGCGCACGATCCTGCAGCGGGGCATACCCGCAGCGTCTCTCGGTGTCGCCTTCGGCGCCTACAACACCCTCAACAGCGTTGTCGCCCTGTGCGGAACCGCCCTTGCCGGTGCCCTCGCCTCGGCCATCGGGATCCGGTACGCGCTGATCACGGCCGCGGCGGCCTACCTGCTTCCCGGCCTCTTGGTGGCGGGCCGCCTGTTGCTCCCGGCACGCCCCGATCGCCGTCCCCGGCACGCGGTGAAGCCGGCGTCGGTGCTGCCCGACAGGTAGCCCGCACGCAGCGCCGGCCCGGAGCCCGAGCACCCTTTGCCGAGCCTGCCTCTTGACTGTGCCGTGGCCGTCGCCGGGCACAGGCGTTGATCCGCACGACCGCAGGTCCCTACAGTGAGCCGCAGCCCGCAGTCCGGGCGACCGCAGCACCTCTGTCACGGGGGATCCACCGGCGCTACGCCGGCAGCAGGTCCACGCACGTCACGGTGACACCGAACCGCACGCCCGCTCGCCGGGCGCGGCGACCGCGGGAGGAGCGATCCATGTCGGCCAGCCTGCTGTCCCCATCCTCCGCCCGCCGGAGACCCGGGGCCGGGGCATCACCGCTCTCGGCCACATCGGTTCTCGTATCGGTCTTCGCCACCGGAGGCAACGCCGGCGGTTCGCTCGCGACGCTGGAACTCGCCACCCGGCTCGGTGCCGATCTGACCATGCTGGTCGCGGATTCGAGCGGCGACGCCTCGGCCTTCATCCACCGCGACAGCGGAACGGTCAACTGGCCCCACCTCGTCGTGAACCGGCTGCCCCACCGGCCGCACATCCGCCCGGGCACGGCCAAGGCCGCCGGCGTGTTGCGGCGGGGCGTGCAACTCCCCGCCGACGTTGCCTGGGTACGCCGCCAGGACCACATCGCGGCGGCGTCAGGGGCAGACCTGGTCTGCTCCATGACCACCCTCATGCACGCGGCCGACGTGTTCTTCGTGCACTTCCTGCGATGCCAGGCGGTCGAACAGACCTACGGCGTACCTGTCACGCGCGCTGATGCACTCCTGCGCCGGGTCGACCCGAAGGAACGGCAGCTGCTGCGGCTGGAACGGACCAACGTGCAGGAGCGCAACCACCGGCTTCTGGTCGCGCCCTCGCATCGCACGGCCGCCGCGCTCACCTACCACTACGGCGTCGACCCGGCCCGCATCCGCGTGGTGCACAACGGCGTCGACCACGAACGGTTCCATCCGGTCGGCCGAGCGAGCCGTGCCCGGGCGCGGCGCGCGCTCGCGATCGAGCCGGATGACGTGTTCTGCCTGTTCGTCGGCCGCAGTCCGGAACGAAAGGGCCTGCCCGCACTGCTGCAGGCCGCGGCGCAGGTGCGCCGAGACTCCCCCACCGGATCACGACTGCGGCTGGCCGTGACCGGCTTCCCCGACGGGCAGGCGGCACGGGAGACCGTGTCCGACCTCGGGGTCCCCGCCTACGTTCCCGGCGAGCTGGACCAGGACGACCTCGTGCGGAACTGGTACGCGGCCGCCGACCTGCTGGTGCTCCCCGCCATGGTCGAGCCCTTCGGGCTGGTGGCCCTCGAGGCGATGGCCTGTGGCGTCCCCGCGGTCGTCTCCGACGCGGCCGGGGTCGCCGAGGTCATCCAGCCCGGCCGGACCGGGATCGTCCTGAGCAATTCCACCCTGGACTCCGACCTCAGCGCCGTGCTGACCGCGGCCGTCGAAGGCCGGCTCGACCTCGCGGGCCTCGGCCGATCGGCCCGAGCCGACGTGGTCGACCGGCTCAGCTGGGAGGCGAGGGCCGGTGCCCTCGCCGCGGAACTGGCGCAGCTCCAGCGTGAGGGTCCCTCTCTGCTCTCGGCCGCCAGTCGTCGCCGAGCACACGACCGCTCCTATGCGAGGGCGACCAGCTCGCGGTAGTCGCCGTTCCACATGTCCTCGTCGCCGTCGGGCAGCAGCAAGACCCGGTCGGGCTGGAGTGCGTCGACCGCGCCCTCGTCATGGGTCACGAGGACGATCGCACCGGCGTAGCCACGAATGGCCGACAGGATCTCGCGCCGCGACGCCGGATCGAGGTTGTTGGTCGGCTCGTCGAGCAACAGCACGTTGGCGCCCGAGCTCACGATCGTGGCGAGGGCGAGCCGCGTCTTCTCCCCGCCGGACAGCACGGTGGTCGGCTTGTCCACGTCGTCACCGGAGAACAGGAACGACCCGAGGACGCCGCGCGCCTCGGTCTCGGTGAGCGACGGCGCCGCCGCCTTCATCGCCGACAGCACGGTTGCGCTCCCGTCGAGGGTCTCGTGCTCCTGCGCGTAGTAGCCGAGCCGGAGGCCGTAGCCAGGATGGACCTCGCCGGTATCAGCCGAGTCGACGCCGGCCAGGATCCGGAGCAGCGTGGTCTTGCCCGCTCCGTTCAGGCCCAGGATCACCACGCGGCTGCCGCGGTCTATGGCGAGATCCACGTCGGTGAAGACCTCCAGCGAGCCGTAGGACTTCGACAGTCCCTCCGCGGTGAGCGGTGTCCGGCCGCTGGGGACGGGATCGGGCAGTCGGATCCGCGCGACGCGGTCGGCCCGGCGCTCCTCCTCCAGATCGGCGACGAGTCGCTCGGCCCGCTTGGCCATGCTCTTGGCCCTGCTGGCGAGCGTCGACTTCGCCCGCATCTTGTCGGCCTGCGTCATCAGCTGGTCGTACTTGCGCTCGGCATTGGTCCGCTCGCGCCGCCGACGCCGTTCGTCCACCTCGCGCTGCTCGAGGTAGGCCCGCCAGCCGACGTTGTAGATGTCGATCGCCGCCCGGTTGGCGTCGAGGTGGAACACCTTGTTCACGACCAGCTCGAGCAGGCCGACGTCGTGGCTGATCACCACCAGACCACCCGGGTAGGAGCGCAGGTACTCGCGCAGCCAGACGACGGAGTCGGCGTCGAGGTGGTTGGTCGGTTCGTCGAGCAACATCGTGTCGGGCGCGGCGAACAGGATGCGCGCCAGTTCGACGCGGCGGCGCTGCCCGCCCGACAGCGTGCCCAGCTGCTGCCCGAGCACCCGGTCGGGCAGTCCGAGGCTCGCGCAGATCTGAGCTGCCTCGCTCTCGGCCGCGTAGCCGCCCGCAGCCAGGAACTCGCCTTCCGCCTGCGGGTAGGCGGTCATCGCGCGGTCGTGCCTGGCTCCCGTTGCGGCCATGTCGGCCTCGAGCCGGCGCATCCGGGTCACGATCACGTCCAGCCCGCGGGCACCGAGAATGCGGTCCCGGGCGGTTGTCTCGAGATCGCCGGTGCGGTGGTCCTGCGGCAGGTAGCCGATCGATCCGGTGCGCCGCACGGTGCCGGAAGCCGGCTGGCCCTCGCCGGCGAGGATCCGGGTGAGGGTGGTCTTGCCGGCGCCGTTGCGCCCGACCAGACCGATCTTGTCGCCGGTGCCGACGCGGAAGTTCGCGCCGTCGATGAGGAGGGCGGCTCCGGCGCGCACCTCAACGGCTGCGGCGGTGATGTTGCCCATGAGCGTGACTCCGATACGAAGCTGAAAGCGGACAGACGTCTAGTGGGTCAGCGACGTCGTCAGCTAGCTCGTTCGCGGGGACACGCCCCCAGTCTAGGACACGGGCGCGCCCGATCTGCGCGATTTCGCCACGGGCACGGCTACGCCGAGGAATGAAGACCCGACCGGGCGGGTACTACGGTGATCCACCCTCGGAGGTCCGCCGGGGTCCGGCGGTTGGAGGGATGCACATGCGCTACAACCCGAGAGCGACGCTGGATCCCTCGCAACTCGGTGGCGGCGGCGGCCGCGGGCGCGGGGGAATCGCCGTCGGCGGCGGCCTCGGGGGCGTGATCGTGCTGCTGCTGGCCGTGTTCTTCGGACCCGGGATCCTGGGCGACGGGAACGACCCGCTGGCGATCGACTCGGGGCCCACCACCGACAGCGCCCTGGCGACCTGCACGTCCGGCGCCGATATCGCCACCGACCGCGACTGCCGGTTCGTGGCCTTCACCAACTCGATTCAGGCGTTCTGGGCCACCCAGTTCAGGTCGGGCGACTACCAGCGCATCCAGGTGAAGCCCTTCACCGGTTCGATCCGCACCGGCTGCGGCAACGCCACGTCGGCGGTGGGCCCGTTCTACTGCCCGACCGACACCTCGGTGTATCTCGACTTCGGCTTCTTCAACGAGCTCAGCAGTCGGCTCGGCGCGAAGGGCGGCGACGCCGCCGAGGCGTACGTCATCGCCCACGAGTTCGGCCACCACATCCAGAACCTCACCGGGACGATGGAGCGCGTTCAGCGGCAGGGCGACAACCAGGGAGCGGACTCGGCAGCGGTCCGGTTGGAACTGCAGGCCGACTGCTACGCGGGCGTGTGGTTCCGGCACGCCACCGACGACCAGAACGGCCCGATCGCCGAGGTGACCGAAGAGGATCTGAACACCGCCGTCGACGCCGCGGAGGCGGTCGGCGACGACCGGATCCAGAAGAAGATGCAGGGCCAGGTCTCACCGGAGTCGTTCACCCACGGCACGTCGGCGCAGCGGCACGCGTGGCTGCAGCAGGGCTTCAGCACCGGCGACCCCAACAAGTGCAACACGTTCTCGGCCGGCACCCTCTGAGCCATCCTGGTGGCGGCTCCAGCCAGCGGCGGGTCGGCCCGAGTTCCCGCCCAGCTCGGCCGTTGTGGTGTTCGCTTCCGGCATGAACGACGAAACCGAGAACGGGACCCGCGACGACCTGACCCCCAGCGCGGACGTCCTGGCGATGCCCAAGTCGGACCAGGTGGTGATCGCTGCCGGGGCGCCGGTGATCCTCGTGGGCCTCGCCTGGGCGCTGCCCTGGCTCCTCGACCTCGCACTCGGTCTGCCGTTCGTCCCGTGGCGACGGCGCTTCGAGCTGGCGGACTCGTTGACCGACAACGTGTCGAGCTGGGTCCTCAGCGGCATTGCCATCGTCATCGGCCTGGTCGTGGCCGCGGTCCTGATCCACGTCGAGCCGAAGCTGACGGTCACCCGCGACCAGCTCACCCTGGCCAAGGGTGACAACGAGCAGCACTTCCCGCGGGAGCAGGTCGGGAGCGTGCACCTGGACAAGAAGATCCTTGTCCTGCGAGGCCCCGACGGGTCGGAGCTGGTGTCGCAGAAGCTGAGCGCCACACCGGCAGACGTGCGCGCCGCGCTCGACCGGCACGGCTGGCAGGTCACGCCGTGGACGCTTCCCGACTGATCGACACATCGCGGGACACATGCACAGCAGCCATGGTCCCGTTCGCTATGTCCGAACTTCGCCCGCTTTGCCGCATGCGGCTGCATGTTCTGGGCCGCAGGCGACGGTTGCACGTGGACGGCGGCGCCGCATCGCCCGACCGGGAACACGCGAAACATGCAGCCGGAGGGCTCAAATCGGGTGACTACGGCGCAAATCGGCTTCGCCGCGGGCCACGCTGCATGCCTGCTGCGGCCCATCGGCGACCGGCTCAGCGACCAGCCTCTCGAGGCGTCGTGACGCTGATGCCGACGGGAAACATGCAAGGCGGCCGCGGTTGCGCCTCCTATGTCCGAACTTCGCCCGCTTTGCCGCATGTCACTGCATGTTTCATGCGGTTGGTTTGGTCACCACTCGGCGAACGAGCCGTCGGTGTGGAAAGTCAGCGGCGACTTCCAGTGGTGCGGGTTCTCGGCAGCCCGGCGGACGGCCTTCTCGTCGACCTCGATGCCGAGGCCCGGTCCGGTCGGCCGAGCGACGTAGCCGTCGGTGAAGGCGAAGACCGTCGGGTCGACCAGGTAGTCGAGCAGCTCGTTCCCGGTGTTGTACTCGATCCCCAGACTCTGTTCCTGGATGAGGAAGTTCGGGATCGCGAAGTCGATGGCGAGACTCGCGGCCAGGGCGATCGGACCCAGTGGACAGTGCGGCGCGACCGCCACGTTGCGCATCTCCGCGGCCGCCGCGATCCGACGCACCTCAGAGATTCCGCCGGCGTGCGACAGGTCCGGCTGGGCCACCGAGATCCCGGCGGACAGCACGGGCTCGAAGTCCCACCGGTTGAACAGCCGCTCGCCGGTCGCGATCGGGATCGACGTCGCGTGCGTGAGCTCGCCGATCTGCGCGGAGAACTCCGGCGGCAGCGGCTCCTCGACGAAGAAGGGCAGGAGCGGCTCGAGCAGCGGGAGGGTCCGCCTGGCCTGCGGCAGCGTGAACCGGCCGTGGAAGTCGATGCCGATGTCGACCGAGTCGCCGACCGCGTCGCGGAGCGCCTCGATCATGGCGACGAAGCGGCGGATCTCCGCGGGTTTGTCCAGGTGCGTGACCTGACCATGCGGTGCGCACTTCACCGCGTCGAAGCCGTCGCTCGCGGCCTTGCGCCCGGCGTCGGCGATCTCCGCGGGGGACTTGCCGCCCACCCAGCGGTACATGCGCACCTTGTCGCGCACAGGTCCGCCCAGCAGTTCGTGCACGGGCACGCCGTGCACCTTGCCGGCGATGTCCCAGAGGGCCTGGTCGATCCCGGCCAGCGCGGAACTCAGCACCGGGCCGCCCCGGTAGAAGTTGCCCCTGAAGAGCACCTGCCAGTGCGCCTCGATCGCCAACGGGTTCTTGCCGAGAGGAGGTGGGACATCTCCTCGACGCAGGCCGCCACTGTGTCGGCCTTGCCTTCCACGATCGGCTCGCCCCAGCCGGCGATCCCCTCGTCGGTGCTGACCTTGAGGAACAGCCAGCGGGGCGCGACCTGAAACGTCTCCAGCGCGGTGATCTGCATGCGAGTCATCCAACGCGGCCCGCCCGGCAGGTGCGCCGGATGCGCGGCGGCTTGCCCGGCACCGGTCAGTTCCTGCGGATCAGGCGGATGCCAAGTGGTGCTCGAAGAAGGCCGGTGCCAAGTTGGCGCCCCATCCGTGCCCGCCCGGGTGCAGGTCGAGTTCGAGGTGCTCCGATGCCCCGAACGTGTCGTAGATGCGGCGAACGCGGCGGTGACACTGCATCGCGGTGTCGATCACGAAGCAGTCGTCCTCCGCGCCGATGTCGACGAGCAGCGGCCGCGGAGCGATCAGTCCCTGCAGGTCGGGCAGGTCGACGAGCTGGTAGAGACCCGGCGTGATCTGCATCCCGCAGTAGTTCAGGTCGCGAAAGCCGAAGGCCGCGAACAGGTCGGAGTAGCAGATGATCTCCGTCGCCCGCACGCGTGCATCCACCAGTGTGTGCCAGAGCGACATCGTGCCCCCACCGGAGATGCCCATGACGCCGAGTCGGTCGGGGTCGGCGTCGTCGAAACCCAGGACGACGTCGGTAGCCGTCATCCCATGAACGAGGTTCATGCCGAGCGGCGTCATGCCGAGAAGCGTCGCGTTGAGGTAGATGAGGTTGCACCAGTCCCTGCTCCTGTTGGTGTTCAGCGACTGTGGCTTGGAGCTGTCGTTGCGCTCGCCCTGTCCCATCCAGTCGATCGCGAACGTGAGGTATCCCTGCGCTGCAAGCTGATACCCGTAGTTGCCGTTGCTTTCCGCGACGGCTGCGGCCAGATCGTCCCGGCCCGTGCCGCTGGACATCGCGGTGTCCTTGCCGAAGTGGCCGTGACCGAACCAGCACGCGATCACCGGCAGTCGCTCCCCCGGCGGTGCGTCAACCGGGCGGTTCACCAGCAGGGTCGCGGAGATGTGCGGACCCACGTCGATCCACCACTTCTGCTGCCGGACCGGTCCCACCTCCCACTCGGCGATGAGCTCTGGCCGCGGGTCCACGCGGTCGGGGAGCCGGCCGAGGGTTGCCAGCACTTTCGGCAGAGTGGCTTCGCGCCAGGCGTCGGCCGCCGCCGCGTCCGTTGCCGTGAACGCGCATTCCGGTACGTGCTGCGCCGCGAGATCGGCGAACATGCGTTGAGGACTGAGGTTTCGACCGATCATGAGCACCATCTCCTCGTCGCCGCGGACCGCCTGGCGCCAACGACAGTAGAGCCGCGTTCACAGGGGTCGCGTGCGACGCCGGTTCCGGTCGGCCCGCGGCTCCGGCCTGCAAGAACCTACAAGTGGCGGCCAGTCCGCCCGATCGCCGCCTTGGCTGAGCAAGAGCGCCACTGGACACCACTTCGCCAGGGATTGCCGTCGGCCGGTCGTCAGCAGCACGCTCACCGAGCGCGCCCGGGCATGCAGGTCTCCGAGCGCGGCAAAGTTCGCCTTGCCGGAGGGCACCATGTCCTGGCGCAGCAGGCCGTTGAGCACCTGCACGTGCGGGTCTGACAACACCTCTCGGACTGCCTGCCGCTCCCCCGCCGCCACGACCTCGTCCAGATCTGCAACGCGCGGGAGCACTACGTCGACGATGGCCTCGCGCGCCTTGTCGAGCCCCGCCTTGGCCTGATTGGCCCGCCGCCGGGCGAACCGCTGCTGCGACCAGCCACCCGCGGCCGTTCGGCCTTGCAGGTAACGAGTTCCGGACCGGTGCGCGACGATCGTGGCGCCCTCGGCGATGCCCACGCTGTAGCCACCCCGCCGGATCAGCAGCAGGCCGAGCACGCGTGGCTCGGTGGCGGTGGAGACGAACGCTGCGACGGCGTCGTCCCCGTCGGGAGGCGTCGCTCTGGCCTGGCAGGGCAAGCCGGGCCACTTCACCGTCGCCGGCGACAAGGTCGAGGGTCCGGTCCGTGCGCGCCGCGACGTAGCCGCCGTGGCTGTCGCCGAACCGGGCGATCCAGCCGGCGATGCGCTCCGGCGTGACCCATACCTCCCGCGTGCCCATGCCGTATCCGGCTCGGGTCGGTCAGACCCGGAAGCCGAGTGCCCGCAGTTGCTCACGTCCGTCGTCGGTGATCTTGTCCGGGCCCCACGGCGGCATCCACACCCAGTTGATCGTGTAGTTGGTGACGAGGTCGGCGAGTGCGGCCGATGTCTGGTCCTCGATCACGTCGGTGAGCGGACAGGCTGCGGAGGTCAGCGTCATGTCGAGCGTCACCTCGTGACCGTCGTGCACGTTGACGCCGTACACGAGCCCGAGGTCGACGACGTTGATGCCCAGTTCGGGGTCGACGACGTCCTTCATCGCCTCGATCACGTCGGCGGCGAACGGGTCGGCGTCGGCCGCATCAGCCAACGGTGCCAGCGATTCCGGGTCGGGAGCGGGCTTGCCGTCGTCGAGGTCGGTCGCCCCGTCGACAGCGGTAGCGCCCGTACCGGCCGTGGCGGCGATGTCGGCCGCAGACGTGCCGGCAACCGCCGTGGTGGGTGTCGTCGCGGAACCGTCCAGCGGCTCGACTGTCTCGGTGCCCTGGACGTCGGTGCTCGGGTTGCTGGTCATTCCGTCTCCTTCTCGGTGGTGCCGTGGTTCTCGGTGGTGCCGTCTTTCTCAGTGATGCTGTTCTGCTGTTCGTTGTCGGCGGCCGAGGCCGCCACTGCGGCGGACGCGGCGTCGCGAAAGGCCGACCAGCCGAGCAGTGCGCACTTGATCCGCGCCGGGAACTTCGCGACACCGGCAAAGGCGATGCCGTCCTCCAGCACGTCCTCGTCCGGCTCGACCTTGCCCTGGCCCTGCATCAGGTCAAGGAAGACCTCGTAGGTGGACATGGCATCGGCGAGCGGGCGGCCGATCACCAGGTCGGTCATCACCGAGGTGGCGGCCTGCGAGATCGAGCATCCCACCGCGGCGTACGAAACGTCCTGCACCACCTCGGCGCCGGCCGGGCCCTCGAGCGCGACGCGCAGGTCGACCTCGTCGCCGCAACTGGGGTTCACGTGGTGCACGGCGATGTCGTAGGGCTCCCGCAGGCCGGCGTGGTGGGGACTGCGGTAGTGGTCGAGGATGATCTCGGCGTAGAGACTCTCGACGTCCATCCCGGTCATCGTGCTGGTCCTCCCTCCGGTCGGCGGACGGTGCGCTTGGTTGAGGTCTTGGGTGTCATCGGTTGAAGAAGGCCGTGGTCGCGACCAGCCCTTCGGCGAGCGCGTCGATCTCCGCCTTCGTCGTGTAGAGGTAGAACGAAGCCCGGGTGGACGACTGGATGCCGAACCGCTCGTGCAGTGGCCGCGTGCAATGGTGCCCGCCCCGCACCGCGATCCCGCGTGAGTCGAGCAGAGTCGCGACATCGTGCGGGTGCACGTTGCCCAGCGTGAACGACACCGCTCCACCACGATCCACCGGACCGTCCGGTCCGATCTCGGTAGGGCCGAGAACCCGCAGGTCAGGAACGCCGGCCAGCGTTTCCAGTGCGTACGCGGTGATCTCGCGCTCGTGCGCCGCAACGGCGTCCATGCCGAACGCGTTGAGGTAGTCGACGGCCGCACCGAGCCCGACGGCCTGCGCGATCGGCGGCGTGCCCGCCTCGAACCGATGCGGGGGCGGCGCGTAGGTCGAGCCGGTCATGCGGACGACTTCGATCATCTCGCCGCCGCCCAGGAACGGCGGCAGCGACGCGAGCAGGTCGTACCTACCCCAGAGCACGCCGATCCCGGTCGGACCGCACATCTTGTGCCCGGTGAACGCCAGCAGGTCGGCGCCGAGCGTGCTGACGTCGACCGGAAGCTGCGGTACCGCCTGCGAGGCGTCCACGACGACGGTGGCACCGACGGCGTGAGCCTGGGCAGCGATGTCGCTGACCGGGTTGAGCGTTCCGAGCGTGTTGGACACGTACGCCAGCGAGACGACTTTGGTGCGCTCGTTGATCAGACCGTCCCGCTCGGCCTGCTCGAGGTCGAGCCTGCCCTCGTCGGTGACGTCGAACCACCGGAGCGTCGCGCCAGTGCGCTCGCACATCAGCTGCCAGGGCACGAGGTTGGAGTGGTGCTCCATCACCGTGATGACGACCTCGTCGCCAGGTCCGAGTGCTGCACCCAGAGTGTGCGCCGCGAGGTTCAGCGCCTCGGAGGCGTTCTTGGTGAAGACGATCTCGTCCCGGTTCGTAGCCCCGATGAAGGCGGCCACCTTGGTGCGAGCCTCCTCGAACGCCGAGGTTGCCTCTGCACCCAACTGGTGCATGGCCCGCGCCACATTCGCGTTGTGGTGCAGGTAATGGTCGTCGAGTGCCGCAACCACCTGAGCCGGCTTCTGCGACGTGTTGGCCGAGTCGAGGTACACCAGCGGGTGGTCGCCCGCCAGCGTCCTCGACAGGATCGGGAAGTCGCGCCGGATCGTCTCGACGTCCAGCGCGCGGGTCACCCCGGTGGTGCTCATGCCGACGGCGCCGCCTGCCGCGCGTACCGGTCGTAGCCCTCGGCCTCGAGCCGCTCCGCCAGCTCCGCACCGCCAGACTCGGCGACCTTCCCGGCGATGAACACGTGCACGAAGTCCGGCGTGATGTAACGGAGGATCCGGGTGTAGTGGGTGATCAGCAGGACCCCGTGGTCGCCCTCGGCCCGGAAGCGGTTCACGCCGTCGGCGACGATCCGCAGGGCGTCGATGTCGAGCCCGGAGTCGGTCTCGTCGAGCACGGCGACCTTCGGGTTCAGCAACTCCATCTGCGCGATCTCGTGGCGCTTCTTCTCGCCACCGGAGAATCCCTCGTTCACGTTGCGATCCGCGAATCCGCCTTCGAGGTCGAACTTCGCGAGGGCGGTGTTCACGTCCTTGACCCACGTGCGCAGCTTCGGCGCCTCGCCGTCGATCGCGGTCTTGGCGGTCCGGAGGAAGTTCGCCACCGAGACGCCCGGCACCTCGACCGGGTACTGCATGGCGAGGAAGAGTCCTGCCCGCGCCCTCTGGTCGACGGTCATCGCGAGGACGTCCGCACCGTCGAGCGTGATGCTGCCGGAGGTGACCTTGTACTTGGGATGTCCCGCGATCGAGTAGGCGAGCGTGGACTTGCCCGAGCCGTTCGGACCCATGATCGCGTGCGTCTCGCCGGCACGGATCGTGAGATCGACGCCGCTGAGGATCTCCTTGGCGCCGGCGTCGGTGTCGACCGACACGTGCAGGTCGGTGATCTGCAGGTGCGGGCTGGTCGTTGGTGTCGCTGTCATCGGTGGTACTGCTCCTTTGAATCGCAAACCTGGCTAAGGGAAGTCTGGGTCAGGCGCTGTCGGCCTGCTCGGCGTTGAGTTCGTCGTCGATGTCGACGTACACGTCGGTGCCGTCGATCTGCACCCGGAAGACCGGCACCGGCTGCGTCGCCGGCAGACCGGTGGGCTCGCCCGTGCGCAGGTCGAAGCGGGAGCCGTGCATCCAGCACTCGAGCGTGCAGCCGTCGACGTCGCCCTCGCTGAGCGCGATGTTCGCGTGCGAGCACTCGTCGCGGATCGCGAAGACCTCGTCGCCCACCTTGACCAGGGCAACGTCCTCGCCCTCGATGTCGACCGAGATGGGGGTGGCCTCGTCGAGATCCGCCAGCGCGCACGCGCGGGTCATCGTCATGCCGAAGCCCCCTTCGTCGCGGAGGGCCGGCTCACGGAGACTGCTTCGTCGACGGTCAAGGACTCGACCGGAACCAGCGACTCCACCATCGAGGGCGTGAAGCCCGCTTCGGTGCCGACCGACTCGAGCTCGGCCTCGACCTCGGCCATCAGGCGCTCCTGCAGCTCGGGCACACCGATCCGCCGGATGATGTCGGCGAAGAAGCCGTGCACGACGAGGCGCCGGGCCTCGGCCTCCTCGATCCCGCGGCTCTTCAGGTAGAAGAGCTGCTCCTCGTCGAATCGCCCGGTGGTGCTGGCGTGCCCGGCACCGACGATCTCGCCGGTCTCGATCTCGAGGTTCGGGACCGAGTCGGCGCGGCAGCCGTCGGTGAGGACGAGGTTGCGGTTGCTCTCGTAGGTCTCGATGCCCTCGGCGACCTTGCGGATCAGGACATCGCCGACCCAGACCGTGTGCGCGCCCTTGCCCTGCAGCGCGCCCTTGTAGTCGACCTTGCTGATCGTCTTGGGCGCGTTGTGGTCGATGAACAGACGGTGTTCCAGGTGCTGGCCGGCGTCGGCGAAGTACAGCCCGAACAGGTCGGCGCGACCGCCCGGCCCGGCGTAGTCGACGGCAACGTTGAGGCGGACGACGTCGCCGCCGAAGCTCACCGCGATGTGCTTGAGCGTGGCGTCCCGGCCGACGTGCACCCAGTGGTGCACCAGGTGCACCGCGTCGTCGGCCCAGTCCTGGACGGTGGTCATCGTGACCTGGGCACCGTCGCCGAGCACGACCTCGACGACCTGGGCGAGGCTGGCAGATCCGTCGTGCAGCAACAGCACATCGGCCTTGGAGTGCGCACCGAAGCGGAGCACCGTGTGGCCCGCCTCGGTGACCTTCGCGTCGGAGCCCGACACGCGCACGATGATCGGCTCGGCCACCTCACGTTCGGCCTCGACATCGACGAGAAGCGTGGTCGGCACCTCCGCGAGGATCCGTGCGGTCATGCGATCGGTCGGCGTGGAGCCCGAGACGCCCCGCAGGGCGCGCTCGTCGCCGCTGCCGTCGCCCCCGACCTTGCGGATCGTCACGCCCTCGTGCCCGGTCCAGCCGGACGACGTGGCGCTCGGCTGGAACTCGGCGTCGGCGTGCAGTCCGCGGAGCCGCTTGAGCGGGGTGAACCGCCAGATCTCCTCGCGCCCGGTGGGCACGGGGTGGTCGGCGACCACCGAGGAGCCGGTCGGGTGCAGGTGGCTGGCGACCCGATCGGAGGTCTCCAGGGCGCCGGCGAGGGCAGGTGCTTGCAACGTTGACACGGTGGGGCTGTTCTTCCCGTCTCTCATCTGTCTCCGGTCATGCCGGGAACTGCTGTCGGTACAGCTGGTGGGCGTGGCCGGCGATCAGCCGACCGCACCCTCCATCTGCAGCTCGATCAGCCGGTTGAGTTCCAGCGCGTACTCCATCGGGAGCTCGCGGGCGATCGGCTCGACGAAGCCGCGGACGATCATCGCCATCGCCTCGTCCTCGCCCATGCCGCGGCTCATCAGGTAGAAGAGCTGGTCGTCGCTGACCTTGGACACGGTGGCCTCGTGCCCGAGGGTCACGTCGTCCTCACGCACGTCGACGTAGGGATAGGTGTCGGATCTGCTGATGCTGTCGACGAGCAGCGCGTCGCACTTGACCGTGCTGGCCGACCCGTAGGCGCCGTCCTGCACCTGCAGGAGACCGCGGTAGGACGTGCGGCCCCCGCCGCGGGCCACCGACTTCGAGATGATCGAACTCGACGTGTGCGGAGCGCAGTGGACCATCTTGGCGCCGGCGTCCTGGTGCTGTCCCTCACCGGCGAACGCGATCGACAGCGTCTCGCCGCGAGCGTGCTCGCCCATCAGGTAGACGGCCGGGTACTTCATCGTGACCTTCGACCCGATGTTGCCGTCGACCCACTCCATCGTCGCGCCGGCCTCGCAGGTCGCGCGCTTGGTGACGAGGTTGTAGACGTTGTTCGACCAGTTCTGGATGGTCGTGTAGCGGCAGCGAGCGCCCTTCTTCACGATGATCTCGACCACGGCGGAGTGCAGCGAGTCGGAGCTGTAGATCGGCGCCGTGCAGCCTTCGACGTAGTGCACGTAGGCGCCCTCGTCGACGATGATCAGCGTGCGCTCGAACTGGCCCATGTTCTCGGTGTTGATCCGGAAGTAGGCCTGCAGCGGGATCTCGACGTGCACGCCCTTCGGCACGTAGATGAACGAGCCGCCCGACCAGACCGAGGTGTTCAGCGAGGCGAACTTGTTGTCGCCGACCGGGATCACCGTGCCGAAGTACTCCTCGAACAGCTCGGGGTGCTCCTTCAGGCCGGTGTCGGTGTCGAGGAAGATGACGCCCTGCTTCTCCAGCTCCTCGTTGATCTTGTGGTAGACGACCTCCGACTCGTACTGGGCCGCGATACCCGAGACCAGGCGCTGCTTCTCCGCCTCGGGGATGCCGAGCCGGTCGTAGGTGTTCTTGATGTCTGCCGGCAGGTCGTCCCAGCTGGCGGCCTGCTTCTCGGTGGAGCGGACGAAGTACTTGATGTTGTCGAAGTCGATGCCGGACAGGTCGGATCCCCAGGCGGGCATGGGCTTGCGGTCGAACAGCTGGAGCCCGCGCAGGCGGCGCTTCAGCATCCACTCCGGCTCGTCCTTCTTGCCGGAGATGTCCCTGACCACTGCCTCGCTGAGCCCGCGCTGGGCGGAGGCTCCGGCGACGTCGGAGTCGGACCACCCGAACTTGTAGCGACCGAGGGCGTCGATCGTGCGGTCCTGCTCGGCCTTGCTGTCGGCCACGGGCACGGTGGCGTCGGTGCTCTGCAGCTTGTCGGTGACGGTCATCGAGAGATGTCCTTCCGTCCGGCGGAGCCGGTATCAGGCGTTTCAAGAGGTTCGGGTGAGGTGCTTCGGGGGCTTGCGGTCTCGGGTCGTGCCGGTATGTGGGTTGTGCAGACCCCGTCGCCGTGCGCGATCGTGGCGAGACGCTGGACGTGCCGCCCGAGGATCTGGGCGAACACCTCGGTCTCCGCCTCGCACAGCTGCGGGAAGGCGGTGGCGATGTGGGCGACCGGGCAGTGGTGCTGGCACAGCTGCACGCCGGTGCCGACGGGCCGGACCGAGGACGGGTACCCGGCCTGGGTCAGTGCCTCGGCGAACCTGGCGGCGAGCACGTCGTCGCTGGGAGCCTCCGAGTCGGCAGTGCCGGTTGCGTCGGTCTCTGTCGGGGCCGGTCGGGAGGCCCAGTCGCCGAGCCTTCGCTCCAGCCGCTCGGCGTGCTTGCGGGCGAACGCGTCCACCGCCTGCTGGCCGCCGTTGGCGCCGAGGAAGCGCATCGCTGACAGCGCGAGGTCCTCATAGCCGTCGGGGAAGCGATCGCGTCCCGCTTCGGTGAGCCGGAAGGCTCGGGCGGGACGGCCACGCTGACCGGTGGCGAGCAGTTCGTACGGCTCGGCCAGTCCGTCTGCTTCGAGCGCGTCCAGGTGACGACGGACCGCGGCGGCGGTGAGGCCCAGCTCGGTCGAGATGGCCGACGCGGTGACGGCCCGTTCCAGCAACAGCGCCCTGGCCACGCGCTCGCGGGTGCCATGGTCGAACTGGTCACCGGGATCCCCGCCGGCACGGACGTTCACCTGCCTGGAGCCGGGCGTCGGCGCGCTCGAAGAGACCCCGTCACGGGGTCGCTCCTGCACGTCGATCGTTTTCACTATGCCATCGTTGCGTATTTACCCAAACGGCCGCAACGAAGGCTTGCCTAACCTGCAACCTCCGATCGGTGCCCCACAGCGGCGGCGTGTCGGCAGGGCGCGCCGGAGATCGGCGACCAACCTACGGCTCGCCCTCGGTACCGTTGCCCGGTGTTCCAGATCATCGAGTTCGACGCGTCCGGCACGGAGATCCCCGGCCTCCGACTGATCCGGATGAAGCAGGTGATCGAGGACCGAGGGGCCGTCCGCGAGTTCTTCCGGGCATCTGCGTTCGCCGGGGTGGGAATCGAGTTGCCGCCCTTCCAGCAGATCAACGTGACCGAGACCGTGCCTGGCGCGATCCGCGGGATGCATGCCGAGCCGATGACCAAGGTCGTCGCCATCGCCCACGGCACCGCCTACGGCGCCTGGATCGACACGCGGGCCGACTCGCCGACGCGAGGAGCCGTCGTGCAGCAGGTCCTCCAGCCGGGTGACCAGGTTCTGGTTCCGGAAGGTGTGTGCAACGGCTTCCAGTCGACCTCACCCAGCCCCACCCAGTACGTCTACTGCTTCACCAGCGAGTGGGTCCCGGGTGCGGGGCTCGCGGTGTCACCCCTGGATCCTGCACTGGGCATCCGGTGGCCCCTCGAGATCGACCCCGCCGACCTCTCCCGCCTCTCCCACAAGGACCGGAGCGCGCCGACGCTCGCCCAAGTGCTCGGCTGACATGCCGGCCTCCCCTATCCCGCCGACCGGCGGTGGCCTGACCGTCGGCACGCCGCCGGACCTACCGGATCTCATGGAGAGGGCGCCGGGCGCCGCCCTGCGGGTCACCGCCTGGGCGAGCCTCGTCGGCAACATCGCCATCGTGGTCACCGGTGGCGCCGTGCGGCTCACCGGTTCGGGGCTCGGGTGCCCCACCTGGCCGCGGTGCACCGAGACGTCCCTGGTGTCGCACCCCGATCTCGGCCTGCACGGTGCGATCGAGTTCGGCAACCGGCTGATCGGTGTGCTCCTGGCTCTCGATCGTGGTCGTGAACTTCGCGCTCGCACTGACCCGGTGGCGGCGGGATCGCGGCGTGGCCGTTCTCGCCTTCTTCGTCGCGCTCTCCGTGCCGGCCCAGGCGGTCATGGGCGGCATCACCGTCCTGACTGGGCTCAACCCGTGGGTGGTGAGCCTGCACTTCCTGTTGTCGCCCGCGCTCATCGCGCTCTGCGTGGTCTTCCTGAACCGGGTCCGTCGAGGGCGGTCCCTCGGGCGCCGGGCGCTCCCCCGCTCGATCTCCTGGCTGGTCGGCGGTGTGGCCGTTCTGACCGTGGCCGTGCTGGCCACCGGCACCGTCGTCACTGGCAGCGGCCCGCATGCCGGCGACTCCGGTGCGGCGCGTAACGGCTTGAGCCCGCTGGCCACCAGTCAGCTGCACGCCGACCTCGTCTGCCTTCTGGTGGGGCTGTCGATTGGGACGGTGGCCGCTGCGTTCGCCATCGGGGACGCCGAGCTGCGTCGCTGGTCGGTCATCACCCTCGCTGTCCAACTGGCGCAGGGACTGATCGGCGCCGTCCAGTACGCGACGTCGCTGCCGATCGCCCTCGTGGGTCTCCATCTCCTCGGCGCCGCGCTCGTGGCTGCCGTCACCACGCGACTCGTCTTGTCGACGTACGCGTTCCTCGAGCAACCGGCCTGAGCCGCCGTCCCATGTCAACTTCGACCCAGACTGCCCCTGCCCGGGTGCCCGGCGCCCACCGCCGGCAGCGGCTGTCGAGACTCGACTCCGCCGGCCGGTTCTGCGCCCGCAACGCCCGCATCGTGGGTGCGGTCTGGGTGGCGGCAGTGCTGCTCGCCTTCGCCCTCGCCGCGGGAGCCTTCGGCACCGGTTCCCTGTTCGAGAGATTGACCTCCGGCGCGCCCCAAGTGTCCGGCGAGGCAGTCCAGGCCCTGAACATGATCAACGACGCCGAAGGCACGGGCGGAACGACCACGCTCCTGCTGGACCATGTCGACCCCTCCGCAACCGCCACCCGGACTGCGGTCCAGGCCTCGGCGAAGGACCTCCGGAGTGATCCCGACGTCCTCCAGGTCGGCACCCCCTACGACGGCGAGGCCGGCAAGGCTCTGATCGCCTCCGACGGCAACGCTCTGCTGGTCTCGGTGACGCTCAAGCCCGACCTCGGCGAAGAGGAGGGCGAGGCCGCTCGCCTTGCCGTGGAGGACGACCTGCTCGCCATCGCGGACGACGTACCCGGCAGCACCGCCGGGATCACGAGTGTCGACCTGCTGGTCGAAGCCATCACCGGACAGATCGAGAAGGACCTGCGAACCGGCGAGGGGATCGCGCTTCCGGTCAGCCTGCTGGTGATGGCCCTGGTGTTCGGCGGGTTCATCGCGGCGGGCATGCCGATCGTGGGCGCCATCGCCTCGATAGCCGGTGCCCTTGCCTCACTGTTCGTGTTCTCCACCTTCCTCGACCTCGACGCGACAGTCGTCAACGTGGTGTCGGTTCTCGGCCTCGGCCTGTGCATCGACTACGGCCTGCTGATGGTCAGCAGGTTCCGCGAGGAGGTCCGACGGGATCTGCCTGCGGGAGCCTCGCCCGACCGCGAACAGCTGATCGCCGCCATCGGCCGAACCGTGGCCACCGCCGGGCGGACGGTGCTGTTCTCCGGGATCACGGTCACGATCTCCGTCGGCGGCATGCTGGTGTTCGAAGCATCGATCCTGCGGGCGATCGGCGCCGCCTCCATCAGCGTCGTGATCGTGGCGATGCTCGTAGCGATCTTCGCCACGCCGGTGATGCTCGCGCTGTTCGGTCAGCGGCTGGTCAGACCGGGGTCGTTGTACCGCGTTCCCGGACTGCGCCACGTGCTGCGGCGGGTGGGTGACATCGCTCCACCACACGGTGTGTTCTCGCGGCTTGGCGCCCTCGTGCAGCGTCGCCCCCTGCTCTGGGTCGTGGCGGTCACGCTCGTGCTGCTGACCCTGTGCCTGCCGCTGACGAACTTCCGGCTGACCGCCTCCGGCGTCGGGCTGCTCCCGGCAGACGACCCGGTCCGGCAGGTGATCGAGGAGATCGACGACCGATTCCCCCTCGCCGGCGCTTCCGACGTGCAGGTCGTCCTCCCTGATGCCACCAGCGCGGAGGCAGCGAGCTACGCACAAGCTGCCGGCGAGCTCGATCAGGTCACCGGCGTCGACCCGGTACGCGCGTTCGAGGCTGCGGACGGCAACCCGCCGTTCCAGCTCGTCTCCCTACGGTCTGGCGGGGACCCGCTCTCCGACCAGTCGCGCGAACTCGTACAGGAGCTCCGCGACAACCCGCCCGACGGACAGGACGGCCTGGTCACCGGCCCGGCCGCCCTGCTGGCTGACTTCACCCAAGCCATGGTCGACCGTGCACCGCTCGCGCTCGGCCTGGTGGTCGTCGCGACCGGCGTGTTGCTGTTCGCCATGACCGGCTCGCTACTGATCCCGATCAAGGCACTGCTGATGAACGCGCTGTCCCTGGGAGCCAGCCTCGGCATCGTGTCCTGGATCTTCACCGGCGGCCACCTCACCCGCCTGCTGGACTACACGCCTGCCGGCGGCGTCGAGTCGACCGTCCCGGTGCTGATGCTCGCGTTCGGGTTCGGGTTGTCGATGGACTACGAGGTGTTCCTGCTCGCCCGGATACTCGACCACCACCGCGCCGGCGAGACGACGAACGCAGCTGTGCGGCACGGCCTGCAGAACACCGGTCGCATCATCACCTGCGCAGCGGCGCTGGTCGTGATCGTGTTCTCCGGCTTCATCTTCGGCGAGCTGCTGGTCGTGAAGCAGACCGGCGTCGCGCTGGCCGTTGCGGTCTTCATCGATGCCACGCTGGTGCGGATGCTGCTCGTGCCCGCGACGATGACGCTGCTCGGCCGGTTGAACTGGTGGGCACCTGCCCCGTTGTTGCGCCTGCAGGCACGCCTGGGGTTGCAGCACTAGCCGCACCCGCCGGCCTCGATACGCGCCAAACATGCACGGCCAAGGCCGCAGATCCGGACATGTGCGGCTATCCGCGGCGCGCGAACAGTGCGGCTGCATGTCTGGCGCGAGCCTCTTCGCAGCTGCTGCGCGAACGTGACAGATGTCAGCCCGCGAAGGTGACGAGGCACAGCGGCGCGATCGGCTTCGTCAGGACACGCTGCTTGGCATGACAGCGACCTCCCTCGACGCGTCCACTGCTCCCGGCACATCCCGGCAGGACGCCTTCCCGCAAACATCTGCGTCCGACACCGCGACGGCCACCGGCCACGGCGCGGCCCCGCCGATAGACGCCATCCGCCTCGCCGGAGTGTCCAAGAGCTTCGGTTCCGTGCGTGCCGTCGACAACCTCGACCTCACGATCGCTCCCGGCGAAGTGGTGGCGTTCCTCGGCCCCAACGGAGCGGGCAAGACCAGCACGATCGACATGGTGCTCGGACTCAGTCGTCCCGACTCCGGGTCGGCGCACGTGTTCGGCCTGGCCCCCGAACTGGCGATCAGCCACGGGCTCGTCTCCGCGGTGATGCAGAACGGCGGGCTGCTCCCGGATCTCACGGTGCGCGAGACCGTGCGGCTGACCGCCAGTGTGTTCGCGGCGCACGCCGACATCGACTCGGTGATGGCCCGCGCCGGGATCTCCGAGATCGGGAACCGACGGGTGACCAAGTGCTCGGGCGGTCAGCAGCAGCGACTGCGGTTCGCGATGGCGCTGGTCTCCGACCCGATGCTGGTGGTCCTGGACGAGCCGACCACCGGAATGGACGTGGAGGGCAGGCGGGCGTTCTGGACGTCGATCCGGCGGGATGCCGAGCGGGGCCGGACGATTCTCTTCGCCACCCACTACCTGGAGGAGGCCGACGAGTACGCCGACCGGATCGTGCTGATGCAGCGCGGCCGGATCGTCGCCGACGGGACGTCCGCGCAGATCAAGAACCTCGCGTCCGGCCGGACCGTGCGGGCCACGCTGGTCGATGCCGACGCGGCCCGCCTGGCCGCCCTCCCCCAGGTCGACTCGGTCGAGGTGCGCGGCGACTCGGTACTGGTGCACTCCGACGACTCCGATGCCGTGGCGCGGTGGCTGTTGACCGAGACCGACGCCCGCGACCTCGAGATCACCTCGCGCAACCTCGAGCAGGCGTTCCTCGACCTCACCTCAGCGACGCCGACGCCGACGCCACGGAAATCCCTTACCTCATTGATGATTCCCTGGACAGGAAGTAGCCCATGAGCACCACGACCTCCACCGCTGTGCCCTACGCGCCCACCTCGGCTTCGGCCAGACGCACCGAGGCCCTTCGCGTTTCGGTGGCCGGCGAACTGCAACGCCGGACCGCCCCGCCGTTCGGCGGCTTCAACACGACCCTCCTCGGCATCGAGTTGAAGCGGGTTCTACGCAACAAGCGCTCGATCATCTTCACGATCCTGATGCCGCCGCTGTTCTTCGTGATGTTCGGGTCGGCCGACAGCTACCGCACGCAGTCGGCTGGCCATGGCAACGTCACGGCCTACATCCTCATCAGCATGGCGGCCTACGGCGCGATGATCGCGGTGACGTCCGGCGGGGCGGCGGTCTCGATCGAGCGCGCGGCCGGCTGGAGCCGCCAGTTGCGGCTGACTCCCCTGCACCCCATCTCCTACATCTCGCTCAAGGCCATCGCGGCCATGGCGACCGGCCTGGCATCGGTGCTGGTGACCAACATCGTCGGCGAGGTCTTCGGCGCGGACCTACCCCTGGGCCGCTGGCTCCTCGCAGCAGCGCTGTGCTGGATCTGCTCGATCGTGTTCGCGGCCTTCGGCCTGTTCATGGGATACCTGCTCCCCAGCCAGAACGCGATGCAGATTCTCGGGCCCGCGCTCGCCCTGATGGCCTTCCTGGGCGGACTGTTCGTGCCGCTCGACTCGATGGGACACACGTTCGCCACGATCGCGAGGTTCACTCCGATGTACGGCGTCGGAGCGATCACCCACGCGCCGCTCACAGGCGATCTGGGACTGGGTGCCATCGTCAACGTGCTCGCCTGGACCGTGGTGTTCGTCGCCGGCGCCGCCTGGCGGTTCCGTCGCGACACCGCCCGCGTCTGATCCCGACCTAGGCTGGCGACGTGGCCACGAGCGAGACCGAGGTGCCTGCCGGCGGGCGGCGGTTGTTCACCCGCTGGCAGGCCACCCTCCTCGTCGGCGTGTGGCTCGTCTTCCTCATCGAGCCCCTGGTCCAGGGTCTGCAGGACGTCACGACGGTTGTGGGCGTCTCCACGGTGGCGGCAACGCTCGCGTTCGCCACCCTCTACCTGGTGACGATCAGCCGCGGCTTCCGTGGTTCCTACCGCGAATCGGTCGACTCGGAGAGAAGACCGAGGATTGCCTCGGCCCTGTTCGTGATCGTTGTCCTCGGGTTGCTCGGCCTCGTGACGGTGCCGGCGCTGCACGCGGACGCCCTGGTGTTCGCGGTCTACATCGCAGCCGCCAGCATCGCGGTCCTGCCGATGCGCCTGGCGATGGCCGTGGTGACGATCGCCGCCGCCCTGACGGTGACCACCTATGTCCTGCGACCAGAGGACCGCAGCAACGTCTCCGGAACCCTGCTCGGCCTGGTGCTCGCTGTTGCGGCGATGCTCCTCGGCCAGCGGGCACGCGAGCGAAGCATCCAGCTGGAGCGCGTCCGCGCGCAGATGACCGACCTCGCGATCGCCAACGAGCGCGAGCGAATGGCCCGCGACCTGCACGACATCCTCGGCCACTCCCTCACGGTGATCGTGATGAAAGCCGAGCTGGCCAGGCTGCTCGCAGACCGGGAACCCGGCCGGGTCGCTGCCGAGGTGACCGACATCGAGCGCCTCGCCCGCAGTGCCCTTGCCGACGTGCGCGCGACGATCTCCGGCTCGAAGGAGGTCACCCTCAGCCGGGAGCTCGTCCACGCCCGATCGGCGCTCGTCGCCGCCGGCATCGAGCCGCACCTGCCCGGTTCGGTGGACGACGTGGCCGACGGTGCCTCGACGTTGTTCGGCTGGGTGCTGCGTGAAGGCGTCACCAACGTCGTCAGGCATTCCGGCGCGTCGAACTGCTGGGTCCGCGTGACCGAACGCTCCATCAGCGTGACCGACGACGGCGGCGGCCACAGCGTTGACGCCCAGCCGTGTGGGCAGGGACTGACAGGGCTCAGAGCCCGGATCAGCGAGGCCGGCGGGTCGCTCACGGTGGCGTCGACGCTGACGAAGGGCTTCGAGGTGCGAGCTGACCTGCCAGCGGACTGGCAGCCAGTACCGAGGCAGCATCCGCTTCCGGTTGCGGCGTCCGCATCAGCGTCCAGCGCAGCCCCGGACGCGCGCGCCGATCCGGCCTCGCAGCAGCCGGCGCGGGCCCGGCCAAGGCGACGAGATGATCCGGGTCCTGCTGGCCGACGACCAGGCGCTCGTCCGCGGCGCGCTGGCAGCGCTGCTCGGGCTGGAGCACGACCTCGAGGTGGTGGCCCAGGTCAGCAGAGGTGACGAGGTGGTCGCGGCCGCCCGCGAGCACCGACCGGATGTTGCGCTGCTCGACGTCGAGATGCCGGGCGCCGACGGCATCACCGCCACCACTGCCCTGCGGGCCGAGCTGCCGGATGTCAGGGTGCTGATGGTGACGACGTTCGGTCGCCCGGGCTATCTGCGCCGGGCGATGGCGGCCGGCGCGAGTGGGTTCGTCGTCAAGGACACTCCCGCCCGGGAGCTCGCCGATGCCGTACGCCGCGTGCACGCAGGGCTCCGGGTCGTCGATCCCGCTCTGGCGGCCGAGACGCTGGCCACCGGCCCCAGCACCCTCACCGAGCGGGAGACCGAGGTACTCAGGGCCGCCCGCGGCGGCGGCACCGTGAGCCAGCTCGCGCGAGAGCTGTTCCTCTCCGAGGGAACGGTCCGCAACTACCTCTCCGCGGCCATCGGCAAGACCGGCGCCGCCACCCGCGCCGAAGCCGTCCGGATCGCCGAGACCAACGGCTGGCTGCTGTGACGCCGCCCCGAGCCTCGGCAGGCTCGCGCTGTGGCTGCGGTCAGCGGTAGGCCCCGGCCTGCAGCTCGAACAGCTGGGCGTACGAGCCGCCGGCCTGCATCAGCTCTGTGTGTGACCCCACTTCGGCGATCCGACCGTCCGCGACCACGGCGATCAGGTCAGCCATGCGGACGGTGGAGAACCGGTGGGAGACCAGCACGGTGACGGCACCGGTCTCGCGTGCCAGCGCGCGAGCCGTATCGCCGTACTGCTGGTAGATCGCCTGTTCTGCTTCAGGATCCAGAGCCGCCGTCGGTTCGTCGAGCAACATCAGCAGCGGGCGTTCCCGCATGAACGCCCTCGCCAGGGCGATGCGCTGCCACTGCCCACCGGACAGCCCCACTCCATCCTCGAAGCCGGACCCGAGCTGGGTGTCCAACCCCGCGTCCAGGGAAGCCACCACCGAGTCGGCCTGCCCCGCCGACACCGCCCTCCGAATCAGCGACCGATCGTCTTGTCGAGTCAGGTCGCCGACCGACACCGACTCGTGCAGGACGAACTCCAGGCTGGCGAAATCCTGGAACCCGGCAGAGATTCTGGCCCGCCACGCGACGGGTTCCAGGTCGGTCATCGGCACGCCGTCGACGAGCACTCGCCCCGCGACCGGGTCGTACATCCGGGCCAGCAACTTGACCAGCGTCGACTTGCCGGCGCCGTTCTCCCCCACGAAGGCGATCGTCCTCCCCGCGGGCAGCCGCAAGGAGACGTCGCGCAACACCAGGCTCGACGCGGGCTCTCCCTCCTCGGTCGTGGGGTAGGCGAAGTCGACATGCTCGAGGCTGATGCCGTCGTGGAGCCGTTCGGGCGGCTGCGTCGTGCTCTCCGACCAGGAGTTGGCGGCGGCGAACCGGCGAAGCCACTGGTAGCGGCCGAAGGTGTTCAGGCTGCTGGCGACCATTTGCACGCTGGAGCTGATCGTCTGACCCGTCGTGACGATCTGGGGTCCGACGAGCAGGACGAGCGTCATGGCGCCCAGCCCAGTCCGGTCGGCACGAAACTCCATCAACGTCCAGGCGACGCACGCGGCGTAGGCAACGCCGAAGAGCACCCACGACAACCCGGTCAGCAGGGCGAAGCGCCGGGTCGCTGCCATCCACGGCCGTTGTCGCAGGCTGAGAGACGATGCGGCCACCTCGACCAACGGGGCTATGAGACCGAAGCAGCGAACCTCCAGGCCGTTCCGTGGATTCGACAACACCTCCATGAGCCGGTGGGCCACCCGTCGGTGCCGCTCGTTGGCCAGCCACAGTTGATGTCGGACGGACTCGCCGCGCCCCTCTAGCACCGACGGAACCAGCGCGATCACCAGAAGGAGGCACATCAGCGGGTGCACCGTCCACAGCAGCCCGACGACCGTTGCCGTGCCCGCAACCGCCCCGACCATGGCGAGCATGCGATAGGCGCCACCGAGCTGGTGGGCGTCGCGCTCGAGCATCGACATCCGGTCGGCGAGTTCCGGGTTCTCGTGGTGCGCGATCGTGGGTACCTCCGAGGCCATGCGCATGAGGTCGTGGTGCACGTAGCGCGACACCTTGTCGTCAACCGTGTCGACCGCGTTGAAGGCAAGACCGTTGACAATCGAGAAGCCGACCAGCGACCCGCTCAGCAGGGCGAGCCCCGGCACGAGCGAAGTGCCGTCCGCCGCCGCCGTCACCAGGAGGCTGATGCCGAGAATCGCCAACGGCGCCGTGATCGCGGAGACGGCAGTGGAAAGGCAGAGCAACGACGTGAGCATCGGGTCGGCACGGAACGCGGTGGCGATCGACAGCCAGATCACCCGCACCGCGGTCATGGCGTGGTCTCCGCTGCGTCGAGATATCGCCCCGCCTGCACGGTGAACATCGCGGAATAGCGACTGCCCCTCGCCATCAGCTCCGCATGAGAGCCCTGCTCGACGATGCGGCCCGATTCGAGGACGCAGATCGAGGGGACCGGGCGCACAACGGAGAACCGGTGGGAGATCACCAACGACGTCACCGTGCTCGCGAGCCCGAGATAGTGACCGACCAGCCGTGCCTCGGACCGGACGTCCAGCGCAGCAGCGGGTTCGTCCAGCACCAGGACCCCGGCCCCCAGGTCCACGGCACGCAGCGCCCGCGCCAGCGCGATCCGCTGCCACTCACCACCGGACAGGTCCCGTCCTCCCGGCAGCGTCTTGTCGAGCGGAGTGGCCCAGCCTGCTGGGAACCGGTCCACGAGATCGGTCAGTCCGCCCCGTTCCGCGACCGCGTCGAGGGCCGTGGTCGGCGGCCAGTCACCCGCCTCGATCCGGCCGGACCACAGCCGCCCGCCGCCGAGTTCCACGTTGTCGCCTGCGGTGAGCGGGAATCGGACGAAGTCCTGGGTGATAGGTGCCACTCGACGTTGCCAGGCCGCGAGCGCCTCGTCGTCGAGCGTCGCCAGGTCCACGCCGTCGACCAGCACCCGGCCGCGGCCGGGGCGGTAGCCACCGGCCAGGAGCTTCACCAGCGTCGACTTGCCGGCACCGTTCACGCCCACCAACGCCACCGCCGCGCCGGCAGGCAACTCCAGCGTGAGTCCTTCGAGCACGGGCCGGTCCGCGCCGGGGTAGGCGAACGTCACGTCGTCGAAGACGACCGACGGACCTTGACCACCGGACCCACCTACAGGCACGGCGTCGCCTGGACCGCGCGCCGGTTGCAGTCTGTTCTCCCGCATGCCGGCCGGATCGTCGAGGCCGCGCAGCGGGCCACCGGGGCTGAGTCCCTCCAGCCACCGCAGAGTGGAGCCCGCGCGTTCCAGCATCGCGAAACTCCACGTGTCGGCCCCCGCGAGCGTCACCACGAGGGCAAGTGAGGTCGTGAACGATCCCAACGAGAGCGTGCCCTGCTGGAACATCCGGTAGGCCACGAACACCGCGACCAGACTCGTCAGCGCACGGACGCTCCCGCTCGTCACGTCGAGGACCGTGCCGTTGCGGCGTTGTCGCCAGTACGGGCGCCATGCCTCGGTGATGCGGTTCCAGTAGCGCCCACGGAGGAACTCCGACAGACCGAACACGCGAACCTCGGTCGCTGCCAGACCCATGCCGAGACTGAAGGCGTAGCGGGCGTGCTTGGCCTGTTCGCTCTGCCCTCCCCAGGCGTCCATCTGCTTGTGCATCGTCTGCCTCACCGCGACAGCCTGAATGGCCATACCGACCAGCAAGGGCAGCGGAGCCCACCAACGCAGCATCAAGCCGAGGGTGACGCACGACCCCGCCACACCGACCAGCATCGAGACGACGTTGTTCAACGCCACCTGCAGTCCGGCCTGGATCTCCCACTGCCGGCCGCGGACGTTCTCGAGGTCCGACAACAGTTGCCGGTCGTCCAACGTCGCAAGGGAAGGCCGGCGGGCAGGTCCCTGACCTGTGCGCACGATGACGTCCCGTTCGCCCAGTCCATCGATCGACTCGATCAACACGCCGCCCAGCAGGCCCAGGATGTTGGTCAGCGGGAGAACCAGCAACAGCGCCACCAACAAGGCGACCAGACCACCGGACAGGCGGGCCTCCGACAGACCAGGGAGCTGCCCGACAACCTGTCCCAGCATTAGCGGCGCAGCGATCAGGAGCAAGCCTTGGGCGACGGCGAGCAGGCCGATCGCGGCAGCCCGGAAGGGGGCGAGCAGCAGGGCGTACCGCCACAACCGGATCACCCTGCTGCCCTAGCCGTCCGCTTCAGCCGCATCGGTGGAGTCTGTCAAAGGGCTGCCGCTGGGGCGGCCATTTCGGGGATCAGGGAATGGGTCGGATGTAGCCGTGCGTCACACCCCGCGTGCCGGAGGCCGCGAGTGCCGCTCGGGGTCGCGTCAGGGCGATACCTGGCGCCTGATGACCCCTTTCGGCCTACAGTTCGCTCATGTCCAGTTCCCACCCGCAATCCGGCGCGCCAGGCGCGCGGCGCGGGCTGCCGTCCGACCTGGCCGCCGATGTGCGCGCCACCGCCCAGGCTGCGCAGGAACTCGGCCCGCAGTACCACGACGCCCTGGCCGAGTCGCTGGCCGACAAGGTCGAGGCCGAACTGCGCGAACGCCGCTTGCCCGTCCAGGCCACGCCGCCTCCGCCGCCCGCACATCAAGCGGGTTCCGGTCCGCAGTTGGCCCTGGCGATCGTCTCGCTCGGCGTGGGCATTCCGCTCACCGCCATCGCGGCGAACGCAGGCGGCCTGAACCCGCTGATCGGCATCCTGGTCGTGTGGATCGGGATCGTCTGCGTCAACTTCATCTTCAACGCCGCCAACCGCCACCGCTGACGTCCGCCTTCTCCGCAGCGATTCGGCCAAGTGTTTGGGCGCGGCCCGCTATGGCGTCGGAACCGTGCGTCCCGCCCGCCGCTCCGCGTCCAGGGCTAGGACGTCGCGACGCCACTTTCCTGCGACCAGCACGGTGTACCCGCCGGTTGCCACTGCCAGCACGGTGTAGGTCCCGAAGAACACCTGGTGGGCCCCGAGCAACAGGAAGGTCAGGCACAAGATCCCGTAGTCGGTAGGCAGCTTCAGCAGGGTCTTGAGCATTTCGGCCGGGGCTCGCGGCGGTGCCGGGGCCCCAACCGTGGCGCGATGGATACGCACCATCAGGTCGACCAGGATCATTCCGAAGAAGTGCACGCTCGACACGACCGTGAATCCGAGTGGAACGAGCAGCCAGCCATGCGGCAGATCGAAGTTGCGGTACAGGCTGATCAGGACCGCAACGTGAATCGCGGCGACCTTGACCGAATCGATCATGTGGTCGAGCCACTCCCCGGCGAAGCTGCCTCCGCCACGAAGCCTCGCCAGCTGACCGTCGGCGGAGTCGAATGCATAGCCAAGGGCCAGGCAGCAGGTGACCAGGATCCCGGTCAGCCAGGTGGCCGGAGCCAACGACAAGACGATCAGCCCGGCTGCGGTGAGCGCGGCGCTGAGATAGGTGACCTGGTTGGGCGTGAGGTTCACCTGATACGCCGCGGCTGCGATCAACCGTCCGAGCGGCCTGTTGACGAACAAGGAGTAAGGCGGGCCACCCTTGGCGCTCTTCTGGACATGCCGCAGCCGCGAGTGTGCGTCCCTGAAGCCGCGTGGGCCCCCCTGCTCCGACATCACGTGCCCCCAACGACAGATCTCAAGCTGATTCTCCTGCGTTTCACGGTGCCGAGGAGTACGCCGCGTCCCAAAGGGACGCTACGCCAACCGAGGAGCCTGGACTCGCGATCGGCTCGCAGATCAAGCCTGACAGCAGCTCAGGAACCCGGGCCGGGACGGTCACGGGCCGGACAGGACCTGGCCGCGCTGCCCGCGAGAGGGCAGCACCGGCCCAGACTGCTCGGCTATGCTCCGCGCATGTTCAAGTCGTGGGTCGGCCAAGGTGAAAGCCTCTCAGCAGAGTTTCACAACGCATCCCCGTTTCCGCTGTTGGTGATCGACGATTTCCTCGACGTGGATGTCGCAGAAGGGCTCCTGGCGGAATTCCCGTCGCCCGACGCGATGCCGAAGTCCCGCGACTACATGTTCGGTGAGAAGCGGGAGCTGTCGAGCGTCGCCGAGCAGGGTCCGACCTCGAGAGCCTTCTACGACGCTCTGCTGTCCGACGAGTTCAAGCAGTTCATCGGCAAGCTCACCGGCAAGGACCTGTTCGTGGATCCGGCCTTCCACGGAGGAGGGTTCCACCAGAGCGGCGACGGCGGCTTCTTGGACACCCACGTCGACTTCAACATGCACCCGCTGCATCCGGACTGGCTGCGTACGCTCAACATTCTCGTGTACCTGAACAAGGACTGGAAGAAGGAGTACGACGGCCGGCTGATGATCAAGGCCCGGCAGGAAGACGAGCCCGTCGGTATCGAGCCGCTGTTCAACCGCGGCGTGCTGATGCTCACCGATGCCCACACGTTCCACGGGTTCAAGAAGATGTCGCTCCCGCCCGGTGTCACCCGGAAGTCGATCGCGACCTACGCCTACGAGCTGGTCCCGGAAGGGTCCGTGACGGCCCGCACGACCGGTTGGTCACCCGACAAGGGCAATGCCTTGAAGCGAACCGTTGCGCGGCATTACGACACCTTGGTCAAGGCAAAAACGAGGATCTTCGGCAGCGCCACAGCCAAGAATCGATAGTTTGGAACCCTCGGCTGCAGAACGTCTTCGGCCCCGGGACGCAGACCCTGCCGGTGACCGGCCCGCACGGACTAGCGACAACGACCAGGGACACCAGGCCGGTTCGCTGTCATGACCGCCAAGTCCCAGCGGCTGATCTTCCTGCACCCGTCGGACGAGCTCTACGGCGCCGACCGCATGCTGCTGGAGATGCTCCAAGCGGTCGATGAAACCTTCGATGTCGAGGTCTGGCTGCCGAACGATCTCACCCACTCCCCGGACGAGCTCGCACTGTGCAACACCTTGGAGAGGTCCGGAATCGCGGCGCGACACGTGGCGCTGCCCATCATGCGCCGGGCCTACCGCAACCCGCGCGGGATGGTGCGCCTGGCGAGCCAGGTCGCGCAGCTGGTCCGGCGGTTGCGCGCCGCTCGTCCCGATGTCGTGTACTGCACCACCAGTGCCGCACTGCTCGGGGCACCGGCGGCCCGAATGGCCCGCGTCCCGAGGGTGATCGCGCACTTCCAGGAGATCTGGGCAGGGCCGGAAGCCCACGTGCTGGCGGTCGCCGCCCGGACATGCCACACGCTGCTGGCCGTCTCGGAAGCGGTGACCAGCGCGCTGCCCGCGGACCTGCGGCGGCGCACGGTCATTGTGGTGAACGCCACGCCGGAACCTCAACGGGTGACGTCCCTCGAGGGGCGCGTCGGCGAGCTGCGGTACGTCGTGGCCAGTCGGTGGAATGGCTGGAAAGGCCATCGCACCCTGTTCGACGCATGGGGGATCGCCGACGCACCGGGGCATCTCACTGTCCTCGGCGGTCCACCCCTGAGCGGCGAGTCTGTCGATGTGCCAGCCCTGGTCTCCGCTCTGGACCGGCCCGACTCGGTCACCGTGGTGGGTGAGGTCGCCGACCCGTCGATCTACATCGACGACGCGGACGTGGTGATCGTCCCCTCTGACCAGCCGGAGCCTTTTGGGCTGGTGGCGATCGAGGCATTCGCCAGGGCACGGCCGGTGATCGGGAGCGCGGTCGGAGGTCTCCTCGGCATCGTGGACGACGGCGTCAACGGGTGGCTCTACCCGCCCGGCGACGCGGTTGCGTTGAGCGGGGTGCTGGCCAGTCTGGACCGCGACGTGGTTACCGGGGCGGGCAGCCTTGCCCGCAAGTCGTACGAACTCGCATACACGACCGAACGCTTCGGACAGCGTTGGCGCGACGCGGCGTTCGCCGGACACGGCCCTGGAGCCTGACGGCTGCGCCGTCATGCCCCGGCACGACCAGTCGAGTGTCCTACGACCGACCAGCACCGGTCAGCCCTGATGCATCGACACCACCCAGCACCGCTGCGGCCCTAGCGTCGGCTGTATGGCCGACAACACCGCATCCACCTCCGCTGACGTCCGCTCGGTCACGCTCGGCCAGGTGACCCTGGACCTCCGCGTCGCTCCCGATGAACCCGTGTCCCTGCTGGCGATCCGGCCCAAGGGCCGGCCCGATGTCGACTCCCTCACGTCCGCGGCCGACAAGCCGGTCGGCGGCCTGCTCGTGGAGGTTGCCCAGATCGGCGAGTCGACGACCGGAGCCCACGCCAGCTCGCGCCACCAGCACCACTCCACCTCCCGACGGCTGCGGCCCGACACCGTCGACGTGGATGAACGCGGCAGTCTGCTGGTGCGTCAGGCCGATCCGGACACGGGTCTGGTGGTCGAGGTCCGCATCACCGCCGACCAGGGCACCGGTGTCCTGCGCTGGCACACCTCTGCCCGGAACGACGGCGCCGCTCCGGTCACCTTGACCTACCTCTCGTCCGCGCTCGTGCGCGGGATCGGCAGGTTCCATCCCGGCAACGTCCTGAACGACCCCGAGGTCGTCTTCCACGTTCCCCACAACGCCTGGACCGCCGAGGCGCGCTGGCACGCTGTCCCGCTGCCGGACACCGGCCTGGCCGACATCGCCGCATGGCCGGATCCACAAGCCCATCGAGCAAGTCCGAGCGGTTCCAAGGCCCGGGTGCTGGTCGCGGCATACGGCACGTGGTCGACGGCGGAGTTCCTGCCGATGGGAGCCTTGACGCTGTCGGGAGAGAACCCGTTGTGCCTGCTCTGGCAGATCGAGCACAACGGTGCCTGGGGATACGAGCTGTTCGACTCCGACCACGAGGTAGGTGTCAGGATCGCAGGACCGACGGATGCCGAACACGACTGGCGCCACATCCTCAGCCCTGGCGAGACATTCGAGGCCGTCCCCGCCACGACAGTTGCCGTGAACGACACCCTGGACGTCGCGCTCGGGCAGCTGACCCGTAGCCGGCGTGCGCACCGACGTCAGCATGCTGATCACCAGGCGATGGCCCTGATCTTCAACGATTTCATGAACTGCCTGATGGGAGACCCCACCACCGAGAAGCTGATCCCGGTCATCGACGCGGCTGCCGAGGCAGGTTCCGAGTACTTCGTGATCGACGCCGGCTGGTACGCCGACGACGGCAACTGGTGGGACACCGTCGGTGCCTGGGAGCCCTCGACCCAGCGGTTCCCAGACGGCGGTCTGGACGCGGTGATCGACCACATCAAGGCACGCGGGATGGTGCCTGGCCTCTGGGTGGAGCCCGAGGTGGTGGGAGTCCGCTCCACCATGCTCGACGAACTGCCCGACGACGCCTACTTCAGCGTTGCCGGCAAGCGGATCGAGGAGAACGGCCGGTACCAGCTGGACTTCCGGCACCCCGCTGTGGTCGAGCGGATGGACCGCATCATCGACGGCCTGATCGCCCGCTTCGACCTCGGCTACTTCAAGTTCGACTACAACATCAACCCGGGCCACGGAACCGAGGCCGGCGGCGTCAGTCGTGGCGACGGCCTCCTTGGCCACAACCGTGCCTTCCTCGACTGGATCAACGGCCTGTTCGACCGCCACCCCGGGCTCGTCCTGGAGAACTGCAGCTCGGGTGGTTGCCGGATGGAGTACGGCCAGCTCGGAACCTTCACGCTGGTCTCGACCTCCGACCAGATGGATCCGGTGCGCTACGCCGCCATCGCCGCTGCTGTCCCGTCTGCGGCTGCCCCCGAGCAGTCGGCCACCTGGGCCTACCCCCAGCCCGACTGGAGCGACGAGACGAATGCGCTCACGATGGTGAACTCGATGATGGGCCGCATCCACCTCTCGGGGCGCCCGCATCTGATGGACGAGCGGCAGCGAGCCGAGCTTCGCCGGGCCACCGATGCCTACAAGGAGATCCGCCACGACCTGCGGGACTGCCTGCCGAGCTGGCCGCTCGGACTGCCGCGGTGGAACGATCCCTGGCTCGCCCTCGCGCTCACCCACCCGGACGGGCACAGCTATCTCGCCGTCTGGCGCCGCGGAGGCGAGGACTCGGCCACGCTCGACGTCGGGCACCTGGTGGACGCCGGAAGCCGCATCGAGCCGGTCTATCCGACCGGTGACGGCTTCCCGGCCGACTGGCACCTCGAGCACGGCCGGCTCAACGTCCGCCTGACGGCCGCGCCGTCGGCCAGGTTGGTGCGTATCGTTCGCGCCTGACCCGGCGTCGCCGCTCGGCGACCGATCACGCAGGTGGTGCCCGTGACCTGGAAGAGGATCAGCGACGCGACGTCGTACGCCGAGTCCCTGCTCGTTGGCGACCAGGTACGCCTGCGCGGGCTGGTCGAAGCGGATCTCCCGACGCTGGAGTCGTGGTGGTACGACCCGGCGGTCCAGGTCTTCCAGACCAACCAGATCCGCGCAGGTCTCCCAGCGAGCACCGAGGGACAGTTCCGCAACTGGTCGGAGAACACCGGGCCCGGCTCCGTCGGCTATTGCGTCGAGCGGCGCTCCGACCGCGTGCTGGCTGGGCATGTAGCTCTCTTCGGCGCCAACGGCAAGGATCGAGCCGCCACGTTCGGCATCATCATGGGCCCCGAGTTCCAGAGTCAGGGTCTGGGATCACAGGCCTGCCAACTGATGGTCGACTACGGCTTCGCCGAACTGGGACTCAACCGCATCGGCCTGCAGGTGTACGCGTTCAACGACCGTGCGATCGCGGCCTACCACAAGGCGGGCTTCGTCGAGGAGGGCCGCATCCGCCAGTTCGTGTTCCACGACGGCGCGTTCCACGACGAGGTGCTGATGGGGATCCTGGCCGGCGAGTGGCGGGCCGCGCGATCGGGTCCGTCGGCAGATACGCCAGGACAGGGGTCGTAGGCAGCCACTGGCCCTGATTTGTGGTGTCGAGTTGGCCGCAGCGGCCGTTCAACGGCCCGCTATCGCATCGCGACACCACTTTTCAGGGAAAGGAGCAGCAGTGGCCGTCTGCATCGTGGTGAACGGACCTTCAGCCGTCGGCAAGTCGACCTTGGTGACGGCGATACAGGATCGCGCCAGCGTGCCCCTCCTGCGGTTCGGCATCGACGAGCTCTACCGGATGGTCCCTGCCCAGTGGGCCGGCGGGACACCGGACGCAGAACACGCAGACGTTGGATTCCGTTACGTGCCTGATGAAAACGACCCGACTGGCCGCGCGATCGTGAACGGCCGCGACGCAGTAGAGATGCTGCGGGCGCTGCAGGCCGGCGTCCTCGGCATGGTCCGGGCTGGTCACCACGTGATCGTCGACGGCCAGGGCTACGAACCGATCGTCAACGCCGAGTTCCACGACGCGCTCCGGGCAGCCGCGCACGACGGGGCTATCGAGGCCAGCGTCATCGAGCTCACGGCGCACGACCGCGACCTGATCGACCGCCAGGCGCGGCACCAGCGGCCTGCGGGGCTGGCCGTGAGCCAGTCACGCCGTGGGCCGATCTGCCCCGACCCTGATCTGATGCTGGACACCACCGGGCGTTCGGAGGCTGCCGTGTTCGACCGCGTGTGGAGCTGGCTGTCCGGTCGCCACGCCGTCCTGACCGGAGGCAGCCGAACGGTTCGCTAACGCCTGGCCAGCATGCCGCGGACGAAGTTCGCCTGGCCGACGTGCTCGAGGCAGTCGTCCGCGACGCTCACGAGTCGGACCCCTAGCAAGACCGGCGGATCCCAGTTCTCGTCGACGATCCGGTCAAGGTCGCCGTCGGTCAGCCGGGACAGATAGGCGTGGGTTCGCTCGAACACGGCCCCGTGGTAGGCGAGAACGGCTTCCGGGTCGACTGGTCGCACCGACAACACGTCGGCAGCCGAGTGCCCGTAGCCGGTGTTGTGCGGGTCGGGCTCGAGCCCGAAGCTCTTGGCGTAGTTCCCGGTCTCCCACAGCTGCGGTTCGTCCAGGAGCTCGGCGACGTGGGAATCGTGCACCCGGGTGAGGTGCCAGGTGAGCCAGCCGATGGTGTTGGTGCCCGGGGCAGGTGCTGTCGCCAGGGTCTCGGCGTCGAGGCCAGTCACGGCCTCCTCCAGCAGCGGTGGGATGCGGTCGAACAGATCAAGGAAGACGGCGCTCGTGTCCATCTCGCGAGAGTAGGGGATTCCCGTTCCACCATGGGTCGGCTGTCCCCGATCCCAAAGACTGCGCGCGTTGTGCCCAGGTCCTGTCGATCGGATGACCCAGCCTCCCACCGCGGAGCCCGAGGTGAGGCACAGTACGGGGATGCGCGGAATCATTCTTGCCGGTGGATCTGGGACCCGACTGCACCCCATCACGCTGGGACTGAGCAAGCAGCTCGTCCCCGTGTACGACAAGCCGATGATCTACTACCCGCTGTCCTCGTTGATGCTCGCCGGCATCCGCGACGTCCTCGTGATCACCACGCCCCGCGATGCCGAGCAGTTCCGTGCGCTCCTGGGTGACGGTTCCCAATTCGGAATCTCGATCACCTACGCGCCCCAGCCAGAACCGAATGGGCTGGCGCAGGCGTTCGTCATCGGTGCCGACTTCATCGGCGACGACCACGTGGCCCTGGTACTCGGTGACAACATCTTCCACGGCGCCGGCCTGGGTGGCTGGATGAATCGGTTCGTCGAGGTCGACGGCGCGGCCATCTTCGCCTACTGGGTTGCAGATCCGTCGGCCTATGGCGTGGTGGAGTTCGACTCTGACGGTAAGGCGCTGTCGCTGGAGGAGAAGCCGGCCAAGCCGAAGAGCAGTTACGCCGTGCCCGGCCTGTACTTCTACGACAACGACGTCGTGGCCATCGCGCGTGATCTGCGACCCTCGGCACGCGGCGAGTACGAGATCACCGACATCAACGACGAATACCTGCGACAGGGCAGGCTGTACGTCGAGGTCCTACCACGTGGGACGGCCTGGCTCGACACGGGCACGTTCGACTCGCTCAACGACGCCAACAACTACGTGCGCACGGTCGAACTACGACAGGGGCTCAAGATCGGGTCGCCCGAAGAGGTGGCGTGGCGCCGAGGCTTCCTGTCCGATGACGAACTGGCCCAGCGGGCGCGTGGGTTCGCCAAGTCGGGGTACGGCGACTACCTGCTCGAGGTTCTTGAACGCGGCCGGCACTGACCGGCAGCTGCCCCAGGCCTGCGGTCAGTGCAGGAGCGGGTCGATCGCTGCCGCGAGGAACAGCAGCGCCAGATAGCTGTTGCTCCAGTGGAACAGCCGCATCGGCTTCAGGGCAGGGCCGGTGAGACCGGCACGGGCCCGGCGCAGCAGGCCGATGGCCTCGGCCAGGAAGGCCAGTCCGAAGACGCCGGCCGCGAGCGGATACAGCGGACCGGTGTTCGCGACCGGCCAGAGCAGCAACGACGAGGCGATCATCGCGACCGTGTAGGTGCAGATCTCGGCGGCGACCTTCACCGGTCCGGCGACCACGGGCAGCATCGGCACTCCGACCGCCGCGTAGTCGTCGCGGTAGCGCATCGCCAGCGCCCACGTGTGCGGAGGCGTCCAGAAGAACACGACAGCGAACAGCACGAACGGTGCGAGCGCGAGCTGTCCTGTGACCGCCGTCCAGCCGATGAGCGTCGGGAAGCAGCCGGCGATCCCGCCCCACACGACGTTCTGGGCGGTCCGGCGCTTGAGCAGCATCGTGTAGACGAAGACGTAGAAGCCGTTCGCCAGCAGGGCGAGCATCGACGACAGCCAGTTCACCGCGAAGCCGAGCCAGAAGGTCGCCGCAACTGCCAGCACGGCCGCGAACACCGTGGCGGGAACGGGGCGGACCTGGTGCCGCGGCAACGGGCGACGACGGGTACGGCGCATGGCCTCGTCGATGTCACGGTCGAGAACACAGTTGAACGCGTTGGCGCTGCCGGCGGCGAGGATCCCGCCGACCATGGTCGCGGCCACCAGGCCGAGATCGGGGACGCCACCAGCCGCGAGGAACATCACCGGCACGGTGGTCACCAGGAGCAGTTCGATGATGCGGGGCTTGGTGAGCGCCACATAGCCCTTGACCACGTCGAGCCGCGATCGCGTGCGCGGCCTGTCCGGGCTCGCGCTCAGGCTGTCGACGACGGCGACAGAGGTGTCGGAGGTCCCAGTGGTAGGAGGTACAGCCGTCACCTCGACCCGTTCCGCCCTTCCGCTGCTGGTGCTCGCGATCCTTGCCCCCGGCGGGACGCCGATGACCGCACGGAGCCGCCGATGAATGGCGCGCCGCGCCGGAGTCTACGGCCGACCAGGCGCTCGGGCAGCCATCACCCGCCGCCGACCGGAGCCGCCCGGCTGAGTACGCTCGCAAGACTGCGCGCCCGGGTGATTGTGCCCAGGCTGACCAGGGGGTATGCAGGTTCACCGGACAGGCGGATGGGTACTACCCCGCTTGCCGAACGGGCAGCGTACGGCGCAGCATTCGCGACACAGATCGCGTCAGACAACTCAATGCAGGCACGCGGGACCCCGCAGGAACGCCGGGGAGTCGCGGCAGGCGAACGGAACGATCGAAGGAGCAGTGTGAGCACCGGATCCTCCACGACACCGATCTTCTCCGACCTGGACCGGCAGGCTGTCGACACCGTCAGAGTGCTGGCCGCCGACGCCGTTCAGAAGGTCGGCAACGGTCATCCCGGCACCGCCATGTCGCTGGCGCCGCTGGCGTACCTGCTCTTCCAGAAGGTGATGCGGCACGATCCCAGCGACCCGCATTGGGCGGGCCGCGACCGGTTCGTGCTGTCGGCCGGCCACTCGAGCCTGACGCTTTACATCCAGCTCTACCTCGGTGGCTTCGGGCTGGAGATGGAGGACCTGCAGTCGTTGCGGACCTGGGGTTCGCGCACCCCTGGTCACCCCGAGTACAAGCACACGCCCGGTGTCGAGACCACCACCGGTCCCCTCGGCCAGGGCGTCGGCAACGCGGTCGGGATGGCGATGGCCGCCCGCCGCGAGCGCGGCCTGTTCGACCCCGATGCCGCACCGGGCTCTTCCCCGTTCGACCACCAGATCTATGCGATCGCCTCCGACGGCGACATCGAGGAAGGCGTGTCGGCCGAGGCCAGTTCCCTTGCCGGCGTGCAGGAACTGGGCAATCTCACGCTGATCTACGACCAGAACGAGATCTCCATCGAAGACGACACGGCGATCTCCCTCGGCGAGGACGTGGCCCTCCGGTACGAGGCGTACGGCTGGCACGTGCAGACCGTCGACTGGACCCACGGCGGCACGCAGTACGCCGAGGACGTCGAGGCCCTGCACGCGGCCCTCGAGGCCGCCCGGGCCGAGACGTCGAAGCCGAGTTTCATCGCCTTGCGCACGATCATCGGCTGGCCGGCGCCGACCCTGCAGAACACCTACAAGGCACACGGCAACGCCCTCGGCGACGACGAGGTGGCCGCTGCCAAGAAGGTCCTCGGGTTCGACCCGGAGAAGACGTTCGAGATCGCCGACGACGTGATCGCCCACACCCGCAAGCTGGTCGACCGCGGCCGGGAGGCGCATGCGGAGTGGGACAAGGTGTTCGACGCCTGGTCGACTGCGGTGCCCGAGAAGCGGGCGCTGTTCGACCGGATGTCGACCCGCACCCTGCCCGAGGGCTGGGCGAAGGCCCTCCCCTCCTTCGATGCCGACCCCAAGGGCATGGCCACCCGCAAGGCCTCCGGCGAGGTGCTCTCGGCGATCGCCGCCGGGCTGCCCGAGCTGTGGGGTGGATCGGCGGACCTCGCCGAGTCGAACCTCACCACGCCGAAGGGCGAGCCGTCGTTCCTGCCGCCGAGCCGCACCACCAAGGAGTGGAACGGCGACTACTACGGCCGGGTGCTGCACTTCGGCATCCGCGAGCACGCGATGGCCTCGATCCTCAACGGCATGGCCCTGCACGGTGGTACCCGCCCGTACGGCGGAACCTTCCTGATCTTCAGCGACTACATGCGTCCGGCCGTCCGGCTCGCCTCCCTGATGGGGTTGCCCGTCACCTACGTCTGGACGCACGACTCGGTCGGACTCGGCGAGGACGGCCCGACGCACCAGCCGGTCGAGCACCTCGCCGCGCTTCGCGCCATCCCCGGGCTCGACGTGGTCCGGCCGGCCGACGCCAACGAGACCGTGGTCGCCTGGCAGACCGTGCTCGGCCACAACGACCGGCCTGCCGGACTGGCGCTGTCGCGGCAGAACCTGCCGGTGTTCCCGCGTGGGACCGACGGCTACGCCTCGGCCGACGGTGTGGCCGACGGCGGATACGTCCTCCTCGACACCGAGGGCACGCCGGACGTGGTGCTCATCGGTACCGGGTCGGAGCTGCAGCACGCCGTGGCAGCCCGCGAGCAGCTCGCCGCCGAGGGCATCCAGGCCCGGGTGGTCTCGATGCCGTGCCGGCAGTGGTTCGACCAGCACGACCAGGAGTACCGCGACAGCGTGATCCCGCCGGACGTCACCGCGAGGGTCTCGATCGAGGCCGGCGTGGCGCAGGGTTGGTACGAGGTCGTCGGCGTGGCCGGACGCATCATCTCCCTGGAGCACTACGGGGCCAGCGCAGCGGCCGCCACGTTGTTCGAGGAGTTCGGGTTCACCGCGGAGGCAGTCGTGGCTGCGGCCAAGGACTCGATCGCAGCCGCCAAGGAGCACAGCGGCAGCTACCCGGTCGCGACCGCCCGCGCCCGGCAGTACGCAGAGGGCGGGACCGGGGCCATCGGCCCGGCCGACACCCACGAGGCGAAGGACTGACCACGCCACACACTTCCTCGTCGAGCCGGTCGACCACCGGCCAGCACGGTCTACATCTGAACAGTCGGACATCAGGACAGGGCACATCAGCACAGGAGGACGGGACATGAACGACAACCTGCAGGCGCTCGCGAAGGCCGGAGTGGCGATCTGGCTCGACGACATCTCCCGGCCTCGGCTGACGACGGGCAATCTCGCTGACCTCATCAAAGAGAAGGGCGTCGTCGGGGTCACCTCCAACCCGACGATCTTCGCCAAGGCGCTCTCCAGCGGCGATGCCTACGACGAGCAGCTGCGGTCTCTGGCTGCCGACGGCACAGGGGTCGACGAGGCTGTCCGCACGATCATCACCGACGACATCCGCGACGCCGCGGACGTGCTGAAGCAGACCTACGACGCCGGTGGCGGGGACGGCATGGTGTCGATCGAGGTCGACCCACGCCTGGCCCATGACACCGAGGGCACCATCGACGAGGCGGCGACGCTGCACAAGCTCGTGGGCCGCCCGAACGTGTTCATCAAGATCCCCGCGACCAAGGCCGGTCTCCCGGCCATCACGGCAACCCTGGCCGCGGGCATCAACGTGAACGTCACGCTGATCTTCTCGCTCGAGCGCTACCGGGCCGTGATGGACGCCTGGCTGGCGGGGGTCGAGCAGGCGCGCGACGCCGGCCACGACGTGACCACGCTGATCTCGGTGGCCTCGTTCTTCGTCTCCCGCGTCGACTCCGAGGTCGACAAGCGCCTCGACAAGGTGGAGGGAAACGACGACGAGGTGGCCGACCTCCGGGCGAAGGCCGCGATCGCCAATGCCCGCCTGGCCTTCGCTGCCTTCGAGGAGGTTCTCGCCTCGGACCGCTGGAAGGCACTCGAGCAACTCGGCGTCTCGCCCGCAACGACCGCTCTGGGCGTCGACGTCCACGAAGGACCCCGACCTGCCCGACACCCTCTACGTCACCGAGCTGGTGACCAAGGGCGTCGTCAACACCATGCCCGAGGCGACCATCGACGCGTTCGCCGACCACGGCGAAGTCACCGGTGACACCGTGCGTGGCCGGGCCGACGAGGCCCAGGCAGTGCTGGATCGCCTGGCTGCACTGGGCATCGCCTACGACGACGTGGTCCAGGTGCTCGAGGACGAAGGTGTCGAGAAGTTCGCCGCCTCCTGGAACGAGTTGCTGGAGACCGTCACGACGCAGCTGTCCAAGGCCGGTGCCTCGGTATGAGCGATCAGCTCTCCGTCGACCTACCGGGCTGGTCGCCCGAGGCCGACACCGCCCTGGCCCAACTGGTCGAGCAGCGGGCCGCCAGCCGCATGTACGCCAAGGACGCCACCTTGTGGGGGCCGGATGCCGAGCAGGAGTCGGCGATGCGGCTGGGCTGGACCGAATGCCACACCGTGTCCCGCCCGCTGCTGGCGGAGATCGACGCCCTGCGTGCTGATCTGGCCGGCGAAGGTGTCGACCACGTCGTCCTGTGCGGCATGGGTGGTTCCTCGCTGGCGCCCGAGGTCATCACCGGATCGGCCGGCGTCGAGCTCACCGTGCTGGACTCGACCGATCCGGAGATGGTCCGGCGCGCGCTGGCCGACCGACTCGAGCGCACCGTGGTCGTGGTGTCGAGCAAGTCGGGCAGCACGGTCGAGACCGACAGCCAACGCCGCGCGTTCCTCGGCGCCTTCGAGCAGGCGGGAATCGAGGGCAAGCGGCGGATCGTGGTGGTCACCGATCCGGGCTCGCCGATGAGCGACCTCGCGACAAGTGCCGGCTACCGGCGGGTGTTCCATGCCGACCCGAACGTCGGCGGTCGCTACTCGGCACTCACGGCCTTCGGGCTGGTGCCGTCCGGTCTGGCCGGTGCCGACATCGCCACGCTGCTGGACGATGCCGAAGCCGTTGTGGCCGACCTCGCGCGCGACGACGAGTCGAATCCGGCCCTCCGGCTGGCTGCCCTGCTCACCGCCGCGCACGATGCGGGCCGCGAGAAGCTCGTTCTCGGCGAGGGGGCCATCGACGGCGTCGCCGGACTCCCCGCGTGGGCCGAGCAGCTCGTCGCGGAGTCGACCGGCAAGCTCGGCCGCGGCATCCTGCCCGTCGACGTCGACCAGGCCGCGGCGTCCGTCGGTCGGCTGGCACGATCCCGCCGACACGATCACCCGCGCGGCGATCGGCACCGACCCGAGCGGTGCGGCGCAGGTGATCACCGCGGGCACGCTCGGAGGTCTGTTCCAGTTCTGGGAGTCCGCGATCGCGCTCGTCGGGATCGGTCTGGGCATCAACCCGTTCGACCAGCCCAACGTCGAGGAGGCCAAGAACGCCGCGCGCGCGTTGCTCGACGCGCCGCAGGACGGCGGCGACGAACCCGACCCGGCCTTCACCGACGGCAGCGTGCAGGTGTTCGCCGACGCAGCGCTCCTGGGCGACGCCTCCGACCTGGCCGGCGTGCTGGCGGCGGCAAGGGAAGCCGTGCCGCCGGGTGGATACCTCGCCGTCATGGCCTACCTCGACCGCACCGGTGCCGATGCCGACGCGGCCGACTTGCGATCGGCCCTTGGCGGTGACCAGCCGTTCCAGGTCACGTTCGGGTGGGGACCGCGGTTCCTGCACTCGACCGGGCAGTACCACAAGGGCGGCCATCCCAACGGTGCCTTCCTGCAGGTCACCGGCGCCATCGAGGAAGACCTCGAGGTCCCCGACCGCCCGTACACGTTCGGGTCGCTGATCACCGCGCAGGCAGCAGGCGACCTGGCCGTCCTCGCCGACAAGGGCTTCCCCACGCTCCGCCTCCACCTCACCGATCGGGTCGCCGGACTGCAGCAGCTACTCGCCGCCGCGACGGCATCGGCCCTGACCCCACGGTGAGACGCCTGACCACCCCGCCGACGCCCGTTGCCTGAAAGGACCCAGATGACCGCAGCCACTCCCGTCGGTGTCGGTTCGGCGGACATCCCACCGACCTGGTGGGCGGACAACCCGTTGCGTGATCCTCAGGACCGCAGGCTGCACCGCATCGCCGGTCCCTGCGGGCTGATCATCTTCGGCGTCACCGGCGACCTGGCCCGCAAGAAGCTCATGCCGGCCGTCTACGACCTCGCCAACCGCGGCCTGCTCCCGCCCGGGTTCGCCCTCGTGGGCTTCGCCCGCCGCGACTGGGCGCAGGAGGACTTCCACGACGTGGTCCACGACGCCGTGCGGGAGAACGCGCGGACGCCGTTCCGCGAGGAGGTCTGGCGACAGCTGGCCGAGGGCTTCCGGTTCGTACCCGGGGAACTGGGCGACGCGGAGTCGATGCACCGGCTGAAGGATGCGATCGACGAACTCGACGCCGAGCGCGGCACGATGGGCAACCACGCGTTCTACCTGTCGGTCCCCCCGGGTCTGTTCCCGATCACGATCCAGCAGCTCCGGCAGGTCGGCCTCGCCGACTCCGGCCACGCGGGCTGGCGCCGGGTGGTCGTGGAGAAGCCGTTCGGCCACGACCTGCAGAGCGCACAGGAGCTGAACCAGATCACCTCCGAGGTCTTCCCGCCGCACTCGGTGTTCCGCATCGACCACTACCTCGGCAAGGAGACGGTGCAGAACCTGTTGGCGCTGCGGTTCGCCAACACGATGTTCGAGCCGATCTGGAACGCCAACTACGTCGACTCCGTGCAGATCACGATGGCCGAGGACATCGGCATCGGCGGCCGCGCCGGGTACTACGACGGCATCGGTGCCGCCCGCGACGTCATCCAGAACCACCTCCTCCAGCTGCTGGCGCTCACCGCGATGGAGGAGCCGACGTCGTTCGACGCCACCAGCCTGCGGATCGAGAAGCAGAAGGCGCTCGGCGCGGTGATGCTGCCCAGCCGTCTCGACCTCACCACCGTGCAGGGTCAGTACGCCGGTGGCTGGCAGGGCGGGGAGAAGGTCAAGGGCTACCTCGACGAGGACGGCATCCCCGCCTCGTCCAAGACCGAGACCTACGCCGCGATCAAGCTCGAGGTCGACAACCGTCGCTGGGCCGGAGTGCCGTTCTACCTGCGCGCCGGCAAGCGCCTCGCCCGCCGGGTCAGCGAGATCGCCATCGTGTTCAAGCGCGCACCGCACCTGCCGTTCACCACCACCGATACCGAGGAACTGGGCCACAACACGCTGGTCCTGCGCGTGCAGCCCGATGAAGGCGTGACGATCAGGTTCGGCTCGAAGGTGCCCGGCACCCAGATGGAGATCCGCGACGTCACCATGGACTTCGGCTACGGGGGTGCCTTCACCGAGTCCTCGCCCGAGGCCTACGAGCGGCTGATCCTCGACGTGCTGCTCGGTGAACCGCCCTTGTTCCCCCGCCACGAGGAAGTCGAGCTGTCGTGGCGGATCCTCGACCCCATCGAGGAGTTCTGGGCCGAGCGGGCCCAACCAGTCCCGTATCTCCCTGGCTCGTGGGGACCGCCGGAGGCCGACGAGATGCTGGCCCGCGACGGTGGCCGCACCTGGAGGCGACCGTGAAAGTCGCACTGTCCGACACCAGCACGGCGAAGATCGCCTCGAGTCTGGCCGACTGCCGGGCCAGGATCGGCGCCAGCGGCGGCGCCGGCATGGTGCTGACGATCATCATCGTCACCGACGCCGAGCACCAGATGCGGGCACTGCACGAGGCCAGCCAGGCCGCGCAACAGCACCCCGCCCGCGTGATCGTCGTGTCGTACCTCGGCGGCCGCGGTCACTCCCGGCTCGACGCCGTGGTGGAGGTCGGCGGCCACGACTCGGCCGGCGAGAGCGTCCTGCTGGAGTTCAACGGGGAGGTCAGCCGGTACCCGCAGACGGTGGTGATGCCGCTACTGCTGCCCGAGTCGCCGGTGGTGATCTGGTGGCCGGACACCCCGCCGGCGGACATGCTGGCCGATCCGCTCGGCGGGCTCGCCGACCGGCGGATCGCGGACACGTACATGTCCAAACGGCCGGTGACCGCCCTGCGCAAGGTCTCGGAGAACTACAGCCCGGGCGACACCGACATGGCCTGGACCAGGCTCACGCCATGGCGCACCCTGCTGGCGGCCGCGCTCGACCAGCACCCGGGCCGGGTGAGGGCGGCGATCGTGGAGTCGGAGCCGTCCAACGCCAGTGCGCGGCTGCTGTCAGCCTGGTTGGCGCAGCGACTCAAGGTGCCGGTGACCGAGAAGCAGTCGACCGGTCCCGGGATCACCGCGGCGCGGCTGGTGATGCCCGAAGGCGAGATCAGCATCTTCCGGCCCGACGGCATGCTCGCCGAGTACTCCGTGCCCGGGCAGCCGATCCGGCACGTCGCGCTCAAGCGGCGCAGCGTCGCCGACCTGTTGCGGGAGGAGCTGCTGCGGCTCGACCCCGACGACGTCTACGCGGCCGTCGTCAAGGAGTACCTGGCCCACGCCGACTCCGACACCACCTCGAAAGGCGGAGTGGCCGTCAGCCGCGCAAGACGGCTGCGACCATCGGCGAGGTCACGTCGTCTGCAGCGAAGCGGGCACCGGCCAGGACTCGCGCCGACGGGAACAGGGCGAAGAAGACCGCGGGCAGCAAGACCGCGGCGAAGAAGGCCGCTCAGCCCAAGAAGGCGGCCGGCAGGAAGACGGCGGCAAAGAAGACAGCAACCAAGAAGACCAGCGCCCGCGGGACGGTCAAGAAGGCGGCAGGTTCCGCACGGGCGCGGAAGCGGCCCACGTGACCGAGGTGCGCAGGCTGGCCGACGCTGCCGCCGTCGCATCCGCCGCCGCTGACCTGATCCGCGCCACGATCACCGCCGCCAAGGAAGAGCGAGGCCGCGCCTCGGTGGTGCTCACCGGTGGCGGCGTGGGGACCCGATCGGTCCAGGAGTGGGCGGCAGGTCTTGGCGACCCCGCCGAGGATCTGGCCGACGTGCACCTGTGGTGGGGCGACGAGCGGTTCGTGCCGGGCAGCGACCCCGAGCGCAACGACGCAGCGCTGCTCGACGCCCTTCCAGGGGCAGGAGAGATCCCGAGCGTCCACCGGATGGCCGCGCTGGATGACGCCGCCGACGCTGACGCCGGTGCGGCCGCGTACGCAGCCGAACTCGACGCGTTCGCGGCGGCCGGCGAGCCGCTGTTCGACCTTCTGCTGCTCGGCGTGGGCCCGGACGGGCATGTGGCGTCGCTCTTCCCCCACCACCCGGGCCTGGCCGACCGGTCGTCGAGTGTCGTGGTGGTGCGCGACTCTCCCAAGCCGCCACCCACCAGGCTGTCGATGAGCATCGACACACTCAACCGGGCGCGGCAGGTGTGGTTCCTCGTCGCCGGCGCCGACAAGGCCGAAGCCGTGGCCAGCGCGTTCGGCGGCGCGGGCTACTCCGACCTCCCGGCAACCGGCGTGCAGGGCCTGGAGATCACTGGCTGGCTCCTCGACGAGGCTGCCGGAGCTAGCCTGCCCTGATGGACCCCGATCCGGTAGGCGGAACCGCCTCGGCGCCGGATCCTCCGGTGTCGACCTTCGGGTCGCGCACCTCCTCCGCCTCGACCGGCAGATGGTCGAGTGAGCCGGACGACGAGGAGCCAGAGGCCGACGACGAGGACCCGGACGCGGGCGAACGCGAAGCCCGGGCAGAGTTTCGCAAGCGCCAGGAGAGCCGGCACCGTCGCTACCTGGAGGTCGGTGGGGTGGCGCTCATCGCGCTGCTGATCGGGGTGATCTTCGACGCCGGCCTGGTTCCGCTGGCGAGCGGGCCGCACACTGCAGCGGTTCAAGACCGACAGGTGGTCGCCACAGCTCCCCCTGGTTCGCTGACAAGGGGCCCGGACGGCCGCGCCCGGGTAGTGAAGCCGCGGGCAACGTTCACGCTGTCGGTCTCGGCGACGCCGCAGGGCGTGTGGCGGGCCACGTCGGGCAAGTGCGGGCTCGAACTCTGTTCGATCATGCAGAAGCTGGGACGCGACGACAAGTGGCACACGATCATGGCGCTCGAGGCGGACAGCTCGCGGTCACAGTCCTACGACACGGTGGCCCCCGGCGCACTCATCCTCATGTCACACGACGGCATGAACGGCTGGGCCGGTGGAGCACCAGCCGGATACCGCACCCACAACGGTGGTCAGGGCTGGAGCTCGCTGCCGTTCCCCACCAACTCGATGCCCATCGCGGATCTCGAGCACCGCAAGGCCTTCACGGTCCTGGCCAACGGCACCGGTGAGGTCTTCGTCTCGGCGCTGGGCAGCGACGCGTGGACCAAGGTCGCCTTGCCCAAGGGACTACGTGGCGTCGGCCGGGCACTGGTCGTCCACGGATTCTGGGCCTTCGTGGCCGACGACGGCAGCGGACACGAAGTCCTCGCCCGGAGCAGCGATCTCGGCCGGCACTGGGCCACCGCGCCGGTCCCGTGCCCGGCGCCGGAGCGGGAAGGAATGGCGACCAGCGAGAACTACATCGTGATGCTGTGCAACGTCGACCGCGTGAGCCACGTCTACCGGAGCCGCGACGGCGTGCACTGGACCAAGATCAACACCGGGAGGGTGCGCGCAACGGGCGTCGCCACGGTGTCCGACCACCGGATGCTGCTGAATGTCGAGGAGCGCCTCCTTGTGCTGTCCGACAAGGGCCGGCCGCGGCAGGCTGATCTCACCCTGGTCGACGACGCGGTCGACCGGATCTCGATGGCCGACTTCACCACCGGCTACCTCTCCACCGTGCACGGCTACGTCTACCGGACCCACGACGGCGGGCTGAGCTGGAAGCGGATGCCGAACTAATCGGCGCCGCAGCCCCAACGCCCTCGTCGAGTGGGCGCAATCTGGCGCCTGCGCGCGGTCCAGGCGACAGATTGCGCCCACTCGGCGTGTCAGGCGGCGCTGCCGGCGGCCGGACCGTCGGTCTGCACCACTAGCCTGCCGTGATGCGCTACGGATTCGTGGTTCCTTTCGGTGACGCGGCCGACCTCGCCGAACTGGCCGAACTGGGTGAGCAGCACGAGTGGGACGCCGTGTTCGGGTGGGAGGCGTTGTGGGGCGTCAGCGCGTGGGTGGCGCTCACCGCCGCCGCCTGTCGCACCGAGCGGATCCGACTGGGAACGCTGCTGACTCCGGTGTCGCGGTGGCGACCCTGGGATCTGGCCACCACCGTGCGCACCCTCGACACCGTCAGCAACGGCCGGGCCATCCTCGGTGCGGGCCTGGGTGCCTTGCACGACGGCTGGACCGCCTTCGAGGCCGACGACGGCCGGGCCGCCCGCGTCCGGAGGCTCACGGAGTGCCTCGACATCTATGCAGGTTTGATGAAGGGCCAGCCGTTCGCCTACGACGGCGTCGAGTACCAGGTCCGGGCCACCGACTTCATGCTTCCGGCGCCCCCGGTGCAGCAGCCACATCCACCGGTCTGGCTGGTTGGTGCCTACGTGCCCGGACGCGAGAAGCAGCCGTCGCTGGAACGCGCGGCCAGGTGGGAGGGTCTGCTGCCTCAGCGAGGCGACAACCCGCCCGGCGACGACCGCAAGGCGGAGAGCCCGGAACGGCTGGCGGAGATCGTCGATCTTGGTGCGCGGCTACCGCGAGGCGGCCGGGCTGCCCTGGACGGGCTACGACGTGGTGAAGGAGGCCGACAGCTTCGGCGACTTCACGGCTCAGACCACAAACGACAAGACGGCCTGGGCCGAAGCCGGCGCGACCTGGTGGGTGGAGAGCTGGTGGGATCTCGAAGGAGGGCCCGAGGGCTTCGCCGAGATCCGGCGACGGATCACGAGCGGTCCGCCGCGGTGACCGCCTGACGGCTGGCGCCGGAGCGCTCCGCCCCTTCAGGCCGTTGCGTCAGATCTTGGCGAGCAGCAGCAGCGAGACGATGAGGGCCGTCCACACGATGGCCAGCGCGACCGTGAACCGGTTGAGGTTCCGCTCGGCGACGCTGGAGCCGCCGAGATTGGTGCTCACGCCACCGCCGAAGAGGTCGCTCAGACCGCCGCCACCGCCGCGGTGCAGCAGGATGAGGACCAGCAAGAACCCGCTGACGATGATCAGCGCGATCTGGAAGCCCAGGATCATGGAACCCTCTCGACGCAACCCGACTTGTCCACCCGTCGCCGGCCCACCAGAGCGGCGGACCGGCAGCCCATGCTAACCGGTCAGGCCGGGAGCAAAGGCATGTCGGCGAAGCGGCAGATGCCACCGAACTCGTCCGCGTCCAGGCTCGCGCCGCCCACCAGGCAGCCGTCGACGTCGTCCTCGGCCATGATGCCGGCGACGTTTCCAGCCTTGACCGAACCGCCGTAGAGGATGCGGACCCGATCGGCGAGATCGTCGGAGTACAGCTCGCCGAGGCGGCCGCGGATGGCGTGGCAGACCTCCTGCGCGTCGGCCGGCGTAGCCACCTCGCCGGTTCCGATCGCCCACACCGGCTCGTACGCGACCACGATCTCGGCAGCCCGATCGGCGTCGAGACCGGCGAGAGCACCGTCGAGCTGGGCCAGCGCGTGTGCCACCTGCTCCCCCGCCTGCCGCACCGGCAACGGCTCCCCGACACACAGGATCGGCACGAGCCCGTGCCGGAACGCTGCCTGCACCTTGGCCTGGCACTCGGTCTCGGCCTCGGCGTGGAACTCGCGCCGCTCGGAGTGACCCACGAGCACGTAGGCGCAGCCAAGTCCGGCGAGCATCGAACCCGAGACGTCGCCGGTGTACGCGCCGCTGTCGTGCGGGGACAGGTCCTGCGCCCCGTGCCTCAGCTCGAGCCGGTCGCCATCGATCAGCGTCTGCACCGACCGGATCGCCGTGAACGGCGGCAGCACCACGACTTCCACCGCGCCGAAGTCGTGGTTCTTGTCCGACAGCGTCCAGGCCAGCTTCTGCACCAGGTGAACGGCCTCGCGATGGTCGCAGTTCATCTTCCAGTTGCCGGCCATCAACGGCGTGCGGTTGCTCATGCTGCTCCTGTGCCTGGGGGCTCGCGGTCGTCCGCAGGATAGTGGCGCGGCTCGGTCCGGCGGCCAGCTGTTCATGGCCGCGGCCGTCGCCTCCCCGCACGGTCGGCCACGGACACGACGCATGCAGCCGCAACGCCCGAATCCAGACATACCCGCATTCGTCGGGCGCGGGTCGAGGTCCGGTGCATGTAGGGCGCGGGAACCCGCGACGCAGACGTGGCGGGACGGACAGCGATCGGCGAGGATCCGCCCGTGGTCGACCCGATGCCCCACCTCGTACCGTCGGCCGACCTGGTCCGCCGGACCGTCGCTGTCGAGACCGCTTACAAGCTCTCGCGCCTGCAGGTGCTCGAGCGGATCCCGGGCAACCCGGTCGGCGTCGCCTATCGCCAACTCGACGACGGGGTCACGGCGGTGATGGCGCGCCACCTGCCCTACTTCAACGGCGTCACCGGGCTGCGGGCCGGGCTCGAGCGCCACATCGCACCCCTGGTCGAGTGGTACCGACAAGCCGAAGCCACGACGAACTTCGAGATCGTGCCCGGCATCGACGACGAAGCCCTCGGACGGGAGCTCGCCCGGTTCGGCTACTTCCAGGCGGACTTCCATGCGTCGCTGATCTGCGAACCCGATGCGGATGCCGACGCGGGCGACACGTCCGTGGAGCAGGTGACGACGGCAGAGGCGATGGAAGTCTTCCTCGACGCCTACATCGCGGGACGAGAGATTCCGGACGGCGACGGGTTCAAGGCCAATGTGCGCCCGTGGTTGGGGCTTCCTGGCTGGCGGCTGTATCTCGCGCGCGCCGATGGCGTCCCGGCCGCGGCAGGAATCCTCTTCCTGCACGACAACATCGGCTACTGCGCCGACGCGGCCACCGACCCAGCGTTCCGCGGTCGCGGCCTCCAGTCCGCTCTCCTGCGCCGGCGGATCGCCGACGCGAGCCGGGCAGACGCCGAGTTCGTCTGCAGCGGCGCCAACTACCTCTCCACCAGCCATCGCAACATGGAGCGAGTGGGCATGCGCGTGCAGTTCGTCCGGGCCAACTGGCGGGAGCTGTGACGCGTCAGGTCCGCACACGCCGACTTCGACCGTGACGCCCAACATGCAGCCGCGACGCCCGAGTCGGGACATGCGCGCATTTGTCCGGCCCGCCACGAGGGCCGCTGCATGTTTCGCGCCAGCACGATGCTCCGGAGCCCCTGGTTCGACCGACCAGGAATCGGCGAGGATCCCCGCATGGTCGACGACGTCGAACGCTTCCGGCTAGCCGCTCGCTCTGCGCAGATGCTCGCCGCATTGGCCCACCCGGATGTCGCGGCCGTTCTGGCCGCCCTCCCCCGCCGACCTGGCACCCCGGCGCTGCTGGACGAGCTGCGTCCGCAGACGGGGCTGGCACTGCGGTCCTTCGGTGACGCCATCGGGCGAGGGCTGGACGCCGGCGTGCTGACCGCGCCCACGCCGGACCGGATCGCCTTCGACGCGGTCGCCGTGCGGTCGACCGTCGATGCCCTCGTGGCCCAGAGTCCGGTCGGAGCCGAGGTCGCCGATCACGACCTCGGCCCGTTCCTGCCGTGGGGACGACTCCAGGGCCTCCCCAGCGATCCGGAGTTGGCCGACCGACTCGCCCGGCGCGTGCTGCCGCTGTTCGAGGCCGGACGCGACTACGCCGAACCCGCGGTCAACGGAGTCCTGCTGCAGGTCACCGACGACTATGCCGGGCTGCGGCGTGCCCTTGTCGATCGGGGCTTCCTGGTGCGCACGCCCGACGGCAGCCAGTACCGCGTTGCCGATCCCGACCCCGACGCCGCGACAGCGCAGGCGGAGGGCTGAGGACTAGTCCAGCGCGGCGATGCCCGGGAGCGTCTTGCCTTCCAGGTACTCCAGGCTGGCGCCGCCTCCGGTGGAGATGTGGCCGAACGCACCCTCGTCGAAGCCCAGGTTGCGCACGGCTGCCGCGGAGTCGCCGCCGCCCACCACCGACAGACCGTCGACCTTGGTCAGGGCCTCGGCCACTGCCCGCGTTCCGCCGGCGAACTGGTCGATCTCGGCGACCCCCATCGGACCGTTCCAGAACACGGTCTTCGCCGCGGCCACGGTCTTGGCGAACGCACGCGCCGACTCAGGGCCGATGTCCAGCCCGAGGTCGTCGGACCCGATGCCGTCGACTGCCACCACGCGAGCCTCGGCGTCGGCGGACACGGCGCCGGCAACGACGATGTCGGTGGGAAGGCCGATCTTGTCGCCGTGCTCGTCGAGGTAGCCCTTGACGGTGTCGATCTGGTCCGACTCCAGCAGGCTCTTCCCGACGTCATGGCCCTGTGCGGCGAGGAAGGTGAACACCATCCCGCCACCGATCAGGAGCCTGTCCGCGACGGCGAGCAGGTTGTCGATGACCGCCAGCTTGTCGGACACCTTGGCTCCGCCGAGCACCACCACGTACTCGTGGGCCGGGTCCTCGGTGAGGCTGCGCATGACCTCGATCTCGGCTGCCACGAGAAGGCCGGCGGCGTGCGGGAGCCGACCGGCCACGTCGAAAACCGACGCATGCTTGCGATGCACGGCGCCGAATCCGTCGGAGACATAGCCGTCGGCGAAGCCGGCCAGCTCGTCGGCGAGTTCGCCGCGCTCCGCGTCGTCCTTGCTGGTCTCTCGCGGATCGAAGCGCACGTTCTCCAGCAGGACGACCTGCCCGGGCTGCAGGGCCCCGACCGCCTCGCGGGCAGACGGCCCGGTGAGGTCGTCGGCCAGCCGCACCGGCACGCCCTCGAGCAGTTCGCCCAGTCGGGCCGCCACCGGAGCAAGGGAGAAGCGGTCCTCCGGCGCACCCTTCGGGCGACCCAGGTGGGCCATGACGATGACGCCGGCCCCGTCGTCGAGCAGCCGGGTGATCGTCGGCACGCTCGCGCGGATGCGCCCGTCGTCGGTGATCGTGCCCTCGTCGAGTGGGACGTTGAGATCGCTCCGGACCAGGATCCGCTTGCCGGACAGGCCGCCCAGGTTCTGGGACAGGTCGTCGATGGTCTTCATCGGGTCCTCCAGGTATGAGCGCGGGGCCGGGGTAGCACCCCAGCCCCGCGCGAAACGATCAGCCGCGAACGACCGGAGTGCTAGAGCGCCTCGCCCACCTTGACGGCGAGGTCGATGAGGCGGTTGGAGTAACCCCACTCGTTGTCGTACCAGCCGACGACCTTGACCTGGTCGCCGTTCGCCAGCGTGCAGCCGCCGTCGATCGTGCAACTCGCGGGCCAGGTGACGATGTCGGACGAGACGATCGGCTCCTCGGTGTAGTCGAGGTACGGCGCCAACGGGCCGGAGGCCGCTGCCGCCTTGTAGGCCGCGTTGACGTCCTCCTTGCTGACGTCACGCGACAACGTCACGGTGAGGTCGGTGACCGAACCGGTCGGAACCGGCACCCGCAGGGCGTACCCGTCGAGCTTGCCCTTGAGCTCCGGCAGCACCACAGAGATCGCCCGCGCCGCCCCGGTCGTGGTCGGGATGATGTTCTGGCCGGCGGCCCGCGCGCGGCGCAGGTCGATCGTGCCCTTGCGGGTCAGCGCGATCTGGTCGAGCAGCTGCTGCTCGGTGGTGTAGGCGTGCACCGTGGTCATGAAGCCCCGCTCGATGCCGAAGCTGTCGAGCAGGACCTTCGCCATCGGCCCCAGGCAGTTGGTGGTGCAGCTGGCGTTCGAGATCACGTGATGCTTCTCGGGGTCGTAGTCACCGTCGTTGATGCCCATCACGATCGTGATGTCCTCGTCGGTGCCGGGCGCCGAGATGATGACCTTCTTGGCACCGGCGGCGATGTGCTGCCTGGCGTCGGCCGCCTTGGTGAACAGGCCGGTCGACTCGATGACGACGTCGGCGCCGAGGGCTCCCCACGGCAGGGCCGAAGGTTCGCGCTCCGCACTGGCCGCGATGCTGACGCCGTCGACGGTCAGCGACGTGTCGTCGGACTCGACGGTTCCCGGGTAGCGGCCGAGGATCGAGTCGTACCGGAGGAAGTGCGCGAGGACGTCGTTGGGAGCGAGGTCGTTGACGCCAACGACCTGGACGTCGGCGCCGGACGCCTGGATGGCGCGGAACACGTTGCGGCCGATGCGGCCGAAGCCGTTGATGCCAACGCGAACAGTCACGAGAGTGCCTCCTGGGCACGCGGCGTCAGGGCAGGCCCTGTCCACGTGCGGCTAGTCGTTCGAGATTTCGGTCCGCGGGCGTACCCGCGGGCGGGCCGGTTGGCTCGTGCCACATCCGGCGTGCGGCCAGGACGCCTTCGTGCTGGCCAGGAGCACCTTATATGGCGTCGGCGGTCCGTCCGTACACGGTCACGCTGTGGCAACGCGGGCGGCGGCCGGCGTCACTCGCGTCAGTTGTCCAGCATGTCGGGCGTGAGGCTGGCCTCGGTGGTGGGGATGCCCAGATCGCTCGCACGTTTGTCCGCGGTGGCCAGCAGCCTGCGGATCCGGCCGGCGATCGCATCCTTGGTGAGTGGTGGGTCGTGCAGTTGCCCGAGCTCCTCGAGGCTGGCCTGCTTGTGCTGAGCTCGCAGCTCACCGGCCGCACGCAGATGCTCCGGCACGTCCTCGCCAAGAATCTCCAGCGCCCGTTCCACCCGTGCGCCGGCGGCGACCGCCGCCCGGGCCGAGCGGCGCAGGTTGGCGTCGTCGAAGTTGGCCAGCCGGTTCGCGGTCGCCCGCACCTCGCGCCGCATGCGTCGTTCCTCGAAGGCCATCAGCGCCTCGTGCGCGCCGAGCCTGGTGAGCAGTCCGGCGATCGCGTCGCCGTCACGGATCACCACCCGGTCGACGCCTCGGACCTCCCGCGACTTGGCCGAGATGCCCATCCGCCTCGCGGACCCGGCAAGTGCCAGCGCCGCCTCCGGACCGGGGCAGGTGACCTCCATCGAGCACGAGCGCCCCGGCTCGGTGAGCGAGCCGTGCGCAAGGAAGGCGCCGCGCCAGGTGGCGACGGCGTCGCACACGGCGCCGTTGACGATCGCGGGCGGCAGGCCACGGACCGGGCGGCCACGCTGGTCGAGCAATCCGGTCTGGCGGGCCAGTGCCTCGCCGTCGGCCACCACCCGCACGAGGTAGCGACTGGACTTGCGGAGTCCGGACGGCTGCACCACCAGCAGTTCACTGGCGTGGCCGAAGACCTCGCCGATCTCGCGCCGGAGCCGGCGAGCGGCAGCGCCGGTGTCGAGCTCAGCCTCGACCACGATCCGGCCGGAGACGATGTGCAGGCCCCCCGCGAACCGCAACGTCGCCGAGACCTCGGCCTTGCGGCAGCAGGGCTTGGTGACCGAGATGGTCGTCAGCTCTGCCTTCACGCGGGAGGTCATTGCCATACGGCATCATGACACGCCGACGACACGCCGGTACTGGCTTCGCGGGGTCAACTTCCCCAGCGGCCGGGAAACATCCCTGTCAGCGTGGTCGCCGAGCCGGAATCGCAGACCTGCTTGACGATTCAGCCAGTCGGTTCGAGCACCAGGTCGCGATAGACGGCTGCGAGCTTGTCCACGTCGTGGCGCGGGCGACCCGTGGGGTCGGCCACATCAGCAGCCACCAGCTGCGCCCCGAACTCCGACGCCGCCCGCGCCAGCTCCTCGGGAGCCACTCGAGCCGCGTCGACGTAGCCGGAGTCGACCACGATCCGGTCGAGCCGAAGCCACTCGGCGTGCTCCCGCAGTGCCTGGAGGTGGCGACCGGGGCTGAAGCCGTCGGTCTCCCCGCGTTGGGCGGCGACGTTGAGGGTCAGGATGCGGCGGGCCCGTGTGTCGCGGAGGGCCGCGGCCAGCTCGGGGACCATCAGGTGCGGCATCACCGACGTGAACCACGAGCCCGGTCCGAGGATCACGACGTCGGCGTCGAGGATGGCCTGCACCGACTCCGGGCAGGCCGGCGGATCCATCGGGTCGAGCCTGACTCCGGCGACCCAGCCCGTGGTTCCGGCCACCTCGACCTGGCCGCGGATCGTCACGAGGGCGCCCGGATCGCCCGGAACCAGGCCGCCGATCTCGCCGACGATGTCGATCGGCACCGCGGCCATCGGCAGCACCCGGCCCTCCGCCCCCAGCAGTCGCGCCGCCCAGTCGAGACCGGCGACGGCGTCGGTCATCTCCCACAGCGCCACGATCAGCATGTTGCCGACGACGTGCCCGGCGAGCTGCCCCTCACCGCCGAAGCGGTGCTGCATCACCTGCGCCCACGTACTGCCCCATTCGTCGTCGCCGCAGAGCGCAGCCAGCGCCTGTCGGAGGTCTCCTGGCGGCAACACGTAGGGGAATTCGCGCCGCAGCCGGCCGGACGAGCCCCCGTTGTCGGCGACCGTGACCACCGCGGTCAGCTCCCGGGTCACCCGGCGAAGGGCAGAGAGGTTCGCGGCGAGGCCGTGGCCACCGCCGAGTGCGACCACCTTGGGTGTGACTGCACTGGGAACGGGGTTGGAACCGCTCATTCGTGCCCTAGGTCGCGGTGCATGACCAGAGACTGCACGCCTTGCGTGCGCAGCCGACGAGCGAGTTCCTCGGCGATCGCGACCGACCTGTGCTTGCCACCGGTGCAGCCGATCGCGATGGTGGCGAATCGCTTTCCCTCGTTGAGATATCCCGGCGACACGACTTTGATCAGAGATTCGATCGCGTCGAAGAACGGACCTGCTGCGGCTTGGCTGAGGACGTAGTCGCTGACGTCGGTCTCGAGGCCGGTGTGCGGCCGGAGCTCCGGCACCCAGAACGGGTTCGGCAGGAAGCGCGCGTCGAAGACGAGGTCCGCATCCACCGGGATCCCGTACTTGAAGCCGAACGACAAGCACCGTCGTCCGCAGTGCCCTCGTCTCGTCGTCGCCGAAGGCCGCTACCAGCTTCCGGGACAGGTCGTGCACGTTCAGCATGCTCGTGTCGATCACGAGGTCCGCCGAGCCGCGGAGGTCGGCGACCTGCGCGCGCTCGGCCCGGATGCCGTCCACGACCCGTCCGTCACCCTGGAGTGGATGAGGCCGGCGCACGCTCTCGAACCTGCGGACCAGCACGTTGTCGTCGGCCTCGAGGAACAGGATCGTCGGGGAGATGCCCTGCTCTCGCAACTCGTCGAGGGATCCGACCAGGTCGGCGAAGAAGGAGCCGGTGCGGACGTCGACGACCACCGCCACCTTGTGCGCCCCGGCGGGGTCGGACTGGATCGCCGCGAGAGCCGACCACAGCAGCTTGGGCGGAAGGTTGTCGACGACGAAGAAGCCGAGGTCCTCCAGCACGTGCGCGGTGGTGCTGCGCCCGGCTCCGGACATCCCCGTCACGACGAGCACCGCGGGAGGTGGAGGCGCGGAGTCGGTGATCACGAGCGCGTCGGACTCGGTCATGTCCGGTCCCTCCCGTGGCAGCGGCTCGGCTCAGAACAACAGCCGAGGACACTCGGCGTCCAGCGGGTAGCCGAGACCACGCCAGTCTCCCACGCCCGGCAGAGGCCCGGACAACGTCGCAATCGCGTCGACGTTCTAGTCGTCCAGGATCTCGCCGGTCGCCGTGTTCACCGACGGAGCCGGTTCCTCCGTGGCCAGTGCCGAGACGACCGCGGCTGCCGTTGCCGGACCGATTCCGGGAACCGTCGCCGCGATCTGCGTCGCTGTCGCGGTGCGTACCTTCTTCAGCGAGCCGAACGCCTTGATCAGCGCACGCTTGCGGCTGTCGCCCAGCCCGGGCACCTCGTCGAGGACCGACAGGGTCATCGAGCGACTGCGCTTGGCGCGGTGGTAGGTGATCGCGAACCGGTGAGCTTCGTCGCGCACGCGCTGGAGCAGGTAGAGGCCCTCGCTGGTGCGGGGCAGGATCAGCGGGTCGTCCTCCCCCGGGATCCAGACCTCCTCGAGGCGTTTCGCCAACCCGCACACGGGAATCCGCTGTAGTCCGAGCTCATCGAGGGCCTCCCGTGCGGCGGCCACCTGTGGCTGTCCGCCGTCGACGACCACCAGACCCGGCGCGTAGGCGAACCGGCGCCGCCGACCCGACTCCGGGTCGATCAACGCCGTTGGCAGCCCGGTCACCTCGTCGTGTTCACCGCCACCCGACGCGAGTTCGGACAACTCCCGTTGCTCCATCAGGTAGCGCCGGAACCGACGGCGCAGGGTCTCGGCCAGGGCTGCCGTGTCGTGGCTGCCGTCGGCGCCGGTGATGGAGAACCTGCGGTAGTCGGACTTGCGCGGCAGCCCGTCCTCGAAGACCACCATCGAGGCGACCACGTTGGTCTCCTGCAGGTTCGACACGTCGTAGCACTCGATCCGCAGCGGCACCTCGTCCAGCTCGAGCGACTCGGCGATCTGCTCCAGAGCCCGGTTGCGGGTGCTGAGGTCACTGGCCCGCTTGGTCTTGTGCAGGACCAAGCCCTGCTGGGCGTTCTGGGTCACGGTCCGGGAGAGCGCGGCCTTGTCGCCACGCTGCGGCACCCGGATGGCGACCTGGCTGCCGCGACGCTCCGAGAGCCACGTGCTCAGGACGTCGGCGTCGGTCGGCAGTTCCGGCACGAGGATCTCCCGCGGAAGACCGGCCGCATCACCGGCGTCGGCGTCGTCGGCATACAGCTGCATGATCAGCGCCTGCACGTGATCGGCACGGCTGGCATCGTCGACCTTGTCGGCGACCCAGCCGCGCTGTCCGCGGATCCTCCCGCCGCGCACGTGGAACACCTGGACGGCCAGCTCCAGCTCGTCCTCGGCGATCCCGACGACGTCGGTGTCGGTGCCGTCGGGGAGAACGACGGCGGTGCGCTCGAGCGCCTTGTGCATCGCCGCGAGGTCGTCGCGCAGCCGGGCAGCGACCTCGAAGTCCAGTTCGGTCGCCGCGTCGTTCATCCGTCGCTCGAGCCGCTTGACGAAGCGGCCGGTGTTGCCGCCCATGAAGTCGCAGAAGTCCAGGACGATCTGGCGGTGCTCCTCGGCCGAAACGCGCTCGACACAGGGCGCGGAACACTTGTCGATGTAGCCGAGCAGGCACGGGCGGCCGATCTGGCGGGACCGGTTGAAGACGCCCTTCGAGCAGGTGCGGGCCGGAAACACGCGGAGCAACTGGTCGAGGGTTTCGCGGATCGCCCAGGCGTGGGTATAGGGCCCGAAGTAGCGCACGCCCCGCTTCTTGTCGCCGCGCATCACCTGCAGCCGCGGGTACTCCTCGTTCAGGGTGACGGCGAGCCATGGGTAGGACTTGTCGTCGCGGTACTTGACGTTGAACCGGGGGTCGTACTGCTTGATCCAGGAGTACTCCAGGAGCAACGCCTCGACCTCGGTGGACACCGTGGTCCACACGACTCTGGCGGCCGTGGTGACCATGGCCTGCGTCCGGGGAGCGAGCAGGGTCAGGTCGGCGAAGTAGGAGTTCAGCCGGGACCGCAGCGACTTCGCCTTGCCCACATAGAGGACTCGGCCATCTGCGTCGATGAACCGGTAGACGCCCGGGTCGACGGGAATCGAGCCCGGCGCGGGGCGGTAGCTGGACGGATCGGCCACCTGTGCACCCTACGACCGGCCCAGGACACCGCTCGACGAGCCACGACGGCTCGCGGTGCCCGCGGCGGAAACTCCATGCCCAACGGCGGAACTCAGCCCACGAAGCTCAGGACCACGAAGCGCGCCCGCCCGGTTGGGACGGCAACCGGGCGGGCGCGCGACCGTTGCCCTCGCACACCTTCCGCTACCGCGCGGACATGCCGGCGCCATGGCAGAGGCTCGGGGCTTGCCTGCTAGGGCAGGGAGATGGTGTTGCGGGCCACGTCGAGTTCCTGCTTGGGCAGGGGCGCCGCAGCCGGCCCGTTCACGACCGAGCCGTCCTTGATGCTGAAGGCCGAGCCGTGCCGAGGGCAGTGGATCGCGCCGTCGGCGACCGAGTTGAGCTTGGCGCCCTGATGGGTGCAGGTCGCGCTGAACCCTCTGAACGTGCCCTCCTCCGGCTGGGTCACGACCACGTTCTTCGCGGCGAAGACCACGCCCCCGCCTACGGGGATGTCGCTCGGCTTCGCGAGCAGCTTCGGGTTCGGGGCCTCGGTGGCTTCGGCGCTCGGCGTCTCGTCCGGAGTGGGCGATGGGGCATCCGGCGTGGACGTGGCCGGCGGAGTCACCTGGGTGCCGGCGTTGTCATCGGAGTCGTCGCAGGCCACGAGCGCGGCGGCGACACAGACGCCACACAGGCCGGCGATCGCGCCGCGCCGGGTCAGTCCGCCGGGTGTCATGCCGGTGGATGTGATCGCGGCGGGTGTCACAGAGGGTTGCGGGCCGGTGGCCTCGCGCTGGTCGGTCATGGGATCTCCGATCGTCTGGGTCGGTCCTGGCCGTCGACAGTGCACTCACCGCAGGCACGCAGTGACTGAACGAATGGACTCCTAGAGAGCTGCCTCCTGAAAGCGGTCACTCCCCGTCATGATCCGTGACGACCGCAACCTGCGAACGGTTCACGCGCCGATCAGTTCGTCCGCATCTGCTGTGGGGCCGGTTCAGGGCAGATCGGTCCGTGCCTCGGCCACGAGGCATGCAGCCGAGCCGGACGAGTCCGGACATGTCCCGCTTTGTTGCCCGCAGGACGCGTGGCGCTTGCATGTTTGGCGCGATTGCGCCGGCCAGGGCGGGCAGTAGCCGTAGCGGCTGGGACCCGCCCCGCTGGCCTACATCGTCGCGCCGAGCTGCCAGGGGACGAACTCCTCCTGGCCGTAGCCGAGGTCCTCGGAGAACGTCTTCTCCCCCGATGCGACCTGCAGGATCCTGGCGAAGATCTCCGCACCCTTCTCCGGCACGCTGGTCACCCCGTCGGCGATGTCGCCGCAGTTGATGTCCATGTCCTCGTCCATCCGGCGGTACACGTCGGAGTTCGTGGCGAGCTTGATGCTCGGCGTGGGCGAACACCCGAACGCGGAGCCGCGACCGGTGGTGAAGCACAGCACCTGCGCGCCGCCCGCCACCAGTCCGGTCGCGTTCACCGGGTCGTAGCCGGGAGTGTCCATGAAGATCAGGCCCTTGGCCGTCAACGGCTCTGCGTACTCGACGACGTCCACCAGGTTCGTCGACCCACCCTTGGCGGCGGCACCCAGCGACTTCTCCAGGATCGTCGTGAGCCCACCGGCCTTGTTGCCCGGCGAGGGGTTGTTGTCCATCGAGCCGTTGTTCTTGGCGGTGTAGTCCTCCCACCAGGCGATGCGCCGGGCGAGCTTGTCCGCGACCTCGTCGCTCACTGCCCGCCGCATCAACAGGTGCTCAGCGCCGTAGATCTCGGGTGTCTCGCCGAAAGCGGCGGTGCCGCCGTGACGGATGAGCAGGTCGGCAGCGGCGCCGAGGGCCGGGTTGGCCGTGATGCCGGAGTAGCCGTCGGAGCCTCCGCACTCCATGGCGAGCACGAGTTCGCTGGCCGAGATCGGTTCCCGCTCCACGTTCGACGCCTCGGGCAGCATCTCCTTCAGCGCTGCGGTGCCGGCCTCGACCGCCCGCCTGGTTCCGCCGAGCTCCTGGATGGTCATGGCCTGGACCATCTTGTGGTCTGGGATCTCCCACGACCTGGTGAGGCGCTGCACCTCGTTGACCTCGCAGCCCAACCCCAGAACGAGGAAGCCGGCGAAGTTGGGATGGCTTGCGTACCCCGTCATCGTCCGCCGAAGGATCTCGAAGCCTTCGCTGCCCGGGCCGGCCATGCCGCAGCCGGTCCCGTGCGTCAGCGCGACGATGCCGTCGACGGTCGGGAAGTTCTCCGCGATGATGCCGCGCATCCGCTCGGCGATCAGCTTGGCCGCAGTGGCCGAGCAGTTGACGGTGGTGAGGATGCCGAGGTAGTTGCGGGTGGCCGCGCTGCCGTCGGGTCGGCGGATCCCCTGGAACGTCGCCCGCTCCGACTCCGGGACGTACTGGGTCGGAACCGCGTCGGCGCCGTAGTCAGCCTCGCGGACGAAGGTCCGGTACGCGACGTTGTGGGTGTGCACGTGATTGCCGCGGCCGATCAGCCGGTCGGCGAACCCGATGACCTGGCCGTACTTACGCACCGGCTCGCCCTCGGCGATGTCGGCAGTGGCGACCTTGTGCCCGCGTGGAACCGCCACGTCGACGTGGATCGGGCGTCCGTCCTCGGTGTAGTCCCCGGGTTCGAGGTCCTCGGTGACGAGCACGACGTTGTCGTCGCCGCGCAGCCGGATGGACGTCGCTTCCAGCGCGGGCGGGGACGGGGCGGTGGTCTGCTGAGCCTGGGTCACCGAAACAGGGTAGGTCTCCCGGCGCCTCCCTACCCCTTTGCCGCCGGACCCGAACGCGATCGGTGTCCCATTTCGGGCACTATCGTTGCGCCGTGCCGAACCCAGCTGTGCTGACCGTCAACGTCGGTTCCCCCGAGCCCAATCCGTTCAAGAGTGCGGGCAGCACCGGCATCGGCAAGCGGCCTGCTCCCGGGCTCGTTCTGGTGCGGGCGCCGGGTGCCAAGCACGGCGGCCTGGGCAGTGGACTGGTGGGCGACGCGGTGATGGACCGGGAGCACCACGGCGGCGACGAGCAGGCCGTCTACGCCTACGCGCGTGAGGATCTCGACGACTGGGAGCGTGAGCTCGACCGTCAGCTCCCTGGCGGGTCGTTCGGGGAGAACCTCACCACGCTCGGCATCGACGTCACGGACGCGCGGCTCGGCGAGATCTGGCAGATCGGGCCGGCGGACGAGCCCGGCCGCGGGTGCCGCCTCCAGATCACCAGTCCGCGCATCCCGTGTGTCACCTTCCGCGGGCGGATGGGCATCAAGGGCTGGCTGAAGACCTTCACCCAGGCGGGCAAGCCGGGCGCCTACCTGAAGGTGCTCACTCCCGGCGAGATCGCCTCGGGTGATGCGCTCACGGTCGTCCACCGGCCAACGCACGACGTGAGCATCGGCCTCTCCTTCCGCGCGATCACCACGGAGCGTGACCTGCTCCCCAGCCTGCTGCCGGCGGGCGACGACCTGATCGAGGAGCTGCGGGAGATGGCGACGGAGGGCAGGACGTTCGAACTCGACTGACCGGACGCGGGCTCGGCCCGAGCCTCAGCTGCTGCGGGCGCGCCGCATCGCCGCCTTCGACACCCGTGGCCGGCCGTTGGTCCCGGCCGCGGCCGCACTCTTCGACCGGGCAGCCGCCGGCTCGGGTGCGTCACCGTTCGTCGATGTCTTCGCGGCTGCCACCTTGGCGGGCGACTTCTTGGCCGCCCGCTTGCTGGCGGGCCGCCGTGGCGACGTGCCGTTGCCGATTGCCTCGGCCTCGGCGCGATGACGTTCGAGCAGGGGCTTGAGGAACTGACCCGTGTAGCTGTCCGGCAGTTGCGCGACCTCCTCGGGCGTGCCCTCGGCCAGGATCCGACCGCCGCGGAAGCCGCCTTCTGGTCCGAGGTCGATGAGCCAGTCCGCGGTCTTGATCACGTCGAGGTTGTGCTCGATGACGACCACGGTGTTGCCGGAGTCGACGAGCCGCCCGAGCACTCCCAGCAGCTTGCGGATGTCCTCGAAGTGCAGTCCGGTGGTGGGCTCGTCGAGAACGTAGAGGGTGCGGCCGGTGGAACGGCGCTGGAGCTCGGACGCGAGCTTCACCCGTTGCGCCTCACCACCCGAGAGCGTCGGTGCCGGCTGCCCGAGCCGGACGTAGCCGAGCCCGACGTCGACGAGCGTCTGCAGGTGCCGGGAGATCGCCGGGATGGCGGCGAAGAAGCCCAGCCCCTCCTCGATCGGCATGTCGAGCACTTCGGCGATGGTCTTGTTCTTGAAGTGCACTTCCAGCGTCTCGCGGTTGTAGCGCGCTCCGTGGCAGGTCTCGCAGGGGACGTACACATCCGGCAGGAAGTTCATCTCGATCTTGATCGTGCCGTCGCCCGCGCAGGTCTCGCACCGACCACCCTTGACGTTGAAGGAGAACCGGCCGGGCTGGTACCCGCGGACCTTCGCCTCGGGAGTGTCGGCGAACAGCTTGCGGATGCTGTCGAAGACGCCGGTGTACGTCGCCGGGTTCGACCGGGGCGTGCGGCCGATCGGTGACTGGTCGACGTGGATCACCTTGTCGACCTGGTCCATCCCGGTGATCCGCTGGTGCCGGCCAGGCACCGTGCGGGCGTTGTAGATGTACTTCGCCAGGCCCGTATAGAGAATGTCGTTGACCAGCGTCGACTTCCCGGATCCGGAGACGCCGGTGACCGCGATGAAGCAGCCGAGCGGGAACGAGACCGTGACGTCCTTGAGGTTGTGCTCGTGCGCCCGGTGGACCGTGACCTCGCGACCGGGTCCCGGCGGTCGACGAGACTCGGGCAGGTCGATGGACCGCCGTCCGGACAGGTAGGCGCCGGTGATCGACTTCTTGTTCTTGAGCAGGTCGGCGACCGGGCCGCAGTGCACGACGTGCCCGCCGTGCTCCCCCGCGCCCGGGCCGATGTCGACCACCCAGTCGGCGCTGTTGATCGTGTCGTGGTCGTGCTCGACGACGATCAGCGTGTTGCCGAGGTTGCGCAGCCGGATGAGGGTCTCGATGAGCCGGTGGTTGTCCCGCTGGTGGAGCCCGATCGAGGGCTCGTCGAGCACGTAGAGCACGCCGACCAGGCCGGAGCCGATCTGGGTGGCCAGCCGGATCCGCTGGGCCTCTCCTCCCGACAGGCTCCCAGCCGTCCTCGACAGGGACAGGTAGTCGAGGCCGACGTCGAGCAGGAAGCGCAGGCGCTCGTTGATCTCCTTGAGCACGCGTTCCGCGATCTGGGCCTGGCGCGCCGACAGCCGCAGCCGGCCGAGCCAGTCGGCGGCCTCGCCGATGGACAGCGACGAGACCTCGGCGATGTTCCGGCCGGAGAGGGTGACGCCGAGCGTCATCGGCTTGAGCCGGGTGCCCTTGCAGGTGGGGCACGGCACCTCGCGCATGAATCCCTCGAACCGCTCCCGCGAGGTGTCGGAGTCGGCGTCGGCGTGCCTGCGCAGGATGTACGGGACGACACCCTCGAAGTCGGCGTAGTAGGAGCGCTCGCGGCCGTAGCGGTTGCGCCACCGGACGTGCACCTGGGTCTCGTGCCCGAACAGGATGGCCTGCTGTGCCTCGGCGCTGATCGACTCGAACGACTGCCGCATGGTGAAGCCCATGGCCTCGCCGAGTGCGGTGAGCAGCCGCTCGAAGTGGTCGGCCAGGTGGGCACCGGACCAGGGCTGGAGGGCGCCCTGGCTGAGGCTCGCGCCGGGATCGGGGACGACCAGCTCCGGGTCGACCTCCATCTTCGTGCCGAGCCCCGTGCAGGCGGGACAGGCGCCGAACGGGGAGTTGAACGAGAAGGAGCGTGGCTCGAGGTCGTCGGCGGGCACCGGGTGCTCGTTGGGGCAGGCCAGCTTCTCGGAGAACCGGCGTTCCCGCTGCGGGTCCGACGCGGGCAGGTCGACGAAGTCGAGCGCCACCAGTCCGCCGGCCAGCTGCAGCGCCGTCTCGACCGAGTCGGTCAGCCGACGGCGGGCGTTGTCGCGGACGGCGAGCCGGTCGACGACGACCTCGATCGTGTGCTTCTTCTGCTTGGCGAGAGCGGGCACGTCGTGCAGGTCGTGGGTGACACCGTCGATGCGCACCCGCGAGTAGCCCTGACCCACCAGCTGACGGAACAGGTCGACGAACTCGCCCTTGCGCTCGGCCACCAGCGGCGCGAGCACCTGGAAGCGCGACCCGGACTCCAGCTCCAGGATGTGGTCGACGATCTGCTGCGGCGACTGCCGGGCGATCCGCTCACCGCAGACCGGGCAGTGCGGGATGCCGGCCCGGGCGTAGAGCAGCCGCAGGTAGTCGTAGACCTCGGTGATCGTGCCCACCGTCGATCGCGGGTTGCGCGAGGTCGACTTCTGGTCGATCGAGACCGCCGGCGACAGGCCCTCGATGAAGTCGACATCGGGCTTGTCCATCTGGCCGAGGAACTGCCGGGCGTACGCCGACAGCGACTCCACGTAGCGTCGCTGGCCCTCGGCGAAGATCGTGTCGAAGGCCAGGCTGGACTTCCCCGAGCCGGACAGACCCGTGAACACCACGAGCGCATCTCGCGGAATCTCGATCGAGATGTCCTTGAGATTGTGTTCCCGGGCGCCCCTGACGACCAGTCGGTCGTGGCCGCGGGGAACCGCCATTGAGGTAGGTCCAGGCACAACTGTCATCGTAGGCAGCGCCACCGACAGTCCGCTGCGGCTTCCATCCCGGGCGGTCTGGAGCACCGCCATCGGGCTGGGCAGAAGTGGCCACTGGTCGCCCGAATCCGGGCGGGCGACGCACCTTTCGCGGATCTGGTGGCCACTAATGCTCGAGTTCGGGCGCCGCGTTCCACCCAGGCCGACTCAGTGTCGCCTCGGAGCGTGCGGCCGATTGCGGCCAGGGCCGTCTGCTCCCGGCACTGGAGTCGGCGCCCGGTGGAGCGCCGCCTAGGCTGGCAGGTGGCCCAGTCGGGCCCATCACGTCACTCACCCCTTTGGGAGATTCGAAGCCACATGATTCGCGTTGCCATGCTCAGCTTCTGGCACGTCCACGCCGGCGACTACCTTCGCCAGGCCACCAACAATCCCGGCACCGAACTGGTGGCGGTCTGGGACGAGGAACCTGATCGGGGCAAGGCCAAGGCCGCCGAGATCGGTGTGGAGTTCGTTTCCGACCTCGACACGTTGCTGGCGCGGGACGACGTCGACGCCGTCATCTGCGACACCCCCACCAACCTGCACCGCGACGTGCTGGTCAAGGCGGCGAAGGCCGGCAAGCACATCTTCACCGAGAAGGTGCTGGCACCGACGCTCGCCGAGGCCAACGAGATCCTCGCGGCGGTCGACGAGGCGGGCGTGGTCCTGACCCTGTCGCTCCCCCGGCTCTACGACCCCTACACGCAGACCATCGACGAGGTCATCGCGTCCGGACGTCTCGGCCAGCTCACGCTCGTGCGCGTCCGCCTGTCCCACGGCGGCGCCCTCGCCAACTGGCTGCCGGAGCACTTCTACAACAAGGAGCAGACCCTCGGTGGCGCGCTCATCGACCTCGGCTGCCACCCGATGTACCTCACGGCGAAGTTCCTCGGCGGCCTTCCCGACACGGTGTCGGCCACGTACGGCTACGTCAGCGGACGTGAGGTCGAGGACTCCGCGGTCGCGGTGCTGAGCTACCCCAACGGCGCCATCGGTGTCGCCGAGGCCGGGTTCGTGAACAAGATGAACCCGTTCGAGATCGAGATCCACGGCACCGAGGGCTCGCTGTTCTTCGGCACGCCGGAGGCGAAGCTCCTGGTCCGCGCGGCTGGCGACGACGGGTTCGTGGAGATCCCCATCGGCGACCGGTTGCCGATGGCCTTCGACCAGTGGGTCAAGGCGGTCGAGGGCGGTAGCAAGACCGAGGAGAACGTCGCGCACGGACTCAGCCTCACCAAGCTCATGGACGCGTCCAACCGGTCCGCTGCGTCCGGTCAGGCGGTCTCGGTCGCCGATCTGCCCGCCTGACAGGCTTCAAACTCGTCAATGCCTAAGAACACAAGGAGAATCTCACTCGCATGACCATTCGAATCGGACTCATCGGGGCCGGCGGCATCGCCAGGCCTCACGTAGACGGCTACAACGCCTCCCCTGACGCCGTCATCACGGCTGTCGCCGACGTGTCGGAGGAGAACGCCAAGCGCCGGGCCGAGCAGGCTGGTGGCGACGTGAAGATCTACGCGGACTTCAACGATCTCGTCACCGACGACAACGTCGACGCTGTCGACATCTGCCTGCCGCACCACCTGCACGCACCGGCGATCCTCGCTGCCGCCAAGGCAGGCAAGCACATCATCTGCGAGAAGCCCCTGTGCCTCTCCGTGAGCCAGGGCGACGAGATCGCCGCGGCGGTCGAGAGCAACGGCGTCACGCTGATGTGCGCGCACAACCAGCTCTACTTCCCCGCAGTGGCGAAGGCGAAGGAGCTCCTCACCTCCGGTGCCATCGGTGACGTGTACGAGATCCGCACCACCGACAGCTTCTACAACAACTTCGACCCCGCGAACATGGGCTGGCGTGCCGACAAGTCGAAGATCGGCGGCGGTGAGCTGATCGACACGGGCTACCACCCGACGTATCTGATGCTGTACCTGGCCGGCGAGGTTCCCACCGAGGTCACGGCGATGTTGTCGAAGCACCGTCTGGAGTTCATGGACGGCGAGGACTCCGCCCAGGTGCTCGTGCGGTTCGCCGACGGGAAGGTCGGGCACATCGTGACGTCGTGGGCCTACCAGGCCGCCGGCTGCACCGAGCGCTTCTCGGTCGTCGGCTCCGAAGGCGCGCTGTGGAGCGACGGCACCACGCTGTCGATCGCCAAGCGCGGCGAGGACCCGGTGCACGAGGAGTTCGACAGCGTCAGCACGATCCCGGCCGAGGTCGCGGACTTCGCCCGCAGGCTGACCACGGGCGAGCGACCCATCCACAACCACGTCGAGGGAATCAACGTCCTCAAGGTGATTCTGGGTGCCTACCAGTCAGTGGACGAGAAGCGCACGGTGACGCTCTCCGACATGTGACCCGGCAATCGACCGTGGGGCGTTCCGCTGTTGCGGAGCGCCCCATCGTCGTCTGGGCCGGGTGTGCGGGCCGCGGGCTCACGTACCCGAGCTCTGATAGTTGCGCCCCTGCCAGCGCCAGACGTAAACGGCCAGCGCGAACAGCACGACACCGAGCGCCGGGGCTCCCCAGGCGATCCACGGCGCGACGATCAGGTCGTCCGTCCGGTCCAGGATCGCGGAGGCCGGGAGGTAGGCGACGAACGCGACCGGCAGGGCGAACGTCAGCAGATACTCCACCAGCGTGGGAAAGATCTTGGTCGGGTAGTTGCCGTACAGGTTGAAGATCTCGTTGCCCGTCATGCGAATCGCCAACGTGTTGAGGAAGCGGAAGCTGAGGGAGCCCAGGATGATCTGCACGGCTCCCTCGATCATGGCTCCGCCAAGAACCGCCAATACCAGAAAGACGACCTTCCCCGCCGTCCACGCGGCATCGACGTGCATCGTCGCGACGACGAGCAGTAGCGCCCCGCCGGCCAGGTCGCCCAGGCAGTTGATCCGGAGCTTGCGCGTGAACAGCTGAGCCAACGTCGGCATCGGGCGGAGAAGGAACCGGTCGTACTCCCCCGTCACCAGCACGCGGTCGATCTCGAACATCTGACTGAAGCACGCGTAGAACACGCCGTGCGAGGCGAGCCGCATCCCGTAGAGGAAGGTGATGTCGGCCAGTGTCCAGCCGCCGAGTTCCGAGAACTTCGCCACGATGATCCAGATCGTCACGAAACCCGTGAGCTGGTAGATGAAGCCGCCGATCGCCGAACTCACGACGTTGGCTCGGTACTGGAACTCGGCACGGATCGCCGCAGATGCCAGGGCTCCGAGACACTGAAGTTTGACGACGAACCCGCCGGGCCGCGGCGTCTCCTGCCGAGTCATGATCTCAGCCACCCTGGATCACCGCGTTCCTGAACGCCTTGTGCCAGACCCAGGCGATGATGCCCACAAGAACGGCGATCCAGAGCAGCTGGACGCCGAGTGCGGTGTAGAGCGATCCGGTGACGGGCTCCCCGACATAGATGGAGACAGGGAGGAATCCCATGGCCTGCCAGGGCAAGAGCTGCACGATGACCCGGATGGCGTCCGGCATGAACCACAGGGGAATCAAGGCTCCGGTGCAGAACTGGCCAATCAGCCGGTACATCATCTGAAAGCCAGTGAGTTCGAGGGTCCAGAACGCAATCAACCCCATGACCAGGTTGAGCTCGACCGCGATCACCCACGCCAGGAGCAACGAGACTGCATAACCCAGGCCCGCGCTCACGCTCGGCGGTGGCCGTAGCTCGCCCGCCACCATTGCGACTGGGAGCCCGATGACGAGCATGGGCACCATTCCGAGCATCTTTCCGGCAGCCCCCGCCATCAGCATGCTGGGAAAGGGCGTGGGTCGGTTGATGTCGAAGGCGATCTGGCCCTCACGGATCCGTTCGCGGATGTCCTCATCCACGTCTGCCGTCAGGAATCTGACCTGCAGGTTGGCGATCGTGAGGTAGGTGAGGAGCTGACCGATGGCGATGCCGTCGACCTCGCTACGCCCGGCGTACCCGGTAGTCCACACGACCGTGAGCAGGTAGATCGTCAGGCCGGTAAGGACGATCCCGAAGATGACGTTCATCCGGTAGATGTAGACCTTGCGGGCCGCCATCTGGGCATACGTCGTCCAGGCCGGAACCATCCGGAGTGGGCCAGTCCGCGGGGGTGCGAGCGGCCTGACCGGAGCTGCGGTCACTGCCGCACTCCTCCTTCTTCCACGATCTGCCGCACTACGGACTCCAGGTCCGCCTCGACGATCGCGACATCGGAGGCCGTGTAGCGCCGCAGGACCTCGGCCATGAGGTCGGGCACCGGGATGACGGCTGGGTCGAACTCGACCTGCAGTCTCGCCGGTGATCGGGTGGCACCGACTACGCCGGCTACGTCACCGGCAGTCAGCTCTTCCTGTCCTGGTTGGAGATCGTCCTCAGCCAAGGTGACATCGAGGATGCGGGTCGGCGCGTAGCGAAGCTTGAGGTCGACGACGGGTCCGTCATAGAGCACCTTGCCGGCGTCGATGAAGATGATCCGCTTGCACAGCCGTTCGACGTCGGCGAGATCGTGGCTCGTCAGGATCACCGTGGTGGCGGTCTCCACGTTGACCTGCTCGATGAACTGCCTGGTGCGCTCCTTGGCGATCACGTCGAGACCCACCGTCGGCTCGTCGAGATAGAGGACGCGCGGCTCGTAGAGCATGGCGGCTGCGAGGTCGCCTCGCATCCGTTGGCCGAGGCTCAGCTGCCGCACCGGCGTGGTGAGGAACGGCTCGAGTCCGAGCAGCTCGGTCATTCGCCCGAGGCTGCGCTGGTAACGCTCCTCATCCATCCGGTACAGCCGGCCGATGAGCTTCAGGGAGTCGCGGAGCGGCAGGTCCCACCAGAGCTGGGTGCGCTGGCCGAAGACGACGCCGATCTGCAGCGCGTTGTGCTCCCGTTGCCGCCAGGGCACGAGCCCGCCAACCGTGGCCGTTCCAGACGTGGGCGTGAGGATTCCGGACAGCATCTTGATCGAGGTCGACTTGCCGGCGCCGTTGGCACCGAGGTATCCGACGAGCTCGCCCTCCTCGATGGAGAAGCTGACACCCTCGACGGCCTTGATCGTGTTGTACCGGTGCGTGAAGAAGCTGCGAAGTCCGCCGAACGGGCCGTCGAACTGCTGCGGGCGGCGAAAGTGCTTGGCGAGCTTGTCGACCTGGATGAGCGGTGCCATCAACCGCGGCCGGTGGTGGGTCGGCTTCGCTGGTCAGTCACGGCGCGGTCTGTGTGGCCGGGCATGCGGGCTCCGCGGTTCTGGAGAAACGGTCACCTGAGCCTATGGCCGGCGCTCGGTGGCGCTGGTGTCGGCACGCGCCGCGGGCTCAGACCGTCCGGAGGCGGCGCCGGGGCGAGCCGGCTTGGCCTGATGTACCGCGGGAGACATGCAGTCGAGGACCGACCCGCGTCCGATATGGCCCGACATCGGCTGCTTTGCGGCCTGCTACTGCATGTTTGCGGTCGCGGCCTGGCCTGGACCCGCATGCGGGACGCGGCGGCGGGCGAGCCCGGCTGGCCTGATGACCCCGCGGGAAACATGCAGTCGGGACCACCCGCGTCCGATATGGCCCGACATCGACCGCCTTGCGGCCTGCTGCTGCATGTTTGCGGTCGCAGCGCCTGGCCTGGACCCGCATGCGGACGCGGCGCCGGGCGAGGCCGGCTTGCCTGATGACCCGCGGGAAACATGCAGTCGAGGACCGACCGCGTCCGATATGGCCCGACATCGACCGCTTTGCGGCCTGCTCCTGCATGTTTCGCGTCGCGGGCAGGCCACGTCGCGGCGGTGATGGAACGCGACGCAGGCGGCGGCGCTACCTGGCGCAAAGGTCGTGACCCGGACTAGCTGCCCCCGCCGGCCTTGCGGCGCATGAACTGCTTCGGCGGCGGGACGTCCGGACGGACCGCTGAGTCGTCGTGGATGGCCTCGCTGTCGTCGATGTGCGCGTTGGCCTTCTTGTTCTTGCGGTCCAGTGCCTCGCGGAACTTGCGGCGCACGTCGTCGTCCTTGGCGGGCTTCTTGTCGGCCGGCATGGGTCGCGTCTCCTCTGGATCGGTATGGGACGAGGGTATGCAGCCCGAGCAGGCTCGCAAGCCCAGGGGCCTCGCTGGTCGTGCAGTGTCCCGGCGAATCTGTCGTGTGCCGCCAGCGTGACGGGGCGTAACCGGTGGCCAGATGGTGACCTGTGCGCCGCCGAACCACCTTGTCCACAGCTCCCGCAGCCATGATGGCGAGCCCGCGAATCAGGAAGTACTGTCCGGACCCACCCGGGAGGAGGACAGACGTGAGGGCCAACCGCATCGCCGCGACGATGCTCGCAGCCGTCCTCATGCTGTCCGCCGCGGCCTGCCAGGGTGACTCCCCCGAGCCGCCGCCAATGACCTCCACACCCGTCACCTCGCCGACTCCCACGCCCACCCCAACGGCCGCCGCGCTGCCCGACTTCACCGAGTGGCAGACCGAGCCCGCCGACATCCCCGTCCCGCCGATGCCAGCTGCGGCCAAGGAGCACACGAAGGCTGGCTCGGTGGCGTTCGGCAAGTACTACGTCGGAATGCTCAACTACGTCATCCTCACAGCAGACGCAGCGCCGGCGCGTGCGCTGAGCGCCGCAGCATGCACATTGTGTCGGCAATTGGAGTCCCGGTTCATCTATAATCATTGGCAAGGGCAATAGCTACCTCGGAGATCCTCGCTACACAGCCACGCTTCTTCGATCGTCTGACTATCTCCGCTGACACCGGCGGCGTGCGATGGTGACGCTGATCGGCGAGATCAGTGGAAGTCACGAGATCAGTCATCGACGAGACATACAACGAACCTGCAGAGCACGTCGCGCGTCGTCTTCGACTTGAGCCTCGGAGATGGGGGGTGGCGAGTTGTCTCTATCAGTGCAGAGAACCTCTATGCTCGATGCTGGTTCTCGCTTTCGCTGCTAGTTGCATTCTGTGCTGCGGCGTCCTCAGCCGAGGCAACTGCCGCGAGCCTGACCACTTCGTGCAAGACGTGCCGTCTGCACGACCCAGCAGAAGATGAGATGCCGGAGCCGACGAGACAATGCCGCATCGGCCCGAGGGCGACGCCGGGACGCGCAGCGCTCCGAAGACAGTGACGTATTGGGTCAATGCCTGTCCAGGGAACGAGCCCACCGACGCAACGCCCGTTCGGAGGAGGCCAGGAGGATTGTGCCCAGTATCAGGAGCCTGCCCGATGCCGGCCATGCGTGCGCGTCTTGGATCTACCAAGCTCACCTGGATTCAGGGTGCCTGGGGCTCACCCAGGCAGGATCAGCAACTGTGCTGCCGCGATCCCTGCAGACGACTCCCAGCGAGCCGCCAGGACCGTCACCGAAGCCATGGTCATCAACGAGCTCCGTGCCCATGCCCTGCCTCGCCTCCGCGTAATAACCCAGCCTGGCAAAGACGACCTGATCCTGGGGCTGGACACCAACGTCTACACGATCGCCACGAAGCAGACCGGTTCGCTGTGGTTCTTCGACCACACGCTGCGGGTCGACTTCGAAACGACTCCAGTCGAGTTCCACTGGACATTCGGCGACGGAGCGAGCGCGGGGACGTCACATCCGGGCAAGCCCTACCCGTCCTTGGAGATCACGCACCCCTACGAACACACTGGGACGTACGCGGCCCGCGTCGACGTCACCTGGGGACACGTTCGGTTCAAGGTGGTGGGCGGTTCGTGGCAGGCATCCGACCAGCAACCGAGGACCCGAGGAATCAACACCGTTCTGACCGTTCGCGAGGTGCATACAAGACTTGGCTCGGTGTCGCGGTAATTCAAGAGGCCTTGAAGCGCAAAGTGATCGCATCCTCACAGCGCGTCACGGGATTCGCCAGAAGGGCGCAGCTGATCGCGATTCCATCTTTTCGAACGGTATTTGAGACGAATTGTTATGCGCTGACCTATCGGGTCACGCCAGGCTGAGACTACATTCCGGCTATGAAGCGCTGGCGTCGTGTCCTCGGTTTGGTTGTCGTGCTGGTCCTCGTCGCCGGTGGTTGGGGTGCGACGGCGGCACCGGGTGACGAGTCGGTGCACTTCACCGCGGCCGGTGACTACGCCATGGGGACCAACACCTCTGCGGTCATGAACACCATCGGCTCAATTGACCACGACCTGCACCTCAGCGTCGGCGACCTCTCCTACGGTGTCACTGGCGAGGAACAGACGTGGTGTGACTTCGTCACATCCCGCGTCGGCGCCGGGTTCCCGTTCGAATTGCTGGCCGGCAACCACGAGTCCAATGGTCAGAACGGCAACATCAACGACTTCTCGGCATGCCTGCCGAATCAGATCCCGGGCGTCATCGGCACGTACGGTCGTCAGTACTACATGGACTATCCGCAGGTGACGCCACTCGTGCGGTTCATCAACATCTCGCCGGACCTCGACTTCGGTGCCGGCGAGGTGAGCTACGCGTCCGGCACGCAGGGCTACCAGTGGACGTCGGCCGCCATCGACGGTGCGCGGGCGAAGGGGGTCCCCTGGGTCGTCGTCACCATGCACAAGCCATGCATGAGCATCGGGATGTACGGCTGCGAGATCGGTGCTGACATCGCCAACCTGATGGAGACCAAGAAGGTCGACCTGGTGCTCAACGGTCACGAGCACCTCTACCAGCGCACACATCAACTGGGCCTCTCGGCCAGCTGCCCGCAGCTGACACCTCCTTCGTTCGACAACGACTGCATCGCCGACGCGGACAACGCCTACAGCCAAGGTGCGGGCACGATCTGGGCCACCGTGGGCACTGGCGGCCAGGTCCTGCGCGACGTTAACGCCAGCGACCCGGAGGCGGGCTACTTCGCCGCTTCCCAGGGCCTCAACAAGACGCCCACCTGGGGTGTGCTCGAGGTAACCGCCACGGACACCACCCTCTCGGGCAGCTTCCACCGCGCCAGCGGCTCCACCACCTTCTCCGACGCGTTCACGATCACAGCAGGGGTCACTCCGCCGAACACACCTCCCACGGCCTCGTTCACGAACAGCTGCACCAATCTGGCCTGTAGCTTCAACGGGACCGGCTCGAGTGACTCCGAAGGCTCCCATCGCCTCCTACGCGTGGGACTTCGGCAGCGCCACGGCCACCGGATCCACCGCGACTCACACCTTCCCGGCGGCCGGGACCTACCCGGTCACGCTGACGGTCACCGACAGCGGCGGGCTGACCGACAGTCAGACGCGGTCGATCACCGTCACGGGTCCGACGGGGCCACCAACGGTCGCCGCCGATGACTTCCAGCGCACGTCGACCGGCAGTTGGGGTACTGCGACGCAGGGTGGTCCGTGGACGCTAGGCGGAGCCACGTACTTCTCCGTTGCCGGCGGGGAGGGGGTCATGCAGCTGAATGCTGGAACCGGACCCACCGCTTCGCTGAACCAGGTCAGCACCGCCAGCACCGACATGCTGTTCACGATGGCCGTCAACAAGCTCCCGATCGCGGGCAGTGGAGTGCACCTCAGCACCGTCGGTCGCAAGACCACCGCCGCCGGCCAGTACCGCGTCAAGGTCAAGGTCACCGCCGCAGGGGCGGTGACGCTCACGCCGATCCGCACGAGCAGTACCGGGACCGAGACGATCCTCGCGGCTGAGACTCGCGTCGGCACGATCGTGCTGCAGCCTGGCACCAAGCTCAAGGTGCGCGTGCAGGTCACCGGCAGCAGCCCCACCACCTTGCGGGCCAGGGCGTGGCTCGCATCCGCGACCGAGCCGAGCACCTGGACTGTGTCCACCACCGACTCCACAGCGGGGCTTCAGACCGCAGGAGCAGTGGGATTCGCCGGGTATCTCTCGACCGCAACGACCAATGCCCCGATCCTGATCGCCTTCGACGACCTCGTGGTCACCGCACCGTAAGGCGTCACCATCGACTGTGCTGATCAGCTGGCCGATGAGGATTCCCGGCGGGACGGGTCTCCACCATGAGCCAGCCTGTCCGCGGCGATCCCGGAGGTCGAATGTCCTCATCGGTGCTGTACATGTCGATGTCTCTCGATGGCTACATCGCGGGACCCAACGACCAGCCGGACAACCCCGGCGGCGACGGCATGGACCGGCTCCACGCGTGGACGGTCAATGCAGACGGGACCTGGCCGCCGACCGGCCCGGGCAGGCAGTTGTGGGACGAGATGCAGGCGACCGGCGCCGTGCTGGCCGGGCGGCGGACCGTCGAGCAGGTCGATCACTGGAAGGGTGACCACCACGGCGTCCCGATCTTCGTGCCCAGTCACCGGCCGCCTGGCCCATCGGCCGCGCAGTACCCGCTGGTGACCTATGTGACCGACGGGATCGAAGCTGCCATGGCACAGGCGAAGGCGGCTGCCGGCGACCGCAACGTGATGGTCCATGGCGCCTACACGGCGCAGCGGGCGCTCGAGGCGGGTGTGCTCGACGAGCTCGAGATCCATCAGATCCCGGTCCTGTTCGGGCGCGGCCGACGACTGTTCGACGTGCTGCCGTCGCGCGTCGAGCTTGAGGTTGTCCGGGTGATCGACACCCCTGAGGCGACGCACATCCACTACCGCGTCCGTCGCTGATCCCCGCCTGTTCGACCTGCCGGTCCGCCGATTGACCTGGACACACCAGCGGGCTCCCCACATGCCCGTGCCCGTGAGTCCTACCCCGACTCCGACCCCCGGAACTCCAACTGGCGCCAGGCCTCGTACCCCGCAATAGCCGCCGCATTGGCGAGGTTGAGCGATCGGACGCCGGCGACCATGGGTATGCGCACCTGCTCCGAAACGCGAGCGTCGGCGAGCACCTCGGCCGGCAAGCCGGTCGGCTCCGGCCCGAACAGCAGCACGTCGCCACTCCGGTACGACACCTCGGTGTGCAGCACGCTCCCCCGGCTGGTGAACGCGAACACCCCGGCATCACCGATCGCGGCCCAGGCAGCCGCCAGGTCCACGTGCACGACGAGCCGAGACAGCTCGGCGTAGTCGAGGCCGGCTCGCTTCAACGCTGCGTCGTCCGTCCGGAAGCCCAACGGCCGCACCAGATGGAGTTCGGCACCGAGCGCGGCAGCCAGCCTCAGCGCGTTGCCGGTGTTCGACGGGATCTCGGGTCGGTAGAACATCAACCGGAGCAAGGGGTTCCCTTCGGCTCGAGGCTCCGTGAACGCCATCGTCAATCTCGGCCGGGCGGCCAGGCGTCGAGCTCTGGGCGTTTGGCCTGCCTGCCATCGCCCGAGGAACGACGGGCAAGTCGCCGACGCACCCACGGACGCACGTACTCCCTGCCCCAACGCGCGTTCCACTGCAGTCGCTCGACGAACCGCATCGGCGCGTCCTTGGCCACCACGGCCTCGTCGGCGTCGGACACGTCCAGGGCCAGCGCGCTGAGTGCGGCGGCAGTCACCGCACGATGCCCGGCGGTGGTCAGGTGGATCCGATCGTCTGCCCAGGCATGCCAGCTCTGCAACGCGGGCAGCGACCACAGGTTGATGAGGTAGCACTCGTGCTTGCGGGCAATCGACCAGATTCCCGCGGTGAAGATGGCCGCCCGCCCACGCGTGAGGCGGATGAGTGGAGACCGCACCGGGTCGGCGGCGGTCGACATCAGCACGTCGGCACCGGTCGAGCGCGCGCGCACCACGGCAGCTTCGAGTTGCGCCAGCAACGCGTCGACGTCGGAACGCGGACGCAGGATGTCGTTTCCGCCACCGACGATGCTCACGAGCTCGGGCTGAAGGGCAAGGGCGGTGTCGAGCTGCGGACCGGCGATGTCGTCGAGCAGTCGCCCGCGCACGGCGAGGTTGGCATAGCGGAACTCCTGGCCGATGCGAGCGGTGCGGTGCGCCAGCGCCTCGGCCAACCGGTCGGCCCACCCGCGGAACTCACCGGGAGTGGCTCCGTCGTCGTCACACATACCTTCGGTGAACGAGTCTCCGACCGCGACATAGCTTCGCCAGACCCGCGTGTTCATCGGCGCATCCGGCGCCACAGCCATCGCGGGGTCACGCGCATCATCGCGGACAGAACGCGCAGGCCACCGGGAACCCACACCTCGGTCCGTCCGGTCCGGAGAGCGGAGACGACCGCATCCGCAACCTGGGCAGGAGTGCTCGACATCGGAGCAGGCGTCATCCCCTCGGTCATCCGCCCGACCACGAAACCGGGCCGTACCACGAGGAGCCGCACGCCAGTACCGTGCAGCGCGTCCGCCAGGCCGGAGGCGAACCCGTCGAGGCCGGCCTTCGCTGCCCCGTAGACGTAGTTGGCCCTGCGCACCCGCACTCCTGCGATCGACGAGAAGACCACGATCTGGCCATTTCCTTGTGAGCGAAGAACAATGGCCAGACGTGTCAGCACGCTGATTTGTGCGACGAGATCGGTATGGACGATCGCTACCGCGTGGTCGGCGTCCCGTTCGGCCTGTGCCTGGTGACCCAGCACTCCGAAGGCGACCACGGCGGTGCCGATCGGTCCGTGGTCAGCAATGACGCCGCTCAGGAACGACTCGTGCGACCCGAGGTCGTCGGCGTCAAACTCCACCCGATGAACCTCGCTGGCGCCGGCAGCGCGAATCGTCTGCTCCTGCTCATCAAGGTCATGCGCGCGCCGGGCAGCGAGCACGACCGCACGACTTCGGTCGGCCACCAGCCGGCGTGCGACCTCGACCCCGATCTCCGACCGTCCTCCGAGCAGGAGGATCAATCCCGAACGGGCTGAGTCGATCGTCATCCGTGGCGTCCCTCGGCCACGCGTGGGTGACGGAGCCCCGGGTGTTCACCGAGCGACCGCCGCACCACCCACCAACTGACGCCGAGGCAGACCACGACGAGTGGCCAGGAAAGAAGCACGCGGGCAAGACCGAGCGCCACGACCTGGTCGAGGAACCACAAGGGCCAGAGCACCGCCATGCGAAGCGCGTACTGGCCGACCCAGATCCAGCTCCCCCGTGCGTAGGCCCGCACGAGCTCGGGGTCTGCGCGCCATCGCGTTCTCTGTCCCAGCACCAGACCGACGATCACACCGAGGAGCGGCCACCGGGCGAGGATGCTGATCGTCCAGAGCAGGGCGCTAGCGGTGTTGGACACCAGCTGCACGAGGAAGAAGTCCGCGGCTCTCCCGGTGCGCAGCACGATCAGGCCGGCCAGCAGGGTTCCGAGCAGGCCGAGCAGTGCCGCCAACGGCCGTCCGCCGCGCAGAACACGCCAGCCGGTGAGGCAGATCCCCACCACAAACGCCGATCCGACGGCCCAGCGCACCGAATGCCCGGCGACGAGCCAGGCGCCGACGAACGCGACAGCAGGAAGCGTCGCATCGAGAGCACTGCGGGGACCGCCAAGGATCTCGCCCAGCGTCTCCTGACCCGTGTCACGGTCTACGGAGGGTGGCGACGTCACAGCGGCGCAGTCTATCGGCGCGCAGCCTGACCCTCCTCGGCCCGACGGCCGGTCACGGCTTCGTCGGATCCATCACCCGTCCGACGAACAGCGGCATTCCCACGCGCGTGTCGTGGATCACGAAGAAGAACGGTCGGTCGACCACGACCTCCACCGGCTCGTCCGACGGTGCCGCCGTGGTGTCCATGGCGATTGCGGTTGCGGCGGCGGCTTCCGTGCCCTCCTCGTCGATCGTCACGGTCGCGCGGTGGAGCATCGCACTCACGAACAGATCGACGGCCGGGTCGGCCGACATCGGGCGGAATTCACCTCTCGCGTCGAAGACTGCGGTCACCCCCGCCTGGCGCATCACCGCCGCGAGGTCCACCTTGCTGTCCAGGTCGAAGAGCGGCATGGTGAGGCGGACCTCACGTCGATCGGTGCTCGCCCCAGCCATGCCGATCGATCCCAGCTGGTTGCCGACGGCATCCACGGCACCTTCGTCAGGGAGGACGACCGTCATCGCGAGTTCGTTGCCCGCGTAGGGAATCGACACCGTCTGATGGTTGTCAGCCTGCTGATAGGACGTGTGCAGAGTGCTCGAGACCGACGCGGCGGAGACCTCCCCAGTCGGAGCTCGGAAGGGCTTCTGGGTCGCATCCGGGAAGGCCTCCCACCACGGCACCTTCAGGTAGAGGGCATTCACCAACACCATCCGGGTCATGGTCGTGACGGAGTCCGGCGGCATGAGATCGGGGATCTTGTCGCGTGTGCGGTCGGCCACGAAGCTGTTGATCGACTTCCTGGCGCTGTCCGGGTCTTCCGCGAAGTCGGACAGCCGTACCCCCGCCCCGTAGGTGACCGCAAGCAGGTCGAGGTAGGCCTGCGACCAGGCCACGCCCTCCTGCGCCCACACCGCACACGCTGAGTCGACGGTCAGGTCCGTCTTCTCTCCGGAGGAGTTCTTGCGTTCTCCGGCCAGTGCGGTCAGGCCGCGCTCGGCGGCGTTCATCCGGTCCTGGAGCCGACTACCCGACCCGAACACAGCATCGAGCTGGCGGGCGGACTCGCCCTGTCGCCCCGGCGCGGAGCATCCCGAGGGCAAGCGCGATCGACATGGGCGAGTACGCGACGTTGGCAGTTTCGGCCTCGGTGAAGACCAGCGGGTTCAGGGTCTGGGCCAGGGCCGCGATCGGGTCGTCGTGTGCCGACAGCGCCGGCGCGTTCCGTCTCGGCTTCGACGACTTCGCCTCGGCGGGCGGGAACACCGAACAACCACCGCTCGCCAGGATCCCGGTGAGCAGCAGGCCAAGGGCCATTCGTCTGGACAGCATCGGCCGTCACCTCGATTTCCTCGATGACCCTTCGATGAACCGGCCCGCCCTCGCGTTCCCACCTGCGTGTCACGATTCGGTGACGCTCGACCAGCACGCGAGAACGGAGTCTCGCACCGGCTGCGCTGGGCGGCTGGCGTGCGACCGTGGGTCAACACGCCAGCCCGCACTGCCGGATCAGCTCTGCGCGTAGAGGTCGAAGAACTTGTCGGCCAGCACCACGGTGATCGAGTCCGGCAGCGACTGCACCAGCTCGACGACGAGCCGCTCGCCGTCGAACACGCCGACCGCGTACCCGCCGAGACGCACGAGGACTGTCGCAACCACCCGATCTGCCTCCAGCGCCGCGAGCAGCGGCGCGATTTCGAGCTGCTCGTAGTCCCCCTCGTGCTCGAGCCCGAACGGCGGTGTCACGATCAGCGTCCGGTCTTCGAGCTCGAGGATCGCGCACCCGGCGTGTAGCGGATCCGGCCCGGCGAGCCCGTCAATGTCTGCAGCCGCTTGGCGATGTTCGCGCGACCGACGTAGCGCGTCTTTGCCATGCCGACACCGTATGCACTGCCATGCCTGGGATAGGCTCGGCTGGATGAGTACGCCCGCACTCGCGCCCGTTGCGGCCGCGCGCGGCTTCTCCGGGGAGATCCTCACCGATGAGGACCCGGCGTACGACCAGGCGCGGGCCACCTTCAACGCGCTGATTGACCGCCGCCCGCTCGCGATTGCGCGCTGCCGGAGCACGGAGGACGTCGCAATCGCCTTCACGATCGCGAGCGAGCACGAGCTGCCGGTCGCCGTCCGAGGCGGCGGGCACAACGTCGCCGGCCACGCCGTCTGCGACGGCGGCCTGGTCGTCGATCTCTCGGGGCTCGGAGAGGTCGACGTCGATCCGGAGGCGCGTGTCGCGAGGGCAGGCGGCGGCGCGATCTGGCGGACGTTCGACGCCGCGGCTCAGGCACACGGGTTCGCCGTGCCCGGCGGCACCTTCGCGACGACCGGTGTCGGCGGGCTCACCCTCGGCGGCGGCATCGGCTTCCTGATCGGACGGCTCGGCCTCACCTGCGACAGCCTCGTGGCCGCCGAGGTCGTCACCGTGGACGGCGACGTGCGCGTGGCGAGCGAGAACGCTCACGCCGACCTCTTCTGGGCGCTGCGCGGCGGCGGCGGCAACTTCGGCGTCGTCACCAGGCTCGACTTCACGCTCCATCCGCTGCGAGAGGTCGTCGGCGGCTTCCTGGTGTACGCGTACGACACGGCGCGGGAGGCATGCCGCGTCTTCCGCGACGTCGCACTCGCGGCGTCCGACGACTTCTCCGTCCAGTGCCAGATCGCCGAGACCCGCGACACCGGCGAGCGCATGTTCGCGGTGATCGTCTGCTCATCGGGCGAGGACCCCGAGCCGGAGGGCCTCCGCCTCCTCCGGAAGGCGCCCGGCCTGCAAGTCGACGACGTCAGGCGGCGGTCGTATCTCGAGCTGCAGAGCGAGCTCGACCTGCCCTTCGGGCTCCGCCACTACTGGAAGGGGCACTTCGTCAGGGAGCTGCCGGACACGGCCGTCGACGAGCTCTTCGACCGGTTCGAGGCTCCTGCACAGACGCCCGGAGGCATCCTGATCGAGGCGATCCACGGAGCTGCGGCTGCGCGTCCCACGCGACGCCACCGCCGTGGGCTTCCGCGAGGCGGCGTTCAACGTCAGCGCGCTCGGGATCTGGGAGGACCCCGCGCACGACGACGTGGGGATCGACTGGGCCCGCGGGACCGCGGCGGCAGTGGAGCCGCACTCGCTCCAAGGCGGCGGCTACCTGAACTACATGCAGGCCGACGAGCCTGTCGAGCGGGTCCGAGCGGCCTTCGGCGAGGAACGGTTCGAGCGGCTGCGCGAGGTCAAGCGCCGGTACGACCCCGGCAACGTCCTCCGCTTCAACCAGAACATCCCGCCGGCCTGATGGCCACGACGCAGCCAACCTCAGCCGCGAATCAGCCGCCGTCGCTCGCGGGCTACAACCTCTACGAGCAGGACGCGGTGCTCGTCGAGGCGTTGCGCCGGGAGGGCGGTGCGCCTTGGGAGCGAGACGTCGCCGCCTTCGGGGCGTCGCTCGGCGGCGAGCCGCTCGAGTGGGGCCGGCTCGCGAACGAGCATCCGCCCGTCCTGCGGACGCACGACCGCTACGGCGAGCGGATCGACCAGATCGAGTTCCACCCGGCCTGGGACTCGCTCTTGCGGCTGGCGCTGGACGCGCGCGTCCAGTCGCTGCCGTGGGTCGACGAGCGGCCCGGCGCGCACGTGGCGCGGGCAGCGCTCTTCATCCTGCTCGGAGAGGTCGAGGCCGGTGTCGGCTTCGATGTAGTCGAGCAGCTTCTCCTTGTACTCCGCGGCCTTTCCGACCGGACTGAAGTTCCCGATCAGCGGAACCGCCGCGTCCGGCTTGACGATGTCACCCTTCTCGTCGGTCTGGATGATGCCCCGAAGGTCGGTGTGTTCGGCGAATGACTCGATCACCCTGGCGGGCAGCGCCTGCCATCCGTCGTCGCCACGGGTGCTGTACGCGTAGACGACATCCATGCCGGTCGCCTTCATGTACCGGCCCGACAGCCTGGTGTAGACGTCGAGCTCGCCCTCGGCCCACGAGTCCGGGTACGTGTAGCCGGCGCCGGACGGGCCACAGACCAGCAGGTCGTTCTTCGTGGACGTCCGCTGGAAGTGGTTGAGGAGCTTGGGGCCGATATCGGCGAGCAGCGGGCTCACCGTCCAGTTCATCGGTGCCTTGCCCCTGTCGGCGTTGTCCCACAGATCACGCAGCCGGCGTTGGCAGAACTGGATGTTGTCGCCTTCGCCGAAGGTCAGCGTGAGGTACGTCGTCTTCTTCGGCTTCGCTTGATGCGGCCGGTGCGGAGGCGGAGCGTTGTCCACGTTCGGTCACCGTTCGACCACTCTCCGTAAGAAGGCGACCAGTCGGCCTCGGCCCGACAGGGCCTGCACGTTCCCACACGTCTCGTCCGGGAGTGCGTTCGGTCTGCACCTCCCGCGGCCGCGGAGGCAGGAGCACTAGGGTCACCAGCGTGAGCGAATCCGAGGGTCTGCAACGGGCTGGAGAGCCATCAGCACTGCCCGATCCGATCCGGGTGTCAGACGCCGAACGCGACTCCGTGGTCACCCAGCTCGGCGACGCGGCCGGCGAGGGCCGGATCAGCCTGGCGGAGTTCAGCGAGCGGGCCGATCAGGCCTACAGCGCCAAGACGCGCGGTGAGCTCGTCCCTCTCCTTGCCGACCTGCCCGGTCCAGGAGAGCTCGTGCGGCGCCCGACCCCGACCCAGCCGGTGGTGCAGCACATCGCCGTCGGAGGGATCAAGCGCAACGGTCGCTGGCGCCTGGATCGCGAGACCAAGTTGGCCACCACTCTTGGGCCGCTCAAGGTCGACCTCTCCGGTGCCGAGATCGACGGCCCAGAGGTGCATCTGCACCTGTCCGCCAAGGTGGGCAGCATCAAGGTCTGGGTTCCGGCAGAGGTGCGGGTCCAGGTCGACGGCAACACCACGGTCGGGACGCGGTCGATCGGGCAGGACTCAGCGCACGGCGTGGGGCCGCTGATCCGGCTGACGGCCGACACGGTGATCGGCACGGTGAAGGTCTACCGGGTCTGACGGTCCGGATCGCTGGCCCCGTTGGTCAGGCTGCCTCCCCGTCCAGGTCCATGTCGGTCAGCCGCGATTCCTCCTGCTCCGTTGCCTCGAGCGGCCCGTGGTCGTAACGCATCGACGATGCGTCGAGCCGCTCCTGCATAGGTGCCTGGGCAAGCGCCACCTCCTCGATGAAGGTGGCGACGACCCACCTCAGTTGGTCCGGCACGAAGGGCAGACCCGGGCAGACCGCGTCGGCGAACACCTGCGTTCCGTCGGATACGTAATGGGCGACATCGCTTGACCGATTGGCCAGATTGACCTCCAGCCGTGCGCGCTTCTGATTCTCGACGTCCATGAGCAAGCCGACGCGGAGCTCGACGATCGGCATCGAGGCATGCACGCCGACGCGCACCACCAGGCCGTCGCACAGCAGGTACTGAGCGTCGTCCTCCACCGGCTGGTCGAAGTCAAGGTGCGGTGCACCCGCCAGGGTGCCTGCCACCAGAGCGGCGAGCTCCGACCGGTCCGTGGGCCACGCGACCGGCGGTGGCGGCGGGAGCTCGTCAGCCTCCCCACAGACGGGGAAGCCGGATGTCTCGTCGAGGAACGGCTCGACCGGTGCCGGTTCGAGCACGTCGTCGACGTCGAGGAATGCCGGATGTGGCACCGCCCAGATCTCGCGCACCAGTCCGACGATCAGTGTGGCCAGATCGGCTGCGTCGGCCCGTGCAACCCGCAGCGGCGGCACGTTCGTCCCCACCATGGCGACGCCGTGACCATCGACAGTGCTCGCCGGCCACCCCAGTTCCACCAGGCGACGGCGCTGCCAGCGGCGCAGCCGGAACCGCGCGAGCAGGTCGTCTCGCGGGGTCGCGCTGACTCGAAGGTCACCGTCGTCGAGGTCGACCCAGACCCAGGGCACGCCGGCATCCAGATCGAAGGCACGTCCACACTGGACGGTGACGTCGAGCCTGTCCTGGCCCAGTTCATGGAAAGCCGCGGTGAGAGTCGCTTCAAACGTGTCCCACGCCAGCTCGATTGCCGCATCGAACTCATCGATCTCACCCATGACGACTCCCGAAACTGCCGCGGAGAAGGACTCCGATAGAACGCACTCTTCCAGTGACCACCGACATTTCGGGGGCACGCAAGGGGCGGCAGAGCGCGCTCTGGAGTGCGGATCAGGAGGTTCAGTCGTGGTACAGGACGTACCACACGGCACTGCTCAGCCAGACGAGAACGATGGTCGTGAAGATGACCGACCCGACCAGCGGTATCGCCCAGCCCGGCATGCCGCGAGCTCCGGACGATGATCACCTTCGCCGCGAAGGCCCCGTAGAGCAGGCAGCCGGTGATCGAGTGCAACAGGACCCGGCCGGAGAACGGATCCGGGTTGAACCCGAAGCCGTAGAGGCACAGCGCCGCGACCGGGAGCGACAGCACGAGGGCGGTGTAGCCGGTGGCCCGATGAGCGGTCCCCACCCACGACGGAGCGTCGCCGGCACGCGGCAGCTTGCCGTAGAGCCACATGGCGAGCACCAGTTGGGCGATCGCCAGCAGCATGACGGCGGAGCCGAACCAGACCTTGAACACGAGGGGGCTTCCGAAGCCGAAGTCCGGCAGTCCGCGGGAGTTCGCCTCGTGCACGCGCCCGTACACGCCGAGAACCACGGAGACTCCTGCGCCCACCAGCAACGCCGCCACCAGCGGACCTCGACGCGTGGCAACCTGTTCGTCCACCGAAGCTCACTCTCTTCAAGCAGCATGGCTGTCCGCGGCGCGGTCGCCGCGCATCTCGGGGAAGTAGACCCCCGAAGGCTCACCCTCGGCAAGACCGCCACACCCGGATCGCGACCGACTCCGGTGACCAGTCGTAGGGTTCGCCGCGTGGCTCGATCGACCCGCCGCAAGCCTCTCCCTGAGCTCGACGGCTTTCTCTCACCATTCGACGAGGCGCTCGCCGAGACCGTCCTGCGGCTGCGCGATCGTGTCCTGAGCGTGATGCCGAACGCGCACGAGGTCGTGTGGGATGCGGTCAACGCGGTGACGATCGTGTTCACACCCACCACTCGGTGGCAGGACAGCATCTGCGACATCGCGACCTACTCCAGGCACGCCAACCTCGGCTTCCGGGAGGGTGCGAGTCACCCGGACCCCCTCGGTGTGCTCGATGGCACCGGCACTCACAAGCGCCACGTGACGTTCCGCTCAGCCGACGACGCGTCTCCGGCCAACGCTCCGTGGATCGAGGACTACCTCCGCACCGCGATGAACGCCGCGGGCATGAAGCCCGACGAGGGTGACCGCGGCAAGACCATCCGGATCATGACGGGTCCGAAGCGGCGACCGAGCTAGGTCACGTTCGCCGTCGTCACATCGGCAGGGTGGCCGCTACCGGTGGATCCTCCAGCGCAGCAAGGAAATCTCGCGACCGGTCAGGGCACGGTCAGACGCCGAAGGGGCCGGAACCTTTCGGTTCCGGCCCCTCCAGTTTGGTCGCCGTAGCGGACCGCAGCCTGGTCGCGTCAGCTGCAGCCGCTCGTCGACCCGCATCCCTCGCACACGAAGCACGAGCCGGCCGGACGCATCTTCGTCCCGCAGGTGAAGCACATCGGCGCGTCGGCAGCCCGGCCCTGCAACTGCTCCAGGAGTTCGGTCGAGCTGTGCACCTCCGGGCTCGCCAGCCGGGCATCCGCCGCGCCCGATCCTGACTGCAGCTCCGAGGCCTCGGCCACGGGCGGTGTGTCCTTGCGCCTGGCTGTCGTGGTCTGCGCCGACTGCGAGATCGTCTCCAGTTCGTCCTCCAGGTCGTCGCTGTCGCTCTCGTCGGCCTGGTAGGAGCCGGTGTCGAGCTGGCGGGACCGCTCCTCGGCCGAATAGATGCCGAGGAAGGAGCGGGTGTCGAAGTCGAGGTGATCCAGGGCCAGCCGCCGGAACACGTAGTCCATGATCGACTGCGCCATCCGGACGTCGGGATCGTCGGTCAGGCCGGCGGGCTCGAACCGCAGGTTGGTGAACTTCTCGACGTAGGTCTCGAGCGGAACGCCGTACTGCAGGCCGATCGACACCGCGATCGAGAATGCGTCCATCACACCGGCAAGAGTCGAACCCTGCTTGCCGAACTTGAGGAACAGCTCGCCCAGCCCGTCATCGGGGTAGGAACCGGCGGTGAGGTAGCCCTCGGCCCCGCCGACGGCGAACGACGTCGTCTGGCTGGGACGCCGCTTGGGCAGGCGCCGGCGAATGGGCCGGTACTCCACCCGCGCCGGCTCGGCCGACGCGTTGGAGTCGGTGCCGGTGTTCTTGCCCTTGCCGTCGCTCAGCGGCTGGCCCACCTTGCAGTTGTCGCGGTAGACCGCCAGCGCCTTGAGCCCGAGCTTCCACCCCTGCAGGTAGACGTCGCCGATCTCCTCCACCGTTGCCGACTCGGGCAGGTTCACCGTCTTGGAGATGGCACCGGACAGGAACGGCTGTGCCGCCGCCATCATCTTCACGTGGCCCATCGGCTTGATCGCCCGGGCGCCCATCGCGCAGTCGAACACCTCGTAGTGCTCGGGACGAAGCCCCGGCGCGTCGATCACGTGCCCGTTCTCGGCGATGTGCTCGACGATGGCCTCTGCGGTCTCGTCGGAGTAGCCGAGCATCTTCAGCGCCCGCGGGACGGTCTGGTTCACGATCTGCATCGAGCCGCCACCGACGAGTTTCTTGAACTTCACCAGCGAGAAGTCGGGTTCGATGCCGGTGGTGTCGCAGTCCATCATGAAGCCGATGGTGCCGGTAGGAGCGAGCACCGACGCCTGCGCGTTGCGGAAGCCGTTGGTCTCACCCAGGGCGATCACGTCGGCCCACGCCTTCGTGGCGAGCTGGTGCACCGACGCGTCCATCGTGCCGAGCGTGCGCACGGTGTCGTTGGCCGCCTGGTGCTTTCGCATGACCCGCTTGTGGGCCTGGGCATTGCGTGCGTAGCCGGCGTACGGGCCGACGACGGCCGCGAGCTCGGCGGAGCGCCGGTAGGCGGTGCCGGTCATCAGCGAGGTGATCGTGCCCGCCAGCGCGCGTCCGCCGTCGGAGTCGTAGCCATGACCGGTGGCCATCAAGAGTGCGCCCAGGTTGGCGTACCCGATGCCGAGCTGGCGGAAGTCGCGGGTGGTGTCGCCGATCGCCTCGGTCGGGAAGTCGGCGAAGCAGATCGAGATGTCCATGGCGGTGATGACCAGCTCCACCACCTTGGCGAACCTCGCGGCGTCGAACGTGTCGTCGTCGCGCAGGAACTTCAGCAGGTTCAGCGAAGCCAGGTTGCAGGAGGAGTTGTCCAGGCTCATGTACTCCGAGCACGGGTTGGATGCGGTGATGCGCCCGGTCTCGGGGTTGGTGTGCCAGTCGTTGATCGTGTCGTCGTACTGGATACCCGGGTCGGCGCACTCCCAGGCCGCCGTGGCGATCTTGTCGAAGAGGTCGCGCGCCTCGACCGTCTCCACCACCCGACCGTCCTTGCGGGACTTGAGGCCGAACGGCTCGCCCTTCTCCACCGAGCGCATGAACTCGTCGGTGACCCGCACGGAGTTGTTGGCGTTCTGGTACTGCACGGAAGTGATGTCCTTGCCACCCAGGTCCATGTCGTACCCGGCGTCGCGCAGTGCGCGGATCTTGTTCTCCTCGCGCGCCTTGGTCTCGATGAACTCCTCGATGTCGGGGTGGTCGACGTCGAGCACGACCATCTTCGCGGCCCGCCGGGTGGCCCCACCGGACTTGATGGTGCCGGCGGAGGCGTCGGCTCCACGCATGAAGCTCACCGGGCCGGAGGCCGTACCGCCCGACGACAGCAGCTCCTTGCTCGAACGGATGCGGGAGAGATTCAGGCCGGCGCCGGATCCGCCCTTGAAGATCAGCCCTTCTTCCCTGTACCAGTTGAGAATCGAGTCCATCGAGTCGTCGACCGCCAGGATGAAGCACGCGCTGACCTGCTGCGGTGACGCGGTGCCGACGTTGAACCACACGGGTGAGTTGAAGCTGAAGACCTGGTGCAGGAGTGCCCAGGTGAGCTCGTGCTCGAACGTCTCGGCGTCGCCCTCAGTGGCGAAGTAGCCGTTGTCGCGGCCGGACTTGGTGTAGGTGAGCACCACGCGATCGATCAACTGACGCAGGGTCTGCTCACGTTCCTGGCTCCCGACGGCACCGCGGAAGTACTTGGTGGTGACGATCGTCGATGCGTTGATCGACCAGAAGTCGGGGAACTCCACGTTCCGCTGCTCGAAGACCGTCTCACCGGTCTTCCAGTTGGTCTGCACCACATCGCGTCGCTCCCACGTCACCTCGTCGTAGGGATGCACTCCCGGCGTGGTGTGGATACGGCCGATGGTCAGACCCGCACGCCCGGTCTTCTCGGCGTGCCTGGCACCCGCGGTACCGCTGACGTCTGCGCTCATTTACCAAGTACTCCTTGCGATCGTCGCACCACGCAGGTGCTGTCTAGTCAGTCGGTCAGGGACGGATCGTGCGGTGTCCGGGGTCTCGGGTTGTTCTGTCGTGCTGTGTTGCTGTGACTGCTGCGTTGCTGGACTCCTGCTTGCTGTGACTGCTGTGTTGCTGTGACTGCGGTGTTGCTGCGACCGCCGGGCCGGGGCGCTTCCCCTCGACCGGCCCGGCGGTCGGGCCTTGGAGCCAGCGGCCTCAGCCGCGTCGGCCCGGTCGTGGCGAGGACGGCTGTGCATCGCTTCGTTCCCGTGGCACGTGTTCACGTTCGCCGGTCGGTTCGCCGTCCTGGTCGTCGCCGAGGTCACCGTGCTGACGGTCGGCCACGAGCAGCGAGATCTCGGTGGCGAAGTCGTTGAGGCTGGAGAAGTTGCGGTAGACGCTGGCGAATCGCATGTACGCGACCTCGTCGAGCTCGCGCAGCGGCGTGAGGATGGCGAGGCCGACGTCCTGCGAGGGCACCTCGGCCAGGCCCTGCGCCTTGAGGCCTTCCTCGACCCGCTGGGCCAGGGCGGCGAGTGCGTCGTCGGTGACCGGCCTGCCCTTGCAGGCCTTGCGGACTCCGCTGATGACCTTTTCGCGGCTGAACGACTCGGTGATGCCGTTGCGCTTCACCACCGTGAGCTGCACCTGCTCGACGGTCGAGAACCGGCCGTCACAGTTCGGGCACACGCGCCGGCGGCGGATGGCCATGCCGTCGTCGCTCACCCGTGAGTCGATGACCCGGGAGTCCGGGTTCTTGCAGTGCGGACAGTGCATGGCGTGCCTCCCTCCGCTGCCGTTCCCCGTGTTCGCCCGCTGCCGCTGACGCCGCGCGTTCGCGGCGGTCAGGGACTCGCGACTGACCCGACTGTGGAAAACCGGGCGCGTTCTCTGGACAGACTGGGGACAACCTGTGGGCTGTCACACCACAACCTGTGGATGAACCACACCCGTGTGACTACTACATGTAGGGCCACCATAGGTCGGGAAGGGGCACAGAGCAAGGGCACAGACGGGACAAGTCGGGCGTGTCGCAAGATCACTTCGCCCGGCACCGGGCGACCACCGGGATGCGCCCGCGCCAGCTGCAGGAGGTAGAGCAGGAGGCCTCAGCCGGCCGGGACGATCAGCCGTTGTCCTGCCTGAACGTCGGCACCTTGGAGCCCGTTGGCCGAGCGGATCCGCTCGATGTCGTCACGCACATCGCCGCCTGAGCCGTGTTCGTCGGCGATCTGCCACAACGACTGTCCCGGCTGCACGACCACGGTCTGGGACGACTGGGCAGCGGGATGCAGCAACCCGACCACACCGATCGCCAGCGCCGTGATCACGCCGGCCACTGCCAGGACGACCAGTGCCGCGGTGACGCGACGGACCAACAGCTCCCCGCGCCGCGTGAGCCGGACGGTGTCGGCAACTGCGGGCGCGGGCGCCGTGGCGTAACGAGGTCCTCGGGTACCCGCCCGTCGGGTCGGTTGCCGCAACGGTGCCCGGGCCGGCGCGACCGGGCTCCTGGGCTCGGCGCGCTGCAGTGGGATGACCGGGGCGACACCGGTGGGCGTGAGTCGGCAGCCGTCGGTGACCCACTCGGTCGCCTCGACGTCCCAGACGGGAGCTGAGCTCATGTCGTCCTCCACTGTGGTGCCTGTGAGCATGACGTTGCCGGGTGCCTGACTGCGATGCTGTACTGGCGTTCGATCAACGCCCGAGGAATGTCTACCGGGCAGCACCGACAAAGTTGCGGCCAAGGTCCCGTAGTGCAGCTGACAGACTGGACGCCTGTTCGATCAGCCACCACGATAAGCTATCGAACAGTTGTCCACAACCCGGTCTGACCTGCGTGTTTGTGCACAGCCGGCTCGATGAAGCCCACCGGCCCTCCTCTCTCCGGAGAGGATGGCCACATCGCGACACGCTCGAACACCTGTTTGGTTACGCCCGAACACGCACGTACCGTTTGGCCCGGATGGATGCGCATCCGCCCGCCTATCGACCTCGCCATCTGGAGGACCCATGAGCGCTGACCGCAACGGCGGTTCCACCGGGAACACCCCGCAGGGCACCCGCCAAGCCGCCGAGCCGGGAGCAGCACCAAAGGGCGCAGCTCGTCGGCGTGCTCCCGCCGCGGGGCGGACGGCGAAGCGGTCGAAGTCGGCTCCGGACAACGTCCGCGAGCTGCCGGACGGCCCGGCGGACAACACCGGCCTCACGCCACGGGCCAAGCGGGTGCTGCTGTTCATCCAGGAGGCGATCCAGGAGCGGGGCTACCCGCCGTCGATCCGCGAGATCGGCGACGCGGTCGGGCTTACCTCGCCATCGTCGGTCGCCCACCAGCTCCGCAAGCTGGAGGCCATCGGCTACCTGCGCCGCGATCCCAATCTGCCCCGGGCAGTCGTGGTCACCCTTCCCGACGACCAGCCCGCCCTGCACCTGCCCGCCGTGCTCCCCCCGATACCGGCGGTGGAACCGGACGATCCGACGATCGGCGCGAGTGCTCCCACCTATGTCCCGCTGATCGGCCGCATCGCAGCCGGTGGACCGATCCTCGCGGAGGAGGCGATCGAGGACGTCCTGCCGCTGCCGAAGCAACTCGTGGGCGACGGCACCCTGTTCCTCCTGCAGGTGGTCGGCGATTCGATGGTCGATGCGGCGATCTGTGATCGCGACTGGGTCGTCGTCCGGCAACAGCCCACGTGTGAGCAGGGAGAGATCGTCGCCGCCCTGCTCGACGGCGAGGCCACCGTCAAGACCTACCGGCAGAGCGACGGTCACGTCTGGCTGATGCCGCACAACCCGGCGTACGAGCCGATTGCCGGGGACGACGCCACCATCCTCGGTAAGGTGGTCGCGGTGATGCGGCGCCTGTAGTCCCGCCGGCCAACAGGGCCGGCGGAAGCGGTGTCGCTCGGCTCGGCCCGTCGGACGCACACCAGGAGTCGCGATGTCGCTGCACGACCAGCCCGGCACCGCCGCGGCCAGGTTGCGTGTCACCCAGCCGGCGGTGCACGCCTCGGCGAAGGGGCTCCTCGATCCCAACGTGGGCAAGCCGCTCGCGATCACGATCGACGGCGAGACCTGGGCCCGCATCCCGCTTCGGACCGAGCTGTTCGATCGTGGCGACGACCTCGGCGGCAAGATGGCGCGCGTGCTTCGGCCCGCCGTCGAAGCCGCCCTGGCTGATCGAGACCTGCAGGAGGGATTCCGGCAGCGCTGGTACGTCCTCGTCGTGGGCAAGGTCGTCGCGATCACCCAGGGACGCTCCTTCTTCACCTGGGAGATCCAGCCCGGCATGGCAGCGCGGCTGCTGTCCAAGTTCGTGATGCGCACCCCGCACGGCCTCGGCCTCGGGTCACCCTGGGCGATGCAGTTGGCCATCGACGAGGCGGGACTCCCCCGCGTCCTCGGCGCGTCGGCAATCGGACTCGCCGGCAAGCTGATCCGCCGCCGGGGCTGGTTCTACCGGGTGGCCGGACATCACGTGAACGACATCAACGGTCCCACCGAGTACTCGGCCTACCCGTCGAACGTGTCCGCGAAGATGGCGCCCAAGGATCCTGAGCTGGTGTCGACCGACCTCCGGCGGACGATCCAGCGGTCGCTCCCCGCCGACGCCCGGCCGACCTTCGGCGGCGTGGCGCTGATCGACGCCAACGACCTCGGCCGGCAGATCCTCGGCCAGGACACCGATCGGCCGAACTCCTTCTTCGACGCTCTCGTTGCCGACAACCCGATGGGCCAGGGCCGCCAGCTCACCCCGATCGCGCTGGCACTGCGCATCGGCTGAGGAGGCACGCCACCCCGCCGGCCGCCACGGCCGTGTCGCACGCGCGCCAAACATGCACGCGAGCGCGGCGGATCCGGACATATGCGGGTATGTGCGGCGGCAGGACGTCTCGGCTGCCTGTTTCGCGCGGACTAGCCGGCCACCGGTGCGGTCGCGTCCGACGCCGCCCTGGCCTCGGCATCTGCCGCCAGCCGGCGCAGGGCACCGAGCGTGGTGTCGAGGTCGGTGGTCTCCCACATCGGCGGTAGTGAACTGCGCAGGAAGGTGCCATAGCGCGCCGTCACCAGGCGAGGATCGAGGCAGGCGACGACGCCCTTGTCGGAGCTGCGCCGGATGAGCCGCCCGGTGCCCTGCGCCAGCAGGAGCGCCGCATGGGTCGCGGACACCGACATGAAGCCGTTGCCGCCGGCCTCGTCGGCAGCACGAGCACGGGCAGCCATCAGCGGGTCGTCCGGCCGGGGGAACGGCAGTCGGTCGATCGTCACGAGCACACACGTGTCCCCCGGCACGTCGATTCCCTGCCACAGCGAGAGCGTGCCGAACAGGCTGGTGGACTGCTCCTCGCGGAACTGACGGCTGAGCTCGGGCAACTGCGCGTCGCCCTGACACAGGACAGTGGTCTCCACCTTCGGGCGGACGTACTCGGCGGCGGCCTCTGCACCCCGGCGCGACGAGAAGAGTCCGAGGGTGCGGCCGCCGGCCGCGCGGACGAGTTCGACGAGTTGCTCGAGCAGTTGCTCCCCCGGCCCCTCGCGACCCGGTGACGGCAGCCGCCGCGCCGTGTAGAGAATCGCCTGGCGGGCATAGTCGAACGGCGAACCTGCGTCGAGACCGACCCAGGGCTGTGGACGCACGACCACCGGCGACTCTGCGTTGACCACCCGGGCGGCGCCGTTCGCCGGCGAGCCCTCGGCGGCGGTTGTGCGTCCCGGCAACTTCGAGGCGGCTTCGGGTGCGCCGACCTGTTCGCTCGGCCGCAGGCCCACCTGGCGCGCCATCGCGTCGAAGTCGCCACCGAGCTTGAGCGTCGCAGAGGTCAGCACACAGGTGGTCTGGCCGAACAGCTTGTCGCGCAACAGGCCCGCCACCGACAACGGCGCCAGCCGCAGCTCCTTCCCCCGGTCGCGCAGGAACCGGTCCGGCCCGGCGCTGTGGCGACCAGCACCGCCGACGTTGCCCTCTCCGGTCGAGCCGCGAGCCTCCGTCACCCAGACCACGTCGAACTCGCTGTCGGCCGCGATCCGCTCGGCCACCAGGCGCACCTGGTCGACCATCACCTTCGCCGTGCGCTTGCCCGGTTCGGTGTCGGCGTCCACGACGAGAACATCGGTCGGGATAGCACTCAGCACCGACCGCGATCGGTCCCGGACCTGTGACACGGCCGCGCCGAGAGACGCGCCAAGTGTGGGCAGTCGGCCCGATTCACTCTCGGCCAGGGCGTCGCGAAGTCCGTCCGCAGCCTCCAGCATCGCCTCGACCTGATCGCCGTCGTCCTTGACGAACGGTCGAGCCCGGCGAGCGGCCCGCTCGACGGCACCGGGTGACAACTCGAGCGAGGCCGCCGAGGTCACCCGGGCCACCAGCTCGTGTGCTTCGTCGATCACGGCATGCCGGTACTCCGGGAGCAGCGGAATGCCTTCCAGGGCGTCGATCGCGAGTACCGCGTGGTTGGTGACCACCACATCTGCCAAGGCTGCGACATCGCGGGACCGCTCGGCGAAGCACTCGTTGCCGAACGGACAGTTGTCCTTGCCTGGGCACTCCCGGGCCTGGATCGAGACCTGTGCCCAGCCGCGGTCGCTGTGCACCGGTGCACTGTCGCGGTCGCCGTCGCCGCCGGCTTTCGCCTCGGCCTCGGCCCAGCCTCGCAGAGTCATCACCTCGGCGCCGAGCTTCCCGGGCGGTGCCGCCTCGACCAGGACACCCTGCTCGTCGGGAACACCGCTTCGCACTCGCGCGAGGCAGGCGTAGTTGCTGCGTCCCTTGAAGATCGCGAACGTCGGCGGCTTGGGCAGGTGTGGCCGGAGCGCCTCCGCGAACAGCGGCAGGTCGCGTCCGACCAGCTGCGCCTGCAGCGCCAGGGTGGCCGTCGCCACGATCACCGGGGTGTCGGCCTGCTGCGCGAGGAGCATGGCCGGTGCGAGGTAGGCCAGGGACTTCCCCGTTCCGGTGCCGGCCTGCACCAGCAGGTGCCGCCGTTGCACGAACGCCTCGGCGACGGCCTGGGCCATCACGTGCTGCCCGTCGCGACGCTCGCCCGCCAGTGCCTGCACGGCCGCGTCGATCAGCCGATCGATCTCGGCCGGGGGAAGTTCGACTCCGTGCTCGTCGTCGTCCAGGTGATCTGGCTCCGACGCATCCGGCCCCGACGCGGCTGACCGACCGGCTGCCACAGGCTCGCCGACAGCGGCGGTGGTCGGATCAGGCACCCGTGTGAGGCTACCGGCTCACCACCGGCAACCGGGCGAACCCGCGGATGACCGTGGAGGCTCGCGGTTCTCCCTGCCCCGCGAGCTCGAGGCCGGGAAAGCGGGTGGCGAGACCGGCAAGGGCGACCTCGCCCTCGAGGCGTGCAAGCGGAGCGCCGAGGCAGTAGTGGATGCCACCCGAGAACGCCAAGTGGTCGTCGGCGTTGGCCCGGCCGGGGTCGAACGTGTCGGCATCGGTGAAGACCGTCTCGTCGCGGTTGGCCGACGCGATCAGCGTGGTGACCCACGAGCCTGCCGGGACGGTGGTGCCGCCGACGACGAGGTCCTCGGTGGCGAACCGGCCGGTGCTCTGCACCGGCGGGTCGAAGCGCAACGCCTCCTCCACGACCTGCGGCGCCAGACCAGGATCGTCGACGAAGGCCTGCCACGCGGCGGGTTCGGACAGCAACGCGTGCGTGCCGTTGCCGATGAGGTTCACGGTGGTCTCGAAGCCGGCGATGAGCAGGAGCCGGGTCGTGACCATGAGCTCGTAGGGCGTGATCCGGTCGGGCATGGCCTGTACGAGATGCGAGATCACGTCTTCACGCGGGTCGGCCGCCCGCTCCTCGGCGAGCCGCGCGAACATCGCGCTGAGCTCGTCCTTGGCCGCCTCGAGTTCATTCACCTGAGCCGGTGTGAGTTCCCTCCCCGACAACGCCACGCCGACCACCTGGCCGTACCGCGCGAGTGTGCGGATGTCGGCGCCGTCGATGCCCATGAGCGTGCAGATGACGCCGACGGGCACCGGCATCGCGAGCTGATGCACGACGTCGAACGGTTCCGCGGGTGCCACGTCAGCGAGAAGGGTGTCGACGAGCTCGGCGATCTGATCGCGGTAGCCGCGCATCAGCGCCGGGCGGAAGGCCGGCATGGCGAGCTTGCGCAGCCGGCCGTGGTCGGGCGGATTCCGGTCGAGGAACGCGAGGTCGAGCTCTCCGGCCTTCTCCTGCTGCACCTCGGAGTCAAGCGGCCGCACAGTCGCCGCCCTGGAGGCCAGCACGGCTCGCACCTCGGCATGGCGCGTCGCCAGCCAAAGCCCCGGTTCGAGTTCGAACAGGCCGCCGTGGTCGCGCAGCCGGGCGTAGACCGGATAGGGGTCGTCACCGCCGCTGATCGACCACAGCTCTCCGGCGAGGTCGGCGACGGCGGTCACAGCCTGGCTCCTTGACGATCCTTCATGAGCGTCAAGGTAGCGCCGTCCGCCAGACCGTCAGGCGTTCTCGGTGGCAAAGCCCTCGAGGTCGTGGGCCAGCGCCGCGTCGACCCGGGCATGCACCTGACTGCCCTGAGCACCGTGCTCGAGCGACAGGACCTCGCCCTGTTCGTGGATCCGCGACACGAGGTCGCCCCGGCTGTAGGGCACAGTCACCTGCACGTCGATCTCCGGCCGCGGCAGCCGGTCGGCGATGGTGGCGAGCAGGTCGTCGATGCCGGCACCGGTCCGGGCCGACACCGCGACGCTCCCGGGGTACCGCGTGTGCAGCGTCTGGACGACCACCGGGTCGGCGATGTCGGCCTTGTTGATCGCGATGATCTCGGGCAGGTCGCCTGCTCCCGACTCGTTCAGCACTTCCCGAACGGCGCTGATCTGTCCCTCGGGATCGGGATGGGACGCGTCGACCACATGCACCAAGAGGTCGGACCCCGACACCTCCTCCAGCGTGGACCGGAAGGCCTCGATCAGCTCGTGCGGCAGGTGGCGGACGAAGCCGACGGTGTCGGTCAAGACGATGGTCCTGCCGTCGGGTGTGGTCGACCTGCGCGTCGTGGGATCGAGGGTCGCGAACAGGGCGTCGTCGACGAGCGCCCCTGCACCGGTCAGCCGGTTCAGGATCGACGACTTGCCCGCGTTGGTGTAGCCCGCGATGGCAACGCTGGGCACGACCGAGGCGGTGCGCTGATGGCGCTGGACCTCACGGGCGTCGGTCATTCCGGAGATTTCCTTACGCAGCCTGGACATTCTCGTCCGGACTCGTCGCCGGTCGATCTCGATCTTCGTCTCGCCGGGACCACGTCCACCGATACCCACTCCCCCGGCGGCCCGACCACCGGCCTGGCGCGAGAGGTTGCCACCCCAGCCGCGCAGGCGCGGGAGCAGGTAGCTGAGCTGCGCGAGTTCGACCTGGGCGCGGCCCTCTCGGCTCCGCGCGTGCTGGGCGAAGATGTCGAGGATCAGGCCGGTGCGGTCGATGACCTTCACCTTGAGCCGTTCCTCCAGGTTGCGCAGCTGCGCGGGACTGAGCTCGCCGTCGCAGATCACCGTGTCGGCCTCGGTGGAGGACACGACGGCGCGGACCTCGTCGACCTTGCCGGACCCGATGTAAGTGGCGATGTCCGGCTTCTGCCGACGCTGGACGAGTCCGTCGAGCACTTCGGCGCCGGCCGTCTCGGCGAGGGACTTGAGCTCGACGAGGCTGTTCTCCGCCTCGACCGCCGTCCCCGACGTCCAGACCCCGACGAGCACGACCCGTTCGAGCTGCAGGTCGCGGTACTCGACCTCGGAGATGTCCGCGAGCTGGGTCGAGAGGCCGGCCACGCGGCGGAGAGAGTTGCGCTCGGCGAGGTCCAGCTGGTCGCCGTCGTAGTCGATCGCAACGGACTCCGACAGGGGCTCCGGTGCGTCTGCAGCGTCAGCACCGACGTCGCTGGATCTCGTGCCGTTCTCGGCCGGATCGTCGCCGTTGAGCCAGTCGGGATGCAGGCCGTCGACCGCTCGTAGGACCGAACCCGCACCGGTATCCCGTCCGGACGACTGCTGTGAACCCGACATGCGACTCCATTCGTTCGACGTCGACGGGGCGTTCTTCCCGCCACCGGCGGCAGCCGGCATCTGTCCATGGTCCCACCGGCGGCCCAGCCGGCGAAAGGATTTCGTAGTCGGGCGTCGAGTGGGCGCCATCTGTCGCCTGGGGCGCCCGCAGGCGACAGATTGCGCCCACTCGTCGACGTGCGGTACCTGTCAGCGAGCGTGAGCTCCAGAGTCGAGCGCGGTCAGTCGGACTGCTCGATCGCGATCTTGCCCATGAACGTGAGTTCGGCGTCGCCGGCCAGGCGCGCCGTTCCGTCGGCAGCCAGGTCCACTCGGAGGGTCCCGCCGGGAACGTCGACTCGCACCACGCCCGGGCGCTCCGAGACGCCGCCGTGCACCGCCGCGGCCGCACAGGCCCCGGTGCCGCAGGAGCGGGTCTCGCCGACACCCCGTTCGAAGACCCGCATCTCGATGTGACCCGGACCAACCTGCCGCACGAACTCGATGTTGGCACCATCCGGCATCGCGTCCGCCGGCGTCCAGGTGGGTGCCTGGAGCAGCGATCCCAGGGCGGTGAGGTCGTCCACCAGGACGACAAGGTGTGGGTTGCCGACGTCGACCGCCACTGCCTCGAGGTCGAAGTCGGTGTCCGCCAGGCGCACGGTGACGTCAGTGCGGCCGAGGGCGACCCTGCCCATCTCGGCGCTGATGGCTGCGTCCGCCGGGACCGTCACCTGCCGGACACCGGCACGGCTGTCGACTCCGAACGTGCCATGCCCGGTGATCAGGTCCGCCGCGGCCAGGTAGCGGGCGAACACCCGGAGGCCGTTGCCGCACATCTCGCCGGCAGAGCCGTCGGCGTTGTAGAAGTCCATGAACCAGACCACGGGGGCGCCGGCCGGGAGCGCGCGGCCGGTGTTGACCGAGCTGTCCGGGTGCAGGCTCGCGGGAACGATCCTCAGCAGGCCGTCGGCCCCGATGCCGGTGTGGCGGTCGCACAGCGAGCGCACGAGCGTGGGCGGGATCCGGCCGTCCACGAGCCCGTTCATGTCCGCCTTGACGTCCTGCACGATCACGAAGTCGTTCTCGGTCCCGTGGCCCTTGGCGAAGTCGAGCTCGACCGCCATCGGTACTCCTTCGTTCCGGCCCGCTACGGGCGAGGGGTGTCGGGGGATCGGGTCCCGGTGTCGGTGTCGGTCGCGAACCTGCGGATGAGCCCGAGGGCCTGACCGGCGAGATCGTCGGTGCGCGGGTCGAGCCAGGTGATCCGGGGATCCCGCCGCCACCACTGCATCTGCCGCCGGGCGAACCTGCGCGTCGCCGCAACGGTAGCCGCGCGGGCATCCTCCAGGCTGCATCCGCCCGCCAGCAGGTCCAGCACCTGGGCGTACCCCAGCGCCTTGCGGGCCGTCCTCGACTCCGCCAGTCCCGCCTTCGAAAGCTCTTCGACCTCGTCCACCAGCCCGTCGGCGAACATCCGGTCGATCCTGGCCTCGATCCGCTGCGCCAGTTCGGCACTGTCCACGCGCAGACCCAGCTGGAGCGTCGGACCGAGTGCGTACTCAGGCGGCGGCAGGGAGGCGGAGAACGAGCCGGTGAGCTCGATGGCCTCCAGGGCACGCACGACCCGCCGGACGTTCCCCGGCAGGATCTGCGCCGCCGACTCGGCGTCGACAGCAGCCAACCGCTGATGCAGTGCCAGGGCCCCGATGCTCTCGGCCTCGAGCTCCAGCCTGGCCCGGACGTCGGGATCCGTCGGCGGGATCTCGAATCGGTCCAGCACGGCTCGCATGTACAGGGCCGAGCCGCCGACCACGAGCGGCAGCACACCCCGGCTCCGGCAGTCGGCGATCGCCGCACGCGCCAGCCGCTGCACGAGCGCGACCGAGGCGTCGTCGGTCACCGCCAATACGTCGAGGAGGTGGTGCGGGATGTCGGCCCGCTCGGCCGGCGTCACCTTCCCGGACCCGATGTCCATGCCCGCGTACAGCTGCACGGAGTCAGCACTGATGACCTCGGCGGAGCCCAAGGTGACCTGGGGACTACGCCCCGGAGTGGGATCGGCACCGGCGGCTGCAGCGTCGCGGATCAGGCGTGCGATCGCGATCGCCAGATCGGACTTGCCCGAGGCGGTCGGGCCGACGATGCCGACCACGGGGCCAGCCCACGGAGCGTGCACGCGCTGCCCTCCGACCGTCCACCGCGGTGGTCGCCCGCCGAGTGAGATCCACGCTCGCGCCGGCCGACGCTGAGCCGTCACACGGTAGCCTCGGGCCGACGGCCGACCGGTGCAACCGCGGCCGTTCCTCGATCCTGAGAGCCACTCCGGATCTCCGCACCCCCGCCGACGACACAGAGGAGAGGGCGATGTTCGACAAGCTGAAGAAGGCCGCATCCGACGCCAAGGACAAGGTCGCCGAGCAGGTCGACCAACACGGCGACAAGATCAACGCCGGCATCGACAAGGCCGGCAATGTGATCGACGAGAAGACCGGAGGCAAGTACAGCGACAAGATCGCCACCGGTCAGCAGAAGGTGCGCGAAGGACTCGACAAGGTCGACGGGAAGAAGGACGACTTCCCACCGCCGCCCGCCCCGGGCACGCCGCCGGCTCCCGGCAGCACGCCGCCACCGGCCGGCGGGTACTGAGCTAGCAGGTCATCAACGCCCCAGCGGGGTTCGTGTCAATGGCTCCCGCTGGGCGTTGCTGTGCCCGGTCGGTCCGGCCGCAGGAACGCCAGGACGTAGGCCACCCCGGTTGTGGTGGCCATCTCTCCCAGGTCACTCCCCCAGCTCCTCGGGTCGCTGCCGGCTGACAGAGCGCCGGCGAGAACCTGCCAGGCGGACAGACCCGCAGCACCCACGCGAACGCGCCAGGTCGCCATCGAGGGCGAGCAGACGATCCGGATCGGGCGCGAGAAGTGCCTCGAACGCTTCCTCGTCGAAGGCAGCCGCCTCAGGCTGGAAGGCCGCCGGTGACGTGTCGGTGCGACTCGTCGACCCGTCGCCCATGGCCAGCAGGCCCACGGAGGCTTCGCCCCCCGCGAGGGCCGCGCCCAGCGCGGCGCACTCGGCTGCCGGCATTCGTGACGGGAGCATGAGGAAGCGCCGCGGACCGGTCCAGCCGGCCCGGTCGAGCAGCCAGCAGCCGACCAGGCCGGGAAGCGGCAGCACGTCGGATCCAGCGTCGCCGACGGAGAACCGGACACCGAAGCGATCGGTGCTCCCGCCGGCGATGCCGTCGATCCACACCGGCCGCTCGTGACCCGTCTCCGCCACCCGTCCGCCCAGATGCGGATCGGGTCCACCGGCCACCACGATGACATCCGGGGCGGCGGCGATGAGCCGTCTGACAACGGCCAGCGCACGCGTTGCCAGATCGCCGAGGAAGTCGCCACCAACCTCAGGGATCAGCGCCGGCGGGTGCGGGCAGACTGCAGCGCCGATCAGCACGTCTGGGCGTGGTGCGCCGGAAGTCGGGCCTCGACGTCCGCGCTAGCTGATCCCACGGCGGCGGAGGATCTCCTCGACGTCGGACAGATCCTCATCGCCGTCCTGCTTCTTGGTCTTGGTGTTCCTGGTCGCGGCGTTGGACCCTGAGGCAACCGCCGGGCGATCGCCGCCCTGGACGGCTCCCGGGTCGCCCGCCCGCGCCCGGGAGAGCTGGCGGGCGTTGATGGCACCGCCCAGCAGATACAGCAGAACCCCGAGCGCAGCCATCCCCAGCCCGATCCAGGCCGTGGTGATGCCGACGAACTGCGTGATGAAGTCCCAGACAGTGGTGACCACCAGCTCCAGCGTCCGCTGCAGGCCGAGCAGGATCGCGGCCATCGGCATGAACGACACCCCGAGGAGCTTCAACCCGGTGCCTGCACCACGCTTGCGCCAGGTCACCACCGTGAGGACCAGCAGCACCACCGTCATCGCGCCGGCCCACGGCCACCATGCCCAGTTCATCGTCTACCCACTTCCGCGGGCATCGCCCGCTCGCAGTCGCCACCGGTACCACGACCACCTCGGGCACCTCGGGATCTCGACCGTAACCGCCCAGGTCACGCCACCGCATCCGGAACACCCCTGACGCGTCGACTGTTAAGCCCAGTCGTCGAATCAGCGGGTGAACCGCAACGTCACGATCTGGAACGGACGCAACGAGAGGAACACCGATCCCTCGGCTAGCTCGACGGTGCTGTCCTCCCAGGGTCGTTCCAGCAGGTCGGTCGACACCACCGATGTCGCGCCGAACGTCGGCGTGACGGCCGCGTTCGCCTGCCCGCCGCCGGCCTCGTAGAGCCTCACCACGACGTCACCGCTCCCGTCGTCGGCCATCTTCACGGCAGACAGCACGACCGAGGGGTTGTCGACCGTCACCAGCGGCTGCACGTCATTGGCTCCGGCGACGGTGCGGACCGGCAGGTTGATGTGGTAGCCCTGCTGGACCGCGTCGTTGATCTCGGCGCCGACGACGAGCGAGTACCGGATGGTGTGCGGTCCCTGGTCGGCGACCGGGTCGGGGAACTGCGGTCCACGCAGCAGCGACAACCGCACGGTGGTCGTGGTGGCGCCGTCGTCGGCGGAGGATCGCGAGATGTCGTAGCCGTACGTCGAGTCGTTCACGATCGCCGCGCCGTAGCCCTCTTCGGCCACGTGGACGAACCGGTGGGCGGCCGTCTCGAACTTGGCGAACTCCCATGACGTGTTGGTGTGAGTCGGCCGGAAGATGTGCCCGAACTGCGTCTCCGAGGCGGCGCGCTCGGCGTGGATCGCCAGCGGGAACGAGCACTTGAGGAACGTGTCCTGCTCATGCCAGTCGATCCGGGCCTCCACGTCGACCCGCTTCTGCCCAGGTGCCAGGGTGACGTCCTGGCTCACCGTCGAGGAGCCGAACGACCTGGTGATGCGCAGGCCTCCTTCGATCTGCTCGATCGAGTCGGAGGCGGTGAGGTCGGTGACCTTGTGCTTGTAGAACTTGTCCACGTCCCAGGCGTCCCACATGTTCGGGTAGTCCGGATGCAGCTGCAGCAGGTTGCCCGGTGCCGTCAGCAACTCGCGACCGATGGCATCGTCGACGATCGAGGTCAACAGTCCATTCGGGTCGACGCTGACCGTCACCAGTCCGTTCGTGATGATGTGTCCGCCGACCCTGGTGTCGGTGACCGACACCTCTTCACCTGCGGGAGCCACGCCGGCACCCATCGCCGGCAGCCCGTCGCGCCCGTGCGGGGAGGCGTTGAAGGTGATCTGCCGGTCCCCGTCGCCCACGAGTGCCTTCTGCGCCTTGGCGATCAGGTCACCGAGCTCGACGGCGAGGTCGGCATAGGTGGCCTCGGCCTCGCGGTGCACCCAGTGGATCGAGCTGCCCGGCAAGATGTCGTGGAACTGGTTGAGCAGAACCGTCTTCCAGGCCTGGGCAAGCTGCTCGTACGGGTAATCCATCACCCCGGCGACCTGCGCCGCGGTGCACCAGGTCTCCGCCTCACGCATCAGGTGTTCGCTGCGACGGTTGCCCTGCTTGGTGTTCGCCTGCGAGGTGAGCGTGCCGCGGTGCAGTTCCAGGTACAGCTCGCCGGACCAGACCGCGGGGTTCGGGAAGTCCTCCTTGGCCTTGCGCCAGAACTCGCTCGGGGGCTCGATGGTGACCCGGGTCGAGCCCTCGAGGTCGTGCACCCGTCGCACGCGCGCCAGCATCTCCCTGGTCGGGCCGCCGCCGCCGTCGCCGAAGCCCATGGGGAGCAGCGACCGGTTGCCCGACCCCTTGTCCTGGTAGTTCGACGCCGAGTAGGCCAGTTCCTGCCCGGTGACCATGCCGTTGTAGGTGTCGGCCGACGGGAAGTGGGTGAAGACCCGGGTGCCGTCGATGCCCTCCCAGAGGAACGAGTGATGCGGGAACTTGTTCGTCTGGTTCCAGGAGATCTTCTGCGTCAGGAAGTTCGTCGTGCGGGTCTGCTTGACGATCTGGGGTAGCGCGCCGGAGTAGCCGAAGCTGTCGGGGAGCCACACCTCGTCGGTCTCGATCCCGTAGTTGTCCAGGAAGAACCGCTTCCCGTAGACGAACTGGCGAACCATCGCCTCGTGCCCGGGGAGGTTGCCGTCGGACTCGACCCACATCCCGCCGACGGGCGCGATGCTGCCGTCGCTCACAGCCTGCTTGAGCTTCTCGAACACCCGCGGGTGATGGTCCTTCAGCCATTCGTGCTGCTGAGCCGACGAGAACGCGAACACGAAGCCGGGGTTGTCGGCTGCGAGCGCGACCACGTTCGACACCGTGCGTGCCACCTTGCGCACCGTCTCGCGCAGCGGCCACAGCCAGGCCGAGTCGATGTGGGCGTGGCCGACCGCCGAGATGTGGTGAGCGGATGCGTACGCGGGCTTGGCCAGCGCCGGGGCCAGCACCTCGCGCGCAGCGGCTGCAGTGCCGGGCACGTCGGTGAAGTCGAGGGCATCGAGGGCACGGTCGATCGTGGTGAGGATGTCCCACCGGCGCGGCAGTTCCTCCGGGAGTTCCAGCATGAGCTGACCGAGCACGTCGAGGTCGTGGTACAGCTCGCAGACCTCGACGTTGAGCACGGCGATCGCGGCCTGCTTGAGCGTGTACAGCGGCGTGTCGCCGGCCGTGTCCCAGTCGCCGCGCTGCGTGGGGTTCCAGCCGTTCTCCATGATCTCGGGGTTGGCCGCCGCCTCGACGTAGAAGTCGACGTTCGCACCACCCTTGGCACCCACGCCGGACACCGCACCCGAGCCGAGAGCCGCCGCGGACGTCGGGTCGACAGCGTCGTCACCGGTGTACACGCCGGCGAGCGGCACGTAGTGGTTGTAGGGGTGAAGTCCCTTCAGCGGGTCGCCGCCGAGGGTGTAGGCGAGCCCCTCGCAGGTGAACCCCGGGCCGCCGGTGTAGCCGAGGTCGACGAGCACCTCACACGGCTTGCCGTCGAGGTGGTCCGGGACACTGCCGCTGAACCGGAACCAGGAGGTAGCCCACGCCCGGCCCCACGGCGTCCCGATCTCCACCGGCTCGAAGTCGTTCGCGGTCGCCTCGTCGAACGGCACCGGCTCGCCTGGCGCGTGCCAGACGGTCGCCGTCAGCGGGACGGTCTCGCCGTACAGGGCGGGTAGCACCCGGTCGCGCAACGCGCGGCGGAGTCTGCCTTCGATGAGCTTGCGATCGTCGTGCATGCGGGACCTCTTCGCTGGGTGGGCCGCAAGGCCCGGGGCGGGGACAGAACGCGCCGGGACGAGGTGCGCCGAGGGGCGCGGCGCCTGTCGTTCGCGCGCCGTCGAACGCTACCGCCTGCCCCGTCCACGACGTCGTGGGCATCCCCGCCCTCGGAAGTCGGCCCAACCGACCGGCCGGGCAGCGTCAAGGTGCCTCGTCTGACCGGAGATCTCGGACGAAGCGGTCATCGTGTTCGCAACCGACGTTTCCTCATGGAACGTTGCGCGGGAGGGCAGATTCTGAAAGTAGCGTTCCGCATCCACGCACAAGCTGAGAGTGTCCTCGAGAATCCAAGGCGGCCCAGATGCGCGCAGGCGGGAAGCACCGGCGGGAGGTCCGGCGAGCCTGGCCAGCTACCAAGCGGCCCTCATGGTCGTCGATAGCCCTGTTCGCGGCCGGCGGCGCCGCCGTGCTCCTGGTGTTCGTCATCGGCACCCTCGGCGGTCGCAACACGGGCTATGACCCCTCGCCACCGGCCGCCGCGGCGACGGCCGCCACTCCCAGCCTCTCGCCGACACGGCCTGGTCGGGCTGCGTCCCATCCCGATTCGCGGACAAGGTCGCCGAGCAGCACCGACGACTACCTCCGGCTCCGGACCGCCACCTGGATGGGCGGCTCTGCTCCGGTGCCGAGCCTGGGGACGGCTGCCGTCCTCTCCGTCCGTCCGGAAGCAACCGAGGTCAAGAAGGCCGCAACTGGGCGCGACGGCCAGGGCAAGGACCTCAATGCCCATCGGCAGAATGCCGGGCGAGGCAAGAAGCCGCTCGAGCCGGCGCAGAACTCACGACGTCACTCGGCCGTCTCCGCCCCGCCCCAGTCGACCGGGCACGATCCGAAGGCGGGCAAGTCAGAGCCCAGTGCAGACAAGTCCTCACGGTCCAGGCCAGCGAAGCGCAGCGGCGACAGCCGGTAGCCCGGCGCCAGCCACGTCAGGGCACGGGTCCCAAGCCCAGGACTCGCGACGATCAGCCCCACCACGAGGCGGCCCAGGTGAGGCGAGCCAACTCCGCCTGTCCCCGCAGGTTCGGGTGGAAGTAGTCCAGGCTGCTCACCTGGCTGGCCGAGAACGCGTAGTTGTACGTGGCGTTGCCGTCCCAGCGGCAGTTGGCGTACTGCGAGCACGCCTGCGAGAGGATCGCATTGAACGACAGTTCGCGCTCGACGACCTGCTGACGCTGCGTCTCGGTGTTCGTCGACCTGAGCATCGACTGACAGATACCCGCCACGGACCAGACGAACCGGGCCCAGCTGTTCGTGTGGAGCACTGACCAGAGCCGGTACAGGTTCGGGATGCTGCTGACGAAGATCCGGGCATTGGGCAGCTGCTGATGCAGCGTGGCCAGTGCCGAATTCACGTCACTCGCAAACGAGCTTGTCGTCGTCATGGTGCTGGTCGACGACGTGCAGAGGTCGTTCGCACCGATGAGGATCGTCACATAGCTGGCCTGCTGTGACACCGCCTTCGTCACCTGGCTTGCAAGGTCGTCCGCCTTGGCACCGCTGACGGCAACGTTGGCCTGGTGACCGGCGACTTGTGGATTGAGAGCCCGAATGCGTTCGTAGTGGCTGTACACGCCGTCGAAGGAGTTTCCTCCCGTCGACCAGGAATTGCTCGGGTGCTCGCCGTACCAGCAACAGGCGTCATACCCGCGCGTGATCGAGTCACCCAACGCCGCCATGCTGTTCGGCAATGGAGGGGCAGCATTCGCCGCCGGGCTCAAGACCATCACGAGCACCAACACCAGTGGCAGCACCGCGACCCGAGCGACTTTCACCATGGGATCTCCTCAGAATCGTCCCGGCGACGATGGGTGGCCGCGGGCCTGGTTGGGTCGACAACTGCGAAGACGCCTTGTATCCCGCCGGATGACGCGAACCCTTGGGTGGCGCCCGAAGGAGGCACGGACTCAGGCATGCCGACGGATGGCACGGCGCGCGACAGTCTCTCTCGGAACCGTCTCTCGGCGGAAGGGACCGGGCGACGCTGTTCGGAAGCCAGAGAAGCGCCAGGCCGCGCGTCAGTGCCAAGGACCACACGTTCGGTTCGCGCTAGCGGGGCAGGACGTCCTCGACCGCGCTGGTGAGCTCGGCGGAGAGGGGCTGGGTGCTGGTCCGGAACCGCGCGACGATCTTGCCGCCAGGCGCGACGAGGAACTTCTCGAAGTTCCAGCCGACGTCACCGGCATCTCCGTCCGCATCCGGGGTGGCGGTGAGGTCGGCGAACAGTGGGTCACGGCTGTCACCGTTGACCTCGACCTTGTCGAACATCGGGAAGGTGACGCCGTAGGTGGTGGAACAGAACTCCTGGATCTCGGCCGCGGTCCCCGGCTCCTGGTTCCCGAACTGGTTGCAGGGAAAGCCGAGGACGCTGAAACCACGGTCCTTGTAGGTCTCGTGCAGCTCTTCCAGACCTGCGTATTGCGGCGTGCTGCCGCACTTGGAGGCAACGTTCACGACGAGGACAGCGTCTCCTTCGAAGTCATGAAGGTCGGCCGGGCCACCACCGAGGTCGCTCACCTGGTGTTCGTAGATGGCTCATGATGGCGATTCTGCCCGGTGCGATGTGAGGAGGCTTACTCCGGACCAGCACTCGGCAGCAGTGGGTGCGACGGGCCGGGTCGATCGCGCAGAGATCAGCCCCTCAGCCGACCCCGGGAGGCGGGAGCTCCGGGTCCCACTCCATCAGGTCGAGATCCTGGGCGGAGCCGTCTCTCGTGACCAGCAACGTGCGGATCTGGTGCGGCTCGAAGGTCAGGTCGACCTCGGTGTCGAGCACCGGCAGGGCCAGCCGGATCGACTCACGCCGGCCGTGGGCCTCGTAGGCCCGGATCACCACGCCGTCGACCTCGTCCTCCGGTGCCTTGATCACGCTGACCACGACCCCGGACCCGGTGACGCCGCCGAGGCTGTGGGTGGTCGGCAGGTCGCCTTCGTGGCAGCAGTCGACCAGCGCGGTCAGCGGCTCGTTCAGGACCCACGCGGATCTGACCGTCCCTGCCTCGCGGAAGTCGCCGTCGTGCGGAAGGAGCTCGTAGGTGAAGTCCTGCAGACCGGTGTCGGTGATCGAGTAACCGCCGAGTTCGAGTTCGCCCGGATCGAGCAACGTCGGGTCGTGCCAGGCGTAGGCGGGGCTGCGAACGGCGGTCATCGCCAGTTCCGGACGCTGGTCGAGGTCGGGACCGTCGGCACGGACGGCGAACGAGTACTTGCCGTCGTTGAGGAGCGACAGGCCAGCCCGGCCGTCTTCGTCGTCGCGGGCCAGGCTGCCCGCCAGATCCACGAACGCGTGCGATGGCACCTCGTGGCCGTTCAGTTTCCGGATGATGTGGCCGTAGGGGATCTCGTGTGTGGCCACGGCATTCTGCACGCCGAGCCGCCAGCAGACCTTGAGCGCCGTCAGGGACTCGTGCCAGTCGACGCGGGTCCGTACGGTCAACCGGTCCGACCCGGCATCGAGCAGGTACTCCTCGACCACGCGGCTGTTGCCGTAGGCCCACCGCACCCGGATCGCCTGCCGGACCGGCCCGTCCGCGGTGCGCTCGACCCCGACCACCGAGAAGCTGTCGCGCTGCTTCCACAGCGAGCGGACGCCGTGCGACCAGGTGTCGGTGTCGTCGTCGATCACCTGCAGGTGCGACTGGTCTGGGTCGAGCAGCTCGTGCCCGGCCGGCGACAGCAGGCTCACCAGCTGTCCGGTCGTCATGTCGATCCGTGCGCTCACGACCCCGTTGTCGAGCAGTCCTGGGTCGTCGCCGAGCGGTCGGCCGGTGCCGAACACGGTCGTGTCCGCACCGTCGGCTGCGTCCAGCGGATACATCCGGAACGTGGTCCAGCCCATGGGCGGAACCGTTGCCAGGAAGGCCAACCGGCGCCTACCCGCAGCCCGGGCGTGCGCCCGGACCAGCTGGACCGGAACGTCGGCACCGCTGTCGTCGACCACGCGGATCGAACCGCGCAACGGGGCGGGGTAGCCGAACTCGAACTCCACCACGCGCGTGACTTCGAAGGCGTGTGGATTGAAGGCCAGCACCGGGACCATGTCGGACTCCGCCGGGATCCGGACCCGGGTGGCGATCGACTGGACGGCGGCATTGGACCAGCGGGCCGCGACCGAGCTCGCCTCACCCAGCTGGTCGCGGGCATCGACGTAGGCGGGCTCGATGGCCGTGCCCGCCATCGTGTCGTGGAACGTGTTGAAGAGCACCTGCCGCCAGGCGTCTTCGAAGGCCTGCGTCGGACGTGGCCTACCCGTTGTCAGCCATGCAAGCGTCGACCACCGTTCGCCGACCATCAGCAGGTGTTCGGCACGCCGCATCTGCTGCTTCACCATCGAAACCGCGGCATAGCAGCCCACCGCGTGCGGCTGCAGTTCCTCAGCCAGCACAGGAATCTCGTCCCGCTCGGCGGCTTCGTCGAAGAACGCCCGCATCGTCGACGGGAACATGTCCGGGAACAGGTCCCGGTCGGCCAGCCGCTCGATCGAGGTGATGTTCTCGATCGTCGGGCCACCCCCGTGGTTGCCCACTCCGTAGAACACCATCAGCGGTGCTTCGGTGACCGGGAGCTGCTGCAACGCCTTGGTCACGTGGCCGGTCATGTCACCGCCCGGCGAGCAGTACTCGTGCGGGATGCGGTAGGCGAGCACGCGGCTGCCGTCCGGTGCCTCCCACCAGAACGTCTGGTCGGGCAACTCCTTCTCGTTCGCGCTGGGGCGCAGGAAGGCGTACCCGTTCATCCGCGCCTTGCTCAACAGTTGCGGCAGGTTGGCGTTGTGGCCGAACGGGTCGACATTGCAGCCGACGGTGGCGATCACGCCGAAGTGCTCCGCGAGAAAGCGCTGTGAGTACAGGGCATGACGGGCGAAGGTCTCCCCCGACGGAATGTTGCAGTCTGGTTCCACCCACCAGCCGCCGACGATCTCGAAGCGCCCCGCCCGGATCTGCGTGGCGATCCGGTCGAACAGGGCAGGGTCGTGCTCCTCGATGCCCGCGAGGTAGGCGACGGAGTCGGCGGTGAACACGTAGTCGGGGAACTCCGTCATGCGTTGAAGCGCAGACGCGAAGGTGGCCCGGGCCTCGGCGTAGCCCTCCTGCCAGAGCCACAGCCAGACCGCGTCGATGTGGGCGTTGCCGATCATGTGCAGGTGTCCGCGCTTCATCGCCTGCAGTCCCCCGACCGACCGGTGCGTGGCGCCGCCCGCCGAGCCGTGGGTATGCCGTGCATAGGAAACCGCCGCCGTTCCTGGAGATTGGTACGCGATCCGTCGGAGCTGTCAGTGGTCACGCTGCCCGCAAGCGCCCGGACGCCGGGATCGTAATCAACGGCGATCGACGGTCGACCGCGGCCAACAGATGCGGGCCTGCAGCGGCCACCGCTGCTCCGGCGGCAACGGCCTGCCCATCGACCGCAGGGTGCGGCCCGGCGGCTGCTTCCTCAACCGCCGGACCTGGGGAGTGGTCGGGGCCCGGGCCTCGGCACGCCCTTGGACACCTTCTACCCAGCGCGAGCCCCCCTTACGCGCTTCCGGCAGAAATCGTTGTTGCGACGCGCGGGACAGCGCTGGAGGTCAGGCGACCGTCGACTGGTCCGCGTCCTGCTCCAGGGCAAGCACGGGCACTCCAGCCCGGGTGGGCGTCTCGCTGATCCCGATGCCGAGCCCGGCCGCTTCGACGTCGGAGCTGCGACCGCGCCACGCCTCCGGTAGGTCGGCTGCCGGCGCGATCTGGCTGCGCAGCTGCGACAGGATCCGGAACAGCAGCCGGGACACATGCATCTGCGACACGCCGATCTGCTCGGCGATCTGTGCCTGGGTGAGGTCGCGGTAGAAGCGCAGGTAGAGAATCCGGGCGTCCCGCTCGTCCAGATCACGCACCGCCGGCACCAGCGACTCGAGATTGTCGACCGCCTCGAACGGGTCCTCCGGGTCGGGCAGTACTTCGGCGAGGGCGGGGTGCCCGCCGAGACCTGGCTCGTCGAGCGACTGCCGCCGGTAGGCACCAGCCCCGCGACGGGCGTCCTGGATGTCGGCCCAGGTCACGCCTGCCCGGCGGGCCAGTTCCTCGTCGGAGGGGCTGTGGCCGAGTTCCCGGGTGGCCTGGTCAGCACATTCGCGAATCGTGCGGATGAGCTCCTGGATCCGCCGCGGTACCCGGACGTCCCAGGTGGCGTCGCGGAAGTGCCTGCGGATCTCACCGGTGATCGTGGGTACCGCGAACGAGACGAAGTCGCCGCGCGTCTGGTCGAAGCGCCGGGCGGCCAGTACCAGACCGAGTCGCGCGACCTGTACGAGGTCGTCGTCGTCGACGCCACGGTTGCGATAGCGCAGCGCGAGCGATCGCGCGAGCGAGAGGTGATCGAGAACGAGGCACTCGACGCAGGAGCAGCCGCCGTCGGAGGTCTCTGCCGTGACGGCAGGCCAAGCCGACTGCGCGGTGCGCAGACAACGTCGATCCGCAGAAGGCGGAATCGTCTCGCAGGACATAGCAACTCCAGGGTCCAGGGAGTGCAACGGCTGCGATTTCAACCGCCGATCAACATAGCTACGCCGGGATCACTTGGCAAGCATCGTTGCCGATTCGGTTCGGCGTCGAATATCGATTGGCGGCAGTGTCGTTTATCCGTGAGCGGTGGATCAATGAATGCCGACGCAACTGATCTCACTTCCGGCGAGGGATTTCCTGAGCCGCGCCCGCCCTCCCGCCGGTATGACGTCTGCACGGGTCTTCAGCTGCCACCTCGTCCGCAGTGCCACCTCGTCCGACAGGTGCCACCCCGTCCGCAGTGTCACCGTCCGCAGTGTCACCCGGCACACTCACGTCGACACAGACGCCGAAGTGGTCGCTCGCCGCCGTGTCGGCCCGGTCGAACACGAGCCGCGCCCTGTCGATTGCGAGGGTTGGTCCGCCGTGGTGTCCGCAGCGCACCAGCACGTAGTCGATCCGCCGAAATGGCCAGTCCCAGTCGGCCGAGTAGGGGTTGCCGGGCACGAACGTCGAACCGGGACCAACGCCCGCAGCCTCCCAGGCGTCGCGGTAGCAGACGCTGGCGCCGTCGAGCGCGTGCCGACCGGTCCAGAACCTGATGCTGGTCGACATCGGATCGGCGTCGAAATCCCCTGCCACCACCACGTGGCCAGGCGACGCCGCGACCAGCCTCTCCACCAGCCTGTGCGGTCCGCACCGCCTGCAGCATGCGCTCGTGTTCGAAGTCCGGCTGCCAGCTCGGCAGGTTGTTGACCAGCCAGATGCGGCCGAACGGTGCCGGCGCCAGGATCTCGGTGGCGAGGCTCGTGCAGGCGAAGTCGCCGGTCCGGTCTGTGACCTTCAGGTCGTCCTCCACGACCGCGCCGACGGGCCAGCGGCTCGCCGTGGTGACGCCCTGGCCGTCGGCCTCGCGATGGCGCTGGTGCACGAAGCTGTAGCCGGTCGGGAGGATCTCGGCCGCCTGGTCTGATGCCGAAGCGCCGTCCGTACGCCGGATGCACTCCTGGAACGTCACTAGCGCCGGGCTGAGCTCAGCCAGTCCGCTCCGCAGCCGGTCACGACGAGCCGGCCAGTCGCCGCGCTCGCCCCACAGGTTGATCGTCACGATGCGCAGGCTCTGCGCTTGCTGCTCCACTGCTCACCTTCCACATCGGTTCGCGCCGCAGGCGTCGGCCCGTCAAACCTGGTCGTCGTCCAGGAGGGCGGCCAGCCGTTGGGCGTCCCAGGGCGCGTGTCCGCGGGCGTCGTTGTCGAAGTAGACGTAGACATCGGCCGTCTTCGCCCACGCCCGGAGCTTCGCCGCCCAGCCCGCGAGGTCCTCGTCGCTGTACCCGCTGGCGTAGAGGTCGGGCGCACCATGCAGGCGCACGTACATCAGGTCGGTGGTCACCTCCTCGAGGAGCGGCCAGGACGCATCTCCATGGGTGACGACGAGTCCCACGCCGTGGCTGCGCAGAGCGTCGAAGAAAGACGGGTCGGCGAACGACTCGTGACGAACCTCGATCGCGTGCCGCACCGGGCGGTCGGGACCTGCCTCGGTCCAGGGGTCCTTGACCTTGTCGTCATGGCCTGCGGCCAGCGCAGCCGCAGCTTCGGCGGTGGCCGGCAGGAGCTCCAGGAATTCCGCCATCCGTTGCGGTTCGTATCGCATTCGTGCGGGCAGTTGCCACAACGTCGGTCCCAACGCGTGGCCGAGGGCGAGCACTCCCGAGGCGTAGAAGTTGGCCAATCCGACCGTGACATCTCGGAGTTGCTTCATGTGCGTGATGAATCGGCCGCCTTTGACGGCGAAGACGAAGTCTTCTCCAACCTCGCTTGCCCAGGACTGATAATTCGACGGTGACTTGAGGGAATAGAAGGATCCGTTGATCTCCAACGTGTCGAACTTCTCGGCCACATAGGCGAGTTCGCGGCGTTGCGGCAGTCCTTGCGGATAGAAATCGCCACGCCAGCCCTTGTACCGCCAGCCGGAGAGCCCGACGCGGATCCGCCCCATGCCGTGCGCGCTCAGTCCGCGACGCGGGCGTGTTGGTCGTCGGTCATCGGCGCCGGCTCAGTCGCGTGGACGTGATCGCGATCGCCGCTATCAGGACCAGCGTGCCTGCCCCGGCGATGATCCCTGCCTGCCTGCTGACCACCACGTCGAAGACCAGGAGCACCGTGCCGATCAGCACGATCGCCACGCCGAGCAGCGTGCACTGCACGATGGTGTGTCCGATGTTGACGAGATCTGCCTTGGCATGTTGGCGAAACAGCGCGCGATGCAGGTTCACCGGTGCGAGACCCAGGGCCGTCGTGGCCGCGGCCACGACGACGAGCACCAGATACACCGTCCGCTCGAAGTCGCCGAGCTGGCTGAACCCGGGCTGGAAGGCGATCGTGAGCAGGAAGGCGGTCAGGATCTGGGTACCGGTCTGCGTGACCCGCAACTCCTGGAGCAACTCCGCCCAGTTGCGGTCCATCCGCTCGTCCTCGGTCTCGTCGCGACCGTCTCTCGGGTCGGCGTCACGATGACGGTCGGGCTTCCGTGCGTCCTGCGACTCCATGCCGGCCTCCTCGAGCCTCCCCCACCTCGGTGTGACGGTCACGATAGGTCCCGAGCCACGAGCACGACACGCGGTCGGCTCCTACCCTTGGCGGCAGGCCCGACCGAGACGACGTCCGGGAGTGATCATGCTGAACAGGGAGTTCTCCGCCACTCTGCAGAAGAGTCCGTCGCCCGGTGGCTGGACCTACGTGGTGATGCCCGACTCGGTGCGGTTCTTCGGCACCCGTGGCCTGGTGAAGGTGCGCGGAACCGTGGACGGTCAGCCGTTTCGCAGTTCGTTCATGGCGATGGGCGACGGAACGCACAAGCTGCCCGTCAAGAAGGCCCTGCTGGCCGCGATCGGGAAACACGAGGGGGACACGGTCACCGTCCGCCTGCAGGAGCGCATCGTCGACTAGCCACCGGGCCTGGTGGAGTGACCGGCTTCGTCCATCGATGTTTGAGTCGATGGATCCGGGGCATTAGCTACCGGAACGGGCATGCGAGGCTCACGCACACCGAGGAGGCAGCTGCGATGCCCAAGATGAAGGGCAACGAGCCCAAGCAGGACGAGTTGCCGGCCACCCTGCAGCGCTCGGGCAAGAAGGCACAGAAGACGTTTGCGGAGGCGCACGACTCCGCGGCCGACCAGTACGGCGACGCGGAACGCGCCCACCGGGTGGCCTTCTCCGCCCTGAAGCACACCCACGAGAAGGTCGGCGACCACTGGGAGCCGAAGGAGGGTGGCGCGCGCGGGCCGTCGGACGCTCAGGCCGAGGGTGGAGTCGACACCGACCGCGAGACCGCAGAGGGCGTCGATGCCAATGCCAGCAAGGAACATCTGCTCAAGATCGCCAGGCGCCTCGAGATCCGCGGTAGATCCTCGATGACCAAGGGCGAACTCGTCGAGGCCATCAAGAAGGCGAATCGCCGGGCCAGCCGCTCGAGCAGTTAGCGGCGAGTGCCCGCCCAGGTCCTGCCGGTGGCGTAGCTCAGAGAGCGCTGCGTCACCGGCAGCGGGGCCATTAACCTCGCCGACATGAGCGACGAAGGCGAGGACGTCGAACTCGAGCTGAGTGGCGGATTCGTCAACCAGGTCGTCCGGATCGGTGACACGGTGCACCGTTCGGCTGGGCCATGGACCCCGACCGTGCACGCCCTGCTGCAGCACCTGGCCCAGGCCCACTTTCCCTCACCCCGTGTCCTGGGCTGGGACGACTCCGGTCGCGAGGTGCTCAGCTTTCTGCACGGAGAAACGATCGGCTGGCACGACTGGCCAGAGGTGATGCTCGAGCTGACCGGACCGGTCCTGCTTGCGCGCATGCTCAGGCGCTACCACGACGCGGTGCGTACCTTCGATCCGGGACCGGATGCCGTGTGGCAGAACCCGCTGGCGACCGAGGGTGAACTGGTGCGTCACGGAGACTTCTCCCCGTTCAACACGATCTGGCGCGACGGTGAGGTGGTCGGAGTCATCGATTGGGACTTTGCCCAACCAGGTAAGGCGATCACCGACCTGGCGTACTTGGCCTGGTACACGGTGCCGTTGAGCGACGACGCCAGTGCCGAGCGATTCGGGCTGACCCCTCCGATCCCCCGCCGCGAGCGCCTGGCCGCGCTGGCCCAGGCCTACGGTGGCGTCACTCCGGCCGACGTGGTCGATGGGGCGCTCGAGGCCATCGCGGAGGAACGACAGCAGATGCTGGAGTTGGGACGGCGAGGGCTCGAACCCTGGGCCAGGTTCGTGGCCGACGGCAACCCCGAGGCGTTCGAGCGTGACCTGGGGTGGATCAGGGCGCACCGCGATGAGTTGGCCGGTCAGGACTGCAGCACCGGCAGGACATCCGATCCGTAGAAGGCGATCATCTCGCGGTAGTAGCGACCGATGTTCCCGACGGCGACGCTGTCGTAGCCGGCGTCTCGGTAGGGCTCGAACGCGGCCAGATGCTCGTCGCGGTCGGGACCTGCCGCGATGGACTCCTCGGTCATCTCCCGCGTGACCAGCGACGACGCCTGCTCGAAGTGCTCGGGCGTGGGCAGGATCTGTGCCATCTCTCCAGGCAGACCTTCGTTCGCCCAGAGCCGGTGCGCCTCGCTGACCCCTTCGTGCTTGGTCGGCGCGTACGCCACCTTGAATCCCGCCTGTGCGGGCGCGTCGGAGCCCTTGGCGGCACGGAACCGGGCCAGTCCCTTCTTGTCCGGCCTGGTGGTGATGAAGCCGTCGGCGATGTGGGCGGCGAGTTCGGTCGCCTTCGGTCCGAACGCCGACAGGAAGATCGGCGGCGGCGATTCCGGGAGGGTGAACAGGCGCGCGGTGTCGATGCGGAAGTGACAGCCCCGGTGCGAGACCACCTGCCCGCTCCACAGGCGGCGGATGACGGCGACCGCCTCAGCCAGCATGTCCAGCCGCTCGGCTTCAGGCGGCCACACCTGCCCGGTGATGTGCTCGTTCAGGGCCTCGCCGGTACCGAGCCCGAGGGTGAACCCGCCCTGCATCAGAACCGCGGAGGTGGCTGCTGCCTGCGCGATGACCGCTGGATGGATGCGCATGGTGGGACAGGTGACCGCGGTCGTGACGGGGAGACTGCACTCCTGGGCGAGTGCGCCGATCATGCTCCAGACGAATGCGCTCTGCCCCTGCTGGCTGTTCCACGGGTGGAAGTGGTCGCTGATCCACAGGAACGAGAAGCCGGCGTCCTCTGCAAGTCTGGCCTGTTCCAGCAGTTCGTGCGGCTGGTACTCCTCGCAAGCCAGAAAGTAGCCGATGCGCATGGTTCCCCGTCCGACGCGTTTCGTGTGCTCCTTCTCTACCCATTCTCTCAAGCAACAAAACCGAATGTCACGATGCGTCACGTCCGTCACGACCGCAGCCGGGGCTAGTACAGCTGCCGGAAGAGCGCGTTCTCCGTGGCCCGGCGGGCACGCCCGCCCGGGCCGGCACGGCGGATCGCCGCATCCGCGGCATTCGAACCACACGCGCCGTGAACGCCGCCGCCGGGGTGCGCCGATGCCCCCGCCAGGAACAGGCGGTCCACCGGCGTGGCTGCCCCGGACAGGCCCGGCACCGGGCGGAAGACCAGCTGTTGGTGCAACTGGGCGGTCCCGCCGTTCACCGCGCCGCTGACCAGGTTCGCGTTGGCGGTCTCGAGGTCCGCCGGCGACTGGACGTACCGGCCGAGGACCGAGGCGCCGAATCCGGGGGCATGCCGCTCGACGACCCCCTCGACGAGCGACACGTGCCGGTCGATCTGCCTCGGCGAGAACCTGCGTCCGCGCGGCAGGTGCGTGTACGCCCAGGCGGACTCGGTCCCCTCGGGCGACCGGGTGACGTCAGCCGTTGTCATCTGGCCGAACAGCAGGAACGGATGCCGCGGCACCCTGCGCGTGGACAGGTCGGTGGAGTAGTCACTGAAGCCGTCCATGTCCACGCCGAGGTGCACCGTGCCGGCGAGGTGTGCGTTTGCTGCGGTCCACGGAACCGGCCGGGAGAGGGCCCAGTCGATCTTCAGCGTCGGCAGGTCCCATTCGAAGTGGGCGAGGTCGGACATGAACTGTGCCGGCAGGTGTCGTGCACCCACGAGGTCGCCGAAGAGCTGCGGGGCAGTGACGTCGGCAAGGACGGCCCGGCGTGCGGTCAGCCGCTCACCGGACTCCAGGACCACACCCCGCGCGGAGCCGTTCGCGATCTCGATGCCGGCGACGGGCGCATTCAGGCGCACCACGCCGCCCTTGCTCTCCAGCCGCGCGACGAGCGCGTCGATCAGCCGGCCGGCACCGCCGACGGGCACGGGGTACCCGTGGCTGTGACCCAGCATCGAGAGCAGCCAGCCGTACAGGGCGCTGCCGGCACCATCGGGAGGCAGGTCGGCATGCAGCGCGTTCCCCGCGAACAGCAGCGCGGCCGGCGAGCCGCCGAACCTCTCGTCACCGAATCGGCGAACTGACTGCAGCGCGAGCCGCGCCAGCCGCAGGGTCGCGCCGAGGCCGAGCTGGCGGATCAGCCGAGACATCTGGCGCGTCGGAGGGAACGGCTCCAGAAGTGCGTCGACGACGGTCGGGCCGACGTGATCCCACTGGCTGGTGAGGCGGAGCCATTCGGCGCCGTCACCGGCGTGCACGGCCTCCAGCTCCGCCGCCGTTCGATCGGCGTCCTGCCACAGCGTCACCGACGAGTCGTTGGGACTGATGTGGGTCAGGACGGCCGGGGACACCGCCCATGCCAGCCCGTGGTCCTCGAGGTGGAGGTCGCGGATGACCGGTGAGGCAGCCGACAACGGATAGAAGGCGCTGAACAGGTCGGTCCGAAAGCCGGGTGCCGTGACCTCGGCGGTGCGGACCGCACCGCCCGCCCACTCCTGCGCCTCGACGACCACCACGCTCCACCCGGCGTCGGCCAGGAGGTTTGCGGCGACCAGACCGTTGTGACCGGCCCCGACCACCACTGCGTCCGGTGCTGATGCACCACGCGGGGACGAGCTCTGACGAGGTGTCTTCACCCGCTCATCGTGCCTGGCCGCTTCGGCGGCAGCCACGCCGCCACCGTCGCGCCCGACGCCTCACATCTCAGCGGCCTGCTCCAGTGCCTTCTTCAGCTGGCTCTTGGTCATCGTCGAGGCTCCTTCGATGCCGGCGTTGGTGGCCTGGATGAGCAGGTCGGCCTTGGTGGCGGCACCCGGCTCATCGCCCCAGTGGGCGCGGCGAGCTGCCAGGAAGGCCTCGCCGAGTTCCTTGCGACGGCTTTCGGACAGGCCGGTTCGCATGGCGGGAAGGACCTTCTCCTCCTCCTCTTCCATGTGGTGGTGCACCGCCTCGACCAGCTCTTTCAGAGCCGAAGGGAACTTGGCCGATGCCGGGTCCAGGTCGTAGAGCTCCTCCAGGAGCAATTCGGCGCCAGCGTGCTCCTCCTGGCTGTGCTCGACGTCCTCCGCGTCGTCGGCCTCGTCGCGTACGGCCGGATATACCTCGGACTCCTCCGCGCGACTGTGGGCGATCAGCATCGACGCGGCGAGGGGGACCAGCAGTCCGCGGGCACCAGCATCCCCGGTCTTCAGCTTCTCGAAGACGGTCTTCAGTTCGGTGTGATCAGCCAGGATGAGTTCGACGACGTCACTCATGACGGGCCCCCTTCGGTCGCAGCACAGGATGTCTGTGTCACTGGCCCAGTACCCACCCGCGCAACGACGACACCCAGGGACGTCGGGACCCAGGCTCGGGATTGCGCGATTCCGGACCTTCAGGCGTTGCGGAGCGACGGCATGCCAAGCGAGACGCCAGGAGCCTCGGCAGAGCCCTGCGGTGCCGTGACCGCGGTCCCACGCGTCACCGGCCGGCGTGCGGCGGACCGGGCCCGGACTCAGGTCGCTGAGCAGGTGATGCGGAGCGGCGTAGGTGATCTGGACCTCCACCACGTCGCCCGGACGAGGCCGGTCAGATGGATCCGGCGCGAAGTGCACGAGCCGGTTGTCCCTTGCCCGGCCAGACATCCGGGCCGTGCTGGCGTCCTTGCTGCCCTCGCCGGCCGCCACCAGGACCTCCAGCCGGCGCCCTACCTGGGTCTTGTTCTCTTCCCAGCTGATGCGCTCGCACAGTCGGACCAGGCGTTCGTAGCGTTCCTGCACGACGTACTTGGGCAGCTGGCCAGGCAGCTCGGCTGCTGGCGTGCCCGGGCGGGGTGAGTACTGGAAGGTGAAGGCCTGGCTGAACCTCGCCTGCTCGACGACGTCCAACGTGGCCTGGAAGTCGGCCTCGGTCTCGCCCGGGAACCCCACGATGATGTCGGTGCTGATGGCGGCATCCGGCATCGCGGCGCGCACGCGGTCGAGAATCTGCAGGTACCGAGCGGACCGGTACGAGCGCCGCATCGCGCGCAGAACCGTGTCGGAGCCCGACTGGAGCGGCATGTGCAACTGGTGCATGACATTCGGTGTCTGCGCCATCGCGTCGATCACGTCGTCGGTGAAGTCGCGCGGGTGCGGTGACGTGAATCGCACGCGCTCCAAGCCGGGCACGTTTCCGCAGGCTCGCAACAGCTTTCCGAACGCGAACCGGTCGCCGAACTCCACGCCGTAGGAATTGACGTTCTGCCCGAGCAGCGTCACTTCGAGCACACCCTGCGCGACCAGGGCTTCGATCTCGGCGAGCACGTCGCCTGGGCGCCGATCCCGCTCGCGGCCACGGAGGCTCGGCACGATGCAGAAGGTGCAGGTGTTGTTGCAACCCACGCTGATCGCGACCCACGCCGCGTACGCGGACTCCCGGCGCGCCGGCAGCGTGGACGGGAACACCTCCAGCGCCTCGAGCAGTTCCACCTGCGCCTCCCCCGCGATCCGGGAGCGCTCCAGCAGGACCGGCAGCGAGCCGATGTTGTGGGTCCCGAAGACCACGTCGACCCAGGGTGCCTTCGCGACGATCGTGTGCTGGTCCTTCTGCGCCAGGCAGCCACCGACCGCGATCTGCATCCCCGGGCGGGCCGCCTTCACCGGAGCGAGATGGCCGAGGTTCCCGTAGAGCTTGTTGTCGGCGTTCTCCCGGACTGCGCAGGTGTTGAACACCACGAGGTCGGCCCCGTCGTCACCGGCGCGGACGTAGCCGGCGTCCTCCAGCAACCCGGCGACACGCTCGGAGTCGTGCACGTTCATCTGGCAGCCGAACGTGCGGACCTCGTAGGTACGCGGCACGGCACCGCCGCCCGCCAGCGAGGCGGGGGCGGGTGCGGGAGGAAGCGTCTCGGTCGTGCTCATGGCGGCCCAACCCTAGCCGCCGGCTGAACACTCAGACGTCGGCGACGACTCCCCACCGCAGCCGGTGCTCGTCGCCGGGTGCGAGGGAGATCACGCCGTCGTGCGTGGGCCCGTCGTTGAACGCATCCGGACCACAGGTCATCGGCTCGACCGCGATACCGCTGCGTCGGCGCAGGTCGCCCTTCAACGTGTCACCGGAGAACACCTGAAGCCACGAACAAGAGCCGTCACCCCACAGGCGAGTGGAGCGGGAGGCATTTGCGAGGACGACCTCCCAATTGCCAGAGGTATCGGGCACCAGACCGGTGAAGGCCGTGTCGACGACTCGGTCGCCGAGCGGCTGGATCGTGCGGAAGTCGTAGGGACCACCGTCGACGTCGGTGATCTGGACCGGCAGCAGACGATCGTCGACGTCCAGGTACCGCGCTGCGGGTATCAACATGCTGACATCGTCGACGCGGTCCTCGCCCACGGTCAGGTAGGGGTGACACGCGTAGCCGTACGGCGCCGGCCGTGACCCGACGTTGGTCGCCTTGACGTCGACCGTCAACGCGTTGCCGTGCACCGTGTGCGTGATCTCCAGGTCGAGGATCGAGCTCCATCCTGTCTGCGGGAACAGGCGATAGGCATGGGTGACCCGGTTGCCCTGGTGAGCGACAAGAGTCCATGACGCGAACCTGGTCAGCCCGTGAATCGCGTTGTGGCGCTCGGGTTCGGTCAGCGCCAACTGCTGGTCCTGACCGTCCCACGTGTAGCGACCGTCGCGGATCCGGTTCGGCCACGGCAGCAGATGCTGGCCACGCCCTGAGTGGCACTCGGCCTCCTCATCGAAGCCGAAGAGGACGTCGACACCGCGAAGGCGAAACGATCGGATGCCCGCACCGACCTCGGTGATCACCGCAACCGCATCCCCGTCGGTGATGGTGAACTGCCTGCCTGTCGGCACGATCGGCGTCTCCCGGCTCATGCCGCGACGCTAGTGCGGGAACCGGGAACGTGGCGCGTCGGGTCAGATCGAGTGGCCGGCGATCTCGTCGGTCCAGGCCAGCGGCACACCGAAGGTCCCGCTCAACAGGGCCTGGTAGTCGGTGAGCAGCCGGTCGTCGCCGTGCACCTGAGCCGGCTCGTGGTCGCCGGCCAGGCAGAACGCAGCTAGCGCACCTGCGGCCTCGCCCACCGCCCACTCCACCGGATGTAATCGGTAGCACCCGTTGGTGATGTGGGTCGTCCCGATGTTCTTGTTGCCCGGCACCAGGTTGCGCATCCGCACAGGGACGAGAGCGCCGAGCGGGATCTGGAACGGGTAGCTGTCGATGTCGACGTAGGTCCTGCCGGCGGTGCTGGGGTGCAGGTCGATGCGGTAGGCCCCGATCCCTACCGAGTCCCTGAACAACTCCGACCGTGGCGATCGTCCGGCTGCCTGCCGGGCTTCGACCCCGACGTGCTCCTCGGTCACCGTGATCGCCGCCTCGATCCGTCGCGACTCGCGGATGTAGGCGGCCAGAGCCATGCCGTCGGACCTGCCAGTGACCTCACCGGCCGGTCGGAGTCCCGGCCAGCCAACACCTCCGTCTGGCCGCGGCGCCTGCGTCTGCAGCCAGTAGAGGAAGGCCCGGGAGAGCGCCGCTGCACCGGCTTCCGCGGCGGCGCGCACTGCGGCCGGGTCCGCTGCTCCCGGCCGCAGGGCCGGCTCCAGCCAGTAGTCGATCTGGGGCCAGTTCACCAGCGACACGTCGGTGCGGATCGCCTCGGTGAACTGCGAGGCGGCGCGCACCCGACGGTAGGTCCACCAGTCGGCGGGCAGCCGGCCTGGCTCGGTCGGCTGCCCGAACAGCGGTTGGGAGCGGTGCGCCAGCGTCTCCGGGTCGACGTCGGAGAGGCTGAGCTGCCGATTGGGCCAAAACGGTGCCTGGTAGGCCGCCCACCGGTCGAAGTCGGCCGGCTTGTCGATCGTGTGGTCCTCGCCCGGCCGGTACTCCACCGCGAAGCACCAGGTGATCGCCTGCTGGTCGAGCGGATCGGCGACGGCGGGAGCATGCGGCTCGTTCGTGCGATCGGCACCCTCGGCACCGACCACGTGCTCGACGCCGGCCAGCTCGAGCAGATCTCCGAGCTCGCTCGCATCCACGACGAACGTGGGCGTGATCGTGACCTGCTCCCCGGTGCCCGCCTGCTCGAGGCCATGTCCGGTCGAACGGAAGGTGACGCTGGTGACCCGGTCGCCCTCGGTGCCGGCCGCCACCGGCTCGGCTCCGGCGAGCAGCCGCACGGCTCCGGTCGCGAGGTACGGCTCGAGCATGGCCGTCAGGACGCCGAGCGCGACCGGCGGTTCGTGACAGATCCGGCTGACGCGAGCGAGCCCGGGATTGAGCTGCTGGTCGGTGCGGGCCGCCGGGATGAGCGGCCAGTGCCGGCGGTAGGTGTCTCGGATCTCCCGGCGCAGGGTGGCGTAGGAGGTCGAGCACCAGCCCTGCTCGATCCATCGGTGCTCGTCCGGTGGCACGGCCTGGCTGGTCAGCTGCCCGCCGATCCACCGAGTGGGCTCGGTGAGCACCACCTGCCGCCCCAGCCGGGCGGCGGCAAGGGCCGCCGCGATGCCACCAAGACCGGCACCCACCACCAGCACGTCGGCGTCGCCGTCGCGCCAGCCGGCGAGCTGGGCTGTGGTGGTTGGGCTGTCGGCCATGTCGGTTACCGCTCCTTGGCTGTGGCGTGCCGTTGTGGTGCTCGCGTGTTGATGCCCGTCCTTCTAGGCGACGGAGCTCACCCTGCTGACGACGCTGCTGCCCGCTCGACCGCTCACCTGGCCACTTCGGTCGCACGCGACTCCCGCACGACCGTGACCCGGATCTGTCCGGGATAGGTGAGCTCTTCCTCGACCTGCTTGGCGATCTCGCGCGCTATCACCGCCGCGGCAACGTCGTCGACCTGGTCGGGGAGCACCATCACGCGCACTTCGCGGCCCGCCTGCATGGCGAACACCCGGTCGACGCCGGTTCGGGCCGAGGCGATCTCCTCCAGCCGTTCCAGCCGCTTGACGTAGGCCTCGAGCGACTCCCGGCGGGCGCCGGGGCGACCACCGGAGATGGCGTCCGCCGCCTGGGTGAGCACGGCCTCCACCGTGCGCACCTCCACCTCGTTGTGGTGCGCCTCGATGGCGTGCGCGACGTCCTCGATCTCGCCGTACCGCCGGGCGAGGTCGGCCCCGACGATCGCGTGACTGCCCTCCACCTCGTGCGTCAGCGCCTTGCCGATGTCGTGCAGGAAGGCCGCTCGACGGCACAGCGCCACGTCCAGGCCAAGCTCGGCCGCCATCATCGCCGCGAGATGACCGGACTCGATCAGGTGCAGCAGCACGTTCTGGCCGTAGGAGGTCCGGTACTTGAGGTGGCCGAGCGTGTTCACCAGCTCCGGATGCAGGTCGGTGATGCCCATCTCCAGCGCTGCATCCTCGCCCGCCCGGCGGCACATGTCCTCGACCTCGTCGCGGCTGGCCGCGCAGACCTCCTCGATCCGCTGCGGGTGGATCCGCCCGTCGAGCACCAGCCGCTCCAGCGCCACCCGGGCCACCTCGCGCCGGACCGGGTCGAAGCAGCTCAGCAGAACGGCCTCCGGGGTGTCGTCGATGATCAGGTTGACGCCGGTCACCTGCTCGAAGGCCCGCACGTTGCGGCCCTCGCGCCCGATGATCCGGCCCTTCATCTCGTCGCTCGGGAGGTGGAGCACGCTCACCACGGACTCGGCAGTCTGCTCGGAGGCGAGCCGCTGGATCGCCGACGTGATGATGCCGCGTGCTCGCCGGTCCGCCTCGGCATGCGCCTCGCGCTCGATGTCGCGGACGACACCGGCCGCGGCCAGCTTGGCCTCCGATTCCAGCGAGGCGAGGAGCTCGGCGCGGGCAGCCTCGGCGCTCAGACCCGCGACCCGCTCCAGCTCTGCCTGTCGATCTGCCACGAGCTGCGCAGCCTGCGCGCGCTGCTCGCCGACCTCGGACCGCTGTTCGTCCAGGTCCGCCTGCTCCTCGGCGATCCGGACGCGGTCGGCGTCGAGTCGTTCCTCGCGCTGGCTCAGGTGCACAGCACGGCGTTCGAGGTCTGACCGCTCGTTCGCGGCCTCGTCGCGCAGCCGCAGCGCCTCGTCGCGAAGCCGATCAGCGTGGCTCACGGCCCGTTCGCGGACACCTTCCGCCTCGCTGATCGCGTCGTCGCGCAGTCGGCCGGCCGCCAGCCTGATCTCCTCGGCCTCCGCGGTCGCCCGCTCCAGCAGCGCTTCGGCCTCCAGCCGCGACCGGCTCGCCGACGGGTCCGGGCCCTGCTCGGCCTCCGCCAGAGCCGCCGCCCCTTCGGTTGGAGACCGTCCTGGGGCGGTGTCGTCGGTGGCGGCGGTGCCGTCGCGACTGCCAGCAGGTATCGGGGACGCCAGTCCGGGCGTGGTCACAGCTGTCGACGGCTGTTGGCGGGTGTCGGCAGCTATCGCGGCCACCCGGCCGGGTCGCGTCGCGCCGGAGGAACACGATCAGCAGCACTGCCAGCAACACGATCACCGCGACGAGGGCGATCAGCACCAGCACCGCCTGCAAGCTCGACATCTGCGCACTCCCCTTTACATAGCTTCCGGCTGGGCCGGGCGCAGGGAGGCGAGCGGGCGGAACCGGCCAGACGGCGCGCTTCGTGCGCGTCAGCACCGCAAGCGTCGTGCTCTGCCTGCGGCGACCGTGCGGCCCTCCGAGCCGCTGTCGAGATAACCGTCGTGCTGGGTCACAACCTGCCGGGCGTTGCCACTCGAACAGGTCAGTCGATGTTCATATCGTCAGTCCGCCGATCGGCGGGTCTAAACCACGTGTTCCGGACCGCGGCCGCCCCACTCGTCGTCGTGGCCGCCGATGATCCCTGCAGTCCGGAGGCTAGGAGTCGGGTCGCAGCCGGTCAAGCACCGCGACGGCCGGCGCCGATCGGGTGCGTCCTTCGGCAAGGCCAGGGGTCGCCGGTCGAGTCAGGTGCCGTGACTGGCCGACTCGTCCAGGTCGGCGTTCAGCTCTGCCCGAATCGCTGCGTAAGCCACGCCCGAGCCGTACCCGCGGCGGGCCAGCTGGCCGAGAAGCCGTCGGGTCCTGGTCTGGTGGTCGAGCGCGGACATCGACCGCAGCTTCCGCCGGACAAGAGCGCGTGCGGCGGCCATCTCGTCGTCATCGGATACGGCGCCGACCGCCTCGGCGATGAGCTCGTCGTCGACGCCCTTGCCACGCAACTCCTGACGGAGCACCTGCCGGCCGAGTCCCCGACCGGCGTGCCGAGACTCGACCCACGAGCGTGCGAACGACTGGTCGTCGACGAGGCCGACGTCGCCGAAACGGTCGAGCACGGTGGCGACGGTCTCGGCCGGAATGCCCTTGGCCGTCATGGCCTCGGCCAGCTGACTGCGCGTGCGTGGGCCAGCGGTCAGCTGACGAAGCGCGATCGTCCTGGCAAGCGACTCCGGTGCCACCGGCGGTCCCGTGTCCCGGGCACCGCGCTTCTCATTGGCACCGCGCTTCTCATTGGCACCGCGGTTGTCAAAGGCACTGCGCTCACCGGCCGCCGCCTCCCCCACGCCGTTGGCGCGTGCACGGCGTCGCCGCCTGCCGGTGCTGCTTCGACGTGGCTGGGTGTCTGGGTCGTCCATCGGATCAGAAGTCGACCGACACCTCGGCCGGAGCATCCATCTTGGGGCCGATTCCGAGTTGTTCCTTGACGCGCTTCTCGATCTCGTTGGCGATGTCGGGGTTGTCCCTCAGATAGGTGCGGGCGTTCTCCTTGCCCTGACCCAGCTGGTCGCCGTCGTAGGTGTACCAGGCACCGGCCTTGCGCACGATGCCCGCGTCGACGCCGCAGTCGATGAGGCTGCCCTCACGGCTGATGCCCTGACCGAACAGGATGTCGAACTCCGCCTGGCGGAACGGTGGAGCGACCTTGTTCTTCACGACCTTGACCCGGACCCTGTTGCCGACCGCTTCCTGCCCGTCCTTCAGGGTCTCGATCCGCCGGACGTCCAGCCGGACCGACGCGTAGAACTTCAGCGCCTTGCCGCCGGTGGTGGTCTCCGGCGAGCCGAACATCACGCCGATCTTCTCGCGCAGCTGGTTGATGAAGATCATCGTGGTGCGCGACTGCGAGATCGCACCGGTGAGCTTGCGCAGCGCCTGGCTCATCAGCCGGGCCTGCAGGCCCACATGGTTGTCGCCCATCTCGCCCTCGATCTCGGCTCGAGGCACGAGCGCCGCGACCGAGTCGATCACGATGATGTCGAGCGCACCGGAACGGACCAGCATGTCGGCGATCTCCAGCGCCTGCTCACCGCTGTCGGGCTGGGACACCAGGAGCTGGTCGGTGTCGACGCCGAGCTGCTTGGCGTAGTCGGGATCGAGCGCGTGCTCTGCGTCGATGAAGCCCGCGATCCCGCCGGCCGCCTGGGCCTGCGCGACCGCGTGCAGCGCGACGGTGGTCTTGCCGCTGGACTCCGGTCCATAGATCTCCACGACCCGTCCCCGCGGCAGTCCACCCACCCCGAGCGCGAGGTCGAGTGACAGCGCTCCGGTGGGGATCGCGTCGATCGGTGCCCTGCCCTCGTCGCCGAGACGCATCACCGCACCCTTGCCGTGCGAACGTTCGATCTGCGCGAGTGCGGTGTCCAGCGCCTTCTCCCGATCGAATCCAGCCATGCGTCCCATCCCTGTCGTTCAGGGCCGGTTCGTACCGGCCGGTGTGCCACCGGACCAGGAGAACCGGCCGGGGGTGAGTTCAACGCCGCTGACGCTAACGACGGCCACCGACAGTCCCCCGCCGATCGTCGGGCTGTGGAGGAATGACGCTGTCGGGGTCGGCTGTGCACGACCGTACTAGAACGCCTGTTCGATTCTCGCTGACACGCCGGTGTGGCGGCGGCTCTCAGCGTTCGGTCTCGGGTAGCTCCAGTTCACGCCACACGACGCGCCAGACGCGAAGCACCGGCTCGGTGTCCGGAGCCGAGCGGCGGCCGAGATCTGTGGCAGATCCAGCCCGATCGAGCCCTCCTACCCGCCGACCTACTGGCGCCCCTTTCGGCGGCTTGCCAGGCCCGAAACCACGGCAACGGACCCCGTTCCAGGCGGTCTGCGAAGTTTGTCGTACTAAAACAGCATATTTGCTCATTTAGTAAGTTATATCTTTTACGCAACGTCACCGTCTGAGCACAAGGAGTTACCAATGGCCACCATCGCCCCCCAGCTATTCGACCGGCGCACGCTCGGCCGCGCCACCGCCGTGCTGGGTCTCGCGACAGCCGGCCTGGCCGTCTCCGCTCAGGCTGCACGTGCACTCCCCGCCAGCCCGCGGATCGCACTGTTGTCCGACATCGACACCCTGTTCACCAAGAAGGCCCTCACCGAGAACAACAACCAGCAGGCGCTCGCCTTCGACGTCGCCAACGGCCGGCTCTTCATGCTTCAGTCGCGGCGCGGCAGCACCGGGGTCGACCTTTGCCTGAACCGGGTGTCGTTCGCAGGCACGCCGCTCGGCACCATGTACATGGACAAAGTCGGTTACGGCGTCAGCTTCGGCGTCGAGCCCGTCGGCAAGGACTCGTACATCTGGATGCAGACTCGGGCCGACTCGACCGGACGGGCAACCGCGCTGATGAGGTTCAAGTGGATCACCGGGCACCAGACCGGCCAACGTCAGCTACCACTTCACCGGCAGCCGAGACATCAGCTGCGCGATCGACCCCATCTACCAGAGGCTGCTGGTGCGCAGACTGGGCGCCGGCACCACACGCACGTCCATCAGCTGTTCGCGCTCCCCTTCGGCAAGACCTTCGTCCCCTCAGCCCCGCTCAACACGTTCACCCTTCCCTTGGAGATCTCGGGACTCGGCGTGCTGGCCGGCTACGTCCCGTACGGCCGCTACCTCTACGTGTTCACCGGTAACCGTCAGCGCCGAGTCGCCGACATCGATTCGAAGCTCTCCACACTGGACATGGACACCAGGCGCGTCGTCGCGAAGACGACCACCCATGCCGGCAGTTCCCTGCCCTACCGCAAGCCAGAAGGACTGGGGATCTACCGCAGCAGCACCGGCGTTGTCGGGCTGTACTTCGGCTTCGCCTCACGAGAGTCCTTCAACGGCACCCACCCCCTGGCCAACGTTTTCTTCAAGAACGACCTCGCTCCGGCCACCGCGGTCGCTAGCAGCGATCCCTACAAGGTCAGGGCAGCTCTTGTCGCCACGGCCAAGACAGCCACCACCCGCGTTCCTCGCTCCACCATCATGGCCAACGTCGGGCCGGTGAACCGATCGGTGATGACCGTGGTGAATGGGGACCAGACACTCAGCGCTGCTGGCCAGTCCTGAAGAACAAGATCGTGAACGGACGAGTCTTCTCCCGCAACGTCAATCAGGTCATCGACAACTGCATCATCAGAGGTGGCCCCAAGCCGACCTCGGGCACGCTCGGGCTGATCGACTGTGCAAGCAACCTGACTTCCGGTCTGGTGGTCCGCAACACCTTGATCCAGCCCTCATCCCCCAGCTTGCATTGGGCTGCCGGCATCGTGGGTGCCCGCTGGACCGCGGAGTGTGTCGAGGTACGCAACACCACTGATGGCCTGTGGCCCCGGGACGTGCAACAGGGAACAACCGTCCGGCCACCCTTCAACTGTGCCGCCTACTACCTCTGGATCCACGACCTGGCGAAGTTCTGGCCAGACCCCTACCAGCGCAACGGTGGGCCGGCGGACGGGTCTGCCGGCAACGGCACCCACAACGACGGGATCCAGTTCTTCGGCGGTAGCGGATGGCGGGCAAGGGCCTTCATCATCGACGCGAACCTCGATCCCACCGTGGGCAACACCGGAGGGCTCGACGTGAACAACGGCGGAGCCGCATCGCCGGCAAGACCTGCGGGAATGCCGCGGTCCAGATCAACAGCAACTCGAATGGCTCTGTCGTCATGCAGTCGGAGAACTTGGACTTCCAGTACGGCTACATCGGCGCGGGCGGGCTGAGCGTCAACGGGCTGGATCCAGGGAACGGCCACTCAAGGAACCTGGGCACGTTCGCGCACATCGATTTCTTCACAGCGCAGTGGTACGCCAACTATCCGAGCGGCACTAGCAACCACGGTCGGGTCTTCACCGGCCCGATCCTGAACTGGACCGGCAACATCGACTCCGATCGTGGCAACACGGCCAGCGTTGTGAGGACGAGCACGGGCTGACCGGACGGCCGACGGAACTCTCAGCGTTCCGTCTCGGGTAGCTCCAGCTCGCGCCACACGACCCGCCAGACGCGAAGCACCGGCTCGCCGTCGGCAAGGGCCTGTTCCACCGTGCGGAACTCCAGGCCGGCGAGTACCTGGTCGCGAGCCCACGCCTGCGCGAAGCCGTCGCCGAGGTGGCGGACAAGTCGGTCGCGGAGCTCGGAATGACGCACGCAGGCAGTGTCCCCTATCACAGCAGTGTCCACCATCGCAGCGCCCGTCAGCGATCGCGTGCCGGTGGAGTGATCGAGTGCTCCGCGCTGAGCCGCTCAAGCCCGGCGCGTGACCGATTCCTGGAACGGTCACCGATTCGGATGATCTTCTCAATTTGCATTTTTGCAGTTCTGCAAGTAATCTTACTCAGAGTAGTTGCGGAATCGCTCTTAGTGACCTTCTTTGGAGACAACATGACGACCACCACCATGACCCGCGGATTCGACCGGCGCTCGCTGCTGAAGGCAACCGGCGTTGTTGGGCTGGCCATCGGCGGCCTCGCCTTCGTCCCCACCGCGGCACTGGCCGCCGGCAGCAGCGTCACCACCAACGCCGCCGGAGCGACCCTGCACGCACTCGCCGGAACCAACATCAACCGCGACACGAACTCGCTGGTGCGCTACACCCGCACCAGCACCCAGACGGTGACCCCGACCAACCAGTACGGCGTCGAGGTGACCGTCAACTCCACGACCCACCAGATCACCGCGGTGAACAACCGGCTGGCATCCCGCAGCACTACCGGCACCGCCATCCCAGCCGGCTCCTACGTCCTGTCCGGACACGGCCTGGGCACCGGCTACGCCGGCCCGTGGCTGCTGAACTTCGCCACCGTCGGCAAGCTCGTCACGCTGAACGGCACCGCCCCAGCACCAGTCCCCGCCCCCGCGCCCAACCCTCAAGGGGTGACCACCAACGCCGCCGGAGCGACCCTGCACGCACTCGCCGGAACCAACATCAGCCGCGACGCCAACTCGATGGTGCGCTACACCCGCACCAGCACCCAGACGGTGACCCCGACCAACCAGTACGGCGTCGAGGTGACCGTCAACTCCTCGACCCACAAGATCACCGCGGTGAGCAACCGGCTCGACTTCCGGAAGCACTAACGGCACCGCCCATCCCAGCCGGCTCCTACGTCCTGTCCGGGCACGGTCAGGGCACCGGCTACGCCGGCCAGTGGCTGCTGAACTTCGCCACCGTCGGCAAGCTCGTCACGCTGAACGGCACCGCCCCAGCACCAGCCCCGCGCCCGACCCCGAGCCCCAGCCTCAGCCGTCGGGCGGCGCCCTCGCGGCCAGCGTGGTCTCGGTCTGGCACCACGCTGGTCAGGCCCGCAGCCGTGGTCCGGTTACCCGGCCGGCGCCAAGGCGCAGGTGAACCACATCGTCCTCGGACTCGCGCAGTCCGGCGGGTCGGGCACCGGCAAGCTCGTCTACTACAACCGATTCGGCGCCGGCCTCGCCACCGGCATCGCTGCCGCCAAGGCGGCCGGCTGCACGGTGGCCATGGGCTTCGGCGGTTCCTCCGACGGTGGCATCTCGATCACCAACTCCACCCAGGCTGACCAGGCCTACGACAGCATCGTCGGATTCGTGAAGACCTACGGCATCAACGGGATCGACGTCGACCTCGAGCCCTCGGGATCGTCCTGGTCGCAGGCCGGCCTGGTCCGGCTGTGCTCGCGACTGAAGACGACCTACGGGTCCAAGTTCATCGTGGGCCTGACCCCCGGCCTGTACGGCGAGCACACGGCGAAGTGGATGTCGTTGTGCCTGCCTGTACCGCGTTCTGCAGCCCTCGCCGCCGCCAGTGCCGACACGTGGACCGACCCCGCGGATTTGCCCTGCCCCATTTTCAGCCCTCTCTGAGGGTGAAGCTGTCGGTGCCGACGAGGCAACGTCGTTCTAAGCATTTCTGCCTGATTAGGTGGTTGCCTTGTCCGGAATTATTGCAGTTATCCCGGCACATTTATGATGTGCTCTCTGTAACCGATCCCCCACTGCGAGTCACGTTCGACGCCAGGAGCCACGCATGAACGCTTCCCAGCCGACCACACTCGCTCGCCGCTCGCTGATCAAGGCGACGGGAGGCATCGGACTGGCCGCGGCCGGTGGACTTGCCTTGGTGCCCCAGGCGGCGCAAGCAGCGCCGGTGCCCGCTTCAACTTCACCTCGAGCACCTACCGGCTCTTCGGGCCCAAGTCGCTCGTGGAGAACCGGACCCACCAGGCGCTGGCGTTCGACAACGTCAACCGGCGGCTGTACATGCTGCAGGGTCGTCGGGACAATGGGGCAACGACCTGTGCCTCAATCGGTGTCGTTCAGCGGTGCGCCGCTCAGCACCATGTACCTGGACAACGTCGGCCACGGTGTCGGCTTTGGCGTCGAGCCGGTCGGCAAAGGACTCCTAAATCTGGTGCGAGGCATTACCGGACTCCACCGGCAGGGCAACGGCGCTGATGCGGTTCAAGTGGGTCTCGGGCAAGGGGCCGGCGACGTGAAGTACTACTTCAAAGGGCTTCCGGGACGTCAGCTGCGACATGGGCCCGGTCTACCAGCGGCTCGTCGTGCGCTTCATCCCGCCGGGCAGCGGCACGGGGAACACCAACGTCGTGTACGACCTCCCGTTCGGTCACCCGTCGCAGATGAAGAAGGTCGGACAGTTCTACCTTGCCCGCGTGGTGACGAGCCTCGGGCCGTTGCACGGATTCGTGCCCTACGGCAAGTACTTCTACGTGCTCACCGGAACGTCGCACCAGTACACGAAGGACATCGACTCCACGCTCGCAACGGTGGACATGGCGACCTCCAAGCAGGTGGGCAAATCGGTGGTCACCTACGCCGGCAAGAACCTGCCCTACCGCGAGCCCGAAGGACTGGGCGTCCACCGGCCCCTACTACGGATTCAGTTCGCGCGACAAAGTACGGCGGGCTCAAGGTCACGGCCAACATCTACTACAAGAACCAGATGGTCTGATCACAAGCTGGATACAAGAAAGCCCCGGAGCAGTCGCTCCGGGGCTTTCTGCCGCACTGGTCGCTTCGCGGGTGTCGCCCCGGCGACGGGTGCTCTACGTTCGAGGCCGCTGCTTGATCGCGTCGGCCGCGCTGAGCCACCGCTCACGCTCCGCGGTGTAGTCCGACGCCCACGGCTTTATCGGGTCCGCCCAGTGGATGAGGCCAGGCTGCTCGACGGCAGACCGGGTTGGGACGTGGTCCCAGGCGGTCGGGATGACCGCCCGGTCCGGGCCGGCGGCGAAGTGCAGCACGTCGCGGAACGCGAGCCCGAACTCCTCCACGTAGGCGAGGTACTCGTTCGCGAAGTCCTCCGAGCGCATCCGCTCCAGGTCGAACACCATCACAGCGGTGGTGAACGCGTCGAAGTCGAAGACGTGGCGTGCATAGGCCCGACGGCGCAGGTCAGCCGCGGAGGTGGTCTTGCTCCCCAGTCGCAGCGCCGCGGTGTGAATGACCGTGAACCCGCTCGTGCCACTCGACCCCTCGACGGTGGGCGCCGCGAACAGGTGGCCGCCAAGGTCGGTGTAGAACAGTTCGCCGATGTCGCGCGCCACCACCGCGTCGACCGGTAACACGACCACCCGGTCGACCGACGGCAGCAGAGCGCCCAGGACGAGCAGGTCCATGTCGCGCCCAGCCAGCCCCCGCCCGTCACCGCGACTGACACGGCTGCCGAGGCCCTTGGTCGGCACGAGAGACAGCGAGACCGTCGGGAACAAACCGGCGAGCTCGTCGAGGTCCACGGTTTCGGCGTGGCGCGTGACGACCCACACGTGCAGAGGCCTGGAGCTGGTGACCGTCAGTGACTCCAGCAGCACCGGCAGCGCGTGTCCCCTGCGGTCGGCGAGGTGGATCGCCACATGGACCTCGTCGGCCGATGTCTGACCAGCCGGCCGGCGGGTGACGGTCGACGAGACGGCCTTGGCCACATCGCCGCCGACGTTGGTCCGTTTCGGCAGCGTCAGGGGCGTCTCGGCGCGCCGCCGGCGCGCTGCTTCCACGTCGCCGGCCGTGACCTGGCGCCACAGCTCGTACACCGCATCCGGCTCCTGGCCGGTCAGGATCGCGGTCATGACGTGCTCGAGCTTGTCGTTAATGGAGCTGCGCATCGCGTCGAATTGGGCGTCGGTGGTGTCGATGAGGCCCGCGAACCGGATGTCAGCCCGGTTCTTCGGAACGAACCGCACCTTGACACCGAGGGACCGGGTGGGCAGCCAACAGTGCAGCCTGCTGGTGACGACCGACGGATGCCTGCTCCGGTAGGTCTCGAGCAGCTCCATCCCGTCGTGCACATTGGTGGGGAAGCTGCGGAAGCGGACGCGGTCGTCGCTGTGTCGGTAGGTGACCGCCCCCGCCGGTGCGGCGTCCACCGTGTCTACGTACGCGACCGGGGCATCCGGGGAGGGGCACTCGTCGAGGTCGGGGAACACGTTGCTGGTAGTGGTGGTGAGGCAGCCGGAGAAGAAGGCGGGAACGTCCAGACTGAGCAGGATGTCGACACTCGTCCAGTCCCGGCAGCCGATCGGTCCGTACTGCCGTAGGTAGTCCAGTGCCTCGGGAGTCAGCAGGTCGCGCTTGTTGCAGTGGAAGGAGATGAAGATCGGGAGCACGTTGCGATGCAGCGGGAAGCCGAAGTGCTGCTCGAAGATGGCGTGCATGAACCAGCCGAAGGCCAGCGTCCAGGTGTTCGGAGGGATGGCCTTGTAGGCGGAGGCGTCCCGCTCGACGGTGACGACCTCCACCTCGGTGCCGATCCCGCACCGCTGCACCTCCGGGCGCACTCGGTTCTGGAGCAGGTCGAGGAGGTCGACAAGTTCCTGCTCGCCGTGGAACGTCAGGTCCTGGTGCCGTACCAGGTGGCCAAGGGAAGCCAGGCTCTGGATGTGGTCGCCGATGTTCGCTGACGCGCGGTGCCGACCGGGATGGTCGTAGGCCATAATGCCGATGGAGACATGGCCCGCGGGAACCTCGGCCGCGCTGGGCGAGCTTGCCGACGCGGCGACCCAGGGGCGCAACCAGTCCCGTTCGATGACGACGGCGGGCGTGACGCCGCTGCCATCGCCGATCAGCCCGTCGAGGACTTCGAAGACCTCCCGGGCGAGGTCCTCCTCGCGGGCACCGTAGACAGCTCCCACGATCGCGATCAAGCCACTGGCGTCGATGTAGTCCGGGACCTCGGACACGACCCGGCGGATCTCCGCCAGCACGGTCTCGCGATCTGTCGTGATGCCCGAGCGTGCGTACTCGAAGGCGGCGTAGCGCCAGACCAGCTCCGGCGAGGCCTTGCTGAACTCTCGCCAGGCCAAAGCGGGGTAACCGCGCCGATAGGCGACGCTCCCGCCGATCAGGCCGCCCACGGCCGCCGTCTCCGGTTCCTTGGCCAGCGACGCTCCAAGCGATGCCGCCGTATGCGGCTCCCCGCCCTCCAGCAGTGTCCGCGTCCTCTTCACCAGGGACTCGGCCAGTGGCACGCCTGAGCGCAAGGAGTCCAGGAGTCGCCTCCCGGTCCCGACCCGCGGCGCCCTTCCCGCTGGCCTCCTTGGCGCTCTTGGGCGCTCCCGCGCGCTTCGACGCGCTCCCTGTGACCGGCCGGGACGGCGCGTCGGAGCGGCCCGCATCCCGGACAGCGACGATCACCCGGCGGACCTTCAAGGGCAGGTACCGGCGGGCGAGTCGTCGGGCAGTGGCGGTGCCCGGCATGGGGTCTCCTCGTGGGGTTCATCGGCGCACGGAAGGCGCCTGGCCAAGGGCCGAGCTTGGTCGTCGGGGCGTGTCCACGTCAAGCTGACCCACTGACCGTGGCCGATCCTCAATGGCGGTTGAGAACTAGGGAAGCTCCCCACGAGTTCACCGCGGCGGGATCCTCAACCCACACGGCGGGCCTCGGGTGTCGGCACCTGTCGCTGGGGTCACCGATGGGTCGTCCGTACCAGGTGAGCCTGCTGGTTAGGGTGTCGCCATGGCCGAGATCGACATACCGACCGGGCGCTACTACTCCCTCAGTGGTCTGGTCACCGCCGGCACTGGGGGCCAGACCCGAGCCCTGTTGATGCGCAACCGCCTGTTCGCCCAACGCTCGGGCGTCGAACCCGTCATCCTCACGTTCGACCGGAGGCCCCGCTATCCGGGGGTACGCGCCGACCTGCGGGAGCGCGGCGAGCTCGTCGAACCGATGCAGCTGGTGAACATCTTCGAGTGGTATCGGGAGAACGACATCGACCACTTGCCGCCGACCGGCGAGCCACTCCTGCCGGTCAGGGGGTACGTGACGAACGACGAACTCCACCCTGACGGCACCGTCTACTCGACGCAATACCTCCATCCGCGGAACCTGAGCGAGACAGTCGTCGACTACCGCCGCCCGGACGGCTCGGTCTTCCTGCGCCTTCCGACCGGCACCACCGCGAAGCACTGGCCGTCGACCGACGTGATCCTCGTGAACAGCAAGGGCGAGCCAGTCGGCAACTGGCCCACGAACCGGGGCTTCCGGCAGAACTGGATCCAGACGCTGACACCGCCTGACGAGCGGGCTTTCATCATCAGCGACAGCCGATTCGCCGTCAACTACATCCTGCCGATGCCGGGTGACCAGTTCCACGTCATCTACGTCATGCACAACATGCATGTGGCGAAGAACCAGTGGAACGCGTCGATCTACAAGTGGTTCAGGCCGCTGTTGAGCAAGATCGACGCTCTCGACGGCCTCGTGGCGCTCACCGCCCGGCAGGGCGATGACATCACCAGGCGTTTCGGCCACACGAACAATCTGTTCGTCGTCCCCAACCCGGTGGAGTTTCCTGCACGCCCTGATCCCCTTCCGTGAGCGCGACAGCGCTTCGCCATCGTCACTCGGCTCGAGCCGCAGAAGCAGTTGGAGCACGCCATTCAAGGCGTTCGCCCTCGTCCTCGAGGAGGAACCGGACGCCAGGCTGGACATCTACGGCGACGGCAGCAGACGCAGATCCCCTTCAGAAGGAGATCGCCGATCTCGGGGTCGGGGCTCGGTCGTCGATGAAGGGCCACGATCCCCGGCGCCCGGACTCCTTGCAGACGGCGACGGTTTCCTTCTGACCAGCCTGTTCGAGGGTTTTCCCGCTCGCTACATTGGAGAGCATCAGCTTCGGCTGCCCGGTCATCGCCTACGACGTCAAGTACGGGTTGCGGGAGCAGATCACCGACGGCGTCGATGGCTATCTTGTGCCACCGGGAGACATCCGCGGGATCGCCGACCGGTTCTCCAGATGATCCACGACCCCGAGCCTCGTCTGCCAGGATGAGCGAGGCGGCCTTCGAAAGGCCCGGCACACGATCACGATCGCGTTCCTCAAGCAGCTGGCGGCGGGTGCTCAACGAGGTGGTCCGGAACAAGGACCGCCGCACCGTACATCGAGTCGGTCAAGCTCACCGTCACGCAGCTCGGCTATCGACCATGGGTTCGCGGCACCGTTCGCAGACCCTGCGTCAGGCGGCTTGCCCGACCGACTGTCGATGGTTGCGCCTGGCGGCGAGGTCGCGGTCACCTGTCAGCGTCCGCCTCGTTTCGAATGGCCCCCACCATCGCTTCGCGGAAAGGCTCACGGTGGTGGGCACCAGCAAGATCGCAACGCTCGACGACGCCACCATCACCCTCGACGCGCATCTGCGCGCCTCCGGTTCGATCGTCCCATCCCACTCAAGACCCGACGTTCTGGCGACACATTTGACGTGTCGTGCATCGTCGATGTGCAGGCGCCTTCCAGCGATCGAGAGCGAGCGGCACTCGGTGCAACTTCGCCTGCGGCTGGTGTGGGAGAACTCGAGTTGGGAGACCTATCTCGCGCGTCCGAAGACCTGGACAGCGAACTATGAGGCGTCCTTCGCGGCGTCAGGAGAGATGACTTGCTTCGTGGCTCCGGCGCTCCCCGATAGGACGCCGGCGCGCCACCGTTCGCGGCTCGCCACGCCGCCGACGACCGATATGCTGCTGCCCGCCTGCGTGACGGTGCTTCTCCGCCTGGAGGACACCGCACGCGAGCCTCGACGGAGGGGTAACCCATGTACAGCCTCGCGCTCCTGAACGGAGGCATCGGGATCGGGTCGCGGCCGATCGGCCGAAGCAGTTCATCCGCGTCAATGGGATTCCGGCGATCGTGTACTCGCTCGTCGCTGCCGACGCCGTCGCGGAGATCACCCAGATCGTCATGAACTTTCCGCCTGGGTGGCGTGAGGACGTGGAACGGGTCGTCCGCGACTACGCGGTCAGGACACCGATCTCCTACGTCGAAGCGGGATCGAGCCGACAGGAGTCGGTACAGAAGGTGCTGCCGGCGTGCACGAGCGAGAAGGTGATCCTGCACGAGTCGGCACGACCGCTTGTCACCACCGCCGACTTCACGAGACTGATCGCAGCACCATTCGACAATGTCAGTTACATGCTCCCGATCCCGTTCACGGTCGCGCCTGTGGATCCGGAGACGCGACTGGTCACCGGCTACCTCGATCGCGACACGCTCCGCAACGTCCAACTACCGCAGAAGTTCGACAAGGCGACTTTGGTCAGGGCACACGAAGAGGCGAAGACCAAGAGCATCCTGTTCACCGAGGATGCCACGCTGTGTGTGCTGGCCGGTGCCGAAGTGCACTTCATCGACGGATCGGACCGGAACCTCAAGGTGACCACGAAGACCGACGTGCGCCTCGCCGGGTTCCTGCTGGCGAACGTGAACGAGGGCGACGAGGATGGGTAGATCACTGATGGTCACGGGTGCGTCGAGGGGCATCGGGCTGGCGACGATTCGCCAGTTCTTCTATGCCGACAACGACATCACCGACCTCATCATGCTGGCGCGCGAGTCGGAGGACTACGCCGCCGCGATCGATGACCTTCAAGCGAACAATCCGCACGGCGAAGCGCATCGCATCCGTACTTCGCCGACGTGGCCGACAGGCTCGGCTCGTCGAACTCTGCGAGTCCATCATGTCCGCACACGGCAGCGTCGACCTTCTGGTGAACAACGCCGGCTACACCTCGCCGGCACCCATCCACGAGATCGAACTCGCCCGACTTCGAACGAACGATCAACGTGAATCTGTATGCCCCGTTCGTGATCGTGCAGTCGCTCCTACACCTCGGCAACCAGTTCGACTTCATTCTGAATGTCGCATCAACGGCTGGCATCACGGGTCGATCCGGTTGGCTGGCGTATTCGTCATCCAAAGCGGCGGTAATCGCGATGAGCCAGGTGATGAAGGAGGAACTGGCGATCTACGGGACCAGGGTGGTCTGCATATCACCCGGAAGGTGTGCAACGGCGCTACGCAGCAAACTTGCGCCAGACGAGGACCCGAGAACGATCATGCAACCCGGGGACGTCGCGCGTGTCATCGAGATGCTTGCATCCGATGCCGGCATGTTCGTCGACAGCCAGAACCTGGTGGTCCGGCTTTGACTGGGCGGCTGCGGATGGCCGGTTCTCCGCAGTTGTCAACGCCTGTCGGCGTGCTGGCAACCATCCTGCTGATACATGGCGAACACCTTGCGTGGGCGGGGGTGCTGACACGGTATCACGTTCACCGCGGTGGCCCTTCATGCCCGGGGAGCGCCGGGCATCACACATGACCGTGCGGGCGCTGCTGGTCGCCGGCGTCGCGCTCGGTTGCCCAATCGCGCCTCGACCATGCCTGGGTCACTCTCGGTACCGCTGCGGTGCTGCTCTTGCTCGTCATCGCGGAGACAGCGGTCCTGCATCTGCCTCCGGTACAAGGACATCGAGTCATCAACCTCCCGACCGCTCCCAAGAGCCAGCCCCTGACGCTGTCGGCGTCCCTGCTGTTCCGGGCGAACCTCATCCTGGCCGCCTGGTTCGCCGTTGGCTGTTGGCTGCGTCTGCCGTCCTTGGTGGTCCTGGTTCCCGTCCTGCTGGTCTCCGTTGCCCTCGTCGTCCCTTTCCAGCGGGCGGTTCGTGCCTGGCGGCATCGCACCGAGGCGCCTGACGAACCTCCGCTCCTCACTGCTCGAGGTCGCTCCCGAGTTCGTTCTCTACTTCAGCGGGAGTGCCCCGTCGGTGCAGCACATCTCGATGTGGATTCCTTACCTGGTTCGGATCGGACGACCGTTCGTCGTGATCGTCAGAGAGCCGCACACGCTGGCACAGCTGGCGCGGACCTTGGATAGCGTGCCCGTGGTGCTCTGCGAATCGCTCAGGGCCCTGGATGCAGCAGTCGTGGAAACACTCAGGGCCGCGTTCTACGTCAACAACGGCACGAAGAACCTGCATCTCCTGCGATTCGGGCAGCTTCGACACGTGCAACTCCTGCACGGCGACAGCGACAAGCCACCCAGTTACAGCCCGGTGACCGCGTTGTACGACAAGGTATTCGTTGCCGGCCAGGCCGGACGCGACCGGTACGCCCTGCATGGCGTGGTGATCCCGGACGAGAAGTTCGCCATCGTCGGGCGTCCGCAAGTGGAAGACATCGAGACGGTCGATTCCCATCCGCCCCGAAGTGGTGTGCCGCCGACTGTCCTCTACGCGCCGACCTGGCGTGGGCAGTACGGCGACTCGAACTTCTGCTCGCTGCCAAACGCCGCCGCGATCGTGGAAGCGCTGGCAGGAGCCGGCGCCCGAGTGATCTTCCGGCCCCATCCGTTCTCACGGTCGGACCGGGAGTCGGCTCCCCAGGTCAGAGCGGCGGAGCAGGTGCTTGCTCGACACAACAACCAGCAGGGGGCAGGGCATCTGTTCGGCCCCCAGACAGGCGAGCTCACGATGGTCGAGGTCTTCAACCTCTCCGACGCGCTCGTCGCCGACGTGTCGAGTGTCGTATCGGACTACCTCTTCTCCGGGAAGCCGTTCGCGGTGTCGGACATGCTGGACGAGGGCCCGACCTTCCCTCGAACCTTCCCGTTGGCCCCTGCCGCCTACGTCATCCCGCGAGCGCTCGTGGGTCTGACGAATGTCGTGGATCTGATGCTCGGTGCGGACCCGCTCGCACCGAAACGTCAGGAGATGCGGGAGTACTACCTTGGCCCCTTCCCGGCCGACGGCTATGCCGAGGCATTCCTCCTCGCGGCGCGCGCAGTGATAGACCTGCCGCCCAAGCGTCCCGTGCGAGCGCGAGGTCACAGACGGCGACGAGGAGAACGGCGCCGAGCCCGTGCCGGCCTTCGAGGGGACAGACGACGACTAGGTCATCGCAACCCAGCCCATCGCAACCCAGCACTGCCGACGTCTTGGCCGCCCAGGTTCGGACGACCGCGCAGCTTTCCGGAAGCTTCACGCTCCGGTCCGGAGCCGTGAGCGACACCTACTTCGACAAGTACCTGCTCGAATCGGATCCGGCCCTCCTGCGCGCGCTGGTGGAGCTCCTGGTGCCGCTCGTCCCCGCCGACACCGACATCCTGGCCGGCCTGGAGCTGGGCGGCGTCCCCGTGGTCACGGTGCTCTCGCAACTCACCGGCCTACCTGCGGTCTTCGTCCGCAAGGAGGCCAAGCCCTACGGCACGCGCAAGCTCGTGGAGGGGTGTCCGGTCTCGGGACGCACACTCACCGTCGTCGAGGACGTGGTCAGCTCCGGTGGCCAGATCGCACTGTCGACCACAGACCTGAGGGCAGCGGGAGCCCGCGTCGAGGTGGCCGTGGCCCTGATCGATCGCCGGCAGGGCGACCAGGACATCCTGGCTACGGCGGGAATCGAGCTCCGGTGCGCACTGACCCGCGATCAGATGCAGTCCGCGTCAACAGAAGGGACCACGAAGCGGGATGCGGGCTCAGGCGGCTGACAAGCCCGGATACGCCGCGCGCAAGGCGTCCGGCCACGTGGCCAGGTCGGGTAGCCCGGCTTCGCTCCAACGGCGGTGGGAGAGGACGCTGAAGGCGGGCCTGGGCGCAGGTCGTACGAAGGCTGCAGACGTGGTGGGCTGCACCCGCCCGGAGTCGGCGCCCGCCAGCCGGAAGACCTCCGACGCCAGCCCGCACCAACTCGTCTGACCTCGGCAGGTGGCGTGGTAGCAGCCCAGCATCGAGCCGTCGACGACACCTGGCGCCAGTGCAAGCAGCGCGTCGATGAGGACGTCGGTGGAAGTTGGTTGACCAACCTGGTCGTCCACGACCTGCACGACGTCGCGCTCGCGCTCGAGCCGCAGCATCGTGCTGACGAAGTTGCCGCCGCCGGGACCATAGAGCCAGGCCGTGCGCACCACAGCGGCTCGAGCGCCCGAACTCAGCACGGCAGCCTCACCAACCGCCTTGCTGCGCCCGTAGGCCGAGACCGGCGCCGTCGGCGTGTCCTCGTCATAGGGCTCGGTGGCGCTCCCATCGAAGACGTAATCCGTGGAGATCTGCAGAACCGCCGCCCCATACCTCGCCGCGGCTGCGGCGACGTTGCCGGCGCCGGTCCCGTTCACCGCGATGGCGCGCTCCTCGTCGGCCTCGGCCGCGTCGACGGCGGTGAATGCCGCTGCGTTGACGATCACGTCCGCGCCGGCGGACGCCAGCGCCCGGTCGACGTCTTCGCCAACCGTGATGTCCAGGTCTCTGGGGGCAGGAATGACGTGGTGGCCGGTGGCCGCCAGTCGCTCAACCAGCCGATGGCCGAGCATGCCTCGGGCCCCGGTCACGAACCAGATCATGCGATCCCGCCGCGGATGTCGGTCACGTCGACACGCTAGCCCGACGCGGTGCCAACGGGCGCGGACGCCGCCTGTCGGTCCCGCCAGGCAGGATGTGCGGGTGCCAACAAGCGTCGCCTTCGGCCCGGCTACCCGGGCGTGGTTCGACACGTCGTTCGCCGACCCCACTCCCGCGCAGATTCAGGCCTGGGCCGCCATCGCGACCGGATCGAACACGCTGGTCGTCGCACCCACCGGGTCAGGGAAGACGCTGGCGGCGTTCCTCTCGGCCCTGGATCGGCTGGTCACTCCGCAGGACGGCGCCGACGGTCGAGTCCCGAAGTCGACGACCGTCCTCTACGTGTCGCCGCTCAAGGCGCTGGCGGTCGACGTCGAGCGCAACCTGCGGGCACCACTCACCGGGATAGCCCAGGCCTCGCATCGGCTCGGGCTGCCCGAACCGCGCGTCACCGTGGGCATCCGTAGCGGTGACACCCCGCCCCAGCAGCGGCGGGCACTGGTCTCGCACCCGCCGGACATCCTCATCACCACCCCCGAGTCGCTCTTCCTCATGCTCACGTCGGCAGCCCGGCAGACCTTGACCGGCGTCGGCACCGTGATCCTCGACGAGATCCACGCGGTCGCCGGCACCAAGCGAGGTGCACACCTCGCGCTGTCTCTCGAACGCCTCGACGCGCTGCTCCCGCAACCTGCACAGCGAATCGGTCTGTCGGCGACCGTGCGCCCGGCCGAGACCGTTGCAGCCTTCCTCGGCGGCGGGCGACCGGTCACCATCGTGGCGCCGAGGGTGGACAAGCAGGTCGACATCTCGATCGTCGTGCCGGTACCCGACCTCGCGGAGCTCGACGCCGCGCCGGCCACCGACGCCGGCACGACGGCACCTGTTCTCGGTGACGACGATCTGGTGCAGATCTCGGCCGGCAAGCGCGAGCGGCCCTCGATCTGGCCGCACGTCGAGGAGCGCATCGTCGACCTGGTCGAGCAGCATCGCTCCACGCTCGTCTTCTGCAACTCCAGGCGCCTGGCCGAGCGCCTCACCGCCCGGCTCAACGAGATCGCCGCCGCCAGGGCAGCGGGGCCGGAGGATCCCGACTACGCACCGGTCGACCCGCAGGAGGTCCAGCCGGCGCAGGTCATGGCCCAGTCTGGTGCGGCCATCGGGTCACCGCCCCTCCTCGCCAAGGCGCACCACGGCTCGGTGTCGAAGGAGCAACGGGCGCTCATCGAGGACGATCTCAAGGCCGGCCGCCTTCCCTGTGTGGTGGCGACGTCCTCGCTCGAGCTGGGGATCGACATGGGGGCGATCGACCTCGTCATCCAGGTCGAGCCGCCACCGTCGGTGGCCAGCGGACTCCAGCGCATCGGCCGGGCCGGGCACCAGGTCGGTGAGATCTCCCGCGGCGTGCTGTTCCCCAAGGCCAGGACCGATCTGCTGCCCGCCGTGGTGACCGCCACCCGGATGGCCACCGGCAGCATCGAGGAACTGCACGTCCCCACCAACCCGCTCGACGTCCTGGCCCAACAGATCATCGCCGCGGTGGCAGACCGAACCTGGCAGGTGGAGGAGCTGTTCGAGCTGGTCCGGCGAGCGATGCCGTTCGCCACCCTCCCGCGGTCGGCCTTCGACGCGGTGCTCGACATGCTCGCCGGCCGCTACCCCTCCGACGAGTTCGCCCAGCTCCGTCCCCGACTGGTGTGGGACCGCGTGTCCGGCACCCTGTCGGGGCGACCCGGTGCCCAGCGCCTCGCGGTGACGTCCGGCGGGACGATCCCCGACCGCGGCCTGTTCGGGGTGTTCATCGCCGGCGAGGCGTCCGGCGCCCGCGTCGGCGAACTCGACGAGGAGATGGTCTACGAGTCCCGGGTGGGTGACGTCTTCGCGCTCGGCGCGACCTCCTGGCGGATCGAGGCCATCACCCACGACCGGGTACTGGTCACCCCGGCACCCGGTCAGCCCGGCCGGCTGCCGTTCTGGAAGGGCGACAGCATCAGCCGTCCGGCCGAACTGGGCATCGCACTCGGTGCCTATGCCCGCACGCTGTCGGCGCGCACGGACACCGACGCACGCGCGCAGCTCACCGAAGCCGGCCTCGACACCTGGGCAACCGACAACCTGCTCGCCTACCTCGCCGAGCAGCGACTGGCGACCGGACGTCTTCCCGACGACCGGACGCTGATCGTCGAACGGTTCCGCGACGAGCTCGGCGACCACCGGATCTGCCTGCTCTCCCCCTACGGGCAGGCGGTGCACGCACCGTGGTCGCTGGCCGTGCAGGCACGGTTGCGCGAGCGACTCGGCGTCGAGGTCAACGCGATGTCGACCAACGACGGCATCGTGCTGCGTATCCCCGAGACCGATGCCGATCCGCCCGGCGCCGAGGCCTTCCTGTTCGAGCCGGACGAAATCGAGGACCTGGTCACCGCCGAGGTGGGCGGTTCGGCCTTGTTCGCAGCCCGGTTCCGCGAGTGCGCTGCACGTGCACTCCTGCTGCCACGACGCGACCCCGGCAAGCGGACACCGCTGTGGCAGCAGCGGTTGCGGTCGTCGCAGCTGCTGCAGGTCACCGCCAGATACGGCTCGTTCCCGATCGTCCTCGAAACCGTGCGGGAGGTGCTGCAGGACGTCTACGACCTCCCCGCCCTCACCGGACTGCTCGGCCGCCTCCGCGATCGGTCCGTACGCGTCCTCGACGTGGTGACCGAGCGGCCGTCGCCCTACGCGGCCGCCCTCTCCTTCGGCTACGTGGCGGGGTTCCTCTACGAGGGCGATGCGCCGCTGGCAGAACGACGGGCGGCGGCGCTGGCGCTCGACCCCGGCTTGCTCGCCGAGCTGCTCGGGCGTACCCAGTTGCGCGAACTGCTCGAGGAGGAAGTGCTCGTGCAGGTCGGGGCGGAACTCCAACGGCTCACGGCCGAGCGCCGTGCACGAGGTGTCGAGGGGGTCGTCGACCTGCTCCGCGACCTGGGGCCGATGTCGGGTGCCGACCTGGCCCTGCGCGTCGACGATCCGGACGACCTTCATGACCGGCTGGAGCACCTGGTCGCGTCGCATCGGCTCATCGAGGTGAGGCTGGGCGGCGAGTCCCGGTTCGCGGTCATCGAGGACGCCTCACGGCTCCGCGACGCCTTCGGGGTTCCCTTCCCACCGGGCCTGCCGTCCACGCTGCAGGAGTCGGTGGCCGACCCCCTCGGCGATCTCGTCTCCCGCTTCGCCCGGACCCATGTGCCCTTCGTCACCGGCGACCTGGCCGAGCACTTCGGCGTCGGCACCGCCGTGGTGCTTCCGGCCCTGCATCGGCTGGCCCAGCAGCAGCGGGCCGACCATGGCGAGTTCACGCCCGGCCGCACCGGTGAGGAGTGGTGCGACACCGGAGTGCTGCGCCTCCTCCGCCGGCGCAGCCTGGCGACGCTGCGGCAGCAGGTGGAGCCGGTGGAGCAGGACACGCTCGGACGGTTCCTGCCGGCGTGGCAGCACGTCGACCGGCCGCTGTCCGGCGTCGACGGTGTGCTTCAGACCATCGAGCAACTCGCCGGGCTGGCCCAGCCGGCGGCCGCCTGGGAGTCGCTGGTGCTCCCGAGCCGGGTACGGAACTACACCCCAGCCATGCTCGACGAGCTCACCGCGGCCGGCGAGGTGATCTGGAGCGGTGCAGGTGCCTTGCCCGGGCAGGCGGCCGGCTGGGTGGCGCTGCACCCGGCCGACACCGCGCCGCTGACCTTGGCCATGCCCGGCGTGGCGGCCGCCGGAGCTGACGGGCCTGATGGGTCTGACGGCGACAGGGCTGACGCCGCGGCCGCTCCACTGGGCGACTCGTGGCTCACCGATCGGGTGCTCGAGGTTCTCGGCAGTGGCGGCGGCTTCTTCTTCCGGCAACTGGCCGACGCGGTCTCCGCAGGGGCACCGGCGCCCGTCTACGACGCCGACCTCGTCACCGCGATCTGGGACCTGGTCTGGGCCGGACGCGTCACCGGCGACACCATCGTCGGCCTACGGGCGCTGCTGTCCGGTGGGGCGAACCGGCCTCCGGCCCTGCGACGGGCACCGCGCGGGCGGGTAGCCGGCGGGCGGGGCAGCGTCCGGACCCGCCTCCCCAGCCGATCCGGCCCACCGGCCGTCTCGGGGCGCTGGTCCCTTCTGCCGAAGCCCGAGGTCGACCCGACCCGGCGGGGGCACGCTCAGGCCGAGCTGTTGCTCGACCGGTACGGGGTCGTGTCGCGCGGAGTCGTGGAGGCCGAAGGCATCAGCGGTGGTTTCGCCGCGGTCTACAAGGTGCTGGCCGCCTTCGAGCAGTCCGGCCGGGCGTTGCGTGGCTACTACGTCGCCGGTCTCGGGGCAGCGCAGTTCGGTGCCCCCGGTGCCGTAGACCGGCTCCGGGCAGACGCGGACCGCACCCGAGCCGGTTCCCGGGCTCTGGTTCTGGCGGCGACGGACCCCGCGAATCCCTACGGCGCAGCCCTCGGCTGGCCGACCGGCACCGGCAGCACGGGGCACCGGCCGGGACGCAAGCCCGGAGCCCTCGTGGCCTTGGTCGACGGGTCGCTCGTGCTCTACCTCGAGTCCGGCGGCCGGACGCTGTTGTCGTTCGCCGACGATCCCGACGTGCTCGCGGCGGCAGCTGCCGGCGTCGCCGAAGCAGTGCGGCGTGGTGCCCTGGGTCGCCTCGCTGTGGAGAAGGCGGACGGGGTCGGAGTGCACGACTCCCCCGTCGCCCAGGCGCTGTCGGCCGCCGGCTTCACGATCACGCCACGCGGGCTCCGGCTTCGCGGCTGAACCGAACACCTCAGACGCAGCGGGGCGGTTCAGCAGGAGTCCGACCGCAGAACGGACGTGCAGCGACGACGGTCGCTCAGGCCGCCGACGTGGCCAGCGAGACCATGGGTGCGGAACCCGGTCCCTGCGAGCGGTGCACGTGCAATGCACGCGAGTCGATACGACGGGCCGGCATCGGAGTGCGGGCAGCCAGCTCGGCCAGCGCAAGCTGGTCGCTGACCTCCATGAGCAGCGAACTCAGCGGGACCTCGAGTGCCTCACACACGGCGGCGAGCAGCTCGCTCGACGCCTCCTTGCGACCCCGCTCGATCTCGGACAGGTAAGCCAGCGACACCCGGGCGAGCGCGCTGACGTCGCGCAGCGTTCGCCCCTGGCGCAGCCGGTGGCGACGCAGGGCATCGCCGAGATGCTCGCGGAGCAGGGTGCTGGCGGACCGATCGGCCGCCGGAGTCATGGAGGTCATCACGGATGACGGTACTCCGCCCCGGCGACAGCATCACCGCCTGTCCGACGCCGTGTCGCCGGTGAGATGCGACGGAACCTGGCGCGGTTTGCGGGCCTATCACGAACCGCGGGCAGCCCGGCCCAGATCCGGTCACACCCGCGATACTCCTTCGGTGTCTTCTTCCACGCTGGCAACGGCTCGGCGGTCACGCGCGGTGCTGCTCGCCGGACTGGCCGCCGCCTTCTGCGTCGGCGCCCTGGTGGCCCTGCAGTCGAAGGTCAACGGAGCGCTTGCCGTCCGGCTTGGCGGTGACGTGCCCGCCGGACTGGAGGCGGCACTGATCTCCTTCGGTGGCGGCCTGATCCTCCTGCTGGCGGCCTGCGCGCTGTCGCCCGCGCTGCGAGGGCGCCTGGCCGACGTCAGGGCCGCATTGCGCGAGCGGCTGCTGCGGCCGTGGCAGGTGGCGGGCGGCGCCTGTGGTGCGTTCCTCGTGTCCACGCAGGGACTCACGATCCACATCATCGGCGTCGCCCTGTTCACCGTGGCCGTGGTCGCCGGCCAGTCCGTCGGCGCACTGGTGGTGGACAACCTGGGACTCGGGCCGGCGGGCCGCCGACCGATCTCGGCTGTCCGGGTGTTCGGAGCGGCGCTCGCCGTCGTCGCGGTGGTCATCTCGGTCAGTGGCCGGGTCGGCGATGTCGGCGGGATCAAGGGATCGGAGTGGCTCTGGCTTCTCCTGCCGTTGATCGCCGGCCTGATCACCACCTGGCAGCAGGCGATGAACGGCGTGGTGGCCGTCGTGGGAAGTGCGGGTGCCGCAACCGTCATCAACTTCGTCACCGGAACAGCGGTCCTGCTGGCGGTGGTGGGTGTCGCCGCCGGCGTGACCGGCGGGCTCTCTGTTCCCCCGTCGGCCGACCTCGGCGACGTCTGGCTCTACCTCGGCGGACCGATGGGCATCGCCTTCATCTGGCTCGCCGCGCGACTCGTGCGAACCCTCGGCGTCCTGCTCCTCGGCCTCGCCACCGTCGCCGGGCAGATCCTCGGTGCCCTCGTGATCGACCTGGTGGCCGACCATCCGCTCACCTGGCAGACCGTCGTCGGTGCCGTGCTCACGTTGGTAGGAGTGGCGGTGGCGGCTCTGGCCGGGCGGTTGCACGCCCGGTTCCGTCGGACAGCAACCCCGTGAGCAGCGACAGGACTGCCGTCACCGTGGCGCGACGCACGTCGTCACGGTCACCGTCGAGCTGGAGCCGTCGCACGGTCGCTGGTCCCTGGCCGCCGTCGGTGTCGGCGGTGAGCGCGACGCAGATGTAGACCGTGCCCGGGTCCTTTCCGCCGTGTGACTCCGGGCCGGCGACGCCGGTCGTGGCGAGCCCCACGTCGGCATGCAGCAACCGTCCCGCTCCCCGCGCCATCGCCTCGCAGACGTCGGGGTGCACCGCACCTTCGCGGTCCAACAGGCCGGCATCGACTCCCAGGAGATCGTGCTTGACCGGGACCGCGTACGCGACGACGCCGCCGCGCACCACGGCACTCGAGCCGGGCACCGACGTCAGTGCCGCGCAGACCAGCCCGCCCGTCAACGACTCGGCGGTCGCCACCGTCAGCGACAACTCCTGGAGCAGGGCGACCGCGGCCGCGGCGCCGGGCACCTCGCCGGTCACGACCGCCGGCCGCGGGACCGGGAGATGGCCGACCGGACGTAGTCCACGCCGGTGACCACGGTCAACACCAGCGCGACGGCCATCGCCACCTCGGCGAGGATGTGCCAGTCGTCCGGGAGCGGCAGCAGGTACAGCCCGATCGCGATTGCCTGCACCATGGTCTTGAGCTTCCCGCCACGACTGGCCGGAATGACTCCGCGGCGCAGGACCACGAATCTCAGCACGGTGATACCGACCTCGCGGACCAGCATCACCACTGTGACCCACCACGGGAGTTCGCCCAGCAGGGACAGGCCGATCAACGCCATGCCCATCAGGGCCTTGTCGGCGATCGGGTCGGCCATCTTCCCGACTTCGGTGACCAGCCCGTGCTTGCGCGCCAGTTCGCCGTCGATGCGATCGGTCACCGAGGCGATGACGAACACCACCACCGCGGCAATGCGGTATGGCACCGAGTCCGGGTGCGACAGCAGCAGCCAGCCGAAGAGCGGCACCAGCAGGACCCGCACCCCGGTCAGGACGTTTGCTGCGTTGAGGATCCCGGCCACCGGAGTGGTCTTGTCGGAATGCGGCTCTGCCTGCGTCATGGGCAGCCCCGTGGTGCACCAGGCATGCCTCGAAGCCTAACCGGGCCAGATGGGCGAACCGCCCAGTTCCAGTGCGGCCGAGCCCGTCAGGCAGCCGACGCGACGAGGTCGACCCCGTCGCTGGACACGACGGTTGCCCGCACGACCTCGCCAACCCGCGCGTGGTCGGCGTCGAGGATCCGGGTCGAGCCGTCGACGTCCGGTCCCTGGTGCACGGCCCGGCCTTCGACGCCGTCGGCTCCGGTGCTCTCCACGAGAACGTCGACGGACTCGCCGATCCTGTCCTCGGCGCGCTGGCTCACGAGCTCGTCGACGAGGTCCTGCACGGCAGCCGCCCGGCTCAGTACCTCGTCGGGGTCGATCTTGTCGGTCAGCCCCTCGGCCTCGGTGCCGTCCTCGTCGGAGTAGCCGAAGACGCCCACGGCGTCGAGCCGTGCCTGGGTGAGGAAGTCGGTGAGGATCGCGAGGTCGTCCTCGGTCTCACCGGGGAAGCCGACGATGACGTTGGACCTGATGCCTGCCTGCGGGCTCCGCTCCCGGATGCTCGCGACGAGTTCCAGGAAGCGGCCCGCGTCGCCGAACCGACGCATCCGCCGCAGCAGTGGTCCGGAGGCGTGCTGGAACGACAGGTCGAAGTACGGCAGGACGCCGGGCGTCGTGGTCATGACGTCGATGAGGCCCGGACGGACCTCCGCCGGCTGCAGGTACGACACCCGGATCCACGGGTCCGCCGGCAGCGCAGCGAGCTCGGGAAGCAGCTTCTCCAGGAGGCGGAGGTCGCCGAGGTCCTTGCCGTAGGAGGTGGAGTTCTCGCTGACGAGGAACAGCTCACGCACGCCACCCTGCTCGAGCAGCCACCGGGCCTCGTCGATGACGTCGGTCGGTCGCCGGGACAGGAACGCGCCGCGGAAGCTGGGGATCGCACAGAAGGCGCAGCGCCGGTCGCAGCCGGAGGCGATCTTGAGCGGCACCGAGGGTCCGCTCCCAAGTCGGCGGCGAAGTGCCCGTGGGCCGCTGGCGGGCGCCAGGCCCGCCGGGAGGTCGGGCGCAGCGATCGTGGGTGCTGCACCGTGGCCGGGTACTGCGGCCGTGGAGCCGGCCCGGTCGGCCGGCGACAGCGGCAACAGCGTGCGCCGGTCCCGCGGCACGTGCGGCGCCGGCGCGTTGCCGGCCAGGACCGACTGCAGCGTGGTGGCGATGTCGACGTAGGAGTCGAAGCCCAGGATCGCGTCGGCCTCCGGCAGCTCGGCAGCCAGCTGGTCGCCGTAGCGCTCGGCGAGACACCCGACGGCGACGACCGCCTGCGGCCGCCCGGAGTCACGGAGGTCGGCGGCGGCCAGCAGCGCGTCCACCGAGTCCTTCTTCGCCTGGTCGACGAACCCGCAGGTGTTCACCATCACCGCGTCGGCCGTGTCGGCGTCGTCGGTGAGTTCGAAGCCGCCGGCCTCGAGACGAGCGGCCAGTTCCTCGGAGTCGACCTCGTTGCGGGCACAGCCGAGCGTCAGCATCGCGACCCGGCGGTGTTCCTTCGACGGCTCCTGGTGATCTGCCGACAACTGATCACCCGCCTCGTGGGCGGGTGCGAGCGTGGTGGTGCCTGCGGGGTCTGCCATATCCGTCCCATTGTCGCCGATGTGCCCCGCAGCCCCCGAATCGTCGGGTGGCGCCCCTCACATCCTGACCACCGCCGCACCGACCTGCCGGCGTTCCCTACGCTGGCCCGGTTGTTCCCAAGCCGATCCCAGGAGGCAGTGCATGTCCGCAGCGAAGCCGGTCGAGAAGGTCGCGCTGCTCACGGCCGGAGGCCTGGCGCCGTGCCTGTCTGCCGCCGTCGGCAACCTCATCGAGACCTACTCGCAGGTGGCGCCGGAGGTCGAGATCATCGGCTACCTGTCGGGCTACCACGGGCTGCTCGCCGGCAACTACCTCACCGTCGACGACGAGGTCCGTGCCGGAGCCGGGATCCTGCGCGAGTTCGGTGGCAGTCCGCTGGGCAACAGCCGGGTGAAGCTCACCAACGCCGCAGACCTGGTCGAGCGCGGCCTTGTGCGCGACGGCGACGATCCGCTCGAGGTCGCGGCGAACAGGCTGGTGGCCGACGGCGTGGACGTGCTGCACACGATCGGCGGCGACGACACCAATCTCACCGCCGCGGATCTCGCGGGCTATCTCGCCGACAACGAGTACGACCTGACCGTCGTGGGGCTGCCGAAGACCATCGACAACGACGTGGTCCCGATCCGGCAGAGCCTGGGTGCCTGGACCGCCGCGGAGCAGGGTGCCCGGTTCGCGGCCAACATCGTGGCCGAGCAGAGCTCGAACCCGCGCATGCTCGTGATCCACGAAGTGATGGGCCGCAACTGCGGCTGGCTGACCGCAGCCACCGCGAAGTCCTACCAGGAGTGGCTGGCAACCCGCCGGTGGAACCCGGGCATCGGGCTCCGCGAGAGCGGCTGGTCGGTGGACGCGGTCTACGTCCCCGAACTCGCCATCGACCTCGACGCCGAGGCCGAGCGGCTGAAGAAGGTCATGGACGAGACCGACTCGGTGGTGATCTTCCTGTCCGAGGGTGCCGGGATCGACGACATCGTCGCCCAGATGCGCGCCCGCGGCGAGGAGCCGGAACGCGACCCGTTCGGCCACATCAAGCTCGACACGATCAACCCCGGTGCCTGGTTCGCCAAGCAGTTCGCCCCGCTGATCGGTGCGGACAAGTCGATGGTGCAGAAGAGCGGCTACTTCTCCAGATCGGCACCGGCCAACGCTCAAGACCTGGCGCTCATCAAGCGGTGCACCGACAAGGCCGTCGAGGCGGCCCTGGCCCGAACCTCCGGTGTTGTCGGCGAGGACGAGGAGCACGACGGCGAGCTCCGGGCGATCGAGTTCAGCCGGATCGCGGGCGGCAAGCCGTTCGACACCGCCACGCCGTGGTTCACCGACCTGCTCGACTCCATCGGCCAGCCGCACTGACCGACTCCCCGCGGCCGTCGGTCGAGCCGACCCAGAGCGGGGCCGGAAGCGGAAGGACAGTCTCTTCGACTGTGACTGAGGCGGCAGATCGAGTACCGTTGGCGGTGATGTTGCAGTTTGTAGACCGTTCTTCGTAACGCTGCGGACGATTCATCTGCTGGCGTTTCGAGAACGCGACCCCGCCTCAGAGCGGAAGACCGTCACCGAGAAGCCAGCTCCCGGGCCAGCACAACCGCGGGCCCGTACGTCGAATACAGGAGCAGGGAATGGCTCAGGGAACAGTTAAGTGGTTCAACTCGGAGAAGGGCTTCGGCTTCATCTCTCCCGACGGCGGTAGTGCAGACGTTTTCGTCCACTACAGCGCAATCCAGTCCGACGGGTACCGTTCGCTGGAGGAAAACCAGCGGGTGGAGTTTGACACCACCCAGGGCGCGAAGGGTCTGCAGGCGGAAAACGTCCGCGCGATCTAAGCACTGACAAACACGAACCCCCGCCGGGCAACCGGCGGGGGTTTCGTCGTTCCGGCGGCCTGCCGACCATCCAACGGCAGGTCTCGGCTCAGCGCAGCGGGTCGCTGCCCCCGCGGATCGTGTCGATGAACGCGTCGAGGTCTTCGGCGCGCAGGAGCACGTCCCTGGCCTTGCTGCCCTCGCTGGGCCCGACCACACCGCGGGACTCGAGGATGTCCATCAGGCGGCCGGCCTTCGCGAAACCCACCCGGAGCTTGCGCTGGAGCATCGAGGTCGACCCGAACTGGGTGGTGACGATGAGCTCGGCGGCCTGGCAGACAAGGTCGAGGTCGTCGCCGATCTCGTCGTCGAGGTCACGGGCCGGCCCGCTTGCCGCCTGCACGTCCGGACGGTAGGTGGGTGCCAGCTGCTGCTTGCAGTGCGCGACCACCCGGTGGATCTCGGCCTCGGTGACCCAGGGGCTCTGGATGCGGGTGGGCTTGCTGGAGCCCATCGGGAGGAACAGCCCGTCGCCCTGGCCGACGAGCTTCTCCGCGCCGGGCGAGTCGAGGATGACCCGGGAGTCGGCCATCGACGAGGTCGCGAACGACAGCCGGCTCGGGACGTTGGCCTTGATCAGCCCGGTCACCACGTCGACGCTGGGCCGCTGGGTGGCCATGACGAGGTGGATGCCGGCGGCGCGCGCGAGCTGGGTGATGCGCACCACCGAGTCCTCGACGTCGCGTGGCGACACCATCATCAGGTCGGCGAGCTCGTCCACCACCACGAGCAGGTACGGGTAGGGCTCGATCGTCCGCTCGCTCCCGGGTAGCGGCTTCACCTTGCCGTCGCGCACGCCCCGGTTGAAGTCGTCGATGTGCTTGTAGCCGAAATGGCTGAGGTCGTCGTAGCGCAGATCCATCTCGCGCACGACCCACTGCAGCGCCTCGGCGGCCTTCTTCGGCGCGGTGATGATCGGCGTGATCAGGTGCGGCACACCCTCGTAGGCGGTGAGTTCGACCCGCTTGGGGTCGACGAGGATCATCCGCACCTCGTCGGGCGTCGACCGCATCAGGATCGAGCACACCATCGAGTCGATGAAGCTCGACTTGCCGGAGCCGGTTGCGCCGGCCACCAGCAGGTGGGGCATCTTCGACAGGTTCGCGACCACGAACCCGCCCTCGACGTCCTTGCCGAGTGCGACGAGCATCGGGTGGTGGTTGCCGCGGGCGTTGGCCGACCGGAGCACGTCGCCGAGCGAGACCACCTCCTTGTCGACGTTGGGAATCTCGATCCCGATCGCGGACTTGCCGGGGATCGGCGAGAGGATCCGCACCTCTGACGACGCCACCGCGTAGCTGATGTTCTTGGTCAGCGCGGTGACCTTCTCGACCTTGACCGCGTTGCCGAGCTCGACCTCGTACCGGGTGACGGTCGGTCCGCGGGTGTAGCCGGTGACCTGGGCGTCGATCGCGAACTGCTCGAGGACGTCGGACAGTCGCTGCACCACCTGATCCGATGCTGCCGATCTCGGCTTGTGCGGCGAGCCGGGCTGCAGGACGTCGTTGGGGGGCAGCGAGTACACGATGTCGCCGGACAACTGGAGTTGCTCAGCGCGAGGCGGCAGGGGTGAGTGTGGTGGCGGCTCGAGTGGCGAGTCGGCGCCGGCCGGCTCGACCGCGTCACGAGGCGGGCGGCGGGGGCCAGGGAACGGGTCGAGCGGACCTAGTCCGTCGTCCCCGTCGTCGTTCTCGACGTCGAAGGGTCGCACTCTCGCTCTCGTCCGACTCCGGGGCCGGGTTCTCTGTGTGGCCCACTCCCCTGGCCCGGCGCAGCAGCCGCACGAACGCGCCGCCGCTCTCGATCACAGGCGTGTCGTAGGCGACGGACGACGACGGTGCGCCCTGGTCGGCGTTCGTCCCCTTGCGGTTGGACTTGCCCGGCGCCTTCGTCAGTACTCCGTCGTCGTCCTCGACCGCACTGGAGAACAGCGCCAGCGACGCGCGTACCCGTGCGGGGATGGCGTGCAGCGGGGTGGCGGTGACCACCAGCAGTCCGAACAGGCCCAGCAGCACCAGCAACGGCACCGCGACGTAGACCGTGACCAGGTCGACCAGCACCGAGGAGACGACGTAGCCGATGCCGCCGGCAGCCGCGCGCAGTGCCGCCGTGCCGTCGCTCGGCCGAGGCAGTCCCTCGGCGATGTGCAGGAGCCCGAGTACCGAGGCGGAGATCGACACCCAGCCGACCATCAGCCTGCCCGCGGCGGGTCCGGCCGGGCGGCGGAGCGTTCGCCAGGCGGCCAGCAGCAGGACGACCGGAAGCGCCCAGGCGAAGACGCCGATCGCACCCTCGACCACCAGTCGGAGCGTGTCACCGACCCGGCCGGGGAGCTGCCACCACTCGGCGGCCGCTACGACGATGGCCGAGCCGATCAGGGCAAGACCGACGCCGTCGCGGCGAAGAGCCGGATCGATGGCCGTGTTCTCACCGCCTCCGAGACTGCGGGCCGACCCCCCGATCACGTGCGCGACCGCCATGTAGCTCCCGCGCAGCAGCCGGCCGATCCCGGCGAAGAGACCTCCGGACCGCTTGGCCGGCGGGCGTCGGCGTCGCTTCGTCGTCGATTTGCGAGGTCGCCCGGTGGACTTGCGGGTCGAGGTTCCGCGGGACCGCACGGGGGAAGTCGTACGCGTCGCCATGATCCCGCAAGGCTACGACACAACCTCTGCTGTCACACCTGTCACACGCGTCCCGCCGGTAGCAATCGCCGCCCGGGCGCTGGTCGCGGCTCCTGGTCTCAAACATGCAGGCCAATGTCTTGGCAGGTGGACATACCCGGACATGTCCGGATGCGGGCGGTCCGACTGCATGTTTGGCGACCGCCGGCGCGCGCGAAACCGGCCGGTGGCCCTCCCCAGAGCGCACCGGCCGGCTTTCGTCACGCGGAGAGACTCACCACGCGTGGGCTACGTCGACGATCAAGCGCGACGTGGCGCCGTCGTCGATGGTGAAGACCCGGAACGGCAGACGAGCGCGGACGCCCAGCCCGATCGTCGACTGGCCCTCGAACGAGCCGCCCCAGGCGATCTGGCGGAAGGTGCGGTAGCCGCTCACGTTCCTGAGCTCGTCGGAGTTGGTCGGGTGGTAGGTGCCGTTGCCGTTGGAGTCGTAGGCGGGTGCACGCACGATGATCTCGAGCTTGGCTCCCCCGCGCAGCGGGATCACCGCACCGGAGCCGTCTTCGTGCACGTTCGTGACATAGCGGACCAGGTAGCCCGACCGGGTCCTGCCGAGGTCGACCACGAGCCGGTCGTAGCAGGTGTGCCGCCCGGCGCGCACGTTGGTGAGCGGGCCGGCAACCATGCGGGGATGGGACTTCGACAGCGAGCCCCAGGTGATGCCGCAGTAGGCGGCCGACGCGGCTGGCGGGGCGGCCACGAGGGCGACCAGGGCGGTCGCGGTGGCCAGCACGACTGCCATCCAAACGCGAAGAGCATTGTGGCCGAGGACTTTCCCGGCCCGGTTGCGTACACGCGGGGTGCTGTTGCGCACGAGCACATTGCTCATGGGTGTCCCTCCTCAAGGGTCACGACCGGGCTGGCCGGCAAGCAGGGGATGTCCGCCGATGGATCAGCCCGTTCAGCCCTGAGGAGTCAGGCAACCCGGCCGCAGATACATGCCAGGCCGGGCAACTGAGCCTTGTCGTTCCGGCGCCGCGCCGCCCCTTGGCGTGCGAAGTGCGCTCAGCCCTCGACGACCACCGGGATGATCATCGGGCGACGCCGGTGCTGGCTGCTCACCCAGCGTCCGGTGGTGCGCCGGACGAGCTGCTGCAGCTGATGCAGGTCGGCGGTGCCGGAGGCCAGCGAGTCGTTGACCGCCTTCTCGATGGTGGGGATCACCGAGGCGAACACTCCGTCGGACTCGGCGAAGCCGCGGGCATGGACCTCCGGGCCGGCCGTCACCTTCCGGGCGGCCAGGTCGACCACCAGCACGACCGAGATGAAGCCCTCGTCGCCGAGGATCCGCCGGTCCGCCAGGCTCGACTCGGACAGGTCACCCACGGTCGATCCGTCGACGTAGACGAACCCGCACTCGATGCGGCCCACCACCCGGGCCCCGTTGCGGTCGACGTCGATCACGCCACCGTCCTCGACGAGGAGCACCCTGCGCTCCGCCAGCCCGGTCGAGACCGCGAGCTCGGCGTTGGCCAGGAGGTGCCGCGGCTCACCGTGGACGGGGAGCACGTTGCGGGGCTTGACGATGTTGTAGGTGTAGAGCAGCTCCCCGGCGCTGGCGTGCCCGGAGACGTGCACGTCGGCGTTGCCGCGGTGCACGATCGTGGCGCCCAGCCTGGTGAGGCCGTTGATCACGCGGAACACCGCGTTCTCGTTGCCGGGGATCAGCGAACTGGCCAGCACGACCGTGTCGCCGGGTTCCACCTCGATGGAGTTGTGATCGCTCGCGGCGATGCGGGCGAGCGCCGACATCGGCTCGCCCTGCGAGCCGGTGGAGATCAGCACGACGTTCTCGCGCGGATGGTTGTCGAGGTCACGCAGGTCCACCAGCGTGTCCCCGGGCACCTTGAGGAAGCCCAGGTCACGGGCGATGCCCATGTTGCGCACCATCGACCGGCCCACGTAGGCGACCTTGCGGCCGGAGGCGACTGCCGCGTCCATCACCTGCTGCACCCGGTGCACGTGCGAGGCGAAACAGGCGACGACGACACGCGTCGACGAACCGGCGATCACCCGCTCCAGGACCGGTGCGATGTCGCGCTCGGCCATGTTGAAGCCGGGAACCTCGGCATTGGTCGAGTCGACCATGAACAGGTCGACACCCTCCTCCCCCAGGCGGGCCAGCGTGCGCAGGTCGGTGACGCGGCCGTCCAGCGGCAGCTGGTCGAGCTTGAAGTCGCCGGTGTGCAGCACGGTCGCGACCGGCGTGCGGATGAACACCGCGAGGGCGTCCGGGACCGAGTGGTTCACCGCCACGAACTCGCAGCCGAACTGACCCAGCTGGATGTTGTGCCCTTCGGAGACCTCCCGCAGGTCGGTGTTGCGCAGCCGGTGCTCGCGGAGCTTTCCCTCGAGCAGCGCCAGCGTCAGCTTGGACCCGACCACGGGAATGTCGGCCCGCTCACGGAGCAGGTACGGCACCGCGCCGATGTGGTCCTCGTGGCCATGGGTCAGCACCAGTGCCTCGACCTCGGACAGGCGGGATCGCAGGTAGCTGAAGTCCGGCAGGATCAGGTCGACGCCGGGCTGGTCGTCCTCGGGGAACAGCACCCCGCAGTCGACGATCAGCAGTCGGCCCTGGAACTCCAGCACGGCCATGTTGCGGCCGATCTGGCCGAGTCCGCCCAGCGGGACAACCCGCAGAGTCTCCCGGCCGAGTTTCGGTGGTGGCGAGAGCTCCTGTGCCTGGAACCTCACGAGAGCAACCCGGCGAAACGCAGATCAGTGGCCAGTTCGGCCACCTCCTCATCGGTCATGGGGGTCTGCGGCAGGCGCACGTCGCGGCCACTCAGCACCCCCAGGAGTTGTAGGGCCGCCTTCGCCGCGACCGCGCCCTGCCGGCGGGTCATCACGGCCCGGTGGGCGGGCACGAGTCGCGCGGCGATCGACCGCGCCCGTACCAGGTCTCCGTCGGCGACAGCGGCGATCATCTTGCTGTACTCGCGGCCGGCGACGTGGCTCACGACGCTCACGATTCCGGCCGCCCCCATCGCCAGCAGCGGCAGGTTGTGCTCGTCGCTGCCCGAGTAGAACGCCAGGTCGCACGAGGCCATCACCTCCTGGGTGGCGGCGAAGTCGCCCTTGGCGTCCTTCACCGCGACGATCCGGGGATGGCTCGCCAACGCGACGAGGGTCTGGGTGCTGATCGCCGTTGCGGTGCGGGCGGGGATGTCGTACAGCATCACCGGGAGGTCGGTGGCGTCGGCTACTGCCTCGAAGTGGGCCACGAGTCCCGCCTGTGACGGCCGGGAGTAATAGGGCGTGACGACCAGCAGTCCGGCGGCACCGGCCGCGGCGGCCTGCTCGGCGAGGTGCACGGTGTGCCGGGTGTCGGCCGACCCGACGCCCGCCACCACCTTCGCGCGGTGGCCCGCAAGACCGGCCACGGTCCGAACCAGGCGGGTCTTCTCCTCGTCGGTGGTGGTGGCCGACTCGCCGGTGGTCCCGTTCACCACGAGCGTTTCGTGCCCCGTGTCCAGGAGGTGCGCCACCAGGTCGGCCAGGGCAGCCTCGTCGACGGCACCGGACTCGTCGAAGGGCGTCACCATCGCCACCCCGAGCGGGCCGAACGGCGCGGTGGTCATGGCGTCATCGAACGGATAGCCGGCCGGCGTCGACCGGGTCGGAACCGTCACTCGGGTCGACACGGTGCCTCGGGTCAACACTGTGCACCGGCTCGATGGTGCCGTTGGCCCGCGCCCGCTCCGCGGCGAAGATCGCCAGGTGCGCGTCCAGCGATGCGTCGGGCCCGCTGAGGATCGTGTCGGGACTGCCACTGGCCACGGCCGCGATGAACCCCTCGATCAGCCCGCCGTCACCGCCCGAATGGCCGCCGCCGACGCCTCCGGGCAGCTCGCCGGCCGGGTCGACGGTGCGTTCGGTTCCGGTACGGAAGTCCAGCACCGTGAAGGTGTTCCCGTCACCCGAGAGCGTCCCGTGGCTGCCCATCACCCTGGTGTACCGCTCGAGCTTCTCGGTGAACGCGGTCATCGTGAACGACGCCGTCACCCCATTGTCGAAGGTGGCGATCACCGACTGGTGGTCGTTCACGTCGTTGTCGCAGCGATAGACGCACCGCCCGTACGGCCCGGTGTGCAGGGCCTCGGCCAGCGCCTCCTCGGTCTGCTGCTCGACGACCACCGTGGTGGGCCACCGGCCGAGCCGCGAGCCGTAGATCTGCAGCGCGGAGTACTCGCAGTCGGGCTCCACCGGGCAGCTCTCGCACCGTTCGCCCGCGCCATCCGGGGCGTTTGCGGCCTTGAACCAGGTCAGCCCGCCCATGCTCGTGACCGACGAGTACCGCCCGCCGGCCCAGTGCTGCAGCAGGTCGATGTCGTGACTCGACTTCGCCATGAGCACCGGGCTCGACTCCTCGGTGCGCCGCCAGTTGCCGCGCACGTAGGAGTGCGCGAAGTGCCAGTACCCCACCGGCTCCAGGTGCTCGATGTTCACCAGCGTGCCCAGCTCGCCGGACTCGATGACCTGCTTGACCGCGCGCGTGTAGGCCGCATAGCGCAGCACGTGGGCGACGGCGAACATCACGCCGGCCCGCGTCACGGCCGCATGGATGTCCCGGCACTCCTGCTCGCTGGGTGCCATCGGCTTCTCCAGCAGGATGTGCCAGCCGGCATCGGCGAAGGCGATCGCGGGTTCGGCGTGCTGACGATCCTGGGTGCAGATCAGAACCGCATCGGCGACCCGTCCGTCCGCGTCGCCCGCCAGCAGTTCGCGCCAGTCGGCGAAGCGGTGTTCGGGCGCCACACCGGCCCGGTCACCCAACCGGTCGCGTGCCGACTCCCGCGGGTCGGCCACCGCGGTGACGATCGCCTTGCCCGGATGTTCGAGGATCCAGCTGCTGTAGACGGTTCCCCGCCCGCCACAGCCCACGACCGCAACGCGCACCGGCTCCGTCGAAAGCTCACTCACGGGGCCACCCGGGTGGCATCGAACGCGGCGTAGGTGATCGGCATCAACCGGGCGAAGTGCGGCTCCATCCGTTCGGCGACCATCTCGATCTCCCGCTGCGGAAAGCTGGGAAAGGTGGATTGCTCGCGGATCGTGCGCAGCGAGAGGAAGTTCATGAGTGACCGGGCGTTGAGCGTCACGTACATCGACGAGTAGAGCGAGAGCGGCAGCACGATGCGGGCCACCTCGCGCGCAACCCCCGCCGCCAGCATCTGCTGGTATGCCGCGTAGGCGTCCCGGCAGGCCGTGCGGGCTGTTTCCTGCACGAGCCGCTGCTGCTCCGGTGTCCCGTCCACGAAGGTGTAGGCGCCGGCCTTGCCCTCCTGCACGAGCTTGCGGTCCTCTCCGGGCACGTAGAACACCGGACGCATCTCGCGGTACCGGCCCGACTCCTCGTTGTAGGAGGCGATCCGGTGCCGCTGGAACTCCCGGAACACGAAGATCGGGGCAGAGACGTAGAAGGTCATCGAGTTGTGCTCGAACGGCGAACCGTGGCGCGAACGCATGAGGAAGCGGATGAGGCCGGCGGAACGGGCGGGGTCGTCGTCCACCGACTCCAGGCTCTGCTCACCAGCCGTCGAGACCCGTGCCGCGAACACGACGTCTGAGTCGCTCGCGCTCGAACGCACCAACTCCACGTCCATGTCGCTGCGGAAGGTGATCGCTTCTGATGTGGTCGCTGCTGGGGTGGTCGCGTCGTCGGTCACGGCGGACGCCGCCTGGCTGGTGTCGGCCTGAGTCACCCCGGCAGCGTATCGAGCCGCGCGGGGCCGCGCCGGATCGACCTGCCGCTCAGTCGGGTGGATCGAAGTCCGGGCCGGGCTGGCCCGGCTGCAGACCGCGGATCGGCGGCGGCTGCATGGGCGGTGGGCCGGGCGGCGGTTGCACCGGCGAGCCGAAACCGAACTCCCGTTGCGGCGGCACCTGGGCGTACTGCCCCGGCGGCGGCCCGGCCGCGAGGGGCGCTCCGGGCTGGCGCGGCGTGAACGCATCCCGCGCGGCGTTCACGTTCTGCAGGAGTCCCCACTGGTCCTGCTCCACGTCGTCGCCGGCGGTGCCGCGCGCGACCCGGGCGCGCAGGAGGGCCAGATCGGAGGCGGAGTTCTGGAAGGCACGCATCGCGGTCAGGGCATCCTTGCCACCCACCCGCCTGGCCCAGCGCCGGGCCTGCTTTCGCCGCGGCATGGCGGCCAGCATCCAGACCTCACCCGGCGAGAACCAGCCAGACGGCACGTAGTCCCAGAGGAACCGGCCGATGAGCTGACCCTCATGTCTTCGCATCACGAAGACCGCGATCACTCCGGCGACGAACAGCGGGATCTCGAACAGGGGAAAGACGATGAGGAACCAGCCGGTGGAACCCGACCAGTTCCAGAGGGCGTGCATGCCCATCGCGATGAGCAGGCCCGCGATCGGCGCGGTGATCTTCAGCCAGCGCCTCGTGGTGACGGCCGCGATCCCGATCCCGACGCCCGTGAAGGCGGTGAACAGCGGGTGCGTGAACGGGGAGATGAGTCCACGCATCACGAACACGGTGACCAGGCCGGTGGTCTCCGCGCTCATGTGCGCCCGCGCCAGGTACAGGATGTTCTCCATCGCGGCGAACCCGGCCGCGGAGATGCCGGCCAGCACGATGCCGTCGACGACGCCGTCGAAGTCCTTGCGCCGCAACCAGAACACCAGGAAGACGATGGCCGCCTTCGCGATCTCCTCCACGATCGGCGCCGAGATGACAGCAGTCATCGTCGAGGTGCCGCCGGCGGACGTGACGATCCGGTCGAAGAGGGTGTTGCCGCCGAGTGAGATCGCGGTGGCCACGCAGGCTCCCCAGCCGAAACACACCAGCAGGAGCAGCGGCGGCTCAGGCTCGAACCGGTCGATCCAGAGGAAGGCCGGCACGACGATCCCGAGCGGCAGGACGGCGAAGACCACACCCCACGCGAGGTTGGTCAGGCCGGTGTGCGACCCGATGAACAAGAGCATGAAGGCCAGGCCGACGGCGAACAGCGAGATGACCATGCCGGCGAAGAGCCAGGTGTTGGTGAACCCTCGACGCGTCTGCACCACCCGCGGGGGCCCGACGGCGGAGGTGGTCGACGAGAGCATTCCCACCGCACACTCCCTGGGTCGACGGGCCCTGCGTACCGGTCGATCCGGCCTAGGCGCAGGTTAGCGGGAGCATCATCTGCGGCGGCGCTGTCAGATGAGGTCGTCGATGCCCACGGTCAGGCCTGGGCGGGCGCCGACCGATCGCACCGCCAGCAGCACACCGGGCATGAACGAGACGCGGTCGAGTGAGTCGTGCCGGATCGTGAGCGTCTCGCCCTCGGTGCCGAACAGCACTTCCTGGTGGGCGACCAGACCCCGCAGCCGGACGGCGTGCACGCGCACCCCGTCGACGTCGGCGCCGCGGGCACCCGCGCGCTCGTCGGTGGTGGCGTCGGGCACCGGGCCCGAGTCGGTCCGCGCCCGGACGGCCGCGATCCGGCGAGCGGTACTGGTGGCCGTGCCGGAGGGGGCGTCGACCTTGCGGTCGTGGTGGAGCTCGACGACCTCGACCGACGGGAAGAACGGGGCCGCCTGCTCCGCGAACCGCATCATGAGCACGGCCGCAACCGAGAAGTTCGGGGCGATCAGCACGCCGACGTCCCGGTGCCTCGTCGAGCCACGTCCGCAGGTCCGCCAGGCGGGCGTCGGTGAACCCGGTGGTCCCGACCACGCAGTGCACGCCGGCGGCGATGCAGACGCGCAGGTTGCCCATGACCGCGCCGGGTTGGGTGAAGTCGACCACGACGTCGCAGGACGCGCTGGTCACCGTCGAGACGTCGTCGTCGAGATCGAGTGCGGCGACGAGGTCCAGGTCGTCGGCTTCGCTGACGGCCGCACAGACCGTCGCGCCCATCCGGCCGCGGGCACCGAGGACGGCGACACGCGTGCGGCTCACCGCGAGCCCTCCCGGCGCGAGCGGCGGTGAGCACCGGAAATCGAGCGCCGGTTCCGGAACGGGCCGACTGCGGCGAGCACCGGCGGCTGGCTGAGCACCTCGGCCGCGATGGCGTTGGCCCGCTCCAGCGTCACGTCGTCGACGCCGGCGAGCAGTTCGTCGGTGCACCGGTAGTCGGGGTACACGAGTTCGGACTTGCCGAGCCGCATCATCCGCGAGCCGGGGTCCTCGGCTCCCAGCACCAGCGACCCGCGCATCGAGCCCTTCGCCAGGTCGAGTTCGGCCTGGCTGATGCCGTTGCGGGCGATGTCGTCGATGTGCCCGCGCACCCGGTCGACCACCTCGACGACGCGTTCGGGCTGACAGCCCGCGTAGACCCCGACGGATCCGCCGTCGACGAAGCTGTTGGTGTAGCTGAAGACCGAGTACGCCAGTCCCCGGGCCTCGCGGATGTCGGCGAACAGTCGGGACGACAGCCCGCCGCCCAGCACGGCGTTCACGACCGACAGCGGCATCCGCTCGGAGTGCACCCGCGGCAGGCCGGGCATCCCCAGCAGGACGTGTGCCTGCTCGGTCGGGCGCCGCTCGATCAGCGGAGCGATCCCCTCGGTGCCGGTCGGGACCGGGTGGCGGCTGACCTGACGAGGCGACTCCGGTTCGGCGTCGTCGTGACGTTCGAGCAGATTGGCCAGATGTTTGCGGACCTGGGCGACGACGTGCCCGTGGTCGACATTGCCGACGGCGGTCACCACGATCCGCGGCGGGATGTAGCGACGCCGGAACCAGCCGGCGACCTGGTTGCGGCTGAGGGACTCGACCGACTCCTCGGTCCCGAGGATGGGCCGGGCGAGCGGGTGGTTGCCGAACAGCGCCTCGGCGAACAGTTCGTGCACCGCGTCGGCCGGATCGTCGCCGGCCATCGCGAGTTCCTCGCCGATCACCTGCCGCTCGGCCTCGAAGTCGGCCGTGGTGAGCGACGGCTCGGTGACGATGTCACCGAGAACGTCGAGCGCGAGGTCGAGGTCGTCGTCGAGCGTTCGGGCGTAGTAGCAGGTGAATTCCTTGCTGGTGAAGGCATTCAGCAGCCCGCCGGCCCCGTCGATCAGCTTGTTGATCTCTTGCCCGGTGCGCTTGCGGGTGCGCCGGAACAGCCAGTGCTCCAGGTAGTGGGTGGCGCCGGCGAGCGACTGCGGTTCGTCGACCGAGCCGACACCCACCCACACCCCGAGCGCGACCGACCGCAGGTGCGGCATCGGCTCGGTGATCACGCGCAGCCCGGACGGCAGCACCGACCGGGTGATGCGCGTGTCGCCGTGCGCATGCATGACCCGGGTGCGCTGCCTGCGGCCCGTGGTCAGGTCGGAGCGCGGGCCGGAGCCGCCGGCAGCTGCGGGCGAGCGGCGACGCCGCCCTGCTCGAGGAGGCACGGAAGGCTGCGCGTCAGCCGGCGGTGACCGGCTGCTGGGCGCTGGCCGCCTCGCGACCTGGGGAGTCCTCGACCACCGGCGACAGGGACAGCTTGCCCCGGTCGTCGATCTCGCTGATCTCCACCTGGAGCTTCTGACCGACAGACACGACGTCCTCGACGTTCTCCACCCGCTTGCCGCCGGCGAGGGAACGGAGCTTGCTGATGTGCAGCAGGCCGTCCTTGCCGGGCACGAGGGAGACGAACGCGCCGAAGTTCGTGGTCTTGACCACGGTGCCGAGGAAACGCTCCCCGACGTTGGGCAACTGCGGCGTCGCGATGCCGGCGATCATGGCGCGGGCCGCCTCGGCGGAGGCCCCGTCGACAGCACCGATGTAGATCGTGCCGTCGTCGTTGACCGTGACCTGGGCGCCGGTGTCGTCCTGGATCTGGTTGATGACCTTGCCCTTGGGCCCGATCACCTCGCCGATCTTGTCGACCGGCACCTTGATCGTGATGATCCGCGGCGCATACAGGCTCATCTCGGCGGGTGCGGAGATGGTCTGGTCCATCAGGTCGAGGATCGTCAGCCGGGCGTCGCGAGCCTGCCGCAGCGCCTGGGCCAGCACGCTGGCGGGGATCCCGTCGAGCTTGGTGTCGAGCTGCAGGGCGGTGACGAACTCGCGCGTACCGGCGACCTTGAAGTCCATGTCACCGTAGGCGTCCTCCGCGCCGAGGATGTCGGTCAGCGCGACGTAGCGCGTCTCGCCATCGACCGTGTCGGAGATGAGGCCCATCGCGATACCGGCGACCGATGCCCGCAACGGCACACCAGCGCTGAGCAGGCCGAGGGACGACGCACAGACCGAGCCCATCGACGTGGAGCCGTTGGAGCCGAGCGCCTCGCTCACCTGGCGGATCGCGTAGGGGAACTCCTCCTTGGACGGCAGCACCGGCACGAGGGCGCGCTCGGCAAGTGCACCGTGGCCGATCTCGCGTCGCTTCGGGGAGCCGACCCGGCCGGTCTCACCGGTGGAGTACGGCGGGAAGTTGTAGTTGTGCATGTAGTGCTTGGTGGTGTCCTCGGCGAGCGTGAGGCCCACCCGCTGCTCGAGCGAGAGCATGTTCAGCGTGGTGATGCCCAGGATCTGGGTCTCACCGCGCTGGAACAGCGCGGATCCGTGCACGCGGGGGACGATGCCGACCTCGGCGGACAGCGGCCGGATGTCGGCCACCCCGCGGCCGTCGATGCGCACCCCGTCGCGCAGCACGCGCTGCCGGACGAGCTTCTTGGTCAGCGACCGGACCGCGGCGCTGATCTCGCCCTCGCGACCCTCGAACTGACCACCGAGCCCGGCCTTCGACTTGTCCTTGATCGCGTCCTGCGCGGACTCGCGCTCGAGCTTGTCGGCGATCGTGAGGGCCTGCGTGAGGTCAGCGGTCGCGGCAGCCTCGACGGCGGCGAAGACGTCGTCGCCGTAGTCGACGAACAGCGGGAATTCCCTTGTGGGCTTGGCAGCCTTGGCTGCGAGCTCCGACTGCGCGTCGCACAACGTCTTGATGAACGGCTTGGCGGCCTCGAGGCCCTCGGCCACGATCTCTTCGGTGGCGGCGGTACGGCCGCTCGCGATGAGCTCCCACGCGGACTCGGTCGACTCGGCCTCGACCATCATGATCGCGACGTCGCCGTCGGGAAGCACGCGGCCGGCGACGACCATGTCGAAGACGGCGTCCTCGATCTCGTCGTTGGTCGGGAACGCGACCCACTGGTCCTCGACCAGGGCCACGCGCACGCCGCCGACCGGGCCGGAGAACGGCAGGCCGGCGAGCTGGGTCGACATCGAGGCCGCGTTGATGGCCACGACGTCGTAACGGACCTGGGGATTGAGAGCCATCACCGTGACGATGACCTGGATCTCGTTGCGCAGGCCCTTGACGAACGTCGGGCGGAGCGGCCGGTCGATCAGGCGACAGGTGAGGATGGCGGCCTGGCTGGGCCGGCCCTCCCGGCGGAACACGCTGCCGGGGATCTTGCCTGCGGCGTAGCCGCGCTCCTCGACGTCGACGGTCAGCGGGAAGAAGTCGAGGTGGTCGCGCGGGTTGTTGCTCGCCGAGGTGGCGGACAGCAGCATGGTGTCGTCGTCGAGGTAGACGACGGCCGAACCGGCAGCCTGCTTGGCGAGTTGGCCGGTCTCGAAGCGCACCGTGCGCTTGCCGAACCGGCCGTTGTCGATGATGGCTTCGGCGGTGCTGAGCTTGCCGAAGAGGTCGGATGCATTACTGGTGCCCGTCATGGGGCTCCCTTCCATCTGCGGACGGAGCGGACGAGCGGCGGTGTGGTGATCCGGCCTTCGATCGAAGCCTTCGGGTCGGCGGGTGGTCGGTGACCACCTGCTGCCTGCCCGCAGGCCACTGTCGAGGACCGGACGGCACTCCGGCCGGTCTCGCTCCGTACCAGCGGGCGACTCTCGCCCGCGTCGTGCTTTGTCCTCGGGGGCTTGTCCCCCTCGGGTGTGGTGCTTGTCCTTACGTCGACCCGGGCACCCGTTCGGGCCGAAGCACGTCAGGGGCGGGGTCTCCCGGGCCGTCTCCGGCCCGGTACGACAGTCGGGAGCGGCCGATGGCCACTCCCGACTGAAAGCTAGCGGCGCAGGCCGAGTCGCGCGATCAGCGACCGGTAGCGCTCGATGTCCTCGCGCTGCAGGTAGTTGAGCAGCCGTCGGCGCTGGCCGACGAGCAGCAACAGACCGCGACGAGTGTGGTGGTCGTGCTTGTGCATCTTGAGGTGTTCGGTCAGGTGCGCGATGCGGTGTGAGAGCAGGGCTACCTGGACCTCGGGGGAACCGGTGTCGCCGTCGTTCGTCGCGTACTCCGCGATGATCGACTGCTTCCAGCTCGGCTCTTTGGGCGAGGAGGGTGCCGGCTCGTCAGCGGCTGGCGCGGCCTGATCGGCTGCGGCCTGATCAGGCACATTTTCCTGATCAGAGGCTGCTGGTTGCCTCTGATCAGACTGTGTTGCTTGGTCAGGAACGGTTTCCTGATCGGGCACAGTTGTCGACACTGGTCTCCTCGTCGGTTCGTTGCGCGGCGCTCCAGGGCTGGTTCACCTGGGCACTCTTGGTCCGCGGCCGATTTCACGGCAACCTGCACGGTACCAGCCAGAATCCGCGCGCCGCGAATTCACGGCAGGCGCAGCTCACCCCACCAGGAGGGTCCTGATCTCGTCGACGTCGGCCCGCATCTGCGTGACGAGCGCCTCCACCGAGTCGAACTTGACCTGCCCCCGGATGCGCAGGGTGAACTCCACGGCCACCAGCACGCCGTACAGCTCCAGGTCGTCGCGGTCCAGCACGTACGACTCCACCCGACGCTGGACACCGTCGAAAGTGGGGTTCGAGCCCACGCTGATCGCGGCCGGCTGCCTGCCCTCGGTCAGTGCATCGAGCCGGGTGAACCAGCCTGCGTACACGCCGTCCGCCGGTGTCGCCTCGGCCGGATCCACCGGCAGGTTGGCGGTCGGGAAGCCCAGCAGGGCGCGCCCGCGCTGGTCGCCCCGGACCACGATGCCGTCGACGCGGTGCGGGCGGCCGAGCATGGCGGCGGCCGACTCGACGTCGCCCGCGTCGAGTGCGTACCGGATCGACGAGGACGACACCGGTGCCTGGTGGCCGTGCACGACCACACCGGTGAGGTCGACCTCGCGCACGTCGAAGCCCGCCGCCGCCAGCGTGGTCGCGTTCCCGCGCGCACGGTGACCGAAGCGGAAGCCCTCGCCGACGACGACCGCAGCCGGATCGAGAGGGCGCAGCACCCGCTCGATGAACAGCTCCGGCGGCCAGGTGGTGGTGTCGTGCGTGAACGGGACGACCACGGTGCGACCGACGCCTGCCTGGGCGAGGAGTTCCTGCTTGCGGGCGGGCGAGGTGAGCCGTCGAGGGGCGAGGTCGGGGCGCAACACGGCCAGCGTGTGCGGCTCGAAGGTCACGGCGACGAGCTCACCGTCACGCTGCGCCTCGCGGGCGACCGACAGCAGATGCTGATGGCCAAGGTGCACACCGTCGAAGTTGCCGATGACCACGACGGGACGGGTCGGCCCGCGGGCACCGCCCGCCGCACCCTCACCTCCGGTCACTGGCCAAGCCTCGCACAGCTGTTGTGCCACGCCCGCGAGGCCAAGCGGACCGCCATGCGCCCTGGTGTTATCAGCCTACGAATACCGCAGCTGCCCTCAGGGCGTCGTCGCGGATCTCGTACAGGGCAAGGAACTCTCCCGCCGGGTCGAAGAGGGCGAATGGCTGCGGAGTGCTTCGCTGCACGCATCCCGTCACCAGCTCCAGTGGGAGGGCACGGCCGACGCGGACGTCGGCCGCCTTCTCGGCGTCCAGGTCGACGGCGGTGAACGCTGACCGCGCTGCCTCGGCAATCGGCATGGTCGTGAGGTCGGTCGCCAAATCGTCGAGGGTGTGCGCCTGCGCCACCGAGAAGGCGCCGATGCGTGTTCGCCGTAGTGCGGTGAGATGCCCGCCAACGCCCAGAGCCGCACCCGCGTCGCGAGCCAGAGCGCGCACATAGGTCCCACTGCTGCAGCTGACCTCGATGTCGACATCCACCACTGTTCCGGAGTCGCCCTGAGTCGATCGGCGCAGACCGGCAACCTCGATTCGGGAGATGTGCACGCGTCGTGGTGCGAGCCGCACGTCCTCCCCTGCCCGAACACGGTGATAGGCGCGGCGGCCGTCGACCTTCACCGCCGAGACCGACGACGGGACTTGATCCAGGTCGCCGACCATGGCGGCGAATGCCGAGGCAACCTCGTCGTCGGTGATCGCACCTGCATCCTTGACGTCGAGCACCTCGCCCTCGGCGTCGTCTGTCAGTGTGCTGACACCGAAACGAACGCAGGCTGAGTAGTCCTTGTCGTGTCCGGCCAGGTAGCCCAGCAATCGGGTGGCCCGGTCGATGCCGACCACGAGCAGACCGGTCGCCATCGGGTCGAGGGTGCCGCCGTGCCCCACCTTGCGGGTGCCGGCCAGCCTGCGCATGCGGCCCACCACGTCATGCGACGTCCAGCCTGCGGGCTTGTCGACCAGCACCAACGCGGGTGTCGGCTGAGCGGTCACCGGCGGTTCACCGCGGCTGCGGACCGGTGTCGTCGTCGGCCTCGTCGGACGCTTCGTCCTCGTCCTCGTCCTCGTCGTCGTGCCGGTACGGGTCCGGGTCGCCTGCATATGCAGCGCCCTCCGCTAGCCGGGCCACCTCGGCGTCGGAGGCTGCCGCCCGGCGCAGTGCCTCCTCGACGGAGGCGGAGGTGGTGGGCAGCGCGTCGGCGACGAACACCAGCGAAGGCGTGTGCTTCAGCCCGAGTCGCCGGCCGAGCTCCGAGCGGATCATGCCGGTGGCACTGGCAAGGGCTCGCTCGGTCTCGGCAACCGACTCCGCATCGCCGAACACGGTGTAGAAAACCGTTGCCTGGCTGAGATCTCCGGTCAGGCGTGCATCGGTGACCGTCACGAACCCGAGCCGTGGATCCTTCACGCGCCGCTCCAGCAGGTCGGCCGTCAACGTGCGTACCCGGTCGGAGAGCTGCCGAACCCTGGTCTGGTTGCTCATCGTGACTCCTCTGCCTGGATTCCGCTGTTTGGTCGCCGTGCTGTCCCGGTGGCGGTGTCAGTCGTCGAGGCCGAACAGCCGCCGTTGGACCGACAGCAGCTCGACCTCGGGGCGATCGGACAACCAGCGTTCCACCCCGTCGAGCACCGCCTGCGCCTGACCCGGCACTGCCGGACACCGCACTGACACCGATCTGGGCCCGGCCCGGCAGGACCGGGTCGGAGACGTCTGCCGCGCTGACCTCGAAGGTCCGGCGCAGCCCCGCTATCAGCGGGTTGACCACACCGCGCCGCTCCTTGAGCGAACGGACCTGCTCCGGAAGGAGCAGGTCCGCTCGTACCGCCGCCACGAACATCGAGTCGGCCGATCAGCCGTCAGGCCGGTACGGCCGGCGCGTCCATCAGGTGCGCGCCTTCTCGATCATCTCGTAGCACTCGACGATGTCACTGACCCGCAGGTCGGTGTAGCCGGCGAGCGTGAGGCCGCACTCGAATCCGTCGCGGACCTCGGTTGCGTCGTCGGTGAACCGGCGCAGTGACGAGATCGTGCTGTCGGCGATCACCGATCCGTCGCGGATCAGCCTGGCCTTGGCGTTGCGCCGGATGAGCCCCGACTGCACGAGACAGCCGGCGATGGTGCCCGCACGCGACGACCGGAAGATCTCGCGGACCTCCGCGGTGCCCATCTGCCGCTCTTCGTAGATCGGCTTGAGCATGCCCTTGAGCGCCTGCTCGATCTCGTCGATCGCGTCGTAGATCACCGAGTAGAACCGCACGTCGACGCCCTCGCGCTCGGCCAGTTCGCCGACCTTGCCCTCCGGTCTGACGTTGAAGCCGATGATCACCGCGTTGTCGACCGCCGCCAGCATGACGTCGTTCTGGTTGATCGCGCCGACCCCACGGTGGATGACCCGGAGGCTGACCTCCTCGCCGACATCGATCTTTGCCAGGCTGTCCTCCAGCGCCTCCACCGAACCCGAGACGTCGCCCTTGAGGATCAGCAGCAGCTCGTTGGTCTCGCCGCGCTGCATCTCCTCCATGACCGACTCGAGCGTGCGTGGGCGTGAGCGGGCGGCCAGCTGTGCGTTGCGCTCGCGCGCCTCGCGCCGCTCGCCGATCTGGCGGGCGATCCGGTCGTCCTCGACTACGAGGAACGCGTCGCCTGCGCCCGGCACCGAGGTCAGACCGAGCACCTGCACCGGGTAGGAGGGCGGTGCCTCCAGCACGTTCTGCCCGTGGTCGTCGAGCAGTGCACGCACCCGGCCGTAGGCCGGGCCCGCCACCACCGAGTCGCCGACGCGGAGCGTGCCGCGCTGGATCAGCACGGTCGCCACCGGTCCACGGCCACGGTCGAGATGTGCCTCGATCGCGATGCCCTGCGCGGACATGTCGGGGTTGGCCGACAGGTCCAGAGCGGCGTCGGCCGTGAGGACCACGGCCTCCAGCAGCCCGGAGATGTTCAGTCCCTCCCGCGCGGAGACGTCGACGAACATCGTGTCGCCGCCGTACTCCTCGGGGATGAGCCCGTACTCGGTGAGCTGACCGCGCACCTTCGACGGATCGGCGCCTTCGACGTCGATCTTGTTGACCGCGACCACGATCGGCACCTGGGCCGCCTTGGCGTGGTTCAGCGCCTCGATCGTCTGCGGCATCACGCCGTCGTCGGCCGCGACCACGAGCACCACGATGTCGGTGGCACTCGCACCACGGGCCCGCATGGCGGTGAACGCCTCGTGACCCGGTGTGTCGATGAACGTGATCGCCCGCTCGTTGTCCTCGACCTCGGTGACGATCTGGTAGGCCCCGATGTGCTGGGTGATCCCACCGGCCTCGGACGCCATCTTGTTGGAGTTGCGGATGGCATCCAGCAGGCGCGTCTTTCCGTGGTCGACGTGACCCATCACGGTGACGACCGGCGGACGCGGTTGCTGCAGCGACTCGTCGCCCTCGTCGCCGAAGTCGATGTCGAAGGACTGCAGCAGCTCGCGGTCCTCGTCCTCGCGGGAGACGACCTCGATGTCGTAGTTCAACTCGGTGCCGAGCAGCGCCAGGGTCTCGTCCGGCACCGACTGCGTCGCCGTGACCATGTCGCCAAGGTGGAACATCACCTGCACGAGGCTGGCCGCGTCGACGCCGATGCGCTCGGCGAGGTCGGTGAGCGATGCGCCGCGCGGCAGCCGGACGGTCTCGCCGTTGCCGTGCCGGACACGGACGCCGCCGACGGTCGGGGCCTCCATGTTGTCGAACTCCTGCCGGCGCTGCCGACGGGACTTCTTCGCCTTGGACGGGCGACCACCGGGACGACCGAATGCTCCGGGCGCGTTTCCACGCCCGCCGCGGCCACCGCGACCACCGGCGGGTCCGCCGGTCGGGCCGCCTGGACCGCCAGGAGCACCTGGTGCCCCACCGGGACCGCTGCGACCGACACCGGCACCTGGTCGGCTGCCACCTGGGCGGCCACCGGGGCCACCTGGTGCGCCGCCGGGCCCGCTACGGGTCGGTCGGCCTCCCGGTCCGCTCGGGCGAGCGCCGGGTCCGCCAGGACCAGGCGCACCACGGCCGACAGGAGCCGGCCGACCCTGGGGCATCATCCCGGGGTTCGGGCGGGGTGCGCCGGGCACGCTCGGTGAAGCAGGCCGTGGCGGCATGCCGGGGGGTGGCGCGTCGCGACGGTTCGGCGCTGCGGCCCGGCCCATGCCCTGGGTCGAGGAGAACGGGTTGTTACCGGGTCGCGGGCCGGAGGTGCGTGGTCGCGCGGCTCCGGGCGCGCCAGGAGTTGCCTGCGCACCCGTGCGAGCGGCGGGCCCGTCCGGTCGAGCGGCGTCCTGGCCCGGAGCCGCGGTACCTGGCCGGGCAGCCGGTGCGCCCGGTCGCGTACCTGTGGCGGCGGCGGGTGGGGGCGCGGCGGCGGTCTCGGTGGCGGAACCACCGTGGCCGTTCGTCTGCGCGGACTCCGCCGGCGCGGTGGTCTCCGGTGCCGTCGTCGCGGCCGGTGCCGGTGTCGACTCCGGGGTGACCGGGGGCGCTTCAGCAGTCTTGGCCGGCGCGTCGACCGGCGCTGCGGGCTGGGGCGCCGCGGTTCGGGCCGACGATGCGGCCTTCTTCGCTGGCGCGGTCTTGGTCGCGGGGCCAGCGGGCCCGAGCGACTCCTTCAATCTGCGTACGACCGGCGCCTCGACTGTCGAGGAAGCTGACCGTACGAATTCGCCGAGGTCGCCGAGCTTGGTCATGATGACCTTGCTCTCGACTCCGAGCTCCTTCGCGAGTTCGTAGACCCGGACCTTTGCCACTGCTCTCCTTTGTGCGGTCCGGACCCGATCTGGGCACGGACCAGTTAGTACTGGTACCTGCTCATCGCTGGTAGCTCATCGACGAGTCATGAGTCCGTGGACCCTTCTTTCCGATCAGACCCGAAGGTCTTGTTCGACCTGCGAGGACCGCAGGTCGTCTTCCATGGGACGGGTGTCAACCGGCCCGGTGAGTCGTAGCGCTCGGGCGAACCCCCGTGTCCGCAATGCCCTGTCGAGGCACTCGACGCGTGGGTGCAGGTGCGCGCCACGGCCCGGTAGCCGGCCCTCGGTGTCGAGGACCAGGACCGACCCACGGTCGTCGCTCTTGGCGACGATGCGAGCCAGGTCGGACGCGGAGTCACGCTGCCGGCACCCGACACAGGTGCGCACCGGCTGCTTCCGCACCGCTGACGGCGTGGAAAGAACCGGCGCGGCTGGATCGGACACTGCGCTTGAACGAGATGCACTTGATCCGAAAACAGAGACGGCGCGACTCACCTCACCGCAGTGTAGCCGCACAGCCGGGTGCAGCGCCGCTCCGGCATGTCCCGAGTGCCCCGTTCAGCTGCCTGGCAAGGCGTCTGCCGTCATGCCCGTGGCACCTCGGAGTTCCTCTCAGGCCGACACCTCCGTGTCTGTTCCTGTCAGGCCGACACCTCCGTGTCTGTGCCTGTCAGGCCGACACCTCCGTGTCTGTGCCTGTCAGGCCGACACCTCCGTGTCGGGCCGAATGTCGATGCGCCAGCCGGTGAGGCGGGCGGCCAGCCGGGCGTTCTGGCCCTCCTTGCCGATCGCCAGCGACAACTGGTAGTCGGGGACCACGACCCTGGCTGCCCTCGCCTCCTCGTCGACGACGATCACCTTGCTCACCTTCGCGGGTGACAACGCGTTGCGCACATAGTCGGCGGGCTCCTCCGACCAGTCGATGATGTCGAGCTTCTCCCCGTGCATCTCGGTCATGATGTTGCGAACGCGCGCACCCATCGCACCGATGCAGGCTCCCTTCGCCGAGACCGCCGGGTCGGTGCTGATCACCGCCACCTTGCTGCGATGACCGGCCTCCCGGGCGATGCCCTTGATCAGGACGGTGCCGTCGGCGATCTCGGGCACCTCGAGCTCGAACAGCTTCTTCACCAGGTTCGGGTGGGTACGCGACAGCGTGATCTGCGGTCCGCGAAGGCCACGCCGGACCGAGACCACGTAGAAGCGCATCCGGGTTCCGTGGCTGTAGGTCTCCCTCGGCACCTGCTCGGTGGGCGGCAGCACTCCCTCGATCTGGCCGAGCTGCACCTGCACCATCCGCGGGTCGCGGCCCTGCTGGACCACACCTGGGACCAGCTGCCCCTCCTTGTCGAGGAAGTCGCCGAACATGCGCTCGTCCTCGGCGTCGCGGAGCCGTTGCAGGATCGTCTGCTTGGCCGTGGCCGCCGCGATCCGGCCGAAGTCGGTGGGGGTGTCGTCGAACTCCGGACCCAGAACGGCCTCTTTGCGCGCCACCTCGTTTCCAGCGGCGAACCCACCAGCGGCCGAAGCGGCAGCGACATCCCTCGCCTCGCCGGGTTCGTCCACCGCGGTGGCTGCGGCGTCATCGGCCGGAGCCGGCGCTTCCGGCTGCTCCTCCGCCGGCTCCAGCTCCTCGCGCGCCCACACGGTGACGTGCCCGTTCTTGCGGTCGAGGACAACGCGCGCTACCCGGTGCGCTCCGTCGGTTCGGTGGTAGGCCTGCAGCAATGCCGCCTCGATCGTGAGCGCCACGGACTCGACGGGGATGTCCTTCTCCCGCTCCATCGCCCGCAGCACGGCCATGTCGATGTCCATGCCGTCAGTCCTCCTCGGTCTCGCCGGGCGCGGCGTCGCCGCCACCGGTTGTGTCCCGCTCGTCCGAGGAACCCTTTCCCCGCCGCTGGAACTCCACCTGCACCACCGCCCGGTTCACCGACGCGATCGACACGACGGTCTCGGCGCCCGAGTCGTCGTCTCGCAGGATCGCGGAGTCCTCGTCGGCCCCCACCAGCCTTGCGACCATCTCCGCCTCCCCGGTCGGGAGGCCGCCGCGCACCTTCACCAGCCGGCCGACGTTGCGCCGCCAGTGCCGGGGAAGTGTCAGCGGGGTGGCGACGCCCCGGGTGCCCACTTCGAGCGTCCACGGGTCGGCACCCATCACGTCGGAGGAGTCGATGGCGTCGGAGACGGGGCGGGACACGTCGGCCACCTGGTCGAGGTTCAGCCCACCGTCGGCGTCGATCGTGATCCGGACAAGGCTGCGGCGACCAGCCCGGGTAACGGCCACGTCCTCGAGGTCGGCACCGGCGGCGCGCACGACCGGGTCCAGCAGGTCCCGGATGCGACCGGACAGTGCGTCGCTTTCCACGGGTGCCTCCTGCTGTCCGATTTTCGTCTGACGGTTGTGCCGATGGGCGCCTTCGCGCCAGCCGGAAGCGCGCAGTCTATCGCCGGTGACATGGTCTCCGACGCCGACGAACCACCCCAATTCTGGCCTTTGTCCAGTGCCCCATTCCTCCTCGCACCGCCCTTGCTCGACACCCACAGGTTCAGCGTCGCCCAGCTCCGCTGCGGGCGGGCATCGTCGGTGCCGGCGCTTTGCCCCGGCTCAGCTGGATGCGTGCCGCTTTCGACGGCCCAGGTGATGGACCCGGACGCGATGGAACTCCCGCGACCGGTAGAACAAGGGGATGACCAACGACACCATCTACGCCCAACCGGCGGCAACGCTGTCGACCGGCCAGCCGATGCCGATCCTCGGATTCGGCACGTGGCAGATCAGCGATGCCGACGCCGAGCCCTCGGTGCTGCACGCGCTGCAGAACGGCTACCGCCACATCGACACGGCCACCGGGTACAGCAACGAGGACGGCGTCGGCCGTGGCCTGCGCGCCTCCGGCGTCGCCCGCGACGAGGTCTTCGTGACCACGAAGATGCCGCCCGACCATGTCGGCCGCGAGCGGCAGACCCTGGAGGAGAGCCTCACCAAGCTGGGTGTCGACCGCGTCGACCTCTGGCTCGTGCACTGGCCGCCGAACAAGGAGGCGACGCCTTCTGCCTGGGCCGCGTTCATCAAGGCGCAGGAGGAGGGTCTGGCCACCTCGATCGGAGTCAGCAACTACTCCCTCGACCAGATCGACGAGCTGGTCTCGGCCACCGGCGTGACGCCCTCGGTCAACCAGATCCGCTGGAGCCCCGCCAACCACGACCCGGCCGTTGCGGTCGGACTGGCGGAGCGCAAGGTCGTGCTCGAGGGCTACAGCCCGTTCCGGGCCAGCAACCTGCAGGACCCGACGCTGGTGGAGATCGCCGACGCGCACGACGCCACGACCGCGCAGGTCATCGTGGCCTGGCACGTGTCCCACGGCTACGTCGTGATCCCGAAGTCGAACAACCCCGAGCGCATCGTTGCCAACGCCGCCGGCGCGCGGATCGAGCTCACCGACGACGAGGTCACCAAGATCGACGGCCTCGCCGGATCCGGCGACTGACGACCCGGGTCCCGCTTCCGGCAGCTTCGCCGGAGCGGGACCTGCCGTCGGTTCGGCGGGTCCATCGTCTCGCAGCCGTTAGCGTGCTCTCGCGTCTTCACGTCCGTTCTCAGGAGGCCTGTTGTTGACCCTGCGCGACCTCGTCGCCAACCACTCGATCGCCGACGAGGGTGCGGAGGTCCTCCGCTCGATCGGGGCCGCCGGCCAGTCGTTCCTGGTGTACGCGCTGCCGCGCAACGCCGGAAAGTCCACGGTTACGCAAGCGATCGTCGCCGAAGCACCGCAGAGTCTGCCGCGCGTGGACTTCTACGGAACCGAGGACGAGGCAACCGCCCTTTCCACCGCACCCGCCCGTGCGTACCTGCAGGTCGGTGAGATCGGGCATCGCGGCCAGCGGGGCTACCTCGCCGACGACGAGGTAGTGCGGCTGTTCGGTGTTCTGAGCGCCGGGAACTACTCCCTGGCATCGAGCCTGCATGCCGACACGGTCGACGGCGTCTTCGATGTGCTGCGCCAGAACGGCGTCTCCTCGAGAGTCGCCGCACCGGCCGTCTCCCACGTGGTCAAGGTGCGTGCGCTGGGCGATCCGTTCGACCCGGCCACGACTCGCGTGGTCGAGCAGATCCACGCCATCACCCCAGGCGACGACGGCGAGCCCTCGGCGACGCTGCTGTATGAGTGGAACGGCACGTCCGACCAGACGGCGTAAGAAGCCTCGCCGCCGGCTGAGCGCGGCCGCGGGTTAGGCACGCTGGTTGCCGGAATCGTCGGGGTGCCGGAGTTCGCAACCGGCGCCGGACCAGTCCCCGTCCCTGGTGGTTCCCGGTGCATCAGCACCTAGGCCCGTATCTTTTCCCGGTGCGACCCACCGGTACCGGCGGCAGGTGGCCGGTGCCGTTCACCCGGTCGGGTGTCCTGGTCGCGCTGGCCATGCTCATCGCGACCCCCGTCGCCTGGTCGTACACGTACCGCCCGCTGAACCTCGTGGCCGTGACAGCGGCGTCGGCGCTGCTGGCAATCGTCTGTCTCGGCTGGCGGCGTCTCGCCGCTGGTGCGCCGGGCTGGGGGACGCTCGCAGCTGCCGGTCTGGTGACCGCGTTCGCCGTCTGGCGCTGGCGGCCGTCGCCGAACGTCACCACCACCGGCTGGTTCTGGCCTTCGGTATGGCTGTCGGGCATCGCCGCCATCGTGCTGGTCATCGCGCTGGTGCTTCGACGGGCGTCCAGTCAGGTGGCCGCGGTGGCCCTGCTCGTCGCCCTTGTCCTGGGGGCGGTCGGCACCGTGCTCGCCGTTCCGGGTGGGGCGAGGCCGGCGATCGACGTCTGGGTCCTGCTCCAGGACGCTGCCCGCGGCGTGCTCGGGGGTCAGAACCCGTACGCGATGTCCTTCCCCGACGTGCCGGCCGGCCAGACGTCCACCTGCTTCACCTATCTCCCTGGTTCGTTTCTGCTGGTCATTCCCGGACGGGTTCTCGGCGACGTCCGCGTGGCCCTCGCAGCTGCCTTCGTCGTCCCGTGGCTGGTGCTGGCCGTCCGGTCGCTCCGGCAGTTGTGGCGGCGACCGGTGGCCGAGAGCGTCGTCGCGGTCGCGCCGGTGGTTCTCGCCCTGATCCTGCCGGCGACGCTGCGGGTGATGCAGCAGTCGTGGACGGACAGCCTGCTGGTCGGCCTGATCGTGGTCGCGGTGATGTGCTGGCGCTCTGCCTGGGTGGTGCTGCCCCTTGGCCTGGCGTTGGCGACCAAGCAGCACGCGCTGCTCATGCTCCCCCTGCTGCCACTCTGGCTTGGCTGGCGGAGGTCGCTGGGCGCCGTCGGAGTCGCGGCCGCCGTCGGCCTTCCCTACTTCCTCGCCGATCCGGGCAGGTTCCTCACCTGCACGGTGGGCTTCTTCCTCGACCTGCCGATGACCGGGACCTCGATCTCGCTGTGGACCGTGCTGCCGGAGGCCCTGCGCAGCCCGGTGCTCGTCGTCGATGTTCCTGCTCGTGGCCTACGCCATCGCGTGGCGGGCACTCCCGCGTGGACGCTCGACGTTCCCGCTCGCGGCCGCGCTGGTGTTGTGCGCGTTCAACCTCACCAACAAGCAGAGCTATGTGAACCAGTGGTGGCTGGTGGCGGAGCTCCTGCTGCTGTCAGCTGTGTCGATTGCCGTCGACCTCGGTTCGGGGCCCGACCCACCCGACGTCGGCCGGCCTCGCAGAGCGGGCAGGTCGGGCAGGTCGGGCAGACTCGGCCGCGTGTCCCCCACCGCGCCGGATCCCGCGGACTCCGCCTCGCGGGTGTCGCGGCGCGGTGTGCTGGGGGCGGCTGCGGGCACGCTCGCCCTGGCCGGCTGCACCGGCCCGGCCACACCGTCTCCGACAGCGAGCCCGACGGTGCCGACGATCCCCGCGATCGTCGGCACGCGTCCGGCGACGCCGGCACCCGGCCCCGACCGCGAGCTGCTGAGCCACGCCGACCGGCGGCTCACCGACCTGCTGCGCCAGCTCCCGGCCAAGCCCGCCAAGGCCCTGCGGACTGACGTCGACCGCCTCCGCGGAGCGGTCGACCGGCAGCGGAAGGCCATCGCCGGACTCGCCCGTACCTCCGCGCCAGGTCAGCCGCCGGCAGCGTCCGGGTCGTCGGGGTCGGCGACCACGCAGGCCAGGCGGCTCGCAGTCAGCCTCACGTCGGTCGCCGTCGACCTCACCGACATGGCGGCCAAGGCGACGGCCGGCGACACCGCCGCGTTGCTCTCGTCGGCAGCGGCTGGGCTGACCGCTGCCCGGGTGGCCGTGTCGTCGTCCGCGACCGAGAGCGGCGGCAGTCCATGACTTCGGCCGTCGACGCTGCTCAGCGCGCCCTGGCGGCCGAGCACGCGGCCAGGTGGGCCTACGGCGTCCTCACCCCGCATGCGGGCGATCGGGCACCGCTGGGCGTTCCGAGCCTCCTCGCGCACCAGGACCACCGCGATGCCCTGGTCGACTGGCTCCGGGGACGGAACGAGGTCCCGGTCGTCGCACGGCCGGGATACGCGCTCCCCTTCGACATCGTCACGCCGGCCTCCGCCGCTTCGCTTGCCCGGCGGGTCGAGGACGGCTGCGCCCGGCAGTGGGTCCAGGTGATCCAGAGCGCCGTCGATGAGCGTTCCCTGCTCCGGCTCGCGCAAACCGGTCTGGCCGACAGCGCAGGGCGACGAGTGCGGTGGGGCGGCGTGCCCGACGCGCTGCCCGGAATCAGCCCCTGAGCCGCAGCAGAACGCAGCCGTTCCCGCACACCTTGCGGGCACCAGGTGGCAGGGTGGCTGAGTGACCGCAGATGCTCTGACCCGCCTGGCCAATCGCGTGATGATGGCCGCGATCCCGGGCCGTGTGCTGAGCGACGACGCGGCCCACTGGCTGGCCGACGGCCTGGGTGGTGTCGTGCTGTTCGGCGCCAACATCGACACCCCGGCGCAGCTGCGGGACCTCACCGCCGCTATCACGGCCACCGGCGACCGACCGCTGATCACCGCCGATGAGGAGGGTGGCGACGTCAGCCGCCTGCACCACCGCGCCGGCTCGGACTCACCGGGCAACCTGGCGCTCGGGCTCGTCGACGACGTGACGCTCACCGAGGCGGTCGCAGCCGACATCGGCCGGCAGCTTCACGATGCTGGCATCACCGTCGACCTGGCCCCGTCGGTCGACGTCAACACCAACGCCGCGAACCCGGTGATCGGGACCCGGTCATTCGGCTCGGACCCGCAGCTCGTGGCGAGGCACGCGGTCGCGTACGTGCGCGGCCTGCACAGCGCCGGGATGATCGCCTGCGCCAAGCACTTCCCCGGCCATGGCGACACCTCCGTCGACTCGCACTTCGGGCTGCCGCATGTCGATGGGGACCTGGAGCCGCACCTGCTGCCGTTCCGTGCGGCGATGGCCGCCGGCGTCGACTGTGTCCTCACCGCCCACATCGTCTTCGGTGAGCTGGACGACCATCCGGCGACGCTCAGCCGCCGGATCGTCACCGACCTACTTCGCACCGACCTCGGATTCGACGGGTTGGTGATCAGCGATTCGATGACGATGCGCGCGGTTGCCGACACCTACGGCCTCGAGGAGGCAGGTGTGCGGGCGATGCGGTGCCGGCGTCGACATGCTGTGCGTGAACTCCGACATCCCAACCCAGCTGGGTATGCGCAACGCCTTGGTGGCCGCCGTCCGATCCGGCCGCCTGCCCGAACCCCGGCTCGCCGAGGCAGCCGACAGGGTCGGCCGGCTGGCCGCGGCACCGCTGGCTCCGGACCGGGCGCAGCCTTCGCCTGGCGTAGGAATGGAGGCGGCCAGGCGCGCGCTGGTGGTCGTGGCCGCCAGCCTCCCGATTGCGCAGTCCCTCTTCGTCGTGGAGCTCGCCGGCCCCCGGCGAGGCGTGGACTCGGAGGCGGGGAGCCTGCTCACGGTGGTCCAAAGGCTCGATCCGAGTGCCGACGGGGTGCAACTCCGTGGTGCGGCGGCCACGGGTCAGGCTCTGGATGAGGCTGTACGCGCGAGCGTCGGTCGCCACCTCGTCGTCGTGGTGCGTGACGCGTACCGCGATCACGACCAGCGCCAAGCACTGCGCCAGCTGCAGACAGCCGCACCCAACCTGCTGCTGGTGGGCGTCGGCATGCCACATGACCAGGCACTCGCCGGAAGCGGAGGTTTCCTCGGTACGTGCGGTGCCGCACGAGCGAACCTGACCGCAGCGGCGGAGGTTCTTGTCGGCCGGCAGGTCTCCGACTGACGCCAGCCACGCGACGTCGGAGCCTCGCCCGTCTCAGTTCGTCAGGGCTTCTGGACGGTCCCGTCCACACCGCGGATGCGCGCCCAGTTGTCGTGCGTCAGCGGCGGATCCGCCGGATGCTTGGCCGCCAATGCCTCGTCGAAGTCGCATCCCCAGCCGGGCTCGAACCAGGCCCAGTTGTAGGTGTCCTTCACCACGGGCGCACCGGGGAACATCTCCTGTGCCAGCTCGTTCGACATGTACCGCTCCTGGATGCCGAACGCCGGAGCGGCGAGGTCGAGAGCCAGGTTGGCCTTGTGGCCGATCGGCGAGAGGTCGGGCGGACCGTGCCAGGCGGTGCGGATGCCCAGCAGTTCGCAGGCGCTCGCCACCCTCCAGGCCGGTGTCAGTCCGCCGATGTCGGAGATGTGCATGCGGACGAAGTCCAGCAGGCGTTCGCGCATCAGCGGGACGAACTCGGAGTAGTCGGTGAACAACTCACCGATGGCCATCGGCGTGGAGCACTGCTGCCGCACCATGCGCAGCCACTCGGTGTCCTCGGGCGCAAGCAGGTCCTCGAGGAAGAACAGCTTGTACGGCTCGAGGTCCTTGGCCAGTCCGACCGCCTGGATCGGTGTCAGCCTGCTGTGAACATCGTGGAGCAGCTCGATCTCGTAGCCGAACTCCGAGCGCAGGTGCGCGAACATCTCCGGCACGATCTTGATGTAGGGCAGGGGATCCCACGCGTTCGGTGAGATCACCGGGTAGTGGACGTCCATCGTGTCGGACTCCGCCTGGCGGGCGCCGTAGGTCGAGGCTCCCGGGATCGCCATCTGCACACGGATGTAGCGGTAACCCTGCTCCTTCAGCGAGCGGACGTTGTCGGTCAGTTCCGCGAGGTCCCGTCCGGACGCGTGCGCGTACACGGGAACGGCTCGGCGGGCCCGGCCACCCAGGAGCTGCCACACCGGCAGGCCGGCGACCTTGCCCTTGATGTCCCACAGCGCCTGGTCGACACCGGAGATGGCGTTGTTGAGCACGGGCCCGCCACGCCAGTAGGAGGAAACGTAGAGCCCGTTGACGATGTCGGTGATGTCCGCCGGATCCCGTCCGATGATCTGCGGGATGAGGAACTCCTCGATCGCCGTCCGCACCGCGACTGCGCGTTGGGTGAAGGTGGCGCAGCCGAGCCCGTACAGGCCGTCCTGGTTGGTGTCGACGCGGAGCACGACCAGAGCCGGGCCGCCGACACTCGTCACGGTCACGCGCGCCCCGGTGATCCGGACGTCGGATTGTTCGTCCTGCCACGGCGGAGAGATGAGCCTGGACTCGTCGTGCACGTAGTCGGTCACAGGCACTGACGCTAGGGGGTCGCCCGGAGGCTCGCGGATCGGCCCGACGGCAGCGTCCGGGTCAGGCCAGCGGGCCGCTCACCACATGTAGGTGCGGAAGATGGCGTGGTCGGTGAAGCCCACCCGGGCATAGGCCCGCCGGGCAGCCACATTGAATGCGTTGACGTACAGCGTCACCACCGGCGCGAGCTCCAGACCGGCCGTACAGGCCGTCGACACCATCGGACCGGCGAGGCCCTCACCGCGACGTTCGGGCACCACAAAGACGCCCTGCACCTGCGCTGCACCGGAACCGATCAACGCGACATCGGCCTTGGCGATCAGGCGATCGCCCTCGAACCGCGCATAAGCCCGGCCGGACTTCACCAGGTCGGCCACCAGGACGCGGTATCCGCTGCTGCCGTCGCGCTCGGGTGACACCCCGAGTTCCTCGGTGAAGAAGGCGACCGAGGCCTGGTAGTAGGCCTCGAAGTCGGCCATCGTCACGAGTCGCGCGAGCGGGTCGGGTGCCACCTGCGGCGCCTGCCGCAGGACCATGAACGGTTGCTCCGAACGGACCGCGCGGGGTTCGTCCAACTGACCCCTGAGGTGCTCGAACATCCGCGTCACCGGTCCGATGGGGCCCCACAGGCTCGAGAACCAGGCCGTGTATCGACCGGCCATGCCACTGAACGCATCCGCCGCCTCATCGCTCGCGTTGGCCGTTGGCACGACGTTGCCGCCCAGCCAGCACAGCGATGTCACCCCGCCGGCGTCGGTGTAGGCGGCCAGGCGTTCGGCCAGGTGACCCTTCGCCAGCCCACTGCGCAACCTGGCGTCGAGGAAGACGTTGGTCACCGGGTCGTCGTCGAGCACCGACTCGATGAGCCGCCGGTCCCGAAGTGTCAGCAGACGTGCACCGTGGGCCCGCACGGTGGTCATGTCTGCACCCGCATCTCAGCTCACGGACACCGAGGGGACGCCGCCTTCTTCCGACTCCCCCATCTCGTCGGCCAGGCGGTTGGCCTCGGCGATCAGCGTCTCCACGATCAGTGCCTCCGGGACGGTCTTGACGACCTCGCCACGCACGAAGATCTGCCCCTTCCCGTTGCCCGACGCCACACCCAGGTCCGCTTCCCGGGCTTCTCCCGGTCCGTTCACCACGCAGCCCATCACGGCCACCCGGAGCGGGACGGTCAGCCCTTCCAGTCCTGCGGTCACGTCGTCAGCAAGCTTATAAACGTCCACCTGTGCACGCCCGCATGACGGGCACGACACGATCTCCAGCTTGCGCGGCCGGAGGTTCAGCGACTGCAGGATCTGGATGCCGACCTTGACCTCCTCCACCGGAGGGGCCGACAACGAGACCCGGATCGTGTCGCCGATGCCCTGGCTCAGCAGAGCGCCGAAGGCGGTCGCCGACTTGATCGTGCCCTGGAAGGTCGGGCCCGCCTCGGTGACGCCGAGGTGGAGTGGCCAGTCCCCTCGTTCGGAGAGCAGCTGGTAGGCCCGGACCATCACGACCGGATCGTGGTGCTTGACCGAGATCTTGAAGTCGTGGAAGTCGTGCTCCTCGAACAGGGACGCCTCCCACACGGCGGACTCGACGAGGGCCTCGGGAGTTGCCGACCCGTGCTTGCTCAGCAGCCGCGGGTCCAGTGAACCGGCGTTGACGCCGATGCGGAGCGACGTCCCGCGGTCCTTGGCGGCCCGGGCGATCTCCTTGATCTGGTCGTCGAACTTGCGGATGTTGCCGGGGTTCACGCGGACGGCTGCGCAGCCGGCGTCGATGGCGGCGAACACGTACTTGGGCTGGAAGTGGATGTCGGCGATCACCGGGATCTGCGACTTCGTCGCGATGGCGACGAGGGCGTCAGCGTCGTCCTGGCTCGGGCACGCGACGCGCACGATGTCGCAGCCGGTGGCTGTCAGCTCTGCGATCTGCTGCAGGGTGGCGTTGATGTCGGAGGTGAGGGTGGTGGTCATCGACTGGACCGACACGGGGGCGTCTCCCCCGACCTCGACCTTGCCGACCTTGATCTTGCGGGTCTTGCGACGCGGCGCCAACGTCGGAGCCGGCGGTGCGGGCATACCCAGCGAAACAGCCATGGAGCCAGTATCGCAAAGGCTGCCGTGCCTGCCGACCGTTTCGCGTTCGAGCGTGATCCGGAGCATGTCGTGTGGCCGATGGCACAACTCGAGAGCCTCGCTCCGGGCACCGCGTTCGGTATTCTCGGCGGCACGCGCGGGGTGATCCGTCGGGAGGCAGCAATGGCCTACGAGTCGTACATCGACAAGCAGATCCGCGAGGCACAGGAGCGGGGCGACTGGGACGACCTGCCCGGCTACGGCAAGCCGCTACCCAAGCGCAATACCAATGACCCTGACTGGTGGGTCAAGAGCTGGGTCGAGCGCGAGGGCATCTCGATGGCCGACGCGCTGCCGACCGGGCTTGCCATCCGGCGCGCCGTGGAGACCTTGCCCGACCTCCTCGACACGATGCGCTCTGAACGTGAGGTCCGCGAGGCGGTCCGCGAACTCAACACCCGCATCGTGCACGCCCGCCAGCACCCCGGCGGCGGTCCACCGGTAGTGGTCAGGACCGTCGACGTGGACACGGCCGTCGCCGACTGGAAGGTGCGCAACCGGCGAACCTGAGGCCCACGCAGCCGTGCTTTCAGCCGCGGCGCCAGAAGAGTCGTCGACCCTCGGGCAGGCTAGAGCCATGCGTCTCTTCCTGATCCGCCATGCGGAGTCGACCAACAACCGGGCCTGGGCCGAACACGGCGACGACTACGGTCGCTCGCCGGACGCACCGCTCACCGCCCTCGGCCACGATCAGGTGGCGGCACTGTCCGCCTGGATCCGCGGGGACCGGAGCCGGCTGCCGGCTACGACGCTCTACACGAGCCTGGCCATCCGCTGCGTCCAGACCGCCGGCCCGCTCGCGGACGTGCTCGACCTGCCGCTCCAGGGCCACGACCGGCTGATCGAGATCCCCGGGCTGTTCGACCTCTCCGCCGACGGGACCGAGCGGATCTCCCACCCCGGTGCGGCGTCGCACGACCTGATGGCGCTGAGTGACCGGCTGACTCTGCCCAACAGCGCAGGACCGCACGGCTGGTGGCCCGGCCCGGTCGAGGACGACCCGGCCACCCTGGCGCGCGCCGACGAGGTCGTGGCCGGTCTCGCGGCTCACGGCGATGACGAGGTCGTCGCGATGGTCACCCACGGCGCCTTCACGCAGTACCTGATCCCGGCGCTGATGGGTTCCACCGTCGCCCGGCACGGGTGGTTCACGATCAACAACACCGGTATCAGCGAGTTCGAACTCGTGGACGGGCACGCCAGCCTGCACTTCCTCAACCGGCTCGATCACCTCACCCAGGACCTGGTCACAGCCTGAGGACTTGCGCCGGGTCACGCCTCGGGCTCGGCCCGCGTGACGAACCACAACCGGCCGAGCAGCCGCAGGCCGAGTCCCTCGGCCACCCGCTGGGAGGAGGCGTTGTCCTCGGCGTGGCTGTAGAACAGCGGCACTCCCCGATCCCACAGCTGGCTTGCCCACGCTGCGGTGGCCAGCCGCGCGAGACCGCGGCCGCGATGCGCTGCAGCGGTGTAGACGCCTGCTTCGGCCCCAGCCGTCGCCAGCCGGGCGCAGTGGCACAACGAGGCCACTCCTTCGGTGTCGGTCACGATTGCCCACGGGCCCCAGCCGTCCGGCCAGCAGGTCGGACCACTCGTCGGCCTCCCACTCCGGCGGCCGCCTGGCCGCCAGCCAGTCGTCGGCATCGGCCGTGCGCAGCTCGTATCCCGATGGCAACGCCGGCACCGCGGGCCGCTCGTCGATCAGGTAGCTGACGCAGCCCGTCGTCGTGGTGCGTTCACCTGGAGCCAGGTGCGTGTCGCCCGGCCGGCTGGCGACGACACCGGCGGTCGTCCGCGCCACCGCGAGCACGCAGCCGATCACGAGTCCCGCGGCGTCCTCACCGCGGATGACAGCTGCCTCGGCGAGCAGCAGCGAGGAGTCGTCCATCGCCGCACCCTAGGGCGACCAGCGCTCAGTGTGTCCTCGACGTCTGCACACGTCGCAGCCCTGAAAACTGGTGTCTAGTGGCGCAATCGGCGCGCTGAGCGTGCTCACAGCGCAACGAGCCGCCACTTTTCAGGTTCTGAACACGCCGCGGCGGTCAGCCGAGCCGGACGGGATTGATGATGTCGGCGACCAGCAGCAGGCCGCCCATCACCACCAGCACCGACGCGATCGCGTAGACGAGCGGGAGTGCCCTGGCGATGTCGACGTAGCCGGGGTCGGGTTTGTGCCGGAGCCGGGCGATGCCGCGATTCGCCGCCTCCCACAGGGCGCCGAAGATGTGCCCGCCGTCCAACGGCAGCAGCGGCAGCAGGTTGAACAGGCCGACGAACAGGTTGAGACCGCCCAGCGCGGTCAGCATCAGTGCCACCCGGTCGGAGACGATGAGGCGCGTGCCCAGCCCGACGTCGCCGGTCGCGATCTCCCCGGCCACGCGGCTCGCGCCCACCACCGACACCGGCGAGTCCTGCGACCGCGGCTCTCCCCCGACGGCCTTGACCACGTTCACCATGCGCTGCGGCAGGTGCCACATGGCGTTGAGCGTCGCGCCGACCATGTCCTGCAGATAGCCCGCGGTCTCGCCGACGCTCGCGGCAGCCCGGATGGTCCCCGGTGACACTCCGATGAAGCCGACGGTCACGGTCTTGCTGGGGTCGTTCAGGTCGGGGCTCTGGTTGGGGACCACCGAGACCTGCTTGGCCAGTTGCGCGCCGTCACGCTCGACCACGAACGGGACCGTCTTGCCCGCGGCGGCCCGGATCTGGTCCTGCGCATCGCGCCAGCTGCGCGATGGCCACGCCGTTGATCGAGACGATCCGGTCTCCGGCTTCAAGGCCCGCGGCCTTCGCCGGTGACAGCGGAGCGCCGTCGGGACAGGTCGTGGCGGGCGAGGTGGCCGGCAGCACGCAGTCGGAGACCCCCGACAGCGTGGTGGTCGTGCGGTAGACGCCGATGCCCATCATCGAGATCGAGATCAGGATCACCGCCAGGACCAGGTTCACAGTCGGTCCGCCCGCCATCACGATGACCTTCTTCCACCATGCCTGGCGATAGAAGGCACGGTGCTGGTCGGCCGCACCGATCTCCTCGGCGGAGGCCTGGCGGGCATCGTCGATCAGCGACTGGAAGGCACCGGTGGACCACCCGCGCTGCCGCCCGTCGGCCGTCGGCGGCAGCATCCCCACGATGCGGACGAAGCCGCCGGCGGGGATGAGCTTGACGCCGTACTCGGTCTCACCCCGGCGACGGGACCACAGCGTGCGGCCGAAGCCGACGAAGTACTGGGTGACCTTGATGCCGAAGAGCTTGGCCGGGACCATGTGCCCGAGCTCGTGCAGGGCGATGCTCACGAGGATGCCGACGAAGAACATGCAGTGCTCCACCGACGGAGATCATCGTGGACATTGCTCTCGTTCCCTCCCCGTCGGTCCGGGGTCATAGCCCCGATCAGGTGTCTGGCTCGTTCGCGGGCCCAGTTCTCGGCTGCGAGCACCGCATCGATCGAGCCGGCATCGGTGTCGATCCCGTCGCTTCGGGCGTCGTCGAGCACGGCGGCAATCGTGTCGACGATACCTGTGAACGAAAGTGCGGACGCCCGGAAAGCCGCCACGCACTCCTCGTTCGCGGCGTTGTAGATGCCGGGTGCGGTCCCGCCTCGGCGTCCTGCCTCCTGTGCCAGTCGAACCGCCGGAAACGTCTCGTGGTCCAGTGGCTCGAAGGTCCAGGCCGTCGGGTCGGTGAAGTCACAGCCGTAGCCGTCGCGCGGCACCCGGTCGGGCCAGGACAGTCCGAGCGCGATCGGCAGCCGCATGTCGGGCGGGCTCGCCTGGGCCAGGAGCGCTCCGTCGACGAACTCCACCATCGAGTGGATCACCGACTGCGGGTGCACGACGACGTCGATGGCGTCCATGTCGACGTCGAACAGCAGGTGCGCCTCGATCACCTCGAGGCCCTTGTTCACCAGCGTGGCCGAGTTGATCGTGATGACCGGCCCCATGGCCCAGGTGGGGTGTGCCAGCGCCTGCTCGACGGTGACTCCTGCGAGCTCTTCACGGGTACGCCCGCGGAACGGGCCGCCGGACGCGGTGACGATCAGCCGCCGCACCTCTGCCGCGGTGCCCGAACGCAGTGCCTGGGCCAGGGCCGAGTGCTCGGAGTCGACCGGGACCAGCTGGCCGGGCGCAGCAGCCGCCTTGACCAGCGGGCCGCCGGTGATCAGCGACTCCTTGTTGGCGAGCGCGAGCGTGTGCCCGGCCGCCAGTGCCGCGAGTGTCGGACGCAGTCCGATGGAGCCGTTGATCCCGTTGAGGACGACGCACCCACCGGGAGCGGTCGAGGGTTCGGCCGGCATGGCCGCGATCTCGGTGGCTGCATCGGGGCCGGCCACCACGTCGGGCATCGGGCGGCCGTCCGCCTGCGCGGCAAGGGCATCGTGGAGCTCAGTGCCCTTGGTGGCATCGGCGACTCCGACGACAGCTGCGCCGGTGTCCAGGGCCTGCCTGGCCAGCAGGCCGACGTCCGAGCCGCCGGCAAGCAGGGCCTTGATGCGGAACCGCTCCGGGCTGGCGGCGATGACGTCGAGCGCCTGAGCACCGATCGAGCCGGTGGAGCCCAGGACGATGATCTCGCGCTGCGGCGGGATCCCGCTCAAGGGAACACCACGGTCTTGTGCCCGTTGAGGATCACCCGGTTCTGCACGTGCCAGCGCACGGCGCGAGCCAGCGCCTGGCATTCCAGGTCGCGGCCGACGGCCGCCAGCTCCTCCGACCGGGCCGAATGCGTCACCCGCGCCACCTCCTGCTCGATGATCGGACCCTCGTCGAGGTCAGCGGTCACGTAGTGGGCGGTCGCGCCGATGAGCTTCACTCCCCTGGCGTAGGCCTGGTGATAGGGCCTCGCTCCACGAAACGACGGCAGGAAGCTGTGGTGGATGTTGATCGCCTTGCCCCGCAGGTCGGCACACAGGCCGGGCGACAGGATCTGCATGTACCGGGCCAGCACCCAGGCCTCGGCGCGGGCGTCCGCGGCGATCTCCCGGAGGCGCTCCTCGGCCGCCTCCTTGGTCGTCGCCGTGACCGGCACGTGGTGGAAGGGGATACCGGCCGACTCGACCAGCGGCCGCAGGATGTCGTGGTTGCCCGCGACCGCGACGATGTTGGCCGGCACCGAGCCGGTCCGGCATCGGTAGAACAGGTCGACCAGGCAGTGATCAAGCCGGCTGACGAGCACGATCAGCCGTCGTGGCACCGCGGGATCGGCGACGGTGAAGTCCATCGTGAAGCGAGCGGCGACATCTGCGGCGAAGGACTGCCGGAACACCTCAACGTCGAAGGCTCCGGCTGGGCCCTCGACCACCACGCGCATGAAGAAGTTGGCCGTGTCGACGTCGCTGTACTGCTGGGCTTCCAGGATGTTCCCGCCCAGCTCCGCGAGGTAGGCGGATACCGCGGCGACGATGCCTACCCGGTCAGGGCACGAGAGCGTCAGCACCCGGCGGACCGCCACCGGATCCAACGGACCGGGCGGCGGTGCCACGGCGAGACCAGCGTCGGACTGCGGCATACCGGACACTGTGGCATATCCACACGCAGCTGGCAGATCGGACAGTGTCCTGCTGGTGCTGCCCGACGGCCGCCATGTCTCGCCGCGGTCCGGTCCGGACGGGCGACCGACGGGAAACATGCACGGGTCGGCGGCAAAGCGGCCAAGCCAGGACAAACCGGATGCCGGGCGACGCCGGGTGCATGTTTCGTGGCACGCGGGCTGCCGGGACGCGGCGATCTGTCGCGGCGCCTTGGTCGGCCAAGCACCGTCGTCTACGAGGCCCACCACCGGCCGCCCACCGGCGGGAAACATGCAGCGCGTCCTGCTGCAGACCCGACATGCCCCAACCTGTCCGCTTTGCGGCCTCCCGCTGCATGTTCTGGGTCGCAGCTGCGGGATGCCGTGCGGCGGCGACGTCAGCCCAGTTCGGCGCCGGCCAGCTGGCCGCAGGCCCCGTCGATGTCACGACCGCGGGTGTCCCGGACAGTCACCGAGACCCCGTGGCCCTCGAGCGTGCGGACGAAGGCACGCTCGTCGGCGGGCCGTGACGCGGTCCACTTGGACCCCGGCGTCGGGTTCAGCGGGATGAGGTTCACGTGCACGAGCCGGCCCTTGATCAGTCGACCCAACAGATCGGCCCGCCAGGCCTGGTCGTTGATGTCGCGGATCATGGCGTACTCGATGGACACGCGGCGGTTCGTGACCGCCGTGTACTCCCAGGCGGCCTCGAGCACCTCGGCGACCTTCCATCGCGTGTTCACCGGCACCAGCTCGTCGCGGAGTTCGTCGTCCGGGGCGTGCAGCGAGACCGCGAGCGTCACCGGCAGACCCTCGGCCGCGAGGTCGTGCATCCGCGGGACCAACCCGACCGTGGAGACGGTGATGTTGCGCGCGGACAGGCCGAGTCCGTCCGGCGTGGGATCGGCGAGCCGGTGCAGCACCTTGGCCACCGTCTTGTAGTTCGCCAGCGGCTCGCCCATGCCCATGAACACGACGTTGGACAGTCGCCCGGGTCCACCAGCGACGACGCCGGCGCGCATGTCCGCTGCGGCCCGGACCACCTGGTCGACGATCTCGGCCACCGACAGGTTGCGCGTGAGCCCGGCCTGGCCGGTCGCGCAGAACGGGCAGGCCATCCCGCAGCCCGCCTGACTGGAGATGCACACCGTCGCCCGGTCGGGATAGCGCATGAGGACGCTCTCCACCAGCGCACCGTCGTGGAGTCGCCACAGCGCCTTGCGCGTGGTCCCGTCGTCGGCAGCCAGCGTGCGCACCTCGGTGAGCAGCGGCGGAAGAAGCGGTGCGAGCGAGGCGCGAGCCGCTGCCGGGATGTCGGTCATCGCCTCGAGGTCCGACGTCAGCCGCCCGAAGTACTGAACAGCGAGTTGCTTGGCCCGGAAGCCCGCCTGACCCGTTCGTGCGACCGCGTCGCGCCGGTCGGCCGGATCCAGGTCGGCGAAGTGGAGTGGTGGCCGGCCGCGTCGCGGTGATGCGAACTCGAGCACCGGGCGGTCTCCTGGATCGGAGGGCGCACCGGTTTCGATGTGGACACTGGGGTCGGCAGCAGCGGAGGTCATGGCGTCGTCGATGGTCCCATGCCCGCCGCGTTCCACACGATTCGTGAGTTTCGCTCCCGCCCACGCGAGGGGGATGATGTCCGGCGATGACTGACAACCCGCCCCGGTGGCACCGGCCCGTGCAACTGCCCGACCTCGAGGGGTGGGCGCACACCGGCGAGACAGGCACGGAAGCGGCACACCGCACGGCGGCCGCGCTGGTGGCCGGAGCCGTCGACGTGCCTGGCGAGGCGGTCGCCGACCGGTTGCGCGACTACCTGCGGTCGGAGGGGATCACCGAACTGGCCACGCTGTGGTCGCAGGCCCCCGCGGTGTCGTTGCCCGGCGCGCTGTATCAGCTGGCGCTGTTGCGCGAATGGGTCCTGCACAACCCCGGCGACGTCAGCCGTTTCTATGCCAGCGGTCGCTACCAGGCGGAGGTGCACAACGTGGTCGCCGGTGTCGCCGAGCCGCCCACTCCCGATGCCGTGGTCGCCCTGGTCGAGCAGGTCCTCTCGTCCGCCTTCGCCGGATCGCTCGCCGACGCGCTCGACCGGGCCGCGTCGTTCTGCCGGGTGGTGTCGACCGGCCGGGTGCACGGGAGCGACGACGACGACACCGCTCAGGCCAAGCTCGCGGCCGGCAACCTGACCATGGCCGACAACCTGTCCAAGGCCGCCGCGGCCTGCCGGGTCGGTCGGCTGGTCTGAACGTGGTCGTCGAGGCACGCAAGCGGCCCCTGACCTTTCCACGGCTCCGCCGGGCCTCCGAGCCCGCCGATCGCAGCCGCTACACTTCTGCGAGGTGTCAGGCCGCGGTAGCCCCGGGCTCCAACATCAGCCGCTTCGAGCGGCCCCTGCGCCGAGAGGCGCTCCCGGTCTGGCACCTAGACGGACAACGGCGGTCCCGCCCAGCGCGGGGCCGCCGTTGCCGTTCACTGGAGGATCGCGTGTGGGCGCAGGTGCTTTCGCCAATGCTCAGACGCGAAGGGCCCACTCGACCGCCGCGAACACGACGTAGGCCACCACCGCACTCGGCAGCATCGAGTCCAGCCGGTCCATGATCCCGCCGTGACCGGGAAGCAGGTGGCCCATGTCCTTGACGCCGATGTCGCGCTTGATCAGCGACTCGATGAGGTCGCCGACGGTGGCGGTGGCGACGACAGCGGCGGCCAGCACCGTCCCGGCCCACCAGGGCAGCGACGTTCCCAGCGCCACCACCAGGCTCCCGACCACGAGCGTGAGCACCGCAGCACCGGCGAACCCCTCCCACGACTTCTTCGGGCTGATCCGTGGCGCCATCGAGTGCCGACCGAACAGGACGCCGGAGGCATACCCGCCGACGTCGCTCGCGACTACACAGGCGAGGAAGGCCAGAACGTGCCACGGACCCTCGTCGCCGCGGCTCAGCAAGGCCGCGAAGCCACCCATCAGCGGCACGTACACGGTGACGAACACGGTCGCGGTGGCGTCGGCGACGAAGCCGTCCGCTCCCTTGGGCAGCCGCCACCCGAACCCGAGCAAGACCGTGACGCCGCAGGCACCCAGCAGGAACTCCGGCCCGAACAGGTAGCCGCCGACCACCATCGGCACCGTGCCGATGAGGACCGGCCACCGGGAGACGTTGATGTCCGCGCCGGCCAGTGCCGTGCTGATCTCCAGGACCCCCAGCACCATCGCCACAGCGACGAACAGTGAGAACGCGGGCGTGTAGACGAACAGCGATGCCACCACCACGGCCCCGAGCCCGACGCCCACGGCGGTGGCTGCGCCGAGGTTGCGCCCGGCCCGGCCGTGCGTGGCCGCGGCTACCGGCGGGCCGGGAGTCGCTGTCATCGCATCCACCGCTCGCCTAGGGGGCCGACTGCTTCAGACCTCGAGGATCTCAACTTCCTTGTGCTTGAGCAGTTCGTCGACCTCGTCGGTGTTGCGCTTCGTCAACGTGTCGAGCTGCTTCTCCGCGCGCGAGGCCTCGTCCTCACCGACGTCGCCGGCCTTACTGAGCTGTTCGATGGCTTCCTTGGCGGTCCGCCGGATCGTGCGCACCGACACCTTGGCCTCCTCGGCCTTGGTCCGTGCCAGCTTCACGTACTCCTTGCGCCGCTCAGAGGTGAGCTCGGGCAGCACGACGCGGATCACCTTGCCGTCGTTGCTGGGGTTGACGCCGAGATCGGACTCCCGGATCGCCTTCTCGATCCCGGCCATCGCGCTCGGATCGAACGGCTGGATGAGGATCATCCGGGCCTCCGGGACCTGCAGGGTGGCCAGTTGTTGCAGCGGGGTGGGCGACCCGTAGTACTCGGCCTGGATCTTGGCGAACATGCTCGGGTGCGCGCGGCCGGTCCGGATCGACCCGAAGTCCTCCTTGGCGACCTCGATCGCCTTGGCCATCTTCGTTCGTGCCTCTGACAGTGCGGACTCGATGGTCATCTGCTTGCCTCCATAGCCACCAGGATCGATCAGAATCGTCGTTTCGCGGGCACTCGGTGCCCTGCCGGCCGCGCCGAGCGAGCGGCGCAGGACGCGACAAGGCGGTGCCGGCCCCTGAACCGTACCCATCCGTCCCGGCGCCAGCCGATCACGTCTGCGCGGGGCGGTCGAGGGGTTCAGTGCGACGAACGAGTCATGGCAACGATCCGACGGCCGGTGTGGCCGCGGCAGATGTGCTGAGCGCCCGCGAAGGCGGGAACTCGAGTCAGGCCTGGCCGACCTCGAGGCGAGCGAACCGGGTCAGGGTGACACCGGCGGCCTGGAGCAGCTGACCGACGGTCTTGTCGCCCTGGGTGACCGACTGCTGCTCGGTGAGGACGGTGTCCTTGAAGAAGCCGTTGAGCCGGCCGTCGACGATGCGGCTGATGGCCTGCTCCGGCTTGCCTTCCGCACGCGCCGTCTGCTCGGCGATGTCGCGCTCCTTGGCGACCACGTCGGCCGGCACCTCGTCGCGGGTCACGTAGTCGGGACGCATCGCGGCGATCTGCATGGCAGCGGCCCGGGCCGCGTCGGCGTCGGGGCCGGTGAACTCCACCAGCACACCCACTGCCGGCGGCAGGTCGGCCGAGCGACGGTGCAAGTAGGTGGCGGTGGTGCCGGCGAAGGCGACGACCTTGCCGACGGCGAGCTTCTCGCCGATGACCGAACCGGACTCGACCAGTGCCTTCTCGACCGTGCGCCCGTCGCCGAAGTCAGCCGCGAGCAGAGATGCGGCGTCGGTGGCCCCGGACGCCTCGGCAGCGGCGGCGACCGCAGACCCGAGCTCGCGGAACTTGTCGGTCTTGGCGACGAAGTCGGTCTCGCAGTTGACCTCCACCAGCACGTTCCCGGCCGAGGCGATCATGCCTTCCGCGGCGGTGCGGTCCCCCCGCTTGGCCGCCTTGGCGCTGCCGGTGACGCGCAGGATCTCGGTGGCCTTGTCGAAGTCACCGTCGGCCTCGGTGAGGGCCTTCTTGGCGTCCATCATCCCGGCGCCGGTGGCGTCGCGGAGCTTCTTCACGTCTGCGGCGGTGATTGCCATGGTGAGGCTGTCGTCCTTCTTCTCAGTCGACCCGGAGCACGGGTCGGGTGGCGCTGTGGTGGGTATCGGCGTCGGCTCACGCAGCGCGTGCGTGTGCCGAGAGCGTCGGACCGTCCCGCCGACGTGATCGGCGGGACGGTCCGGACGCGATCAGACCCGCTGCTCGGCTGGAGCGGCTGGGGCTGAGTCGTCGCTGTCGGCGGCTGGTGCGTCCGCGGTCGGCGCTTCCTCCGTGTCGGCGGGAGCGGCGGCTGCGGCGGGAGCCTCGGCCGGTGCGGCGTCCGGTGTGCCCGCATCCGCGGCCGGGGTGTCGGCATCGGCGACCGGAGCAGGTGTGTCGGCAGCGGGAGTCGACGCGTCAGCAGCGGGTGCCTCGGCAGCCGGCGTGGTTGCCTCGGTGCCCGACAGCAGCTCGCGCTCCCATTCGGCCAGCGGCTCGTCGGCACCGATCTCCGCGGACCCCTCCTCGGAGGCGTCGTAGCTGCCGGCCCGTGACATCAGGCCGTCGGCTGCGGCGTCGGCGATGATCCGGGTGAGCAGCGCCACCGACCGGATCGCGTCGTCGTTGCCGGGGATCGCGTAGTTGACCTCGTCGGGGTCGCAGTTGGTGTCGAGGACGCCGACGATCGGGATGCCGAGCTTCTTGGCCTCGTCGATCGCCAGGTGCTCCTTCTTGGTGTCGACCACCCAGATCGCCTGGGGCACCTTCGACATCCGCCGGATACCGCCGAGCGTGCGCTCGAGCTTCTCCTTCTCCCGGCGCATCTGCAGGAGTTCCTTCTTGGTGCGACCCGACGCTGCGACGTCGTCGTAGTCGATCTCCTCGAGCTCGGCCAGGCGACGGAGCCGGCCGTGCACGGTGGTGAAGTTGGTGAGCATCCCGCCAAGCCAGCGCTGGTTGACGAAGGGCATCCCGACGCGGGTCGCCTGCTCGGCGATGGCCTCCTGGGCCTGCTTCTTCGTGCCGACGAACAGGATCGTGCCGCCCTTGGCGACCAGATCCTTGACGTAGGCGTATGCATCGTTGATGTAGTCGAGCGACTGCTGCAGGTCGATGATGTAGATGCCATTGCGCTCGGTGAAGATGAAGCGCTTCATCTTCGGGTTCCAGCGCCTGGTCTGGTGCCCGAAGTGGACACCGCTCTCCAGCAGCTGTCGCATGGTGACGACGGCCATGTGGTACTCCTCGTGATTCGGTTGTCGCCGGCGTTGCCGGCGCCTGACGTCCGCGACGTGGACCTACCCGGCAGTGAATTCCAACTACCTGCCGGGACCGTGAGGTCACGCCCTGGTTCGGCCGAAACGGCGTCACCGGAGTGCGGACATGCGAAGTCGACTCGCTGTTGCGAGACGCAGTCGCTGAGTTTACGCCATGGCAACGGCTGGAGCCGACTCCGCGAACGGGGTGCAGAAGCGTCCACAGGTCGCCGTTCTGGTCGCCTGCATCCACAGGGTCGTGGCGGACCCTGAGGACCGTCGGATGCCTGCGCCAGCCTCGGCGACGTGAGTACAACCAGACTGCCTGCGGGCCCGGCGGGCCGACGCCTGCTTCGACTCCTGATCGTCGCCTGGCTAGCCGTTCTGCTCGCCTGGGTTCCAGGTGTGGCTCAGTCGGCTCCGGACTCCACCGGGGCGACATCGTGGCAGTGGCCGCTCCGCCCCGCGCCGAATGAGGTCGCACACGGTTTCGACCTGCCCGAGGACCGTTGGAGCAGCGGTCACCGAGGCGTGGATCTGCGGGGTGGGTTGGGCGACGACGTGCATGCAGCGGGTGCCGGCGTGGTCACGTTCGCCGGGGTGCTCGCGGGGCGCGGAGTCGTCACGGTGACTCACGGGACGCTGCGCACTACGTACGAACCGGTGAAACCGAGCGTTGCCGTCGGCGACCGCGTGGACGTCGGAGTCGTGATCGCCACCCTCGACCTGATCGGCGGTCACTGCCTCCCGCGTGCCTGCCTGCACTGGGGGCTGGTACGCGGGGATGCGTACCTCGATCCGCTGTCGGTGGTTGGCGCTGGCCCTGTTCGCCTGCTGCCGCTCGAGAAAGTCCCGGTTGCCCCCGCTGGACCAGGACTGATCTCTACTCCCGTCCAGCGGGCCTGGAAACCGCCGAGGGTCAGCTCTCCCGATCCGGCAGCTCATCCGCGAGGCTCGACGACGAGTCATGCCATGCCAGCGGTTGTGGTCCTCGGGGGTCTGGCCGCCGGTGGCGCAGCGCTGACGGTGCTGACCAGTCGCCGGCGGCAGTGAGGTCTCTGGGTTGTCAGGCGCGCGGATGAGCCTGGGTGAACGCGCTGCGCAGCCGGTCGGCCGACACGTGGGTGTAGAGCTGGGTCGTCGCCAGTGACGCGTGCCCGAGCAACTCCTGCACCGACCGGAGGTCGGCGCCGCCCTCGAGCAGATGAGTAGCGGCGCTGTGGCGCAGGCCGTGCGGGCCCATCCGGACAGCAGCGACCGACTCGGTGAGCCGGTACACGAGTGCGCGGACCTGGCGCTGACCCAGTCGGGCGCCCCGGCTGCCGAGGAACACGGCCGGCGGTGAGGTCGACACCGCCAGCTGCGGTCGTCCGGACATCAGCCAGTCGTGCAGTGCCCGCTCGGCAGGGACACCGAAGGGCACCGTCCGCTCCTTGCGACCCTTGCCGAAGACGCGGAGGGTACGCCGGCCGTCGTCGATGTCGTCGAGGTCGAGCGCGCACAGCTCGCCGACGCGCATCCCGGTTGCGTAGAGCAGTTCCACCACTGCGCGGTCGCGGATCACGGTCGCGGTCGGCGGTTCCTTGCCCTCGCCGACAGCGGTCCCGGCCAGGTCGATGACAGCCGTGGCGTCGGCGGCACGCAGCACGGGCGGCAGATGTTTGCTCGCCTTCGGGCGGAGCAGCGAAGTCGCGGGATCGCTGCCGATCCGGCCGGTGGCGGCGGCCCAGGCCAGGAACACCCGGATGGCCGTGGCCCTGCGGGCGACCGTCGTGCGCGATCGGCCGGTGCTCTGCTGCTGAGCAAGGAAGCTCCGCAGCGTCGGGAGGGTGATCTGGTTCAGGTCGGTGGCGCCGCTCCGCTCAGCGTGACCCAACATCGACCGCACGTCGCCGACGTAGGCCCGCAGCGTGTGCGCGGACAGGTTCCGCTCGGCGCTCAGGTGCCGGGCGTACTCGGACAGCACCTGCTCATAGGCGGGCGACAGGTCGTCCATCGCACCTCCCGGGCCTGGCGTCGATCCGGTCGTGCGCGGACGAACGTCCACGGTCTGACACGGAGCTTCCACCTTCCTCTCATGCTCTCCGAGGCTCAAGCGACCGGGCCGCGGTCGAGGGACTCATCGCGCCTCGGGCACGCTGCGTGAATCCCGCCCCTCATGCAGGAGGCGGCGCCCTTCCGGTCCTCGTGGAGGGCCGCATCCGGGAAGGGCTAGCGGCGTCGCCCACGTCCGACTGGCCCGGCGCGACTGTCCGTGAGCCGCTATTCGCGACAACGCGCATCTCTGCTGCGAGCACAACTGTGACCCCAGTCTGCTCGCCGAAAAGTGCAGCCCGTGCCTCGCAACGATGTCGAAGAGGTCGTCGATACTCAGTCCACGCAGGGAATCGGACTCGAAGTGGTCGGTGGCCACAAGATGCTTCTCCCGGCCGGCCTGCGTCATGAACAGCCCGGTCGCTGCGTCGTACCGGCCGTCGGTGAGGAACTGCAGGGTGAGGAATGGATGGGTCGTTCCGCCCTTGCGCAGGTTGATCTCGATGGCATACGGCGACCACTCACCGGCCGCGTCCTTGACCGTCACGAAGTCGAGCGCGAAGCGGCCGAGGACACCTTCGCGGGCGAGGCGCTCGCCCACTTTCATGGACTCGTGGCTGATCGCCCGCGCGTAGGCGAAGTCGGCCGGGAATCGACAGCCGAGATAGCTCTGTCCCGACGGTCCACCGAGCAGCTGGTCATGGGTGGACAGCAGTTCCACCTTGCCGCCCGGAAGCACGCGCAGCTGGACGCTGGGGCTGCGCAGTCGGTGCCGCTGATGAGCTCCTCGCCGTGGGGAGGAGTCGTTCACCGACACCAGCGAGAGCCGAGAGCGGGCGTGACTCGGAATGATGCCGGGGAGCAGGCGAGGTAGTACTCGATGATGGCCGGATCGACCGTCATCGACGTCACGTAGATCATCCGGAGGCGAGGTTCGCGTAACAACAGAAGGAGAAACAGATAGCGCTCCTCCATAGCTTGCGCGAGCGAGCCGCTCCCCGTCGTCACGCGATCAAGGGTCACCGAGGGGACGACCACGACCGACTCGCCTTCCTCGTTGAGCCGCATCCGCTCCCAGACCTGCGGCAGCCGCGCCTGCAGCCGATCGAAGTACTCGTAGCGCTGGTCCTCGTCGAGGCTCGAGAGGGTCGCGCTCGATGTCGTCAGTGTCATGGCACTCTCCCGTGTCGAAAGGGAATCCGCAGCTACGGGACACCTGTGCTGCGTTGAGACCCAGATGTCGTAGACGTGTGTGTCCCGGCTGAATCCCTTCAGGGACATGGGACCGAGGCCGACGCTCGCGACTGGTCTCCTGGCCGCAGCGTGCACGCGCTGGGTGACGAGGATCTGGTCCGCACGGGCTCTGCCACACAACCGGCTGGCGAGGTTGGTCACGCTGCCGATCGCGGCATAGTCGAACCGGCCCTCGAAGCCGATCCGGCCCATCGTGGCGAATCCCTGGGCGATTCCGACCGCGAACCCCAGGTCATGGCCCCGCACCGCCCACGCCCGCGTCAAGTCCTGCACGCGCGATCGCATGGCCACGGCCATCCTGATCGCACGGAGTGGTGCGTCGTCGCAAAGCACTGGATCGTTGAAGAAGACCATCAACCCGTCACCGGTGAAGCGTTCGAGGGTCCCCTCGAATCGGTGAATCAGGTCGCCGTTCGCCGCGTGATACTCACTGAGGACCGCCATGACCTCCTCCGGCTCGGAAACCTCCGCGAATGCGGTGAACCCGCGTAGGTCGCAGAAGAGCACGACAATCTCCCGGCGGTGGCTCCCCAGCATCGATTCGTCACCAGAATCGACGATGAGATCCACGAGCGGGGGCGAAAGGAACCGGCGCAGCCGGTTGACCCGCTCCAATTCGGTCACCTGCTCCGTCACTCGCGCTTCCAGTTGGGCGTTCCAGGCCCGGAGCTCCGAGGCCTGGGCGACGACCGTGTCGTGGTAGCGCTTGATGCGGATCAGCGACCGCACCCGAGCCAACAGCTCACTTTGCTGGAACGGCTTGGCGATGAAGTCGTCGGCCCCCGACCTCGATGGCGCGCACCTTCTCCTGGTCACCGCTGGCCGTGATCATCACGACCGGGAGGAAGGCCGTGGCCGGCTCCTCGCGGATGTGGCGACAAACGGCGTACCCGTCCATGCCGGGCATGAGAATGTCGAGCAGAACGATGTCGGGTGTCCGCTCGCCGAGCACGGCGATGGCTTCCGCGCCGGAGCCGACACCGATCACCTCGTATCCGCGCGGGCTCAGGATCGCGTCGAGGAGGCGCACGTTCTGCGGGAGGTCGTCGACGACCAGCACCGTTCCCTCGTCGGTCACGGCTTGGGCTCCCCGTCTCGGAGTAGGAAGCCCCGCACCTGCCGTGGCAGTGCGGGAACGCTGATGGGTTTCTCGATGTAGCCGTCGAAGCCGGCATCGAGGGCGAGCCGGCGGTCGTCCTTCATCGCCTGTGCTGTGACCGCCACGATGGGTACCGCACTGGTGCGTGACGACATGCGGAGCTGATGCATCGCCTCGGTGCCGTCCATTCCCGGTAGCTGCAGGTCCATGAGGATCAGGTCCGGCGGGCACTGCAGCGCAAGCTCGATCCCGCGTTCAGCTGACTCGGCGGCAACCACGTCGAAGCCGGCGTACTGCAAGACATCCCTGACCAGCTTGAGGTTCCGCTCGTTGTCCTCGACCACCAGGATCGTCGCCTCGGTCACTGTGCCTCCCCCGACATGTCATCACCGTTCGCCGATCGAGCATGGACTCCGACCCGACCGAGTGCGTCGAGAAGGCCCTCCCGACCCACCGGTTTGACGATGTACTCGGCTGCGCCCAGGGCCATCGCCTGCGGTCGCTCGTCCAGGATCGTCACCACGACCACGGGAGCAGGCTCTGTCACCGGATCGGACTTGAGCTCCTCCAGGACATGCCAGCCATCCATGCCAGGCAGCCTGATGTCGAGGACGACGGCCGCAGGCTGGTGCCGCCGCACGGCGGCGAGTCCGTCGGCACCGTTGCGCGCGGGCACCACCCGGATCCCTGCCGAGTCGAGGAACAGGCTGATGAGCTCCAGCGACGCCTTGTCGTCCTCGACGACGACCACCACCTGCCCAGGGTCACTCGCCACCGCAGCATCGAGGTCATCCGTGCTGGCCGTGCCGACTGTGGGAATCGAGAACCCGAAGACGCTGCCGACGCCGACCTCGCTCTCGAGCCACATCCGCCCACCAGCGAGTTCGACGATTCGCCGACACAGCGTCAGACCCAATCCGGTGCCCTCGTTCAGGCCCGTCTGTCGACCGCTTTGCTGGAACGACTCGAAGATGCGCTCCCGATCCTCCGGCGGCACACCGATGCCCTTGTCCGAGACGGTGACGCGCAGCTCGTCATCCTCCCGCCATGCCCGGATCACGACCTCGCCACCGTCGTGGCTGAACTTGACCGCGTTGGACGCGAGATTGAGAACCACCTGACGGAAGCGCAACTCGTCGGTCTCGATGACGTCGGCGGAGTCGTCGACCTCCAGCCTGAGCGAGATGCCGTGCCCGGCGGCGCGTTCACGCACCAGCGTGAGGCTGTACTCGAGGGCCGGCCGAACAGAGAACGACGTCGGCTCCAGCTCCATGCGCCCGGCTTCCACCTTCGACAGGTCCAGCACGTCGTTGAGCAGTTCGAGCAGGTGGCGTCCCGACTCGAGGATGTCGCGGACGTACTCGTCCTGCCTGTCGTTGAGGTCGCCGAACATGCGCTGCAAGAGGACCTCTGAGAAGCCGATCACCGCGTTGAGCGGCGTGCGGAGTTCGTGCGACATGCTCGCGAGGAACTCCGACTTGTGCCGGCTGGCGACCTGAAGCTCACCGGACTTCTGCTCGAGCTCCCGAAACAGGCGCGCGTTGACGATCGCCAGTGCGGACTGGCTGGCGAAGGTCTGCAGGATGTCGATGGTGTCGGCGGAGAAGTCGCCGGTGCGACGGCGCCTGCACGACCAGAGCGCACCGACGATGTCGCCCTCGTGCAGCATCGGGACGGCGAGCACTGATCGCCAACCAGCTGCGTGCAGTTGCGCGAGATGCACATCGAGTTCGGTGTCATCCAGATCGGCCACGCCGCGGGGTTCCCTGTCCCGGCAGACCCGGCCGACCAGCGTGTCGTCCAAGGTGATGCGGATGCCGTTGCAGTGCCTCGAGCAGTGCCGGTTCGGTGCCGAAGGCGCCGCGGATGCGGAACTCGCGCAGATCGTCGTAGTACTCCAGAAGCGATCCGCCGTCGGTGTCGGAGAGCTGCACCGAGTGGGCCACGACGCTGGTGAGGACGGCATCGAGGTCGAGGTTGGAGCTCACGGCCTGGCCGATCTGTCGCAGCGCTTCGAGCTGCTCGACCTTGACGGCGAGCTCGTTGGTCCGGTTCTTCAACGCCTGCACGAGATCGACGCTGCGGATGGCGAGTCCTGCCTGCGCAGCGAAGGTGGTGACGAGTTCGATGGCGCGGTCGCTGAAGGGGTCGACCGCACTGCGCCACAGGGACAGCACGCCGATGACCTCGTCCTCGACGATCATGGGCACGCCGAGGGTGGTTCGGAAGCCACCGACGCGTTGGACGTCTGGTCGTCCGTACTCGGGGTCGGCGAGGGCATCGGGGATCTGCTGGGCCCGCCGGTCGAGGGCCACCCGGCCCGCGAGCGTCGCCCGGTCAGCGACCATCGGGTGCTCTGCCAGGTATTGGCGGTACTCGTCGGATGCGCCCACGGCCACGGCGACCTTGAACACGCCCTCTACGAGGAGGTAGATCTGGGCAGTGTCGGCCCGGCAGAGCCGCCGGGCGCTTTCGACGACCGCGGCCAGCACACCCTGCAGATCCGACGAGGTGCCCATCGCGCGCAGGATCTCGCCGGTGGCATCCAACTGCTGGCGAGCCTCTGCGAGTTCGCCCCGCAGGGCGCTCACCTCGTCGACGGTGTCACCAGCACCAGTTCCGCCGGTCGCTGCGATTGTCACGTCGCTAACGCCTTAGGGGCAGATCGCATCCGATCACCACCCGTTGCCCGTTTGTGCCGGGATGAGTGTGCGCCGGTGTGACCTGCGCCACAACCTCCAAGGCAAACTTGCGGTCCTGCCTACCCGCCGGAGCAAGCGCCGTGAGTGTCGCGTCTGCGCGGCTATCGCGAGCCGCAGTTTCCTACGGGCGCTGGATGTTCGAACGTCCGGCCGCAGTGAGGCGGTAGCTCGCGCCGTCGGTGTCGGTCAGGCCGGCCAGCGCCAGTTCCGCAACCGTCGCGAGGATCTCCGAAACGGCCAGGCCACTTCCCCGCGACAGCGCCGCGACATCGACGGCGCCGTTGCGTTGCATCACCGCAAGAACCTGGGACGCGTTGGGCGACAGCTCGGGGACGCGCCCCACCATGAGGGTGGGTTGGCGTGGCTCGTCGGTGTCAGCTCCGGCGTTGGCGAGCCCGAGGTCTTCGAGAACGTCGGCCGCGCTGGTCACCAGCACCGCACCCCGCTCACGGACCAGGCGATGGGTCCCGGCAGACAACGCTGAGGCGACTGGTCCTGGCACGGCGAACGTCGGGCGGCTGCACCTGTCTGCCCAGTTCGCCGTGTTCAGTGCGCCTGACCGGGCCGCTGCCTCGACCACTACCGTGCCGAGCGCGAGCGCGGCGATGAGGCGGTTGCGAACCAGGAAGCGGTTCCGGCGGGCGGTGGCGCCCATCGGCGCCTCGCTCACCAACACTCCGCCGGTGCTGACGATGCGCTCGAGCAATGGCTCGTGCTGCCGGGGGTAGGCCACGTCGACCCCGCATGCCAGCACCGCCACTGTCAGGCCGCCCGCGACCAAGGCACCTCGGTGCGCATGGCCGTCGATGCCGTACGCGCCACCAGACACCACGGCCACGCCGTGACCGGCAAGGTCCGCCGCCAAGTCGGCAGCCATCCACGCGCCGTAGTCGGTGGCGGCGCGCGATCCCACCACGGCAACGGCCGGTCCGAGGGTCCCCAACGCACCGCCGCGCACCCACAACCCGAGTGGCCGGCCACCTTGGCCCTCGCCGTCGGTCACCTCGGCGAGCACATCGAGCGCCGACGGCCACTCCTCGTCGCCCGGGCACAGCAGCCGTGCGCCCGCGGCCGCCGCCATCCGGTCCTGCGTGGCGATGTCGAGTCCCGCAGCCAGCCGCTCAGCCACCGGCGCCAGCCCGGGTCCGTGCAGGTGGCCGGACCGCAGGCGCTGTTCGACGAACGCGGCGCCGTCGTCTTCCACCAGCTCCAGGAGCCGCGCGTTGCCCGGCTCGGCGGCGAGCATCAGGGCCAGTCGCGCGCGGCGGTCCGTGTCGTCGGCCGTCATGCCGACACGCCCCGGAACCCGTCCGTCGGCTCGCCCAGCCGCAACGTGAGCGCGATCGCACACTCACTGATGCCAGGCCGGCCGACGCCCCTCAGATCCGCGACGGTCCAGGCGATGCGCACCACCTTGTCCGCGCCGCGTGCCGACAGAAGACCGCGCCCGACCGCTCTCTCCACGATCGACCGACCGGCCAAGTCGGGTGGATGGTGTCGCCGCAGGTGCGCGGCTGCCACCGCCGCGTTGGTCACCGCCCGACCGAACCGGGCACGTTGACGGTCGCGGGCTTCGAGCACCCGGGCGGCCACCGGTGCGCTCGCCTCCGGCTCGCCCGACTCGGCCAGCAGATCCGCCCGGCTCACCGGCTGCATCTGCCAGGAGATGTCGATGCGGTCGCGCACCGGCCCGGACAGCCGGGCGAGATAACGCGCCCGAGACTGCGGGGGGCAGGTGCACCCGGCGCGGGTGCCGGCCTGCCCGCAGGGACAGGGATTCGCGGCCAGGACCAGCTGGAACGCCGCCGGATACCGGGCCACACCGGCGGCCCGCGCGATGAGCACCTCGCCGCCTTCCATCGGCTGCCGGAGTGCTTCCAACGCGGCAGGCCGGAACTCAGGCGCTTCGTCGAGGAAGAGCACGCCGCCGTGGGCGAGGCTCACGGCGCCGGGGCGGGCGAGTCGGCTGCCGCCGCCGATGAGGGAGGCGACGGTGGCGGTGTGGTGCGGATCGACGAAGGGTGGCTGGCGGATCAGTTGGGCCGAGCCGTCGAGGGTGCCGGCCAGCGAGTGGACGGCGGTCACTTCGAGCGCTCGGGCGAGGTCGAGTTCGGGGAGGAGGCCGGGCAGGCGGGTCGCGAGCATGGTCTTGCCGGCTCCGGGCGGACCGATGAGCAGCAGGTGGTGGCCGCCGGCGGCGGCGACCTCGAGCCCGAACCGTGCCTGCGCCTGGCCGCGGACATCGGCGAGGTCGGGCCCGGGCATGGGTGTCGACCTGGGACCGGCCGGGGCGGCCACGGCCCGGACGGGAGCCTCTGCGCCGAGCTCCTCGCCCGCCAGGTACGCGACGAGCTGCCGCAGGTGGTGCACGCCGATGGCCTCCACCCCGTCGACAAGTGCGGCTTCGGCGGCATTGGCCGCGGGCACGACTACTCGGGTCCGGCCTGCGCGGGTTGCCGCGAGCACCAGCGGGAGCAGGCCGCGCACCGGGCGGACGCGGCCGTCGAGCCCGAGCTCGCCGATGAACACGGTGTCGGCCACCTGGTCGGGCGTCAGCAACGCACTCTTCGTGGTCGCCGATCCGGCCGAGGTCGACGACTCCCCTGGTTCCGCATGGAGCTCCTCGGGGTCGACGCCCTCGGACTCGGAAGCTGCCACCGGTTCGGCGGCCTGCTGGCTCGGCCACGGGCGCTGTCCCGTTCGCGTGATCGCCCGCGGCCACGATGGCGGCGGCGATCGCGAGGTCGAAGTGACTGCCGGCCTTGGGCAAGGTCGCGGGTGACAACGCCACCGTGAGCTTGGTGTCAGGGAATGGGTAACCAGCATTGACGATCGCGGCACGCACACGATCTCGGGCCTCGTGCAAGGCGGTGTCGGGCAGCCCGACCAGCGCGAACTTGGGCAGGCCCGTGCCCACGTGCGCCTCCACCTCCACCAGGGCACCGTCGATGCCGAGCAACGCCACCGCATGCGTGCGGGCCAGACCCATCAGCCCACCCCGACCCGGTGGTCACACACGAGCTTCCCGCCGGTGCGCACGACCGCGATCACGTCGATGCGCACCCGCGGCCAGCGGCCAGCGCTCGCCTTGACCCACTCGATCGCCAGCAGGCGCAGCCGGGCGAGCTTCTCGTAGGTGACCGCCTCGGCCGGAGTGCCGTAGGCCCTGCCGCCTCGGGTCTTGACCTCGCAGACCACCAGGCTCGTCCCGTCGGTGGCCACGATGTCGATCTCGCCCAAGCGCACAGCGCCAGTTGCGATCCAGCACCACATAGCCCAGATCGGTGAGAAACCGGGCCGCGGCGTCCTCACCGGCCCGACCCAGAACGTCCTTCGCTCGCACCCCGACCACCTCCAGGGCCACACCCTGGAACAGCCACGCACGCGCAGATCGCCTGTCCTGATGCCCTGTGGACCAAGTCGGTCGGCCATTCGGGCTGTGGAAACAACCAGGCGCGGCCTAGACCGACCTGGGGGTCGAGTCACCCCAGTCGGGACAGGACCCAGGAATCTGCCACGAAACGGTCGGCAGGCTGCAGTTCTCCGTCACGCTGCACGCCTACCAGCGCCGGCAACGCGGCCGGTCACGCATGCGCCCACTCACACTCATCTGCCGTAGGCAGTCAGCGCATCGTTGACGGTGAGCACCGAAATACCCGAAGCAGCCAGCGCGTCGAGGTGCGTAGACATTTTGGCTGGCGTGACGTCTTCGGACCATGATACCGCTCGGATCAATTCCATGGTAGGTAAAGATGATCCATTGGTCGTTGGCTTTCGCACTGTCCGCCGCAGACCTGACCTGGGCAGCGGTCGTCGTCTGACCCATATAGAACGTGACGAGGTCGTAGGCGTTCAGTAGTGATCCCGTATTGGTGCCGCCATCGGTACCGCGGCAAGCTTTGAAATACTTGGCCGCGATGGTTTGTAACGGTGCTGTTCGTACCTCCGTACGGGTAGGCGCAACTGGTCGGCGTTACTCCGACCTGCGACTTGATCGCCGATTGGGCATTCGCAAACTCTGCATCGATCTGCGCGGAGCTGAGTGTCGCCAGGTTGCTGTGGTCTCGGGTGTGGTTGCCGATGTCGTTACCATCAGCCACCAACTGCTTCACCTGCGTGGCATTGAGGTTCGAACCTCCCCAGCCAAGGGCGTCCGAAACGATGTAGAACGTAGCATTCATTCCGTGACTCCGGAGGACCGGGCGACCATAAGTGTATTGGCCAATCGTCCCGTCATCGAATGTCAGGCTGGCGATTCCATTGCCAGGAGGCGGTGTTGGGGCTTGCAGCGTGATGGTGGCGGCGCCGGATGTCGCCGTAGTTGCCGGCGGCGTCATATGCCCTGGCCGTCACCGAGTGCGTGCCCGCAGCCGTGCCAGCGGTATTCCAGCAGTAGCTGTACGGCGAAGCCGTGTCAGTGTTCTTGAGCACGCCATCAACATAGAATTCAACCTTGCTGACACCGACGTTGTCGCTGGCATTCGCCGACACGGTCACCGCTGATCCCACGACAGCAGTGCTGCCAGAAGCTGGGGCAGTCAACGAAACAGTAGGCTTGGTCGTATCGGCCAGCGGCGTGCTACCGCCGCCACTGTATACCTCTGCCTTGTCAATGTTTATCGTCGGACTCTTGCTGGCCGTGTTCTTACGGCCGCTGACCGTCAGGGTGACCGTATGGGTGCCGCTCGTCAGGACGGACGTGGTGAATAAGGTCTGCATTGATTGTGTGGCGGCGTAGTAGTCAAGGTCCACCGCAGTGCCACCATCAACGGAAACTGAAGCTATGCCGCCGACCGGCTCTTTGTAACCGTAGAGCTTCGCCTGGGTGCCCGAAAACGTAAAGACGGTTCTATTCCCGGTCGTGTATGCGTATTTAAAGCTATTCTTATAGGCATTCGGGTTGCACCCCCCGCAATTCGTCCAGGACGAGCCAGTATACGTGAATCTATTGGTACCGGTCGTGACCATTTCGTCGACCGTCGCCGATAGAACTGGCGCCGCGTGCACCATCGGCACAACGCCAAAAACGGGCACTGAGACGACGACGATAGCCACACCGATCGTGAAGATCCTAGATCGATGGCGCTTGCCTTGAAACTTATCGAGGAAACCTTGAATTCTCATGCGGTTGCCAACGCCGCGGACGCGCCAGCAGTGATGAAACGCTTGAAGCGCATGTGGTGGTCTCCCTAAATTGCCCGACGACGCACATACACAGGCGCCCAGCTGTGTCCTGGCGCGAACATTACGTTGCATTTGTCCATTTCGCCGTCTGGCGTATCGATTCGTTATCGCCCAGCACCAAATCGCGGAAAAGGTGACCGAACGTGTCTGTCCAATGACAGTTGGTGAGTGCCTGAGCAGGCTCAATTCGCTGGTATTGGCGCTGTGTAATTGCACGACCACTAATGGTGACTTGAATTTCCGCAGATTCCGGGAGGCGGAAAGTTGCGAAACACCCCGTCGCGTCAGGCGACGTCCCGGCTGAGGCCGACGATCCGCCAGACCGGCCCTCGCTCCCTGAAGTCGGCGCGCATCTCCCGACGCTCGGCAGCGGCGACCATGGCGGCCGGTGGATGGGTATAGCTCTTGAACGACCCGCCGAGGAGGCGGATCCCGAGGTTCTCAGCACCGACAGCAAGCCGGCTGGCCCAGTTCCTGGGCGGATGGCTGAACACCAGGAGCTTCCTGGCGTGGTCGGCAGCGGTCGGCGAGCAGCCTCTCGTAGTCCGGGTAGCAGCACACCACCCGATGCATGACCACGATGTCGTGCACCTCGACGGCTTCAGGATCGGCCGCGATGTCGAGCTGGCGACGCGTCATGCGGTCACTCACCCCGGCCCTGCCGGCCAGGGCGGCGGCCTCCGCGTCGTAGGTGTCCACCAGCTCGAGGTTCGTGCTCCTGCTGGCGCCGCGGCGGAGCAACTCGATCTGGATGTCGCCGACGCCACCACCGATCTCGAGCACGCTGGCGCCGTCGACTCCGCGCTCGGCGAGGTAGGCCACCATCCGCGTGGCCGTCCGGTCCAGACCGCGGCGGCGGTACCGCGAGGCGACCCGCCGCGCGAACCTGGGTCCGAACACATCCCGGTACCCGCGAGGGTCGCAACAATCCATGGCGCCAGTATTCCTCCGGGCGCGGTCGCAGCATCCGGCCGGACGGACGGAGGCTGCGGGCGGCACCAGCCGCCTGTCGAGGCTTGGTCGGTGGAAGCGTCGAAGGCCTTCGCGCCACTAGGCTTTGCGGCCGTGCCGACTCCCACGACCGCAGGTGCCCCGCCGGCACCACAGACGCGTTCCCACGTGAAGCGCGACGTCTTCGCGACGTTCGCCACGTTCGCTGTGAACGGAGCGGTGATCGGGAGTTGGACCTCGCGGATCCCGGCGCTCAAGCTGCACCTCGATGTGGGCCTCAGCGTCCTCGGTCTCGTGTTCCTCTGCATGGGGTTGGGATCGCTGATCTCCATGCCCTTCACGGGGTTTGTCCTCAAGTACGTGTCGACCAAGGTCGTCGGGATTGCGTGCGCGCTCGGGTCGTGTCTCACGTTGGTCGGTCTCACCCACGTCGACCACGTCGTCGCCTTCTCGGTGTTCTATGCCTTCGCCGGCCTGTGTTACGGCGCCTGGGACGTGACGATGAACGTCCATGCAAACGCGGTGGAGATCGCCTACGGCCGCACGATCATGCCGGCGCTGCACGGTGCCTGGGGTGCGGGAATGCTGGTCGGAGCTGCTGCCGGCTTCCTGTTCACCCGTGCGGATATCTCGCTCGAGGCGCACATGACGATCGCGCTGCTGTTGCTCATGGTGCTGGCTGTCGGGCTGATGCTGGTGTGGCTCGACCTCCGCGACCAGCACGTCGACCCTCCCGGCAAGGAGCGGCTGGGCCGGCGCGCGATGATCAGTGCATCGCTCGTCATCGGCGTGATGGTCATGTGCTCGACGATCGGGGAGGGCAGCGCCGCCGACTGGCTCGCGCTGCACATGGTGGAGGACCACAACACCAGCGCGGCGATCGGGACGTCGGTGTACGTGATCTACGCGCTGTTCCTCACCGGCGGCCGGCTGGGTGGGCACTTGCTCATCAACGGCCTGGGCCGGGTCAACGCCATCCGCGTGTCGGGGGTCGTGACCTTCATCGGCGTCGTGGTGGTGATCCTCGCGCCAAGTACCCCGCTCAGCTACGTCGGCGCGGCTCTCTGGGGCCTCGGCCTTGCCGTGGTGTTCCCCGCCGCCGTCAGCGCGGCCGGCGAGCTGGGCGGCGCGTACGCCGGCCAGACGATCTCGACGGTCGTGACGATCGCCTACGGCGGCTTCCTGATCGGGCCGCCGATGTTGGGCTTCCTCGGCGACCACTTCGGACTGTCGAACGCGTTCTGGGTGGTCGCGGTCCTGGCCCTCGGCTATGCCGCCCTGGCCGGCAGCGCGCGGCCCCGGCTAGCGCAGGGCACACCACGCGAATAGTCACCGGCGCCTGGCGGATGCAGGACCGGTGGCTAGAGGCCGGCGTCCTTGGGGTCGAGCTCGGACTTCGACAGCTCCTCGACGTTCACGTCGCGGAAGGTCACGACCTTGACGTTCTTGACGAAGCGGGCCGTGCGGTACATGTCCCAGACCCAGGCGTCGGACATCGTGACCTCGAAGTACACCTCGCCACCGTCGCTGCGGACCTTCAGGTCGACGGCGTTGGCCAGGTAGAAGCGGCGCTCGGTCTCGACGACGAACTTGAACAGGTTCACGACGTCCTTGTACTCGCGGTACAGGGCGAGTTCGATCTCCGATTCGTAGCGCTCGAGGTCCTCGGTACTCACCAAGCAGCTCCGGACTCATCACCCATCGCCGACGCCGCCGACTTCTCGCCCGGTGTCTCCGGCACCTGCCGGCCGGCGAGTCGGACGCGCGCGGACTCGTAGGCGACCGAGGCGGCGATCACGTTGTCCCACTTCATCCGGTGCACCGGCGAAGGGCCGTACCGGCGCATGGCATCGCCGTGCTCGGCGGTGCAGTAGCCCTTGTGCGTCGCGAAGTCGTACTGCGGGTAGGTGTCGTGCAAGCGCACCATGATCCGGTCGCGTGTCACCTTCGCCAGGATCGAGGCGGCCGCTATGCAGGCGGCGACCCGGTCGCCCTTCCACACCGCCAGCCCGTCGACCCCGACGCCGTCGACCCCGAAGCCGTCGGTGAGGACGTAGGCAGGCCGCACCTCGAGCCGGCGGATGCTCCTGCGCAGGGCCTCGACGTTCACCCGGTGCATGCCGAGCCGGTCGCACTCCTGCGGCGAGCTGACCACCACTGACCACGCCAGAGCGGCATCGACGATCCGCGCGTAGCAGCGCTCGCGAGCGGCCGGTGTGAGCAGCTTCGAGTCGTTCAGCTCGTCGATCTGCCCACGGCGACCCTCCGGAAGGATGACCGCGGCCGCGACCAGCGGGCCGGCGCAGGCACCGCGCCCGGCCTCGTCGGCGCCGGCGACCGGCGCCAGCCCTGCGCGGGCCAGCGCCTGCTGGTAGGCGTAGAGGCCGGCTTCGCGGCGAACCAGCACGCGCGGCGGAACCGGCGGCCAGGCCGCCGCCTCCTCCGTCGTGGACGAGCCAGATTCCGGCAGGACAGCGGTGGCCGGCCAGGGAGCCGGCATCAGGCGGCTCGCTGACGCCGCCGACGCGCCGTCACGACCGCGAGCGCGGCAGCAGAGAGCGCGGTTTCCGGGACCGTCGCGGAACCCGGGACCGCCGGGACACCGGCTCCCTCGGTCAGGGACCGCTGCTGGAACGTGGACGGAGTGGAGAACCAGGTGGCGCGACTGAACGGGTAGAGGAGGGCGAAAGCTCGGCCGGTGACCGCAGACTCCGGAACGGCCCCGCCACCGGGAGACCCGCGATGGGCCCGTGAGTCCGAGGAGTTCTGCCGGTTGTCGCCCATCACCCAGATATAACCCGCGGGCACGGTCACCGAGAAGGGCGTCTCAGAAGGCTCCGAGCCGGGGTAGAGGTACCCGCCGGTGCCGTTCTCGGTCAACGGCACCTTGTTCACCGTGACGTGGCCGTTGGAGTCGCAGCAGGCGACGGTGTCACCGGCGACGCCGATGGCGCGCTTGATGTAGTAGTCGCGGTCGAGCTGGGAGAACCCGATGTAACCGGCCACCGTCGAGACGGCCTTGGCGAGTGGGTTCGTCGGTGCGATCGCCCGCATCTCCTCGTCGTACTCGGCCTGGGTCTTCCACAGCCCGATGACGTTGAAGACCACGATGTCGCCGCGGTGGATGTCGCCCACCTTGTACGCCAGCTTGTTGACCACGACCTTGTCGTTGATCAGCAGCGTGTTCTCCATCGACTCCGACGGGATGTAGAACGCCTGCACGAGAAACGCCCGGACCAACAGGGCGAGCACGAAGGCGAGCACCACGAGGAACGGCAGTTCAGCCCAGAACGAACGCTGTCGGCGCTTGCCCTTGCTGCTCGCCGAGGCAGTGGCGCTGTGGCGGCCGCCGGCGTCGTCACCGCCCGTGAGTGGTGTGCTCTTTTGAACTGTCATCGCCCCCCGAGCCTATCGGCCGCCGGTTCCGCCAAGGTGGAACCGAGGGACCCAACCGCTTTCGCTCAGCGCGAGTACCGCTTTTCCTTGATCTTGGCGGCCTTCCCGCGCAGGCCGCGGATGTAGTACAGCTTTGCGCGGCGCACGTCACCGTGGGTGGCGACCTCGATCTTCTCGACGATGGGGCTGTGCACCGGGAAGACGCGCTCGACGCCGACACCGAAGCTCAGCTTGCGCACGCGGAAGGTCTCGCGGATGCCGTCGCCGGAGCGGCCGATGCACACGCCCTGGAACAACTGCACACGAGAGCGGGATCCCTCCACGACGCGCACGTGCACCTTCAGGGTGTCGCCTGCGCGGAAGTCGGGGATGTCGGAGCGGAGGCCCGCCTTGTCGATGGCATCCAGCGTCTGCATGGTGTCTCCTCGGCGTGCCACAGGTCACGATCGGTCGGGCCCAGTGGGCCGTCAGGTGTTTGGGGGGTCCCAGTCGGGCTGTCCACGCTCCCCCTGTGGCAGGAACGCGGCCGACGCTTCCGGACCGGCTCGCAAGTCTGCCACAGCGCGCGGGTACGAGACGAATGCCGCGAGAGCCGCCGGACTCCCCGGGGTTGGGACATCAAAGCGCCGACCTGCGTCAGCCCTCGTCGTGGCGCCGGTTCGATTCCCGGCCTCGGCCAGAACGGCCCGGTCGCGCTCGTCCAGCTCTCCGGCGGGGAGTGCCGCGATCAGTTCCGGCCGGTGCCGGGCCGTGCGCAGGAGGGCTTGGTCGCGACGCCACCGCATGATCGCCGCATGGTGACCCGACAGCAGCACCTCGGGCACCGGGTATCCCCGCCAGTCCTGCGGCTTGGTGTAGCTCGGGTACTCGAGCAGGCCGGGCGAGCCGAGCCCGTGTGACTCCTCGGTCAGCGAGTCGGGGTTGCCCACGACACCCGGAAGCAGCCGGGTGACGGCCTCGGTCATCACCACCGTCGCCGACTCGCCGCCGGCCAGCACGTAGTCACCGATCGACACCTCGGCCACGTCGACGGGCAGTTCGGCGCGCGCGTAGTCGAGGACGCGCTGGTCGATGCCCTCGTACCGCCCGCAGGCGAAGATCAGCTGTGGTCGGCGAGCCCACTGCTCGGCGTGCCGCTGGGTGAAGAGCTCGCCGGCAGGCGTCGGGAAGACCAGCAGCGGACGGTCCGACTCGACGGGTCTGCGCCCGCTCCAGATCTGTATCGGTCACCAGGCCGGCGAGCGCCAGTGCCCAGGGTTCGGGGCGCATCACCATGCCGGCCCCGCCGCCCGCGGGGGTGTCGTCGACGCTGCGGTGCCGGTCGTGCGCCCAGTCGCGGAGGTCGTGGACGCGCAGGTCGACCAGTCCGCCTGTCATCGCCTTGCCCAGCAGTGACAGCCGGGTCGGCTCGAGGAAGGCGGGAAAGATCGTGACGACGTCGATGCGCACGATCAACGGTCCCCGGTGCCCGTGAGGCGCGGTCAACGGTCCGCGTCGTCGTCGAGCAGCCCGGCGGGCGGGTCGACGGTCAGCGTCCCGCCGCCGACGTCCACGCTCGGCACGACGGCCTGCACGAACGGGACGAGCACCTCGCGGCCGTCATGATCGAGCACCAGCACGTCCTGCAGAGGCATGTGCACGACGTCGGTCACGGGTCCGAGAACGCTGCCGTCGACGTGACGTGCGGACAGGCCGATGAGCTGGTGGTCGTGGAACTCGTCCGGGTCGTCGGTCGGCTCGTCCGGATCGACCTGGGCGAGCAGCAGGACACCCGCGAGGTGCCTTGCCTGGTCCCGGTCGGTGACGCCCTCGAAGGTGACCAGCAACCGGTCGCGATCGGGCCGAACCGACGCCAGGCGCAGCGAGTCGCGGCGGCCGTCCTGCTCGGTGACGAGGTCGGTACCGACCACGAACCGCGCATCCGGGCTGTCGGTGAGGACCGCGATACTCACCTCGCCGCCGATCCCGTGCGGCTTGCCCACCCGGCCGACCAGCACCTCGACCATCGGCCGCGTCACGCTCGGTCGCCCAACGTCGCGGGCCGACGAACGCGTAACCACGCTTGGAGAATCAGCGTTTCTCGGAGAAGTCGATGCGGGGCGGTCGTCCGCCGGTGTCGCTGATCGCGCCGATCACCGTGCGTACGGCGGTCGCTGTACGGCCCTGCCTACCGATCACGCGGCCGATGTCGTCGGGGTGCACGCGCACCTCGTAGATCAGCCCGGACCGGCCGCCGCGCGTCTGCACGGTGACGTCGTCGGGGTGGTCGACGATGCCGCGCACCACGTGTTCCAGCGCCTCGGTGATCATCGGCTGCAGGGATCGTTCGGTACTCGGGTCACGCGGCTCAGGCCTCGTCGGCCTTGGCCTCGGCAACCGTGGCCTCGTCAGCCACGGCGGCATCGACCGGCTGGTCAGCGTTGGCCTCGGCATCGATTGCCTCGGCCGCCTCGAGTGACGGCTCCGGGATCTCGGTCGACACGGCCGACGCCTCGACGGCCTTGCGCGCCTTGGGCTCGGTGCTCTTCTCGGCCTTCGGCTCGGAGCCTTCTCGGCCTTCGGCTCGAGCCTTCTCGGCCTTCGGCTCGGAGCCTTGTCCGCCTTGGGCTCGGCCGACTTCGCCGCAGCCTTCTTGGCAGTGACCGCCTCGGTCCGCAGCTCGCTGTGCGACGCGGCCAGAGCCTCGTCGAAGAGCTCGCGGCGTCCGCGCTTCACCGGCTGCTCGAGCAGCGGCGGCGGCGCGGGCTCGCCCTTGAACTTCTGCCAGTCGCCGGTCTTGGACAGCAGCGCACGAACAGACTCGGTGGGCTGGGCACCGACGCTCAGCCAGTGGGCCACCCGCTCGGCGTCCACCCGGATGAGGCTCGGCTCGAGCTTGGGGTTGTACACCCCGATCTCCTCGATGGTGACGCCATCCCGCTTGACGCGGGCGTCGGCGACGACGATGCGGAAGTGCGGCGCACGGATCTTGCCCATGCGCTTCAAACGGATCTTGACGGCCACGTGGGTGGTGTCTCCCTCGGATTCGAACTCGGGTGAGAGCTGGCGCTGCGGCGCCTCCCCCGATGCAGGGGACAGCGGCGAACGACTCTCGCGGGTGGCGCGGCTGGTGGTGAGAGGGCACCGACCGTCACGCCGACATGCGATTCTGCCAGACCTGCGACGCATCGGGTAACCGACGAGTCTCCGGGCGGGAGCCGATGGCTGCAGGCCCCGCCGAGACAGCGCCGGTTCGGACCGCTGTTGCTCTTTAGGATGGTCGACCATGCCCGCGCCCGCCTCCCGGTCCACGTCCTCGTCGGCAACCGGAGCCCGGTCCGGCGTGGGCGTCGTGCTGGTGGCCCTGCTCGCGGACCTGTCGTGCGTCGTGGTCTTCGCGGCCATCGGCCGCGCGAGTCACGACGGGCTCAGCGGGCTGGCCGCCCTCTGGGCCACCGCCTGGCCGTTCCTCGCCGGAGCCGCTCTCGGCTGGCTCTTCTCCCGGGCCTGGCGGTCACCTGTCGCGATGATGCCGACCGGTGTCGCGATCTGGCTCTCCACCGTCGTTGTCGGGATGCTGCTGCGCGCACTCACCGGGGCGGGGACCGCGCCGTCGTTCATTGCAGTCGCGACGCTCGTCCTGGCCATGTTCATCGTCGGCTGGCGGTTGCTCGTCGCAGTTCGACGCCGGGTGCTCCGAGCGTGACGTCCTCGATGCAGGAGCCGGCCGTCACCGGTGGTCAGGTCGGTTTCCGCTCCGACCGCGGCCCGGTGCTGATCGCGCTGATGCTCTCGATCGCGTTGGTGGCGCTGGACTCGACGATCCTGGCCACCGCAGTGCCGTCGATCGTCGGCGATCTCGGCGGATTCGCCTCGTTCCCGTGGCTCTTCTCGGCCTACCTGCTCACCCAGGCCGTCTCGGTGCCGCTGTACGGGAAGCTCGCCGACATGCGCGGCCGACGCCCGCTGATGGTCTTCGGCGTCAGCATCTTTCTGGCCGGCTCGCTGATCTGCCTGGTCGCGCCGTCGATGGGGGTCCTGATCTTCGGCCGGCTCGTCCAGGGGCTCGGTGCGGGTGCGATCCAGCCGATCTCGATGACGATCGCCGGCGACATCTACACGATCGCCGAGCGGGCGAAGGCGCAGGGCTACCTCGCCAGCGTCTGGGCTCTGTCGTCGGTGCTGGGCCCAGCGTTGGGCGGCGTGTTCAGCCAGTTCGTCTCCTGGCGGTGGATATTCGCCATCAACTTCCCGGTCGGTGCGCTGGCACTCGTCATGCTGCTGCGCGGGCTCAAGGAGGACGTCCCGCACCAGCGCCACAGCGTCGACTACGCAGGTGCTGCGGCTGTCGCGGTTGGCGGCGCGGCGTTGCTGCTCGGGTTGCTCCAAGGAGGGGTCACCTGGGGTTGGGCGGCGTGGCAGAGCCTGGCCCTCGGCGCGATCACGGTGGCGGCCATCGTGATCTTCGTGTTCGTCGAACGCCGGGCCGCCGAGCCGATCCTCGGACTCTGGCTGTTCCGGAGCCGCATGCTGTCGGCGAGCTGCGTGGTCCAGCTTGCGGTCGGCGCTCTGGTGGTCGGCCTCACCTCGTTCGTCCCGTCGTACGTCGAGTACGTCCTGCACCAGACACCGCTCGTCGCCGGCTTCACCGTCGCGACGCTGTCGATGGGGTGGCCGATCGCCGCATCGCTGTCCGGCCGCCTGTACCTGCGGATCGGATTCCGCAACACGTCGCTGATCGGCGCGGCGCTGTCGCTCGTGGCGTCGATCGGCATGGTGCGGATCGGCCACGACAGCACGATCGCCTGGGTGGCCGGCTGCTGCTTCGTCCTCGGTCTCGGCATGGGGCTGGTCGCCAGCCCCACGCTGATCGCCATGCAGTCCGTTGTCGGCTGGGCCCGCCGTGGGGTCGTCACCGGGGCGGCGATGTTCGCGAGGTCGAGCGGCAGCGCGATCGGAGCCGCACTGTTCGGCGCGGTCGCCAACGCCGGACTCGTGCGTGCTCTGGCCGACGCGCCCGCTTCTCCCGGTGTGGCGATGCCCGCGACGGCCGACGAGGCCGGAGAGGTGCTCCAGCATCCCGGGTCGCTGCCGGCGGAAGTGGTCGAGTCGGTGCGCCAAGGTTTTGCCTCCGGCGTGCACAACGTCTTCGTGGCGGCCCTCGCCGGAGCCGTCCTCCTGTGCGTCAGCGTGCTGGTGCTTCCCCGCCGGCCGACACCGCTGGACGAGGACAGCGAACTGCATCCGGTTGCGATTCGGCGCGCTGCGCGTCGTGGCTGAGGCGGACGATGGGACAGTCGCGCGCGTCAGGCGTTCGGCGCAGGGGTACATCTGCCGCCCCATGCTGTCGGTGTACGGCCCACCCGCTACGGTCTGGGCGACTTCTCCAAAGGGACGTGGTGCGTGCGTGTTCTTCCGCTGAACAGGCGTCGAATAGAGCAGGCGATCCGTCGCAGGAGCCGTGCAGCGCGCCAGTCGCTGAGGAGCCGGGTGCGGATCCTGCCGACCGGCCTTGTGGAGGTGTTCACCCAGAGGGAGGCGGCCGGCTGGGTGGCCGCCCCGCCTCACGCCAAGCCCATCCGGGTGAGCCTGCACGTCGACGAACTCGAGGTGACCGCCGGGTGGGCCACGACGGCGCGCAGCGACCGGGAGGCACTCGGAGAGGCGCGGTCCTTCCGCCTGCGGTTCTCAGACGTCTGGAAATACGCCGGTCCCAAGAACAAGCTCACGGTTCGAGCGAACGGGACGCCGCTGCCCATCGCGGGCGTCGGCATGTACCTCGTGCCCAAGAAGCCTGGGCGACGCAGTCTCAAGCGGCTGCGCGCTGAGATGTCCGAAGGCTATGTGTTCGGCCAGACCGGTCGGCTCCAGCTGTCGAAGAAGGTGGACACCGAATGGCAGGCGGCGGTCCTGAACCTGTACGACGGCGTCCGCCAGGTCCTGTACGAGGTCCATGGCTACGACCTGTTCCTCTTCTTCGGCAGCTTGCTCGGGGCTGTCCGTGAGGGCGGAGTCATCGGCCACGACCTGGACTTCGACTCTGCCTACGTGTCCAAGCACACGGACGGGAGAGATGCCGCGAGAGAGTTGCGAGACATTGCCCTCCTGCTGGTGGAGCGGGGATACGACGTCGACCTCAAGCAGACCGTCCTGCACGTGCACCCGATCGGTGATCACAGTTTCAGGATCGACGTCTTCCACCTCTACTTCGATGCCGCTGGCCGGCTGGCCGTCCCCTGGGGCGTCGCCGGGAACACGGAGGTGATGCTGTCGGACTGGAAGGGCACGAAGGAGATCGAGTTCCTCGGCAGCCGGGTCCTCGTCCCCAGCAACGACACGCAGGTCGTCGAACACGTCTACGGCTCCGGCTGGCGCAAGCCGCAGCCCGGGTTCATGTGGACGCGCGAGCGGACCAGGCGCGCATGGGAGGGGATCATCCCGCCGTCCTACGCACAGACGGTCTACTGGGCCAACTTCTATGCGCGGACGGATGTCGCCACGGGCTCGACGTTCTTCGAGAAGGTCAACAGCTGGCCGGACATCCCCGGCCACATCATCGACATCGGGTGCGGCGATGGTCGCGACTCGCACGCATTCGCAAGCGCGGGGCGGTCGGTGCTCGGCCTGGACCGCTCGGCGATCGGTGTCCAGCACGCCCTGGACAAGGCGCAGGAGTTGGGCCTCGCGGATCGGGTGCGGTTCGAAGTCTGTGACGTCGCCGTCGCAGACGACGTGAGCGCCGTGCTCGCCAGTGCCACGGCGGACCCAGCCGTGCCGGTCGTGTTCTACCTCCGGTTCTTCCTGCACTCCGTGCCCGAGGATGTGCAAGAGACGCTCATGCGAACGATCGCTGACCTGGCCCGGCCCGGCGACATGCTGGCGGCGGAGTTCCGCACCGACAAGGACGAGGCTCGGTCCAAGACCTTCAGCGGGCACTACCGCCGCTTCCAGAGCGGGCCGGCCTTCGGACACGCGCTGCACCAGCGATATGGCTTCGACGTGTTGGACGAGCAAGAGGGCACGGGGCTGTCGGTCTATGGGGATGAGGACCCTGAGCTGTACCGGGTGATCGCCAGGCGTAGCTGACTGGCGCGGGTTGAGTCCAGGCTGGAAGTACGCGAGCAACCGACCGACCGAGCGAAGGAAGAACCCTCACGCTGTCGTAGTGGCCCCCGAGCCAACGGCTCACGGTCGTGGCACCCCGTGGACGCTCCGTGGCCGCCGCCTGGTCGCGGTCAGCGCACCACGCGGCCGCGCAGAATGACCCGACGGGGATAGGCGAGGATCCGTGGATTGATCCGCGGATCGTCGTCATACAGCACGAAGTCAGCGGGGTCACCCGGAGTCAGCCCGGACTTGAGCCCCAGCCAGTCCCGCGCCGACCACGAGGCGGCCGCCACGGCATCAGCCGGCGCCAGTCCCACCTTCGCCACCAGGGCCGTGACCTCGTCGGCGATGAGTCCATGCGGCAGCGCACTGCCCGCGTCGGTGCCCGCGTACATCGGCACGCCGGCCTCGTACGCCGCTCGCAGCGTCACATCAGCACGCTGATACAGAGCGCGCATGTGCCTTGCATAGTGTGGGAATTTCGCCTCGCCCGTTTCAGCGTGGCCGAGGAAGGTATCGATCTGCAGTCGCGTGGGAACGAGCGCCACCCGCCTGCGGGCCATCTCGTCGATGACCGCGTCCGTGAGCCCGGTTCCGTGCTCGATGCCGTCGACCCCGGCCGCGACCATCTCCGTCACCGCCTGTTCGGTGAACGTGTGCGCCGTGACCCGCGCCCCTTCCTCATGCGCGGCCGCGACCGCCGCGGTGAGCACGTCCACCGGCCACAGCGGCGCGAGATCCCCTGCGTCCCGGTCGATCCAGTCGCCGACGAGCTTGACCCAGCCGTCGCCTGCCCGCGCCTGGCTCCGCACCTCGGTCACCAGGTCGGCAGGGTCGATCTCGGCGGCGAACCCGCGCAGGTAGCGCCTGGGCCGGGCGATGTGCCGACCCGCCCGCACGATGCGCGGCAGGTCGGCGCGGTCGTCCATCCAGCGGGTGTCGGCGGCAGAGCCGGCGTCGCGCAGCAGCAGGGCACCGGCATCGCGGTCGGTCAGCGCCTGTTGCTCGGCGACCTCCGGCGGCACGGCACCGTCGGGACCCATGCCGACGTGGCTGTGCGCGTCGACCAGACCCGGCAGCAGCCAGCCACCGCCCAGCGGCTCCACGTCGGCCGGCCGGGTGTCGACCACCCGCCCGTCGGCGACATAGACGTCGCGGACCTCACCGGACGGGAGAACGGTCGCGCGCGCATGCAGCGCCGGTGTCGTCCCAGAGGCAGTGCTCATCGGCCCTGAACCCTTGCGGGGCTGTACTCAACGACCGCGGTTCGGCCGGCCCGGACCCTTCGGCAGGCCGGGCATGCCCGGGATTCCGGACTTGCCGAGCAGGCTCTTCATCTCCTCCGGCAGTTCGAAGTCGTCGCCGTTGGTCCCGAGCCCGGCCAGCGGATCGGCGGCCTCACCCGGACCGGCAGGGTTCTCGGCGCGCAAACGGGACCGCTCGCGCGCCGCCGCAGCATCGGCCGCCCGCTTGGCCGGGTTGCCCGACCCGCGCGAGCTCTTCTTCTTGACCTGCTTGGCCTTCTTGCCACCGCCGCCACCGCCGACCCCGGGCATACCGGGAAGGCCTTGCCCGCGGGCGAAACCGCTCATCATCTTGCGTGCTTCGAGGAATCGCTCGACCAGCTGGTTCACCGCGGTGACCGTCGTGCCCGAGCCCGCGGCGATACGACTGCGCCTGGAGCCGTTGATGATGCGCGGATCGTCGCGTTCCAATGGGGTCATCGAGCGGATGATCGCCTCGATGCGAACGATCTCGTTGTCGTCGAGGTCGTTGATCTGGTCGCGCATCCCCGACATGCCCGGCATCATCCCGAGCAGCTTCGACAGCGAGCCCATCTTCTTCACGGCCTGCAGCTGCGACAGGAAGTCCTCGAGGGTGAGGCCGCGCTCGGTCTGCAGCTTGGCGGCGACCTTCTCCGCCTCGTCTGAGTCGAAGGCCTGCTCGGCGCTCTCGATGAGCGTGAGCACGTCACCCATGTCGAGGATGCGGCCGGCCATCCGGTCGGGGTGGAACACGTCGAAGTCGGTGATCTTCTCGCCGGTGGAGGCGAACATCACCGGTCGGCCCGTGACGTGCCGGATCGACAGTGCCGCGCCGCCGCGGGCGTCGCCGTCGAGCTTGGACAAGACCACACCGTCGAAGCCGACGCCGTCGCGGAACGCCTCCGCGGTGCGAACGGCGTCCTGGCCGATCATCGCGTCGACGACGAACAGGACCTCGTCGGGATCGGTGGCGTCGCGGATGTCGATGGCCTGCTGCATCATCTGCTCGTCGACGCCGAGCCGGCCGGCGGTGTCGATGATCACCACGTCCTGCAGCCGACGCTCGGCCTCACGCAGCGAGTCGCGGGCCACCTGCACCGGGTCGCCGACCCCGCCACCGGGCTGAGGCGCGTACACCGGGACGCCGGCCCGCTCGCCCATCACCTGGAGCTGATCGACCGCGTTCGGCCGTTGCAGGTCGGCCGCCACCAGCATCGGCGAGTGGCCCTGCCCCTTCAGCCAGTAGGCCAGCTTGCCCGCGAGCGACGTCTTGCCCGCGCCCTGCAGACCCGCGAGCAGGATGACGGTCGGCGGCCGGCCGAAGCGGATCGTGCGGGTGTCGCCGCCGAGGATCTGGACGAGTTCCTCGTTGACGATCTTGATGACCTGCTGGGCCGGGTTCAGCGCGGCCGAGACCTCGGCCGACTTCGCCCGCTCGCGGACCGCCGCCACGAACGCACGGACGACCGGGAGCGCTACGTCTGCCTCGAGCAGCGCGATGCGGATCTCGCGCGCGGTCGCGTCGATGTCGGCGTCGGTGAGGCGACCCTTGCTGCGGAGGCCCTTGAATGCGGCCTGCAGCCGGTCTTGCAGTGTGTTGAACACCAGGTGGTCCTACTCCGTCGGGTTCGGCACGGGAAGCCGGATGGATGCTGCTGGCACGGACACGATCATGCGTCTTGCTGCTGACGCGTGCCCGTTCCGGCAGACAAAGGGTAGTCGGCGCCGGCCCGGCCCTGCTGCCTCACGGTCAGCTGGCAGGAACCCTGAAAAGTGGCGTCTCGTTGGGGAAAGCGCGCCGCCAGGGGCGCAATCGGGAGCACTGGCCACCACTTTTCAGGGTTCGGGCGATCGACGGCGAAGCTAACGCGCTCGGGATCGGCTGCGGACGACCCCTCAGCCGGTGGCTGCGGACTCTCCTCGCAGCACCGACGTGAGTTCGCCGGCGACGCGGTCGGCCCGTTCGCGCGACAACGGCCTGCCGTCGGCTCCGGTGACGTAGAAGACGTCGACGACACCGGCACCGTGGGTTGCGGCGTGCGCCGAGCGCACGTCGAGCAGACGTCCGGCCAATTCGCGGGAGACGCGGTGCAGCAGACCGGGCCGGTCGGCGGCCCGGATCTCGAGCACGGTCGCGGTGGTGGACGCGTCGGGCACGACCACCACCTGGTCCTGAGTGCGCTGGCGGTGGCCGACCGGGTCGGCGGCCGTGCCGTCGCGGCGGGAAAGGCGTTCGTTCACGCGGGCGCCGCCGTCGGCCAGCGCGACCGCCACCCGCTCCCGCAGGCGAACGGGGTCGATGCCATCGGCGCCGGTGACCATCCACTCCGACAGCCAGACGTCGGCGCCCTCGTCACCGCCATAGGGCTGGTAGGGATACGCGAGTGCGCGGACGATCCCGAAGCCCTCGAGGCTGAGGACGCCGGAGACGACCGCCAGGGCACCGAGAGTGTCGGGCACGGCGATGACAAGGCTCTCGGTCCCGTCGACGATCTCCACGCTCAGTCCGACCCCGCCGTGCAGGACCGGCAGGTCGACTCGGTGGCGCGGGATCGCGGTCGGGTGACCGGCAGCTGAAAGAGACCCGGACGGCGTCGGCCAGCGTCGAGATGAGCGTCAGTCGCCAGGCACTCGAGGCGTGCGGGCCGGTTGCACGGGCGTCGGCAATGGCCAGGGCATGCAGCAGATCCAGCGTGTCGCGGTCGCCGATCCGGCTGCCCAGTCCCGCGACCGTTACCGGGTCGGCGATGTCGCGGGTGGTGGCCGTCACCGGGAGATCGAGGTGCCCGGCGACGAGCAGCCGGATGGTCTCCGCCTCCTCGTCGTCGAAGCCCCACCGGCGGGCGATCCGGTACGCGATCGGAGCTCCCCGGCCGCAGTGGTCCGTGCCCGCATGGTCACTGCCGGCATGATCACTTTCCGCATCGACGGCAGCCGATCCGGTCAGCTGTCCGGTGTCCTCCGGGCCCTTGCCGATGTCGTGCAGCAACGCCGCGACCGCCAGCAGGTCGGGCCGCCGGACGCTGCCGACGAGCTCGCTCGCCCGGACACACGCCTCGAGGCTGTGCCGGTCGACGGTGAACCGGTGCACGGCGTTCTGCGGCGGGAGCATGCGCACCCGGTCCCACTCCGGCAGCCACTGCTCGATGACGCCCGCCTGGTCGAGCGCCTCCCACACGTCGAGCAGGCCGACCCCGCTCCCGATCAGGCGGGCGAACTGCTGGCGGGCTTCGGCCGGCCACGGCTCGGGCAGCGCGTGCGCCGAGCGGGCCAGCCGGGCGCAGGCACCGGCCGAGAGCGGCAGGCCGGCCCTGGCTGCGGCCGCCGCGGCAGTGAGACCCAGCACCGGGTCGTGCTCGGGGCTCGCGCCCTCGGCAAGTACGACCTCCCCGGACGCCACTCCCACCCCAGGGACCAACGAGGTGAGCGCCGGTCCACGGCGCTGTGGCAGCCAACGCCGCCGGGACGGCTCGCGGTTCAGGGCGGTGTCGACGCGCCGCCAGGTGACGTTCGAGGCATGGGCCAGCGCCCGCCCCGCGACATAGGCCTCGTGCAGGAGTTCTTCACGACCGGCCACGCCGAGCAGCTCGGCGGCCCGCTCGGCCACTTCTGCCACCAGCCGGTCCGTCGTGCGCCCGGTGACGCTGTGTACCGCATCACGGATGTCGAGCAGGCGTTCGCGAGCGGGCTCCACCACCTGGTGCGGGATGTCCACGAGCCAGGTCGCCACAAGTCCGCGAAGCACGACGGCATCGCGCAGCCCGCCGTAGGCCTCCTTGAGGTCGGGTTCGGCCAGCTGGGCCAGCTCCCCGACCTGGTCGGCCCGGGCGCGGACCAGGGCCTGCATCGCGGGCAGGAGCGTCCGCGCCTTGCGCCGCCAGTAGCTGCCGGCCTCGGTGCGCAGGCGCAGCGTGAGGTCGGGATCGCCGGCGATGTGCCGGGTGTCCAGCAGGCTCATCGCACTGCGGACGTCGTCGCCTGCGACCTCGAGCGCCACGTCGATGCGACGGACGGCATGGTCGAGGCGGTGACCGCCGTCCCAGAGGGGGTAGAAGATGCGGTCCGCGGTAGCCGCCACCACGTCGGCCGACACCGACGGACCGTGCAGCACCAGCAGGTCGAGATCGCTGGCCGGCGACAGCTCACGCCGGCCGTAGCCACCGAGGGCCACGACGCTGATACCTGCCGCCGACTCCGACGCCGAACTCTGGGGACGAGCCTCGTCCCACAACTCCCGGACGCGCTGGTCGGCAGCGTCGGCCCGCTCCTGACGTGCCCGTGACCCCACCGCGCGGTCGGAGCCGGCGGCGGGGTCACGGGTGGTTGTCACGAGATTCGAACCTGGCCTTGGTGGCCTAGAGCGCCTGAGCGTCCTTCTCACCCGTGCGGACCCGCACGAGCGACTCGACCGGGACGATCCAGGCCTTGCCGTCGCCGATCCGCCCGGTCTGGGCGGCCTTGACGAGGATGTCCAGCACGCTGGTGGCGTCGGCGTCCTCGACCACGACCTCCAGCCTGACCTTGGGCACCAGGTCCACTTCGTACTCGGCGCCCCGGTAGACCTCGGTGTGGCCCTTCTGCCGGCCGTACCCACTGGCCTCGGTGACGGTCATGCCCGTGACCCCGAAGGTCTCGAGCGCGGACCGGACGTCGGCGAGCTTGTGCGGCTTGATCACTGCGGTGACCAGCTTCATGCGGTGACCTCCTCGGAAACCCGGGCCGGTGACACGGATGGCGCAGCCTGAGGCGTCGCGTGCTGCACCTGCCGCCCCCCGCCGCCGATGAGGTCGTAGGCGGCCTCACCGTGGACGTTGATGTCGATGCCCTCGATCTCGGCGTCACGGTCGACCCGCCAGCCCATCGTGTACTTGAGCGCGAGGCCGATGATCGCGGTGATCACACCGGAGAACACGACCGCGGACAGTGCCACGAGCACCTGGACCACGAGCTGGCCCACTCCCTCACCGTAGAACAGCCCGGTGGAGGTGGAGAACAACCCGATGAGCACCGTGCCGACGAATCCGCCGACCAGGTGGACGCCGACGACGTCGAGCGAGTCGTCGAAGTTGAACTTGTACTTCAGCCCGACTGCGAGAGCACAGGCCGCACCGGCGATCGCGCCGAGGAACAGTGAGCCGACCGGGCTCACCGAACCGGCCGCCGGAGTGATCGCGACGAGACCGGCGACGACACCGGAAGCGGCGCCGAGGCTGGTGGCGTGCTTGTCGCGGATCTTCTCCACGACCAGCCAGCCGATCATGGCTGCACAGGTTGCGGCCGTGGTGTTCATCCACGCCAGTCCGGCCGTGCCGTTCGCGGCAGCCGCCGACCCGGCGTTGAAGCCGAACCAGCCGAACCACAGCAGCCCGGCACCGAGCATCACCAGCGTGAGGTTGTGCGGGCGCATCGGCTCCTTGCGCCAGCCGATCCGCTTGCCGATGATCAGAGCCAGCACGAGGCCGGCCATGCCCGCGTTGATGTGCACGACCGTGCCGCCGGCGAAGTCGAGCGGGCCGATATCGGTGAACATCGAACCGAAGGGTCCGTTCGCCGAGAGGAGGCCGCTCCCCCACACCATGTGGGCCAGCGGGAAGTAGCAGAGCGTGACCCAGAGGCCGGAGAACACCAACCAGGTGGAGAACTTGGACCGGTCGGCGATGGCGCCGGAGATCAGGGCCACGGTGATGATCGCGAACGTCACCTGGAAAGCGACCACGACCAAGGCGGGAACACCCGGGTAGAGCGTGTTCGCCAGGCCGTTGGGATCGGCACCGTCGGCAGACGTCGGTAGCAGGCCCTTGAGGCCGAAGTAGGTGAACGGGTTGCCGATGATCCCGGCCTTGCCGACCTCTTCGCCGTCGACCACCTTGGTGCCGAAGGCATCGGTCGCGAACGACATCGAGTACCCGAAGAGGACGTAGACGACGCCGACGACACCAATGGCGCCGAACGACATCATCATCATGTTGAGAACGGACTTGGACCGCGTCATGCCGCCGTAGAAGAACGCCAGTCCAGGCGTCATCAGCAGCACCAGCGATGCCGACGTGAGCATCCAGGCGGTGCTTCCGGCATCGAGTTCCATGGAGCCTCCAGCTAAAGAGGTGGGACCGGTCGGGCGACGGTGCCCGAGAGTTGTCACAGCAAATCCCGGCCTTGTTGCGCCCCGCGGTCCGTGGTGTTTCCACCGTGTGAACGCCGTCAGGCCCGGTCTCGGTTCCACGACCGGCTGCTCCTCGCGTGCGAAATCTGCCGCCAGTTCGCGGCCGAGCTCACGATTGAGCGTGCGATCGCCCGCATGGATGCCAACTGGCGTCCGATTCCGCACGTGCCGCCCGTGAGTTCGCGCGCCGCCTTGCTGCCCACCGCGGTGTCCGGTATGTTCCCGCGATTGTGCCCAGAGCCGCGTCCGCCTACCGGAAGCTGTTCCAGGCGGGGTTTCGGAGCCAGAGCACGTACAAGCTGGCGATGCTGGCGGGCCTCAGCACCAACACCATCTTCGGCTTCATCCGCTACTCGATCCTCACGGCCGCACAGGCAACGGCAACGGGTGCGTTCGCCGGCTACACGCAGGGAACGATCTCCGCCTACGTCTGGATCTCACAGGGTCTGCTGGGTTCGGTGCCCATGCACGCCAACGGCGCCGAGATCTCCGATCGGATCCGGTCCGGTGACGTGGCGATCGACATCGCCCGCCCGCTCGACCTACAGGGCGCCACCGTGGTCACCGACCTCGGCAAGTCCGCCTACGCCTTCCTGCCCCGCGGCCTGCCGTCGGTGCTCATCGGCGCTCTCGTGGTCGGACTCGCGATGCCCACGTCGCCCTTGGGCTATGCCCTCGGTCTCGTCAGCGTGACTCTCGGCATCGGCACCGCCTGCGCACTCCGGTTTGCCGTGTGCCTGTTGGGGTTCTGGCTGATCGAGACGCGCGGCTTCCGCAACCTCTACATGGTGCTGGCCACCTTCCTCGCCGGCCTCTACCTTCCAGTGCCGCTCTTCCCCGACTGGCTGCAAACGATCGCGAACGCGACCCCCTTCCCCACGATGCTGCAGACGCCGATCGACGTGATCTCGGGGAGAACGGCCGATTGGGCTGCCGTCAGCGCCATCGCCGTCCAGGCCTGCTGGCTGCTGTTCTGCCTTGTCCTCGGCCGGTTCATGCTGGTTCGCGGCCGGCGTCGGCTGGAGGTGCAAGGTGGCTAGCGCGGTCCACGCCGTCGCGCCGTACCGCGCGATCCTGGCCTCCCGGATCCGGGCCCAGGCGGCCTACCGCGGGTCTTTCGTCGCCGACCTCTTCGGGTCGCTGATGGTGGCCGCCACCGAGTTCGCCGAGTTGTGGGCGCTGTTCCACAACATCGACTCCCTCGGCGGCCTGGACTGGCACGCGATGCTCATGGTCTTCGGCATCGGTGAGTTCGCCTTCTCGGTGGCCGACCTGCTCGTCGGCCACCTGGACACGATCCCGACCTACATCCGGGCCGGAACGCTCGAGGCGTTCTACCTGCGGCCGCTCTCGCTGCTCGGGCAGTTGATCACCTCCGAGATCGGCCTCCGCCGGCTGACGCGGATGGGGGTAGCGGTGGCCGCCGCGACCTACGGCTTCGCCGCCAACGACATCGATTGGGGACCCGGTGTGGTGGCCATGCTTTCCCTCAGCCTCGTGATGGGAGTTGCCCTGTTCTGCGGTGTGTTCGTGTGGGCGGCCGGCGCACAGTTCTTCCTCGTCAACGGCTCCGAGTTCACCAACGCGATCACCTACGGCGGGTCATACGCGTCCAAGCAGCCGTCGTCGATCTTTCCCAACCCGCTCAGGGTGTTCTTCACGTTCGTGGTGCCGGTGGCCTTCGTCGCCTACCTGCCCACGTTGTGGATCCTCGGGCTGCCCGGCCCGGAGTTCCTGCCCAGCTGGCTGGCCTGGTTCAGCCCGGTGGCCGTGGCGGTCGCGTGGTGCGTCGCCTGGTTGCTCTGGCGGGTAGGAACCCGGCACTACCAAGGAGGCGGCGGATGACCGCGATCGTCGACGTCCGGGAGCTGTCCCGGCACTTCACCGTGCGCCGCAAGGAACCTGGCCGGCTACTCCGCCGGCGCAGCGAGGTCGTCGCGGTCGACGCGATGACCTTCAGCGTGCAGCCGGGTGAATCGGTCGGCTACATCGGAGCCAACGGCGCCGGAAAGTCGACCACGATCAAGATGCTCACCGGGATCCTCGTCCCGACCTCGGGACACGTGCGCACCTGCGGGATGGAACCCCTCAAGCAGCGCAAGCGGCTGGCCCGCCGGGTCGGCGTGGTGTTCGGGCAGCGGACGCAGCTGTGGTGGGACCTGCCGGTCAGCGAGTCCTTCCAGATCCTCGCCGCCATCCACCGGATCGAGACTCCCGCGGCCACCCGCCGCATCGACGAGCTCGTCGACAAGCTGGAGATGGGCTCCTACCTCGGCTCCCCCGTCCGCCAGCTGTCGCTCGGGCAGCGGATGCGGGCGGAGATCGCCGCGTCGTTGCTGCACTCCCCCGACCTGCTGATCCTGGACGAGCCCACGATCGGCCTCGACGTGTTGAGCAAGCAGCGGCTCCGTGAGTTCCTGCGGGCCGAGCGTCGCGAGAAGGGCATCACGCTCCTGCTCACCACGCATGACGTCGGCGACGTCGAACGGCTCTGTGACCGCGTCCTGCTGGTCGACCACGGCAAGCTCGCTTTCGACGGCACGCTCACCGGGCTGGCGGCAACGGTCGGCGCGCGACGAGAGCTCGTGCTCGACCTGGCCGAGCCGTCGGCCGACCTCATCGCCATCCCCGGCAGTACCCACCTGGGCAGCGAGGGGGACGGCATGCGACAGCGCCTCAGCTTCGACGCCGCGAAGACGACGGTGGTCGCACTCCTCGGTGAGGTGTCCCGTCATGCCGAGGTGCTCGACGTGACCGTCGCCGAGCCCGACATCGAGGACGTGCTGTCGCGGATCTACGCGGCGACTCGCTGAGGGCGGCCAGCGTCCTCCTCGGCTGGGCCCGAATCGGCCGGCAGCATGCCGGTCGGTCGGCCATGGGCGCTGAGAACGTGCCGCTCAACGCCCGATGCGGTCACTCAAGGGCCGAATCGAGCGGCCTGAGGCACCTTTTCAGCGCAATCGAAGCTGTCCTTCCGCGCCTGAGTCCTCGCAGCTAGCGGCGCGGACCGTCATCCGTCCCCTGGAGATCGAGACGGACGCCATGCGGGCCAGCGCAGTCTCGGCCGCGGCCTGGACCGACCGATCCGCATCGTCGCGCAGACGACGCAGGACAGCCTCGTGCTCGGTGTCCCCGATCAGGCCGAGCGCCCGGGCGACGGCCGACCGGACGCGGGGAAGGTCGTGGCCGGCGAGGGCGGCGACGCCGGGACCGCCGCTCCCGATCTCCCGCCGGGCGCAGACCTTGACGCACATCTCGGCCACCCGCCAGTGCTCGTCAGCCAACCCCTGGACGACCGACGGGGCGCAGGACTCGTCCCACACGTACAGGAGTCCGCGCGCACCCCAGGACCGCACCCAGTAGGGCTTCCACGGGCTGTCGGGCCTCAGGGCTTGCGGCGCGGTGTCGCCGAGCCTGCGGAGGGTGTCGGCCACGTCGCCGGGGCTGTCGGCGGTCAGCATGGCGACACAACGCCTGGCCGCCTCTGGCTCCCCGACCTCGCGCGCCAACGCCGCCCAGGTCTCGCGCGGGGTCGGCCGACGCCCGTCGTCGGCGGCGGGCGGCTCGGGCATGGCCGCGAGGATAGGGCTCCCGGCCCTCCATCGGCGGCGGATGGGACGACCTCTACGCTCTCGCGGATGGCTTCGACTTCAGCTCCCGTCCGGATCGGCGTCGTCGGCGCCGGCACCATCGCCCAGCGCGGCATCGTCCCGCACCTGAGCCTTCCCGATGTGGCCGATCGCGTGCGCATCCAGGCGATCTGCGACCCCGTGCCGGGGCGGGCCCAGTCGGTTGCGGATGCGTTCGGCATCCCGTCGGCCTACACCGAGTACGCCGATCTCCTGGCCAACGACGAGGTCGACGCGGTGACGATCGCCTCGCCGATCGGGCTGCACCACGAGCAGGGCAAGCAGGCGTTGACGGCCGGCAAGCACCTGCACGTGAACAAGACGCTCACCACCACCACCGACGAGGCCACCGAGCTCATCGACCTGGCGGCTGCCTCTGACCTCAAGATCGTCGCCTCGCCGGGCGAGGTGCTGCGCCCGCAGGTGCAGGCTGTGCGCAAGGCGATCGCGGACGGCCGGATCGGCATCCCCACCTGGGCGATCGCCGGCGCGGCCTTCGGGACCTACCACCTCGACGAGCCGGAGCGTCAGTCCGGCGGGAGTCTCGCCGACATCAACCCCGCCTGGTACTTCCGCGTACCCGGCGGCGGCCCGCTCTACGACATGACCGTCTACTCCCTGCACGGGCTCACGAGCGTCCTCGGACCGGCCAAGCGGGTCACGGCGTTCTCGGGGATCGCCGTGCCCGAGCGGGAGTTCAAGGGCGAGCGGATCGTGACGGAGGCACACGACAACACCGGCATCCTGATCGACTTCGGGTCCAGCCTGTTCGCCCTCGCCTACGGCACCGCCGCCGGCGGCGACAACATCTGGTTCTCCGGCAGGTACTTCGGCACGGGCGGAACGATCGACGGCTTCGCTCTCGACGGCGAGCCGCTGGACTACCCGTTGAAGCCGCTGGCCGACGAGCACGGCGGCGGCGTGGCCGGCGCGCAGGCGACGCTGCCGCACGTGGTCGGCGACCACATCGGCATGGACGAGGCGCACGTGTACGAGGACGTCATGCAGCTCGTCGACTGGGTCCGCGAAGGAAAGCCCTCGCCCGTGACCGCCGAGCACGCGCGGCACGTGATCGAGATCATCGAGTCCGGCCTCCGGGCGGCAGACATCGGGCAGACCCAGGTGCTCACGACAACGTTCGAGCGGCCCCCGCTCGACTGACTGAGTGTCCGAGCGACCCGGTCGGTCGGCCGAGTTGCCTTAGGCGCCGAGCCGGCGCCTACCGGCCGAGTGAGCCGGATCGTCAGCCGACGCAGAACTCGTTGCCTTCTGGGTCGGTCATCGTCACCCACACCGAGGGTCCCTGGTTGCCGCGGTGCAGTTCGGTTGCGCCGCGACCGGCGAGCCGCGCAACGACGGTGTCGAGATCGTCGGCACCGATCCGGATGTCGAGGTGCACGCGGTTCTTGACGGTCTTTCCCTCCGGCACCCACTGGAACAGGACGCGTGGCGCACCCGGCTCAGGCGGCTGAAGTGCAGCCCCTGCCTTCCACACCAACACGCCGTTGTGGGTGGTGGTGTCGTCCTCGGTGGCCATCCCCTGGTCGACCATCGAGCGGATGAAGTCCTCGTTCGACGGCTCGACCTGCCAGCCAAGGGTCTCGGCCCACCAGTCGGCCTGAGTGTGCGGTTCGCGGGAGTCGAAGGTCACCTGGAACGTGTAGGTCATGGCCGAACCCTGCGTGGGATTTCTTCGCTCCACAAGCGAAGTCCGGGGCCAGCGGACAGTTTCGGTCCGCAGCAGGCTGCCGGCGTCAGCCCACGAGTTCGTCGACGAACTGCCGCGGGTCGAACGGTGCCAGGTCGTCGGGTCCCTCGCCGAGGCCGACGAGCTTCACCGGCACGCCGAGCTCGTTCTGCACGGCGAACACGATGCCGCCCTTCGCCGAGCCGTCGAGCTTGGTCAGTGCTATCCCGGTGATGTCGACCACCTCCCGGAACACGCGCGCCTGCACCAGGCCGTTCTGGCCGGTGGTGGCATCGAGCACGAGCAGGACCTCGGTGACCTCGGCCTGTCGCTCGGCCACCCGCTTGACCTTGCCCAGCTCGTCCATCAGGCCGGACTTGGTGTGCAGGCGTCCGGCGGTGTCGATGATCACCACGTCGCACTCGCCCTCGATGCCGGCCTTGACCGCGTCGAACGCCACGCTGGCGGGATCGCTTCCCTCCGGCCCGCGCACCACGCCGACACCTACCCGATCGCCCCACGTCTGCAGTTGCTCGACCGCGGCCGCGCGGAAGGTGTCCGCGGCGCCCATGAGCACGTCCTTGTCGTCGGCCACGAGCACCCGGGCGAGGCGGCCGCACAGCGTGGTCTTGCCGTTGCCGTTCACCCCGACGACCATCACCACGGCGGGCTTGCCGTCGTGGCGCTCGACCGCGAGCGACCGGTCGACGTCGGGGTCGATCACCGCCAGCAGTTCCTCGCGCAAGGCCGCCCGGGCCTGGTCGGGTGTCGCGAAGCCGTCCACCTGTGCCCGCCGACGCAGGCCGTCGACGATCTGGGTGCTGAGACCGACCCCGATGTCGGCGCTGATCAGCGTGTCCTCGAGCTCTTCCCACGTCTGCTCGTCGAGCGTGTCCCGGCTGAGCAGGGACATGAGGTTCCGGCCGAAGGCGCTCTGCGAACCGGCAAGACGGGCGCGCAGGCGGCGCCACCTGTCGCCCGCCTTCTCCGGACGGTCCAGGACCGTCTCGGGGGCGGCGACCTCGGGCGCCTCGTCGACGATCACGCCGCCAGGAGCGGGGGCCGAGGGAGTCGCGTCGGTGGCGGCCTCGTCGGGTCCCGCCGGGCGTCTCGTGACCTCGGGCGCCGTGGTCTTGTCCAGCTCTGCCGGTCGGCGACGGCGGGTCGAGACGACGAGTCCGGCGGTGACGCCGGCGATCAGGATCAGCGCGACGACGGCATAGAGGATGTTGTTCCACACAACGAGCAAGTGTCTCAGATCATGCGGCCCGTCATGACCGCCGGAGGGTCAGGCCTCCGTCAGGGGTGCGACGGGGCGGTCCTCGATCAGCGGCGGCTGGAGGTCTCGGTGGAGCGAAACTCCTCGGCGACCTCGGCAGGCATTCTGTCGGTGATCCGGTCGACGGCGTTGTTGACCCAGGCAGCCTTGGGTACCTTCCGCCCGCGGCTGGGGTAGGCGGTGAAGACGACCACCACCACGGCCACAACCACGGTCAGCGCGAGGCCGATCACGATTGCCGTCACGTTCACTCTGCTTTCTCTGCGTTTGGGTTCTCTGGCGTTTGTGTGCACGTTCGAGTGGGCCCCACGCGGAGCCCACCCCAAAGTGTCGCAGAAGGGACACCCGTGCATGGGCACATCGGCGCCACCGCGGACGTGTCGTTCGACACGGTCGGCCTAGGCTGGGCCCATGTTCGGCGGATCGGGGCGCAGCAGCAGCGGCCTCGGCGACGGCCTCGTCGACCTGGCGTCGATCTTCGACCCGGGCAACCGACACCTGGCAGCCGAGCGGCGGCGGCAGAAGACCAACCGCCAGCAGGCCGGTCAGGGCGCTCCACCGTTCGAGCTCGAGCTCGACACCGGGACGGGCAGGTTCAGCGGCACCTACCGGATCGCGTCGCCTACCGCGCCGGCACCGGAGCCGGAACAGCCCGCAACCGCTGACTGATCACTTCCGACACCCCGTCGCCCCGCATCGACACCCCGTAGAGGGCGTCGGCGACCTCCATCGTCCGCTTCTGGTGCGTGATCACCAGCAGCTGGCTGTTCTGGCGCAGCTCCTCGTAGATCTCCAGCAGCCGGCCGAGGTTGGTGTCGTCGAGGGCGGCCTCCACCTCGTCGAGGATGTAGAACGGGTTCGGCCGAGCCTTGAACAGTGCCACCAGGAAGGCGACCGCCACCAACGATCGCTCGCCGCCGGAGAGCAGCGAGAGCCGCTTGACCTTCTTGCCGGGAGGACGCGCCTCCACCTCGATCCCGGTCGCGAGCAGGTCGTTCGGCTCGGTGAGGATCAGCCGCCCCTCGCCACCGGGGAACAACCGGGCGAAGGTCGTCTCGAACTGCGCCTCCACGTCGGCGAAGGCTTCGGCGAAGACCTGCTGCACCCGGTCGTCCACCTCGTCGATGATCGACAGCAGGTCGGTGCGGGTCTTGCGCAGGTCCTCGAGCTGGTCGGACAGGAAGGCGTGCCGCTCCTCCATCGCCCGGAACTCCTCCAGCGCAAGCGGGTTGACCCGGCCGAGCTGGCCGAGTTCGCGTTCGGCCCGGCGTAGCCGCTGTTCCTGCTCGGCGCGCACGAACGGGATCGACGTCTGGGCCTCGTCCTCGCCCGCGTCGTCGGTCTCGATCTGGGCGGGCCCGCCAGCCTCACTCAGACTGGCGACGGGGATCTCGACGTGCGGTCCGTAGTCGGCCATCAGCACCTCGAGGCTCAGACCGTGTTCGTCTTGAGCCCGCTCGGCGAGCTGCTCCAGCCGCAATCGCTGTTCGGCCCGGAGCACGTCGGCCGCGTGGATCGTGTCGGTGAGCTGGCTCTGCCGGTCGGCTGCTGCCTGCACCTGGAGTCGCTGCTCGGTCAGCCGTCCCTTCCGCTGGGCCCGCTCGGCGGCGACCCGGTCGCGCGCGTTGGCGGCGGCGGCCAGGTGCAGGCTCAGCCCGGCCTGCAGCTCGTCGCACTCCGATCGCACCGCGCGGCCGACGTCGGCGGCGTGCCGGCGCGCAGCGATGACCAGGGCCGCTTGGTCGCGGGCGGCCCGTTCGGCTGCCGCAGCCTGCCGCAACGAGTCGGCCTGGCCGAACAGCGCACTCCCGCGCTCCTCGCCGGCTCGAAGGGTGAGGCGGGCATCCACTTCACCTGCCCTGGCCGCAGTGGCGGCGAGTGCGAGCTCGTCGCGCCGTTGGGTGCCGGGCTCGACGTCGGGCTGGTCCTCGGCAGCGGCCAGCCGTCGGGACAGGTCGGACACCCGCGCTCGGTCGTTCTCCTGCGCCTGCTCGGCGTCCGCCACTGCCGCCGCCGCCCGGTCGGCGTCGGTGTGGGCGGTCCGTGCGGCCGACTGCAGGTGGGCGAGCTGGTCGGCGATCGCCGCCATCTCGGCGTCGGAGGTGTGCAGGTTGCCCAGCGCCTGCTGGACCTGGCCGTCGGCGGCCTCCCGCTCACTGCTGAGCTCGGCGGTCTCGAACCGGAGTCGCTGCAGGTCGTGTTCGGTGGCGTCCAGCGCGGTCCGGGCCTGGTCGACCGCCGCCTGGACCTGCACCAGCGACGGCGCTGCCGACGATCCGCCGACGGCGAGACGCGCGGACAGCAGATCGCCCTCGAGCGTGACCACGGTGAGATCGGGACGGGCCGAGGCAACCGACCGGGCGCTGTCGAGGCCGTCGTCGACCACCGCCACATCGGCGAGCAGCGCGACCACGGCGGCGCCCACGTCACCGGTTGGCTCGACCATGTCGGCGAGCGGCCGCGCGCCGGGCGGCAAGTCACCGATGCTCTCCGAGGCCGGCGCGGCCGCACCGAACACCAGGGCGGCCCGGCCGGAGTCGCCGGACTTGAGTGATCGCATGGCCGCGACGGCCGAGTCGAGCGAGTCCACCGCGATGGCGTCGGCGGCCTCGCGGAGGGCCGCGGACACGGCGGCCTCGAACCCCTCCCGCACCTGCAGGAGCGATGCGACCGTGCCGAGGACGCCGCGGTCGGCTGCCTGCCCGTCCATCAGGGCGGCGCCACCGTCTCCGCGGTCGAGGTTCTGTTCAAGTGCTTCCAGCCGGGCCGTCAGCGCGACCCGGCGCTGCTCGCACACCCGCTCCTGTTCAGCGAGCCCTTCCAACCGGTCGGTCACCTCGGTCAGCCGGGCGAGCGCGGTCTCGTGTGCGGAGTCGAGGTCCTCTTCGCCGGCGTCGAGTCCGGCGATCCTGGTCTCCAGGGCGGTGAACTCCCTGGCCGCGGCCTCCGCCCACAGCTTGGCGGCGTCGGCAGCCTCGGTCAGCCGGGCGACATCGCGGGCCCGGCGGGTGATGCGCTCGTTGACCGCCTGGACCTGACCCGCGAGCCGGGCCAGCCCTTCCCGGCGGTCGGCCGCCGCCCGGAGTTCGTCGGCCACCCGGCGATCCTCAGCGGTGTAGGCCTCCTCGGCCGCCTGCCGATCCGCGATCGCTCGCCCCAGGGCGGCCGAGTGCGCGCTCAGCTCGCGGCGGAGCCGGTGCTCGACCTCCGCCGCCTCCCTGGCCTGCTGTTCGAGTTCGTCGGGGTCGTGCCCGCTCGTCGGGACCGGTTCGTCGGCGGGATCCTGCCGGACCCGCTCGACCGCGAGCTGACGGATGCCGCGGAGGCGCTCGGCGACAGCGGCAAGTCCGAAGTACACGTTGTCGGCTGCGCGCTGGACGTCGGACTCGCGGGCGAGTGCGTTCTCGTCCGCGTCGAGCTCCCGGCGCAGGCGCTCGAGCTGGGCGTCGACGAGTTCCCGCTCGGCGCGCACGGCCTGCTCCTGCTCGTTGTCGCGCTCACGCTCGGTGGACAGCCGGTGGGCGTCGTCGGCGAGCAGGCGCAGTCTCGCGTCGCGGACGTCGGCCTGGATGGTCACTGCTCGGCGTGCCACCTCGGCCTGTCGGCCGAGCGGCTTGAGCGAGCGCCGGAGCTCGGTCAGGAGGTCCGACAGCCGGTGCAGGTTGGCCTCGGTGGCGTCGAGCTTGCGCAGCGCCTTCTCCTTGCGCTTGCGGTGCTTCAACACCCCGGCGGCTTCCTCGATGAAGCCTCGACGTTCCTCGGGGGTGGCACGCAGGACCTCGTCGAGCTGGCCCTGGCCGACGATGACGTGCATCTCGCGGCCGATGCCGGAGTCCGACAGCAGTTCCTGCACGTCGAGAAGCCGGCAGGGCGAGCCGTTGATGGCGTACTCCGAGCCCCCGCTGCGGAACATGATCCGGCTGATCGTCACTTCGCTGTAGTCGATCGGCAGGGCGCCGTCGCTGTTGTCGACGGTCAGCACGACCTCGGCGCGGCCAAGCGGTGGCCGTCCTGAGGTGCCGGCGAAGATGACGTCTTCCATCTTGCCGCCACGAAGGCTCTTGGCCCCCTGCTCGCCCATCACCCAGGCGATCGCGTCGACCACGTTGGACTTGCCTGCCCCGTTGGGCCCCACCACGGCGGTGATCCCCGGCTCGAAGTGCAGCGTGGTGGTGGACGCGAAGGACTTGAATCCCCGGACGGTGAGGCTCTTCAGGTACAAGGCGACTCCAGGGCGGGCACGAAGGCGCCGATAGGTGGCTCGCAGACTCGGGCCGGCCGCTCGACGGTCCTGCCGGCTGGCCGCGACGATACCGGCGGCGGGTCGCGGCATCGGGGACCTCCGCCCGCGTGGCTACAGTGCCTCCACCCCGCTCGATCTGACCGGCCCGGCCGGGAGCCCCGCCCTCCGACACCGCCGAACGGGGCAAGCACAGCAGCCGTCGTCGACCCTGGAGCGACACGTGACCAGCACGTACGTCGAAGCCGCCCTGTCACCGATCCTGCCCTGGAAGCCGATGCTCACGGCCATGTCGATCGACGTCGAGGCATGGCGGCTCCAGGTCGAGATCGTCGGCGATGCGGGAGCGGGCGAGGTGAGCGTGGTCCTGCGACGGCGCGGGACCACGTCGGACTGGACGATGCCCGTCGACGAGGCCGATGGCGCGGTCGAGCTGGCCCTCGGGCTCGACGACGGCCGACCGACCTCGGCGGGTCGCGAGTTGGCGGCGGGCCATTACGACGTCCAGGTCTCGGTCGCCGGCTCCCACGGTGTGCGGCAGCAGCGCCTCGAGGTCCCCGTCGGCGCACTCGGTGAGCTGGCCGAGGCGCACGTCGCACTCGGTGAGGTCGTGCTCACGCCGTACATGACCGCCGAAGGAGGTCTCGCGCTGCTGGTCGGTGCGGAGCGGGCCAGGCCGCAACACCAGTTGCGACTCGACACCGTCCGCACGATCGCGGTACGGGACCGGGCGAAGGGAACGATCAGGGTCCGGCTCGACCTCCAGCAGCTGCCGGCAGGTGCCACCGGGATCGAGCTTCGCTTGCAGGACGGCTTGCGCACGGTCAAGGCGACCGCCGTCGTCGATGCCACCGGAGTCCTCGAGGCGACCGTCCCCGAGTCCAAGGTCACGGGCCACACCTGGGTGCTGTCGCTGCGCTTTCCGGGTTACGACGCGTGGCTCGAGGTGGGCGGGTCGCTCTTCGCGGTCCCGGACGCCCCGGTCGCTGTGCTCTATGGGCCACCGGCATCGGTCACCACGGTGCCCGTGCGGGCCTGGGAACGCACCGGGCGGGCGCGAGGGAGCGCAGACCTCAACGACCGGCTCGCCGGCGCGTCCAAGACAGTGCTCGGCCGGCTACCGGAGCCGGTCGCCCGGCGCGTCCGCCCGGTTCTGCGGCGACTGGCACGCGCCATCGGCCTGCGCTGACGCCTCGTCGGGTGACCTGTTGGTCAGCCGGTCGCCGAAGCTGCGCTCCGCGGGACCGTCGGCAGGTTGGACTCGTCGATCAGTCTCCGCACGGCCCCGGTGTCGGGTCGCTGCTCGCGGACCGCCCGAAGCCTCGCCCAGTAGTTGCTGGCCAGCAGCCGCTTGGGCTCGACCGAGCGGCTGCGGTCGATGACGTCCCGCGGAACCGCCTGCGGATCAGGCGTGCACAGACCGACGGCGATCTCGTCGTAGACCTGATGCAGCACGCGGCTGGCGGCGTCGACCCCGAGAATCATCGCGACCCCGGTGCCCGATGTGCCGACCTCGAGGACCGTGAGGTCGGGCCGGTGTTCGCGCAGGACCTGCACGACCTTGTACACGTCGCCGGCCCACAAGGTGGTGATGCGGTACCGCGCTGCCTCGGAGATCCGGCGCGGGTTGGAGTCGTCGATGACCACGACGCTCGTCGGGAGGCAGATCTTCTCGATGTTGATGAAGTCGCGCAGGGCGAACTCGGAGAAGTGCAACCCGTCGATGAACGCGAGGTCCACATTGGGCTCGTCCAGGTGGCCGAGTGCGTCGTCACGCGCGAAGAACTCGTCCGAGGACACGCGCGCGAGGTGCAGGTCGCAGCGGATCTCGTTCACCACGTTGTAGGCAGGATCGACGCCGATGCTCTGGGCTCGCGAGAGCCGCATCGACGCGCCCCTGTTCACCCCGATCTCGATGTAGCGACGGGGCTGGACGACTCGGTGCAGACCGGCCAGGAACTCGTGACGACGCACCAAGGCTCCCTCAGGGGTTTGTGGCGGTCACCATATCGACGTCGGTCCCGGTCCCCCATCCCGGCCTTCGGACTCTCACCACCGCGGTTGCCGTGGCGTCGGCTGACAGCGCGGGCAGTGGTGCGACGACCGGTTCATGAATGCCGTCCGCACGATCGGTGCGCCGCAGCGCGGGCAGGGCCGCCCGGTCTGGCCGTAGACGGCGAGCGAGCGGTCGAAGTAGCCGGACTCGCCGTTGACGTCCACGTAGAGGGAGTCGAAGGACGTGCCGCCGGCGGCCAGCGCATCGGCGAACACCTCTCCGACGGCATCCAGCAGCCCGCGGACGGCTGGCCGGCCGAGTCGATCTGCGGCCCGGGCGAAGTGCAGCCGGGCGCGCCAGAGCGCCTCGTCGGCGTAGATGTTGCCGATGCCCGATGTGACGGTCTGGTCGAGCAGGACGCGCTTGATCCCGACCTGCTTGCGGCGGATCCGCCGCACCACGGCATCACGGTCGAACTCCGGGTCGAGGAGGTCGCGGCCGATGTGCGCGATCTCCGCGGGCAACGACGCGCCGCCGGCGCTCAGCTGCATGCCGCCGAAGGTGCGCTGGTCGAGGAACCAGCACTCGGTGGCCTGCCGTCCCGGTTCGGGCGCCAGCAGGAGCCGGATCCGTAGGTGCGGATGCGGCGGCGTTTCCGGCTCGACGAAGCGGAACTGCCCGCTCATGCCGAGATGCGCGATCACCGCGTCGCCGGAGTCCAGGGCCAGCCAGAGGTACTTACCCCGACGCCGAACGTCCTCGACCGCGCGCCCGGCGACGCCGGTGACGAAGTCGGAGTCCGGATGCTGCCGCCGGGTGGCCCGCGGGTGCAGCACCTGCACCGACGAGATCGTCCGGCCGGCGAGCTGTCCGGCGAGGCCGCGGCGCACGGTCTCGACCTCGGGCAGCTCCGGCACGGCGAGAGCGTTGCACGTCCAGCGTCGAGTGGGCGCATTCCGGGGTTATGCGGGCGCCATAACCCCGGTTCGCGCCCACTCGGTGGGCTAGTCGATCCCGGCGGGCACGTAGTTCGGCGACTGGTGCCGGAAGTAGGAGTTGTAGACGTCGGCGTAGGCGCCGTCGGCACTGAGCAGCCCGGCGTGCGTGCCCTGCTCCACGATCCGGCCGTGGTCGAGCACGATGATCCGGTCGGCGTGCTCGATGGTCGACAGCCGGTGCGCGATCACGATCGACGTCCGGTCGGCCAGCACGATGTCGAGGCCCTCGGAGATCTGCGCCTCGGTGAGCGGGTCGACACTTGCGGTCGCCTCGTCGAGGATCACCACCGCCGGGTCGGCGACCAGGATCCGCGCGAGCGCGACGAGCTGGCGCTGGCCCATCGACAGCGAGCGGCCGTACTCGCCGACGTCGGAGTCGAGGCCGTCGGGCAGCGCCTCCACCCAGTCGCCGCCGCCGACCGCCCGGGCCGCGTCGGCCACCTGCTGGTCGGACGCCTCCGGCACCGGGTAGCGGATGTTGTCGGCCACGGTCCCGGAGAACAGGAACGGCACCTGGGGGACGACGCCCAGCTGCCGTCGGTAGGCCGGCAGGTCGAACGTGCGGATGTCGGTGCCGTCGAGGAGGAGCCGGCCGCCCTGGAACTCGTAGAACCGGCAGATCAGCCGGCCGAGCGTGGACTTGCCCGCACCGGTGTGGCCGACGATCGCGAGGGTCTCGCCGGCGGGTATCTCCATGCTGAAGCCCGAGAGGACGGGCCGGTCGGCGGTGTAGGCGAAGTCGACGTTCTCGAACGTGATGCGGCCCTGGAGCCGGCCGGGGTCGTCCTCGCGCTCCTGCACGACCTCGGGCGTCGCGTCGATCAGCGCGAAGATGCGCTCCGCGGCGCCGAGACCCTGCTGGAACTGCGACCAGAACGAGGCGATCGAGGTCATCGGCATCCAGAACAGTGCGACGCTCTGGAAGAACAGGAACCACTCCCCTGCCGTGATCTCACCGGAGATCACGAGGCGACCTCCGATGTAGACCAGGAGGACGGTGCCCAATCCTGCAACGAGGAACAGCGCGGGGAAGATCCCGGCGAAGACCAGGCCCTGGCGGAGCGTCACCGCGTATGCCTGGTGGTTGATCGGGACGAAGTCGTCGTAGAGAGCCTGCTCCTGGCGGAAGTTCTTCGCCACCGAGATGCCGTTCATCGCCTCCTGGATGCGGGAGTTCACCGTGGCCGTCGACCGCTGGGCCTGCCGGGTGGTGTCGCGCGCGATTCGCCGGAATCCCAACGACATCAAGACAAACAGCGGCGTGATGCCGACAGCGACCAGCGCCAGCTGCCAGTTCCGCGTGAACAGCAGCACGGTGATGATCACCACGAGCAGCAACTGACTGATGAGGTTCATCGTCAGCGAGACCACGTTGGCGAAGTCGTCGGTGTCGCTGGTGACGCGGGACACGACCTTGCCGGTGGGGTTCGTGTCGTAGAACGACATGTCCCGGCGCATGACCGCGTCGAAGGCGTCCTCTCGCAGCTTCAGGACAACGCCGGCCACCACGCGAGCCGTGATGATCTGGCGGACGAAGCCGAACAGCCACAGCAGAACGCCCGCGGCGAGCACCCCAGCCGTGAGCGCGACGAGCACGCTGTTCGCAGCCGTCCCCAGCAGTTCGTCGATCCCCCAGCTCAGCAACACCGGCGTGAGCATCCCGGCCACCGAGCCGAGCACGATCGTCACCGCCACCAGACACATCCACGGCAGGGCTGGCCGGAAGTAGGCGAGGACGCGGACGAACAGCGTCCGGTCGCCGTAGGTGCGGTCGTAGTCCTCGGCGTCGAGCCCTTCCATGATGAAGCCCATCAGAGCTGCCCTCCGTCGAGCAGGGCAGAAGGAAGGGCCACCTGTGACGCCTCGGGCACTTCGTCGTAGTGCGCGAAGATCCTGCGGTACAAGGGCGACCGGTCGAGCAGGTCGTGGTGTCCCCCGGCGTCGATGAGTTCGCCGCGGCGGATCAGCAGCACCGTGTCGGCGGACCGGATCTGCGAGAGCCGGTGGGTGATGAGCAGCGTGGTGCGGTTCATCAGCACGCGCCGGATCGCCCGGGCGATCTGGTCCTCGGTGTTGGAGTCGATGGCCGAGGTCGAGTCGTCGAGGATGAGGATCGCCGGGTCGGTGAGCAGCGCCCGGGCGATCGCGAGCCGCTGGCGCTGGCCACCCGACAGCGTGACCCCGCGCTCGCCGATCACCGTGTCGTAGCCGTCGGGCAGCTCCAGGATGAAGTCGTGGGCAGCGGCACCCTTGGCCGCCTCCTCGACCTCGTCGCGCGTGGCCCGCCCGCCGCGACCGAAGGCGATGTTCTCGGCCACCGAGCGCGAGAAAAGCGTGATGTCCTGTTCGATCGTGGAGATCTGCGAGCGCAGCGAGTCGAGCCGGAAGTCGCGGATGTCGATCCCGTCGATGCGGATGGCACCAGACGTCGGGTCGTAGGTGCGGTTCACCAGTTTGGCCAACGTGGACTTGCCCGCACCGGTCTCCCCCACGATCGCGACGGTCTGCCCTGGATCGATCGCGAAGCTGAGGTTGCGCAGGACCGGTGCGCCGCCGTAGGAGAACGTGACCCGGTCGAAGGCCAGCGCACCGGTGATCTTGTGGTCGGCACCGGTGTTCGCCGACGCGACCTGGTGGTCCTCCTCGGTCATGAGTTCCAGCACCCGACGGGCGCCGGCAAGACCCATCTGCACCATCGAGAACGAGAAGGTCGAGATGCCGGTGGGGAACTGCAGCTGGCTGATCAGCCCCAGGTAGGCGATGAGCCCGCCGACCGAGAGCTCGCCCGCTCGGACCAGCAGGACGCCCTGGACGAGGGCGGCCGCCGTGGCCAGCGCGAGCAGCAACGTCGGCAGGTACCAGGCCTGCACGACTCCCTGCCGGACCGCCTGGTCGCGGTTGGCCCGCGCGCGGCGGTTGAAGGTGAGCCGCTCGGTGACCTCCTGGCCGGCGGCCTTGATCACCTCGATCCCGCGCACCGCCTCGTTCAGGCCGGCGTTCATCTCGCCGAAGGTCTCCCGCATCGCCGTGGAGACCGGGCTGAGCTTGTGCATGTAGTAGCGCAGGGCGAAGAAGAACAGCACCGCGAACACCACGGGCGTCACCAGCAGCCGCACGTCGATGAAGGCGATGAAGACCAGGGGCACCACGAGGGCGATCATCGAGTCGACGATGAGGTCGAGTCCGGGCGAGATCATCCAGCCGATCTGGCGGACGTCGTTGGTCGCCCGGGCCATCAGGTCGCCGACCCGCTGCCGGTTGTGGAAGGTCTGGCTCTTGCCCAGCAGGTTGGTGAACACCTCGAGCCGGCACTCGCGCACCATGCGCTGGGCACCGACCTCGACCGCCACCCGCCCGACGCCGTCGCAGAGGCCGCGGAGCACGACGATCATCAACAGGGCCAGCGAGATCTGCGTCAGCGTCGCGAGCTTCTCACTCTGGCCGCCGGTGATCTTGTCGAACGCCTGCCCGGTGTAGCCGGGAATCATCGAGTTGGTGACGTTGGCCGCCAGCGTCGCGAGCACGTACAGAGCGGGCAGCCAGCCGAGCCGGCGGGCGTGCGACCACAGCCACCGAGAGGGCGACGTGCGGTCGTGGACGGCGCTGCCGGACACGAGGAACTCGCCGCCGCGCTCGGGTCCGCCGGCCGCGCCGGTCGGCGGGAGCACGTCGGGCGCAGGCGATGTCACGGTGCTCCTAGCGAAGCGTCAGTCAATGGGGACGGCCGGGCGTGGGCCGATCGTGGCGTTCTCCGGCAATGAGATCAGAAGAGGCGGACAGTGCGAGCGACTCCGCTGTCGGCACGAACACGCGTTCGAAGCCCACCAGGTCACCCCCAGGGTGTCAAGCCGTTTCGGCCTCGACCCGTCAGAGTGCCGGCCCGACCCGCCCGGCTCCCCGGACGCCGTCGAGGTGCTCCCAGGCCTGCTGGGCGGCGATCTGCTCGGCGACCTTCTTCGACGCACCCGAGCCTCGCCCGATGACCTCGTCGCCTACCACCACCTCGGCGATGAACTGCTTGGCATGGTCGGGGCCGCTCTCGAGGATCCGGTAGTGCGGCGCTCCGAGCGCGTACCGCGACGTGCTCTCCTGCAGGCTCGTCTTCCAGTCCAGACCGGCACCCAGCGACAGGGCCTGGTGCAGTTGCGGCTCGATCAGCCGGAGGATGACGTCGGCGGTGGTGGTGAGCCCGAGCTCGAGGTAGCACGCGCCGATCACCGCCTCCATGGTGTCGGCCAGGATCGAGCTCTTGTTCCTGCCACCGGTGGTCTCTTCGCCGCGTCCCAGCAGCAGGTGGTCGCCGAGGCCGAGCGTGCGGGCCACGTCAGCAAGCGCCCGCATGTTCACCACAGCCGCCCGGAGCTTGGCCAGCCGGCCCTCGCCGACGTCGGGGAACCGGTGGTACAGCTCGTTGGTGACGACCAGCCCGAGTACGGCGTCGCCGAGGAACTCCAGCCGCTCGTTGGTGGGCAGGCCACCGTTCTCGTAGGCGAAGCTGCGGTGGGTGAGCGCCAGCGTGAGGGCGGGATCGGTCAGGCGAACGCCAAGGACGTCGAGCAGCGCCTCCCGGTCGCTGCCGGCTGCTCCGGTCACGACGGCATCCGGCTCGGGACTACGGATCGAACCGGCTGCATGGTCAGGACGCAGGCAGCGGTCGGACGACTGGCCCGCGGACGGACTCGCGCGCGCCGGTGCCGCCGCTCACAGGCGGCGGACGGTCGGTGCACGGTCGGACTCAGACGTCGAGTACCTGACGGCGCTGCCCACGGGGGCCGTACTGGCCGCACGACGGGCAGACCCGGTGGGGCAGGTGCTGTGCGCGGCAGGCCGGGTTCACGCAGGTGACCAGCGTGGGCGCGGTGGCCTTCCACTGGCTGCGACGGTGACGGGTGTTGCTGCGCGACATCTTGCGCTTCGGAACGGCCACGGCCGGTACTCCTCGGTTATCGGTCCTGCTCGGTTGCTGTCGTTGCTGTCGGCCGCTGTCCATGTCCGCCGGCTGGCGACAGACATTGCGGTCAACGGGTCGGGCGGTCTCGCGTCTCGCTCTCGCCGGTGTGTGCCTGCTCGTCGGTGAGCACCTGCAGGGCGGCCCACCGTGGGTCGACCGCGTCATCGTGGTGGTGCCCGGGATCCTCGGCGAAGGGGAACCCGCACTCCACGCACAACCCTGGGCAGTCCGGCCGGCACAACGGCTGGAACGGCAGGTCCAGCACCAGCGCGTCCCGCACCGCCGGCTCGAGGTCGAGGTCGTCACCCGACAACCGGAAGGCCTCGTCGTCCTCCGCGTCGCTCTCGGGGTAGACGTAGAGCTCCTGGAAGTCGGCGGTCTCGGTGAGCGCCAACGGGGCCAGGCAGCGCACGCACTCCCCCGCGAACTCCGCCGAGACGGTCCCGGTCGCGACGATCCCCTCGGCGACGGTCTCCAGCCGCAGGTCGAGATGGACCGGGCTGCCGGGCGTTGCCGTGATGATCTCCGTGCCGAGGTCGTCGGGAGCCTCGACGTCGAGGCTGACCCGCCGCAGGTGACCCGGCTGCCGTGACAACGCACGGACGTCGAGAACCCACGGGCCGGAGTGCTCGCGGTGAGCGACCCGATCGGCGGACCGGTGAGGCCTAGACACTGCGCCTGCCTCCTTCGACCTGCCCGCCATGACCACGGCCCTGGACGAACAGTCCCGGGCCGACTGCGCAGCTTACAACAGCGGCAGGGTCCGACCCCAACCTTTGCGGATGCGGTCACCGTGCCCGACGCGGGCACTTGTGGCCGCCAGATCGCCCTCAGGTCCGATCGTGGCCCTGATCCCGATTCTGGTGGCCACTTCTGCGCAGGACAGGCCTAGCTGTCGCTGTCGTGCAGCTCGCCGAGGGCGCGCGCCACCGCGCCTGCCTCGCCGGAGTCCAGGTGCCGGCGCCCGGCCGACACCTGGGAGAGCGTGCGGGTGAGCGTCACTTCCAGCTGCGCCAGCCGGCGGTCGATGTAGTCGTCGACATCGCTGCGGGCCTGGTCGGCGGCGCCGTGCGCGGCTCCCACCAGCGACTCGGCCGCCTCGGACGCGTCCTTGTGCAGATCGTGCTCGTGCACCCGCTGGGTCCGTTCGACCTCGGCGCGGGCGACGAGGCGGGCGGCCTCGGCGCGGCCCTCGTCGATCAGGGAGTCGCGCTCGTCGAGCACCTGCCGGGCCTCGTCGTACGCGATCGGCAGGGCGCTCGCCAGGCGGTCGAGCTCGTCGAGGATCTCCTTCTTGTGCACCATCACCGAGCCCGACATCGGCAGCGGGCGGGCGGCTCCGACCCGCTCGCGGATCGCATGCAACAGCGCCGTCGCGTCCGCGAGGGCCTGGCCGCGGGTCACCCGGTGGGTGCCCGCGCTCGGGCTCGCGTCGCGGGGAGCGGGCGAACTGCCCTCGTCGGCGGTCATCCAGCGTCCTCTCGTCGGCGGTCGGCACCGTGGCGTTCCCGCAGCGCCGCCAGCACGTTGGGCGGCACGAACTCCGATACGTCGCCCCCGAGCTTGCTGACTTCGAACACGAGGCTGGAGGACAGATAGCTGTAGGCCGGGGAGGCCGCGAGGAAGAGGGTATCGACGCCGGCGAGATGCGCGTTCATCGCGGCGAAGGAGCGCTCGTACTCGAAGTCGGCACCCGAGCGCAGGCCCTTGACCAGGGCGGCGGCGCCCACGTCGCGGCAGAAGTCGGCGAGCAGGCCGTCGGCCGAGGCGAACTCCAGGTGCCGCCCGTGTGCCTGCGCATCGGCGGTGATGTCGGCGCAGGCCTCCTCCAGCAGCGCGAGCCGCTCGGTCAGGCCGAAGCGGCCGGGCTTGTTGGGGTTGGTCACCGCGACCACGATCAGGGTGTCGAACAGGCCCGCCGCCCGGGCGATGACGTCGCGATGTCCGTTGGTCACCGGATCGAACGAACCCGGGCACACACCGATGGTCACGCAGCCCACCCCCTCACGAGTCGAAGGGCACGTGCCGCGACGCTACCGCGCCGCTACGGTGCCGTCCTCGTGCGGAGCCGGGTCGTCGGCCGAGAAGATCGCGACGTGCACGGCCGTCTCGCCGTACGTGCGCACCGGCCACGGATGAAGGGCGTCCGGCCAGTGTGGAGCGTCGGCCCGAGACGACTGCTCCCAGACCACCGCGGCCTCGGCGCCCAGCCAGCCACCGGTCACGAGCAACGGCAGGACGCGAGCGGCTGCCGCGACCGCGTCGGCATAGGGCGGGTCGGCGATCACGAGATCGAAGGACGACGGCGGCTGGCCCGCGAGCACCGCTTCCACCCGCTGCCGCCGGATCGACACGTCGGCCTCGGGTGGTGCAACCGCGAGGCTGTTGGTGCGGATGACTGTGGCGGCGGCCCGGTCGGACTCGACCGCGAGCAGAGTCCGCGCACCGCGCGAGACCGCCTCCAGACCCATCGCGCCGGACCCCGCGTACAGGTCGAGCACGCTGAGGCCGTCAAGGGCCGACCACCTGGCCGTCAGCGCTGCGAACAGGGCCTCGCGGACAGCGTCTGCCGTCGGCCGGGTGCCCGCACGGGGCACGGCCAGCCTGCGGCCGCGTGCCGCACCACCGACGATGCGCACCGCTCAGACCAGCCCGGGCTCAGGCCTTGTCAAGGAACGAGCCCTCGCTCTCGGCATCGAGCAGCAGACACGCCTCGGCGAGCAGCGGATAGGCGGTCAGCCGCGGGTCGTCCTCGACCAGCCCGAAGGCGTCCATCCGCGTCGCCTCGAGGATGTCCATGTCGTTGATCACGCTGAGGTAGCGGAGGTTCCTGGACTTCCCGTGCTGGCTCTGACCCAGCACATTCCCTTCCTCGCGAGCGCGCAGGTCGATCTCCGCGACGTCGAACCCGTCGTCGGTGGCGGCGAGCTGGTGGAGCCGATCGACGGCCTCCTCGTCCTCGTCGAGGCCGGTCAGCAACAGGCACAAGCCCGCATGGTCACCGCGGCCCACCCGGCCTCGCAGCTGGTGCAGCTGGGACAGCCCGAACCGGTCGGCGCCCATGATCAGCATCACGGTGGCGTTCGCGACGTCGACACCGACCTCGATCACGGTGGTGGCCAGCAGCAGGTCGATCTCCCCAGCGGCGAAGGCACGCATCGTGGCGTCCTTCTCCTCGGCCGGCATCCGGCCGTGGAGGGCCGCGATCCGCACTCCCTCGAGCACCGGCTTGGACTGCAGGACGGGCAGTACATCGGTGATCGTCCAGCCCTCGGCCGGGTCGGGATCCACGTCCTCGGGGAGGTCAGGGGCGGACCCGCCGTCGCGGGCGGCCACGTCGTCGTCGGCAGCAGCACCGCCGATCCGCGGGCAGACGACGTAAGCCTGGCGCCCGGACCGGATCTCCTCGGCCACCCGCTCCCACGCCCGCTCCACCCAACGGGGCTTCGCGGCCGGCACGACAGTGGTGGCGATCGGCTGCCGCCCGGCCGGCAGTTCCCGGAGCGTGCTGATGTCGAGGTCACCGAACACGGTCATCGCGATCGTGCGCGGGATCGGCGTCGCGGTCATCACCAGCAGGTGAGCCAGGACCTGGCGGTCGGTTGTCGCGGAGCTTGCCTTGGCCTGCAGGGCTGCCCGCTGTTCCACCCCGAACCGGTGCTGTTCGTCGACGACCACGAGTGCGAGCTCGGCGAAGTCGACGTTCTCCTGCAGGAGTGCGTGGGTCCCGATGACGATGCCCGCGGCACCCGAGGCGATGTCGAGCAGAGCCTGGCGTCGCGCCGCCTGTGGCAGCGACCCGGTGAGCAGGGCGACGCGGGTGGCGTGCTCGGGCGCGTCGAGTTCACCGGCCCGGCCGAGCGGGCCGAGGAGCGACCGGACCAGGCGGGCGTGCTGTCCGGCCAGCACCTCCGTCGGGGCGAGCAGGACCGCCTGCCCCCCGGCGTCGACGACGGCGAGCATGGCCCGGAGGGCGACCACGGTCTTGCCCGAACCCACGTCACCCTGCAGCAGCCGGCCCATCGGCTCAGGCCGGGCGAGATCGGCGAAGACCTGCTCGCTGACGGCCTCCTGTCCCCTGGTCAGGCGGAACGGCAGGAGCGCGTCGAAGTCCGCAAGGAGGCCACCACCGTCGACACGCGGCCTCGGCACGGCTCCGATCTCGCGCACCCGGCGGCGTCGCTGCGCCAGCAGGGTCTGCAGGGTGACCGCCTCGGCGAAGGGGAAGCGACGACGGCCGAGCTCCCAGTCCCCGGCCTTCTGCGGGTGATGGATCAACCGCAGTGCGGTGAGCAGGTCGGGCATCCCGTGCCGTTCGAGGATCGACCGCGGGATCGGATCCGGGACCTCGTCGAGCGGGGACAGCAACGTGGTGATCGCGAGCGACAGCGCGTTGTTGCCGAGCGCCACCTTCGTCGAGTTCCTCGTGCGGATGGTGGCCGGCGGGTAGATCCGGATGAAGGGCGAGGCCTGCACGCTCGGTGCCAGCCGGGCCAGCTCCCGCTGCTCTTCCTCTGTCAACGGCTTGCCGTCGACAGGCAGTGCTTGCCCGCCCTGCACCGCCTCCACTTCGGGGTGCTGGAGCTGGAGCTGGTCGCGGAACATCTCGACCATCCCGCTGAACATCCACAGGGTGCCGATCGGCAGCTTGCCCTTGATCCACCTCCCCTGGTTGAAGAACGTCGCGGTCAGCTGCCGACCCTCGATGTCGATCTTCACGGTGGACACGTCACCCTTGCGAGGCTTGCGCATGGGTCGCACGTCGATCCCGGCCACCCGGCCGACCACAGTGGCGAACTCGCCGACGGTGAGCAGGTCGCGACCGGACAGCTCGCCGCGGGCGTGGTAGTCCTTGGGGAACTTGAGCAGGAGGTCGCCGACGGTCACGACGTCGGGCCAGGCCTTCTGGAGCCTGCCCGCGCTGGGACCGAGCAGCACGTCGATCGGCTCCAACAGCGGGTTCACGGCGCGAGGCTATCGAGGCGGGCGGACACCGCCCACCGGGCTGTGCGTCGTGCCGGAGGATTCGGCGGTCGCCGACGCGCTGGGCTATCCTCGCGTGGTTGCCCTGCCGCATGCTGCGGCGTGCGGCGCGTCAGGGCGCAGGCCGCGCCCGACGAACTTCCGGTTCCGATCATCTGCAGGAGATCCACCCATGGCTGCCGTCTGCGATCTGTGTGGCAAGCACCCCGGCTTCGGCAACAACGTCCCGTGGTCGCGCAAGCGCACCCGTCGCCGGTTCGACCCCAACATCCAGCGGGTCCGCGCCACCGTCCAGGGAACGCCGAAGCGGCTCAACGTCTGCACCACCTGCATCAAGGCGGGCAAAGTCACTCGATAGGGCCCCGCTGGAGCGCGCTCCAGCCCCTCAGCACCGGTCGAGGCCGGTCACCGTTCTTTCGGTGACCGGCCTCTTCCGTCCACGTTCGCGGGATGACTAGTCCCGCCACCGGCTCAGGGCCGGATGAATTCCGTCAGGTAGTCGTAGTCGTCCGGGACGACCTCGACCCTGGTGGTGAGCACGTCGTCGTCGAAGCAGTGCACGGCGTCGGCGGCTACCGGGATCGTCGTTCCGCGGAAGTAGAACCACTTGCTGTGCACCATCCCGATCATGTGCCTGCCCTCCGAGCCCGGGTTCGGCACGCCGCGGTGCCACATCCGGATGTCACGGAGCACGGCGTCGCCCTTCTGGCTGGCGGCGCGGACCGGCGGCACCACGTCCCTGCGCGCCTCCTCCTCCTCGGCGGTGACCGGGTTGCCACCCGCGACCATGTGCGTGCCCGGCCAGATCTCGGTCGCCCCGTTGGACTCGTCCACGTCGACCGGCGAGATGTTGATGACGATCGACGTCGTCGGGTGCAGGATCCCCGGCCACAGGTGCCCGCGTGTCGCGATGCAGCGGCTGGGTCTGGCTGCCCGGCATGTTGGTGTTGCCGTTGTAGAAGTGGTTGTGCACGCCCTCACCGAGCACCGCGGCCGTGACCTGGATGATCAGCGGGTTCGTGACGATGTCACCGTGGATGTACTTGGCCGAGCGCGGCATCGACTGCTGCAGGTGCCCGGGGACCCGCCCCGCGCCACCCCAGTTCCCGCGTCGCAGCAGTTCGGCGGTGTCCTCTTCGAGCTTTGGTTTGATCGCGTCGAGCGCGTCGTGACCGACCACGCCACCGAGGACGACGAAGCCGTCCTCCTCGATGGCCCCGACGGCCTGCGCGACGTGCTCGTCGGTCATCTTGTGGCTGTCGTACTCGGCCGGGCTGATCTGAATGCGCATAACCGTCCTTCGATCGTGGTGCGAAACAGCAGGCTCGTGCACGCGGCCGGGGCGTCGTCGACCCTGCTGCGCATAGGTGGGAGTGCGCAAAACCCTAGCCGGGCGGTGCGGTCACGATCCCGATGTTCTTGGGGCCGGAAAAGGCGAACGTGACCCGTTCGTGCTCCACAGCGGCCTCCGTGTAGAAGGTCTCGAGGGCCTGGAGCAGTTCCTCCCGGCCGAGCTTGTCCTCGGACCAGAAGTTGCAACACGGCACCACGACCGTCGGACGGACCAGCGCGGAGCGCGCCAGCTCGCGCAGGGCCTCGTCACAGTGCAGGCCGATCAGCAGGTCGTAGTAGGTCGCCGAGCTCGCGTCGAACGTGGTCACCTCGTGCCGCACACCGCGCAGCACCCACTGGCGAGGGTCGACCACCTCGCACTCGTAGCCGTGCTTCTTGGTGAGCAGTCGCGCCAGCATTCCCTGCCCACCAGCGACATCGGCGATGTAACGGACGTCGCGCCCGTAGCGGTCGGCGACGAACTCGGCCATGACCCCGAACCTGGTCGGGTCACCGTGGAACCGGTGGCGCGTCACGCCGTGCTCATTCCATGAGAGCTGGTGTCAGCGGAAGTGATCATGGCCCTGGTCGCCGCCGTAGGGATCGCCCGCGACGGTCACGGCCGGCTCACCCGCCTCGACAGTGCCGACGACCACCCAGCCTGCCGGGACATCGGTGCGCTCGAAGCAACCGGCCAGTGCATGGTCCTCGCCGCCGGTGAGCACCATGGCCAGCGGGTCGGCCCGGCCGAGAGCAGCTGAGACGGCCTGCACTGCTTCGGGAATCGGCAGCAGCTTGGGGTCCAGGTCGATGACCACGCCTGAGGCCGACGCCACGTGACCCAGGTCGGCGAGCAGGCCGTCGCTCACGTCGATCAGGGCATGCGCGCCCGAGCGGGCCGCGAGCGGGCCGGCGGCGTAATCCGGCGTCGGCCGGCGGTGGGCGTTGACGGCAAGCCGCGGAGCAGTGAAGCCACGACCGAGGACCGCGAGGCCGGCTGCCGACATCCCGGTGGGTCCGCTCAGCGCGACGACGTCGCCGGCCTTGGCACCCGACCTCAGCACCAGACCGGCGTCGGTGGCCCGGCCGAGCGCGGTGACCGACAACACGATCGAGTCTGCGGACACCACGTCACCTCCGACGACGAACGCCCCGGCCTGTGTTGCCTCCTCGTTCAGCCCGGCCTGGCATTCCTGCGCCCAGGCAGCGCTGAGGTCGCCAGGTGCACCGAAGGCCACCAGGAGGGCCAGCGGTTCGGCTCCCATCGCGGCAACGTCGGCAAGGCTCTGCGCGGCCGCCTTGTGCCCGACGTCGGCGGCCGACGACCAGGACCGACGGAAGTGCCGGTTCTCCACGAGGAGGTCGCACGTCGCCACCAGGTCGCCGCCCGCGAGCCGCAGCACCGCGGCGTCATCGCCGGGCCCGACCCAGGCGTCGGGCAACGGCGGGAGCCCAGCCGTCACGGAGGCGATCAGGCCGAACTCGCCCAGGTCTGCAAGCGTGCGTTCCATCGTGCCCCTCGGTCAGGTCGATTCCTGCTGGTCCAGCGCTGCTGGAGCGGGCTTCCGGTCCAGCACCGATGTTCGGCTACGGTGGTTCGGCTGGGCGGGCGCCCGGTCCCGTCCACCGTGGAGGTGCCATGTCGGTCAAGGCCTACATCCTGATCCAGACCGAGGTCGGCCGCGCCGCGGAGGTCGCCGGCCAGGTGAACGCGATCCCAGGTGTGGTGTCGGCGGAGGACGTCACCGGACCCTATGACGTCATCGTCCGCGCGGAGGCCGACAACGTCGACAACCTCGGCCGGATGGTCGTCGCGCAGGTCCAGGGCGTTCCCGGCATCACCCGAACGCTGACCTGCCCCGTCGTCAACCTCTGACCGGACCTGTGCCGGCAGCCGGGCGGCTGACGCACACGGCCAGCCGGATGACGGTGGCAGCGCTGGCCGTGCTGCTGACCGTGACGGCCTGCATGGGAACGCCCGATGTTCGGGTCACTCCTCCCATTGGAGCCGACACGACACCGTGCCCAGCGGTCGTCGACGTTCTGCCTGTCCGCCTCGACACGCTCGATCAGCGGGTGGTCGACCCCAGCTCGTCGCTGGTGCGCGCCTGGGGTGATCCGGCTGTCGTGCTGCGCTGCGGCGTTCCCGATCCCCCGGGCTACGACCCGACCGCCACCTGCCTCGACGTCAACGGCGTCGGCTGGTACGCGGAGCCACAGGAGCGTGGGGTGCGTTTCACCAGCCGGTGGTCGACCCCGCGGATCGAGGTGACGGTGCCCTCGACGTACGCGCCGGAGGCGCAGTGGCTGTCCACGTTGTCGTCGGAGCTCGAGCGGCAGTTGCGCCATCCCGGGCTGTCCCGAACGCCGGCTGAACCGCAGCAGGTCGGGCTCGCCCGGCTGCACTCAGACGCCAGTACACGTGCGAGATCGACCTCCAGTTTCGATCGACCCATGTTGCTGAGCGTGCGCACCAAGCCCGATCCCGAACTGGCGTCAGATTCGGCACGTCGGTCAGGGGCAGGTCAGCGCAGGCCGGCACCCCGCTGCACGGCGAGCCCGATGAGGCGGTCCAGCAGGTGCGGGTAGTCCATCCCGGCCTCGAGCCACATCCGCGGGAACATCGACATCGGAGTGAAGCCGGGCATCGTGTTGACCTCGTTGATCAGCACTTCTCCCCGGCCGGTCAGGAAGAAGTCCACCCGGGCAAGGCCTTCGACATCGAGGACGCCGAAGGCCGCGAGGGCAAGCTCGGTGATCCGCTCCGCAACCGCGCTAGGGATGTCGGCGGGCAGCGTCAGTCGGACCTGCTCCTCAGAGGCCAGGTACTTGGTGTCGAAGTCGTAGAAGTCGACACCGTCACCGAGTTCGATCTCGGCGATCGGGCTGCACTCCGGCTGGCCGTCGAGTCCGCCGAGCACGCCGACCTCGAGCTCGCGCCCGTTCTCGACGCCCGCGTCCACGATGATCTTGGGGTCGTGCGCGGCCGCGTGGGCGACAGCCGCGGCGAGATCATCGACGTCGTCCACCTTGGAGATCCCGAGGCTCGAGCCACCCCTGGCCGGCTTCACGAACACCGGATACCCAAGCGAGGTGACGGATTCGGTGACTGCGGCCTGATCCCGTTCCCAGTCACGCACCCGGAACGACGTGTACGGCAGGACCGGCAGCCCCGCGGCGCCCAGGATGACTTTCGTGTAGCTCTTGTCCATCGACACTGCCGACGAGAGCACTCCGGCACCGACGTAGGGAATGCCGGCCATCTCCAGCAGTCCCTGAATGGTTCCGTCCTCGCCGAACGGGCCGTGCAGGACCGGGAACACCACGTCCACACCCGACAGCGACGCGCCGGGCGACGGCGCAGCCAGCGACACCAGGTCGCGTCGGGTCGGGTCGGTGCGCAGCACCACCGCCGCGGATCCGGCATCGACCTCGGGCCGGTGGCCTGCTGCCAGCCGGAACCGCTCTGGCTCGTCGGGCTGGAGCACCCATGCGCCCTCGGTGGTGATACCGACGGGGATCACCTCGTAGCGGTCGCGGTCGAGTGAGCTGAGGACGCTCGCCGCGGTGGAGCACGACACTGCATGTTCCGACGACCGGCCGCCGAAGACGACGGCGACGCGGATCTTGTCCCGACCGTCGACCACGCGGGAACCCTAGCGGGGCTGGATGGTTCCGGCCCGGTCTTCGCGGGCGCGTTGCCCGGGCGCTGCCGGTGACGGGCAAGACTGCACTCGAACATGGCTGGACGACCCGAGGAGCAGCACGTGACCGACCCACTCCGCCCGGACGGTTTGCATCGAGACACCCGCCTCGTGGTCCGCGGACGACCGGCGCATGTTCCTGGCGCGCCGCTGTCGGAGCCGATCACCCTGGCGTCCACCTACGTGGCGGACGGGACGTTCGAGTACGGACGGTGGTCCAACCCCACCTGGACGGCCTTCGAGGACGTCGTCGGCGCACTCGAGCACGGCCGTGCACTCGCCTTCTCCTCCGGCATGGCCGCCGTCAGCGCCGCGCTCGATGTCGCCACCACCCGTTGCGGGAAAGGTGATCGCAGCACGGTGGTGGTTCCGGACCAGGCCTACTCGGGCACCGTCACCCTGCTCGGGGATCGCGGTCGCCCGGTGGATATCGCCGACACCGAAGCGGTGCTCTCCGTGGTCGCCGACGGCGCCGACGAGATCGCGGCACTGTGGATCGAGTCGCCCACCAATCCCGGACTGCAGATCGCCGACATCCCGGCCCTGTGTGCAGGAGCACGAGATCTGGGCGTGGTGACCGTGGTGGACAACACCTTCGCCACACCGCTCGGGCAGCAACCACTCGACCACGGCGCTGATGTCGTCGTGCACTCGGCGACGAAACTCCTGTCCGGTCACAGCGATGTGCTGCTCGGCGTCGCGGTCACCTCCGACGACGAGATGTTCGCCGCCCTGGAAACCCATCGCCGGTTGCGCGGTGCCACTCCCTCGCCGTTCGACGTGTTCCTGGCGACCCGTGGTCTGCGAACCCTGGCCGTGCGTCGCGACCGGGCGAGCGAGAACGCCTACCTGCTGGCCGAACGGCTCGCCGACCACCCGGCAGTGACGCGCGTCCGCTACCCGGGGCTGGTCTCCGACCCGGGTCACGAGCGCGCGTCGCGACTCCTCCATGGGTTCGGGACCATCGTGTGCGTGGAACTCGCCGGTGGCCAGGCGGGCGCCGACGCCCTCTGCGGTGCCGTGCGGCTCTGGGTGCCCGCGACCAGTCTCGGCGGCGTGGAGTCCACGCTGGAGCGTCGGCGCAGGTGGCCGGCCGAGAGCTCGAGCGTCGACGAGTCACTGGTGCGACTGTCGGTGGGGATCGAGAACGTCGAGGACCTGTGGGCCGATCTGGACCAGGCCCTCGCTGCCGCCGACTAGCTCTCGATTCGCCTGGCCAGGTTCGGATCCCACCGAGACGGCGGCGGATCGACGCCGCGGAGCACGGCGACGAGTTCGGTGATGGCAGCCATGACCCGTTCGGTGGCGGCCCGGAGCAGTTCCTCGGTGAGGGTCTGGCCCACGAAGTCGGACAGGTCGACCGGCGGTCCGGCGAGGCAGCGCACCTTGCGGCGCGGCAACGGTCGCGGCAGCCGACGTCCCCGCGGCCAGACGGCGGCGCCACCCCACTGCGCAAGGGGAACCACCGGTGCTCCGGTAGCCAGGGCGAGCCGGACTGCCCCCGTCTTGCCTCGCATCGGCCACAGGTCCGGATCCTTGGTCAACGTCCCTTCGGGATACACGACGACGCACTCCCCCCGCTGCACCGCCAGCCCGGCCTCGGCCAAGGCGTCTACCGCGGCGGCCTGCCGACGTTGGACCCGGATCTGACCGGCATGGCGGAAGACCCAGCCCACGACCGGGACGGTGAACAGCGACGCCTTGGCCAGAAACCTGGTCGGCCGTCCGGCACCGTGCACGAAGGCGCCAGTGGACAAGAAGTCGTACAGCGACACATGGTTGGCAGCCACCACGACACCGCGCGGAGCGAGCAGGTGCTCACGGCCGGCGCACTCGACCGTCGCTGTGGCGCGCGCCGTCGCCACGACTGCGGCGGCGGCAACTCGATACGTCTTCGTGGCGTCGGCCATCACAACTGCGGCTGCCGGCGGTTGGCCGGACTGGAATGTGGAGTCTGGTGGGGACATGAGACGCCCAGTCTCCGTGAGCCGATCCGCCGCCGTCCATCCACGTTCAGCAGTCAGGCAGGTCGTCACCAGGCTGACTCTCCGGGTGGAGAATGACACCGATGAGTCAGCCGCGGTTCACGATCGTCATAGCGGTCAAGTCGCCCGAGCGGGGCAAGTCGCGGCTGTCCGACCTCCCCAGGAGGCAGCGCGCGGCGCTTGCCCGCGCCTTCGCCGCGGACGTCATCGCCGTGGCGGTCGACGCGGCCGGGCCCGGCGGCGTCCTGGTGGTAACCGACGATGTCGGCATCGCCAAGCTGGCAAGAGATCTCGCCGCGGTACCGGTCTCGGAGCGGCCGGCAGGTGGCCTCAATCCCGCACTCCTGCTGGGCCGGGACGCAGCAGTACGCCTTCGCCCCGGTACTGCGATCGTCGCCCTGCAAGGAGATCTGCCCGCGATCCGGCTCGAGGAGCTCAGCTCCGCCATCGAGGCGGCGGAGTCGCAGTCATCGGCCTCGTTCGTGCCGGACGCAACCGGGTCTGGCACTGCCTTGCTGCACTGGCCGGATGCACTCACCTTCCGGCCTTCGTTCGGAGAACAGTCTGCACAGCGACATCGTGACGATGGCGCTGTGGATCTGACTGCAGATGCGCAATCGTCAGACGCACGATGGGCCGGTCTGCGCCGGGATGTCGACACGACGTCCGACCTGACGGAGGCGATCGCCCTTGGTGTCGGTCCGGCGACCCGGGCGGTGGTCGAAGCCGAGCGAGGACCGTGGACCACCATCGAGGACTTCAACTCGTCGCCGTGACCTCGCCTCGACTACGTCGGACTCGGTGTCAGGCCAAGGGATAACGGGCCGTGCGGATGGATCGGCCGCCCGACAACCATCGGAGGCGGCGACCCCCTGTGGGGATCACCGCCTCCGTAGCGCGAGGGCCCTTGGTCGTGCCTCAGGACTTCTTGGCAGCGCGCTTGCCCGTTGCCTTCCGTGCTGGGGTCTTGCGTGCCAACGTCTTCGCCGCAGTCGTCTTCTTGGCCGCGCTCGTACTCTTCGAGGCCAACTTCTTGGCTGCGGGGGTCTTCTTCGTCGCGGTCTTCTTGGCGGCTGGTGACTTCTTTGCCGCCGTCTTCTTGGCGGCAGGTGACTTCTTCGCCACGGTCTTCTTGGCCGCGGACTTCGTGGTGGTGCTCTTGCTGGCGGCCGACTTGGCCGGAGCGGCCTTCGTCGCCGTCTTCTTGGCCGAGGTCGCTTTGCTGACAGTGGCCTTCTTCACCGCCGGCGCCTTCTTCGCACCGTTGACCGCAGCCTTGAGGCCTGCGCCCATCCGGAACTTGGCCACGGACGACTTCTTTGCCCGCTTCTTCTCGCCCGTACGCGGGTTGCGCACCATTCGGGACGGGCGGTCGACTTTCTCGAACGTTCCGAAGCCGGTGATGCCGACCTTGTCGCCCGAGGCAACCCGCCGCGTGACCGCGTCCAGCACTGAATCCAGTGCGTAGGCGGCCTCCCTCTTGTTCCCGTTGAAACGCTCGGCGAGCGCCTCGATCAACTGAGCCTTGTTCACTTCGTTCCCTCCGCGGATGTGAACGTCGAGCAATTGCCCGATTGCTTAGGCACCGTAGGGAGTTCTGCCCAAGATCACAACGATCTCGGCCGTTTTTCGCACCGTGTCGCGAGAAATAGCCCTCTCAATGGCACGATCAACGCCGTTTGCGCACAATTCCGGGCCGAGATCGGCTACCAGCCAAGAAGGATTCCCGACGTCGTCGACCTGTCTCAGGTGTTGCTGGGCGACGGCAAAGTCCTCGGCCGATACGTGGGGCGGGCGGCCTCGAAGGCATCCACCGCATCCGTGTACTGCATGGTGATCGCGATGTCGTCCAGGCCGTTGAGCAGCCGCCACCGGGTGTAGTCGTCCACGGTGATGGCACCGGCCACCGCCGATGATCCGCTGCCAGCGCTGACGGTCCGAGCCTCCAGATCGACCGTGACCGATGTCCCCGGCTCGTCCTCCAGCAACGTCCACAGCCGGTCGACGAGGTCCTGGTCGACGGTCGCGGCCAGAAGGCCGGACTTTCCGCTGTTGATGCGGAAGATCGGCCCGAATCTGGACGCCAGGACAACGGTGAATCCCGCATCCTGCAACGCCCAGACCGCGTGCTCCCGGGACGAACCGGTGCCGAAGTCCGGACCGGCCACCAGGACGGAGGCACCCGCGTAGGCCTTGTTGTTCCAGACGAAGTCGGGGTCGTTTCGCCAGGCGTTGAACAGTCCGTCGGCGAAACCAGTACGCGTGATCCGCTTCAGGTACACCGCCGGGATGATCTGGTCGGTGTCGACATTGCTGCGTCGCAACGGCATACCGACCCCGGTGTGGCTGGTGAACGCGTCCATGGTGCTGACTCCTCGGTGTGGCGGCGAATCCAGGTGTGACTGGCCTCGATGAGATCGGGTAGTGACCGCTACAGATCGTCGGGGGTGGCGAGGTGACCCGTCACCGCGGTTGCTGCAGCGACGAGCGGTGAGACCAGGTGGGTCCGAGACCCCTTGCCCTGACGACCCTCGAAGTTGCGGTTCGACGTGGAGGCGCCGCGCTCTCCCGGATCCATCGTGTCGGGGTTCATCCCCAGGCACATCGAACATCCGGCGGCACGCCACTCTGCTCCGGCATCGAGGAAGATCGAGTCCAGGCCCTCGGCCTCGGCCTGCAGGCGCACCCGCGCCGACCCGGGGACGACCAGCATCCGTACGTGCTCGTTGACCCTCCGCCCCTGAATCACGGCGGCCGCTGCGCGCAGGTCCTCGATCCGCCCGTTGGTACACGAGCCCACGAAGACGGTGTTGACCTCGATGTCCCGCATCGGCGTTCCGGCCTTGAGGTCCATGTAGGTCAGGGCGTGTTCGGCCGCGATGCGTTCGTCCGGGTCACTGAACGAAGATGGGTCGGGAACGGCCTGCGACAGCGGAACTCCCTGCCCGGGATTGGTTCCCCAGGTGACGAAAGGCGCCATGGTGGATGCATCGAGCACGACCTCGGTGTCGTAGGTCGCGTCGTCGTCGGTGCGGAGGTCCGACCATGCCTCCAATGCCTTGTCCCACTCGGCACCGGCCGGTGCGTGCTGGCGGCCACGGAGGTACTCGATGGTCTTGTCGTCCGGCGCGATCAGCCCTGCCTTGGCACCCCATTCGATCGACATGTTGCAGATCGTCATGCGGGCCTCCATCGAGAGCGCCTCGATGGCCGAACCGCGGTACTCGGCCACGTACCCCGCGCCGCCGCCGGTTCCGACCTCGGCGATCAACGTCAGCACGAGATCCTTTGCAGTGACGCCGGCCGGCAGCGTGCCGTTGACCGTCACCGCCATCGTCTTCGGACGATCCTGCGTCAACGTCTGCGTGGCCAGGACGTGCTCGACCTCACTGGTGCCGATGCCGAACGCCAGTGCACCGAACGCCCCGTGGGTCGACGTGTGCGAGTCACCACACACGATCGTCATGCCTGGCTGGGTGAGACCGAGCTGAGGCGAGATGACGTGGACGATTCCCTGCTCGGCATCACCGAGGCTGTGCAGGCGGATGCCGAACTCCTTGGCGTTCGCACGCAAGGCATCCACCTGGGCACGGCTCACCGGGTCGGCGATCGGCAGGTTGATGTTCAGGGTCGGAGTGTTGTGGTCCTCGGTCGCGAGAGTCAGGTCCGGGCGCCGAACCGGCCGGCCGGACAGGCGAAGTCCGTCGAAGGCCTGCGGACTGGTGACCTCGTGGATGAGGTGCAGGTCGATGTAGAGGAGGTCCGGCTCGCCCTCGGCCGAACGGACCACGTGGCCGTCCCAGATCTTCTCGGCCAGAGTGCGCGGCCGGGATGTCTTGTGCTCGCGCTCGCCGGCTGGTGTGCTGATGGCCATCCTCATCCTCCAGAGATCGGGTGGGGTGTCCGGGTCTCGTGTTTCCGAGTCTCGCTTGTGTCCGGGTCGCCGTCTTTGTGGTTGCTCGGTAGGTCCGGCTTCACCCGGCTCGGGTGGGGCCACACGACCGGCGGCTCAACGGCACCCTTCCTGATTGTGCGCCGTTCGGGCCACAAGCAATTTGCGTTCCACGATCCGAGACTGCAATATCAGCACATGGACAACTCGAGTGGTGTTGGCGTGCTCGACAAGGCCGCGCTGGTGCTCTCAGCACTGGAAGCGGGCCCCGCGACACTTGCCGGTCTGGTTCAGCTCACGGGTCTCGCCCGGCCGACGGCGCACCGCCTCGCGGTCGCCCTGGAACACCACCGATTCGTCGCGCGCGACCTGCAGGGACGCTTCATCCTCGGTCCGCGCTTGGCGGAACTGTCGGCCGCGGCCGGAGAGGACCGCCTGCTCGCTTCCGCCGGACCGGTCCTCGCCCGCCTGCGCGACCTCACCGGCGAGTCCGCCCAGCTGTTCCGCCGGCAGGGCGACCACCGCATCTGCGTAGCGGCGGCCGAGCGCCCGGCCGGTCTCCGCGACACGATCCCGGTAGGCACGCAGCTGACCATGCAGGCCGGCTCGGCCGCGCAGATCCTGCTCGCCTGGGAAGAACCCGACCGCCTGCACCGCGGCCTGTACGGCGCCCGCTTCACCGCAGCTGCCCTGTCGGCCGTCCGTCGGCGCGGCTGGGCGCAGAGTGTCGGCGAGCGGGAGCCCGGCGTCGCTTCCGTCTCCGCGGGTATCCGGGCCCCCTCGGGCAAGGTGATCGCCGCGGTCTCGGTGTCAGGCCCGATCGAGCGCCTCACCCGGCAGCCCGGCCGGCTGCACGCACCGGCGGTGATGGCTGCCGCCGATCGCCTGTCCGACGCGTTGCGGCGTTCCTCCGAGTAGACAGGCAAGCCACCTCATCGCCGGCCCACGCGTGGGCTGTCGGTTGTCGGCTCTACGGTGCCGCCATGACAGCAGCCGACACGTCCTGGGATCCACCTCCGTGGGAACCGCCACTGGCCGGCACGGAGACCGAAGCCCTCCTGGGTGCGCTCAACCGCCTGCGCACGACGTTCCGGTGGAAGGCCGACGGTCTGGATTCGACCGGCCTGCAGACGCGCGTCGGAGCTTCCACTCTGACGGTGGGCAGCCTGCTCAAGCACCTCGCCGCCGCCGAGGACTACATGTTCACCACGAAGATGCGCGGCGAGCCGATGGGCGCTCCCTGGGATGCGACGGGGTGGGACGGCAGCAACGACTGGGAGTTCACCTCGGCCGCTGACGACAGTCCCGACGAGCTGTACACGCTCTACGACGGTGCGGTCGAGCGGTCCCGTGCCAGGCTCGCTGCGGCGCTCGACGACGGTGGGCTCGACCAGCGCGTGCACGCCTCGGAACCTGGTGGCACCCATGCAAACCTGCGTCGACTCGTCTGCGATCTTGTCGAGGAGTACGGCCGGCACACCGGGCACGCCGACCTCATCCGAGAGGCGGTCGACGGGCTGACCGGCGAGGACCCACCGGAGGGATGGCGGCCGATCTCAGGCCGACCGGAAACGTGGCTCGCCTGATGCCCAGCAGTTGTGCACCACCGACACGAGTTCGTCCAGATCGCGATAGGAGCAAGGACACATGAAGATCGCCCGCCAGATCCTCGTCTTCGACGCAGCCGATCTGACCGCCGAGAGCACGTTCTGGGCCCGCCTGCTGGAAGGCACAGTCGACACCGACGACGACTGGCACATGATCAACGTGGGCGGCGAACCCCGTGTGGGGATTCAGCTTGCGCCCAACCACGTGCGCCCGGAGTGGCCCGACGGGTCGCCGCAGCAGATGCACCTCGACCTGTTCGTCGACGATGTCCGGGCGGCGCACGACGAGGTTGTCGGCCTTGGCGCCACGCTGCTGCAGGCCGCCGACGACCTGGAGACACGCGAGGGCTTCCAGGTCTACGCCGATCCGGCCGGGCACCCGTTCTGCCTGTGCTGGGACAACCCCGAGTAGTCGGGGTCATCGCGGATGGGCGGCGGGAAACACCGTCAGCCGTAGAAGGGTGTTGCCATACGGGACCAACTCGATTCGTTCGACGTCGTTGGAAAGTCGCTCTGCGAGCGTCTCCGGGTCGGGCAGTGGTGGAGTCAGGGTGAACTGTCCCTGGACTTCCTGCTCGACCATGCGGAACCGGCCATCGGCGAATGAGGGCAGCAAGCGCGACAGCCCGTCCGTCTCTACGATGCGCCAGTCTTCAACCCGCCGGGCCGCTACCGAGACCCGGACGGCAGGAGCATCAACACTCAAGGGATATTCGGTGCTGTCCGTGCTCCACCGGACTTCGGCGTCGGCCGGTCGTGACGTTTCATCGACCTCGAGCGCATAACCCCACCCGCCCGAGGGCCTGATCGTGTACGCCGGAAAATCGACGGTTCGCCGCTGGGGCCCGGCGAGCCGGAACTCCTCGGGTGTCTTCTCCCAGTCGTCTTCGGCGTCGACTGTCATCTCTCCCGCGATGGGCAGACTCAGCGTGAGTGGGCCGAGCTCGAGACTGACACCTCCGTGCGGCCAGCGCCTGGGCACCAGGTCGAAGGGAAGCGCGAGCTCGACTCGGTCGCCGGCTTGCCACTCGCGCTCGATTCGGCAGAACTCCCCGGATGCCGGCGGCGTGGCGAGAGGCTGGTCGTTGACCGTCACGACCGGGTCCTTGCACCAGCCTGGGATACGCACCGTGAAGACGAACCGAGCGCGACGCTCCGGTGTCAGCGTGAACCCGACGGTGGGCTCGAACGGGTACCTGGTGCGTTCTTCGATCGTCACGTGGGTGTCGCTGAGGGACACCTCGATCCGGCTGGGGCCGAACAGCGCGGCGACGATTTCGTCGGTGGCGTCACGGCCGCGCATCCACATGCGGTCGACGTAATTGGGGAGTGCACGCTGCACATTTCCGGTGCAGCACTGCACGGGATGTCCGGGACGGAACTGCATGCGGTTGTCGCCGCGCGACATCGGATTGTGGTTGCTGGCATTGGTGGCGATCACCTGGTTGGGGCAGGAGAAGTACTGCAGCGCACCGAAGTCCTTGGTCACCGCGCCCGGAAGGGCGTTGAAGATCACCCGTTCCAGCTGGTCGGCGTAGTGCGAATCGCCGGTGATCTGCAAGAGGTGGCCGAGCGACCAGGTGAAGTCGGTTATGCCGCAGGTCTCATGGGATTCCAGCGGGTCGTTGCCGCTCATGGCCTCTGCGCCGGAGTGCATGCCGTCGGCGAGCAGATGGTCGCTCTCGACCTTGGCGTAGGCGTGCACGGTCGCATCGAGCTTCGTGCGGTCGCCGGTAGCCGCGTACATCAACGCACCGAGTTTCGCGAGCTCGTTGAAGGAGACACCATGGGTGGTGACAGGCCGGTCGGAACGCATACCGGTCAGGGTGATGTCGAGGCTGTGGTCGGTCGCCTGGCTGTTGAACCGCGCGTACAGGTCGGTCGCCATCTCCAGGAGGTCGGGCTCCCCCGTCTCCGCGTACAAGGCCACCAGGATCTCGACGCCGGACACATCACGGGCGAAGCCCATCGGGTGCGGCGTGCTCCGGTAATGACGCACCAGGGCGTCTATCAGCCGCCTGTCGCCGCTGATGTGGTACTCGGCGAGGACTGCACGAAAGAAGATCAGGTACGGCCACCGGTCACGGGTACGGAACAGCTCGGGTCCGATGAAGCCATCTGGCGCAGCGGTCGCGACGGCCCTTTCGATCTGGGTCAACGCCATGCGATGAACCCCCTCGTTCCCAGCCAGAAAGCCGGCCTTGAGGGCACCGTCCACCCAGTACGCCGTCTGTTCGTACGGCCACCACGTCATCGCCGGATCAGCCACGTCCGGCAGCCTTGCGGGGTCATCCCAGAACGTGTGATCCAGGGGATAGCCGCTGGCTTCTGGGTGTCCCGTGAGTCCGGCGCACTGACGCTCGAGGAACTCCAGGAGCCAGCCCAATGGCCGCACACTTACCAACGGAACGGACTCATACTTGGAATGCGGCAACGCGGCCACTAGGACTCCAAACGATGTTGGGAGCCAGCAACAGTGCCATGTCGTGGTTTGCCAGTACCTGCACGCCTGGCACCGCACCCAGCCGACTGCATGCCTCGCCGGGGCGCCTGATCGTGGTCCGCCCAGCGGGCGGCCGAGGCCGGCCGCGTCGGCTTATTGCTGGCAGTGCGATCCAACTCTGGTAGCCCCGACGGGATTCGAACCCGCGCTACCGCCTTGAGAGAGCAAGCTCGGTTTGTCCGCTGGTGTGCACCAGAGTGCGTTTACGCTCAGATCTGGGGTTGCAGAGCGTCGTCGTTTCGCTTCGACTGCCATTGCCTTCGGGGTTGGTGTGTCCCGGATGTGTCCGCCGGCGCCGGCTCCGCAGCCTCGTGCTCGGCCTGGTGAGGTGGCGGCCCGATAACCAGCGTCACTTGCTCGGTGGTGGCCGGGGTCAAGGGTGGCCGCAGGCCATCGCGTAGCGACGTGAAGCGCCCTTGATGCCGGTCACCGGCGAGCTGATCCTTCGAGTCGGGTCGCCGCCGACCGCTCATGCAGACCTTGAGTTCGTCGTTCGCTTCTGTCCGGCGTAGCGGCCCGCAGCGGAGCGAGGACACGCGAAGCCGGACTGCCGAGCGCAGCGAGGCTCTTGAACCAGTGAAGAAATTCGTAACCGATCGGGACCTGGCCGGACAGTCCTGTCTCGGGTGATGCTTAACAGTGGTGTGTCAGGTGATGGTTAACACTCGGCAGTGGTGAGGCCATCCTCATCGGCGACGTGTCTGCGGGCGTCGTTGGTGAGGGAGGCCTGGACGGTGCTGGTTGCGTTGTCGGTTGTCGAGCAGCGGTTGGACGCAGTGCGGGCGGTGCTGGCCGGGAGCGTCGTGAACGAGGTCGCCGTCACGCCTGGGGGTGCATCGGTCGACGGTGCATCGTTGGATCTGGCCGTATTTGGTGGACGGCATCGCCGGGCTTGGCGGATCGGTCGCATCGGCCGCTGGTGTGTCCGCATCAGGGGAGCAATGGGGTCGAGGTCGTGGTCGCCGAGATGCGGCGGAAGCATCCGCGGTGGGGTGCCAAGTGGATCCGGATGGAGCTGATCCGCAGCCCGTTCGAGGGCTTGCTGGTGCCGTCGGAGTGCACGATCGTGTGCATCCTCGCCTGGCAAGGGGCTGGCCGTGGGTCGCCGGCGGAAGCGGCCGCGGGAGTCGTATCGGCGGTGGGAACGACCGGCTCCGATGCAGCTGTGGGGTATCGTCATCGTCGGTGGACCGACGGCGCAAGTCTGCACGGGCAGTGACTGGCGCCTGGCACCTTGGCGGACCACGAACTGATGACTAGCGACCACAGATCGGCGTGGGCGCGGTCAAATAGCCGGAGCAACACCCTGACGAACATCCTCAACTCTACTTGAGCGCACGCATCCCGGCATTCAAGAGTTCAGATCTTCCTTCCTCGTCGTCAGGCCCGGGACTGCTGCGCGCACGGCGAGGTGCTTGCTGAACTCCCTGTACCTGCTGGCTGATGGCGGTCGAAACGTACCCCTCGTTGCCTGGCGCCGGCGGTAGCTCTGGGCATACCGTGGGAATCCTCCTGAGGGGAGCGGGTCGTGGTGAGAGACCGAGAGCGCGAGGCCCTTATCGCGGATGTGGGCCTGTTCCGGGACCTTCCCAAGGCCCAGTTGAAGCGGTTGGCCCTCGCTTCCAGGGAGGTCTCGCACCCAGCGGGACAGGAAGTCGCTGCCGAGGGCCACGGGGGAGTGGCCTTCCACCTCATCCTCGAGGGGTCTGCGACGGCCAGCAAGGGCGGTCGCGAGCTGCGCACCCTCGGACCCGGTGACTCCTTCGGCGAGATCAGCATGATCGACGGCAAGCCGCGCTCTGCGACAGTCACGGCGGTCGAGCCGTTGAAGGCCCTGGCGATCCCGCACCTGGACTTCATGCAGGTCGTCGACGAGGATCCGAGCTTCGCCCGGTACCTGCTCACGACGCTGTGCGCTCGCCTGCGCGAGGCCGAGGCGAGATCCGTCGGCTGATCTCCGGCGGCGAGACCAGTGGTTGAGAATCTCGAGGTCGAGCGCGTCGTCTCCAGGTACGGGCTGATCGCCCTGGGTGCGCACCGGCTGGTGGCCGCAGACATCCTCGGCGGGCGCCACGTGGTGTCCGGCTCGAGACCGACACCTTGGTGATCATCGACCTCGACACCCGCGAACTGCTGCAGGTCAGGGCCAATCCGCTCACCATCGACCAAGTCCGTCGGCTCCGCGGAAACCGCCCAGCCGGCCCACCACCCAGACCATCCAGTGAGCCGATCCGGGTCCAGCGTCGCGTCTCGACGACCGGCGTGATCGTGGTCTGCCGCCAGCAAGTCGCACTCGGACGAAGTCACGAGCACCAGACCGTCACCGTCTGGGTCCCGGAGACCACGCTGGCAGTCGAGCTCGACGACGGCAAGACCCGCATCGTCCGGCGCACCACCACGATCCCGGTCCGTAACATCAAGGCCAACCGACCGCAGACGGCCCCCAACATTGTCTAGGCCAGGTGTAAGGCATCACCCGACGCAGATCCGTGAAGCCTCACCTGATTCAACGCAGAGAGACCTGGCCGGACTGACCTGGCCGGACCAAGTTCGGCGCGGAGGGCCAAGTCCTCAGAGGTTGGTCATCCGCTCGTTTGCCTCGGCGTAGCGGCCGCCTTGCACCTGGATGCTGTCGGCGGCGTGCGGCCTGATCTCGGTGAGCTCGGCTGCGGTCAGTTCGATGTCGGCAGCGGCGCCGTTCTCCTCGATCCGGTGCAGTTTGCGGGTGCCGGGGATGGGCACGATCCACGGCTTCTGGGCGAGGAGCCAGGCGAGCGCGATCTGGCCGGGCGTGGCGCCCTTGCGGCGGCGATCCCGGTGAGCAGGTCGACCATCGCTTGGTTGTGCTTGAGCGCCTCCGGCGTGAACCTGGGAATGGTGGCGCGGATGTCGTTGCTGAGTCGAAGCTGGTGGATGCGTCGATGGTGCCGGTGAGGAAGCCCTTACCCGAGCGGGCTGTAGGGAACAAAGCCGATGCCGAGCTCCTCGCACGCCGCCAGCACTTCCTCTTCGGGTCGCCGCCACCACAGCGAGTACTCGCTCTGCACAGCGGTCACTGGCTGCACCGCGTGCGCTCGGCGGATCGTCTGCGCCGCCGCCTCGGACATGCCGAAGTGCTTGACCTTCCCGGCCTCGATCAGCTCCTTCACCGCGCCGGCGACGTCCTCGATCGGTACCTCCGGGTCGACCCGGTGCTGGTAGTAGAGGTCGATGGCATCCACGCCCAGCCGCTGCAGCGAGCCGTCGACGACCTGCTTGATGCTTCGGGCTGACTGGTGACCCGTCCCCGCGGCTTGCGCTCCACCGGGTCGATGTCCCACCCGAACTTGGTGGCGATCACCACCTGGCTCGCGGAACGGGGCCAGCGCCTCGCCGACGAGCTCTTCGTTGGCATACGGGCCGTAGATCTCGGCGGTGTCGAAGAACGCCACTCCCCGGTCGACTGCGGCGCCCAACAGCGAGATCATCTGCTGTCGGTCAGGGCTGCCGCTGTAACCACCGGTCATAGTCATGCAGCCCAAACCGATCGCCGAGACCTCCAGCCCGCTGGCACCCAAGATGCGCTTGTCCATGATTCGTGCTCCTTACCATCGTGGTGGAGGGACAGGTCGTTATACCCGTCCGAATGAAGTGCTCCAATAGGTGCGGCTGCTCAACGGTGGCTGAGGTCAGTGGCGGAATCGGCTGCGGTGCTGGTCCAGGACGCGAGCAGGTCGAGGGCTTGCGCGGTCGGTGAGCCGGGCTCGGCGGCGTAGAGGGTGAGGGTGAGGCCGGGTTCGGAGATCATGTCGACGCTTTCGTAGGCGAGTTCGAGGTTGCCGACGACGTGGTGGTGGAAGTGCTTGGTGCCGGCGCCGTGGGGCCGGACGTTGTGGGCGCTCCAGCGCCGGCGGAACTCGTCGCTGCGGGTCGACAGTTCGCCGACGAGGTCGTGCAGGTCCTTGTCGTGGGGGTCGCGGCCGGCCTCGGTGCGCAGGATCGCGACGCAGATGTCGGCGGCGCCGTCCCAGTCGGGGTAGAAGCGGTGCGGCGTCGCGGTCGAGGAAGGTGAAGCGGGCGAAGTTGGGCGGCGCATCGGCGGTCGCTGTCGTAGAAGGCGGCGTGCATGGCCCGGCCGAGGTGGTTGGTGGCGAGCAGGTCCATGCGACCGTTGCGGACGATCGCCGGGCCGCGGTGAAGGCGTCGAGTACCCACTGCAGGCTCGGCCGCGGTGTCCAGCGCTTGCTCGGCCGGCGGCGGGCCGCATGCCGGCGCTGGTGCCGTCGGCGGCGTGGGCGAGGTGGAACAGGTGGGCCCGTTCGGCGTCGTCGAGCTGCAGGGCACGGGCGATCGCGTCGAGGACGGAGGCGGAGACGCCGGCCGAGGGTGCCGCGTTCGAGCTTGGCGTAGTACTCGACGCTCACCCCGGCCAGCACGGCCACCTCGCCGCGGCGCAGCCCGGGCACGCGGCGGGTGCCGACGTCGGGCAGGCCGGCCTGCTGCGGGGTGATCTTGGCTCGCCGCGAGATGAGGAACTCGCGGACTTCGGCGCTGTTGTCCACACCGGTGACGCTACGACGGCTGCCCGGCCGCGTGGGATGCCCTGTCAGTACACGTCTCCACAGAGACTCCCAGCGTTCCGCGCGGAGCGGTTGAGTGGATGCCACGAGCCCCGAATGTTCGGGTGGGCTCGAGCTCAGCACCCCGTCGAACGAGGAGATTCCACCTATGCGTGGTGTTGTCATGTACGCCCCCGGTGACGTCCGGGTCGAGGACCGGCCCGAGCCGACCATCGTCGAAGCCGACGGACGCGGTCATCCGGCTGGCGGCGACCTGCATCTGCGGGTCGGACCTGTGGCCCTACCGCGGCACCGACGAGCTCGACCGAGCCGTCGCCGATGGGCCACGAGTACGCCGGCATCGTCGAGGAGGTCGGCTCGCGCGGTCACCACCGTCCAGCCCGGGCCAGTTCGTCGTCGGCTCCTTCTTCGCCTCCGACAACACCTGCGAGATCTGCCGGGCCGGCTACCAGACCTCCTGCATCCACCGCGAGTCCGTGGGCACCAGCGGGCGCCCAGGCGCAGCGCGATGCGGGTGCCGCTGGCCGACGGCACCCTGGTCGCCACCCCCGAGGTGCCGGACCGCCGACCTGGTGCCCGACTTTCTGGCCGCCTCCGACGTCCTGGGCACCGGCTGGTTCGCCGCCGTCGCCGCCCAGGTCGGCCCGGGCAAGACCGTCGCGGTGGTCGGCGACGGCGCCGTCGGCCTGCTCGGCGTGATCGCCGCCCAACAGCTCGGCGCCGAGCGGATCATCGCCATGAGCCGGCACGAGCCGCGACAGCAGCTGGCCGCTGGAGTTCGGCGCCACCGACATCGTCACCGAACGCGGCGACGCTGGCGTCGACGCAGATCAAGGAGCTCACCGGCGGGCTCGGCGCGCACTCGGTGCTCGAGGCCGTCGGCACCCAGGAATCGATGCTGCAGGCCATCCGCTCCACCCGCCCCGGTGGCCACGTCGGCTACGTCGGCGTCAGCCACGACGTGCAGCTCCCCGGCGACGAACTGTTCTTCTCCCACGTCCACCTGCACGGCGGCCCCGCCCCCGTGCGCCGATTCCTTCCCGACCTGATGGACCGGATCTGGAACCGCACGATCGACCCCGGCAAGGTCTTCGACCTCGACCTGCCGCTCGATGATGCCGCCGCGGGCTACCAGGCGATGGATGAACGTCGCGCCATTAAGGTCCTGCTTCGGCCGTGAACGTCCAGCCTCGACTGAACGACTATCGGTCAGGCGGTCGTTGCCCTGCCAATCACCGGCGTCACAGACGACGTCCTCTTCTGCTTGTCGGATGCGCGGGAATGGTGCTTTCCAGTTTGCTCGCCTGCGGTGCCCCGCGCGACGATCCTCCGGCGTCCGCACCGGCGGCTCCAACCCCGTCGGTCAGCCCTTCCTCCAGCAGGCAGTTGAACCAGAGAGGTGACACCGCGATGACACCTGTACGTATCACCGTCGAGGGCGAGACGTTGTCGGCGCAGTTGGCCGACAACCCAACCGCCCGCGACCTGATCGACCAGCTGCCGCTGACGTTGCCCTTCCGCGACTACAACGGTGTCGAGAAGCTCGCTGAGTTGCCACGACCACTCACCACCACGGGCGTTCCCGCCGGCAGCGACCCCGATATCAACGACATCGGCTACTACGCGCCGTCAAACAGTCTTGTCTTCTACTACGGCGACGTCGGCTACTTCAACGGGATCGTGCACATCGGCCGGTTCGACACCGATATCGACCTCATCCGCCACCAGCCCGATGGAACTGACATCACCATCGAACCGGCTTAGCGGCAGCCCGACCCCTACCTTCAACCACAGAAGAGGCAGCCACCATGAACCCGACGTACGACTTCACCGGTCAGGTTGCGCTCGTGACGGGTGGCAGCTCGGGCATGGGTCTTGCCACCGCGCGCGCGTTCGCCGAAGCCGGAGCAGCGGTTGTCGTCGCCGACATCGACGAATCCGCGCTCGCGAAGACCACCGGAGAGTTGACAGCCGCCGGCCACCAGGCCCTCGGCGTTCGTTGTGACGTATCGGACCACGACAGCGTGGCGGCCATGGTGCAGTCGACCGTCGACACTTTCGGTCACCTCGACATGGCATACAACAACGCCGGAATCATGGTTTCCCCCGACGGTTTCGCCGGGGAATCCGTTGAGGCTTTTGACCGAGTGACGGCGATCAACCTGCGCGGGGTGTGGACGTGCATGAAGCATGAGCTGACCCAGATGAGCAGCCAAGGCAGCGGCGCCATCGTCAACTGCTCCTCCATCGCCGGACTCCGTGGCGGCCCGGGCCGCCCGTCATACACCGCGGCGAAACACGGTGTTCTCGGGCTTACCACCAGTGCCGCCACGGAGTACGCGTCCCGCGGGATCCGCATCAACGCTGTCTGTCCGGGCACCATCGAGACGCCGATGGTGGCCGACATGGTGGCCAAGGGTGAGCTGGACCGGACGCAGTCGGCCACCGGGGCACCCATCGGGCGTCTCGGCCTGGGAGCGGAGGTCGCCGCATCCGTTCTCTGGCTGTGCAGCCCTGGCGCCAGCTATGTCGTCGGTGTCGCCCTGCCCGTCGACGGCGGCCTGGCCGCCCAATAGCACCCCGGTCCCTTCACCTGCCTGCCTGATCGAAGGCTGCCGTGAGTGACTAAGGGTTCTGCATCCCCCTCGTTGTGTCGACCCGACCCCATGTGGGGATGGGTCATGGCTGTCAGAGACTGCCTGCAGCCACTAGCACGCATTCCCAGATCCGGAGTGGCATACAGGGGCTACGCATCAGGAGATCTGCCGAGTTCGGGCTCAGGACGGTAGAGAGTCTCGGAAAGCAGATCGACGCTGTGCTCGGGAGCAACGGCGGGGAATGGGCGCCGTTTCGTGACGCGGGTCGATTTGCCAACGGGGCATCCGGTGGTCGTGTGGAGGGACTGCCGGCCCGCGGCCTCGCCGTGTAGCTGTCCGCTGGGAGACGCTTTGGTGAAGGTTCCGGTGGTGGTCGAGGACAGCACTCAGATGTCCAGCGTGCCGCGCACGATGGAGTCACCGGAGTGGGCGGGCACCCCGTTGGGCGGCTCTGCGGACACGTCGACGATCGGGAACTGCGTCACGTCAAGGCCAGCGGGCACCTGGAACCGTTGCGTCGGCTGGGTCAGGAGCCCGATGCTCTGCATGCCCTTGACCGAGGGGTCGATGAGCCAGACCTCCTGGAGGCCGTCAACCGGTCGGGGGGTCTGCACCGTGACCACGAGCACCTGGTTTCCGGCCGAGTCGCGCTCCAGCGTCGCCTGTCCGCGGGCCCCGGCCCAGTCTGGGAGGGCGCTCAGGTCGGCCTGCGCAACGACTGTCTCCGGCGGCGTCCGGCGTTCCCAGGCGATGCCTCCGGCTACACCCACGATGAGCGCGAGCGCGGCGGCCACCGCCGAGACCAAGATGTGCCGTCTCCGCCGGTTGTGAGCGGATCCGATCGGTGTCGGGGCGGCAACCGGCGTCGCGGCGGCGGGCTCAATGGTGCCTGGGGTGGGGTGCGCGCCGTTCGCCGCGGGTTGACTCGCCGTCACCGCCGAAGCGGACTCCTCGAGTCCGAGCTCGGTCGCGATCCGCCGCCACACCTCGGGGCTCGGCGACTCGATCCGCATCTGAGCGTCGGTCGAGCGCCCGACACCGGCCAGGTGGGCGAGCTCGGCGACTTCGGCGCTGCAGACCTCGCAACCGGCGATGTGGTCCCGGTCATCCTGGCTGGCGGCCGACTGGTCCCCGATGGCGAGCAGGGCGAGGATTTCAGGATTCGTATGCATCGGGGAACACCTCCAATCGGCGCTTGAGCTTGAGCAGGCTGCGTCGGATGTGGCTCTTGACCGTTCCGGGTGGCAGTTGCATGCGCTCGGCGATCTGAGCGTGGGTGAGATCCTCGTAGAAGGCGAGTCGCAGCACCTGCTTCGGCACGTCGTCCAGGCGGGCGATCTCGTCGGCGATGACCAGTCGCTCGGCCACGTCCATCGGTTCCTGCGTCGTTGGTTCGCTGATGGCAGCAACCTCGGATTGGATCCGCTTCTGCCGGGCGGATCCGAAGTGGGCGTCGCCGATCTTGTGCCGAGTGATGCCCATCAGCCAGGCCGGCAGGCTCGCTCGTTCGGGCTGATACCTGTGCTTGCTGGTCCATGCGGCGATGAACACCTTCTGTGTCACGTCCTCGGCCTCCGCCACATCGCCCAGCGAGCGCAGGGCCACGCTGTAGATCAGGGGCGAGTACCGGCGGTAGATCTCGGCCAGCGCCACCTCATCACCGGCAAGGAAGTCATCGACCACCTGCTCATGCTCATCGCGGGGTGAGACGCTCACAGTCGCTGTGGGCCCTCCGTGACGATCGATGGCTAGGTCGCTTCTGCGAGCACGATCACGTTGTCGCGGTACGACCCGCGGTCGCGATCGTACTCGCCGCCACAAGTGACGATCGCCAGTCGGGACGGTCCGGCGCGGTCGAAAATGCCGTCCCAAGGCACCTTCGATTTGGCTATCCGCGTCACCTGGACCACGCGGTATTCATATCGGTCGCCTCCTCGGTCGGTGACCATCACGATGCTGCCCTCCCGGGCCTCGCGGAGCCGCGCGAATTGCCCCAGCCCTTCTTCGCGAGTGTCCACGTGTGCAGCGAGCACCGTGATGCCGCCCCGGTCTGCCGGGCGCGCCCCGAACTCGTACCAGCCCGCCTGGGACACCGTCTCCGGAAGCTCCATGCTGCCGTCCTCGGCGACGCCCACCGGACGGATGGGTAGCGAGATGCCAAGGTCGTCGATGGTGATCTCGGCCGGAACCGCACCGCGAGCCTGCCGCGCGTCGGGCAGCGCTGCGCCTCGAACCGGCACCTTCGCAGCAGGTCTGCCCTCCGCGGCCCGGCTGAGGGGTCCGACGCTGTCCGGCGCCCGGACCGCGCGTTCCGGACGCGGTGCGGACGGCGTTGCCGGCTCGGCCGGCGCCGAGGCGGCCGGGGCAGGCGCCCACGATGAGGGGGCGGCTGCCGTAGGCGCCCCGACCATGCAGCCGGCGGTACTGGCCAGCAACGCGGCGAGGGCAGGCAGGGCGAGCAACCACCGAACTCGGTTGCCGACCCCGCCTGCCCTGCCGTTCGTCATGTCGCCTGCGACCTCTATGCGTTACCGGTCGGAGCGGACCCGGGCCGGGCGCTTGAACCGAGCCAGCGCCAGGGCGCCGAGGACGAAGGCGGCCACCATGGCCACCAGACCCGGCCGACTGCTGTCGGCAGCGAGTCCGGCTTCACCGGCACCCACACCGCCCGGGCTGGAGTGCAGACCGGAGATGGTCTGCACGGCGAGGTTGAGATTGTCGTCGTCCAGCGAACCCCACGCATACACGATGGTGTTCTTGCCTTCGGAGACCGTCACGTCTGCTGGTCCAATCACGGGATCGGTCGTACCGGCCGCGGCCACCGCAGCCTCGATGGTCCCGGCGTCGAGGTCCAGCACCTTCTCGTCGGGGTTCCTCAGGTTGCTGATCACAGCATCCCCGCCCGCGAGTATGTCGACGGCGGGTGCCGCCGCGGTGTGCCGCACGGTCAGGCGGCCTTGACCGGCGTCGGTCCGGGACGTGTCGTTGGTGAACAGGGTGGCCGTGGGGTCACCGCCCTCCTCCAGGTGCGCGACGGCGGTGTAGTTGCCGCCGTCTTCCAAGGTCAGCTCGACCGGGCCGATGGCCGGGTCGGAGTCGTCCTTGGCGTCCGAAGCGGTGATGGCGACTTCGTAGGTTCCGGCTTCGAGATCCAGCGGGCCGGCGAGCTTGCCCGGCTTGAAGTTGTCCAGCGTGAGCTTGCCATCGACGTAAACGTCAACGGTGAGATCGGGAACCGCGTGCAGGACCGACAGCTTCGCACCGTCCGCGGCGTTCGCGGGAGTGACCATGCTCGCCCAAGCAATAGCTCCCGCCCCGACTAGGGCTAGGACTCGTAAACGCATTGCAGCCTCCTTGGCGCAGGGAATCGTTACCTGCTATTCGCGACCTGGGGAGACATTGGATGCAGCTTGTCCGACCTCGTTTTCGGCAACTGCCGGGCGCGACCTCGGCGCCGGGCATCGAGCTGGCCGATGGGGCTGGCGCCCTGTGTGGTGTCGCGCCACGATCTCCGGCCCACGACCAGGGCTCGACTTGATGACGACGATGCATGGTCAGGTGCTGGCCACCTTCGGCGACTCCGCAGGTCGAGATCAGCAATGCGGTGGTGCGCGAGTGGGTGGCCGAGACGCTGGCGACGGGTCTCTCAGCCGCAAGCACGCAGAAAGCCGTGTTGGCGTTGCGGACAAAGCCTCGAAGCGGCTATGGCCGATGGCCGGCATTCAGGGCACCTGCTGACCGGGTTCCCTTGGCGTCCGAGCGCGTGAGGGCGGGCCACAACAGTGTGGCGTTCACCCTGACCCGATGTGGCGGGCTCTTCGAGGACGGTCGAAGGCTGCCATAGACCGGCTGGATGCGCTGCCTTTGCGTGATGCGGCCCTGCTGCGGCGGCCGTGCCGTTAGGGGCATCGACGCTTTCCGGCCACTTCTAGTGTCTTGCGCATTTTGCCGAGCATGTCCTGTGGCACACCTGCTGCTTGACAGTGGTGTGCTACCTGCTGCTTGACACCGGTCGTGCTCCGGCATCGTGCGGCGAGTGGACTTGTCGGGATGCGATGATCGGTTGGTGCCGCTGGATGAGTACTACGGCGATCGTGGTCGAGCTGAGCTGTTCGGTTTAGTGGCCGAGCAGTACGACCGTTATCGGCCGACGTATCCGGATGCGCTCATTGACGATCTCGTGGCGTTGCAGCCCAGGGACGCGCTCGATGTCGGGTGTGGCACGGGCAAGGCAGCGGTGCTGTTGGCCCGCCGCGGGATCCCGATTCTGGGCGTGGAGCCTCTTGAGCCGATGGCGGAGGTGGCAAGGTCCCACGGAGTCCCGGTCGAGGTCGCGGCGTTCGAGAGTTGGGACGACGCTGGGCGGCAGTTCGATCTGATCGTCAGTGGTCAGGCCTGGCACTGGATCGACCCCGAGCTGGGCGTACCCAAGGTCGCTCGGCTGCTGCGCCCAGGCGGGACTATGGCGCGGTTCTGGAACTACCACGTCTTGGACGAGCCCGTCATCGCGGCCTTCGATGCCATCTACAGCGAGCTTGCGCCGGAAGCGCATGGGCTTGGGGGCGACCCCGCCGGTAACGAGGACCCGCCAGATCCCTTCGCCGACAGGGATTCGTTCTCGTCCATCGAGAAGAAGGTCTACCGCTGGGAACGTGTCCTGAGTGCCGATGAGTGGGTGGGCTTAGTGGCGACCTTCAGCGACCATCAGCGCCTCGGGCAGGAGCGTCTGTCGACCTTGCAGTCGGCATTGCACGCCACGATCGAAGGGTTCGGGAGCATCGTGCACGCTCACTGCGGGACCTACGTCCGGTTAGCTCGGCGGGGCTAGATCGACACCGGCCTCGTCCTCGACTGGCTGTGGTCTCGCAATACAAGGAAGCCGTTGACAGGTCAAGGCCGTGTAACCGAGGCTCGATCACAGTCATCGTTCCAGTGGTGATGAAGTGTGAGGCCCTCGGACAGCCGGTGCCGCGACCGCAGTGGCGGCAATGGCGATGGCAGGGAGGATCAGCGCCGTCGGCAGATCGGTTGGTGACTGAGATAGCCGATCAAGGCAGGACCGGTAAATGTCCCGAGGTAGTCGAGGGGGAAACACGGGCGACGGCAACTGGCACCGGAAGGCTATGGATGGTGTCTGCAGGCACGCCGCCTCTCTGCTGACTCGGCACATGCCGCTCAAGCCCGCTCCCAACGAGCACTTCGAGGCATTGTCGGTGGTGCCTGTCATGCTGACTGGGCAGCGGATCACAACACACCAAATCAGTGACTTCGGGGTTATCCCCTGGGGGTCGGCTCCCCACCTTGGGCCTAGGCCAACGCACCTGAACGCCGCACCAGACGCAGAGACGCATCGTCTGTCCGCTCCTGAACCTTCCTTGTGTCTTGGTGCTGTGGCGACTCCCCAGCACTTGAGACCTCGCCCATCTGACTGGGCGATTGCGGGCCTCCCGAGACTGGGTGTGTCACGTGGCCGTGGGGTCGCACTAGCCGCGTGGCACACCCTCTGGGGTGGTGGATGGTTCGTGAGCACACAGCTCACCCACACGGATCTGGCCACGGGATCGTTTGCTGGGTTCGGTGAATCGGTCGGCCTGGATCTGCCGGCGATGTCGGCCCAGACCGCCCAGCAGGTCCGTGACCGGCTGGTGTCGCGCGACTTCGACGCCTGGTCTGAGGCGGTGGCCCGGGTCGGCAACTGCTCCCACCCGATCCGGCTGCGCCGGCTCGTCGCACACGGTCGACAAGTCGACCGGCGAAATCATCGCCGTCCTACTGCAGCAGCGATGAGCCGCTGGGAATCACCTACGTCCGCTGCGGAAACCGCCGCGCCAGCCAATGCCTGTCCTGCTCACGGCTGTATGCGGCGGACATGTTCCACCTCATCCGCGCCGGCGTCACCGGCGGCAAAACCGTCCCCACCACCGTCGCAAACCACCCACTGGTGTTCGCCACCTTGACCGCACCCTCGTTCGGCAAGGTCCACGGCTGTCGCGGCGACGGTGCCCGCTGCCACCCCGGCGACCGGACGGTTGTGCCGGCACGGCCGCAGCCAGACCTGTCCCGCCATCCACGAGACGATGCCGATGGGTTCGGTCGGCCAGCCGCTGTGTGCCGACTGCTACGACTACGCCTCGCACGTGGTGTGGCAGTGGTGGGCGCCTGACCTGTGGCGCCGCTTCACCATCGCGCTGCGACGGCTGGTCGCCAAGACCCTCGGCGTCTCAGCCGACCCGGCTCGCCGAGGTCGCCACGGTGCAGTACGCCAAAGTCGCGGAGTACCAGCTGCGCGGCGCGATCCACTTCCACGCCCTGGTCCGGCTGGACGGACCCCGCACCCACGACGGCTTCGCCCCCGCACCCGACGCCATCGACGCGGACACCCTGGCCCAGCTCGTCCAGCAAGCCGTCGCTGCGGTCCACCTCCTGGTGCCCGGCGTCGACGCAGCCGACCCTGCACGTGTGCTGGTGTTCGGCCGCCAGCTCGACGTCCGGCCGGTGCGCACCAGCCGGCGCACCGACGACCCCGACCACACGCTCACCCCCGGCCAGGTCGCCGGCTACCTGGCCAAGTACGCCACCAAGTCCGCCGACGACGACACCGGCACTAACAATCGCGCACCGTCGCCGCCTCCGCGCACACCGTCGCCGACCTCGCCACCCGAGCCGAACGCGGTCCCCGGCGCGACGCCACCGCTCGAGAATCCCTATGACGCTGTTGGGTAAATGGGTGCACATGCTCGGCTTCCGCGGCCACTTCGCCTCCAAGTCCCGCCGCTACTCCATCACCCTGTCCATGCTGCGCCGAGCCAGACAACGCGCCCGCCGACTGATCGCCCAAACACCCGAAAGTGCCAGACCGCTCGACCTCGCCGCCCTCGAGGCAGACCTGCTCGCCGACGACGACACCGAGACCACCCTCGTCATCGGCACCTGGCACTACCTCGGCACCGGCTGGAACACCGACGGCGACACCACCCTCGCCACCGCAGCAGCCGCCCGAGCACGCGAATACGCCCAATGGAAAGCCCAACACAGCAAGCAGCACACCCACCCATATTCGAGAGGAACAAGCAGATGAGCACGAAATCGTCGTCGATGGCCACAGCCGGCGGGTTCGGAGAGGTTGATGACCCTCACTGAGCTCTCGGAGTTGCTCGGCGTGCCGATGAGCACCTTGTACGCCTGGCGGTACCGGGGAGAGGGGCCTGCCGGGTACCGGATCGGTCGCCATGTCCGCTACCGACGCTCGGTGGTCGAGGCCTGGATCGAGGCCCAGGCCGATGAACTGCGGGAGCCGTGATGGCCTCCATCGAGCGGCGCGAGCTGCTGCAACGTGACAGGTCCGGCCGTGTGCGGACGGTCACCCGGTACAAGATCAGATACCGCGATCGGTTCGGCCACGAGCACAGTGAAACCAAGCGACGTCTCATCGATGCCGAGCGCCGCAAGGCCGAGATCGAGCTCGACCTAACCGGCGGCACCTGGCACGACCCGCGACGCGGCGAGATCCATCTGAGCGTGTGGGCCGCCGACTGGCTCCTCACCAGGCACGACCTACGCGCCACCACCCACGCCCGCCTCGCGACCAGCCTGGCCCGCCAAGTGCTGCCGAAGTTCGGCAACAGCCCACTGCAGAAGATCACCAACGGATCCATCCGGGCATGGGTGGCGGAGATGGTCGCGAGTGGCCTGTCGCCGGCAACGGTTCGCAAGGCGGTGTTCGCGCTGCGTCAATGCCTCGCAGCGGCAGTGTCGGATAGGCGGCTCGCCGTGAATCCGGCCATCGATGTGCCGCTGCCGTCGGAGCGCTCCAAGCCGCCCCGCTACCTCTCCCAGGCCGAGGTTGAGCGACTCGTCCTGGAGATGCCTGAGCGCTACCGATCGCTGATCCTGGCCGGCGCATATGGCGGGCTTCGTTGGGGCGAGGCCGTCGGGCTGACGCGGGCGAATGTCGACGTCCTCCGATCCCGCCTCATCGTGCAGACCACCGCCATCGAGGTGCACGGCAAGGTCACCCTGGGACAGGAACCCAAGACACGGCGATCCAAGCGGACCGTGCCGGTCGCCCGATCGGTCATGCGGCGGATCGAGGAACATCTCGCGACCTACGTCGAGCCCGAGCCGGACGCGTTGCTGTTCACCGCGAGCCGTGGTGGTCCGCTGTTCCGCTCGACCTTCGCCCGCGATGCCTGGCGACCGGCCGTGCAGCGTGCCGGCCTGGACGGCTTCACCTTCCACGGTCTGCGGCACAGCTTCGTCGCCATCCTGGTCGCGGCCGGGTGCAACGTTCGCGAGGTATCGGAGTGGGCCGGCCACAACAGCGTTGCCTTCACCCTCACCCGCTACGGCGGCCTCTTCGAGGACGGCTCCAACCAAGCAGTCGACCGACTCGATGCCCTCCTGATGGGCGACCAGAACCCCGGTCCGGTCCTCGAGCTGCGGCGCAAGTGACGAGGTCTGTGTGTCCCCGATGTGTCCCCAGCGGCAGCTCTCTTCGGACGGCAGTGGCCGGCTGGTCCGCATCGTGCCTGGTCAGTGCGATGAAACTCTGGTAGCCCCGACGGGATTCGAACCCGCGCTACCGCCTTGAGAGGGCGGCGTGCTAGGCCGCTACACAACGGGGCCAGAGGGTACTGCTGGTTACTGGGACATCGCTGGGGTACTAGGACTCGAACCTAGAACGACGGATCCAGAATCCGCTGTGTTGCCAATTACACCATACCCCACGGGGGTGTCCTGGCCGGTTGCCCGACTGACCACCCGACCGAGGCTCCGCACTTCCCGCGCCCGGGCCGCACAGCACGATACGCGACCGGCAAGCCGACCCGAAATAGCGGCACGGCACCCTGAATAGTGGCGGCTCGTTGCCTCGGGCGGCCTCGCAGCGGCCGGAATCCACCACTGGACACCACTTTTCAGGGCTACGGCGAGGAGACCGGCGCGGGCGCCCGGCGGGCGGCCTCGATCCGGCGCAGGCTCTCGGCACTGCCGAGGAGCTCCATCGACTCGAACAGCGGTGGGGAGACCCGGCGGCCGGTGACCGCGGCCCGGATCGGGCCGAACGCGAGCCGGGGCTTGAGACCGAGACCCTCGACCAGGGCAGCGCGCAGAGCAGCCTCGATCGCCTCGACCGTCCAGTCGTCCGGGCCCAGGCCGGTCAGGGCCGGTGCAGCGGCGGCGAGGACGGCCTGGCCGTTGTCGTCGCCGACCAGCTTGGCGGCCGCCTCGTCGAGGCCGAAGCGAGCCGGGTCGACGAAGAAGAAGGCCAGCAGGTCGGGCGCCTCCGAGAGCAGCGCCATCCGGGTCTGCACGAGTGGTGCAGCCGCAGCGAGCAACGCCAGCTGGTCGGGTGTCGGCTGGTCGGGCAGCACGCTCGCGCTCTGCAGGTACGGAACGAGCCGCTCGGCGTAGTCGTCGACGGCCAGCAGCCGGATGTGGTCGCCGTTGATGGCCGTGGCCTTGGCGAGGTCGAACCGGGCCGGCGAGGGGATCACGTCGTGCACGTCGAAGGCGCTGATCGCCTCGGCCATCGTGAACACGTCGCGGTCGGGCGCCAGCGACCAGCCGAGCAGCATCAGGTAGTTGGTCAGCCCCTCGGGCAGGAAGCCCTGATCGCGCAGGTTCCACAGCTTCGACCGAGGGTCCCGCTTCGAGAGCTTGCGGTTGCCCTCTCCGATCACGATCGGGAGATGGCCGTACTCGGGGACCCGCTCGGACAGGCCGAGTTCGACCATGGCTGCGTGCAGCGGCAGCTGTCGCGGTGTCGATGCCAGCAGGTCCTCGCCCCGCAGCACCAGGTCGATGCGCATCAGCGCGTCGTCGACCGGATTCGTCAACGTGTACAGGGGTTCGCCGCCTGCTCGAGCGACGACGAAGTCGGGAGTACTACCCGCCTTGAACGTCACCGGCCCACGGACGGCGTCGACGAAGGTCTGGTCGACGTCGGGGATCCGGAACCGGTAGACCGGCACCCGTCCCTCAGCCCGGTAGGCCGCACGCCCCGCGTCGGACAGGTCCCGGTCGAAGTTGTCGTAACCCAGCTTGGGATCCCGCCCCGCAGCGCGGTGTCTCGCCTCGACCTCGTCGGCCGACGTGTAGGACTCGTAGACATAGCCGGCCTCGATCAGGCGGCGCAGGACGTCGTCGTAGATCTCCCGCCGCTGGCTCTGCCGGTACGGCCCGTAGGGACCGCCCACCTCGACGCCCTCGTCCCAGGTGATACCCAGCCAGGTCATGGCCTCGAGCAGTTGGCCGTAGCTGTCCTCGGTGTCCCGAGCCGCGTCGGTGTCCTCGATCCGGAACACCAGGGTCCCGTTCGTCGCGCGGGCGTGCGCGAAGTTGGTCAGCGCGGTGCGCATGAGACCGACGTGGGGCACGCCCGTCGGCGAGGGACAGAAACGCAACCGGGGGCCGGTCCGGCCGGCCGAGTTTGCGCCAGGCGTGGAAGTGGAGTCGGTCATCGTCGGGTCAGGCTATCGGTTTGCCGCTGTCGCCTCGTCCGCATTGGCGGCGACGCACGCGGGCGCACGCGGACCTGGCGTCGCCGCGTCAGTCCTCGTCGTCCTCGACGTCGACCACGCGGTTGGTGAGCACGCCGATGCCCTCGACCTCCACCGACACCTCGCTCCCCGCCCGCATCGTCCCCACGCCGGCGGGGGTCCCGGTGAGCAGCACGTCTCCTGGGAGCAACGTCATCACCGACGTGACGAAGGCGATGAGCGCGGGAACTCCGTGGATCATCTGGGCGGTCCGGCCGTCCTGCACCACGCGTCCGTCCAGGAGGGTGCGCACCGCCAGGTCGGAGGGGTCGAGGTCGGTCTCGATCCACGGGCCGAGCGGGCAGAACGTGTCGAAGCCCTTCGCGCGGGTGAACTGGACGTCGGCGCGCTGAAGATCGCGAGCGGTGACGTCGTTGGCCACCGTGTAGCCGAACACCACGTCGGCGAACCTGTCCGCCGGGATGTCCTTGGCCACCCGGCCGATCACCACGGCAAGCTCCCCCTCGTACTGGACGTCGGAGCTCTGGCGCGGGTGGACGATCGCCTCGCCCGGACCGATCACCGAGGTGTTGGGCTTGAGGAACAGCAACGGCTCGGCGGGAACCTCGTTGCCGAGTTCTGCGGCGTGCTCGGCGTAGTTGCGGCCGACGGCGACGACCTTGCTGCGCGGCAGTACCGGGGCGAGCAGCCGCACGTCGACGAGCGGCAGCTTCTGGCCGGTGAGGTGGAAGGGGCCCACCATCGGATCGGCAACGAGCGGAGCGACGATCTCGTCGTCGCCCTCGAAGCCGATGACGCCGTACTGGGGCTGGTCGTCGCTCACGAACCGGGCAATGCGCACGGCGGGCAGCGTAGCGTGTGCGCCCGATGTCGGATTCCGTAGCGGCCGCTTCCCCGCCCATCCGCACCCCGTTCGTGGCGGCAGGTGGGCACATCACCGCGCCGCAACGCGAAGCCGCCGAGTTCGCCCACGCCGCGCGAACGCGCCCGTGGACCGAGCCCGCGCGCGAACGTCGGGAACGGGGAATCCCCCATCCGGTGCTGGACTTCCTCTTCACCTACTACCACCACCGGCCGTCTCGGCTGGCTCGATGGGATCCCGGCTACGGCTTCGTGGTCGAGGATGCCGAAGCCTGGTTGAACGATCGCTCGCACTACGTCCGAGTGCCAGGCGGGGTCACGCTCGATCCTGTTGTCGTGCAGCGGAAACGTGACGTGATCGAGCGGACACACCGGCTGCTCGCTGCCACCGCCGCACGTCCGGCCGCCCTCGGCTGCTTCGGTATGCACGAGTGGGCCATGGTCTACCGCGCACCGGCCGATCAGATCCGGCACGCCGCCCACCCGCTACGGCTCGGCAGTGCTGGTACCGACGCCCTGGTCGAGAGCCTGCCCCTTCGGTGCACGCACTTCGACGCGTTCCGCTTCTTCACCGCCGATGCCGAACCGCTGAACGACAATCGCCCGACCCGGCAGGGAATGGTCGATCTCGAGCAACCTGGCTGCCTGCACGCGAACATGGACTGCTACCGGCTGGCCTACACCCTGTGGCCGCTGGTGTCGTCCGATCTGGTTGCCGACTGCTTCGAGCTGGCGTTGCGGATCCGCGAGGTCGACATGCGGGCGTCGCCCTACGACCTCACCGCCATCGGCTACGCGCCCATCCGGATCGAGACCGCCTGCCGGCCGGGCCGAGTACGTGCGCCATCAGCGGGAGTTCGCGGCCGAGGCGGGTCTGCTCCGGGGTCGGCTGCTGGCAGCGACCGAAGCCCTCTCCGACCTGCTCCGCGACAGCTAGTCCAGATCAGCGGCCGGACGCGCGCCGGACTTGTGCAGGCCGTAGGTGATGGAGTCCACCAGGGCCTCCCAGGACGCCTCGACGATGTTCTGTCCCACGCCGACCGTCTCCCAGGTCTGGTCGCCGTCGGTGCTCTGGATCAGCACCCTGATAGCCGCGTCGGTGCCCTGGGTGGAGTCGATGATCCGCACCCGATAGTCGATGAGGTGGAACCGGGAGACCCCGGGATAGGCCTCGCCGATGGCCGAGCGCAGGGCAGCGTCGAGGGCGTTGACGGGTCCGTTCCCCTCGCCGGTCACCACGAACCTGCGGCCGCGCGCGTGCAGCTTGACCGTGGCCTCGCTCAGAGCCTCGCCGTCGGCACGTGACTCGGTGAGCACCCGCCAGGACTCGACCGTGAAGTAGGACGGTCGTTCTCCGTCGACCTCCTCCAGCAGCAGCAGTTCGAAGCTGGCATCGGCGGCTTCGAAGGTGTAGCCCCTGAGCTCCATCTCCTTGACGCGGTCGGTGATCCGGGTCTGCAGGTCGCGGTCGAGTGCGTACCCGAGCTCGCGTCCCTTGAGCTCGATGCTCGCCCGGCCGGCCATGTCGGACACGAGCATCCGCATGTCGTTGCCCACCGACTGCGGCTTCGTGTGCTGATACAGGTCCGGATCGATCTTGATCGCCGACGCGTGCAGCCCGGCCTTGTGGGTGAAGGCGGACTGACCCACGTACGGCTGGCGGGTGTGCGGCGGAACGTTGGTGATCTCCGAGACCGCGTGTGCGATCCGGGTCGCCTCGGCCAGCCCGCCCGCTGCCAGCACCGGCTGATGGCGCTTGAGCTCGAGGTTGGCCACGATCGTGATGAGGTCGGCGTTGCCGGTGCGCTCGCCGTATCCGTTCAGCGTGCCCTGCACATGGGCGGCGCCCGCGTCGATGGCCGCCAGCGAGTTCGCCACCGCGCAGCCGGTGTCGTTGTGGCAGTGGATGCCCACCAGCGTCCCGTCGAGCCTCTGCACCACATCTCCGACGACATCGGTGAGGCTGGCCGGAAGCATCCCGCCGTTGGTGTCGCACAGGGCAACGACCTCGGCGCCGGCGGCCGTCGCGGCGCGCAGGACCTCGATGGCGTAGGCGGGATCGAGTTCGAAGCCGTCGAAGAAGTGCTCCGCGTCGACGAACACCCGCCGGCCCTCGCCGGAGAGGAACGCGACCGTGTCGGTCACCATCGCGAGGTTCTCGCGCAGAGTGGTGCGGAGAGCCTTCTCCACGTGGCCCGGATGGCTCTTCGCCACGAGCGTGACCACGGGAGCCTCGGAGTCGAGGAGGGCACGCACGAGCGCGTCGTCACCGGCTGCCGTGCCCGCTCGGCGGGTGGCGCCGAACGCGGCCAGCGTGGCGTTGCGCAGCTTCAGCTCGCCCTTGGCCACCCGCGCGAAGAACTCGGTGTCGCGGGGATTGGCTCCCGGCCAGCCGCCTTCGATGTAGCCGACGCCCAGTTCGTCGAGGTGCCGGGCGATGGCCAGCTTGTCGTTGACGGAGAGGCTGAGCCCCTCCTGCTGGGCCCCGTCGCGCAGCGTCGTGTCGTAGATGTGCAGCGGCGCGGCGGTAGCGGTCACGGCGGCAGCCGAGAACGACGAGTCCTCGACCGAGAACTGCGGTGTGGTGGTCATGGGCCACTGTCTTTCCATGAGTCTGTCTTTCCTGAGTCTGTCTTAGTACGGTTCTGGGCTTTCGTGAGTCTTCTACTCGTGGGCAGAAGACTCACCGGACGAGGCGGAGCAACAAAAAACCCCTCGTCCCGGGGACGAGAGGTGAGCGCATCCGGTGGCCGCCTCGGGCCGGGATTCCGGATGCGCTAGTCGATAATCGCGCGTGCGACGCCGGTCTGCATCGCAGGCCACCTTGCCACGCCTACCCCCGGTAAGGCAACGCGGGTGGCCGGCCCCGGGCGCGATGAACACGCTCAGTCAGGATCCGGCTGAACGGTCTCGCCCCGCGAGCGGAGCGTCACCAGGACCGACGCCGCCACCACGGCGGCCACGCCCAGAACCTGCGACGAGGTGAGCACCTGCGACAGCACCAGCAAGCCGGCCAGCGCCGCCAGGGCGGGCTCCGTGCTCTGCAGTACGCCGAACACGCGAGCAGGCATCCGGCGCAACGCCACGAGTTCCAGCGAGTACGGCAGCACCGACGACATCACAGCCACCGCGAGGCCGACGGCCAGGGTCGGTCCATGCAGTAGCTCCGGCCCGTGCAGCACGAGACCCGCAGGGGCGACGATCACAGTCGCGAACATCATCCCGACCGCGAGTCCGTCGAGTCGGGGCATCAGCGTGCTGACACGCGCGGCGAGCAGGATGTAGGAGGCCCACATGGCACCGGCCATCAGGGCGAACACGACGCCCGGCTGGAGGATGTCCGACCATTCATGTCCGCTCACGAGCACAACGCCAAGCGCCGCAAGCGCGACCGCAGCCCAGTCCCCGGCCCGCTTGGACAAGACGGCGGCCAGCACCAGCGGCCCGCAGAACTCCACCGTGACGGCCGCCCCCAGCTCCATCCGGGAGAACGCCGCGTAGATCGACAGGTTCATCAGTCCGAGCGACGCCCCGTAGGCGGCCACCGTCAGCCAGGTGCGGCCGCCGATGCCGCGGACGCGTGGGCGGACCACGACCAGCAGGATGATCGTCGCAAGGACGAGCCGGAGGGAGACGGCACCGGTTGCGCCGACGCGCTCGAACAGGGTGGCGGCGAAGGCGCCGCCGAACTGCACCGAGCAGACGGCGACGAGCACCAGCACCCATGCCGGACTGCGGGCGAGGCCGCGAGCGGGCGCTGTTGCGGCCACCGGGTCCGGTGCGCTCAGGAGGCCGGGACCACCTGGGTCATCCAGCCGTGCGGATCGTCACTCAAGCCGTACTGAATGTTCAGCAGGCGTTGACGAATCTCGGTAGTCACCCGACCGGGTTCACCACCCGCCACCTCCACGGAGCCGCCGGTCCACTTCAACGCGCCGATCGGCGTGAGCACCGCCGCCGTCCCGCTGGCGAAGACCTCGGTCACCGTGCCGTCGGCCAGCCCGTCCACCACCTCGGCAAGGCTCACCGTGCGCTCTGCCGGCTCCAGCCCGAGTTCGAGGGCGACGGTGAGGATCGCCGACCGGGTGATGCCCTCGAGGAAGGTGCCGGTGAGAGCCGGCGTCGCGACCTCGCCGCTCTTGGTGACCACGAAGATGTTCATCCCGCCGAGCTCTTCGAGGTTCGAGTGCGTGGCCGCGTCCAGGAAGGCCACCTGCGCGCACCCCTGGTCGTAGGCGTCCTGCTGCGGACGCAGCGTCCCGGCGTAGTTGGGACCGCACTTTGCGGCGCCGGTTCCTCCTGCGGCAGCGCGGCTGTACTCCTTGCTGACCCAGATCGGGACCGACTTCATCGAACCGCCGAAGTAGCTGCCGGCCGGCGACGCGATCACGCCGTAGGTCACCCGGCGGGCCGGTCGGACGCCGAGGAACGCCTCGCTGGCGAACATCATCGGCCGCACGTACAGCGAGGTCTCCGGTGCCGACGGCACCCAGGCCGCGTCGATGGAGACCAGCTGCTTGACCGACTCGACGAACGCGCCAGCGGGCAGGTGCGGCAACGCCATCCGGTCGCACGAGCGCTCGAAGCGGGCCGCGTTGGCCTCCGGGCGGAACAGCCACACCGAGCCGTCCGGGTGCCGGTAGGCCTTCAGTCCCTCGAAGATCTCCTGGGCGTAGTGCAGGACCGCCGCCGCGGGATCGAGCGTGATCGGGCCGTAGGCCCGAACCTCCGCCGCGCCCCAGCCCTCGCCCTCCACGTAGTCGACCCACACCATGTGGTCGGTGAAGTCCTGCCCGAACACGGGTGCGGCGAGGATGTGTTCGCGCTCGGCCGCGCTACGAGGGCTGGTCGAGGGCGAAACCGTGAAGCGCAGGTCGGTGGAGCTGATCGTGCTGGTCATGGGCTGACGCTACCCAACTGAGGAGGCTGGACCGGCGAAAGTGCCGGAGGGATCAGGCGACCGCAGCGGCGAGGGCATCGCCGATCTGCGAGGTGGTGCGTACTCGGGCTCCTGCCGCCAGGTCGCTGGTGACCGCGTCCTCCACCGCGGCGGCCGCGGCCTCCTCCCCCAGGTGGCGCAGCATCAGGGCGACCGAGAGCACCGCCGCGGTCGGGTCGGCCTTGCCCGTCCCGGCGATGTCGGGAGCCGAGCCGTGAACCGGCTCGAACATCGACGGTTCGGTGCGCATGGGGTTGATGTTGCCGCTCGCGGCGAGACCGATGCCACCGGTCACCGCAGCGGCCAGGTCGGTGATGATGTCGCCGAACAGGTTGTCGGTCACGATCACGTCGAGAGTCGCCGGCTTGGTGGCCATGACGATCGTCGCGGCGTCGACGTGCAGGTAGTTCGTCGTGACGTCCGGGAACTCCGCCTTCACCTGCTGGAAGACCCGGTTCCACAGGTTGCCCGAATGCACCATGACGTTGGTCTTGTGCACCAGGGTCAGCGTCCTGCGCGGGCGGTCGGAGGCTCTGGCGAAGGCGTCGCGCACCACGCGCTCGATCCCGAACGCGGTGTTCACGCTGACCTCGGTGGCGATCTCGTTCGCGGTTCCGGTGCGGACACTGCCGCCGTTGCCCACGTAGGGACCCTCGGTGCCCTCTCGGACGACCACGAAGTCGATGTCTCCGGGATCTGCGAGCGGGCTGACGGCACCCGGCCACAGCCGCGACGGCCGCAGGTTCACGCAGTGCTCCAAGGCGAAGCGCAACTTGAGCAGCAGGCCGCGCTCGAGGATCCCCGACGGCAGCTTCGGGTCGTTGGGAACCCCGCCGACCGCGCCGAGCAGCAGCGCGTCCTGGCCGCGCAGTTCGGCGAGCACGCTGTCGGGCAGCACCTCGCCGGTCGCGAGATAGCGGGTGGCGCCGAGGTCGTACCCGGTGGTGTTGACCGAGAATCCGTTGGCGGCGGCCACCGAACCGAGCACCTTCACCGCCTCGGCCGTGACCTCCGGGCCGATGAAGTCGCCACCGATGACGCCGATGTCATAGGAGTTCGCCATGCTCGGCAACGTATGCCCGGTGTCCACCATCCGGGAAGCATGTCCGAATAGCGGTCGCCAGGGCCTGAGCGCACCCGATCGGCGGTCCCTCGACCGAGGGGCGGCCACATTGCGTGAGCAGCGTGGGCGTTCGCAAGGATGGGCAGATGGTGCCCGAGCTGTCCCTCCTGCATGTCGCGGTGATCTTTGCCAGTGGGGTCTTTGCCGGCACGATCAACGCGGTCGTCGGGTCTGGCACCCTTCTCACCTTCCCCGTCCTGCTGGCTCTGGGCTACCCGCCGCTCACCGCGAACATCTCCAACAACATCGGGCTGATCCCCGGCGGCCTGACCGGCTCGTGGGGCTACCGGCGGGAACTGGACTCGATGCGGGAGACCCTTCGCCTGCTGTTGCCGTGGTCGATCGGCGGTGGCCTCGCAGGCGCCCTGCTCCTGCTGTTGTTGCCCGCAGCGACGTTCGACGCCGTGGTTCCAGTGTTGGTGACGCTGGCCGTCGTGCTCGTGCTCATCCAGCCGAAGCTGCAGGAGGCCATCAGGAAGCGCAGCGAGCGCATCGACATCGAGCGCAGCCAACACAGCGAGATCGTGCGGAACGAGCACGGCGGCTGGCCCGCACGCCTGACTGCTTTCGGCTGCGCCATCTACGGCGGCTACTTCGGGGCTGCCCAGGGCGTGTTGCTGATGGGCCTGCTCCCCTTGGTGCTGAGTGCTGATCTGCAACGCCTGAACGGGACGAAGAACGTCCTGACCGCAGCGGTCAATACCGTCGCCGCGATCATGTTCGTCGTGCTCGCCTTCGACCAGATCGACTGGTGGGTGGTCCTGTTCATCGCGGCCGGGTCGACACTGGGTGGCTCGCTCGGAGCCGGGCTCGGCCGGCGACTCCACCCGACGTTGCTCCGCGTGGTGATCGCCGTGGTCGGCATGGTCGCCGTCGTCAGGCTGCTGACGACCTGACGCCGGCCCCTCGCGATCACTCCGTCCCGAACGACCCCGTGACGACCTCGCCGGCCAGCTCGTAGGTGCCGATCACCACGCCGGTGCTCGAGACGACGCTGTCGACGAGCCGCAGGCCGGACGGGATCGTGCCGTCCGCGAACAGGCGCTTGCCCGATCCGAGAACGACGGGAAAGACCCACAGCCGGAACTCGTCGACGAGGTTGTTGCGCAGCAGCGTCTGGATCAGGTCCGCGCTGCCGTGGACCTGCAGCTCCGGCCCGTCGGTCTGCTTGAGCGCGGCGACCCCCTCGGCGGCGTCGCCCTCGATCAGCACCGACGTGTCCCACGAGAGCGTCGGCCGGCTCCTGGACGCGACGTACTTGGTCGCGTCGTTCAGGGGCTTGCCGCCCTGGTCCTCGGGGGCATCCGGCCAGTACGAGGCGAAGATGTCGTAGGTCTTACGTCCGAGCACCAGGTCGAACGGCTCGCTCATCGCCGCACCCATCACTTCGCCCATCTGGTCGTCCCAGTAGTTCACCGACCAGCCCCCGTGCGCGAAACCGCCGCTGTCGTCCTCGCCCGGTCCACCGGGTCCCTGCATGACGCCGTCGAGGGTCAGGAACGTGCTCACGATCAGCTTGCGCATGTGCGGTGTCCTTTCGGATCGGGCCCGCGGTGGGCCTCTGCTGACTGAGACCCCGCTGCGTCAGGGAAGTCATCGCCCTCGTCGCGCGGTCCCTGTCGCCACGAGGCGTCCCGCTAGTCGAGGTCGACCGAGAACGCCCGCTCGGCCGGGATCTCGCGGCGGAGCGGATCGAGCAGCTCGGTCGGCACGGCGGAGTCCACCGTCAGGACGCACACGGCGCGCCCACCCTTGTCCTCGCGCGACACCTGCATGCCGGCGATGTTCACTCCTGCGGCTCCGAGCAGCTGTCCGACCTGGCCGACGACACCCGGCCGGTCGGTGTAGTGCAGCACCAGCATGTGGGCGGACAGGTCGACGTCGATCGCGAACCCGTCGACGTCGACCAGCTTCTCCACCTGACGGATCCCCGCGAGGGTTCCCGCCACCGACAGGTGCCGGCCGTCCGACATCGTCCCGGCCAGCTTGATCAGGTTGCGCCAGTCGGGGCTGTCGGACTCGGTGACCAGCCGCACGGCCAGCCCGCGTTCGGCAGCCAGCAACGGCGCGTTGACGTAGCTCACCTGATCGGCGATGACGTCGAGGAAGATCCCCTTGAGCGCCGCCAGCTTGAGCACGGACACGTCGGTGTTGACGATCTCGCCCGACACCACGATGTCGAGCTGCTGGGCGACCTCCCCGGCCATCGCGGTGAACAGCCGGCCGAGCTTCTCGGTGAGCGGAATGCCCGGCCGCAGGACCTCGGCGATCACGCCGCCGGACACGTTCACCGCGTCGGGGACCAGTTCTCCCGCCAGCGCCAGCTTCACCGACCGCGCCACCGACACGCCGGCCTTCTCCTGCGCCTCCTCGGTGCTGGCGCCGAGGTGCGGGGTGACGACCACGTTGGGGAAGCCGAACAGCGGCGAGTCGGTGCACGGCTCGGTGGTGAACACGTCGATGCCGGCGCCGCCGACGCGACCCTCGGCCAGCGCGGCGGCCAGCGCCTCCTCGTCGACGATGCCACCGCGGGCGGCGTTGATCACGATCACCGACGGCTTGACGGTGTGCAGCTCCGCGTCGCCGATGAGCCCGGCGGTCTCCGGCGACTTCGGCAGGTGCACCGAGATCAGGTCGGCCTCCCGCAGGAGGTCCTCCAGCGACACCAGCCGCACGCCCATCGCCGCCGCCCGACCGGGCTGGACGTAGGGGTCGTAGGCGATGATCTCCATCCCGAAGGCGGCCAGCCGCTGGGCCACCAGGACACCGATCCGGCCGAGGCCGACCACCCCGGCAACCTTGTCGGTGAGCTCGACGCCGGTGAACGACGACCGCTCCCATCGGCCGGCCTTCAGCGAAGCGTTGGCGAGCGGCACCCGGCGCGCGACGGCAAGGGCGAGGGCGATCGCGTGTTCGGCGGCTGACGTGATGTTGGACGTCGGGGCGTTGACCACCATCACCCCGGCCGCGGTTGCGGCCTTGACGTCGACGTTGTCGAGCCCGACCCCCGCACGCGCCACGACTTTCAGGCGCCGGGCCACCGAGAGGGCCTCGGCGTCGACGTGGGTCGCACTCCGGACCAGCAGCGCATCCGCGGCCGGCAACGCCGCCAGAAGTGCCGACCGGTCGGCCCCGTCGGTGAAGCGGATGTCGAAGTCGTCGCCCAGTTCTGCCACCGTGGCGGTGCTGAGTTCCTCGGCGATCAGAACGACCGGCCGGGCACTCGCTGGTATCGGGCTCGCGTCGGTCAAGGTCACACCCCTTGGCTGCCGTGTCGGACCAGGTCGCACCCCTGTGTGCGCGCGACACGGTAGCGCGTAACGGTCGCCGCGCTCTCCATGTCCCGGCTCACGACTGCGGTCCTGGGATCGCGGGTGCATGCCAGACTTGGCCGGGTTCTCCGGTTTCCGACCCTGGAAGGGCCATGGCGCAGCGACGACGCACCACCACCAGGCGACGCTCCCCGAGCCTGCAGGCGGCCTCGCCGGCCACGAGGTCGCGGGCAGCCAGTGCGGTCGCGGCACCGTCGCGACCCGCGACCGACAGCGCATCCGCTGCCGGGGGTGCCGAGCAGATCAGGACGCTGGCCGGCCCCAACCGTGGCTTCCCGTGGCTCCTGATCGTCGCGGGTGGCCTGGGCTTCCTGGCCTCGTTCACGCTGATCGTCGACCGGATCGCCCTGTGGAAGAACCCCGACGCCCAGCTGTCGTGCTCTCTCAGCGCCACCATCGACTGCACCGGCGTGATGCTGTCGCCGCAGAGCGAGATCCTCGGCTTCCCGAATCCGCTGGTGGGGTTGCCGATGTTCGCCGTCGTGGTCACCATCGGCGTCGCACTCCTGGCAGGGGCTCGCTTCGCCGGCTGGTTCTGGGCACTGCTGGCTCTCAGCCAACTGGCATCGGCCGTGCTGGTGGCCTGGTTCATCTTCCAGACCCTGTTCCGCATCCAGCTGCTGTGCCCGTGGTGTTCGCTGGTCTGGCTCGTCACCGTGCCGCTGTTCTTCTACACGGTGGCCTATGCGCTCGCCGAGGCGTTCCCGCATGCCCGGTCGCTCCGGCGCTTCGGCCGGTTCCTCCTGCGCTGGCAGGTGGCCGCTCTGGTGATCCTGTACGCGCCGGTGGTGTTCGCGATCGTCTACGAGGCATTCCTGGCCTGAGCGTCCTGACACGGGATTCCTGAGCCACGAGCTTCCTGAGAATGGCGCGCGTCAGTGCACCCGCGGCCGACCGTCGGGCAGCACGAGCGGCGCGCCCGAGACCGGGTCCTCGATCACGCGGCAGGGCAGTTCGAAGACGTCGCTGACCAGTCGCTCGGTGAGTACCTCGACCGGGCTCCCGGTGGCGACGATCCGCCCCTCCCGCATGGCGACGAGGTGACTCGCGTAGCGGGCGGCGTGATTGAGGTCGTGCAGGACCGCCACGACCGTGTGTCCCTGTTCCCGGTTGAGATCCTGGAACAGCTCGAGCAGCTCGATCTGGTGCGCGAGATCGAGGAACGTCGTGGGCTCGTCGAGCAGCAACAGCTGCGTCTGCTGCGCGAGCACCATCGCCACCCACACGCGCTGGCGCTGGCCGCCGGACAACTCGTCGACGAGTCGCCCGCCGAGGTCGGTGGTGCGGGTCGCCGCGAGCGCGGCCTGCACGGCCCGCTGGTCCTCCCGGGACCACTGCCGAAGGGCGGACTGGTACGGGAAGCGGCCGCGGGCCACCAGGTCGGTCACGGTGATGCCGTCCGGGGCAAGCGAGGTCTGCGGCAACAGACCGAGGCGGCGAGCTACCTGCTTGGAGGGCAGTGACGCGATCTCCCTGCCGTCGAGCAGGACCTGCCCCGCGGTCGGCTTGAGCAGTCGGCTGAGCGCGCGTAGCAGCGTCGACTTCCCACAGGCGTTGGGTCCGACGATCACCGTGAACGACCCGTCGGGCACGACCAGGTCCAGGTTGGTCGCTACGGGTCGGTCGGGATAGCCGAAGTCGATACCGCGGGCTTCGAGTGCGGTCATGCGAGCTCCTTGCGACGGTTGGCCGCGATCAGCCAGGCGAGATAGGCGCCGCCCAGGACGACGGTGACGAGTCCGGCGGGGATGATCACCGGTGCGAAGGCGTGCAGGGCAACGAGGTCGCAGACCACCATCAGGGCCGCGCCCATCGCAGCCGAGGGCAGGAGCTGCACGCCGCTCCCCCGCGTCAGCCGGCGGGCCAGGTGCGGGGCCGCCAGTGCGACGAAGGTGATCGGGCCGGCAACGGTGGTGGGGACGGCCACCAGGATCACGCCGAGGACGACGAGTGCCAGTCGCACCCGCTCGACGTGGACCCCCAGGGCAGCGGCGGCGTCGTCGCCCATCTCCACCACGTCCATCCGACGGCTGAGGCCGAGAGTGAACGGGAGCACCACCAGCAGGGTCAGGGCCATGGCGCGGACCTCCGACCAGTCCAGCCCGTTGATGCTCCCGGCGCCCCAGACCGCGGCCATCTGGGCGCGCCAGAGCTCGGTGTGCAGCAGCAGGTAGACGTTCAGCGACCCAAGCATCGCCGTGATGGCGATCCCCACCACGATCAGCCGGAAGCCATGTACGCCGCGCTTGTAGGCGAGCAGATAGACCGCGAGAGCGGTGGCGATCCCCCCGATCAGTCCGCCGGCCACCATCGACTTCTGCGACGTGCCGATGAAGATCATCGCGACGAGGGTCCCGGTGTAGGCGCCGGAACTGAAGCCGATGACGTCCGGGCTACCGAGAGGGTTGCGGGTCAGGGACTGGAAGACCGCGCCGCTGATGCCGAGGGCGATCCCGATCAACACGGCCAGCACCACCCGGGAGAGGCGCCAGTCCACGATGAGGGTCTGGATCTGCTGGGGTCCCTGACCGAGCAGGGCGCGCACGACGTCGGGCACGGAGACCTGGAAGTCGCCGAGTCCGAGCGCCACGAGTCCCGCCAGCACGAGCAGCGCGGTGATCGCCAGCCCCACCGCGACGACCCGGAAGTGCAGCCGGGCGGAGAGGCCGGCGACCCGAAGTACGACTACCCGGCGGCCGAAGTCCAGCGGAGCGTCGGCCGGCGGTCGGGAGTCCAGCCGCGTGCTCACAGCGAGCTCATCCGGCTTCGGCGGGCGAGCCAGATCAGGACCGGGGCACCGACGAAGGCCGTGACGAGTCCCGCCGGCAGCTCGTCGGGCCGGACCAGCACCCGGCCCAGGATGTCCGACGACAGCATCAGGACCGGCGCCAGCACCAGGGTGTAGGCGAGGATCCACCGCTGGTCAGGTCCCACGATCCAGCGCGCCGCGTGCGGGACCATCAGCCCGACGAACCAGATCGGGCCCACTGCAGCTGTGGCGGCACCGCAGAGCAGCGTCAGGGCCACCAACACCAGAATCCGGGTGCGCCGGACGTTCGCGCCCAGGGCGGTGGCCAGGTCCTCGCCGAGAGCCACGGCGTTGAGCCCTCGGGCGGCGAATGCGGCCAGGAGGAGGCCGACCAGGATGAAGGGTGCAGTTGTGACGATGACGTCCCAGCCGCGCTCAGCCAGCGATCCGCTCTCCCAGACACGCATCGTCAGGAAGGTCATCGGGTCGAGCAGCGTGAGCGTCGCCGTGAGCCCGGACAGGACGGCTGCTACGGCCACGCCGGCGAGGGCCAGGGTCACCGGCGAGCTTCCCGTCCGCCCGGCCGACCCCAGCAGGTAGACCACGACGGTGGCGACCACGGCTCCGAGGAAGGAGAACCAGACGTAGCCGAGCATCGTGGTCAGGGGCAGCAACGCCACGGCCAGCGTCATGAAGAAGCTGGCACCGGCACTGACGCCGAGCAGGCCCGGGTCGGCGAGCGGATTGCGGGTCAGTGCCTGCATCAGGGCGCCGGCGACGCCCAGGCCCAGGCCGACGAGGATCGCCAGGACGGTCCGCGGGATCCGCTGGTCGCGCACGATCACGTGATCGGCGATCCGCCCGTCATAGGCGGTCAGCGCGTCGATCACGTGGCCGAGCGGCACCGGCTTCGACCCGATGGCCAGGCTGAGCAGCACGAGAATCACCAGCGCCGCAACGGCACCGAGCAGTCCGAGCAGCTGACGACGCCGGCGAAGGGACGGGCGAACGTCGTCATCGACAAGCGCCGGCGCTGGCGGCGCACCGACCTTCTCGGGCGCCTCGGCGGCGAGGGTCACAGCCCCAGCGCGGCAAGCCGCTCGTCGTATTCGGCCTCGATCTCGTCCTCGTCGCGGTCGGACTCCCACATCACTTCGAGCGACTGGCGAGTGGCCTCATCGAGTGCGTCGTAGTTCGCGCGCCACTGCTCGGCATTGTCGGTCCAGTAGCCGATGGCCTTGTACGCCGACGCCGGGCAGACCCAGCGTGCGCCGCAGGTGACTGCGGATGCCACGCAGCACCCGGGTTTCGCCGCTGACCCACACGTAGCCGACGCCGTCGGGTCGGGGTAGCGACTCGACCGCCTCCTGCAACCGGCTCTGGCCGTGCCCGTTGCCGCCGTGGACCCAGGTCACCTCGGTCCGTGGGTGATACGGCAGGTCGAGATGGTGGTCGGCGTCCGGCACCTCGACCACGACCCTCGTCCGGACCCGTGGGTCGGTCTGGTCGAGGATCCGGGCAAGCGCCGGCAGGGCGGCACAGTCGGCCACCAGCATCTGCCAGTCGAGCCGGTCCGGCGGGTCGTAGAGCCCTGTGGGGGTGTTGATCCCGACCACATCGCCGGGCTTGGCCTTTCGCGCCCAGGTCGAGGCCACCCCTCCCTCGTGCACGACGAAGTCGATCGTCACCTCACCCGACACGGGGTCGTGCGCACGGACCGTGTAGGTCCGCAGCAGACCGAGGTCGACGGCGCCGTAGTCGAACACGCCGTTCTCGACGACCGGGAGCACGGGCTCGTCCTGACCCTCCGCGGGGAACAGGACCCGCAGGTACTCGTCCCCGACTCCGGTCGACTCGAAGGTGGCCAGCCCGCGACCGCCGAACACCACTCGCCGCAGGGACGGCGTCAGTTCGGCGGTCCGGACGACGACGGCGCGGTACACACGCATCTCGAGCTCAGGCAGCGATGTCATTGGGTGAAGGCCTCCTCCACCACGTCGAGGAAGGCCATCTGGCCGCTCGGCGAGCCGTACGTCATCTCCATGTCGTAGGTCACGAGCTTGTCGTTCACCATGAAGGGAAGGTCGGCGAACAGCTTGTTCTTGGAGAGCTGGTTGATCGTCTTGTCGAACTCCGCCTGGCCCTTGTCGCCGGGCGACTTGATGGCGAAGGCAACGTCGACGCCGGACATCTGACCGACCTGCTCGGCACTGAGGGCGACGCCCTCACCGTTCTTCTTCTTCGCACCGGGGTAGATCGTCAGTCCGAGATCCCGGAACGCCTGGCACTCCACGCCCGAGTAGCAACTGGAATTGACCTTGCCCTCCCAGTAGCCCAACGGAGCCACGACCTTGCCCTTGGCCTGCTCGCTGATGGCCTGCTTGACCTCCGCGACCCGGGCGTCGTACTTCGCGACCCAGGCCTCGTACTGCGCGGTGCGGCCCAGGGCCTTGGCCGTCTCCTCGAAGTGCTCGGTCCAGCTGCGGCCGTCGAAGGCGTCGACGCTGTACGTCGGCGCGATCGTCGGAAGCTTCTTGACGACCTTCTCGTCGTAGCCCAGCCCGTTGAGGATGAAGTCCGGCTGCGCGGCCAGGATCTTCTCGTAGTTGTAGTCCGGGTAGTTCGCGAACGGCGTGACCGCCTCGAGCTCCGCCTGCGGGAAGAACCACGGGAAGTCGGTGTAGCCGTCACCCCGGATCGGCTGCTGCTCGGCGAGCGGGAAGCCGAGCGTGATGAGGATGTCGACGTCGGTGGTGTACATGCCGAGTGCCCGCTTCGGTTCGGCCGGCAGTTCGACCTTTCCGAACTCAGACGTGACCGTCACGGTCTTGGCCTCCGACTCGGAGCTGTTCGCGACCGGGTCGGTTTTCATGCAACCGGTGAGGAGCATCGACGTGACTATGAGCGCAACGGCCGGAGCCAGATGACGCAGACGCATGGCGGTGGGTCCAATCAAGCCAGGTGAGTAAGGGGAGGCTTACCTTACTCATATCCTGGCCCGTGGAAACACCAATCTCTACGCATCTCTACGGCTGTCGACGCGTCAGGTGCAGGAGCCAGTCCTTGCCGGTCTGGATGAGCGCGTAGCGACGCGCGCCGTTGCGCCCGTGCAGCAGGAACACGAACCGGCGGTCATTGACATCCTCGAGTTCCCAGGTCCCCTCGTCCGCGATCCGCTTGTCCTCGTCGGTATAGCGTCGCATGCTCCAGGTCGTGGTCGGCCACGAGGACCGCGAGCCGGTCTTCGGCGGTGCTGTCGGGCATTCCCTTGGGCACGGCCCAGGAACGGAGCACGCCGCCCTGCTCGAGCCGCAGGTCGAAGTGGTGCCGCGGCTTGTCGTGCTCGTGCAGGACGAACACCGGGCGCGCTTCGCTCACTCCCCCAGTCTCCCTTGCCCGGCTGCGGTCAGCGGGCGGCGCTGCCCTCCACGTAGTCGTCGTCGTGGCCCTTGACCCAGGCCATCAGGTCGCGCAGATCGCGGCCAACCGCCTCGATCGGATGGGCAGCACCCTTGGCCCGGAGCTCCTTGAACTCCGGCGCGCCGGCGTCCTGGTCGTCGATGAACCGCTTGGCGAACGCGCCGTTCTGCACGTCGGCGAGCACGCCCTGCATGTTCTGCTTGACGTGGTCGTCGATGATGCGCGGGCCGGACACGTAGTCGCCGTACTCGGCGGTGTCGGAGACAGACCAACGCTGCTTGGCGATTCCGCCCTCGTACATCAGGTCGACGATCAGCTTGAGCTCGTGCAGACACTCGAAGTACGCGACCTCCGGCTGGTAGCCCGCCTCGGTGAGCACCTCGAAGCCCTTCATCACCAGCTCGGACACCCCGCCGCACAGCACGGCCTGCTCGCCGAACAGGTCGGTCTCGGTCTCCTCCGTGAACGTGGTCTTGATGCCACCGGCACGCAGTCCGCCGATCGCCTTCGCGTAGCTCAGCGCGAGCGGCCAGGCCTCACCCGAGGCGTCCTGCTCGACGGCCACCAGCACCGGCACGCCGCGACCCTCCATGTACTCGCGGCGGACCAGGTGGCCGGGACCCTTGGGCGCGACCATCGTGACGTCGATGCCGGCCGGCGGCTTGACCAGGTCGTAACGGATGTTGAACCCGTGGGAGAACAGGAGCGCGTCGCCGTCCTGCAGGTTCGGCTCGATGGCGTCGGCGTACAGCTTCCGCTGTGCGGGGTCCGGGGCGAGCACCACGATGAAGTCCGCCTCGGCCGCCGCCGCCTCGGGAGTCAGTACGCGAAGACCCTCCGCTTCGGCCTTGGGCCGGCTGCGGCTGCCCTCGAGCAACCCGACGCGCACGTCGACGCCGGAGTCGCGCAGGGAGAGGGCATGCGCGTGCCCCTGGCTGCCGAAGCCGAGCACTGCGACCGTCCGGTTCTGGATGATGGACAGGTCGGCGTCACCGTCGTAGTACATCTTTGCTGCCACAGGTCTTCAGCTCCGTTTCCTCGTGCGTTGGGTGATGCAGTCGTGGTCCGACCTCGACGGCCGGTGCCGATCAGCCTTGGCTGGTTGGGCAATCTCTCTCGTCCAGCGTTCCCGCGATCAGGCCGATCGGTCGGCGAGCTGGCGGAAGGTGCGGTCGGCCATCGACCGCCCGCCGCGGCCCAACCCGACGATGCCGGACTGGACCTGTTCGCGGATGCCGAACGGTTCGAGGATCAGTCGCAGGGCTGCCAGCTTCTCCGGTGAACCGGTCGCTTCGATCGTCAGCGCGTCCGGGGCGACGTCCACCACGTGCGCACGGAACATCTGCACGGTCTCGATCACCTGGCTGCGCGTGCTCGCGTCCGCACGCACCTTCACCAGCAGGAGCTCGCGCTGGACGGACTGCTCTGGTTCGAGTTCGACGATCTTGAGCACGTTGATCAGCTTGTGCAGCTGCTTGGTGACCTGCTCCAGCGGCTTGCCCTCGACGTCGACGACGATCGTCATCCGTGACACACCGGGATGCTCGGTCGGGCCGACGGCGAGCGACGAGATGTTGAAGCTCCGCCTGGAGAACAGGCCGGCCACCCGGCTCAGGACACCGGGAGTGTCCTGGACGAGCACCGACAGGGTGTGCGTGCTCATGCGCCCTCCTCCGTCCGGTCCCACACCGGTGCCATGTCGCGGGCGATGAGGATGTCGGAGTTCGAGGTACCCGAGGGGACCATCGGCCACACCATCGCGTCGCGGGCAACCACGAAGTCGATCACCACCGGCTTGTCGTTGATGCCCATCGCCTTGTCCAGAACGGCATCCAGCTCTTCCTCGGTCTCACAGCGCAGGCCCACGCAGCCGTATGCCTCGGCCAGCTTGGCGAAATCGGGAATGCGGCGGGTGTCGGTACCGGTGTGCAGGTCGGTGTTGGAGTACCTGCTCTCGTAGAACAACGTCTGCCACTGGCGCACCATGCCCAGCGAGGAGTTGTTGATCACCGCCACCTTGATCGGGATGTCGTTGAGCGCGCAGGTGGCGAGTTCCTGGTTGGTCATCTGGAAGCAGCCGTCGCCGTCGATGGACCACACGGTCCGGTCGGGTGCGCCCACCTTGGCGCCCATCGCTGCCGGGACCGAGAACCCCATCGTGCCGAGCCCGCCGGAGTTGATGAACGATCCGGGGCGCTCGTAGCGGACGAACTGGGCCGCCCACATCTGGTGCTGCCCGACGCCCGGGACGAAGATCGCCCTCCGGTCCGGTGACCTCACCGATGCGCTGGATGACCTTCTGCGGCGAGAGCGCACCCTCGTGGTCGGTGTAACCAAGCGGGTACCGGTCCTTGAAGGCGGTCATCCGCTCGACCCAGCTGGAGTAGTCGCCCGGTCGATGCGCGGGCCGCCGGAGCTCCGCGGGTCAGCTCCGTGATCACGTTGCGCACGTCGCCGACGATCGGGATGTCGGCGTTGCGGTTCTTGGAGATCTCGGCCGGGTCGATGTCGGCGTGGATCACCCGTGCCTGCGGGGCGAACGTCGACAGCTGGCCGGTCACCCGGTCGTCGAAACGCGCTCCGAGCGTGATCAGCAGGTCGCTCTCCTGCAGGGCGCCCACCGCGGCGACGGTCCCGTGCATGCCGGGCATGCCCATGTGCAACGGGTGCGCATCGGGGAAGGCGCCGCGGGCCATCAGCGTGGTGACGACCGGGATGCCGGTGAGGTCGGCCAGTTCGAGCAGTTCGGCCGACGCCTGTCCGCGGATCACGCCGCCGCCGACGTAGAACACCGGCCGGGTCGCCTCGGCGATCGCCTCGGCCGCCTGCGCCACCTGCTTGGGATGCGGCTTGGTGATCGGCCGGTAGCCCGGCAGGTTCAGCTCGTCCGGCCAGGTGAACGTCGTCTGCTTCTGCATGGCGTCCTTGGCCACGTCGACGAGCACCGGGCCGGGCCGCCCGGTGGAGGCGATGTGGAACGCCTCGGCGATCACCCGTGGGATGTCGGCCGGGTCGGTCACCAGGTAGTTGTGCTTGGTGATCGGCATGGTGATGCCGGAGATGTCGGCTTCCTGGAAGCCGTCGGTCCCGATCATCGAGCTCGCGACCTGGCCGGTGATCGCCACCATCGGCACCGAGTCCATGTGCGCGTCGGCGATCGGCGTCACCAGGTTGGTCGCACCCGGCCCGGAGGTGACCATGCAGACACCGACCCGGCCGGTGGCACCGGCGTAACCCTGGGCGGCATGACCAGCGCCCTGCTCATGCCGCACCAGGATGTGCCGGATCTGCTTCGAGTCCATCAACGGGTCGTAGGCGGGAAGGATCGCGCCACCCGGGATGCCGAAGATGACCTCGACGCCGGCCGCCTCCAGCGAGGCGATCAGGCTCTCCGACCCCGACATCTGCTGGCCCTGCCGCGGCCGGCTTGCTGCCGGCTGCCGATCCTGCGTCGCGTCGGGCTCGCTGGGTGTCGTTCCTGGCCTCGGCATGTCCGTGACTGACATGGAATTCCCCTCTTCGTGTGCGACTCCGTGTGGTGTCGGAGCCGGCTGCTTCGCTGCCCGTGGTGTCGGGCAACAAAAAACCCCCGCCGCCGGTCTGGCTTGCGAGGGTCGCGCGCTGGTGAAGCCGGAAGCTTCAGTCAGCGCGCTTGAAAAGTACGATCTCCTGGAAACGCATGACCGCAACAGTGCTCCCCGATCCCGTCCCGGTCAAGTTCGTAAGCCCGCATGTCTTGCCATCCGGATGGAACGCCGGCTCGGCCGAGCCCTCGACGACGGCAGATTCCGGTGGTCAGCCGCAGACCGCGCCGCGGGAAGCGGAACCGACGAGCTTGCGGTACTTGGCCAGGACCCCACTCCGGTACCGCGACTCCGGCGGCTGGAAGCCCTCCGCTCGCCGGGCGAGTTCGGCCTGCGTCGACCTCGAGGTTCAGCAGGCCGTTGGCGACGTCGAGCGTGATCTGGTCGCCGTCGCGGACGAAGGCGATCGGCCCGCCGTCGACGGCCTCCGGCGCCACGTGCCCGACGCACAGGCCGGTGGTGCCGCCGGAGAACCGGCCGTCGGTGAGCAGCAGCACGTCCTTGCCCAGCCCGGAGCCCTTGATCGCGCCGGTCACGGCGAGCATTTCGCGCATCCCAGGGCCGCCCTTGGGTCCTTCGTAGCGGATCACCATCACGTCACCCTGCTTGAGCGAGCCGTCCTCGACGGCATCCATTGCCGCCCGCTCGCCGTCGAACACCCGCGCGGTGCCGGTGAACACGTCGGAGTCGAAGCCGGCCGACTTCACCACCGCGCCGTCGGGTGCGAGTGACCCGTCGAGGATGGTGATCCCACCGGTCTTGTGGATGGGGTTGCCGAGAGCACGCAGGACCTTGCCGTCAGGATCCGGCGGCCGGATCCCCTCCAGGTTCTCGGCGAGCGTGCGACCGGTGACGGTGAGGCAGTCCCCGTGCATCAGCCCGGCGTCGAGAAGGGCCTTCATCACCACGGGGACGCCGCCGACATGGTCGACGTCGACCATGACGTAGCTGCCGAAGGGCTTGACGTCCGCGAGGTGCGGCACCGTGGCCCCGATCCGGCGGAAGTCCGCCATGGTCAGCTCGACCTCTGCCTCGTGCGCGATCGCCAGCAGGTGCAGGACCGCGTTGGTCGAACCGCCGAAGGCCATCACCACCGCGATGGCGTTCTCGAAGGCCTCCTTGGTGAGGATCTGCCGGGCGGTGATGCCCTGTCGCAGGAGTTCGACCGCTGCCTCACCGGACTTGCGGGCCAGCATGTCGCGGCGCCGGTCGGTGGCGGGTGGCGCGGCTGAACCCGGCAGGGACATGCCCAGGGCCTCGGCCGCGGCCGCCATCGTGTTCGCCGTGTACATCCCGCCGCAGGCGCCCTCGCCTGGACAGATGGCCCGCTCGATCGCGTCGACGTCCTCGCGCGGCATCAGCCCGCGCGCGCACGCACCGACGGCCTCGAAGGCGTCGATGATCGTGACCTGCCGCTCGGTGCCGTCGTGCATCTTCGCGATGCCGGGCAGGATCGTGCCCGCGTAGAGGAACACCGACGCGAGGTCGAGCCGCGCGGCGGCCATCAGCATGCCGGGCAGCGACTTGTCGCAACCGGCCAGGAGCACCGACGCGTCGAGGCGCTCCGCGCTCATCACGGTCTCCACCGAGTCGGCGATCACCTCCCGGCTGACGAGCGAGTAGTGCATGCCCTCGTGACCCATCGAGATCCCGTCGGACACCGAGATCGTGCCGAACTCCATCGGGTAGCCGCCGCCGGCGTGCACTCCCTCCTTCACCGCCTGGGCGAGCCGCTGCAACGACAGGTTGCACGGGGTGATCTCGTTCCAGGAACTCGCCACCCCGACCTGCGGCTTGGCGAAGTCGTCGTCGCCGAATCCCACCGCCCGCAGCATCCCGCGGGCGGCCGACGCCTCCAGCCCGTCGGTCACAACGCGGCTGCGGGGCTTGATGTCGCGGGTCGTGGTGGCCATGGCGGGAGAGCCTAATCTCGCCCGGCCGCCGGTCGCCTTGGCCATCCAACCCTTGCTCGAACCCTGAAAAGTGGCGGCGAGTGAGGCCCAGCGGAGGCTGAGGAGCCAATCGCGGCGACTGGCCGCCAGTTTTCAGGGTTTCGAGAGCGGCGGGCTGCGGATCGGCGGGCCGAGAGGCCAGTCAGAGCACCGGTTGGGGCAGCTTCCGGCCTTGATCGACCACCACGACGTCTTGGGCCCTGATGTCGCCCTCGGGCTCGATCACCGGGTACCGCCTGAAGGTCAGGGCGGCGATCACGATGAACACGGTGGTCAGAATCGGCGTGATCGACGAGACCAGGTTGAAGAACAGCCCGTACTCCAATTCCCGACCCTGGTCGTAGGGCAGCCACTGCAGGACCAGTCCGGAGTACACCCAGGCGAACAGCGGCCAGCCCAGCCACTTGAGCTCCGTCGGCACCCGTTGGCGGAGCAGCGCGAAGAGCATCGGCACGACGTAGACGAAGTGGTGGGTCCACGACAACGGGGACGCCATCAGCGTGCCCATCCCGACCAGGCTGAGGCCGAACAGACCTTCGCCGCGTCTGGTCCAGCCGGCACCGGCGATGCAGGCGACCAGCGCTGTCAGCGCGCCGACGAACAGCGCGATGTAGTGCACGGCTCCTGGGTCGCCGTAGGAGTGGAAGAGCCGGACGAACGCGCCGAGCACGGACTGGTTGCCGAGGTAGTAGGCCGCACCGGTCCTGGTGTCACCCTCCACCAGCAGGCGCCAGAACTCGATGCTCTCCCGCGGGAGAATCGCGAAGCCCACAACCGTGGTGGCCGCGAAGACGCCGAAGAGCCAGGCCGCGTCGCGGTATCTGCGCAGGAACAGCAGGTAGATCCCGAACAGGGCCGGCGTGAGCTTGATGCCGGCGGCGATGCCGGTGAGCACACCACGCGGCCCGAGACGGCGTCCTGGCAGCAGGTCGATCAGCACGAGGGCCGCCACGATCACGTTCACCTGGCCGTAGCCCAGCGTGGCGCGAACCGGCTGGCAGAGCAGCACGATCACCGTGCCGATGATGGCAACCGGCAGCCCGGCTGGTACACCGAAGCGGCGCAGGAGCACCCGGATCAGCAGGACCGAGATGAGCGTGAACGCGATCTGCAGGAATCCCAACGGCAGCCACGAGATGGGCACGGCGAGCAGCAGCGCGAAGGTCGGGTAGATGAACGACAGGCCGTTGTCGGTGAAGCGCAGGCTCATCACGTCGTAGCCCTTGAGCAGCGCGCGTCCGGCGTCGACGTAGACCTGCAGGTCCATCGTGTTGGCCTTCCACGGCCAGAAGTGCCCGCCCGGGATCACGAACGGCAGCACGACCAGGGCGGCGAGGAACGGGAGGACCTCGAGCACGCGACCGGCCTTGGCCCATCCGGGGCGATTCATCCATGACCAGTCCACGGCAGGGACCCTATCTGCCTGATCGCCGAGACCACGGCGGCCAGCCGAGGCATGTCGTCGGCGCCGGTGAGGTCGGGCAGCGACACGAACACGGTGCCGACCCCCATCGCGACGAGCCCGGCGTACCGCTCGGCGTGCCGTTCCGGTGTCGCCGCGTGGTGGCGGGCCGCGAACGCCGGCGCGGGAACGCGTCCGCGCAGGCGCTCGACCCGGCGCGACACATCGTCGCGGTCCATCCCGATGACCGGAGTGTCGAGCACGGTTACCTCGACCTCGGCCCGGTCGCGACCAGCCTCCGCGAGGTGCCGGCCGAGGACCGCGATCTTGCGCGCCACCACCGTCTCGTCGGAGGTCGGCAGGTTGACCGCGTCGGCGAGGCGGGCCGCGATGGCGAGCGTCCGCCGCTCGCCCGAGCCACCGACGACGATCGGGATCGACCCGGGTCGGTCCTCCGACGTGTACGGGCGTGGGTAGGCCGTCGTCTCCGGCAGCCGGACGCGACCGTGCTCGTACGGCTTCGTGCCCGTGCTCCAGAGCGCCCGGATCGTCAGGATCGCGTCCTCGAGCAGGTCGAGCCGCTTCCCCGCCGACGGGAACGGCAGCCCCGCCGCCGCGTGCTCACGCTCCCACCAGCCCGCGCCGACACCGAGGAACGCCCTCCCGCCGCTCAGCACGTCGAGCGTTGCTGACCGCCTTCGCCAGGGACGCCGCCGGCCGCCAGGTGACCGGGCTCACCAGCGTGCCGAGCGTCAGCCGGGAGGTCGCCGCGGCGACGTGGCCGAGCGCGACGAACGGATCGGGGATCGGGTCGAACGGGCGCCCGACCTGCGGGATCTGGATGAGGTGGTCCATCAGCGACAGTCCGGAGAGGCCGATCTCCTCCGCCGCCTGAGCGAGGTCGGTCAGCCAGCTCCCCGGCGCATCGGACCACGGGAACGAGGCGACGTGCAGCACGACCTTCGGCCCGCTGGGCCCGCCTGGAAGCGCTTCAGCAGGTACGACCGCGGCGGATGACGAGTCGGCCGGCGGCCCGGGAGCCTCGGCCGCGTCGGTCCCGACGCGCACCACGAGATCCCAACCCTCGTCGTCGATCTCACCGCTCAACGCCCGCATCCGCTGGCAGCTGCCCGGCCAGCACCTTCGCCGGCACCGGCCGGTCGCGGAGGGCGTTGCGCGCACGCGCCACGTTCGCCGGCGTCTCCAGGCTGACGGCTACCGCTGGCAGTCCCACGCGGCGGGCCAGCGCGAGATAGCCCGACCGGCGGTCGGGATCGAGCCCGAGGGTGTCGACCACCACCGTGAGCCCGCGGCCCGCCCTTGCCGCGACGATGCTGTCGAGCAGGTTGAACGCGTCGGTGGAGGCGTCCAGGTCGGCCGGGCCGCTGCCGACGACGGCACGAAGCTGGTCGGCCGACACGATCTCCTCGGCCCGGTAGTGCCGCGCGGCCCAGTGCGACTTCCCCGAACCCGCGGTCCCGACCAGCACGACCAGCGGCTGGGTCGGGGATCTCCATGGCCGGAGTCTGGCACCGCGACGGGAACCAGGGTGGGCCGGCACCCACGGTTGAACCCATGCGGAGGGACGGGGAAGGCTGGGGGCATGTCGACCACACTCCCCCGGACCGCGGCCACGATCGGCGGCCCTACCCAGGTGCTGACCGACGACGAGGTGCGGTCGTTCGTCAGCCGACGTCCTTGCCGACGTCGACCTCGACGGCCAGAGCCTGTGCCTCGTTGTCCCGGACGGCACCCGGTCGTGTCCCCTGGGCCTGCTGGTCACGGCCGTGCAGGAGGCAACCGCCGGACGTATCAGCAAGCTGACGATCCTGGTCGCGCTCGGCACTCATGCGGCGATGGACGACAGCGCCCTCGAGTCGATGCTCGGTACCGACGGGCGCCGTCTGGCCGACGCCTTCCCTGGCGCGGTGATCGTCAATCACGAGTGGTGGAAGTCCGGAGACCTTCGTGGCGCTCGGCACGATCGCGGCCGACACCGTCGACGGCCTGTCGGGCGGTCTCCTCCGTGAGCCCGTGCAGGTTCGCATCAACCGCGAGGTCGTGGACCACGACGTCGTGCTGGTGGTCGGCCCGGTCTTCCCACACGAGGTGGTCGGGTTCTCCGGCGGCAACAAGTACTTCTTTCCCGGGGTCGCGGGCCCCGAGATCATCGACCTGTCGCACTGGCTCGGTGCGCTCATCACGAGTTCGGCGATCATCGGCACTCCCGGCATCACTCCCGTGCGGGCGCTCATCGACGCGGCTGCGGCCCTCATCCCCACCCGCAAGCTGGCGATGTGTGTCGTGAACGCGTCCGGGGTGAATGCCCTCCACTCGATGGCTTTCGGCGCACCGGAGCAGGCCTGGGAGCGAGCTGCGGAGGTCTCGGCAGAGACGCACGTCCGCTACCTCGACGCACCGGTGAAGCGGGTGGTGTCGGTGATGCCGTCCCGCTACGAGGACATGTGGACCGGCGCCAAGGGCTTCTACAAGGTGGAGCCGGTCGTCGCCGAAGGTGGCGAGGTGATCGTCTACGCGCCCGGCATCACCCAGATGTCGGCCATGCATCCCGAGATCGTGGAGATCGGCTATCACTGCAAGGACTTCTTCGCAGCGCAGTGGGACGACTACCGCGGCTATCACTGGGGTGTGCTGGCGCACTCGACGCACCTGCGCGGCGCCGGCACCTACGACCCGGAGACCAAGACCGAGGACTTCCGCGTGCAGGTGACGCTGGCCACCGGCATCCCCGAGGAGGTCGTGCGCCAGGCGAACCTGCAGTACCTCTCACCGGACGCGGTGGATCTCGACGCACTGCGGGCCGATCCGGACACCCTGGTCGTGGACAACGCCGGCGAGATCCTCTTTCGGCTTCGCAGCTAGCCGCACGCGAAACATGCACTGCAACGGTGCGGATGCGCGCTATGTCCGGCCGAACCGGGCGCGGTTGGGCCGCGACTGCATGTATGCGGTCGCGGCTGCTGGTGCGTGTCGAACGTCAGACGGGAGCGGGAAGCGCGGCTTCGCAGGCGGCGAGTTCGGCCGGTGTGAGCTCGAGGTCGGCGGCGAGGGCGGAGTCGATGATCGACTCCGGCCGGGAGGCACCCGGAATCGGGATCACCCGCTTGCCGAGCGAGAGCTCCCAGGCGAGCACGATCTGCTGCGGGCTCACATGGCGTTCCGCGGCGATCTGGGCGAAGACCTCGAACCGGTCACCGATCTCCGGCGGCCCGACCGATTCCGCCGAGCGGGCTCCACGGCAGGAACGACACGTAGTTGCGTTCGCAGAAGTCGAGCTCGTCCTGCGAGCAGCGGTTGTCGGGCGAGAACCGGTTCTGCACGCTCGCGAGTCCACGCGGACCCAAGACCTGGATCGCGATCTGGATCTCCTCGATGTTGGCATTGGAGATGCCGATCTCGTTGATCTTGCCCTCCTCCTTGCAGCTCCTTGAGGGTGGCGATCACCTCGCCATAGATCCGCCAACGATCCGGCCGGTGCCACTGGTACAGGTCGATCACGTCCACATCGAGGGCACGCAGCGACGCCTCGACGGCCGCGCGCAGGTGCTCGGGCGAGGCGTCACGACCGTGGCCGTTCTCGTCCCAGGTGATGCCGCCCTTCGTCGCGACGACGATGCAGTCGCGGTCGCCGCCCCACTCCTTCAGCGCCTTGGCGATGAGCCGCTCGTTGTGCCCGATCTCCTCATAGCTCGGCGCATAGACGTCGGCGGTGTCGAACAACGTCACCTCGGCTTCGAGCGCGGCCAGGATGGTCGCGATCGCGTCGTCCTCCGAAGGCCGGCGTGCTCTCGTCTGCAGACGACAGTGGCATGCCGCCCATCCCGATGGCAGAGACCTTCTTGCGTCCGAGATGACGAGTTTTCATGGCGCAGAACCTACCGGCAGCACGCGCGGGTGGGCAGGTCGCGAAGACACGGATTTCGCCGTCGCCTAGCGGCTGCGCAGGACGAACTCCCACCCTGGCTGCCAGCCGTCAGGACCACTGAGGACGTCGGCCAGGTCCTCCCCGCCGAGCAGCGCCCGGAGCGCCCACCGCTGGGCCGAGTGCGCCACGATCAGCACGCGCCGCAGATCGTCTCGAACGGCCAGCTCCGTCCAGCACGTCGGCCGTGCGCCGGCAGGTGTCGCGGTAGCTCTCGCCGCCGGGGAATCTCTTGTCCAGGAAGGCGATGCTGGGTCTGATCCGCGCGACCGGGCCGCCCGTGAGAGCGCCGTAGTCGCACTCGCGCAGCCTCCGGTCGGTGACGATCGGGATGCCGGTGTCACCGAAGGCGATCTCCGCCGTCCGGACGGCTCGATGCAGATCCGAGGTCAGCACCAGGTCGATGCCGTCGTCGCGGCGACGAGCGCCCAGCTCGGCCGCCTGGTCCACGCCCACGGCGGAGAGCTCGCCGGGCAGCCACCCGGTGGCGATGCCCCGCTCGTTGTCGACCGTCGTGGAATGGGTCTCGTACACCACGACGAGGCCGCGCGTGCTGCCGGCGTCAGCCGGTGGCGACGACATGCTCGAGCGGTTCTCCGGCGACGAATCTGCTGATCTGCGTTGCCGCCAATCGCTTCGCCCGTGGCAGAAACGCCGCGGAGTTGCCGCCGCGGTGCGGAGAGATCAGCACGCCGCGAGTGCTCCAGAGCGGGTGGTCGGGCGGCAGCGGTTCGGGGTCGACGACGTCGAGAGCGGCCCGCACGTGACCGGTCGCGCACGCAGACACCAGAGCGTCGGTGTCGACGACCGGGCCGCGGGCCACGTTCACCAGCAGCGAGCCCGGCTTCATCGCCGCCAGCGCGTCTGCCGACATCAGTCCGCGGGTCTGCTCGGTGAGCGGCACGAGCAGCACCACGACGTCGGCCTGAGGCAGCAGCGTGATCAGCGACTCGGGGCCGTGTAGGTCACCTCGTGCCCGGCTGGCCACCTTGACCACGGTGGTCTCGAATCCCGCCAGCCGCCGTTCCAGTGCCGCGCCGATGGATCCCGCGCCGACGAGAAGAACGGTGCAGTCGGCCAGAGCACGGGTCGTCCCGGTGACCCAGGTCCCGGAGGTCATCGCCCGGGCGTCCACATCGATCTCGCGCTGGCCGGCCAGGATCAGGGCCATCGCGAGCTCGGCCGTGCTGGCGTCGTGCACGCCCTTGGCGTTGGCAAGCTCCACCCCGCTGGGGAGATGCGGCAAGGCGTGCTCGTAGCCGGCGGTCAGCAGCTGGACCGCGCGCAGTGCCGGCAGTTCCCGCATCACCGCGTGTGGCCGGGTCGCGAAGGTGTAGGGAGTCACGTAGAACTCGGCCCGGTCCGCCCCGGCCGGGAGGTCGTGGTCGTCGACGGTGAACGTCGCGTAGCTGGTGTCGTCGGGCAGTGCCGGAAGGAAGGTCTCGGGGTCCGGCCACGGGACCAGAACCACCGGGCCGTCGCTCACGCGTCGTCCACCAGGTGCGACTGGATCTCGGCCAGCTCGTCGGCGGGCACCGGCTGCTTGCCCGGGTCGAGCAGGGCCGGCAGCCCGCCGTCGCCCCGGTACCGCGGGACCAGGTGCACGTGCAGGTGGAAGACGTCCTGGCCGGCGTAGGCACGCGAGCTCTGCAGGAGGTTGAGGCCGGCCGGCTCCAGCCGTTGCTCGAGCAGCCGAGCCGTGGACTCCACCAGCGGGGCGATCTCGGCGAGGGCGCCCTCGGCATCGATGAGGTCGGGCACGTGCCGCTTCGGCACGACCAGCGTGTGCCCTGGTGTCAGCTGACTGATGTCGAGGAACGCCAATGCCTGCTCGGTTTCTCCCACGCGGTAGCTCGGAATGTCGCCGGCGACGATGCCGCAGAACACGCAGTCGGTCATGACGGGCCCGCCTTCACGAGGAGCCCACCCGTTCCAGCACCAGCTCACGGATGCGGGCCGCGTCGGCCTTGCCCGACATCTGCTTCATCACCGCGCCGATCAGGGCACCCGCGGCCTGCACCTTGCCCTCCCGGATCCGGGCGACCGCGGCGGGGTCGGCGGCGATGGCGGCATCGACGGCCTCGGCCAGCGCCCCCTCGTCGGAGACCACGACCAGACCACGCCGTTCGACGACCTCCCCGACCGTGCCCTCACCGGCCACCACGCCCTCGAGCGCCTGCCGGGCCAGCTTGTCGGTGAGCGCGCCCGACTCGACGAGCTTCTGCACCTCGACCACCTGCTCGGGCGTGATCGCGAGCTCCTCCAGCTCCTTGCCGATCTCCCGCGCGGTGCGCGACAGCTCGCCCATCCACCACTTGCGGGCTGCCTGCGGTGTGGTCCCGGCCTGCACGGTGACTTCGATCAGGTCGAGAGCACCGGCAGCGGTCACGTCGCGCATCTCGGTGACCGTGTAGCCGTACTCGGCGGTGAGCCTGGCCACCCGCTCGGCCGGCGGTTCCGGCAGCTGGGCCCGGAGTTCCTCGACCCATTCCCGAGACGGGGCGATCGGCACCAGGTCGGGCTCGGGGAAGTACCGGTAGTCCTCCGCGGTCTCCTTGCTCCGACCCGGAGTGGTCACGCCGGTGTCCTCGTGGAAGTGCCGCGTCTCCTGCGTGACCGTGCCGCCTGCGGTCAGCACGGCGGCCTGACGGCGGATCTCGTAGGTCAGCGCCCGCTCCACCGAGCGGAGCGAGTTGACGTTCTTGGTCTCGGTGCGGGTACCCAGCGGAGCGTCCGGCGAGGGCCGCAGGCTCACGTTCGCGTCACACCGAAGCGAGCCCTGCTCCATCCGGACGTCGGAAACGCCCAACGCACGCAGGAGATCACGCAGCATCGTCACGTAGGCCCGGGCCACCTGTGGTGCGGCCGCACCGGTCCCCTCGACCGGCTTGGTCACGATCTCGATCAGCGGGACGCCCGCACGGTTGAAGTCGAGTGCCGAGTGGTCGGCGCCGTGGATCCGGCCGGTGGCGCCACCCACGTGCAGCGACTTGCCGGTGTCCTCCTCCATGTGGGCCCGCTCGATCCCGATCGTGTACGGGGTGCCGTCGACCTCGACGGTCACCTCGCCGTTGAACGCGATCGGCTCGTCGTACTGGCTGATCTGGTAGTTCTTCGGCTGGTCGGGATAGAAGTAGTTCTTGCGTGCGAACCGGCACCACTCGGCGATCTCGCAGCCGAGCGCCAGGCCGATGAGCATCGCGGACTCGACTCCCCGACGGTTCACCACCGGCAGGGCACCCGGCAGACCGAGGCACACCGGGCAGACCTGGGTGTTGGGGTCGGCGCCGAAGGCGGTCGGGCAGCCGCAGAACATCTTCGAGGCCGTGTTGAGCTCCACGTGCACCTCGAGGCCGAGCACCGGGTCGAAGCGGGCCATGGCGTCGTCGTAGTCGAGCAGCCCACCGGTCGCCGTCGCGGTGTCACCCACGGACTGACTCATGCCTTGACCTCCAGCTCGGGCGCACGGGACAGGAGCGGTCCGCCCCAGGCAGCGGTGAGTTCCCGTTCGAGCGCCGCGCCGACCTGGTACAGCCGGTCGTCGGCACCCACCGGGGCCATCACCTGCAGACCGACCGGCAGCTGGTCCTCGTCGGCCAGTCCCACCGGGAAGGAGGCCGCCGCGTTGCCGGCCAGCGAGGTGGGGATCGTGCACAGGTCTGCGGCGTACATGGCGAGCGGGTCACCGGTGCGCTCACCGAGCCTGAACGCCGTGGTGGGCGTGGTCGGCGAGACCAGCACGTCGAAGTCGGCGAAGGCGCGGGAGAAGTCCTCGGCGATGAGCGTGCGCACCTTCTGCGCCGACCCGTAGTAGGCGTCGTAGTACCCGGCGGAGAGCGCGTACGTGCCCAAGATGATGCGCCGCTTGACCTCCGACCCGAAGCCGGCGTCGCGAGTCTTGGCCATGACCTCCTCGGCGCTGTTCGCGCCGTCGTCACCCACCCGCAGGCCGAAGCGCATGGCATCGAAGCGGGCCAGGTTGGACGAGCACTCGCTCGGCTGCAGCAGGTAGTAGGCGGGCAGTCCGTAGGAGAAGTGCGGGCAGGACACCTCGCCGATCTCGGCACCTAGACCGGCCAGCACGTCCAGCGCCTCGCGGACGCGGGCGGTCACGCCGGGCTGGTACCCCTCGCCACCGAGCTCGGTCACGACCCCGATCCGCAGGCCGGCCACGTTCCCGGTGCGTGCAGCCGCGACCACGTCGGGCACCGGGCTGTCGAGGGAGGTGGAGTCGCGCGGGTCGTGCCCGGCGATCACCTGGTGCAGCAGCGCTGCGTCGAGCACCGTGCGGCCGCACGGGCCCGCCTGGTCGAGGGAACTGGCCAGCGCGATCAGCCCGTACCGCGACACCGCGCCGTAGGTGGGCTTGACCCCGACGGTTCCGGTGACGGAGGCGGGCTGGCGGATCGACCCGCCGGTGTCGGTCCCGATGGCGAGCGGCGCCGTCCAGGCTGCCACCGCCGCCGACGATCCGCCGCCGGAGCCGCCGGGCACCCGGTCCAGGTCCCACGGGTTGCGGGTCGGGCCGTAGGCGGAGTTCTCGGTGGAGCTGCCCATCGCGAACTCGTCCATGTTGGTCTTGCCCAGGATCACGACGCCGGCGGCACGCAGACGCTGGACCACGGTGGCGTCGTAGGGGGGCACCCAGCCCTGGAGGATCTTCGATCCCGCAGTCGTGGGAATGCCCTTCGTGGTCAGGACGTCCTTCAGCGCAAGGGGAACTCCGGCCAGCGGACCGAGGTCGTCGCCGGCGGCACGGGCGCTGTCGATGCGGTCGGCCGTCGCCAGCGCGCCATCGGAATCGACGTGCAGGTAGGCGTGCACGGCCTCGTCGACGGCTGCGATCCGGTCGAGGTGCGCCTGCGCCACCTCGCGAGCCGACACGTCGCCGGCCGCCATCGCTTCGGCCAGCTCGGCGGCGCTCCGGCGGGTGAGGTCGCTGACGGCGGGTTCGACGGTCACGCCTCCTCCTCCAGAATGCGGGGAACGCGGAAGCGCTGGTCCTCCACGGCCGGAGCGGCCGCGAGCGCCTGTTCGCTGGTCAGGCAGGGCACGATCAGGTCGTCGCGGAACACGTTGGTGATCGGCACCGGGTGCGACGTCGGCGCCACGTCTGCCCTCGCCACTTCGCTCACCTGCGCGACCGACTTGAGGATGAGCTCGAGCTGCGGCGCCAGCTGGTCCAGCTCCTGTTCGGACAGCTCGATCCGGGCCAGCTGCGCCAGGTGCGCGACGTCCTCCCGCCGGAGGACGTGCTGATCGGGGGACGACACCTCTTCAGCTGCGGGCTGCGGTCCGGGCGTTGCGGGTGGGAGGTCTGGCACGGTCAGCGATCCTACGAGAGGTGCCGGCCTGTGCGTGGGCTGCGCCAGCCGGCGGTCTCGACCGCCGTTCGCCGCCGAGATCTGCCATGTGGCCAGGGGCCGTAACACCCCGTTCATGCCGGTACCGGAGACTGTCGGCCATGTATCTCGTCCGGATCGAGCTGCCCGATCGCCCTGGTGCGCTCGGTGCCGTCGCCACCGCCCTGGGCACCACCGGGGCCGACATCGTCTCGGTCGACATCGTCGAGCGCCGGAACGGGACGGCGATCGACGACTTCGTGATCGACCTCCCGCGGGGAGTCACGCCGGACTCGCTCATCACCTCCGGGCAGTCGGTCGAGGGGGTCAACGTGCACTGGGTGTCGCGCTACTCGGCCGGCGCCGACGCCCTGCGCGACCTGGAGGCCGTCGAGGCGATGACCACCGACCCGGTGCGGGCCGCCGCGACGCTGACCGCGCTGGCTCCCGGTGTCTTCATGGGCGACTGGGCATTGCTGGTGCAGACCGACACCCCCGGTGGCCCGAAGCGCCTGGCCGCCAGCCGGACCGCGCCGGACCTTCCCCCGCAGGTGGCCGACGAGCCGTGGCCGGCGCCGACCATGCCGTCGCGCATCCAGGTCCCGGTGTCGTGGCAGGAAGCCGGCTGGACCGATCTCGCAGTCACCACCCCGGTGGGCCCGGCCACGACACAGCTCGTGGTGGGGCGTTCCGGCGGGCCGGACTTCCTCGACTCCGAGCTCGCCCGGCTCGGCCACCTCGCCAACCTCGCGGTGACGATCAGCCGCGCCTGACCGCCCGGTCGTTAGCCGCCGGTTAGCTCAGCCGGTCACGGGAACGTCCGGTACCGCGTCTCCGGCGTGCGCAGTCAGCACTCTCGAAGGCTCGGCCTCGTCGAGGGCGCTCGCGGGGCACGCCGAGCTGTTCGGCCTTCGCGGCCTTGGAACCGGCGTTGGCGCCCAGGAGCACGTAGGCGGTCTTCTTGGAGACCGAGCCCGAGGCCTTGCCACCGCGGCGGGTGATCGCCGACTCCGCCTCCTCCCGGGTGAAGTTCTCGAGCGTCCCGGTGACCACCAGCGTGAGGCCGGCCAGCGTCTGCGGCACCTCCGGTCCGGCCTCGGCCGGGTCGTCGGCCATCCGCACGCCCGCAGCCGCCCACTTGCGCACGATCTCGGCGTGCCAGTCGACCGCGAACCACTCCGTCAGCGCCGCCGCGATCGTGGGGCCGACTCCGTCGACGTCCGCGAGCTCCTGCTCACCTGCGGCCCGGATCGCGTCGAGCGTGTGGAAGTGCCGCGCCAGCGCCTCGGCAGCTGTCGGTCCGACGTGGCGGATCGAGAGCGCCACCAGCACCTTGGCCAGCGGTGCGTCCTTGGCCTGCTCGAGGTTGTCGAGCAGCTTCCGGGCGTTCGCGGTGAGGGCCCCGGCCTTGGTGCGAAAGAAGTCCACGCCCTGCAGCGCGTCGGCATCGATCGCGAACAGGTCGCCTTCGTCGGTGATCAACCCCGCCGTCAGCAACGCGTCGGACGACTGCCAGCCGAGGACCTCGATGTCGAAGGCGCTCCGGTGGGAGAGGTGGAACATCCGCTCGCGGAGCTGGGCCGGACAGCTGCGCGCGTTCGGGCAGCGGATGTCGACGTCGCCGGCCTTCTGTGCGGACAGCTCGGTACCGCAGGCGGGACAGTGCGTCGGCATCACGAACTCGCGTTCGGAACCGTCGCGCAGCGCCGCGACCGGACCGAGCACCTCCGGAATGACGTCGCCGGCCTTGCGCATGATCACCGTGTCGCCGATGAGCACGCCCTTGCGACGGACCTCCTGCTCGTTGTGCAGGGTCGCCCGCGAGACCACGGAACCAGCGACCAGCACCGGCTCCATCACCGCAAACGGCGTCACCCGCCCGGTGCGGCCGACGTTCACCGCGATGTCGAGCAGCTTGGTGGTGACCTCCTCGGGCGGGAACTTGAATGCGATGGCCCACCGCGGCGCCTTCGACGTGCGCCCCAGCTGGTCGTGCAGGCCGATCTCGTCGAGCTTGATGACCACGCCGTCGAACTCGAACGCCAGGGCCGCGCGCTTGTCCCGATAGGAGTCGATGAAGGCCTCGACCTCGGACAGTGTCGTCAGTACCGCGGACTGCTCCGAGGTGGGCAGCCCCCAGGCGGCGAGCTTGGCGATCGCCTCCGACTGCAGCTTCGGCCGCCACCCGCCCCGCGCGCCGATGCCGTGCGACACGAACGACAGCGCCCGGCTGGCCGTGATCCTTGGGTCCTTCTGCCGCAGCGATCCGGCCGCGGCGTTGCGCGGGTTGGAGAACGGCGCCTTGCCGGCTTCGACGAGGCCGGCGTTCACATCGGCGAACGCGGCGACGGTGAAGTACACCTCGCCCCGGATCTCCAGCACCTCGGGCACGTCAGGTCCCGTCAACGTCGACGGCACGCTCTTCAGTGCGCGGACGTTGGTCGTGACGTCCTCCCCCACGCGGCCGTCGCCGCGGGTGGCACCGGAGACGAGACGGCCCTTGCGGTACACGAGATCGAGCGCAAGCCCGTCGAACTTCAGCTCGCACAGGTACCCGTGCGCCTGGATCTGCTTCTCGCTCAGCTCGTTGACCGCACGGTTGTTCCAGGCTCCGAGTTCCTCGAACGAGAACGCGTTGTCCAGGCTCAGCATCGGTTCGAGGTGCCGCACCGCCGAGAAGTCGGAGGAGACCGCGCCGCCGACGGTCTGGCTCGGCGAGTCGGGGGTCACCAGTGCTGGATTGTCCTTCTCCAGCTCCGTGAGGCGCTTCATCAGCGCGTCGAACTCCTCGTCCGAGACCGTCGAGGCGGAGAGCACGTAGTAGCGGAACCGGTGATCGTTGATCTGCTGGACGAGCTCCGCGTGTGCCGAGCGCGCGGCCGCGGGGACGTCGCCAGGATCCTGACCACGGGCGGCGGCAGCGCCGGCGGTCACGGTGTCTTCGATCACCTGCCCGGCTGGCGCATTCCCATCCTTCACGGCCCCCGCAGCCTTGGTCTCGGACTCCACGGATTCAGCGGTCATGGTGCCCATCCTGCCGGTCGCCACCGACATCCGCACCGCTCAGATTTCCTGCCACCGTGCGACAGATCTCGAGTGCCCGGCGGGCCCAGTCGGGGCTCGCGCCGGCGAGGCCGCACGACGGCGTGACGCCGAGCGAACGGGCGGCTCCCTCCTCGTCCAGCCCCAGCCAGTGCGCGAACCCCAACACCCGGCGAGTCACGGCCACCGGGTCGACGGGGGTCGGCGCATCGATGGCGGCGACCGCACCGGCGTAGACCACGAGCCCGTTCTCGACCGCCTCGCACCAGGGGTCGATGTCGAGTCCGCGCCGGGGTTGCCCGTCGGCGACCGACACCGCATCGAGGTCGATCGACAGCGCCGAGACACCAGCGCCGGCGATCAGGGCCACGTCGACGGAGTCCGCGCACGAGTGCAGCATCGGGATCGCGCCGGCCGCGCGCACCTGATCAGTCACGAGGCGCAGCAACGAGCGAGCCTCGTCGGTGGTCACGCTCCGGTAGCTGCCGAAGCCGCTCGGGGTCGGCACCCGGCCGGACAGCACCTCCGGCAGCATCGGCTCGTCGAGCTGCAGCAGGCACTGCGCGGCCGGGAACCGAGACCGCAGGTCGGCGACGAGTTCGCGCAGTCCCTCCGCCAGCGACTCGGCCAGCTCGTGCCGGGCACCGTGGTCGGCCACGAGCGCGCCGCCCGACGACTTCTCCACCGAGGCAGCGAGCGTCAGCGGACCCGTCACCGCCACCTTCACCGCGGTGTCGCATCCCTGCGCGCGCTCGGTGAACGTGTCGAGGTCGGACCGCAGCACCGCGACTGCGCGCCGCTCGTCCATGCCATGAGCCGAGGTCACGCGCCACCCGGACGGCTGCAGGTCCACGTGCAGGTCGGCGAGCATCCCGGCAGTGCGGCCGATCATGCCGGCGGCAGGTCCTCTTGCCGGAAGTTCGGGCAGGGCGGGCAGGTCGGGCGTCTCGCCCACGACGATGCGGCAGGCCTCGTCGATGTCCGTGCCCGGCATGGACCCCACGCCGGTCGCGACGCCGGCGGGCGGCGCTTCCAGACCCGTCACGGCGTCGCCACCGGCACGGTGGTGTCCACCGTCGCCGACCCCACCACCCGGGTGCCGTCGTAGAGCACCACGGCCTGGCCCGGTGCCACCGAGTCGGCGGGGTCGGTGAACCGCACGTGCAGCACCTCCCCCGTCAGCCGTGCCACCGCAGGCCACGCATGCCCGTGAGCGCGCACCTGCGCGGTGACCTCGACCGTGCCGTCCGGGGCCGGCCCGCACCAGCGCGGACGCAGGGCGGTGAGGGCGTCGACGGCCAGCCGCTCCCGCGGGCCAACGGTCACGGTCCCGGCCACCGGCTCGATCGAGAGGACGAACCTGGGGCGGCCGTCCGCAGCCGGCTCCTGGAGACCGAGGCCGCGACGCTGCCCGACCGTGAAGCGGTGCGTGCCTTCGTGCCGACCAAGGACGGTCCCGCCGTCCTGGTCGACGATGTCGCCCGGCCGGGCGCCGATCCGGTTCGCGAGGAAGCCACCGGTGTCGCCGTCGGCGATGAAGCAGATGTCGTGGCTGTCCGGCTTGTCGGCGACCGCCAGACCGCGCTCCGTGGCCTCGGCCCGGACGTCTGCCTTCAGGCTGTCGCCGAGGGGGAACGCGGCGTGGGCCAGCTGACCGACGGTCAGGACACCGAGCACATAGGACTGGTCCTTGGCCGGGTCGACCGCACGGTGCAACTCGCGCCCGTGCCGCCCCGCCACGATGCGCGCGTAGTGCCCGGTGCAGACGGCGTCGAACCCCAGCGCAATTGCGCGGTCGGCGACCGCGGAGAACTTGATCGTCTCGTTGCACCGCACGCAGGGGTTGGGCGTCCGGCCGGCTGCGTACTCGGCGACGAAGTCGTCCACGACACCTGCCTTGAACTCCTCGGCCATGTCCCAGACATAGAAGGGGATACCCATCACGTCGGCCGCGCGCCGCGCATCCCGTGCGTCCTCGGCCGTGCAGCAGCCGCGGGCACCCGTGCGGAACGACTGCGGGTTGCGGCTCAGCGCGAGATGGACTCCGACGACGTCGTGGCCGGCCGACACCATGCGCGCAGCGGCCACCGCGGAGTCGACACCACCGGACATCGCTGCAAGGACGCGCACGTCAGCCTGCTTCCTGCACCGATGCCAGCTTGCTGAGACCTTCGCCCACCCGACCCGCGGCCTGGGCCCGCTCGAGCGCTTCCGGCAGCACGTCCAGCAGCCGATCGACATCGCTTGCGTGTGACGTGGCGCCGACGGAGAAGCGCAGGGCCGACCGGGCCGTCCGCTCGTCGTAGCCCATCGCGAGCAGGACATGGCTCGCCAGCGGCACGCCGGCCGAACACGCCGAGCCGGTCGAACACTCGACCCCGGCAGCGTCGAGCAGCAGCAGCAACGAATCCGCTTCACAGCCAGGGAAAGTGAGGTGCGCCAGCGCAGGCAGCCGTCCGGCCGGGTCAGGATCGCCACCGATCCGGACATCGGGGGCGATTGCCTTGACGCCGTCGACCAGCCGCGTCGTGAGGTCGCGCATCCGGGCCGCGTGCGCGTCGCGGGAGGCAACGGTCTCGGCGAGTGCCGCCGCGAACCCGGCGATTGCCGGCACGTCGAGGGTGCCGGAGCGTACGTCGCGCTCCTGGCCGCCGCCGTGGGTGAGCGGCACCAGCGCAACGTCGCGACGGAGCAGGAGGGCGCCGACGCCCACAGGTCCGCCGAGCTTGTGACCGGTCACCGCCATCGACGCGAGGGACACCTGGTCGAACAGAGCGGGCAGCTGACCGACGGCCTGAACCGCGTCGGAGTGGACGGGGATGCCGAACTGACTCACCAGGTCGGCCAGGTCGGCGATCGGCTGGACCGTGCCCACCTCGTTGTTGGCCCACATGCAGGTCACCAGGGCCACCGAATCGGGACCGCCCGGTCCGCCCTCGATGCGCTCCCGGACCTCCGCCAGGTCGATCCGGCCATGGGCGTCGACTCCGGCCCATTCCACGTCTGCCCCGGCGAAGTCGCCGAGCCAGCGCACGGCGTCGAGCACGGCGTGGTGCTCCACCCGGCTCGCGATGACGCGGACGCGCGCCGGGTTGTCGGCATGACGGGCCCAGTAGGTGCCCTTCACCGCCAGGTTGTCTGCCTCGGTTCCGCCTGAGGTGAACACGACCTCCGAGGGGCGGGCGGCAAGCACGTCGGCGATCTGCTCGCGGGACTCCTCCACCACGCGCCGTGCCCGTCGACCCGAGGCGTGCAGCGAGGAGGCGTTGCCCACCCGGGCGAACTGTGCGGTCATCGCCTCGATCGCGGCGGCCGACATGGGCGTCGTGGCAGCGTGGTCGAGGTAGGCCGTTGGGCGGGGCTGGCTCACGGCGTCAAGGTTAGTCGCGGGAGGAGGTCGGCCGCGGTCCCGTTCGCCGCGCGACACCACCGTCACGGTCAGGCAACGGTCTCGACGTCCCATCGTCGGAGGGCACGGAGGCGAAAACCGTCGGCTGCGTCGGGCAGACTTGGCCGGTGACCACACCGCCACCGCCTCCCGCACTCGGCGCGGTGGTAACCGCCGGCGGAACCACGTTCGCCGTGTTCTCCGCTCATGCGGACGCGATCGACCTGTGCCTGTTCGACGACGCGGGTACCGAGCTTCGCTCGCCAATGGTCCGCGACGGCGACGTGTGGTCGCTCGACGTCCCGGGCGTCGGCCCCGGCGCCCAGTACGGGTTCCGAGCGCACGGACTCTGGGATCCCGCAAGTGGCTTCCGGTTCAATCCGTCCAAGCTGCTGCTCGATCCCTATGCCCATGCGGTGGATGGCGAGATCGTCCTGGACGACGCGCTGTTCGGGCATGTCGACGGAGTCGCGAACCTCGGCAAGCAGGGCACCGGGATCAACACCGACGACTCCGCGCCGTTCGTTCCGCATGGTGTCGTGCTGGACCCCGCGGCCACCGCCGCCGGGCGGCTGGCGGCGACCACGCGACCGCAGACCAGTTGGCGCGACACCGTGATCTACGAAGTGCACCCGAAGGGCTTCAGCGAGCAGAACCCCGACCTGCCACCTGAACTGCGGGGAACCTATGCGGGTCTCGCGCACCCGGCCTCGATCAGCTATCTCCGCGACCTTGGTGTCACTGCGGTGGAGTTGCTTCCCGTGCACCAGATCGCCACCGAGCCGATGGTGCTGAAGCGCGGGCTGGTCAACTACTGGGGCTACAACCCGCTGGCGTTCGGTGCTGTTCACCACGGATACGGGAGTACGCCGGACCCGGTTGCCGCTGTCACCGAGTTCGGCGAGATGGTGCAGGGCCTGCACGATGCCGGCATCGAAGTGCTCCTCGACGTGGTCTTCAACCACACCGGCGAGGGCGGTGGCGACGGTCCGACGTTCTCCCTTCGTGGCCTGGACAATCCCAGCTACTACTGGCTGAGTGAGCACGACCGGAGTCGCTATTTCGACACCACCGGTGTTGGCAACACCCTGCGATTCGGCAACGCTGTCGTCGACCAGCTCGTGATCGACACCCTGCGCTGGTGGGTCGAGGAGTGCGGGGTCGACGGCTTCCGGTTCGACCTGGCCAGTGCACTCGGGCGCAACACAGACCGGCCAGAGGTCGTGAACCTCCGCCATGGGCTCATCGTGCGGATCAGCGAGGATCCCGTTCTGGCCAAGGTCAAACTCATCGCGGAGCCGTGGGACCTCGGTCCCAACGGCTATCAGCTCGGCGAGTTCCCGCCGGGGTGGACCGAGTGGAACGACAAGTACCGCGACACCGTTCGCGACTTCTGGCGCTCGGCGTCGGCGGGCGTGCGCGACATCGCCACGCGCATCTCCGGCTCGTCCGACATGTACGCCGACGACGGCCGGCACCCCTCCGCCTCGATCAACTTCGTCACTGCGCACGACGGCTTCACTCTGCGAGACCTCGTGACCTATGCCGTCAAGCACAACGAGGCCAACCTCGAGGGGAATGCCGACGGCAACAACCACAACCGTTCCGACAACCACGGTGTCGAGGGCGAGACCACTGATGTCAGCGTGCTGACACGCCGGGCACGGACCATGCGGGCGATGGCCGGCACGCTTCTGCTCTCCACCGGTGTCCCGATGATCACGGCAGGGGACGAACTCGCGCGGACCCAGGGTGGCAACAACAACGCCTACTGTCAGGACAACGAGATCTCCTGGATCGACTGGGACCTCACCGCGTCTGAACGCGCCCACAAGCAGTGGTTCGACGACATGCTGTCGATCCGCAACGAGTATCCAGTGCTGCGACGCGAACACTTCTTCTCCGGTGGCCCCACCGAGACCAGCCCGAAGGACCTCACCTGGCTCCACCCGTCCGGCCGGGAGATGACCTTCAGCGACTGGCAGGACGACAGCCTGCGGGCGATCGGCGCCTTCCTGCACGGCCAGCCCGGGCTGCTGTGGTGGCTCAACGGGTCGAACGACCCGGTCAAGGTGCAGCTGCCGAGCGAGCTGTCGCGCTACCGCCTGCTCGCCGACTCCGCGACCGGCAGGACCAGGACCACCGACGTGCTCGAAGGCGGCGACGCGCTGCCGATCGACGCCCGCTCGTTCGTCCTGCTCACGGTGGAGTGAGCGAAGCTCCAGCCGCTAGGCCGGTCCGTGGCTGGCGACCGCCGACAACCCCATGTCGGCCGGACCGGTGAGCCACGGGTGGCGCGGTACCGCGCGGACCGTGTACCCGAACTGACCGGTGCGGTCGACCGGGACCGGGCTGGAGAACCGGTAGCGCTGGTCACCCAGCTGCTCGGTGAGCTCCAGCGAGTGGCTCTCCTGGTCGTGCAGCATGTCGTTGTCGTCGACGCGCCCGGTGAGAGCGGCGATGTCGACATCGTCGGGTGACAGGTCGCCCAGCCGGACGAAGGCGGTGACCTGCACCTTGGAACCGAGCTCCACCGACCCGTCGACGTGCTGGCTCTCGACGTGCTCGACGTCGACGCCGGCCCACCCCGCGCGGACCCGTGCCTTCCACGCGGCCAGCTCCACCGCTCCGGCGAAGTCGTCGTTGAGGCGTCGCGAGTCCACGGCGGCAGGTGTGTAGAGCCGTTGGGTGTATTCGGCGACCATGCGCGTCGCCTGTGCCTTCTCCCCGATCGAGCGCCAGGTGCTGCGCACCATCTCCAACCAGCGTTGCGGAATACCTGTGTCGTCGTGGTCGTAGAACCTGGGTGCGACGTGCTGCTCGACGAGGTCGTACAGGGCCGTGGCCTCCACCGCGTCACGCCGGTCGGAGTCCAGGATTCCTTCAGCAGAAGGGATCGCCCAGCCGTTGTTGCCGTCGAACCACTCGTCCCACCAGCCGTCGCGGATCGACAGGTTCAGCCCGCCGTTGAGTGCCGACTTCATGCCGGACGTGCCGCAGGCCTCGTACGGACGCAGCGGGTTGTTGAGCCAGACGTCGGCCCCGGCGACCAGCGGTGCCGCGAGGCGCATGTCGTAGTCGGGCAGGAACACGATCCGGTGCCGGACGTCGTTGCGGTCGGCGAAGCGGACCAGTTGCTGGATGAGCGCCTTCCCACCGTCGTCGGCTGGGTGCGACTTGCCGGCGATCACGATCTGCACCGGCCGCTCGGGGTGCGTGAGCAACCGCCGCAACCGGTCCTGGTCGCTCAGCATCAGCGTGAGCCGCTTGTAGCTCGGCACCCGCCGGGCGAACCCGAGCGTGAGGACGTCCGGGTCGAGGGCGGTGTGCACCCAGTTGAGCTCGGCGGCGGTCGCCCCGCGCGCGATCCACGAGTCGTAGAGCCGCTGGCGGGCGGTGACCACCAGGTTCTCGCGCAGTCGCCGGCGCAGTCCCCAGATCTGCTCGTCCGGGGCGCCGGCCAGTTTCGCCGACGGCAGCAGCTGACCGGTGACGGGGATGGACAGGATGTCCTCGCCGACGAGGTCGAGCAGTTCTGGCGCCATCCAGGTAGGCCCGTGCACGCCGTTGGTCACCGACGTGATCGGCACCTCGGTCACGTCGAAGCCGGGCCACAGACCCGCGAACATCGAGCGGCTGACCTGGCCGTGCAGGAGCGAGACCCCGTTGGCCCGGGCACCGAGCCGAAGTCCCATCACCGCCATGTTGAAGACGCCCCGGTCGCCGCCCTCGTAGTCCTCCCGGCCGAGCGAGAGGAGCTGCTCGCGGTCGATCCCGGTCTGCTGCACCGCCGCCGTCGACGACAGGTACTCACCGACGAGATCGCGGGAGAACCGGTCGATGCCGGCCGGCACCGGCGTGTGCGTGGTGAAGACCGTGCCGGCGCGGGTGATCTCGAGCGCCGCTGGGTAGTCGAGCTTGTGCTCGGCGATGTACTCGCGGATCCGCTCGACCCCCATGAAGCCGGCGTGGCCCTCGTTGGTGTGGAAGACCTCGGGAGCGGGCGACCCGGTGATGCGACAGAAGGTGCGCAGGGCGCGGACCCCGCCGATGCCCAGCAGCAGCTCCTGGATCAGGCGGTGCTCGTGGTTGCCGCCGTAGAGGCGGTCGGTGACCTCGCGGTCGGCGGGATCGTTCTCCTCGACATCGGAGTCGAGAAGCAGGAGCGGGATGCGGCCGACCTGCACCACCCAGATGGCGGCCGTCAACGTCCGCCCGCCGGGAAGCCTCAGCTGGACCCTCGCTGCCGTGCCGTCGGTCTCGCGCAGAACCGAGACGGCCATGCCGTCGGGGTCGGCGACCGGGTAGTGGTCGAGCTGCCAGCCGTCGGCGGACAGGGACTGGCGGAAGTAGCCGTGCCGGTACAGCAGGCCGACGCCGACCAACGGGACGCCCAGGTCGCTGGCCGCCTTGAGGTGGTCGCCGGCCAGGATGCCGAGGCCGCCCGAGTAGTGCGGGAGGGTGGCGTCGAGCCCGAACTCCGGGGAGAAGTAGGCGATCGCCCGTGGCTTGTCCCCCTGGACACCGTCGAACCAGCGTGGCTCGTGCAGATAGGCGTCCAGGTCGGCCTTCACCGAGCCCATCTGGGCGAGGAAGTCCGGATCGGCGGCCAGCTCTCCCAGCCGGATCGTCGTGCTCTCGCCGAGCAGGGCCACCGGGTCACCGCCGGTCGCGGCCCACGCCGCCGGGTCGATCCGGCGGAACAGCTCCTTGGTGGGCTGGTGCCAGGTCCAGCGGAGGTTGGTCGAGAGTTCGGACAGGGGTGCCAGGGCCTCGGGAAGGACCGGGCGCACGGTGAATCGTCGGAGGGCGCGCACCCGGCGAACCGTACTCGGGCGCGGCCGGAAACGGACATCCGGCCATTCCAGCCTCTCCAGACACCGGAGGAGCGGCCGGCAGCCCGAGGCCGTCGAATGGCGTCGGCCCGCGTTTCCGGATGTCCGGCGGGTCCGGCTGCAGGCCTTGCGGCCAGCCCATCCGGCCGCAGTTCGGGCCGCTTTTCGTGTCGGGCGGGTTGCTCGGTACGTTCGCACCGTGACCCAGGACACAGGCACGCCCGCGGCGGCCACCTCCCCCGCCGCCGCGCCAACGGCGGCCCGCTCAGCTCGCACTCCTTCGGCCGCCGAGATCGAGGCGACCACCGTCGGCCGGATGCCGGTCATCGACGTTGCTCCCGTCATCGAGGGCGGCCGCTTCCAGGCCAAGGCCGTCGAGGGCGAGCGCGTGACGATCGCCGCGACGGTCTTCCGGGAGGGCCACGACGCTGTCGCGGCAACCGCCGTGCTGACCGACCCCGACGGCGTCGACACCGCCACCGTCCGCATGCGGATGGGCGCACCGGGCACCGACCGCTACAGCGCGGTCGTGCGTCCCGACCGGCCGGGTGCCTGGACGTTCCGGGTGGAGGCCTGGAGCGACGTCTACGCCACCTGGAGCCACGACGCACAGGTGAAGATCGACGCAGGCGTCGACGTCGAACTGATGCTCCGGGAGGGCTCGCTGCTGTTCCGCCGCGAGGCGGACCGGTCCCGTGGCGACCGGGCGATCGTCCTCGGCGAGGCCGCCCGCGTCCTCGCCGACAGCGACCTGCCGGTTCCCGTGCGGCTCGCGGCCGGCCTCGACGTCGACGTCCGCGAGGAGCTCACCAGCCGGCCGATCCGCGAGCTGGTCTCCTCGAGCCCCGCCTTCCCGCTCCGGGTCGACCGGCGCCGTGCGCTCACCGGTGCCTGGTACGAGTTCTTCCCGCGTTCGATCGGGGCGGTACAGGCGGCGGACGGCAGCTGGACCTCCGGCACGTTCGCGACCGCCCGTGAGCACCTCGACTACGTGGCCTGGATGGGCTTCGACGTGGTCTACCTGCCGCCGGTGCATCCGATCGGCCGGGTGAACCGCAAGGGCCGCAACAACACGCTGGATCCGGGACCGAACGACCCCGGCTCACCGTGGGGCATCGGCTCGGCAGAGGGCGGGCACGACGCGATCCACCCCGACCTCGGGACGTTCGCCGACTTCGACGCGATGGTCGCCCGGGCGAACGAGCTGGGGATCGAGGTCGCCATCGACCTGGCGCTGCAGACGGCTCCGGACCATCCCTGGGCGACCGAGCACCCCGAGTGGTTCACCACCAGAGCCGACGGTTCGATCGCCTTCGCCGAGAACCCGCCGAAGAAGTACCAGGACATCTACCCGCTGAACTTCGACAACGATCCAGAGGGTCTGTACGCGGAGTGCCTGCGCGTGGTCCGGCTCTGGATCGACCACGGGGTCACGATCTTCCGGGTCGACAATCCGCACACGAAGCCGGTGCGCTTCTGGGAGTGGATCCTTGCGGAGATCCGCGAGACGAACCCCGAGGTGCTGTTCCTGTCGGAGGCGTTCACCCGGCCGGCGATGATGGGAACCCTGGCGAAGATCGGCTTCCACCAGAGCTACACCTACTTCACCTGGCGCACGCACAAGGGCGAGATCGCCGACTACCTGCTGGAGCTGGCCCACCGCACGTCCGACTACTTCCGGCCGAACTTCTTCACCAACACCCAGGACATCCTGAACGGCTACCTGGTGGACGGCGGTGAACACGCCTTCACCATCCGCGCGTCCCTCGCAGCCCTGTCGTCGCCCACCTACGGGGTGTACTCCGGCTTCGAGCTGTTCGAGAACGTCCCGCTGCGGCCGGGCAGCGAGGAGTACCTGAACTCGGAGAAGTACGAGTACCGCCCCCGAGACCTCGTCAACGCCCGCAACCAGGGCCGTGGGCTCAGCCACTTCCTGCGCCGGCTCAACGAGATCCGCCGCGACCACCCGGCCCTTCAGCAGTTACGTGACCTCGCCATCCACCACACCGACAACGACAACCTGCTCGCCTGGAGCAAGCGCGAGGTCGCCGACGACGGCACTACCGACGTGGTGATCGTCGTTCTCAACCTCGACCCGCACCACGTGCAGGAGGGCCGGGTGTACCTGGACATGCCGTCGCTGGGCCTGGAGTACGGCCAGACGTTCGGGGTGCACGAGGAGGTCACCGGTGCCGACTGGACCTGGTGGCAGGACAACTTCGTGCAGTTGAATCCCTGGGCCTGCCCGGTGCACGTGCTGCACGTGCGCACGTGACACTTGTCCCACTCTCTCGACGGCCGGGGGTCGTCCTCGAGGTTCCCAGGTGCCCCGACCGGGTCACCCTCTAGGCGCAGCCGTCACACAGTCGAAACAGAAAGGGTGCCCTCCCCGCGATGAGCGTCCTCCCCCATCCCCTCGCGAACGACCCCGAGTGGTACAAGACCGCGGTCTTCTACGAGGTGCTCGTTCGGTCGTTCAACGACTCCAACGCCGACGGCGTCGGTGATCTCCGGGGGCTCATCGAAAAGCTGGATTACCTGCAATGGTTGGGTGTCGACTGCCTGTGGCTGCCGCCGTTCTTCACCTCGCCACTGCGCGACGGCGGCTACGACGTGGCCGACTACACCGAGGTGGCCACCGACGTCGGCACGATCGACGACTTCCGCACGTTCGTGACCGAGGCGCACAAGCGCGGGTTGCGGGTGATCATCGACTTCGTCATGAACCACACGTCCGACGCCCATCCGTGGTTCCAGGCCTCGCGATCCGACCCCGACGGCCCGTACGGCGACTTCTACGTCTGGTCCGACGACGGCACGCGCTACGCCGACGCGCGCATCATCTTCGTGGACACCGAGGTCTCGAACTGGACGTTCGACCCGGTACGCAAGCAGTACTTCTGGCACCGGTTCTTCTCTCATCAGCCCGACCTCAACTTCGAGAACCCGGCCGTCGTCGACGCGATCCTCGAAGCCCTGCGGTTCTGGCTCGACATCGGCATCGACGGGTTCCGGCTCGACGCGGTGCCCTACCTGTTCGAGGACGAGGGCACGAACTGCGAGAACCGCCCACGTACACACGAACTTCTGCGGCGCGTCCGCAAGGAGATCGATGCGGAGTATCCGAACCGCGTGCTGCTGTGCGAGGCCAACCAGTGGCCGGGCGACGTCATCGAGTACTTCGGTGACGCTGAAGTCGGCGGCGACGAGTGCCAGATGGCCTTCCACTTCCCCGTCATGCCACGCATCTTCATGGGTGTCCGGCGCGAGTCGCGCTACCCGATCTCGGAGATCCTGGCGCAGACACCCGCGATCCCCGACACCTGCCAGTGGGGCATCTTCCTGCGCAACCACGACGAACTGACGCTGGAGATGGTCTCGGACTCCGATCGTGACTACATGTGGGGTGAGTACGCCAAGGACCCACGCATGAAGGCCAACATCGGTATCCGCCGACGGCTGGCCCCACTGCTCGAGGGCGATCGCGACACCATCGAGCTGTTCACCGCCCTGCTGCTCTCGCTACCCGGTTCGCCGGTGCTCTACTACGGCGACGAGATCGGGATGGGCGACAACATCTGGCTCGGTGACCGCGACGGCGTGCGCACGCCCATGCAGTGGGCGCCCGACCGCAACGCCGGCTTCAGCAAGTGCGAGCCCGGCCGCATGCATCTGCCGGTGATCATCGATTCGCTCTATGGGTACCAGTCCATCAACGTGGAGGCACAGCTCGCCGCCACGGCGTCGCTGCTGAACTGGACCCGCCGGATGATCGCGGTCCGCAAGGAGACGCACGCATTCGGCCTTGGGACGTTCACGGACCTGGGCGGAACCAACCCCACCGTGCTGAGCTATCTGCGCGAGTATGGTGACGAGGCTGTCCTCTGCGTCAACAACCTCTCGCGGTTCGCGCAGCCCGTACAGCTGGATCTCCGGCCGTTCGAAGGCCTCACGCCGGTGGAGATGCTCGGCGGATCTTCGTTCCCACCGGTAGGGGAACTGCCCTACCTGCTCACTCTCGGCGGCCACGGCTTCTACTGGCTGAGGCTGTCGAAGTCCCAGACGAGGGGAACGTCCGACGGCCTGCCGGCTGCCGAACGAAGTAGCGGATACCCGGCGAGTGAGGTGCACCTGTGATGGACACGCCGCGCGACATCAGCACGCTCCTGCAAGCCCTTCCAGACGACGTCGCCCAGCGCCTTGTGTTCGTCACCGCACGCAGGTGGTTCGGCGGCCGCTCACGCGAAATCGTCTCGGCGGAGTGCACTGTCCAACCCTGGCTGGGCGATCCGCCCGGCGGCGATGGGCCGGCCGTCCGGCTGGAGATGCTGCGGATCGGATACGCCGACGGTGGAGCGGAGACCTACCTGCTCACCACCACCTACGCCGAGCTCGAGATCGACGGGCACGAGAACGCCCTGGTGGGTCGATTCCCTGCAACTGAAGGTGGTGACCTCCTCTATGCCTACGACGCGGCGCACGTCCGTGCGGCCGCGTCCCTGCTGATCCAGCCGATTGCGACCGACACCTCCGCCGGCGGGATCACCGGCCACCTGGTCGCGGAGATCGATGCCACCGCTCCCCCGCTGGCCCTGTCCGGCGAGCAGTCGAACACGTCGATCGTGTACGGCAACGCCATGCTCAAGCTGTTCCGCCGGATCCAGGCCGGCCGCAACCCCGACGTCACCGCCCACGAGGCCTTCGCCCGGGAAGGGCTCACGGTGGCACCGGCCCTGCTCGGCTGGGCGGAAGGCACCTGGACCGACGCCGACGGTGAGCACACCGGCGACCTGGCCATGGCCACCCGGTTCCTGTCCTCCGCGACCGACGGCTGGGCACAGGCCGAGGCCAGCATGCGCGACCTCCTCGCCGAGGGTGACCTGCACGCCGACGAGGTCGGCGGCGACATGGCCGCCGAGATGCACCGGCTGGGCGAGACGACCCGGCTGATGCACGAGGGCCTCGCGCGCGCCTTCGGGACCGCGGTCTGGACCGACAACGACGTGAACCGAGCTGGCCGATCGACTCCGCTCCCGGCTGGCCACGGCGGCGCAGCGGGTGCCCCAGCTCGAGGCGCACGCAGCGGCGGTCGGCAGGGCCTACGACGCCCTCGCCTCACTCGCGCATCCGGTGCAGGTGCAACGGGTGCACGCGGACTTCCATCTCGGCCAGACTTTGCGGGCCATCGCCGGCTGGAAGATCATCGACTTCGAGGGCGAGCCCGGCACGCACTACGACAGCCGCGCCGGCTACGACAGCCCCTGGCGAGACGTGGCGGGAATGCTGCGCAGCGTCGACTACGCCGCCAAGCACCTGATCGTCGGTGGGCATCCCGGCCCGCAGGAACAGTTCCGAGCCCAGGAGTGGGGCGAGCGCAACCGGCAGGCGTTCCTGTCGGGTTACCGCTCGGGCAGTGCTGACGCCGATCCTGCCGAGGCCGTCCTGCTCACCGCCTACGAACTCGACAAGGCGGTCTATGAAGTGGTCTACGAGGCGAACATGCGCCCAGACTGGATCTCGATTCCCCTGTCGGCATTGGAGCGTCTGGCATGACCACACCTGCGCACGACCCGTCCGCCGAGGCCGCCACCCCCGTGACCGGCGGTCCGAAGCCCGTGACCGACGAGGAGATCGACCGCCTGGTAGGCGGAGCGCACTACAACCCGCACGAGATCCTGGGCGCCCATCCCTACCAGGGGAAGGTCACCGTGCGCGCGCTGCGGCCGTTGGCCGAAGTGGTCGAGGTCGTGACCAGGAACGGATCGGTCCCGATGACCCACGAGCGCGCGGGTGTCTTCGTCGCGGTGCTGGATCGCGAGACCCCGCCGGCGTACCGGCTCGACGTGACGTATGCCGGTGGCGAGCCCATCCGCCAGGACGACGGCTTCCGCTTCCTGCCGAGCATCGGCGAGGTCGACCTGCACCTGCTCGGCGAGGGCCGGCACGAGCGGCTGTGGAAGGTCCTCGGTGCGCACACGCGGAGCTATCCCGCCGACGACCTGGGCGGGATCACGGGTACCGCGTTCACGGTGTGGGCACCCAACGCCCGTGGCGTTCGCGTGGTGGGCGACCACAACCACTGGGACGGGGTGCCGCACCCGATGCGCAGCCTCGGTACCACGGGGGTCTGGGAACTGTTCATCCCCGATGTCGGGGACGGATCGCTGTACAAGTACCAGATTCTCGGCGCCGACAGTCAGTGGCGGGACAAGTCCGACCCGATGGCTCAGGCCACGCAGGTCCCGCCGGAGTCGGCTTCGAAGGTCTTCACGTCCCACTACACGTGGTCCGACGACGCCTGGATGTCCGCCCGGGCGGGTACGACGCCGCACGCGCAGGCGATGAGCATCTACGAGGTGCACCTCGGTTCCTGGCGCCAGGGACTGTCCTACCGCCAGCTTGCCGACCAGCTCGTCAACTACGTGCGCGACCTCGGCTTCACCCACGTGGAGCTCCTCCCGGTGATGGAGCATCCCTACGGCGGTTCGTGGGGCTATCACGTCACCGGTTTCTACGCACCGACGTCGCGCTTCGGCAATCCCGACGATTTCCGTTACCTGATTGACGAACTGCATCAGGCTGGCATCGGGATCATCCTCGACTGGGTCCCGGGCCACTTCGCCACCGACAACTGGGCGATGAGCCGCTTCGACGGCGTGGCCGAGTACGAGCACGGCGACCCACGGCGCGGCTGGCATCCCGACTGGGGCTCGTTCGTCTTCGACTACGGCCGAAGCGAGGTGCGCAACTTCCTCGTCGCCAATGCCTTGTACTGGATGCTCGAGTTCCACGCGGACGGGATCCGGGTCGACGGCGTCGCGTCGATGCTCTACCTCGACTACTCCCGCAAGGAGGGTGAGTGGACCCCCAACGCCTACGGGGGAAGGGAGAACCTCGAGGCGATCGGCCTGCTCCAGGAGATCAACGCCACGGCCTACAAGTCGACTCCTGGTGTGGTGTCGGTGGCTGAGGAGTCGACTGCCTGGCCCGGCGTCACCCGGCCAACCGACAGCGGCGGACTGGGCTTCGGGTTCAAGTGGAACATGGGCTGGATGCACGACACCCTCGCCTACTTGGCGATCGAGCCGATCTATCGGCGCTACCACCACCACGAGATGACCTTCCCGATGGTGTACGCGTTCAGCGAGAACTACGTGCTCCCGCTGTCGCACGACGAGGTCGTGCACGGGAAGGGCTCCCTGCTGCGGAAGATCCCCGGCGACCGGTGGCAGCAGCTCGCCACGCTGCGCGCCTACTACGGCTTCATGTGGGCCCAGCCGGGCAAGAAGCTCCTGTTCATGGGTTCGGAGTTCGGTCAGGACAACGAGTGGGGAGAATCGCGCAGCCTGGACTGGTGGCTGCTCGATGTCGACGCACACCTCGGCCTGCACCGGTTGATGAAGGACCTGAACCGCACCTACCGGGGTATCCCGGCCCTGTGGACCCAGGACTCCGATCCGGCCGGTTTCGCGTGGCTCAACGCCGACGACGCCGACGCCAACATCTTCGCGTTCGTCCGCCTCGCGCCGGACGGGTCCAAGCTGGCCTGCATCACGAACTTCTCGCCGATGCCCCATGACCACTACCGGCTGGGGCTACCCGACCCCGGCGACTGGCAGGAGGTCCTCAACACCGACTCCTCCGCCTATGGCGGGTCGGGCATCGGCAACCTCGGCAAGGTGGTCGCCACTGCGGATCCGCACCACTGGCAACCCGCCTCGGCAACACTGCGGGTTCCGCCGCTCGCGACGGTGTGGCTGGCCGAGCCGGTGACACCGGCCGGTGCCGCAGCCGCGCGTCACAAGCGGGATCAGAAGAGCGCAGAAGCCAGCTGACGCCGGGCGGCGATCACCTGCGGGTCGGCCGGTCCGACGAGGTCGAACAGCTCGACGAGGTGGGTGCGGGCCCGCTCCCGCTCGGCGCCTGCCGTCGCCTGCACACACGCGATCAGCCGGCTGAAGGCGGCGTCGATCCGGCCACCGGTGACCTCGACGTCGGCGAGCGTGATCGCGGTCTCGACGTCGCCAGGATCGGCTGCGGCCTTCTCCCGCAGTGACGGCTCGTCGGCCCCGATCGACCGTTCGAATACGTCGGCGTTGACCAGGCCCTGTCGCGCGACCGCGTCCGCGGGTGCCGCGTCCAGCAGCTTGCGGTACTCGGTGCGCGCGGTGGCGAAGTCACCCTCGGCGAGTGCGGTCTCGGCGGCCTCGTACCTCGGGTCGGCCTGCGGCTCGGCGGGTTCCTCCTCCGCCTGGTCACCCTCGTCCGGGGCCAGGTCGAGCGTGCCGGTGACGCCGTTCTCGGCAGAGACCCGGAGCAGCTCGTCGATCACCTGGCGCACCTGGGCTTCGGGAAGCGCGCCGTTGAACATCGGCACGACCTGGCCCCGCACGACGGCGATCACCAGCGGGATGCTCTGAACGCCGGCCGCGGCGGCCAATTGCTGGTTCGCCTCGATGTCGACCTTGGCGACAAGGAACCTGCCCCCGTACTCGGCTGCCAGCTTCGCCAGAACCGGCGAGAGCTGCTTGCACGGTTCGCACCAGTCGGCCCAGAAGTCGACGACCACGGGAACGGTCATCGACTGGTCGATCACCCGCGCCTGGAAGTCGGCTTCGTTGACGTCGATGACCGCCGAACCCGCGCCCCCGGAGCCGGCGCCGGGTGTGGCCGGCCGGCCGGGCGCTCCGGGCGCTGCATCGGCAGCCTTCTTCGCCTTGGCGGCCAGCGCGGACAGGTCGACCGCGCCGGGGCGCGTGAAACTCGATGACATGGGGCTGATTCTCGCATCCGCGGGACGACAGCCGATCCGACGGGCAGGTGTCCTCGACGGGAGGCGGCTATCGGGGCGTCGGACCTCGATGGTTGCCCTGGACCGGATGAAGTCGGGGATGGTCGGACCGACGCTTGTGGTGCTGAACGAGGTCGGGGACATCGCCGGAACCGTCGTCGCTGCTGGTCACCGTCGCCCGCAGGCCCGCGCGCTGGATCACTCGCTGGATGGTGAGGTCGCGTTCGGACGGGTGGCCGACGTACTTGATGTCGCGTAGCCCCTGCTCCTGTGCCGCACTCTCGAACGTCAGGTGGCCGTAGCCCATGACCCGGCCGACGAACGGCTGGTCAACCGAGATGTCCAGAATCCGCGAGATCGGCATCGTCGCCACCTTCCGGTCGAAGACGCCAGAGATGCGGAACACGCGCATGTTGGTCACCACGAACCGGTCCATGTGCTCCTTCAGGGCGTGGTAGGCCAGGTGCAGTCCGAGGAGCGCAGCGAGCAGGATCGGCAGGAAGGCCACGTCGAGCGGCACGAACGCCGTCGCGATCAGCACGGCGATCATCAGCAGGAACTCCAGCACCGATGTCACATAGACCACCGGATGCTTGCGAACTTCGTCGATGACGTGCTCGCCCTCGTCGGTGAGGAGGTGCTCCTCGATGCGTGGGTCGGCCACAATGCCGACCAGCCAGGTCAACGGCCCGGTCATGACCGCGCTCCCGATCGCCCGGCCGTCAGGCCGTGGCGCCGCTGAACAGCTGGCTGAAGAACTCGGCGACGCTGCGGAAGAAGGTGATCAGCGCGTCACCCACTCCGCGGACCGCGTCAGCCGACCCGGCCGGGTTGGTCACCAGCCAGAAGACCAGGAAGATGACGACAAGCCATCCGAGCACTTTCTTCTTCGTCATGCGCTCCTCGCAGGCCTTTCACGGGTGAGATGTCGAGAAGGCCAGGGGTGGCCGGAGTAGCGGGTTCCCACAGCAACGCAGCCCAGCGACTACTTCCAAGCTTGCTACAGACCTCTGGATCCCATCAAAACGGACCCAATGGCCCTTTGTACTCCCGAAAGGCCCCGAGCGCGATCAGGCGCGCCGAATCGGCCGCGAAGTGCCCCGCCGGACCAGGCTTTGGGCACCACGCTGCCAGGTGCTAGGCCTGCACCATGACCGACTCCGCCCCCGCTGGGCCCGTTGCCACGCCGGTCGAACCGGCACCAGTTCCTTCTCCGCAGTCGTCTCCGATACCGGAGCGGATGCGTGCCAGTGTGCTGCTGCGGGCCGGGGTGATCGAGCTCGAGGAGCGCCCGGTACCGACGCCCGGCATCGGGCAGGTGCTGCTGCGGGTGCTGGCGGTGGGCACCTGCGGGTCCGACGTCCACTATTTCCACGAAGGCCGGATCGGCGACTTCGTGGTCGAGAAGCCGATGGTGCTGGGCCACGAGCCGTCCGGCGAGGTGGTTGCCGTCGGGCCTGGCGTGACGAGGGTGGAGCCCGGCCAGCGGGTCTCGATCGAGCCCGGCACGCCCTGCTTCGTCTGCGCCCAGTGCCTGTCCGGGCGGTACAACCTGTGCCCGGACATGCGCTTCTATGCCACACCGCCGATCGACGGCGCGTTCAGCGAGTTCGTGCTGGCCGACCAGGTGATGTGCCATCCGGTCCCCGACCAGGTCTCCGACGAGGCGGCTGCGCTGCTCGAGCCGTTGTCGGTGGGTGTCTGGAGCAACCGCAAGGCGGGCACCGGGCCGGGCAGCCGGGTGCTGGTCACCGGCGCCGGGCCGATCGGGCTGGTGGCGGTGCAGACCGCCCGGGCGTTCGGAGCCAGCGAGGTGGTCGTGTCCGACGTCAATCCGCATCGGTTGGCGCTGGCCGCCCGGCTCGGTGCCACCGCGACCGTGGACGTCTCGACGACCGACCTGGCGCAGGCAGTGACCGACCTCGCACCTGACGTCCTCATCGAGTGCTCCGGCGTCCCAGCGGTGATCTCGGCCGCCATCCGGTGCGTGGCCCGCGCCGGGCACGTGGTTCTCGTCGGCATGGGTGGCGACGAGATCTCCCTGCCCCTGGCGCGGGTGCAGAACTTCGAGCTGACGGTGACCGGCACCTTCCGCTATGCCAACACCTGGCCCACCGCCCGCGCCCTCGTGGCCGACGGCACGGTCGACCTCGACGCCCTGGTCTCGCACCGCTTCGGGCTGGCCGACGTGGTCGCCGCGCTCGACGTCGCCCGCACCGACCCGACAGCGGTGAAAGCCGTCGTGTTGCCCCAGCAGTAGGCGGCCACAAGGGGTCAACACGGACAGCGCGGTCACCGCGTCGCCGCGAGCCGGTTCAGGAATGTCCGACACCGGCGCGTGCGCACTGCCCGTCCGGGCGTGGCTCCTAGGATGCGGTGCACGATGCGGTGACGGCAGGTGTGGTGGCACGGACGCGGTTTCCCCAGACTGGCTTGTCCAGTACACCCGCCGTGTGCACCGACCGACACAGCGTCGCTAACCTCGACTCAACCCTTCGCTGGGCTTGTCCCTCTTCGCTGGAGACGCCATGAGCAACGACGCCACCGGGCTGTCGATATTCGATTCCGGCACCGCCGCCGGCACCTTCACCGTGGTCCTGCGCGGCTACGACCGCGACGAGGTCAACGTCTACATCAGCCGGGTGGAGAAAGCCCGCAAGGACGCCGAGGAAGAGGTGACGCGACGACGGGAGGAGAACACCCGGCTGACCGGACGGCTCTCCGAGGTCGAGGAGAAGCTTCGCGAGGTGGGCGAGCCCACCTATGCCGGCCTCGGACGGCGGGTCGAGGAGTTGCTCCGCCTGGCCGAAGGGCAGGCGAACGACATCCGCGGCAAGGCCGACGACTACGCACGTGACCGCGCCGACGACGCCAACATCTCCGCGGCCAAGGTCCGCCGCGACGCCGACCAGTACGCCGTCCGCATCCGTCGCGAGGTCTCCGAGGCCAGCAGCAAGGCCAAGCTCGCCGAGTCCGCGGCCGCCAAGGCCGCTCGCGATGCCCACGTGGAGGCGGTCGCCACCCGCACGGCCCAATTGGCGGCCGAGGCCGAGCGCCAGCAGGCCGCGCTCGCTGCCGAACGTGCTGCGCACGAACGGTCACTGCGGGCCGCCGCCGAACAGCACCGGGCGCTCGTCGAGCGGGAGACCACCTCTCTCCAGGCCCGACTGGCCAAGGACAAGGAGACGGTGGCCACCGAGATCGCCAACCGCCTCGCCGCGGCCGAGAACCAGGCCCGAGAGATCGTCGCCGAAGCCGAGAACCGTGCGCGTATCGCCGACGAGCGCGCTGCCGAAGCCGCCGGCCGCGCCGAGGTCACGGTGCGCCTGAGCGACGAGCGGGCCGATGCCACTCTCACGCACGTCAAGACGCAGGGCGAGCAGATCCTGGCCGAGGCCCGGGCCGAGGCAGAGCGCATCGTCGCCGAGGCACAGGCCGACGGGCAGGTGCAGAAGGCAAGGCTCGATCAGCACCTCACCGGTCTCACCCGCGAGCGCGACGACCTCGTGCACTACCTCATGGGTCTGCGCAAGGCCATCAGTGACATCGACGACGGCGACGGCGAGGGCCGGAGCGAGGGCACACCGGGCCAGGGCGGCCAGGGCCAGCAGGCCCCCTGACCCGAACGGTTCCGGTCGGGCCTGCCGTCAGGCGGCGGCCAGGTCGAGGTCGTTGATCTGCCGGGCGAGGTCGCCGTCGGTCGTCGCGGCCTCGGCAACCTCCCGGGCCTTGTCGATCAGGCCGGGAACCGACACCCGCACCCCGGTGCGCGACGACTCCATCGCGGCGAACACCAGAGCCAGGCTCTGCAGGTTGTCCGCGATCACCGTCGTCGGTGCCGGCCCGCCGTCGAGGTGGTCGAGGAAGCCGGCGAGAGAGGCCGCCAGTCCGGTCGCGGTGACCACCGGCCGTGCCGGGAGCGCCGGCGAAGTCGTCGACGACCTCCACCTGCGGCTCGTTCACGCCGTCCCACAAGACGGTGCCGTGCGGTGCCGACACCCGCCAGTCGGCGTTCCATGACGTGTTCAGCCCCACCGAGCACCAGGAGCCGGTGTAGGTCGCATACGCGCCGGAGACGAAGCGGAGCGTGATCGCGCAGCTCGCTGCTCCCTTGAACCAGTTCCAGCTGGCGGAGAACTCGTCGCAGGACACTTCGGCGACCTGGGCCTGTACGGGGTCGATCGCCCCCATCAGGTACCGCAGGTAGTCCAGGTGATGGATCGACATGTCGTACAGCAGCGGGCTCTCCATCTCCGCGCGGAAGCCGCCGAAGTGCGCTCCGAGCGCGAAGGTCGCTGTCACCAGTTCTGGCTGGCCGATGGCCGCGACCGCGGCGACCGCATTGCCCGCGTTGGGCTCGTAGCGGCGATTCTGGCTGACGACGAACGGAACGCCGGTGAGCCGGCTGAGGGCAGCCAGTTCGATCGCCTGTGCCAAGGTCGCCGTCGCCGGCTTCTCCCCGATCACCGGCACGCCGGCGCGCAGCGCGGTCGTGGTGACCGGATGGTGCGAGGTCGGGTCGGCGACGTCGATCAGCAGGTCCGGTGAGGTCGCCCGGATCGCCTCGGCGACGTCGGTGAACCCGGTGGCCGATCCGTTCCCGAACTCCTGTGCGGCCGTGACCGCCCGCACACCGTCGATGTCGACCACGCCGGCCAGCGCGACCCGCGGCTGTGCGGCCATGGTCTTGAGCCAGGCATGGCCCATACCGCCGGCGCCGACCAGCAGTGCCCGATGCACCATCCCTGGATCTCCCCTGCTGCCTCTAGTTGACGTCCAGCCGACGACTTACCTTTCGATCCAGCCTGCGGGTGCGTTGTCCGCCGTGTAGCGGCCGCTGCGATGGACGTCGGGCTGGGCGACCCACCGGACCGCGTTCGCGAGGACCTTGTGGATCTCCTTGTTGTGGTACACGGGGTACTCCTGGTCGCCGGGAGAGAAGTAGAAGATCCGGCCCTTGCCCCGGTGGAACACGCAACCGGAACGGAACACCTCGCCGCCACTGAACGAGCTGATGAACACGAGCTCGTCCGGCTGCGGGATGTCGAACCACTCGCCGTACATCTCCTGCTCGTCGACGATCAGGGGGTGCGGGACGCCCTCGGCAATGGGGTGGCCAGGACGGACGGTCCACACCAGCTCGCGCTCGGCGTCGTTCCGCCAGATCAGCGAGCACGACGTGCCCATCAGCTTGCGGAAGATCTTCGAGTAGTGCGCGGAGTGCAGCGGGAGGAAGCCCATCCCGTTGAGCACGTGCTGATGCACGCGATCGACCACGGCGTCGTCGACCTTGTCGTGCGCCATGTGCCCCCACCAGGTGAGCACGTCGGTGTCGGCGAGCACTTCTTCGGTGAGACCGTGCTCCGGGTCGTCGAGCGTGACCGCCCGCACCTCCGCGGCCGCACCGAGCTGGTTCTCCAGGCCGGTCTTGATCGCACCGTGCATGCCGTCGGGGTAGATCTTGGCGATCTCGGGCTGGCGCTTCTCGTGCTGCGCCTCGCCCCAGACGGTGACCTTGATCGGGCGGTTGTCGTTACCCATGGCGGAAGGAACTCCTTCTTCGTTCTGGTGTCAGCAAACTGAGGGCACTGCTGTTGGAGCAGTGCTGTTCGGGTGACTGTCGGCTGTTCGGGTGACTGTCGTCTGCACGGGAGCGAGCCGCTCCTGGCCGAAGACAGTGCCGCCCATCCTTCACCCTTGGCTCTCGACACCTGACGGCGGTCCATCTCCGGCGTCCGGAACGGGCCTGCCGGAGGTCAGCCGTCGAGACCGCTCCTGGGCTGGGGCATGTCGACATCCGCGAACGCCGACGTCGTCCGGTCGGCGTAGGCACTCGGGTCCTCGGTGGTGATCTCGCCGGCGAAGTGGCGCGGCAGCGGGCCGAAGCCCGGCAGGACGCGCTCGACGATCAGGTCGAGCACGATCTCGGCCTGGCCCACCCACAGGTGCCGCCCGTTCGGCACGGCGACGACCTCCGCCTGCGGTACTGCGGCGAACCGCTCACGGGCGGCATCGGGACGAAGGTAGTCGTCGAACTCCGGCACCACCGCGAGCAGCGGCCGGCCGTCGTCGGCCCACCTGGCCAGGTCGTCCGGCGTGGTGAACCGCAGGGACGGCGACAGCACGATGCCGCCGACGACTCCGGGTTCGAGGCCGTAGCGCAGCAGCAGGTCCGACCCGAACGACCAGCCGACCAGCCACCGCTGCGGCAGGTCGTCGAACTCCGCTCGTTCCACCGCGGCGGCCACGTCGAACCGCTCGCCGACGGCGTTGTCGAACTCCCCCTCGCTGCGGCCCTGCACGCTCTCCGTGCCACGACTGTTGAACCGCAGAACCGCGATGGCGGCCAGCGCCGGCAGCCGGGCCGCGGCCTTGCGGTAGATCTGCGAGTCCATCATGCCGCCGTGGGTCGGCAGCGGATGCAGGCAGATCAGGGTGGCCACCGGCTCGCGGTCGAGCGGCAACGCCAGCTCGCCGACCAGCGACAGGCCGTCAGCGGTCGTCAGCTCCAGCGGAGTCCGGCGGGCGGGCAGGACCGAGTTGGCCCGGATCGGCTTCCCGGCGGTGGACGTCACCGGCCCATCCTGTCCCATCCGGCGCTGCACGGCGCTGGCGTCAGCGTCCGGGCCGGCTCCGCCAGCAGCCCGAGTGCCAGTGGCGGCGCTCGTCGGCGCCATCGGCCACCCGCCACGACCCTTCGACCGGCCAGACCACCACGTGCGGGGTCGCCGGGCGGATCTCGTGGTCGCACCCAGGGCACCGGAAGGTCTTCGCGGTGGCGGAGCCGGTGATGCGCCGCACGCGATACTCCTGGCCCTGCCACGACTCCACCGTCTCGGCGGCGCCGCGGGTGGCGGCAGACGATGTCGCGGCCGCGTCGTCGGGGTCGCGAGGACGGCGGCGTCGGGGCACCGCCTCATCCTGCCTGCCGGAGGTCACACCGGCTCTGTCGTCCGACTAGCGTGCGGTGAGTGCGCATGGTGATCGCCCGGTGCGAGGTCGACTACTCCGGCCGTCTCGACGCCCACCTCCCGCCCGCCACCAGGCTCCTGCTGGTCAAAGCCGACGGCTCGGTGCTCGTGCACTCCGACGGCGGCTCGTACAAGCCGCTCAACTGGATGTCGCCGCCATGTCTGCTGACCGAGACTCTCGTCGCCACGGACGGGATCGCCGCGGAGTGGCGGGTGGAGAACAACGCCGGAGAGCTGCTGCGCATCACGCTGCTGGAGATCCTCAGCGACACCTCGGTCGATCTCGGCACGGATCCGGGCCTCACGAAGGACGGCGTGGAGCTGCACCTGCAACGACTGCTGGCCGAACAGACCGACCGGCTCGGCCTCGGCTGGCGGCTGGTGCGGCGGGAGTACCCGACGGCCATCGGACCGGTGGACATCCTCTGTCGCCAGTCCGCGGCCAACGCCCTTGACGCTCCGACCGACGAGGTGGGCGAGCCTGCCGGCCCGAGTGTCGATCCCGACGAGCACGCCGTCGGCACCGTGCCCGGCCCCGAGGGTGGTGACCAGGGCGCGCGGCACCTGGCCGTGGAGATCAAGCGACGGGCCACCATCGACGCCGTCGAGCAGTTGACCCGCTACCTCGACCTGCTCAACCGTGATCCCTTCCTCCGGCCGGTGCGAGGAGCCTTGGCAGCGCAGTCGATCACCCCGCAGGCACGCACGCTGGCAGCGGACCGCGGCATCCGGTGCCTGGTTCTCGATTACGACGAAATGCGCGGTATCGACAACGTGGACGAGCGGCTGTTCTGACCGGATCCGGTCAGAACAAGAAGACGGCATATTCATAGACCGTCGAGCCGGTATCAGCCCAGCGGAGTGGATACAGTTCAGTCCTCGCGATGGAGTTGTCCATATTGCCTACCTCTGGCCGATATGCCGTCGAATTCGATCGAACTGTCATCTGCGGAGCACCATCCCACTATTTGGTCATGCCGCCCTGTGCTGCGAATTGCATAGCCGTCCCGGGTTGACTTGTCACCCAACGTCACCGTTAGGCTCCGACCTTCCAGTCCCGTCCCCGCTGAAATCGTCACGGAGCTACTTCCCCCAGAACCTCGGGTAGCACTGTGGTTACGGCGCTCCACGTCGTGAGTGCGGACGACTCATGCACGATGTCCCTGGAGGAATTCGATCAATGTCGTTCCGTCTCTCGACGCGCCCAAAGCCCTCTCATGCGCGCCCCCGGACGCCCCTCATTCGTCGGTTGACCGTGATCGCGGCAGTGCCGCTCGCGGCCCTCATCTGTCTTGTCGGATCCGTAGCGCCGCAAACCACCGGAGCGATTTCCACGGGCTCCCCCGCGCAGGCGGCCGAGGTGCTGACGTCGCCCTTCACGGTCGCGAACGCCCTCATCAGACCCGCGAGCAAGACTCCGACGCCCGCATCGGGGACCGAAGTCCTGCTCTACTCGAACGGCTCGACGGCCACGATCACGCTGAAAGGATCGGGGCGGGTAGTGCTGGCGCTGAGTGGCTCGTACTGCCACGGGATGCCGATCGTGGCTGTTGACGTAGACGGCAAGCGGACCGGCCAGGTGACGGTCAAGCAACAGTCGACGTACTACTACCCCTATGTCGGCACCGCGGTGGGGTCTGGAACCCACAAGGTCACCGTGCGGATGATCAACGACCTGACCGACGGGCCCGGCTGTGATCGCAACGCCGTTGTCTCCGCCGCACGGATGGAGTTCCCCGCTGCGTCGACTCCCACAGCTACCACGTCGACGGGCTACGGAGTGCCGACGGGCACAGCGTTGAAGGTCCACTACGGCGACCTCGAGATCAAGCAGGCCGGCACGGTGATCGACGGCTTGGACGTCCGTGGTCGCATCAGTGTCAAGGCCGACAACGTCACGATCAGGCGCACTCTCGTGCGCGGTGGCGCTGTCGACAACACCCGCCAACTGGCGCTCATCGCTTCCTGGTGGGGCAACAAGAACCTGCAGGTGAGCGACACGACCCTGCGCGCCCAGAACACGAGCCTGCGGATGGACGGACTGTCCGGGGCCAACTTCACCGCTCAACGGCTGGATGTGTCCAACGTGGTCGACCCCGTCAAGGTGATCGGGTCGAACGTGACGCTGCTCGACTCCTGGTTGCATGGCAACGTCCATTCCACCAATGACCCCTACACAAGCGACGGTCGCACGCATGATGACAGCGTGCAGATCGAAGGCGGCTCCAACATTCTGGTCAGGGGCAACCTCCTGCAGAATGCCCACAATGCCGCGATCATGGTCACCCAGAATCATGCGCCGACGAGCGGTGTTCGAGTCGAGAACAACCGGCTGTACGACGGCGGATGCACGATCAACGTCACGATGTCACCGAGAACAACAAAGATCACCATGGCGATCACCGGTAACCGTTTCGGTACCGGCAGATTCGGCACCGTTTGCGCGATGCGCCTGCCGAGGGCATCGTCGTTCACGATCTCGAACAACTCGTGGATCTCGACTTCTTTGACGGCGGCTCTCTCGATCCAGTGGTTCTGATTCTGGCTCGCCTGATTCAGTACGGTTTCTGAGGCAAGTACGGCTTCTGAGGCAATACCGCTCCTGAGTAAGTACCGATACATCACGTGGCTGGCGCGATTATTCGTGCCAGCCACGTGATGTCGTTTCTCCGACTCTGTTCTTGGCGGAATTCCGAACCCTTCCGGGCGGCGGGACCGGGCCGACATCGGCCAGCGTGTGCGGGGTCCCCCGGGGTGCGGTTGACCCGGGCATCGCCGACGCCGTTGGCTGCCTGAATGACCACATGACGAACGCATCCCGATGGGCAGTCGCTCCCCCATGTCCCGACGCACCTTCGCGAAGTTGGCCGGAGTGGCCACGGGCATCGCGGCCGGAGCCGGCATCCCCGCGGCCGCACAGGCATCGCCCCACGACGACGACGCGCCAGGCGGGCGTCCGCAACCGACGCCGCGCTCGAGCGCTACTTCGCGGTCGACCACGGCCTGTACCTCGAGACCTACCCCAAGTCCGGCTCGAACCCCTACAGCTACGAGTGGCCGTTCTCGCAGGCGATGATCGCGGCCATCGACCTGGCCGGCATGCGCGGCGGCGCCAAGCACGCAAAGACCGCACGCGCTCGGCTGACGGCACTCGAGCACTACTGGAACCCCACGCCGGCCCAAGGGCCGCCGCACTACGCGTCGTACGTCGTGCCGCCGCTGGGACACGGCGGGGACGCGTTCTACGACGACAACGAATGGGACGCGCTCGGCAAGCTCCAGTGGTACTACCAGACCGGAGACAAGGCTTCGGTCAAGCGGGCGAAGGAGATCTTCGAGCTCGTGGTCTACGGGTGGGACGACGACCCCACCCATCCGCACCCGGGCGGCGTGTTCTGGACCCAGGCGCCGTGGAGCCAGGACCGCAACACCGTGTCGAACGGGCCGGGCGCCGAGGTCGGGCTGCACCTGTACGAGATCACGCCGCGACAGGCACTACCTCACCTGGGCGAAGCGGATGATCGACTGGACCGACACCGGGCTGCTGTCACCCGACAACGGCCTGTACTGGGACAACATCAAGCTCGACGGGTCGATCGACAAGACCCAATGGAGCTACAACCAGGGCGTGATGCTCGGGGCCAAGGCGCTGCTGTACCGCGCCACCCGTGACCGCGGCGCGCTGGCCGACGCCAAGGCCATCGCCGACGCCGCCCTCGCGTTCTACGGGGCGAAGCTGGACGACGGCCGCACGCGGTACTTCACCCAGCCGGCCAGGTTCAACGCGATCTTCTTCGCCAACCTGCTGCTGCTGGCCTCGATCTCGCCGGACCCGCGATACCTGGCGGCGATGAACGCGTACGAGGAGGAGGCCCGACGGCGCTATCTCGACACCGAGACCGGGCTGTTCCGCTTCCCTGACAACGAGTTCCCCAACTCGACCACGCTGCTCGAGCAGTCGGCGATGGTGCGGATCCAGGCCATGCAGGCCTGGGACCCGCGTGACTGGGGCAAGCTCACCTGAGCCACCCAACGGACGAAACGTGCCCGGCCCGCTCAGATCTCGTCGAGCGGGTCGGGTTCGCGCACGACAACGGCGCCGAGTGCGGTGAGGTCGGCGACCAGGTCGGGATAGCCGCGGTCGATGTGGGCAGCCCCCGACACCACCGTGTCGCCGTCGGCCACCAGGCCCGCCAGAACGAGCGCAGCACCGGCGCGGATGTCACTGGCCTGGACAGGTGCGCCGGAGAGCCGCTCGACACCGGTGACCGCGGCATGGTGCCCGTCGGTGCGGACCTCCGCGCCGAGCCGGGCGAGCTCCTGCACGAACACGAAGCGGCCGTCGTAGAGGTTCTCGGTGATGATCGACGTTCCGGAGCTCACCGACGCCAGCGTCACCATCATCGACTGCAGGTCGGTCGGGAAGCCCGGGTAGGGCAGCGTGACGATGTCGACGGCCTTGGGCCGCCGCTCGGCCTGCACGGTGAAGCCGTCGTCGAACACGTGCACGGCCGCCCCGGTGTCCGCGAGCTTCCGCAGCACCACATCGAGATGGTCGGTCCGGGCATTGCGGACGCGGACGTCACCACAGGTCAGCGCCGCTCCGATGCCGTAGGTCGCGGCGACGATCCGGTCGGGAACGCAGGTGTGGTCCACCGGGTGCAGGCTCTCGACGCCGGTGATCTCCAGCACCGGGCTCCCGATGCCGTCGATCCGCGCGCCCATGCCGACGAGCAGTTCGCAGATGTCGGTGATCTCCGGCTCGCGCGCCGCGTTCTCCAAGACCGTGCGACCGCGCGCAAGTACAGCGGCCATCAGGATGTTCTCGGTCGCCCCCACGGACGGGAAGGCCAGGTGCACGTCGGCGCCCTGCAGCCCGTCTGGCGCCTCGGCCACCACGAACCCGTGCTCGACGTGCACGTTGGCACCCAGCGCCACCAGGCCGGCCACATGCAGGTCGAGCCCCCGCGAGCCGATGTTGTCGCCCCCGGGCAGGGCCACCCTGGCCCGCCGCAGCCGGCCGACCAACGGCCCGAGGATGGAGATCGAGGCCCGCAGCCTTCGGACCAGCTCGTAGTCGGCCTCGTGCGAGAGCGAGCCGGGCACGTCGATCGTGAGGATGTCGCCGGTGGGAGTCGACTCCTTGACGTGGGTCTCGGCGCCGAGCCGTTGCAGGAGCAGCCGCATGAAGTGCACATCGCGGATGTGCGGGACGTCGCGCAGCGTGGACGTCCCCTCGGCGAGGATCGTCGCCGCCATCAGCTTGAGCGCCGAGTTCTTGGCGCCGGCGACCGACACCTCACCGGCCAGCCTCGCTGCGCCACACACCCGAATGCGTTCCATCGGTCGGCAGCATAGGTGCCGGGCGACCCTGCGCCGAAGCCGCGACCAGCCCGCCCGTGCGAAACATGCACGACGAAGCCGCAGATCACTCTGCGATATCCGGACATCGGCCCCCGCCCGAACCTGCTGCTGCATGTCTGCCGCGATCGAGATGGCGGCGGGGCGCCGACCGGCCTAAGTTCGCTGCAGGCCCGCGAGCCCTTCGAGGAGACACCCATGCCCGTTCATCTGACCCGGATCTACACCCGTGCCGGCGACTCCGGCGGCACCCGGCTGGTCGACAACAGCGAGACCACCAAGAACGACCTGCGGCTGGCCGCCTTCGCCGACGTCGACGAGGCGAACTCCGCGATCGGGGCGGCGGTCGCCCTCGGCCACCTGCCGGCCGATGTCACCGAGTTGCTGACGTTGATCCAGAACGAGCTGTTCGACGTCGGCGCGGACCTGGGCAACCCGGTGGTGCCCGATCCGCCGGTGGAGCCGTTGCGGATCACCGCGGAGGCGATCGAGAACCTGGAGGCGGCCTGCGACCACTGGAACGAGAAGCTGCAGCCGCTGGACAGTTTCGTGCTGCCGGGTGGCAGCGCGGGCGCCTCGCTGCTGCACGTGGCCAGGACGGTTGTCCGGCGGGCCGAGCGCACCGCCTGGGGGGCGATCGCCGAGTTCGGCGACGCGATGAACCCGCTGACCGCGGTCTACCTGAACCGCGTCTCGGACCTGCTGTTCGTGCTCGCCCGCGTCGCCAACCAGCCCGAGGGCGACCGGCTGTGGGTGCCCGGCGCCTCGCGCGGCGGTAGTCCGGCCGCCCGGCGAGCACCGCTGATCGGCCCGCCTGCAGACATGGCGGCCTACTCGACGAAGAACGGCCGGGGTGGCGCGGAGTCGACCCACGACAACAGGCCGGTGAGCGAGCTCTCGTCGAGCGCGAGCTGTGCCGCCCCGGATCGCAGGGCGATGCGGACGACGACCGGTGAGTCGACGCCGAGAAAGTAGGCCTCCCGCGATCGCGGCGCCCGGCGCGAGGTGTCGATCACGTCGGCGCGGTCGACCACCAGGTTGGGAGCGGTGAGCAGCGAGAGCCAGCGGAAGCACTCCAGCCGGTCGCCGTTGTAGCGCGCGACTCCCCGGCGGAAACGGCTCTGGTCGTCGCGGGCATAGCAGCACTCGAAGGTTCCGCCGTACCGGGTGATCCACCGGCTCCGGATGGCCAGCGCACCGAGAACCAGCACCGAAAGGATCAGCACCGCCAGAGCGAGCAGCCCCGAGTCGGTCAACAGCGTCTCGACGAGTCCAGCAGGCTCTGGCAACCTTTGCCCCCGTCGCTACGCGGCTGTGCTCAGTGGGCCGACGACGCCGAGCCGGAGGTCTCGGCCCCCTCGGCGGCGCGAACGATCGCCTCCGCCCGCCTGAGGTCGTCTTGTGCCTCTTCGACATCTGCCCTCGAGCGCAACTGCTCCAGCCGGCGGTGCGCGTCGGCGAGGTCGATCTCGTCGGAAAGCTGCGCCTCCTCGGCCAGGATCGACACCCGATTGTCGTGCACGGAGAGGAACCCGCCGAGGACGGCGCCGCGCACGGTGTGGCCTTCGACCGGATGGATCGTCACGACCCCGTCGAGGAGCAAGGTCAGCAGCGGCGCGTGCCCCGGCAGCACGCCGAGGTCACCGGTCACCGACCGCGCCACGACCATCGTGGCCTCGACCGGACCAGACCAGGCGGTCTGCCTGTACCAGTTCGACGTGCAGTCCGGTTTCGTCGTCGGCCATGTCCTACGAGTCCTTCTGCAGGTCGTGCCACTTCTTCTCGACGTCGTCGAGGCTGCCCACGTTGAAGAACGCCTGCTCGGCGATGTGGTCGGTCTCGCCGTCGCAGATCTTCTTGAACGACTCGACAGTCTCGGCCACCGGAACGGTCGACCCGGCAACGCCGGTGAACTTCTCCGCCATGTAGGTGTTCTGCGACAGGAACTGCTGGAGGCGCCGAGCCCGGGACACGATGATCTTGTCCTCTTCGGAGAGCTCGTCCACACCGAGGATCGCGATGATGTCCTGCAGTTCGCGGTTGCGCTGCAGGATGCCCTTGACCTGGATCGCGACGTCGTAGTGGCTCTGCCCGATGTGCTGCGCGTCGAGGATCGTCGACGTGGAGGTCAACGGGTCGACGGCGGGGTACAGGCCTCGCGACGCGATGTCGCGCGAGAGCTCGGTGGTGGCGTCCAGGTGCGCGAACGTGGTCGCCGGAGCGGGGTCGGTGTAGTCGTCGGCAGGCACGTAGATCGCCTGCATCGAGGTGATCGACCGGCCCCGGGTGGAGGTGATCCGTTCCTGCAACTGGCCCATCTCGTCGGCCAGGTTGGGCTGGTACCCCACGGCCGACGGCATCCGCCCGAGCAGCGTCGAGACCTCCGATCCCGCCTGGGTGAACCGGAAGATGTTGTCGATGAACAGCAGCACGTCCTGGTTCTGGACGTCGCGGAAGTACTCCGCCATCGTCAGTGCCGACAGGGCCACCCGCAGCCGGGTGCCAGGAGGCTCGTCCATCTGCCCGAAGACCAGCGCGGTGTCCTTTAGGACCCCGAAGTCCTCCATCTCGTGGATGAGGTCGTTCCCCTCGCGGGTCCGCTCGCCGACGCCGGCGAACACCGAGGTGCCCCCGAAGTTGTGGGCGATCCGGTAGATCATCTCCTGGATCAGAACGGTCTTGCCCACGCCGGCGCCGCCGAACAGGCCGATCTTGCCGCCCTGCACGTACGGGGTGAGCAGGTCGAGGACCTTGATCCCTGTCTCCAGCATCTGGGTGCGCGACTCGAGCTGGTCGAACGGCGGGGGCGGGCGGTGGATCGGCCACCGCTCGGTGATCTGGTCCTCCACCGAGTCGTCGCTCAGGCACTCACCGGTGACGTTCCAGACCCGGCCCTTGGTGATGTCGCCTACCGGGACGCTGATCGGCTGCCCGGTGTTGGTGACCACCGCGCCGCGGGCAAGCCCGTCGGTCGGCTTGGTGGCGACGGTGCGCACGACGTTGTCGCCGACGTGCAGCTCCACCTCCAGCGTCATCGTCAGGGTCTCCCCCTCGCGCTGGACCGGCACCGTGAGCGCGGTGTAGATGGCCGGGATCGCGTGCGCCGGGAACTCGACGTCGACCACCGGCCCGATCACGCGGGCTACGCGACCGCTCGCGAGCTCGGTCTTCTCGGTCTCCTGTACCTGCGTGGCTGTCATCTCAGTCGCCTTCGCTACTCGAGTCGGCCAGCGCGGATGCGCCACCGACGATCTCACTGATCTCCTGGGTGATCTGCGCCTGCCGTGCCTGGTTCAGGTCTCGGGTGAGCCGCTCGATCATGTCATTGGCGTTGTCGGTCGCCGACTTCATCGCGCGCTGCCGGGCGGCGAGCTCCGATGCCGCCGCCTGCAGCAACGCGAAGTGGATCCGGCTGGCGATGTAGCGCGGCAGCAGCGAGTCGAGAACCTCTTCCGGCGACGGCTCGAAGTCGTACAACGCCATCAGTTCGTGCGCCCCGGCACCGGCGGACGCATGCGCGACCTCGTCTGCGGGCTGCTCACCGCCGGCGACGTCTTCGTCGGACTCGTCGGCGTCCACGACCTCCAACGGGAGGAGGCGGAGCACCTCGGGCGTCTGCCGGATCATCGAGTGGAACCGGGTGAAGACCACGTGGATCTCGTGTACCCGCTCGTCCTCGTCGGCGGTGAAGGCCGCGAGCAGCTCGTCGCAGATATTGCGGGCATCGGCGTACTTCGGCTGGTCGGAGAAGCCCACCCAGCTGGTCGCGTACTCCCGTTGGCGGAAGCGGTAGTAGTCGACCCCCTTGCGACCGGACAGGTACGGGATGACCTGCTTGCCCTGGTCGTCCAGCAGCTCGGTGAGCTGCTGCGCCTCCTTGATCACCGACGCGGAGTAGGCACCGGCCTGGCCCCGGTCGCCGGTGATGACGAGCACGGCCGCGCGGGGGGTGTCGGTCGCCGCCTCCGTGGTGAGCGGGTGGTCGACCTGGTGCTGGCTCGCCAGGGCCGACACGGCACGGGTCAGCTCGCTGGCGTACGGCGTGGCCGCCCGGGCGTTGGCCTGGGCGCGCATCACCCGGGATGCGGCGATCAGCTCCATCGCCCGGGTGATCTTGGCGGTGGACGTGACCGAGCGGATCCGGTTCCGGGTCTCCCGCAGACTTGCTGGCATCTCTTACCTCAGCTCCGTCGCCGCACGATCTGTTCCTGCTCCACTTCCGACTCCTCCAGGGCCTCGTGCTCCTCTGTCCCGGGCCCGAGGCGCTTGCCCTCGGAGGTGGTGAAGCCGCTCTTGAACTGCTCCAGCCGCTCGGTCAGGGCATGCGCGGTGTCGTCGTCGAAGTCGAGGGACTCCCGGATCACCGCGAGTGGGCCGCCGTCGGTGTGCCGGAGGTCCTCGAGGAACTCGGCCTCGAATCGCAGGATGTCCTCCACCGGAACGTCGTCGAGCTGGCCGGTGGTGCCCATCCACATCGAGACGACCTGCCACTCCACCGGGTACGGCGCGTACGGCCGCTGCTTGAGCAGCTCCATCAGCCTGGCGCCCCGGTCGAGCTGGCGGCGGGAGGTGGCGTCGAGGTCGGAGGCGAACATCGCGAACGCCTGCATGTCGCGGTACTGCGCGAGGTCGACCTTCAGCGAGCCGGTGACCTTCCGCATCGCCTTGGTCATCGCGGCGCCACCGACCCGCGACACCGAGACACCCACGTCGATGGCCGGCCGCTGGTTGGCGTTGAACAGGTCGGACTGGAGGAAGATCTGGCCGTCGGTGATCGAGATGACGTTGGTCGGGATGTAGGCCGACACGTCGTTCGCCTTGGTCTCGATCAACGGGAGACCGGTGAGCGATCCGCCGCCGAGCTCGTCGGACAGCTTCGCGCACCGCTCCAGCAACCGGCTGTGCAGGTAGAACACGTCACCGGGGTAGGCCTCGCGGCCCGGCGGGCGGCGCAGCAGCAACGACATCGACCGGTAGGCCTCGGCCTGCTTGGTGAGGTCGTCGAAGATGATCAGGACGTGCTTGCCCTGGTACATCCAGTGCTGGCCGAGGGCCGAGCCGGTGTAGGGGGCGATGTACTTGAACCCGGCCGGGTCGGAGGCCGGCGAGGCGACGATCGTCGTGTATTCAAGCGCGCCGGCCTCATCCAGTGCGGCCCGCACGGCGGCGATCGTCGAACCCTTCTGGCCGATGCCGACGTAGATGCACCGCACCTGCTGCTTCTCGTCGCCCGATGCCCAGGCCTGCTTCTGGTTGATGATCGTGTCGATCACGATCGCGGTCTTGCCGGTCTTGCGGTCGCCGATGATCAGCTGGCGCTGGCCGCGCCCGATGGGCGTCAGTGCGTCGATGGCCTTGAGGCCGGTGGCCATCGGCTCCCGGACCTCCTGGCGCAACATCACGCCGGGTGCCTGCAGCTCGAGCGGCCGGTCCTCGTCGATGCCGTCGATGTCGCCAAGCCCGTCGAGGGGACGGCCGATGGGGTCGATCACGCGCCCGAGGAAGCCGTCGCCGACCGGCACCGAGAGGATCTCGCCGGTCCGGCGGACCTCCATGCCCTCGGCGATGCTGTCGAAGTCACCGAGGATGACCACGCCGATCTCGCGCAGGTCGAGGTTCTGGGCGATGCCGCGGGTGCCGTCGGCGAACTCCAGCAGCTCGTTGGCCATCGTGGAGGGCAGGCCCTCGACGCGGGCGATGCCGTCGCCCGCGACGATCACGCGACCGACCTCGTCGCGGCTGGCCGCCGACGGTTCGTAGCTCTGGACGAACCGGTCGAGTGCGTCCCGGATCTCCTCCGGCCGAATCGAAAGGTCGGTCATCGTGTCCTCTGGCTTCCTTGGCGTTGGTGATGCGGTTCGTGCCGTTGCAGTGGGTACGGCGAAGTGGGTGGACGAAGTCGTCGGGGCGTTGTGTTCATCGGACCAGCGCCCGGCGGGCATCGGTGATGCGCGAGCGCATCGAGCCGTCGATGAGGTCGTCGCCGACGGTGATGCTCAGGCCGCCGACCAGGTCCGCCACGACGTCGACGTTGATGTGCACCTGCCGGCCGTACTGGCGCGAGAGCGCCGCCTGCAGCCGGTCGTGCTGGTCCCGGTCGAGCGGGGTGGCCGTGAGTACCTGGGCGACGAGACGGCTGCGCAGCTCCGCCGCCACCTTGGCGAAGTCGGCGACGGTCTCGGAGACGCGGCCGGCCCGGGGCGCTGCGACCGCGCGGTGGATGAGGTCCGCGGCTGCGTCGTCGACGCGGCCGTCGGTCAGCGACCCGACCAGGCCCTGCCTGGAGTCCAGCGGCGCGGCGCGGTCACTGAAGGCACTGGCGAGCCCGCTGTCCTCGTCGGCGGCCCGGGCGAACTCGTGCAGCTGGTCCTCGACCTCGTCCAGCGTGCCGCGGCGATCGGCGTCGAGCACGGTGGCGAGTACCGCGACGTGCTCGATCGCGTCACCGAGGTCGCGCACCCTCGACCACGACAGGGCAGCCGCCTCGGCGGCGACGGCGACCGACGCCTCGCTCACCTTGCCTTCGAGCAGGGCCGACAACAGCGACCGGCGGTCGTCGACCGGCCGGGCCACGTCGGTGAGGGCCCGGCGCAAGGCCGGCGAGGAGTCGAGCAGGTCGACCACGCCGAACAGCTCGGCACCCACCACGCGCGCGTCGGCGTCTGCCAGCGCTTCCTCGAGGCGGGCGGAGAGGTCCGCGAGTGCGTCGCGCGACTGTCCGCGCATGGATGCCGGCACGTCTCAGTCCTCCGACCGCGTGCCCGCGGGCTCCTGCTGCTCGAGGTCGGCGAGGAACCTGTCGATGACGCGAGCCGAGCGCTCGTCGTCCTCGAGCGACTCCCCCACGATCCGCTCGGCCAGCTGCGACGCGAGCGACCCGACTTCCGAGCGCAACTGGTGCGAAGCCGAGCTGCGCTCGGCCTCGACCTGGGTGTGGCCCGACGCCACGATCCGCGCGGCCTCGGACTGTGCGGTCTCCCTGGCCTCGGCCAGGATGGCCGCCGCCTGCTCCCGAGCCCCTTCCCGGATCCGGTTCGCCTCTCCGTGCGCCTCGGCGAGCTGGGCCTCGTAATGGGCCTTGGCCTCGTCGGCCTCGGCCTGAGCCGCCTTGGCGTGCTCGATCCCACCCTCGATCGCGGCCGTGCGCTCGGCGTAGGTCCGCTCGAACACCGGCACGACGTACTTCCTGACCAGCAGGACGAGAATGCCGAAGAAGACGAGCGCGACGATGATCTCCGCGACGGGCGGGATGATCGGGTTGTGCTCCTCGGCGGCGAGTAACACAGTCATGGCCTACTCCGCTTCACAGTTGGTGACGGCACCGGGGATTTCTAGAGAACCAGTGCGAAGACGAGACCAAGGATGGCCAGCGCCTCGGTGAGCGCGAAGCCGATGAACGCCATCGGCTGCAGCATGCCGCGGGCCTCGGGCTGGCGGGCTACGCCGTTGAGCAGCGCGGCCCAGATCAGGCCGATGCCGATGCCCGGGCCGATGGCCGAGAGGCCGTAGCCGACCATGTTGAGAGTGCCTTCCATGGCAGTTTCCCTTCAGGTGGTGCGAGGTGTCCGGCGGGAGTTCGGTCCGCCAGCTTGGTGGGTAGATCGGTGGATCGGTGCAGTCGGTGAGAGTCTTGGTGTGCGGGTCGGCCGGTTGCCCGGCGCCGAGCATTCGGTCAGTGTTCGGTCGATAGGGCGCCGGCGATGTAGAGGGCGGTCAGGACGGTGATGATGTAGGCCTGCAGCACCTGGATCAGCAGCTCCAGGAACGACAGGGCGATCACGAAGATCCACGACACCGGACCGATGATCTTGATCGGCCCGGACTGCTGGATCAGGTACTCGCCGCCGGTCACGAACACCAGCATCAGCAGGTGACCGGCGAACATGTTGGCGAAGAGTCGAAGCGAGAGCGTGACCGGCCGCACGAGCACCGTCGACATGAACTCCAGCGGCGCGAGCAGTGGATACACGTAACGCGGGCACGCCAGGCGGGAACATCATGTTCCTGAAGTAGCCGATGAAGCCCTGGCGACGGATGCCGATCCCGTTGAAGACCACCCAGGCGACCAGCGCCAGGGCAATCGGGAACGCGACCCGGACATCGTCGGGTACAGCGTCAGGAAGAACAGCCCGAACAGGTTGTTGACCAGCACGAAGAAGAACAGGGCCACCAGGTACGGCAGGTACTTCTTGTACTCCTCGCCGATGGAGTCCCGGGCGATGGTGTTGCGCACGAAGTTGTAGAGGCCCTCGGCGATGAACTGGCCCTTGCCCGGCACCAACGCCTTCTTGCGCATGGCGACGGCTGAAGAAGACGACGATGATGACGATGGAGAGCAGGGCCAGCAGGACCGGCTTGGTCGCCCAGGAAACGCCGGGGATGAACGGCGGCAGCTCGAAGTCGCCGGAGCCGGGCGTCACGAACCCGGACTCGGCGAGGATCAGGGGCGTCGGCATGGCGACTCCTCCCACACGTGCGTCGGTCGCATCGGGCGTCGGACCGGATGTGAGCTATCCGGGCCGCCGTCAGGCGCATTCGGGTCAAGGCAGGTCGTGCGGCCGTGCCGCGAGAAGTCGGGACGCCTACTGCCGTCCGTACCGCAGGTAGACCAGGATCAGGGCCAGCGCCATCCCGACCAGGACACCGACAGGCATGATCCAGGCCTGGTCGAGCCACCGGTCCAGAAGCCAGCCGATGCCGCCGTAGAGCAGCGGACCGGATATCAGGTAGCTGACAACGGTCCAAGCATCGCCCGGCGGGCCGGCCGGAGGCTGCTCCGCAGGCGAACCGCTCATCGCGGGACGCAAGGTAGCAGGTAGAGGCGGTGGTGGTCATCTTGTCCGGCATGCCCGTTCACCCCTTCCCCACAGGGCTGTCCCACACGGGGCGGCGTGCCCGGGAGAAGCCGATGGCCTCGGCGACGACGGTGGCGAGCGCAAGCGCTGCGGCGGTGAACGCGAAGGCCATCTCGTCGACGGTGTCGAACACCCCGGCGGCCTGCAGCGAGCGCAGGACGACCATCAGCACCACGAGCTTCAGGAGGAACGAGGCCATCGCGGCCGCCATCATCACGTTCGGATCGCGCCGCAGCGTGAGCCGGCCCACCAGGAGGCTGAGGCCGAGGTAGACCACGGCGAGCGCGACACCGAGAAGTGACCCCCACAGTCCCGGTTTTCCGGCGACCAGGGTGCACACGACGACCGCCACAACGGCGGTGATCCCGGCCACCGGCACCGCAGCGCGCACCAGTGGCATTACCGGGTGCTGGGCTGTCTGCGGGCTCATCGTCGGCGGCCTTTCGGCGTCGGCTGGTCAGCTGTGCTGGACTTTGTGAAAATTAGCACAAGCTCGGCGGCTGGTCCACCGGTCGAGCGCGAGATCGGCGGCTTGGCCGGGGACGGCCAGGCCGGCATGAGGATTCGCTGCCGCACCGCCGGCCCGAGGTCGCCGGCCGCAGCCCTGAAAGTAGTGCTGGCTCAGGCAGCCCGCACCCGTTCGCGTTGACGGCGTCGGCGCCTCCGCCGGATCCGAGTAGGTGTGACGAGCGTGCCCACCAGGCAGCAGACGACAGCGACAGCGACCGCCACGACCGGCCACGGACCCCGGATCAGGCCGACGAGAACGACACCGAAAGCGACCACGGCGGCCCAGGCCCACAGCAGCAGCACCGACGTGCGATGCGAGTGGCCCATGTCGAGCATGCGGTGATGCAGGTGGCCCTGGTCGGCGGAGAACGGCAGGCGCCCGGCCCGGGTCCGCCTGATCACCGCGAGCACCAGGTCGAGCGTCGGCACGGCCATCACGGCGATCGTCAGGATCAGCGGCAGCAGCACCGGCAGCCAGGACGGCTGGCCGTCGGTGGGCGGCTGGAATCCGGTGAGGTTCACCGTGGCGCCCCCCATGAGCGCGCCGAGCGGCAGGGCTCCGGAGTCGCCCATGAAGATCCTGGTGGGGTGCATGTTGTGCGGCAGGAAGCCAAGGCACGCACCGGCAACCGCGACCATGATCAGCGCGGCGGGCAGCGCGCGGTTGCTGGAGTTGGTGAAGGCCTGCAGGTAGGAGTAGCTGAAGAAGGCAAGGGCCCCGATGAGGCAGACGCCGGCGGCCAGCCCGTCGAGCCCGTCGATGAAGTTCACCGCCTGCGCCATGGCGATGATCAGCAGTGCGGCCAGGATCGCCCCGAGCATCGGCGGGAGCGAGAAGGTGTCCCGACCGGGCAGCGGCAGCCAGTAGAACTGGACGCCGAGCACGACCATCGCACCCGCCGCGACCACCGAGCCGGCGAGCTTGCTGAGCCAGTCGAGCTCGACGATGTCGTCGAGTGCCCCGACCGCGAACATGATCAGGCCGCCGACCAAGAGTGCCCGGGAGTCGGTAGCGACTTCCTCGACGCGCGAGAGGAACGGCAGTTTCGACGCCAGCAGCACCCCGCAGGTGATGCCGGCCATGAGTGCGAGGCCGCCGAGCTTGACGATCGGCCGCACGTGGATGTCGCGTTCCCGGAACGCCGTGATCGCCCCCACCCGGCTCGCCAGCCGACGAACGGCCGGGGTCGCCAGGTAGGTGACCGCCGCGGCGATCGCGAGGACGAGGAGGTATTCGCGCACGTCCGGGCCTGCCTCAGTCCTGCTGCCTGCTGCGGTCGCGGGCCGGATCCAGGGTGTCGGGTTCCGCCGGGCCGTCACCGGACTCACTCGTGACGAGTCGTCTTCTCGGTCTCGGCGGACTGCTCGGTTCTCGCTGCCGGTCTCGGCCGGTCAGTCGCTGCTGGTTCAGTCGCTCGGTTCCTCGGCCTGTTCGGCCGGCACTGCCTCTTCGGCCGGCACTGCCTCGTCGGCCGGTGCGCGGCCAGACTCGTCGGTCGGCTCTGCCGGTTCGTCGGCAGGTGCCGCCGCCTCGAGTTCGGGCTCCGGCTCCTCGGGCCGATCGTCCGGTCCGCTTTCCGCAACGTCTGCCGGTTCGGTCGCCGGCTCAGCAGCCTGATCGGCAGGCCCCTCAGCGTGCGGCTTGCTCGGGCTGCTCCCCGTCGTCGGTGTCCTCCGCCAGCTCGATGTAGTGGGGCGGTTGCGCCGGCTCGTCCTCGTCGACCGCAGCCGACTCGCTGCCCGGGCCCTCGCCCTCCGGCCATGGCTCGAACGGGATGTCTTCCTCTTCGTCGACGATCTCCCCGGCTGCGCGTCTGCGCTCCCGCTCCGCTTCCGCTTCGGCCTCCTCGGCGTCGAGTCGGGCCTGCTCGGCCTCCCACTCGGCCAGAAGTTCCTGACCCGGCATCGGCTCGCCGTCGATGTCGACCTCCATGCTGGGGATCAGCTCGCGCAGCATTTCGTCGGTCACCACTCCTCGCCGAATCAGCTGAGGGGTGATGCGGGTGAGGTCGAGGATCGTGGACGGCACGTCGCCCGGCGTCGGTCCGCCGTCGAGATAGACCTCGATCCGGTCGCCGAGTTCGGCCTCGGCATGCTCCACCGACGTGGCCGGGGGCCGGCCGTGCCGATTGGCGCTGCTCACGGCCAGCGGTCCTGTCCGGCGGAGCAGTTGCAGCGTGTGGTCATGGTCGGGCATCCGCAGCATCACCGTGTTGCGGGTCTCGCCGAGGTCCCAGTTGATACTCGGCTGCACCCGGAGGATGAGGGACAACCCGCCTGGCCAGAACTTCTCCACGAGCCGGTCGACCCGGTCGTCGACGTCATCGGCCAGGCCCTGCAGCGCGGCAACGCTGCCGACGAGCACCGGCGGCGGTGTCTCCCGGCCGCGGTCCTTGGCCCGTAGCAGCCGGTCGACGGCCGGGTTGGAGAACGGGTCGGCGGCCACGCCGTAGACGGTGTCGGTGGGCATGACCACCAGGTCGCCGGCCCGGATGGCTGCGACCGCAGCCGTGATGCCGCGGGCCGCCTCGTCGGGGTCGAGCAGGCTGAAGCGTTGACTCACGCCGGTCATCCTCCCATCCGGGCCACCCGCGTGGCGGTGATGTAGCGCGGCCTGCCGGTGAGGTCTGCGTTGTCGCGAATGTCGGCGAAGGTGCCGGCGGCCGCCGTGAGTGACACGACGGCTGCCGACTGGACCTCGGCATGCTCGAACGCCAGCACGCCGCCGACCGTCAACGCCTCGGCGGCCACGGCCAGCACGCCGCGGATCGCATCGAGCCCGTCGTTGCCCGACCACAGCGACATCGGCGGGTCGAAGTCGCGAGCCTCCGGCTCCACCGACTCGAAGGCCTCCAGCGGGATGTAGGGCGGGTTCGCGATCACGGCATCGCACCGCCCACGGAGGTCGGGGAACAGCCGCAGGGCTTCGGCCAGGTCACCGAGGGCGAGGCGGACGTCCGTGCCCGCGAGGTTGCGGGCCGCGAAGTCCAGCGCGGCCTGGTCGAGTTCCACCGCGTGGATCTCTGCGGTAGGCAGCTCGTCGGCCAGTGCAGCGGCGATCGCGCCGGATCCGGTGCACAGCTCGAGAACCACCGGCGTTCCGCCACGCGCGATCAGCCGGTCGATGACCCAGCCGGTCATGACCTCGGTCTCCGGTCGCGGAACGAACACCCCAGGGCCGACGGCCAGCGTGAGGTGCCGGAAGGCGGCCTCGCCGGTCAGGTACTGCAGCGGCTCCCGCCGCCTGCGCCGGTCGACGAGCCCCGTGAAGGCGAGCACCTCGTCGGCTGCGACGTCGTCGACCGCTGCGAGGGCGCCACGATCCCGGTCGAGGACATGGGCCAGCAGGATCTCGGCGTCGACTCGGGGGCTGGGCACGCCGGCCCGTGCCAGCGTGCCGGTCGCGTCGGTGAGCAGGCTCCGGCAGTCGGCCACGACGTCAGCCCTTCGTCGCCGTTCCGCCGGCCGCGTCCAGCGACTGCAGCCGCTCCGCCTCGTCGGCATCGGCGAGGGCCTGCACGATCGGGTCGAGGTCACCGTCCATGACTGCCGGCAGATTGTGGGTGCTGAAGCCGATCCGGTGGTCGGTGACCCGGCTCTGCGGGTAGTTGTAGGTGCGGATCCGCTCGGACCGGTCGACGGAGCTGACCTGGCTCTTCCGGGTGGCCGCGGCAGTGGCGGCGGCCTCGTCCTCCGCGCGCTGCACGAGCCTGGCCCGCAGGATGCGCAGGGCCTGTTCCTTGTTCTGCAGTTGCGACTTCTCGTTCTGGCAGGTCACGACGATGCCGGTCGGCAGATGGGTGATCCGCACGGCCGAGTCGGTGGTGTTGACGCTCTGGCCGCCGGGGCCCGAACTGCGGTAGACGTCGTAGCGCAGGTCCTTGTCGGCGATCGAGACGTCGACCTCCTCGGGCTCGGGCATGACGAGGACGCCGGCCGCGCTGGTGTGGATGCGGCCCTGCGACTCCGTGACCGGGACCCGCTGGACCCGGTGCACGCCGGCCTCGAACCGAAGCCTCAGGTACGGCGTGCTCTCGGCGATCGACGATCCCGCCTTCACCGCGACCGTCGAGCTCTTGATCCCGCCGAGCTCGGTCTCGGTCTGCTCGAGCGTCTCGATCTGCCACCCCATCCGTTCGGCGTAGCGGGTGTACATCCGCAGCAGGTCACCGGCGAACAACGCCGACTCGTCGCCGCCCTCCCCCGCCTTCACCTCGATGATCACGTCGTTGTCGGCGTAGGGCGACCGCGGCAGCAACCGGCGCAGCAGCCGCTCGGCCGCCGCCTCGACCCGCGGACGGAGTTCCTCGGCCTCCCGCGCGAACGCCTCGTCCTCGGCCGACAGCTCCACCGCCGCGGCGTAGTCGTCGGCGAGTGTCAACCACGTGTTGTAGGCGCCGACGACCTGACCGAGGGCGGCATACCGGCGCCCGGCGCGGCGTGCCTTGGTCTGGTCGGCGAGAACGGCGGGGTCGCTCAGCTCGCGCTCGAGCGCGGCGTGCTCGTCGAGCAGTCCCTGCACGGCCTCGAACACGTGCACGCTCCGATTTCTCGACAGGTGGTTGGTGCTGAACGGCTGACCGGACGGGTGAAGCTCCTCGAGCCTTGGCCGGATGCCGGGCGAAACGACACACGCCGGCGACGCGGGATGACCCCGCGTCGCCGGCGTGTGGAGGTGCTACTTGTTGGCTTCCGCAGCCTTGGCGTACCGCTTCTCGAAGCGCGCGACCCGGCCGCCGGTGTCGAGCAGCTTCTGCTTGCCGGTGTAGAAGGGGTGGCAGTTGCTGCACACGTCGGCGCGGATCGCTCCTGAGCCGGAGGTGCTGCGCGTGGTGAAAGTGTTGCCGCAGGTACAGGTGACCGTGGTCTCCACGTACTCGGGATGGATGTCGTTCTTCACTACCAGGCTCCTCATCGATTCTCGCCCCGGGTCGTCTGCTCGGTTGCAGCCGTGAACCGGGAACTACGAGTGTGCCAGCAATCGCAGGAGCGCAGAAATTCCCCGCACGGCCACGCCGGATGGTGCCCCCGGTCAGTCAGCCGACGGTGGTTCGCGCGTCGGCCCCCGGACACTCGTCCTCGGGTCGTGATGGGGACTCCTGGTCCAGGACGGCGGTACTGGTGCCGCGGGAGGCATGGGTGTCGTCGGGGAAGTCGGGCTCGCTCGGGGCCGGCTCGGTGTACTCGACGCGCATGCTGGTACTCCTCGTCGCTTCCTGGACCTGCCCGTGCAGGTGTCGCGACCTGGATGCCGGCTTGGACGATAACGCGGCTTTCGCCGGGATTGAGCGTCTCTGTACCCGTTCGGCCGACCGCCCAAACATCGGCAACTCCGCCGTCGATGGGCGGCGTTGTGACGCGAGGACGGTAACGCCAGCGGGCGTCGACAGGTGCGAGCGACCCGCGGGCTGTTCCTAGGTGATCCCAGCCTGGCGCCCTAGGAAATGTTGTCGGTGTTCATTCCCGGCGTCGTCTTCTGCACGTTCATCAGGAAGTCGATGTTGCGCTCGGTCTTGCGCAGGCGGTCGAGCAGCAGTTCCAGCGCCTGCTGGCTGTCGAGGGCACCGAGCACGCGGCGCAGCTTCCAGGTCGCCTGCAGCTCGTCGCGGGTCATGAGCAGTTCCTCGCGGCGCGTGGACGAGGCGTCGACGTCGATCGCCGGGAAGATGCGCTTCTCCGACAGCTTCCGGTCCAGGCGCAGTTCGGAGTTACCCGTGCCCTTGAACTCCTCGAAGATCGCGTCGTCCATGCGGCTGTTCGTATCGACCAGCGCCGTGGCGAGGATCGTCAGAGAGCCGCCGTGCTCGATGTTGCGGGCGGCGCCGAAGAACTTCTTCGGCGGGTACAGCGCACCGGCGTCGATACCACCGGAGAGGACTCGGCCGCTGGCCGGCGCGGCCAGGTTGTAGGCACGGCTGAGGCGGGTGATCCCGTCGAGCAGCACGACCACGTCATGGCCGAGTTCAACGAGCCGCTTGGCGCGTTCGATGGCCAGCTCGGCGACCAGGGTGTGGTCGGTGGCCGGTCGGTCGAAGGTCGAGGAGATGACCTCGCCCTTCACGGTCCGCTGGAAGTCGGTGACCTCCTCCGGGCGCTCGTCGACGAGCACCACCATGAGGTGCACCTCGGGGTTGTTGATCGCGATCGAAGCGGCGATCGACTGCATGATCATCGTCTTGCCGGCCTTGGGCGGCGACACGATCAGGCCACGCTGCCCCTTGCCGATCGGCGCGACGATGTCGATGATCCGGCCCATCACCTTGCTCTGCTCGGTCTCGAGCCGAAGCCGGGTCTGGGGGTACAGCGGTGTCAGCTTGGCGAACTCGGGCCTGGCCTTGGCGGCCTCCGGGTCGCCGCCGTTGACCTGCTCCAGGCGCACCAACGGGTTGAACTTCTGCTGCCGGCCGTCCTCGCGCTCCTGGCGGACCTGACCGGTGATCGCGTCGCCCTTGCGCAGGCCGTAGCGGCGCACCATCGAGAGCGACACGTACACGTCGTTCGGACCGGGGAGATAGCCGCCGGTGCGCAGGAAGGCGTAGTTGGCGTTCTCGGGCACGTCGAGGATTCCGGCCACCGGCAACAGGACGTCGTCCTCATTGACCGTGGTGTCGATCTCGCCGTTGAAGCGGTCGGCACGGTTGCGGTTGTAGCGGTTGTTGTTACCGGCTCCGCTGCCGCCGTTGCCTCCACCGCTGTTCCCACTGCGGTCACGGCGCCGGCGGCGACCCCGGCGGCTGGTGCCGTCGTCGTCGTACCCGTCGTTCTGCCCGCCGCCCTGGCGGTCCTGCTGCGGCCGGTCGTTCTGGCCCTGCCGGCCCTGCTGGCGGTTCTGGCCGCCCTGCTGGCGGTCCTGGCCGCCCTGCTGCTGGCGATCGTTCTGCTGGCGGTCGCTCTGCTGGCGATCGTTGCTGCGGTCCTGCTGTTGGCGGTCCTGGCCCTGACGATCCGGCTGACCGTCCTGGCGAGCGGCCGGAGGCGTAGTGGCGGGTTCGGAGGTCACGGTCACCGATCCCGCGCCGGAGTTCTCGGCAGGTGCGGCGTTGGCAGCGGCCTGCTCGGTCGCGCCGGATGCGTTGGGCTCGGCTGAAGCGCCGGCCGTGCCGGTTGCGGCGCCGTCGCTCGCCGTGGGCGAGTCGTTGGCTCCGCGGCGGCCGCGGCGGGTTCGCCGCTGACCGTCCGGGCGAGAGTCGGTCGCGGCGGAAGTCTCTGCGCCGGAGCCGTTGGATCCGGCCACCGGAGCGGTGGCCTCGGGAGTGCGGGCGTCGTGGCCTGGCCGGTCGCCGTTCGGCGTGCCGGCGGAGCCGGCCGAGGGAGCGCTGCCGGCGGAGCCGGCCGAGGAGCTGGGAGCGCTGCTGGTCTGACTGGGCCCGGAAGCGCCGGCGGAGGAGGCGCCGCCGGATGTGCCGCGGGCGTTGATCGCCTCCACGAGCTGGCTCTTGCGCAGGCGAGCCACGCCTGGGATACCCATGCTGGAGGCGAGGCTTTGCAGCTCCGGCAGCAGCATGGCGTTGAGACCGGTCCCTCGACGGCGGCTCTTGGAGCCATCCGCGGACGTGGAGTCGCTCGGGTTACCGGTGGTCTGGTCTATCTGGGTCACTCAAGGCCCTTTCGAAAATGTGCGGGCTACCGATGTCCGATAGTCCGAAGGCCGGCCGACTGATGGTTGTCGCGGGGGCTGTCCTGAGTTGTGTCAAGACTGTGCGGCATCCATCCGAGGGCGAGACCACAGCTCGGCCGCGACGGCATCCGGGTAGGCCGTTACGGCACGTCGTGCCGGCGGCGGACCGGAGAAGCATCCGTTACGGATCATCCGGGCTGTTGGATCATCGGCTGCTCATCAGCGGATCTGGATCGCGGGTTCGTGCTGATCCGTTCTCGACCTGCTGGACTGCATCACGCCGATGCAAGGCCAAACTTACCACGCACGCGTCCGGCTCCGGCAACCGTCGTCCTCGTTCACCGGCGTGTCATCGAGGCGGTGCGGCCGCGGGCCGATCCGCCGCGAGGACGCGGGTGCCGTCTCCATCGACCTCCAGCGGGAGACATCCCCCGGCGGCCGACACGAGTGCCATCGCCTCGTCGCGCTGCTCCGCCGTTGCGAGCACGAGCACCGATGGTCCAGCCCCGCTCAGTACCGCCGCGATCCCGTGGCCACGCAGCCTCGTGATCAGTGCGGCCGACGCGGGCATGGACGCCGCCCGGAACGGCTGGTGGAGAGCGTCGACCGTGGCCGGAAGAAGCAGGGCGGGATCGGCCTGACCCGAGAGCACGGCAACCAACAGTGCGGCCCTGCCGGCGTTGGCCGCCGCCGCGGCATGCCCGATCGTCGCCGGCAACAAGGCCCTTGCCTCGGTCGTGGCGAACCCGTCGGCCGGCAGGGCGATCACCGGCCGGAGCTGGGGAACGGCCAGCCGGACCGCACGGCTGTGCCCGCCCTCGGTCCAGGCGACCGTCAACCCGCCGTAGACACACGCCGCGACATTGTCCGGATGGCCTTCCATGGCGCCAGCCCGGTCGAGGAGATCGGCTCGGTCGAGCACTCCATCACCTCCGCCGGCGAGGTCGACGAGGATCAGGGCCGCGGCCACACCGCACGTGAGCGCCACGGCAGAGGATCCGAGACCCTTGCCGTGTGGGACGGCGTTGTCGGACCGGATCGCAAGGCCTGGTTGGCGAAAGCCCAGGTCCTCGAAGACCGTCCGGATCGTCGCAGCGACGAGATTCTCGTCGTCGGTCGGGCAGCGTTCCGGCCCCCTCACCCGTCACGTCGACCGTGGTGCCGGGGCCTCGCGTGACCTCGACCCGGACCTGGTCGCGAACGGCGAGAGCGAGGCCGAGCGAGTCGAACCCCGGCCCGAGGTTCGCCGACGAGGCCGGCACCGAGACCTCGGCAACGGCCCGCGCGGGGATCTTCGTCGCGCGTGTCCTGGCTGAACGTCCCACGCTGCTACCGCACCCCCAGCGCCTCCGCCGCCGCCTCGGCGTCGACCGGGATCGCCAGTGCCTGCGGCGGGCGGGCCGCCATCGCTGTGTCGATGTCCTTCAGACCGTGCCCAGTCACGGTGACCGCGATGGTCTGACCCGGTTCCACCTGACCGGCCGCGGTGGCGGCCACGAGCCCGGCCACCGAGGCCGCCGACGCCGGCTCGACGAAGACCCCGTCGCGTCGGGCCAGGTCGTCTTGAGCAGCAAGGATCTGCGCGTCCGACACCGCCGAGATCCGGCCGCCGGACTCGTTGCGGGCCGCGATGGCCAGGGCCCACGACGCGGGCGAGCCGATCCGGATCGCGCTGGCCACGGTCTCGGGGTGCAGCACCGGCTTGCCGGTGACCAGCGGCGCGGCACCCTCGGCCTGGAAGCCCCACATCCGCGGAACCTTGCCCGCGATCGCCGCTGCCGCGTATTCGCTGTAGCCGGCCCAGTAGGCCGAGATGTTCCCGGCGTTGCCCACGGGGATGCAGTGGATGTCCGGCGCGTCCCCGAGGGCGTCGACGATCTCGAAGGCGGCCGACTTCTGCCCCGCCAGCCGGTGCGGGTTCACCGAGTTGACCAGCGCCACGTCGTAGTTCGCGGAGACCTTGCGGGCGACCTCCAGACAGTCGTCGAAGTTCCCGTCGACCTGGATCAGCCGGGCCCCGTGCACCACCGCCTGGGCGAGCTTCCCGGCCGCGATCCGTCCGGCCGGGATCAGCACGCCGCACGCGATCCCGGCGTGGGCGGCGTAGGCCGCAGCCGACGCGGAGGTATTGCCGGTGGAGGCGCACAGCACCGCCCGAGCTCCGCTCTCCATCACCTTGCTGATGGCGACGGTCATGCCGCGGTCCTTGAACGAGCCGGTCGGGTTGCAGCCCTCGACCTTCAGCCAGACCGAACACCCGGTGAGGCTCGAGAGCCATCGGCTGGTCACCAGTGGCGTCCCACCCTCGCCCAGGGTCACCACCGGCGTCGCGATGCTGACTGGCAGGAAGCTCCGGTACTCCTCGATCACCCCGCGCCACTGCTGGACCATCGTGTTCTCCTTCACCGGTCTGCTTCGACCCGCATGACCGAGGTCACCTGGTCCACGACGTCAAGCCCGCGCAGGTCGGCGACGGTCTTGGACAGGTCCGCGTCCAGCGCGGTGTGGGTGACGATCACGAGCTGCGCACGGTCGTCGTGGTCGTGCTGGCGGACGAGCTGGATGCTCACGCCGTGCTTGGCGAACAGGGCGGCGACCGTGGCCAGGACACCCGGCTTGTCGGCGACGTCCAGACAGATGTGGTAGCGCGTCGGGACCTCTCCCATGGTCTTGACGACGGACTTGGCGTAGGTCGACTCGGCCGGGCCACGGGCGCCGGAGATGCGGTTGCGGGCGACGGTCACGAGGTCGCCGAGCACCGCCGAAGCGGTCGGAGCGCCACCCGCACCTGGTCCGTAGAACATCAGCCGGCCGGCCGCCTCCGACTCCACGAACACGGCGTTGTAGGCCTCGTGCACCGACGCCAGCGGATGGCTCCGCGGGATCATCGCCGGGTGCACCCGCGCCGAGACGCCGCCGTCGGGCAGGCGTTCGCAGATCGCCAGGAGCTTGACCACCGAGTCCATCTCGGCGGCACTGGCGATGTCGGCTGCGGTGACGTCCGTGATCCCCTCACGGTGGACGTCGGCGGCGGTGACCCGAGTGTGGAAGGCGAGGGCAGCGATGATCGCCGCCTTGGCCGCGGCGTCGAAACCCTCGACGTCGGCGGTGGGATCGGCCTCGGCATAGCCGAGCGACTGAGCCTCGTCCAGAGCCTCGACGAAGGAGGCGCCCCGGCTGTCCATCCTGTCGAGGATGAAGTTCGTTGTGCCGTTGACGATTCCGAGCACGCGGTGCACGTTGTCGCCAGCGAGCGACTCGCGCAGCGGGCGGACGAGAGGGATCGCACCAGCGACTGCGGCTTCGAAGTACAGGTCGGCGTTCCGCCGCTCGGCCGCTGCGAACAGGGTCTCGGAGTCGACGGCGAGCAGCGCCTTGTTCGCCGTCACCACACTCTTGCCCCGGTCCAGCGCAGCCAGGATCAGCGACCGGGCCGGCTCGATGCCCCCGATGACCTCCACGACCAGGTCGATGTCCTCCCGCTCGACCAGTCCGGCGGCATCGCCGGTGATGAGCTCCGCCGGGATGTCGACCGAACGGGCGCGTCCCGGCCTGCGAACAGCAACGCCGGCGAGCTCGAGCGGGGCACCAACTCGAGCGGTGAACGCCGCGTCGTGCTGCCTCAGCAACCGGACGACCTCGGACCCCACGACCCCACAACCGAGCATGGCAACGCGCAGTGGCCCGCTCCTGCTGCCGCTCACGTGGGTCTCCCTCGATGGTGCCGGGCTCCTGCCGGGCAATCCGTCCAAGTCTGCCATTCGCTGCTGGTGTCGGGTGGCGTCATTCCGCGGACGTCGCCAGGCCGACCACCTGCCGCTGCTCGGGAGTGAGCCATGGCTCGGCACGTGCCACCGCCAGCTCGTACAGGGTCCGGGCCGCCTGTGGGTCAGCCGGCCCGTCGAGCCCGAGGACGCGATCGCGGGCCTGCTGCCATTGCGGCCCCATGACCTCGGCAGCGAGATCCCACAGGTCGTTCTCGGACCGGTAGTGGCGGCCGGCCAACGCCACCATCGGTCCCGACAGCTGGAAGAGCACGACCGCCGCGTTCACGACGCGAGCGGACCTCGAGGCGACATTGCGGATCTTCTGCAGTTCTTCGGCAAGACCGGTGACCGTGCCCGCCGCCCATTGGCCGATGTCGTCGGCTCGCCCGTCGAACGACCAGTCCGCTGCCTCGGCCGCGATCGCGTGGGCCAGCCCGTGCGGATCGGCCAGGATGTCAGCCTGCTGCCATCCCGGCACGACGGCTAGTGCGTCCGGGATCTTGGCGAAGGCCGCCCGAACTCCCTCTGCCGTCACGACGTCGACGTTCACGACCCGCCCGGACCGGACCAGCTGACGTGGCAGGGCAGGTTCGCCCTCCTTCGGCGTGACCGCGACGAGGTCGATGTCACTCCATCGTCCAGCTGTCGCGACGGCAACGCTGCCGACGAGCACGACGGCATCGGCGCCAGCCGTCATCACGTCATCAGCACACTGAGACGCCAGAACACGCAATGTCAGTGAGGTTTCGGGAACTCGCGGCGAGTGCGTCACGACGCGGATCTCAGCCCAGGTCGAGTGCGAGCAGGTCGTCCACGGTCTCGCGGCGCATGATCAGCCTGGCGTCTCCGTCGTTCACTGCCGCGACTGCCGGCCGAGGCGCCTGGTTGTAGTTGCTGGCCATCGAGCGGCAGTAGGCGCCGGTACCAGGAACCGCGAGCAGGTCGCCCGGGTGGACGTCGCTCGGCAGGAACTCGTCCATGACGACGATGTCCCCGCTCTCACAGTGTTTTCCCACGACTCGAGACAGCCGCGGCGGTGCCTGGGAGGCACGACCGGCCAGGCAGGCCGAGTACTCCGCGTTGTAGAGGGCGGTGCGGATGTTGTCGCTCATGCCGCCGTCGACGGAGACGTAGAGACGGCTCGCCTCCCGGCTCACGACCACCGGCTTGACGGTGCCGACGGTGTAGAGCGTGAAGGCCGCCGGACCGACGATGGCGCGCCCGGGCTCGATCGACAGGTGCGGCACGTCGATCCCCAGCGCGTGGCACTCCGCATCGACGATGGCGATCAGACCGTCGGCCAGTTCCTGAGGCGACGACGGCTCGTCCTGAGTGGTGTAGGCGATACCGAAGCCGCCACCGAGGTCCACCTCCGGCAGCACCGTTCCGAGGGCCTTGCTCACGGCCGCGTGTTCGGCGAGCACCCGTCGGGCCGCGACCTCGAAGCCGGACGTGTCGAAGATCTGCGAGCCGATGTGGGAGTGGATCCCCCTCAGGTCCAGACCCGGGATGGCGGCCAGCTCCTGCGCCGCCCGGGCGGTCTCCCCCTCCGAGATCGACAGGCCGAACTTCTGATCCTCATGCGCGGTGGCGATGTACTCATGCGTGTGCGCCTCGACTCCGGCGGTCGCCCGCACCATCACGGGCAGCGGCCGAGTCGGGGCGCGGTCGGCGGTGAGGGCTCGCAGCCGCGCGATCTCGTCGAAGGAGTCGACCACGACTCGCCTGAGGCCGAGGTCGATCGCCTGGCGCAGTTCGAATTCGGTCTTGTTGTTGCCATGCAGGCCGATCCGCCCGGGCGGGACCCCAGCCTTGAGCGCGACGGCCAGCTCGCCGGCAGAGCAGACATCGATCGACAGTCCCTCTTCCGCGACCCACCGGATCACCGCCGCGGAACAGAACGCCTTACTGGCATAGAAGATCTCGAACGATGCGAACGCGCGGGCGAAATCGCGGGCACGTTCGCGGACATCGAGTTCGTCCACGACGAACAGCGGCGTTCCGAACTGTTCGGCCAGCTCCGTCACCCCGACGCCAGCGACCTCCAGCTCCCCGGTCGCGGTGCGGACGACACCCTGGCTCCACAGCTTCGGCACCAACGTGTTGACGTCGTCGGGAGGGGCGAGCCACGACGGCGCGCGGACGCCAGCGGTCGCATGCAGCGCGCCGGCCTCGTGCGTGTGCGTCATCGGGGGACTCTCCGGCGGTCGAGGCTGACGGTGGCCTGGCGGGGGTGCACATGGCGAAGGCGGCGCCGGAACGTGGGTCCCGCGCCGCCCTCCGGCACCGCTGTTCTCGTACCCCCGACAGGATTCGAACCTGCGCACACGGCTCCGGAGGCCGATGCTCTATCCCCTGAGCTACGGGGGCTCGTGGGCGAAGGACACCATAGCAGTCGGGGCTGTTCCAGCCGGGGCCAAACCTGGGGGCGGTCAGCCACGAACGACCATCCTGACAGGGGCGGAAACTGCCTTGTCCGGCCTCGGCATGGCACCGCTGCGGCCCGGTGTCACCGAACCGAGGACGACCGCTCGCCTCGCCCCGGTGACGGCTGGGACGTTGCCGGGCAGGCCGTGCCAGGTCAACCATCCGATCAGAGCCACCAGCAACGACTCTTTGGCGTCCTCGTCGACGCCGAGTTCGCCGTATCCAAGCGCGTCGACCTCAGGGAGATGGGCGAGAATCCGTTGCCTGAGAACAGGATTCCGCCAACCGCCGCCGGCGAAGACCGCCCGATCCGCGCCCGACTGCAACACGGCGTCGGCCACGGTCCGGGCGGTGAGCTCAGTGAGCGTGGCGACCAGGTCGGCAAGGGCGAGTTCGCCGGTCCTGGGGTAGGCGTCCAGGTAAGCGCTGCTGAACAACTCCTTGCCGGTGCTCTTCGGAGGGGGGCGCCGGTAGTACGGCTCTTCCAGCAGGTCGGTCAGCAGCTCGGCGTCGACCTGCCCCTGTGCGGCGAGCGCACCGTCCCGGTCGTACGGCCGTCCGGTGGCGGCGAACACCACTGCGTCGATCAGCGCATTTGCCGGCCCCGTGTCGAATCCCGACCCTGCCCGGCCAGGACGTGTCAGCACACTGATGTTGGCGATCCCGCCGAGGTTCACCGCCACCGGATTGCCGGGCAGGTCCGCCAGCAGCAGCTCGTCCAGGATCGGCACGAGCGGTGCTCCCTGACCACCGGCCGCGATGTCGGCCGCCCGGAGATCGGCCACCACGGGCAGCCCGGTGTGTTCGGCGATCCAGGCGGGCTGGCCGAGTTGCAGGGTGCCGGTGACCCGACCATCCGGACCGACGTCGTGATACACGGTCTGACCGTGTGAACAGACGACATCGCAACTGTCGTTGCCGATCAGGATCGCTGCCGTCTCCGCGAATGCCTGGCCGACCTCCTGGTCGAGTCGGCATATCTCGGCCGCCCCCGGCGACCCAGGTGGAAGCGCGGCCAGCAGCCGGTCCCGCAGGTCCGCTGGATAGGGGTCGCTGCGAGTGGCGAGGACACGCGCGGTCAGCACCTCGTCATGGAGGGCGAAGTCCACGAGTGCGGCGTCGATGCCGTCTGTGCTGGTTCCGGAGATCAGCCCGCACACCCGCACGGTCAGAGCCGGCCGCGCGGTGGTGCCGGAGCCTCGGTCGCGGGGACTACGCCGTGTGCGTCGAGCACGGCGCGGACCCGACCGCCGACCGCGGAGAGCTCGTCGCGGGCCACGTCGGGAGCGACACCCGTCAGGCCGGTGACGATCGCGGGCTTCACTCCCCCGGCAGTCTCGAGGAGCTCGGCGGCGAGCTGCTCGGGCTCACCGGTCGCGAGGGAGACGATGCGCACGGCCCGGGCCCGCAGCTTCGCGTTGGTCGGCCGGACGTCGACCATCAGGTTGCCGAGCGTCTTGCCGATCCGCACCATCGCCAACGTCGAGATCATGTTCAGCACGAGCTTCTGCGCGGTGCCGGCACGAAGCCGCGTCGACCCGGTGACGAACTCCGGACCGGTGACGACCTCGATCGGATGCTCCGCCGTGCGGCCCAGCACCGAGTTCGCCGAGCAGGACAGGCCCACCGTGGTCGCGCCGGCCAGCCGGGCGGCCTCCACCGCGCCGACGGCATACGGGGTGCGGCCGCTGGCGCTGATCCCGACCAGCACGTCGCCAGAGCCGATGTGCAGCTCGGTCACGAGAGCAGCGCCCGCCGCGGAGTCGTCCTCGGCGCCTTCGACCGCGTCGACGAGCGCGTCGCGGCCGCCGGCGATGTGCCCCTGGACCTGCCAGGGCTCGGTGTCGAAGGTCGGGGGGCACTCGGCCGCATCGAGCACGCCGAGCCGACCGGCAGTCCCGGCGCCCACGTAGACCAGCCGGCCACCGCCGGCCAGGGCCGCCGCCGCCGCTTCGACCACCGCCGCGATCTCGGTGAGATGACCGGCCACCGCGACGGCCACTCCCTGGTCACCGGCGTTCATGGCGGCCGCGAGCTCGAGGGCGCTCATGCGGTCCAGACGACTGCCGGCGGGGTCCACGGACTCGGTGTCGAGGGTGCGCAGTTCGACCCGCTCGCCGCGGGCGGGATCGGTCATGGGGCAACGCTAGCCAGGCCAGCGGCTTGCCCCGGCGAGCCTGGGCCGCCCTACCCTGTTCGGATGGGCATGACCGCGAGCACCGACCGCAGCAGCGGCCTGGTCACGCTGCTGGAGGGGTACCTGGCGGCGCCGCACCCGCCGGTCCCGGGCGCGGTGGCGGGTATCAGCATCGACGGGCATCTGGTGGCGACAGCGTCGGTCGGCCAGAGCCTGGCGTACGCCGACCGCAGCGGTGTGCTGCTCCCTCCCGACCGACAGATCCGGATGCGCCGCGATGCGCTGTTCGACATCGCCTCCCTCACCAAGATGTTCGCCACCCTGGTGCTGCTCCGCCTCGTCGACGCGGGCCAGGTCGATCTCGACACGCCACTGGCGGCCGTGCTGCCGCCGTACCGCGTGGGCGACAAGAAGCAGATCACGCTGCGCCACCTGATGACCCATACCTCCGGCCTGCCCGCCATCGCCACGCTGTGGCAGGTCGACGGCGACCGGACGGCCCGGCTGGAGGCGCTGCTCGACATCGAACTCGAGGCACCCCCGGGGTCGCGCTTCGTCTACTCGTGCGTGGGGTACATGACCGCGATGGTGCTGGCCGAGCAGATCACCGGCGCCCGTTTCGACGCACTGGTTGCCGAGCACGTGACCAGTCCCCTGGGTCTGCTCGACACGTGCTACCGCCCGACCGATCGCGGCCTCCCGCTCGAACGCCTGGTGCCCACGGAGTTCGACGACGGCTACCGCCACGCCCTCGTTCACGGTGAGGTGCACGACGAGAACGCGCACAGCCTCGACGGCGTCTCCGCCAACGCCGGGCTGTTCTCCACCCTCGACGACCTGCTCCGTTTTGCCGAGGCGGTGCGAACCAACGGGCAGGGCGAGCATCCGGCCCTGCTGTCGGAGTCCCTGCACAGCCAGATGGTCTCCGACCAGCTCCCCGCCGCCTTGGACCCTGGGTATCGCCACGGCCTCGGCTGGCGGCTCGGCGAGACGGGGGTCGCCGGGACGCTGGCCGGCCGGGGTGCCTGGTCGCACTCGGGATTCACCGGCACCTCGATCGCGATCAGCCCGCTGGACCACATGTGTGTCGTCCTGCTCACCAACCGCGTGCATCCGAACCGCGACTGGAGCGAGGCCGGCGGCATCCGCCAGGCGGTCGCCGGGCACGCCGCCACGCTGGCCGCGGCCCACCACGACGATCTCACCCGCACCTGGTAGCGCGGGCTGGGTCGCCGAAGACCCCTACGGCTGCCCCGGCGGGCAGGAACCCGCAAGCGTGGCATCGGAACGCACGTCGGCCATCACCCGGCGGACCTCCGCCCGGTTCACGACCACGACGCTCGCCGAACCGGCCATCCCGAAGCCGCCGGCGAACACGCAGTGCCGGAACGTCGACGGCTTGGCCACCATCCCGGCCTGGTACAGCCGGAACGCCTGCGATGGGCTGACCTTGACGGCGATGCCCTCGCGGAGCATCCCGAGTGCGGCGCCACCGACCTGCCGCGGGTCGGCCTTCTGCAGCTGCGTCAGCATCGCGGTGAGCTCGTCGCCCTGGTGCCGGCTGCGGCCGAAGTCACCGCCGGGCACGCCGTAGCGCGCTCGGGCGTACATGAGCGCCTTGTGCCCGGCCAGCTTCTGCGAGCCCGCCTTGACCTGGACCGAGGGTGAATCGACGGCCTTGGGTACGTCGATCTGGAGGCCGCCGAGGCCGTTGACGAGCCTCTCGAACGGCAGGAACCCGATGACGAAGACGAAGTCCGGCTGGAGCCCGACCATGTCGCCGACCGCGCGCGCGATCAGCTCCGGGCCGCCGGAGACCAGTGCCGAATTGATCTTGTTCGACCCGTGTCCGGGGATGGGAACGTAGCTGTCCCGCGGGATGCCGAGCACGACGCCGTTGCCGGTGGCGGTGTTCACGCCCACCAGCTGGATGGCGTCGCCGCGTGCCCTCGTGACCGGCTCTCCGGGCCGCGCGTCGGATCCGACGGCGAGGATCCACACCACATCACCGTGATCGCCACCGGCGTCGACGCCCTGTGCCGTGCCGGTGGCATAGAGCGCGTAGGCCGGGTTCGCAGCGCCGGCCTGCAGGTGAACCACCAGTCCGGCGACCACGAAGTGTCCAGACGAGGCCGATGGCCAGGAGGGCACGTCGCCAACGCCCCCGTCGTGGCGGAGAGAGCGACGCGCTCGCAACAGGGCCTGCGGCCACGCGGCTCACGAGGTCACCGTGGTGATGTCGTAGCCGAAGATGCGCCACGTGCCGCCTGCCCTGGTCAGGTCGAGACTCCCCCGCACGGTCAGCTTCGCCCGCGGTGACGACGCGGTCATGGACACGTCGGCCACGACGCCGTGCGCCCGCTTCGCGGAGACGTAGGCGCTGGCCTTGACCGTGCGCGTGGTCGCCTCGAGTCCCTTTGCCTTGGCGCCGAGGGCGGCATTGGTGAGTTCTCGTGGATGGTGCGCCGCCGAGCGTGCGGCGACGCTGGTGAAGCCTGGGAACCGGGCCGACCCTGGCTTGTTCCCCACCGGCCCGGAGAGGTAGGCGGCATCCAGCCACCGGCCGACCACGGATCCGATGGCCTTGGTGAGGGCCGCCTTGCCCTCGGCCGACAGCCCGTCCGCTTCCAACGAGACCGTCAGCCCGGACGGCGCGGCTGCCGGCGTGCTGGTTGCGGCGGGCGTGGTCGCCGCCGGCACCGGCGCTGGTGGGGGTGGCGCGTCCTTCGTGCACCCGGCGGCCGTCACGAAGACGAGAAGAGTCGCCAGCACCGCGCCGCCGCCTTGCCCGACCGGGAGAAAAAGGACACGGCCGAAGCAAACCCCAGGTTGGCCCGGGCACCAACCTGACGACGTCGGACACCCGACCGACCATGAGCGAACCGCCTTGCGCGCTAGGCTGGTCGGGCTTCACGAACGTGAGTCAGCCATGACCTCTGACTGGATGAGCTTGGGCGCTCGCCGCCCCAGCTTTCCGGTGGGGGCGATCCGGCGGCCAGCGGGGACGTCTCGAGAAGCGCGGTCGAGGGCATCGCCGACGAGGTCGGTGCCGACACCCACGGAAAGAGGCGACAAGGTCGGTGGACAGCAGGTCTGCACAAGCGCACACCACGATGCCCACGGACGAGCCGGGGGTGCCGAGCGACGCGGCTCATGCCCCGACGGACGAGGCCGACGGGTTCGGCGACAACGAGTGGCTCGTCGAGGAGATGTACGCGCAGTACCGCGACGATCCGTCCTCGGTCGACTCGGCCTGGATAGCGGTGTTCGAGAAGCGCGGCGGCACTGCCGGAAACGGTTCCGGTAAGTCCGCCGCCACTCCTGCCGCAACCTCGCCGTCCACCGGCGCTGGTGAGCAGACCGACCCAGCTCAGCAGACGAACACCGGGATGACCCGGAGCAACCGGACGAGCGACACCGAGGTGGCCGACGGGCAGTCCCGTTCGCAGCCCCCGCCGGCGGCGACGGAACGCAGTGCCCCGCCACGCAGCGCAACGCCACCCAGTCCGCCCGCCGCGCAGAAGCCGGCCGAGGCCACGGTCGCGAACGCGAAGACACCGGTCGCGAAGGCCAAGAGCGGTGCCGACGGCGACGCGCGTGGCGCGGTCAAGCCGCCCACCCCGGCCGACCCGAGCATGTCCGCCAGCGCGAACAAGCCGGACCAGCAGGAGTCGGTGAGCGAGGTCCTGCGCGGAGCGTCGGCCCGCACGGCCAAGAACATGGACCTCAGCCTCACCATGCCCACCGCCACGAGCGTTCGGGCCGTTCCGGTGAAGCTGCTCATCGACAACCGCGTCGTGATCAACAACCACCTGCGTCGAGCCCGCGGCGGCAAGGTCAGCTTCACCCATCTCATCGGTTACGCGATGGTGAAGGCGCTCGGGGCGGTCCCCGAGATGAACAACGGGTACGCCGAGGTCGACGGCAAGCCGACCCTCGTGCGGCACGCGCACATCAACCTCGGCCTCGCGATCGACATGCCCAAGCCCGACGGCACCCGGCAGTTGGTGGTGCCGAGCATCAAGCAGGCCGAGAGCTTCTCCTTCGCCGACTTCTGGCTGGCCTACGAGCAACTGGTCCGGCGGGCCCGGGACGGCAAGCTCACGGTCCCCGACTTCGCCGACACCACGATCACGCTCACCAACCCCGGCACGATCGGCACCAACCACTCGGTGCCGCGACTGATGCCCGGCCAGGGCTGCATCATCGGCGTCGGCTCGATCGACTATCCGCCCGAGTACCAGGGCACCAGCGAGGACCGGCTGAACGCCCTCGGCGTCAGCAAGATCCTCACGCTGACGTCCACCTACGACCACCGGATCATCCAGGGCGCCGCCTCCGGCGAGTACCTGCGGCGCCTGCACCAGCTGCTGCTCGGCGGCGACGGGTTCTACGACGAGATCTTCGCGGCGCTGCGCATCCCCTACGAGCCGATCCGCTGGGCCACCGACCTCCCGCCCACCCACGACGACGAGGTCACCGCGCAGGCGCGCGTGCTCGAACTGATCCACGCCTACCGCGTGCGCGGCCATCTGATGGCCGACACCGACCCGCTCGAGTACAAGGTGCGGACCCACCCGGACCTCGACGTGCAGACCCATGGGCTGACGCTGTGGGACCTCGACCGCGAGTTCGCCACCGGCAGCTTCGGCGGCGGGCGCGGCTTCCGGAAGCTGCGCGACATCCTCGGGATCCTGCGCGACGCCTACTGCCGGACCATCGGCCTCGAGTACATGCACATGCAGGACCCGGCGCAGCGGCGCTGGATCCAGGCGCGGGTCGAGACCAGCCAGGACCCGTTCCCCCGCGAGGAACAGCTCCGCACCCTGCTGAAGCTCAACCAGGCTGAGGCATTCGAGACATTCCTGCAGACGAAGTTCGTCGGCCAGAAGAGGTTCTCCCTCGAGGGCGGCGAGGCGACGATCGCCCTGCTCGACGAGATCTGCGACCTGGCCGCCATGGACGAGCTCGACGAGGTCACGATCGGCATGGCCCACCGTGGCCGGCTCAGCGTTCTGGCCAACATCGTCGGCAAGTCCTACGCCCAGATCTTCCGCGAGTTCGAGGGCTACACCGACCCGCGCACGGTCCAGGGCAGCGGCGACGTGAAGTACCACCTGGGCGCCGAGGGCGAGTTCGTGGGCCAGAACGGCGACCGGATCAAGGTCAGCGTCGCGGCCAACCCGTCGCATCTCGAGGCGGTCGATCCGATTCTCGAAGGGATCGCCCGCGCCAAGCAGGACATCCTCAACCGGGGCTCGATGTATCCGGTCCTGCCCGTCCTCATCCACGGCGACGCCGCCTTCGCCGGCCAGGGCGTGGTGGCCGAGACGCTGAACCTCTCGCAACTGCGCGGCTACCGCACCGGCGGCTCGGTGCACATCGTGGTGAACAACCAGGTCGGGTTCACCACCGCACCCTCGGCGTCGCGTTCGTCGGTGTACTGCACCGACATCGCCCGGATGGTGCAGGCACCGATCCTGCACGTCAACGGCGACGACCCGGAGGCCTGCATCCGCGTCGCGCGGCTCGCCTACCAGTTCCGGCGCGAGTTCAACAAGGACGTCGTGATCGACCTGGTCTGCTACCGGCGCCGCGGGCACAACGAGGGCGACGACCCCAGCTTCACCCAGCCGCTGATGTACGACCTGATCGAGAAGAAGCGCAGCGTCCGCAAGCTCTACACCGAGGCGCTGGTCGGTCGCGGCGACATCTCCGTCGAAGAGGCCGAGGGCGCCCTGCGCGACTACAACCAGCGGCTCGAGCGCGCCTTCGCCGAGGTCCGGCAGGCAACCTCGCAGCCGCCGGAGCCCTACCACGCCGGGCCCGACTACCCGGACAAGCCAGTGCCGGCAGGAAACCTCGTCACGGCGACGACGCCCGAGGTGATGCGGCGCATCGCCGACAGCCAGCTCGGCTTTCCCGAAGGCTTCACCGTGCACCCGAAGGTGCTGCCCCAGCTGCAGAAGCGGGCGAAGTCGATCCTCGAAGGCCCGATCGACTGGGGAACGGCCGAGACGCTCGCCCTTGGCTCGCTGCTGCTGCAGGGCCGGCCGGTCCGCCTGTCCGGTCAGGACTCGCGGCGCGGCACGTTCGTCACCCGGTTCGCCACCATGGTCGACCGCAAGACCGGTGCCGAGTTCACGCCGCTGCGCCATCTCGCGTCCAAGCAGGCACCGTTCTACATCTACGACTCGCTGCTGAGCGAGTACGCCGCGATGGGCTTCGAGTACGGCTACTCGGTAGCCAGGCCCGAGGCCCTGGTGATGTGGGAGGCGCAGTTCGGCGACTTCACCAACGGGGCCCAGATCGTCGTCGACGAGTTCATCTCGTCGGCCGAGGCCAAGTGGGGGCAGCGGTCCGGGGTGGTCCTCCTCCTCCCCCACGGCTACGAGGGCCAGGGACCCGACCACAGCTCGGCCCGGATCGAGCGGTTCCTGCAGCTGGCGGTGGGCGACGCGCTGATGGTGGCGCAGCCGTCCACGCCCGCGAGCTACTTCCATCTGCTCCGCAGGCAGGCCCTGGCGAGCCGGCATCGTCCGCTGATCGTCTTCACCCCGAAGTGGATGCTGCGGGCCAAGGCGGCGGTGTCGACTCCGGCCGAGTTCACGCAGGGCACGTGGCGTCCGGTGGTCACCGAGCCGGGCATCGACGCGTCGGCGGTCACCCGCATCCTGCTCTGCTCGGGCAAGATCGCCTGGGAGCTGCGGTCCGAGCGCGACCAGCGGCAGGGCGAGACCAAGACCACCACGGTGATCGCGGTCGACCAGCTCGCTCCGACGCCGATCGAAGCGGTGCAGCAGGTGCTGGACGAGTACCCGAACGCCTCGGATGTGCGGTGGGTTCAGGACGAGCCGGAGAACCAGGGCGCGTGGCCGCACATGCACTTCGCGCTGGTGCCGCATCTGGATCGTGAGGTCACCGCCGTCACCCGCCCGGCGTCGGCGGCCCCGGCCGTCGGGTCGACGGCCGTCTCCCGGGCCGAGGCGACCGACGTACAGGAGCGGGCCTTCGGCTGACCCGTCGCCGTCGCGATGCATGCAGTGGCAGGCCCCGGCGATGGCATTTCGGCGGCTGTGTCCTGATCTGCCCGGCGTCGCTGCATGTTTGGCGGCCGACCGGGCAATGGCCGTCCGGTCAGGTGGCCGAGCCGCTGCACGGACGGCGCAACGGCGACGGTCGCGGCCAGACCCGGCCGACGACGACGGCGATCACCGACAGGTCCGGCAACGGGCCGAACACCCGCGAGTCGGTGCCTTCGCCGGCGTTGTCGCTTGCCACCCACCAGGCATCGACATCACGCCGGCTGAGCCGCTTCACCGCGACCGGCCGGTCCGGTGGGAGGCACACCACCAGCCGTCCGGGATCGAGGGACCCGACTGCAGGCGCCGGGAGATACCGCACCAGCAGCCGGTCGCCCTCGGACAGGGTGGGCAGCATCGAGCGCCCGCGCACGACCGCGAAGCCCAGGCGGCCTCGGTCCGCGCCCTTGTCGTTGCCCACTGACCCGGAGCTCCCGCCTGCTGTCGGCCGGCCGATCGGGCCGGGGTAGGGTCCGAAATCTACTGCTGCTGCCGCTCCACGGGTCGTGCCGTGCACGCCACATCGGGCAGTCGCAGACCACCATCAAACGCTGCTGTCGAAGGGATTCACATGCGCGCACTCGCGAAGCTTTTCGCGCCCACGATCGAAGTCAGCGCCCACTGCGACCTGCCGTGCGGCGTCTACGACCCGGAGCAGGCTGCCATCGAGGCCAGGTCGGTCAAGGCGATCTGCGAGAAGATCGAAGCCTCCGACGACGTGGACTTCCGGACCCGCGCGATCCTCATCAAGGAGCAGCGGTCCCAGTTGGTCAAGGAGCACCTGTGGGTGCTGTGGACCGACTACTTCAAGCCGCCGCACTTCGAGAAGTACCCCCAGCTGCACACGCTGGTGAACGAGGCCACGAAGCTCGCCGGCGCCACCGGCACCAAGGGCGGCCACGCCGTCGAAACGGCCGACCAGCTCCTCGCCAAGATCGACGAGATCGCGACGATCTTCGCCGAGACCAAGGCGGCCTAGCCCGAGCAACCGCCGATCGGCGGACCGTGCGGGCCCTCGGCGATCAGTCGCCGGGGGCCCGTCCGCTGTCCGGCGGCGCAGAAGCGACGCGGAACGAGCGCCGGGGCGAGCAGCACAGCGGAGGTGACGACAGTGACCGCCGCCACCACGCCGATGAGCACTGGCCGATGGCTCAGCAGGGCCGCTGCCAGCAGTACGGCCTGCACCGCGAGTCCGCCCGCGCGTGCGCCCCGGAGCGACCGGCGCAGACCCGTCCCGACCAACAGGGCCGCCGCACCCACCGCGGCGGCCAGAACCAGCGTCGCGGCCACGCCCGGATGCCACGCCCCGCCGGTCGAGGTGTCCATCACGCTCGGCGCCAGGACACCGGCAAGGACCAGCACGGCCAGTCCCTGACCCCACAACAGGCAGGCGGCCACCGTCCGGGCGATCGAGGGCCGGGAAGACTGCTGTTCCGATGGCGTGGTGCTGGACACGGGCCGCAACGCTACGGCCGTGCGGTGCGGATCTGGCGCCAGCAATCGTGGCCGGGTGTTGCCGACGCCACATTATTTCCGGTTCACAGGCTCGCCCGGGTGTGACAGCATCTGTGAAAACGTTCACGTGGTGTTCCGGTGTTCCTCTGCGCCCAGCGCCGGGGGCCAACCCACCACTTGACGGCCGTCGTAATCTCGGTACAGCGTAAGGGCGTCCCCAACCGGATCCTGCCGTCACGTTTGCCGGGCCCGGCAGCCCTGCGTTTCCCAGATTCGTCCGTGGGTATTCATTGCAGAATTACCCGTCCGTTCACGCACCGCACAGGAGATTCACATGGATTGGCGCCACCGCGCCGCCTGCATGGAGGAAGACCCTGAGCTGTTCTTCCCCATCGGCAACACCGGCCCCGCCCTCCTGCAAGTCGAGGAGGCCAAAGCTGTCTGCCGGCGTTGCCCCGTGATCGACGACTGCCTGGCCTGGGCCCTCGAGTCCGGTCAGGATGCCGGTGTCTGGGGTGGCCTCAGCGAGGAAGAGCGACGCGCCCTCAAGCGTCGCGCCGCGAGGTCGCGCGCACGGAGTCTGTGATCGACCGGCCCCGGGCCCATCCAGGCCGCGAGTGAGCCGTCACCCTTGATCGCCGAGATCCGCCAGCTCTTGGACATGCCGCTGAACCTCGCCTGACCACCACGCATCGCCGCGTCGGCCGGGCAACAGCGCCCACCACATCATCGAGGTCCAGCCCAGCAGCACCACCGTGATCGCGCCGATCTCGTCGATGCCGCAGACAGGCAGCCCCAGCCGCTGGCGTTCTGCCGCCAGCAGCCGGATCAGGTCCGGTGTTTCGGGGACACCGGACGTCATCTGCGCGTAGGCGGCGTCCCACGCCCAGGGGGCCGTTCGCGGGATGGGGTCGATCAGGCGCCACGGCCCCTCAGGCTGTGTCGACACCGCGTTCCAGAAGTGGACGTCACCGTGGCCCACGACGTAGTCGCCCAGTGACCGCAGCCAGGCATCGTGCGCCGCTATGCGGCGCATGACGTCGACCACCGGGCCCGGGCAGTTGTTCTCGGCGGCCGCCTCCGCCGACCACCGGACGAACTCGACGTCGATGGGATAGCTGGGCAAGGCGATATCGGCGGCCAAGAGCTGGAACCGCGCCGTCGTCGCCATGACCGTCACGGGCGAGGCCGGCACTGTCCGACCGCCCGCGGTACGGGTGGTTGTCCATCAGGATCCAGCTGACGTCGAGTGGTCCCAGCGAACGCCCGTGGGCATATACGTGCGGCACGACGTCGGCACTCCGACTGCTGACTGCTGGCATCCACACGGCCTCGAGCTCACCGAGGTCGACCTTGAGGACGCATCGCGACCCGTCCGCCCGAAGGCGAGCGCCGAACAGGCGGCCCTGCCCGTCGGCGAGCGGCTCGACCGCCTCGATGAGATCGGCCAGCGCCGGTTCCCTGGTCGCGGCGGCAAGGAAGTCCTGGATAACGGCGACTCCGTCCGGATCCCGTCCGACGGCCTCGCGCCGCCGGATGCGATCCAGGACCCTATCCGTGCGGCCAGTCCAGTTCCGCCCGGGTTCCGGCCACGCCGCCCGGCCGAGGACCGACCAGCAGGTGCCCGCCGAGTTCGGACTCGGCGAGGGTGCGCACGATCCGAAGTCCCAGGCTCTGCGTGGTCTCCACGTCGAAGCCCTTCGGCAGTCCCGGCCCGTCGTCGTCGACGGAGAGCCGCATCCGCTCGCGCACACGGCGTGGCCGTCACCTCGATCGTGCTGTCGGCGCGCCCCCGGGCGCCGTGTTCGAGGGCATTGGCCAGGAGTTCGGTCAGTGCGACCGCCAGCGTCGTGGCTGTGCCCGCGTCCACCTGACCGACGGTCCCTGTCCGCTCGATGCGGGCCGCCACGCCCGTCGAGGACACGTCGCTGACCATCTGGATCAGGCTGTCCAGCACGGCGTCGAAGTCCACCCGCTCCGTCAGGGTCTGGCTGAGCAGGTCGTGCACCAACGCCACCGAGCCGACCCGTCGGGTGGCCTCCTCGAGTGCCGACCGGGCCGACTTGTCGTCGGTCCGGCGTGACTGCATGCGCAGCAGCGCCGCGACCGTCTGGAGGTTGTTCTTGACCCGATGGTGGATCTCCCGGATCGTCGCCTCGCGGCTGAGCAGCTCGCGCTCCCGACGGCGGAGGTCGGTGATGTCGCGCGTCAGTGCCAGAGCGCCGGTGTGCCGGCCACCCGGACGGAGCGGGACCACCCGGATGGTGATCGTCGCCCGCTCGTTGTCCAGGTCGAGCATCCGCTCGGACCGGCCCGACAGCAGGTGCTCGAGCCCTTCCACGACTGCCTGCCGGTCGGGCGGTGCCAGGTCCGCGGCCACGGCGCCCAGCCGCCGCCCGGCGAGGTCGCCGGCGAGCCCGAGCCGGCGGAACGCGGACAGGCCGTTGGGGCTCACGTACACCACCTCGCCGTCGGCATCGAGGTGCGCGAGACCGTCGCCGACGCGCGGCGACCCGCCCAGTGCCTCGTCGGAGTCGTGGGTGGGGAACAGGTCGGTGCTGATCATCCGCGCGAGGTCGGCCGCGAGCAGGAGGTAGGTCACCTCGAGCTGGCTCGGGGTCCTGATCGAACGCATGGTGGTGGTCCGGGCGATGACGGCGAGCACGCGTTCGGTGTCGACGACCGGCACCGTTTCCACCCGGACGGGGATGTCGTCGCGCCACTCGGGATCCCCCTCCCGGGTGATCCGTCCGGTCCGGAAGGCCTCGTCGATCAGCGGCCGGCGGCCCTGCTGCACGAAGGTGCCGACGAGGTCGTCGGCGAAGGCCGTCGTGCCGGTGGTCGGGCGGATCTGGGCGGCGGCCCAGTAGCCGAGACCGTCGGCGTCGGCGACCCACAGCACCAGGTCGGCGAAGGACAGGTCGGCCAGCAGGTGCCAGTGCAAGACGATGCGGCGGAGCCGGTCGATCTCGGCCGCGGCCAGCGTCGTGTGACGGCTCGCGACCTCATCCAGCGAGGGCACCCGAGGCAGCCTAGTGCGCCCCGGAGCACGGACCTGGAGCCCGGCACGCGGTCACGTGGTGGCGTGCCACCCGCGCGAGCCGGCGTCGGGCTGACTCAGCACCCGGTCGAGGGAGTCGATGACCTGCGGGTCGAAGCTCGTGTACTGACCCACGCGGATCTGCTCCATCGCCATCTGCTGGCGCTGGTAGCTGGGCTCCGCGCCGACGAGGTCGTCGAAGGCGTTCGAGACCCGGACGATCCCCGCTTCCAGCGTGATGTCGGCGGGCGGCCGGCCTTCCGGACCACGCACCGCGATCACCCCACCGTCGTCGTGGTAGCCCTTGTTGATGACGGCGAGCGGGACCGCGCTGAGTTCGATGACGTCGGCGACCTGGTCCATGACCCCGGTCCGGCGGATGACCTCGGCACCGCGCCGGGCGATGTCGACCTGCTGAGCCACCGTCGCCAGCACCGTGGCGCCGGCGGGTATCGGGTCGGGCAGCGACAGCTGGCCGACGTCGTGCATCAGCGCGGCCGACTCGAGCCGGCGCAGGCGCCGGACCGGCAGACCCAGGTCGCCGCCCATGAGCATGCTGAGCCGCGCCACCCGGGCGGCATGCCCGGGCTCGGTGTACCCCGCGAGCTCGGTGGCCCTCGACAGCGCCTGGATGGTCTGCCACTGCGTCTGCCGGATGATCGCGAACTGCCGCAACGACACGACCGTGAGTACGAGCGGGGTCATGAACACCGGGATCGACCACAGCCACAGGTCCCACCTGCCGATCGCGATCAGGACCGCGGTGGCGATCACCGCCGGTGCCTCGACGATCGAGAAGGTGAACTCGTCGGTCAGCCGGGTGCGCAGGCTCATCACGTCCGGCCGTTCGGCGACGACGACACAGGCGACCAGCATCACCGCGGACCCCACCACGGCGACGAGCACATGCAGCAAGGCCCACAGCGAACTGCTGCTGACGAACGGGTCCGTGCCGTTCAGGCGGTGCAGCAGGAAGGACAGTCCGGCCGCGGTGCTGACTCCCAGCAACCGGGCACCCATCGCTCCCAGGTCTGGTCGTCGGTGGCCGAGGATCTGCGCAAGCCCGCCGACCAGCAGCCCGAGGAAGTAGATCGTCACCACCTGGTACGCCGGAGTCGGAACCGGGTTGTCCGGCTTCTCGATCCAGATCGCCAGCGCCAGGCCGCCGGCGAAGGACAGCGGCGCGGCGACGCGGACGTCACCCGGCAGCGGGACCTGCAGGACCTCCCCGATGGCCACGACACCGACGAAGACCACCATCATCGTGATCGTCGAGCCGTCCATGCCCCTGGCGATCGTCAGGGCCGCCGCGGGCAGAACCAGGGCTACCGCGACGATGACGAACAGGACGGCAGCCTCGCGAGGTGAGCCGATCCGTCTCAACTGCCGTCACCCCGTAGCAGCCCGGAGCGGGCCACCCCGTCGTCGTCGATGAGCATCGCCGCGCCGGCCAGGTCGTCGGGGTAGATCACCGGAGGTGTGTCCGGGACGTACGTGCCGGACTGCGTGATCTCCACGAATGCCTTCACGAAGAACGGGTCGAACTGTTCGCCGCTGCCGGCGACCAGCTCGTCGAGCGCCTCGTCCCGGCTGTGGGCCGCGCGATAGGTCCGCACCGTGGTCATGGCGTCGAACGCGTCGACGACCGCCAGCACCCGGGCGAACTCGGGGATGGCGTATCCCTTCAGGCCGGCTGGATAGCCGGTGCCGTTGAACCGCTCGTGGTGATGACGGATGCCGTCGATGGTCTCGGACAGGAACCCGATGCTGCGGATGAGTTCGACGCCACGCAGCGGATGCAGCTGGACGGCCTCGTACTCGGCGAAGGTGAGTTTGCTGTCCTTGCGGATGACCCTGGTGGGGACGGCGATCTTCCCGACGTCGTGCAGGAGGCCGGCCCGGCCGATCATCTCCGTGCGATCCGGCTGCCAGTCCAGGTGCTTGGCCATGGCCAGCGCACCCTTGCCGACGCGCTCGCCGTGACCTCGCGTGTACGGGTCCTTGGTCTCCAGCGCGGTGGCCAGGGCCTGCAGAGTGGCCTGGTGATTGCGTTCGGCGATCTCCGCACGAGAGATCGCGACCTGCGCGACGACGATCGGAAGAAGGATCAGCACGACAACCGCCGGGCCACCTGTGCTCCGGCCCACCGCAACGACCATGTAGGCCACGATCGCGATCAGGATCTGCCAGATGTTCGAGCTCGACCAGAGCAGCTTGAGCATTCCCCAGGCGCGAGGCTCGCGGGAGAGCACCAGCACGAAGGTGAGCAGCACGATGTTGACGACGGTCAGCGTCAGCAGGCCGGCGAGCAGCGGCAGCATGACACCGGCGACCGTGCTGTCCAAGGTCACCTCGGCGGTCACCTGGGTTCCGTCCACGAGCCAGAAGACCCACCCGGCGGCGAACCAGGCGATCATCCACTCCGACCCGTTGAAGAGCCGCTTGGTCAAGGGCACCACCGGACGCGGCCAGACCGTGGTAGCGATGGCGCAGATGGCTCCGTAGGGACCGAGCAGCGCGAAGCTGGCAACGGTGAACACGGCTCCGACCGACAGTGAGGGGCCGCCCGCGGTGGCACGAAGGGTCAGCTGCCTGGCCGGCAGCAGGAGGAGGAAGAAGACGAGCTGCAGCGGGTACTTGCTCGGGTCGTGCAGGCAGAAGACGGCAATCGCCAACGCACCGGCGACGTTGGCGGCGATGTAGAGGCGCACGGCGGGCCGCATCTTGGCCTTCTCGGTCATGCCTGCCCCCATCCCTGCCTCGTCGGTGTGCCGAGCGGTCCTCAGGACGGGTGACGGGACAGACACGCGATCCCCAAGTCCGATGACTCTGCGTAATGATGGCACAGAATCGCTCGACACGACATCGAGAACTCGGCGGTCATCGACCCCAGCAGAAGGGGCTCTGTCACTGCGAGTAGCCGGGGTCAGTGACTTCTGCACTCTTGATTACGCAGGATGACCGGATTCCGCGGTCAGGCAGTCTCGATGCAGACAGAAAAGAGGGCTTCGGCCGTTGCCGGCTGGAAGCCCTCTTTGCGATGTCAAATGCGTTCGGGCTTCAAGAACCCGGTGCTTGGACCCTGTTTGTCAAGCATTCCCCGCCAGCGCCAGCTTGGTTAGTGAGCTGTGCGCAATGCTTGCCGGTAGTCACCACTCCCAGACGAAACTGCGCATATCGTCACTCCCTTTCGCTTACCTGTAACGCGTTGCTGCCATCATGCCTCGGTGGGAACAACGACTCGAAGGCCTACGCTACTGGCGGTGAGAAGCAAACGGAAGTTTGTCCGACTCGCTACTCTTCGCGATGCGCAGATTGTCACCTCGACGCCGATTCGGTCCATACGACAAATCGTAGTAAATCGGGCGATTGCGGCACACGCAGAATTTCTTTCTCCCGCTTGATTACGTTGAGCCACTTTTGTCGGGATTCCTGGTGCACGACACTTATTCGACTACTCAGCGTGACCGCTATTGGCCAGACTCTCGGCCGCCGGCAGGTTCACCGGACCGCACCGTGCGAGGAGCTCGTCCTCAGCGCGGGATAGCATGCGGACCGAAGGTGCGCGGCCTCACTCGACGTGCGCCGGCGCGTCGGGTGCCCGACTCGAGGGCCTGCATCGCAACAAGGAGGTAGCCACCATGGGAAAGACCGGACGCAAGCGGCGTGCGCGCCGCAAGCACGCCGCGAATCACGGCAAGCGCCCCAACGCCTGAGGGCACTGCCTCTCATCGGGCACTGCCTCTGATCGGGCACTGCCTCTGATCGGGCACTGCCTACTCAGCGGACGTAAAGGATGGGCCGGTCTCCGGCCCATCTTTGTGTCTCGGCGACACCGAGCCGTTCCTCCCGGCCCGGCGGCAGTCCTAGGCCGAACCTTGCTCGTCCGGATCGATCGCGACCTGCACGTCGCGGATCCGGCTGAGGACCCGCACCCGCAGCTCCTCCGGGGCGTGGGAATTGCCGCACGACCGCACGACGAGCTGCTTGACCACCCGCTCGAGGTCGAAGTGCTGTAGGCAGGGTCCGCACTCGTCGAGGTGCTCCTGGATCCTGCGGCTGCTGGCGCTGTCCAGCTCCGCGTCCAGGAACGAGTACATCTGCTCGAGCGCCTTGGCGCAGTCGTCGCCGGCCATCAGTCGTCGTCCTCCCCGGGCGTGCCCGAGACTTGCGGTACCAGACGGCGTTCGGCCGCCAGATCGGTGAGCTGGCCGCGCAGAAGTGCGCGCCCGCGATGCAGGCGCGACATCACCGTCCCGATCGGCGTCCCCATGATCTCCGCGATCTCCTTGTAGGCGAAGCCCTCGACGTCAGCCAGGTACACGGCGAGGCGGAAGTCCTCTGGCAGGTTCGACAGGGCGTTGGTCACCGCACTGTCGGGCAGCCTCTCCAGTGCCGTCATCTCTGCCGACTGCGTGGACGACGAGCCGGTCGGCTCCGACCGGGCGATCTGCCAGTCCTCGATCTCACCGGTGGAGGTGTTCTGCGGTTCACGCTGACGACGCCGGTAGGAGTTGATGAAGGTGTTGGTCAGGATGCGGTAGAGCCAGGCGCGCAGGTTGGTGCCCTCGGTGAACTGATGGAACGAGGCGAACGCCCGGGCGAACGTCTCCTGCACCAGATCCTCTGCATCCGCGGGGTTCCTGGTCATCCGTAACGCCCCGCCGTAGAGCTGGTCAAGGAACGGCAGAGCGTCCCGCTCGAACCGGGCTCCGCGCTCGATGTCGGTCTCTGCCGGCTCGTGGGCGGGCGCGTTGCTCGAGGGGGTCACGTCGTCGGAGGCGCTCGTGTCAGCGGTAATCGACTCAGATGGCATCGGGACTGAGCCTACGCGTGGGCCAGGTGCCGGCCCGTGCACCTGGGCATCATCCGAACTCGCCCACGGCCGGTGGTCGGGCGTTGCAAGTGTTGCCAGGGACATGCTCGGGCCTCCACGAGGCTCCGGACCACGAGGGTCGAGGTCCAGCCGCCTGTTGCACTCAACGAGGCGAACGGCGCCGGCATTCCCGCGGCCGCGTGGACGTGTCCGCTGCCCTCAGTCGTGGGCCACGGCGTCGACGAACGTCCGGGCGGCATCCACGACAAGGGCCGGGACGCTCGCGCTCGCCGACCGGCCGATGGTGAGCTCGTGGCCGGTGCGCTCGACCTCCACCACCTCGATGCCGTCATCGGCCGCGACGATCCTGAGTTCTCGCCGGACCGACGCCGCATCCCCGAACACGTCGGTAGTGCCCTGGAGGACGAGCGTGGGTCGCACCGATTTCGCGAGCTCTTCGATGCGGGTGACCTCAGGCCTCCCGGGTGGGCGAAGCGGAAACGCCAGGCAGAGCACCCCGGCTGCGCCGAGTGAGTGCGAGGTGCGGCAGGCCACCCTGGCGCCCGACGAGCGCCCGCCGAGCACGAGCGGGCGACCGCCAAGGCGCAGCGCACCCGCTCCACGACCTTGCAGCCACTCGACCATCGACGTCATCGCCGCGTCCAGGCCCGCTGGAGGGCCGGGGGCCTTGCGGCCGGCCACGCGGTACGGCTGGACGAACCGCAGCACGAGGTGGCCGTCACTGCTCAACGCGCCAGCCAGCGCCGCCAGGTCGCGTGCGCCCGGGCCACCACCGGCCCCATGCCCGAGGACCACGACACTCCGGCCGGCACCGGCGCCGCCTACCGGTGCGTCGATCACCACCCTGGCGTCGCCCTGGGCGAGCGGGACCAGCCGCTCACGCACCATCCGGCACCGGCTCGATCAGCTCTGGGCCGTTGTTCGCGACGTTGTTGACCGCGGTCGACACCGGATAGGCCTCGAGAATGCCGGGCAGCGCCGGCAGCAGGACCGCGCTGATCTCCTGGTCCGACGGCCCGGGAGTCTTCGGATCCAGCCACCGGTCGCGCTGTTCCGCCGGCACGAGCAGGGGCATCCGGTCGTGCAGCCGGCCGACGTCGTCGGTGGCGCTGGTGGTGAGCACGGTGCACGAGACGACCCAGTCCCCCGGCTCGCCCTCGGGGATGGAGTCGTCCCGCCAGAACTCGTACAGCCCGGCCATCGCGAGCCGTTCGCCCTCGCGGGCCCGGATGAAGAACGGCGTCTTCTTGGCCCTGCGGCTGCCGTCGCCGTCTGGCTGGTACCACTCGTAGAAGCCGTCGGCCGGCAGGATGCACCGTCGGGCTGCCCATGCCCGCTTGAAGGCGGGCTTCTCTGCGGCCGTCTCGAGGCGCGCGTTGATCATCCGCGACCCGATCTTCACGTCCTTCGCCCAGCTCGGCACGAGCCCCCAGCGCATCTGCGCCAGCCGCCGGGTGACCTCGTCATCGGTCTTCGAGACCCGTTCGAGTACCGCGTACACCTGCTTGGTCGGTGCCACGTTGTAGTCGGGCGGGAGGGGTTCCTCACCCGCCCGCTCGCTCACCATGTCGACCTCGAACTCCTCGACGAGGTCGTCGATGTCCGCACTCGCCGCGTAACGCCCACACATGGCCGACAGCCTAGGACCGGGACTACGCTTGCAGCGGCTGAGACGGAACCGAGTAGTCCGGGGCATGACGAGCCGAGAGAGCCGCCGTTGCTGTGAAGGCGGCCTCGTCATCCGGGTGAAGACACTCCCGAGCCAGGCAACGACGCACGAGGCTGCCGCACCTGCTGCGGTGGCGAAGATGTGGTGGCACCGCGACACGTCCCATCGCCCACATCACCGGGAACCGGATCGATGTGGAGGTGCCCAGATGCCAGAACGCGACCACCCAGAACGCGACCAGGCTGCCGACGTCCGCACGATGGCCGCCGACCTGGCTGCTCACGGCGAGGGCGCGGTGTCGGTCTCCGGCTGGATCCACCGTCGGCGGCGGCTCAAGGCAGTCGACTTCCTGATCCTGCGAGACCGCACCGGGCTGATCCAGATCGTCGTCGGCGACGACCACCAGCGAGCGCTACTGGCCGACCTGCCGGAGGAATCCGTCGTTCGCGTGGACGGCACGGCTGTGCGCCATGACGCGGCACCCGGCGGGATAGAGATCACCGAGCCGACCATCACCGTGTTGTCGGCCGTCTCGGAGCCGGTGGCGGTCGAGCTGTGGCGTCCCCACCTCGACCTCCAGCTGGCCACGCTGCTCGACCACGCCGACGTCACGCTGCGCCATCCGGCCCGTCGGGCCGTGTTCACGCTGTCGGCAGCCGCGCTGGCGGGTTTTCGCGCTGCCCTCACAGCCCATGGGTTCACCGAGATCAGCACGCCCAAGATCGTCGCGAACGCCACCGAGAGCGGTGCCAACGTGTTCGGCATCGACTACTTCGGCGCCGAGGCGTTCCTGGCCCAGTCGCCGCAGTTCTACAAGCAGGCGATGGTCGGGGTGTTCGAGCGGGTCTTCGAGGTCGGCCACGTCTTCCGAGCAGAACCGCACGACACCGTCCGGCACCTCGCCGAATACACCTCGCTCGACGCCGAGATGGGCTTCATCGCCGACCACCGCGACGTGATGGCGGTGGCCACCGACGTGGTGCACGGCATGCTGGCCGCGGTCGCTGCCCAGCCCGAGAGCGTCACGGCGGCGGCGGTCACGATGCCGATGGCACCAGCGACCTTCCCGTCGATCCACTTCTCCCAGGCGCTGGATCTGGTGGGGGCGGCGCCGGACGAGCCGGACCTCGCCCCAGACCACGAACGGGCGCTGGGCGAATGGGGCCGGAGCGAGCACGGGAGCGATTTCGTCTTCGTCTACGGCTACCCGATGCGCAAGCGGCCCTTCTACACCCACCCGCAGCCGGACGACCCGCGGTGGAGCAACTCCTTCGACCTGCTCTTCCGCGGCCTGGAGCTGGTGACCGGTGGCCAGCGGCTGTCGCGCCACGAGGACTACGTGCGCGCGATCGAGGCCCGCGGGGAGCGGCCCGAGGACTACGCCAGCTACCTGGCACCGTTCCGGCACGGGATGCCACCCCACGGCGGATTCGCCTTCGGGCTCGAACGGTTCGTCGCCCGGCTGGTGGGACTCGACAACGTCCGGGAGGCGACGCTGTTCCCGCGCGACCTGCACCGGCTGACTCCCTGACGCCGGTGGGTAGCCTTGTCCGCGGCGTCACCACCGCGAGTTCGCCTGTGGCTCCATCGGAATCTGTCGCCCGTCACAGAAAGAAGGCCGCCGTGTTGAGGAGAGTTGCCCGACCGTTGCTTGCCGGACTGTTCGTGTTCATGGGTGCGCAGGCCGTGAAGAACCCGCAACCGCTCGTCGACGGGGCCGAGCCGGTCGCGGACAAGCTCCAGCCGTTGCTGCACCGGCTCGCACCGGAGAGCGTCGCCGGGCACATCCCCGACGACCCTGCGACGCTGGTGCGTCTCAACGGCGCCGCGCAGGTCCTCGGCGGGCTCCTTCTCGCCACCGGCAAGGGCCGTCGTTCCGGTGCCGGCCTCCTGGCGTTGTCGATCATCCCCACCACGATCGCGCGGCACGCGTTCTGGCAGATCAAGGACGACAAGGCGGCCCGCAAGGAACAGTTCGGGCACTTCCTCAAGAACGCGTCGCTCTTCGGTGCGCTGCTGCTCGCCGCCCAGGACACCGAGGGTCAGCCCAGCATCGCCTGGCGGACCCAGCACGGCCTGGAGTCGGCGAAGAAGGCCGGTTCCCGCTCCGTGCGCACCGCGAAGCGAGAGGCGAAGATGGTCTCCAAGCTCGGTCGCTCGGAACTGCCGTTCTGAGCCTGAGCACGCCATGACCGCCCCGCGTCCGCCAGCAATGGCGAGACCGACGCACCAGGGGGCGCAGGCGACGAGTCCGCCGGTGGGTGACTGGCCGGCGCCGCCGGCACCCGGCCCGCTGTCGGCCGAGGTCACCATCCCGGGCTCGAAGTCGCTGACCAACCGCGAACTCGTCCTGGCCGCGCTGGCCGACGCGCCCGGGCGGATCCTCGCGCCGCTCGAGGCACGCGACAGCGACCTGATGGTCGCGGGGCTCCGCACCCTCGGGACCACGATCGAGGAGTGCCCGGGCGGACTCAACGTCGCCCCGGGCAGGCTCGCCGGTCCTGCGGTAGTGGACACCGGGCTGGCCGGAACCGTGATGCGGTTCCTGCCTCCGGTCGCCGCACTAGCCGACGGCTCCGTGACCTTCGACGGTGACGAGGCCGCGAGGACCCGGCCGATGGGCGCGGTCCTTCGCGGCCTGGCGGCGGTGGGCGTCGGCGTCGACGACGGCGGTCGCGGCACCCTCCCGGTCACGATCCACGGAACCGGAGCGGTCGTCGGCGGACGGGTGGAGATCGACGCCTCGGCGTCGTCGCAGTTCGTGTCCGCGTTGCTGCTCGCGGGGGCCCGCTACGAGCACGGCATCGATGTCGTCCACATCGGCAAGCCGATCCCGTCGCTCCCGCACATCGCGATGACCGTGGACGTGTTGAGACAGCGCGGGGTCAGCGTCGACGACGGCGAGCCGAACAGGTGGCACGTCTCCCCCGGCCCGATCCGCGCCCGGGACGTGGCAATCGAGCCCGATCTCAGCAACGCGGCCCCGTTCCTCGCGGCCGCCCTGATCGCCGGTGGGCAGGTGACGATCACCGGCTGGCCGGATCGGACCACCCAACCCGGCGGCCAACTGCCGTGGCTGCTGGAAGCCCTCGGTGGGCGGGCCACGTCGGCTGACGGCTCGGTCACTGTCACCGGAACGGGCCGCATCACCGGCGCCGACCTGGACCTGCACGAGGTCGGCGAGCTGACGCCGGTCATCGCCGCCGTCGCCGCGTTCGCCGACGGTCCGACCCTGTTGCGCGGCATCGCCCACCTTCGACACCACGAGACCGACCGGCTGGCGGCGCTGGCCACCGAGCTGCGCCGCGTCGGCGTGCCCGCCGACGAGACCACCGACGGGCTGTCGATCCGGCCAACCGGCGCTGCCCTGGTTCCGGCACGCGTCGCCACCTACGGCGACCACCGCATGGTGCATGCGGCGGCGCTGCTGGGCCTGCGCGTTCCCGGGATCGTCATCGGCGATGTCGGCACGGTCGCCAAGACGCTCCCCACCTTCTGCGCGCTGTGGACGTCGATGCTCGATTCGGATGGCGACGCACCACTACCCGACGGCCAGGGCGACCTGCCGGCTGGAGCTGCATGACCCGCGACCGCGACGAGGAACAGGAGTACGTCCGCGCCGGGCGTCGCAGCAGGCCGCGCACCAAGCAACGCCCCGACTACTCCGCCTCGGAGATCGGGCACGTGCTGACGATCGACCGCGGCCGCTTCACGTGCCGCATCGACGCAGCAGCTCCGGTGGTGGTGTCCGCCACCAAGGCGCGTGAGCTCGGCAAGCGCAGCATCGTGGTCGGCGACCGGGTCCGCCTGGTCGGCGACCTGTCTGGCGAGGACGGAACGCTCGCGCGGGCAGTGCGGGTGGAGCCACGGCGCACCGAGCTGCGCCGCACGCCCGACGACGACGACCCGGTCGAGCGCGTCGTGGTCGCCAACGCCGACCAGCTGGCGGTCGTGGTGGCAGTCGTCGACCCGCCCGCACGCCCTCGGCTGATCGACCGGTGCCTGGTGGCCGCCTTCGACGCCGGGATGGAGTCGGTGCTGATCGTCACCAAGGCCGACCTGGCCGATCCCGCGGAGCTGATCGGGCTGTACGAGCCACTTGGTGTGCTCGTGGTGGTGGCGGGTCGCGACCAGCCCACCGACGACGTGCGGGCTGCGCTGGCGGGACGGGCCACCGTGCTCGTCGGCCACTCCGGCGTCGGCAAGTCCACGCTGGTCAACGCCCTCGTCCCGGAGGCCAACCGGGCCACCGGCGACGTGAACGACAACACCGGGCGCGGCCGCCACACGTCCACCTCTGCGGTGACCCTCGAGCTGCCGGGCGGCGGAGAGATCATCGACACCCCCGGCGTGCGCTCGTTCGGGCTCGGCCACGTCCGACCCGACCGGGTTCTCGCTGCCTTCGACGACCTCACCGAGGCGACTGCTGCCTGTCCGCGCGCGTGCCCGCACACCACCGGGACGCCCGAGTGCGGGCTCGACATCGCCGTCGCCGAGGGTCAGCTCGACGCCAACCGGGTGGCCAGCTTCCGACGACTCCTCGACGCGCGCGCCGGCGGCGACGAGCCGGACTGAGCCCAGCGGCTCTTTTCTCGGCAGGGCTGGGTTTCCTCCCCGGTAGGGCCGTTCGAAGGGCTACGGTGACGCGCATGCCGTCCCGCCATCTCGACGACGTCCGGCTCGCGCATCTGCTCGCCGACGATGCCGACTCGTTGACCATGAGCCGGTTCCGCGCGCAGGACCTGCACGTGTCCACCAAGCCCGACCACTCGTTCGTCAGCGACGCCGACACCACCGTCGAAGAGATGATCCGCCGCACCCTGTCGCGAGCACGGCCACGCGACGCGGTGGTCGGCGAGGAGATCCCCGACACGGGGTACGGCACCCGGCGATGGGTGGTCGACCCGATCGACGGCACCCACAACTACGTCCGCGGCATCCCCGTCTGGGCCACGTTGATCGCGCTCATGGAGGGCGACGAGGTGGTCGCCGGCGTCGTGAGCGCTCCCGCCCTCGGTCGGCGGTGGTGGGCCTCCAAGGGCGACGGCGCCCATGCCGGCAAGAACCTGATGAATGCCAAGGCCTGCAGGGTGAGCTCGGTGTCGCGGCTGACGGACGCGCAACTGTCGTACTCCGACCTCGACGGCTGGCAGCGGCTCGGCCGGCTGGTGCCGTTCCTCGACCTGATGCGGCGCTGCTGGCGCACCCGTGCCTTCGGCGACTTCTGGTCCTACATGCTGCTCGCCGAAGGGTCGGTGGAGATCGCCACCGAGCCGTCGCTCGAGCTGTACGACATGGCCGCGTGCGCGATCATCGTCACGGAGGCGGGCGGCCGGTTCAGCGACCTGTCCGGCGCCGACGGGCCGAACGGCGGCAACGCGGTGGCCACGAACTCGCTGTTGCACGAGGAGGTGCTCGGCCTCATCGGGGACGGTGCCAGTGGTCTGGAGGCTCAGCGGTCCGACGGCGCCAGCCCGATCTCCCAGCTGGGCGACAGTTCGGGTCGCCGCCGGAGCCGGTGACCCGCTAGGCCGGCGCGGGCGGCATCAGGTTCCGGGCCTGATCGTGGGTGAGGCCGGTGACCTCGAGCAGATCGACGACGATCGAGCGCAGCAGAGCGCACACGACGGCGTCGGACAACGAGGCCGTGCCCGGTATCCCGGCCAGCGCCGCGGTCAGCTCCTCCAGCTTCTCCCGGCCCGCCGCCGGCTGCCCGGACCTCGACCGACTCGGCCAGGAACCGGCAGGTGGCCGCCAGATCGTCGATTCCCTGAACGGTCGCGTCGGCCAGCGGTTCGTGCCGCCAGATCGCCACCTCCAGTCGTCGGGTGAGCACCCGCAGGTTGCGCGCGGCCCGGTCGGTGGGCGTGGTCAGCTCCTCGACCTCGCGGGCGACGGCGAGGTTCTTCGCCCGCCGCAATGACACGCTCCCGGCCGCCACGCCTTCCTGCACGGCCTCGGTGAGGCGGGTCAGCATCTCTTCGGTGTCGCGTGCCTGACCCAGCGCGTCCTCGGCGGCCTCCTGGTCGCCGGCGACCACCGCCGCATGCGCCGCTTCGAGGATGTCGGCGATCTCGCGCAGGGCCGCTGCCGCCAGCCGGCGGGGCTCCCGCAACGGCTTGCTTGGTGCGACCAGCGTCAGCACGAGGGCGATCAACGCCCCGACGAGCGCATCGATCCACCGGTCGAACGGCCCGTGCGGGGCAACGATCGCCGTCACGACCACGGCCTGTGCGGCGGCCTGCGTCACCATCAGCTGACCGGCACCCAGCAGCAGGGCCACGACCATCGCCGCCAGGACGACAACCGTCACCTGCCACCAGCCGACGCCGAACACGATCCGGAACACGTCACCGACCGCGACCCCGATCGCGACACCCACCACGACCTCGAGCGTGCGACGGATGCGATGCCCGTAGCTCTGGCCCAGCACGATCAACGCCGCGATCGGCGCGAGGAACGGCGAGACGTGGTGCAGCAGGGTCCCCGCCACGAACCAGGCGAGGCCCGCACCGATGGCGCTCTGGGCGATGAACCAGCCCCTCGCCCGCAGTCGGTCCGCGCGGTCGTGCGCGGACCGCCGACCCAGCCGCCAGGCATCGCGCGGCGTCAGCAGCGCCCGGTCGACCAGGTCGCCGAGCCGCCGACCGCCCGCGACCGGCTTCGTCGCCGTCATGGCGCGAGGATGTCAGACCGATCCGGGCCGAGGCGTGCGTGCCACCGGCAACGCGACCCGGCAGTCCTAACCCGCAGCCACCCGTCCTGATACCGGCAGCGACAGCCACCGGGGCCTGCGGCACAATCCGGCGGGAAAGCCGTCGGGCGGGTGCCCGGTCCGGGCAGATCATGGAGGTGGCTGATGTCGGAGACCACGCAAGCGCCGACGGGCAACGAGCAGTCCGGCGCGACGAGCGGTTCCGGCCGGGCCGCGGTCGGCGTCACCGGCCTGGCGGTGATGGGGCACAACCTCGCGCGCAACTTCGCCCGACACGGGTTCACGGTCGCGCTGCACAACCGGACGCAGGCACGCACCGACGCCCTCGTGCGTGACCACGGCGATGAGGGCGACTTCGTCCCCACCACGACGATCGCCGAGTTCGCCGCGGCGCTGGAGCGGCCGCGCCGGGCGATCATCATGGTCAAGGCCGGCGCCGGCACCGATGCCGTGATCGACGAACTCGCCGACGCGTTCGAGCCCGGCGACATCATCGCCGACGGCGGGAACGCGCACTTCGAGGACACCAGGCGCCGCGAGCACGCCCTGCGCGAGCGCGGCATCCACTTCGTCGGCACCGGCATCTCCGGCGGCGAGGAGGGCGCGCTCCTGGGGCCGTCGATCATGCCGGGCGGATCCACCGACTCCTGGGATGCTCTCGGTCCGATGCTGGCGGAGATCTCGGCCAAGGTCGAAGGCGAGCCCTGCTGCACCCACATCGGCACCGATGGCGCCGGCCACTTCGTGAAGATGGTGCACAACGGCATCGAGTACGCCGACATGCAGCTGATCGCCGAGGCCTACGACATCCTGCGCCGGACCACGGGCATGCCGGCGGCCGAGCTGGCCGAGGTCTTCACGTCGTGGAACGAGGGCGACCTCGAGTCGTTCCTGATCGAGATCACGGCGGACGTGCTGGGCCACGTCGACGCGCGGACCGGCAACGCCTTCGTCGACATCGTGCAGGACGCCGCGGAGCAGAAGGGCACCGGCCGCTGGACGGTCCAGAGCGCCCTCGACCTTGGCGTCCCGGTCTCCGGTATCGCCGAGGCGGTGTTCGCCCGCGCCCTGTCCGGTCACGGCGAGCAGCGGGCGGTGGCGCACGGCCTGGCCGCGGGCACCTCCGACGTGCAGATTCCCGACCGCCAGCAACTCATCGACGACGTCCGCGGCGCGCTGTACGCCTCGAAGGTGGTCGCCTACGCGCAGGGGTTCGACCAGATCGCCGCGGCGGCCAAGGAGTACGGCTGGGACGTCGACCTCGGCGCGATCGCCAAGATCTGGCGCGGCGGATGCATCATCCGGGCGCGCTTCCTCGACCGGATCACCGAGGCCTACGAGCGGGACGCGGACCTGGCCTCGCTGCTGGTCGACGACCACTTCGCCGAGGCGGTGGCCAACTCGGTCGAGTCGTGGCGCCGCGTCGTCGGCCTGGCGGTGGCAACCGGCGTACCGACGCCGGGGTTCTCCTCCTCGCTCGCCTACTACGACGGGCTGCGCGCCGACCGGTTGCCGGCGAACCTGATCCAGGGACTACGCGACTTCTTCGGTGCGCACACCTATCGCCGCACCGACGACGAAGGCGACTTCCACACGCTCTGGTCGGGCGACCGGTCCGAGGTCAGCGGCTGACGCTTCTGCTCCGTCGAGTCAGCCACTCCGGGTGATCGGCAGAGAATTCGGCGCGTCCAGATCCGGACAGCCCTGAGCGTGAATGCGGGAGCAATACGGGCTTTATCAGGCTTGTATACCGTTTATTCTATTTTGTCTGTATTGCCCCTTCCGAATCCTTACGCTTACCGTGGGAGAGAGCCACTTATTCGTGGTTCCTGATCCGGGGCCGCCCAACCCCGTCCGACCGGATCAGCCCACTCCCCTTCTCGGACGGGGCCGGGGGACCCGATGTCGGTCCTGCCAGACCTGGGGGTGTAGCCGCCGTAAGCGGCCGGGCACCGATCGCCCGAACCCGACAGCTAACTCCGGAGGCGACTGATCGGAGATCGCATGATGCTGTCCAGAAACACCGGTGGCGGGCGCAATGCCCGGCGAACACCGAGCAAAGCCAGCCAGGTTGGACGCGGATCTGGGCGCAGAATGGCAGTCCGCCTCTCGTTCACCGGCGCCGTCGTCGGCGCTCTGGCGGCAAGCCCCATCGCCTTCGCCGGACCGGCGCAGGCCGCCACGGGCAAGACCTGGGACCGCCTCGCCATGTGCGAGTCGACCGGTCGATGGCACGTCAACACCGGAAACGGCTACTACGGCGGGCTGCAGTTCGGCCAGCCGACGTGGATCGGCTTCGGTGGCAAGAAGTACGCCAAGAGAGCCGACCTGGCTTCGAGGATGGGGCAGATCCTCACCGCCGAGAAGGTGCTCAAGGTGCAGGGCTGGAAGGCGTGGCCGAGTTGTTCCCGCCAACTGGGTCTGACCGAGAAGGACAAGGCCGGTGACCCGCGCGGCAAGACCAAGAAGGCCCCGAAGAAGGCGCCGAAGGGGCCGGGCGACGGGTACGCCGAGTACACGGTCGTGTCGGGCGACACGCTGTCCCGGATCGCCTACAAGCGGCACCAGAAGGGCGGATGGAAGGCGGTCTACGACCGCAACCGTTCGGTCCTCAAGAACCCGCACACGATCTACGTGGGCCAGCGTCTCGACGTGACGTAGTCACTGCTCTACGACTGTCACTAGCGTCGAACGGCAACGGGCCGGTGGCGGTCCGAAACGGGCCGCCACCGCCACCCCGCCGCGCGTTGCCGGCAGACCTACGCTGGTGAGCATGCGGGAGCCTCGGGTCGAGCACGACGAGCGGGCCCTCCGGTACCGGTTGACGAGGGGTACCACCGTGCTGAGCGAGATCACCTACTCGGTGTCGGGCGACACGGTCGCCTTCGAGCACACGACGACGCCGGTGCACCATCGCGGCAAGGGGTACGCCGGCATGCTCACCAGTGCCGCGCTCGACGACCTGCGCGCACGCGGCTGCCGACTGATTCCTGCCTGCCCCTACACCCGGGTCTACCTTCGCCGGAATCCTGACCAGGTGGACCTGGTGGCCGCTGACGGGGAGCACTCCGGCAACGGTGCCAGCGAGTCCGGGCAGCTCAGGGTCGCCCGTGCCGGCCCGGAGCCATCGGGATGAGCGACTACCTCGAGATCAACCGGGCCAACTGGGACGAGCGCGCACCCGCCCATGCCGCTTCCCCCGGCTATGCCGTCCAACGGCTGATCGACGAGCCGGCCAGGCTGAGTGAGGTCGTCCGCTTCGACCGGCCACTCCTCGGCGACGTCCGCGGACTGCGCGGGGTCCACCTGCAGTGCCACATCGGCACCGACACGCTGTCGCTCGCCCGGATGGGCGCCACCATGACCGGGCTGGACTTCTCCCCGGCATCGCTTGCCGAAGCCCGCCGGATCGCCGCGCGCGCGGGCGTCGACGTCGACTACGTCGAGGCCGACGTCTACTCGGCGGTCGAGGCACTCGGTGGTCCGGGACAGTTCGACCTCGTCTTCACCGGCGTCGGGGCGCTGTGCTGGCTGCCCGACATCGACCAGTGGGCCGGCGTCGTCGCCGACCTGCTCCGCCCCGGAGGCCGGCTGTTCATGCGCGAGGGTCATCCCGTGCTGTGGGCGCTCGCCGACGACCGCGACGACGACTTGCTGGTGCTGAACTATCCGTACTTCCAGCAGGCCGATCCGTTGATCTGGGACGAGGGCGGCACCTACGTCGAGACCGACTACGAGTTCGAGCACACGCTGACCAAGGAGTGGAGCCACGGGATCGGCGAGATCGTGACCGCCATCCTCGACCACGGTCTCGTGCTCACCACGCTGAAGGAGCACGACACCGTTCCCTGGGACGCGATCCCCGGTCGAATGACCAAGGTCGCCGACGGCGAGTACCAGTTGGCGGATCGGCCCGAGCGTCTCCCCCACTCCTACACGCTGCAGGCGGTCAAGCCCGCTTAGCGATCGACGGTCCGGAGGTCGAGGTCGAACGTCGGGTGGTCGGGCTGCGGATAGGCAAGACCCCGGTAGCCCAGGTGCTCGTAGAACGGCGCGGAGGTCTCGGCGCCCGCCTGCCACTCCAGGTACCGCACACGCGTTCGCGCCCAGTCGATGACGGCCTCCATCAGCGCTCTGCCGATCCCTCGGCCGCGGAACTCCTCGTCCACGAACAGATCGTGTAGTCGCGCCATCCGGTGGGCGTCACCGTGCCGGATGTGGGTGCCGAGGTCCTGCACCGCCGCGTAGCCCGATCGCCGGCCGTCGGCCCACGCGCCGAGCACGCACCAGTGCGGGTCGTGCGCCATGGCCTCGAAGCGGGCAGCGGCCCGGATGGCCGAGTCGTCGCTGCCCATCGCCTTCATCAGCGGCCACCAGTCGATCCACTGCCCATATGGCACCTCTTCGACGTGAACCACTCCCGCACCTCCGGCAGAAGGCCTGCATGGGCAATCAGGTCAGCGAAAGCCTTCCGCCTGGGTCTGCTCGTCCGCGACGCGGACGCCGAAGCGATACGCGAGCTTTCCGCCGAGAAAGCCCGACGCCCCCAGGACAGCGATGCCCACGATCGACAGGATCAGTGGCAGCGTGCCGACAGTCTCGTCATCGCCGCGGACGAAGAAGTTGATCACGTACAGCGCGATCACGACCAGGTTCAGGCAGATGTGGGTGAGGCCGGTCCGGTACGCCACCGTGCCTCGAGGAATGGCGCTGAAGTCGATCGATCCCCAGATGGCCGCGAGCAGAGCTCCGAGGATCCCGATGCCGATCAACCAGCGCGAACCCTGTGCGAAGGCAGCGGTGTCGTGACCGGCCTTGGCGGCGATGTCGAAGATGAGGCTGGCACTCCACGTCCCGATCGGAATCGTGACCAGGATGGGATGGATCGGATGCCCGTACGACCCGGCCAGACTGTTGCGTGGTCGCTTGGCCACATCGGGTGTCGGTGCTGGAGCACTCATGGCTTCTCCCCGGTCGCAGACATCGGGCCCGACCTGATCCCCAATCGACCGGGTCGGCTGACGATGCGACTGAGACTATGCCGCGCCGACCTTGGCGACCGCCGACGCGGGCGCAAACCGCCGACCGTCGTTTGCCGGCCCCCCATCGCCGTCAAACATGCAGCAGCCTCCGTTCGCTGCCGGACACCTCCTGCTGTGTCCGCTTTGCCCGTCGGTCGTGCATGTTTCGTGCTCGGGCGCCCGGCGTGCGCGGTCAGCGCTCCAGGACACGCGCCTCGGCAGGCTCCTCGACGGTGTCGGTCCCCCGGTCCCCGTGGCCGGGCCACCAGGCTGCGTGACCGATGAGTGCGGTGAGCGCAGGAGTCAGGAACAGCGCCATCACGAACGCCGCCATGGCGATGCCGAAGGAGAACGCGAAGCCCAAGGACTTGAAGAAAGCACCTTCGGCGAACATCAGCGAGGCGAACGTGCCGGCGAGGATCAGGCCGGCGGCCGCCACCGTCGGACCGGCATGCTCCATCGCCTTGGCGGCCGCGGGCCGCGGTTCGAGCCCTCCCCGAGCCTCTTCCCGCAGGCGCGACACCATCAAGATGTTGTAGTCGGTGCCCAGCGCCACCACGAAGAGGTAGATGTAGATCGGCAGGATGAAGATCAATCCCTGTTCTCCGAGCAGGCCTTGGAAGACCAGGACGGTCGCGCCCAGGCTGGCGGTGAATCCGAGGCCGACCGAGAGCATCAGGTACAGCGGCGCCACGAGGCTGCGCAGCATCAACGCCAAGATGAGCATGATCAGCACGGCGGCGACAGGGAACACGACCGAGTAGTCGCGCGCCATCGCGGTATCGAGGTCGACGAAGATCGACGTCGTTCCGCCGACGAACGACTCAGTCCCCTCGGGCGCAGCCGAGTGTGCGGTGTCACGCACTGGTCCCGCGACATTGGCCAGCGCCGCGTCGGACGCGGGGTCGTCGGAGAGGACGACGGCGAAGACCGCCACGTCAGCGGTGGTGGTGGCCAGCGCCGCCGACGCGACCCCATCCGCAGTGCCGAGCTCGGTGGCGAACGTTTCGAGCTCAGCCTTGTCGAGCGGCTGACCGTCAGTCGAGCGCAACAGCACCGTCGTAGGGTCACTTGCCCCACTGGGCTGACCCTTCTGGAAGGTGGTCAGTGCCCGGCCAGACTCCGTGTTCTGGGTGCTGCTGTCGGAGAAGTTGAAGGTGGGGTTGAACCCAAGTGCGAACAGCGACAGGACGGCGAGCGACCCCGCCGAGACGGCTGCATAGCGCACCGGGTGCGCGGCGACGGACCGTCCGATGGCGCGGAACCGAGTGGCCTCGGGCTCGACCATCCATTTCTTCGACGGCCAGGAGATGACCCTGGGCCCCACCACCGCGACGACGGCGGGCACCAGCGTCAACGCCGCGAGCACGGCCATCGCCACGGCGATCGCGAGTGCCGGCCCGATCGAGCGGAAGATGCTCAGCGACGACAACACCATGGCCATGAAGGCGATGATCACGGCCCCGCCGGCCGTGGCGATCGCCTCGCCGGCCCGCTCGACCGCGTGGGAGACCGCGGCCCGACCGTCCAAGCCCAGCCGTAGAGCCTCCCGGTAGCGGAACAGGAAGAACAGGATGTAGTCGGTCCCGATGCCGAACAGCACGATGAACAAGATCACCGAGATCGAGCTGTCGGCCTTGAGGTCGAACGCCTCGTTCGCCGCAGCGATGATTCCGGTGGCCGACGTCCCCACCAGGGCGACGGTCACGATGGGGAGGGCGCAGGCGATGACGCTTCGGAAGATCAGCGCGAGCAGGACCACGATGAGCACCAGGGTCACGACGCTGACCACGACGAGCGCCTGATTGGACGACTCCTGGGCGTCCAGCGACTGCGCCGCGGGGCCGGTGACGCCCACGCGCAAGTCGGTCCCCTCGACAAGTGTCGCGAGATCGGAGCGAAGCTTCCGGGCATCCTCGACCGCCGCCGGGTCGAAGGCGTTCTTGCCCGGCTTGACCTGCACGAAGATCGCCTGCACCAAGCCGTTTGCCGAAGCCGGGGCGGCTGCGGCGGTGCCCAGATTTTCGTAGCTCTCGGTGTTGAGCTGCTCGGCGATGGAGGCGACCTTGGCCTGGTCGTCCTCGGTCAGCTGGTTGCCATCCGCCCGGTCGAACACCACGATCGCGCCGATCTCACCGCGCTCGGGGAAGGCCGCTTGCTGCAGGGTGAGTGCCTTGACGGACTCGTAGTGACTGGGCAAGAACTCCGACTGGTCCTGCGTGGACTGCAGGGCCGGTGCCGTCACCGCGATCACCACGGCTGCCACGATCCAGGCCGCGATGACCCACCAGCGGGCGCGGACGACGAGTCTTCCCAGCGCGGCGAACATGGCCGAACGCTACCGAGTCGCAGATCGTCGTGGTTGGCGCTTGACTGTGGCCGTCGCGCGGAATGGCGGACACGACAGGAGCGGGCCATGACACGACTACGCCTCGAACCGGCGGTCCTGCTCGGCCACGACGCCGAGGTGGTCAAGTACCCGGCGGACGAGATCCTTCTTCGGGCAGTCGGTCACGGCGAGGTACAGGTCGCCGACTACCGCAGTGAGGACCGGGACGGTCCACCAGCCCACAGCCACCCGTGGGACGAGGTCCAGATCGTCGTCGAGGGCGAAGCAGAGTTCCGCATCGCCGACGCTGACTGGGTGCGTGGCGGGTCCGGGACCGTGCAACTGCTGCCCCAGGGGGTGCCCCACTGCATCCGAGTGCCGGAAGGGGTCGCTCGCATCATCCAGGTTTCCATCGGCGCCCCTACGACGCCTTCGCCCGGGAGATGGCGATCGCCTTTCGCGACGGAGCTTCCCTGGATCAGATCGTCGAGGCCGCGGCTCGCCACGGCGTCCGCCTCGGGTAGCCGATCAGCAAATGCAGCAGGCCCGGAGATCCGCAGATCTCCGGGCCTGAATTTGTAGCGGGGGCAGGATTCGAACCTGCGACCTCCGGGTTATGAGCCCGGCGAGCTACCGAGCTGCTCCACCCCGCGTCGGCTCGCGCAACGTTACCGGGCTTCCCGGACGGCGGCCAAATCCCAAGCGGCCCAACCCAAGGCGATACGGCCGGACCAGGCCTCCTACGGCTCCGGCTCCGGGGTGGGAGTCGGTGTCGCATTCGGGTCGGTAGAACCGCCCTCGGCGCTGCGGGCAGCCTCGACGGCCTTCCGTGCTTCCTCCATCGCGGCTGCATAGCCGGTCAGGTCGCCCGCCTTCAGCGCCTCGTCGGCATCGGCGAAGGCGCTCGCGGCGAGTTCGAGTTGCCGTCTCACCTCAGCGTCACCGGTGGTCGGAGTCGGCGGGTCCTTGACGCCACCCGGCTCGTCGGTCTCGGCCCCGGAGTTACCAGAGAAGAGGGAGTCCAGGGCCGTCTGCAGGGAGGCACCCGAAGCCACCTTGTCGCCGAACTGCACGATCACCAAGCGCAGCAAGGGATACGAGCCCACGTTGGCGCCCTGCCGTTGGGCGTAGTACGGCTGCACGTAGAGCAGACCGCCGCCCATCGGCAACGTCAGCAGGTTTCCAGGGACGGCTTGTGTCTGCGATGCGCCGCCCTGCGTCCCCTGGAGGGCGAGCAGGGTCTCCCGCACCTGCTGGTCGGTCTGCATCGACTGGGCCGCCTGGCCCGGACCGTTCACCTGCGTGGTGCCGTTGAGCTGGAGCACGCGCATCTTGCCGTACTCGTCGCTGGTCGCATCGGAGTTGACGGCGACGAACGCCGCGAGATTCTGCTTGTTGACCGGGATGTAGGTCGAGGTCAGCGAGAAGTGCGGCTCGTCCTGCCCGGGCATCTTCACCGACAGGTAGTACGGCGGCTGCGCGTCGCGGATGGCCTTGGTGGGGTCGTTGGGGACAGTCCAGCGCTCGGTGCCCTCGTAGAAGGTCTTCGGGTCGGTCACGTGGTACTGGCCGAGCAACTCCCGCTGGACCTTGAACAGGTCCTCCGGGTACCGCACGTGAGACAGCAGCGCCTCCGACATCGACGCCTTCGGCTGCACCAGGCCGGGGAACACCTTGCTCCAGGTGGCGACGACCGGATCGGCGTCGTCCCACTGGTACAGCGTCACCGTGCCGTCGTAGGCGTCGACCGTGGCCTTGATCGAGTTGCGCATGTAGGTGACGCCCTCGGTGCTGGCAGGTCCGCCGCGCTGGGCCGTGAGCGTGTCCGACGTGGCGGTACCGAGCTGGACCCGCTGGGAGTTGGGGTAGCTGTCCGACGTGGTGTAGCCGTCGACGATCCACAGGACCCGGCCGTCGACGATGGAGGGGTAGGCGTCGGAGTCCAGCGACAGCCAGGGAGCGACCTTCGCGACCCGGTCGGCCGGGTGACGGTCGTAGAGGATCTTCGAGTCACCGGTGATCCGCTGGCTGAGCAGGATGTTCAGGTCGGTGAACTTCGCTGCGTAGAGGGCCCGCCGCCATGGGGAGCCGATGTCGACGCCTCCCTTTCCGGTGTAGACGTAGGCGGACTGGCCGTCCCCGGTGTCACCGGGGACGTCGAGCTCGATGGGGGCCGCGCCGGCAGGTCGGCCGACGATCGAGTAGTCGGGAGACTGCTCGCCGAAGTAGATCCGCTGTTGGTACTCGCCGAGGTCGCCGGTCGACGGCAGGTCCCGCTCCATCCAGACCGGTGCGCCGTTGGCCGCGGCCCGGTTGCCGTAGGCCGCCACTCCCCCGTACCCATGCGTGAACACGGTGTGGTCGTTGTTCCAGTTCCGTTGCTGGGAAGGCAATCCCTCGAGACTGACCTCGCGGGCCGCAACCACGGCGTCCTGAGTGGTTCCGTCGATCGTGTACCGGTCGACGTCGAGCACACTCGGGAAGGAGTAGAAACCACGAATCTGCTGCAGCTGCTCGAAGCTCTCGGCGACCAGGTTCGGGTCCATGAGCCGGATCCCCGGCACGGACTCCGCATCGTTCTTCAGTTGCCCTGCCGTGGCGGTCGTCTTTGCCGCGTACGGCTGGACGTCCACACCGGCCAGACCGTAGGAGTCACGAGTGGCCCCGATATTTCGTTGGATGTAGGTGGACTCACGGTCGGGCTCGTTCGGCCGGACCTGGAACTGCTGGATGAGCGTCGGCCACAACCAGCCGAACAGGACAGCTGTCACGGCGAGGATGGCGAGCCCGAGACCGGGCAGCAACCAGGTACGACGCACGACGTTGGCGAAGAACAGCACGGCGGTGCCGATGGCGATCACCATCAGGATCGTGCGTCCCGGCAGCTCCGCGTGCGCACCCGTGTAGGTGAGCCCGGTGAAGGAGAAGCTGGAGCCCGACAGCTTGTGGTCGTCCAGCATCAGGCCGAATCGGTCGAGGTAGTACTGCACGGCCTTGAGCGCGCAGAAGATGCCGAGAAGGACCGCGAGGTGGATGTGCGCAGCCGACGTCGACCGGCGGTTGGGCCCGGTCGGGCGGATTCCGCCATAGGCCAGATGCGCGCCCAACGCGATGATGATCGCGAACACCACAAGGACAAACCCGAACGAGAGCAGGTACCGCAGGAACGGGTAGGTGAAGACGTAGAACGAAGCGTCCCGGGCGAACTGGGGGTCGACGACACCGAACGACGTGCGGCTCCGCCAGGCCAGGAACTGCTGCCAGTGCGACGAGGCCGAGGCACCCGCGAAGATCGCCACGACCGCGACCGGGGCGATCACTGCGAGCTTGCGGTGGGCGTCGAGCCCGGCGCGGTAGCGGTCGACCACCGGGTTCCATCCCGAACCGGCGGGCGGGCGCGATCGCCACGCCAGGACCGCGGTCCCGGCCAGGACCACGAAAGTGACGGCGGCCCCGATGGCGAAGAGGGCAAGCCGGGTGAGCAGCGAGGTGGTGAAGACCTCACCGGCGCCGAGGGTGTCGAACCACAGCTTGGAGGTCCACACCGACGCCATCGTGAAGAACGCCACGAGGACGACGACGACGATCACGAGGATCGGCACCAGCCGACCCCGCCTCCCCGCGGGACGCGTCGGGAGGCGGACGGGTGGTCGGATCGTGCTCATGTCGCCCCCTTCTCCGGGTCACGCCCTTGCTGGTCCGGTGCAGGGTCAGCGGCCGCGCCGACGCCAGTCAACCGCATCGGGGCACAGACGGTGACCTGCCGGCCTCCAAGTCGCGGAGAACTGTGACCGAATCGTTCAGCGTGGACACCCGGTAGACCGCGAGTCCGTCGATCTGGACCCGCGCAGCCTCTTCGCAGTTGTCGGCCGGTGCGAGGAAGACCGAGGCACCGCCCTCCTTGGCCCCGTACAGCTTCTGCTGGATGCCGATGATCGAACCCACCGTTCCGTCGGCATCGATCGTCCCGGTGCCCGCGACGGTCCGGCCGTCGGCCAGTTCGCCCGGCGTGACCTTGTCGTAGAGCGACAGGGCGAACATCATGCCGGCGCTCGGACCGCCGATGTCGATGGGGAGCCGCACGTCCACCTGGACCGGAGTGTCGAACCCCATCCCGACGTCGATGCCCACCTGTGACTTGCTCGCGTCGTCCGACGCTGCTCTCGAGACCACCGGGACGGTGATCTCCTTGTTGTCGCGCCGGACCGAGAGTCTGATGGTGTCTCCCGGCGGTTGTGCGCGAATGGCCGCCCGCAGCTCATCCGGCCCGTCGACGGCTTGCCCGTCCACAGCCAGCACGAAGTCAGCGGCCTTGAGCTTCCCCTCGGCCGGGGAGTCCTCCACCACGGCGGTCACCTGGGCGCGCTTCGTTCCCGGCACCTTTGCCAGTGCGAGGCCGGCGACGATCGCAGCGTTCTGTGAGCCGGTCATCTCCTCGGCGTTCTGCTTCTCGATCTGCTGCACCGTCACCGTCGGCGGATACAGGTAGGAGCGCGGGAGCACGGCCACCGTGGGGTCCAACCAGCCGGACAGCATCGACAGGACGCTCAGCTTGTCCTTGGGATCGGTCGCCGAGACCGTGGTCAGGTCGAGGCGACCAGATGTGGGGTAGGTCTGGTGACCGGTGATGCGCATGACGGCGTCGCTGCCCGACCCGCCGAGCACGTCGACTGCCGGCCCTGGGCTCATCCGCACGTAGGGCACCGGCAGCAGCACCGTGATCGCGGTGAGGATGGCCAGCGCGACCGCGGAGACGGCGATGGTCGCGTGGCGGTGGGTCATCCACGCACCCCGCGGGCGCTCGGCGATCGCGTGCCCAGGGGAGAACCGTGTGCGCGCAGGTAGGTCAGGATGTCCGGCAGCCTAGTCAGCGTGTCGTGAGACCGAGGTCAGGCGTGGTCGACCCACTCCGACGTGCCGTCGGCGAAGACCTGTTCCTTCCAGACGGGCACGCTCTGCTTCAGGGTGTCGATGAACGCCCGGCAGGCGTCGAAGGCGGCCGCCCGATGTCCCGCCGACACCGCCAGCACGACCGTCGTGTCGCCGATCACCAGCTCCCCCAACCGGTGGAGCCCGGCCACGGCCACGACGCCCGGCATGGCCGCGACCTCGATCGCCACGTCGCGCAGACGCTCGGTCGCCGTGGGATGAGCCGTGTAGACCAGCTTCGCCACCTCGCGGCCGCCGTCGTGGTCGCGCACCGTGCCGACGAAGAGGGCATGCCCGCCGGCCGATGGGTCTGCGACCGCCGCCAGGACCTCGGCGACGGAGATGTCCTCGTCGCGCAAGGCGGTGAGCCGGACCGGCTCGTGCGCCATGACGTTCCTCCTCGTGGTGGTCGCGAACCTACCGGTCCGATCACGTAGCGCCTTGCGCCGCGTCACGCTTCGGCGAGCGACGATGGCTTTCGCCCCGGCGACTACCGTTGGCCCGGCGAGACCGCGACGAAGCGCAGGAGGCGACGTGACAGGCAACACCCCGGGCGGACCGGAGCAGCCGGGCTTTGGCGGGTTCAACCCGGCAGACATGGCCGCGATGTTCGGCCAGCTCTCACGCATGTACTCCGGCGGCGACCCGATGGAACTCTCGACACTCGTCACCACGAGTCGCCAGCTCGCCGCCGCCGAAGGTGCCGACCCGTCGGTGACACCCGCCGAGGCCGAGGCAGTGGCCGACGCGGTTCGGCTCGCGGAGATGTGGGTCGATCCGGTCACCGGGCTCAGCGCCGGCACCGGGAAGGCAGCCGCGTGGAGCCGGGCCGAGTGGGTCGAAGGGACGGCGGTCGCCTGGCGCACGCTGCTCCTCCCTCTGGTCGAGCAGCTCCAGCAGCAGTCGCGCGCAGACCTCGAACAGGCGACCCAGGCCGCCGGCCCAGAGGCACCAGCTGCAGGCCTGGACCTTTCGGCCCTGTCCAAGATGATGACGCCGATGATCCAGGCGATGCTGTCGCAGCAGGTCGCGGCGGGTATCGCCAAGCTGTCCACACAGGTGCTGGGCGGTGCCGACATCGGACTTCCGCTCACCGACAGCTCGATTCGCGTCCTGCTCCCGGGCAACGTCCGGCAGTTCGCCGAGTCGATCGAACGGGACCCGGCGGAGGTGCGCGTCTACCTCGCGCTGCGCGAGTCGGCGCACGCCCGCCTGCACCACACCGCCCCCTGGCTGCTCGACCGGATCCAGACCGTGCTCGGCGCTACTGCCGCCGGGTCGACCCCGAGGCTGGGTGACCTGTCCGATCTGCTGTCGATGGCCGATCCGGCCGACCCCGAGTCGATGATGCGCCAGATCAACGAGCGGATGGAGCAGGCCTCCGAATCGCCCGAGCAACGGGCCCGCGAGTCGCACCTCGAGACACTGCTCGCCCTCGTCATCGGCTGGGTCGACGACGTCGTCGGGCAGGCTGCGGTCGGGCGGATGCCGAGCGAGCCGGCGCTGTCGGAGGCGCTGCGGCGCCGCCGGGCCGCCGGTGGACCGACCGAGCAGGTGTTCGCCGAGCTCGCCGGCCTGGAGCTGCGGCCGCGCCGGGCCCGAGAGGCAGCCACCCTGTTCGCCCAGCTCCGGGAGGCCGGCGGACCGGCGCTTCGCGACAAGGTCTGGCAGAGCCCGCAGTTCGTACCGGGCAGCTCCGACCTCGACGACCCGGCCGCCTACGTTTCGGCGATGACCGCGCCGGACCCCGATGTCTCCGCGCTGGAGGGCCTGTTCGGCGAGTCCGACCACGGCGACGACCAGGCACCGCCCGGGCGCGACGACGAGGATGGCAAGCCCGACGCCGCCCCCACCGGTGCCTGACGCAGCCAACGCGCACGTACCTCTGGACGCCGCCGCGGCGCACGAACCTCTGGACGCCGCCGCGGCGCACGCTGCCTCCGATCCGCCGCTCAGCGAGGCCGCACGGCACCGGCTGTACAGCGACGTCGTTGCCCGCCTCACTTCTTTCCAGCCGCCGGACGTCGCCCAGTCGGCGCAGCGTGAGCGGACTCTCGCTTTCCTGACCGCCCATCCGCGTGCGGTCGACGGGACCTTTCCGCCCGGCCACGTCACCGCCACCGGGCTCGTGCTCTCCGCGGACCGGCGCGAGGTGCTCCTGACGTTGCATGCGCGGATCGGCAGATGGCTGGAACTCGGCGGTCATCTCGAAGAGGCCGACGCCGGGCTCGCCGACGCCGCTCTGCGCGAGGCTGAGGAGGAGGGCGGCATCGACGGGCTCACGTTGAGCCCGGACCTGTTCGCCGTCGTCGTGCACGAGAACCTGCCCTGCCGTCGTGCACCCGGCACCGACCACTACGACCTGTACTTCCGGCTGTTCGCTCCGCCCGGGAGCCGTCCGGTGATCAGCGATGAGTCGCTCGACCTGGCCTTCTTCGACGTCACCCGGCTGCCCGAACCGCTGGGCGACGGCGTCGCCGACATGGTCCGACTGGCGGTCGAGACGCCCTGACGCAGGCCCGAACCCTGAAAAGTGGTGTCCAGTCCGCCGATCGGGGCTTCGGTGGGGCGAATGCCGCCTCTGGCCGCCGGTTTTCAGGAGTTCGCGTCATCGGCAGTCAGGCGCCGACGAGACGACGAGCCGGAATGCCCGGTTCTCGTCGGCACGTGTGAGGGTGGTGCCGTGCAGCGAACGACTCCGACGGACTGGCGGCTTCCGGCCGGGCGGCTCCGCCCGGTCACGCGCTGGGGCGATCCGTTGATGCACCGGCCGCTCACGCCGGTCACCGCGTTCGACGAGTCGCTTGCCCAACTCGTCGCCGACATGTTCGCGACGATGGATGCCGCTGACGGCGTGGGGCTGGCGGCGAATCAGGTGGGTGTCGATCTCGCGGTGTTCGTCTTCGACCTGCGGCCCGACGACACCTGGCTCGAGGAGCAGGAGGACGGCGACCCGATTCCCGAAGCCGACCTGCGCGGGCTGGTGGGTGTGGTCTGCAACCCCGTTCTCACCACGCCCGACGTCCCGGAACAGGGCAGCGAGAAGGACAGCGAGGGATGTCTGTCCCTGCCTGGAGCCTTCGTGCCCTGCCGGCGCGCGACCGTCGCCGAGGTGACCGGCATGGACCAGACGGGTCAGGCGGTGCGCTACGGCGGCACCGGCCTGGTCGCCCGGTGCCTGCAGCACGAGGCCGACCACCTGCGGGGCGTCGTCTTCGGTGACCTGCTGCCGGGACGCCACCGGCGCAAGCTGCACGCCCAGGCTGCGCGACTGGCGGCGGAGTACCCCGACGACTGGCCGGTGAGCGCGCGCGTGCCGAGCGTCGACTGACCGGCCGTTCGACCGCTGTGGCCGACCCAACCTGCCTCAAACATGCAAGAGGTCCGGGACATGTCCGGTTATCTCGGGCGGGAGGTCTGTTCGTCTGCCTGTTTGTCGATTGCTGACCGAGTGATGGCTGTCCGACCGATCAGTCGACGTCCCCCGGCACGTGGTCGTGCCCTGCTGCAGCGGCCGGTGTGCCGGAACCGCCGCCAGAGGCGTGCTCGTACCCGGCCAGGAAGCCCTTGGCCCGCTCGACCTGCGGGTACCGGTCGAGCAGCGCCTGGAAGCGCGCATCGTGAGCTGCCACTACCAGGTGGCAGAGCTCGTGCAGCAGCACGTAGTCGAGCACCCAGCCGGGCATCCCGACCAGGCGGTCGGTGAGCCGGATGGTGCGATCGGACGGCGTGCACGAACCCCACCGGTGCAGCTGGTTCGAGACGTAGCGCACCGACGCCGGCTCCGGCGCCTCGGGGAGATAGCGGGCACGAAGCGCCTCTGCCCGCCTGGTCAGATCGGGCTCGGATGGGTGGCGGCGGCGCTCGCGACGGGTCAGCCGGCCGAGCAGGTCGGCGACGTGGCGCTGCTCAGCGGCCCGGGACAGGCCGGCCGGCATCAGGACGACCACCGTGTCGCCCTCCTGGTAGGCCTGCACCGTCCGGCGCCGCCGCCGGCTCCGCCGGATCTCCACCCTCGGACCCGTACCGGGCAAGGGCGGTTGCCTGACGTCGTCCACTCTCACCGCAGTCCCACTTCCCGACCCCACTCCCAGAATCCGCTCGACGCCGACCTGCTCGGATTCCGGCAGCGAAGCAGGCTAGCCGCGCGTTCACGTCGACAGGGCACAGCCTGCCTGGCCGCGCCGACACCTGCGGGCACGACGCGGCGAGCGTGGACGGATCCCGCGAAACGACCCTGGCTGTGGACAGCCGCCCAGCCAACCGGACCGTGGCCGGTCGGATGCACTCGGTCAGCTAGGACATCCGCAAACAGGCAGACGGACAGACTCCCCGCCCGAGATAACCGGACATGTCCGGACGTGCCCGGACCTCTTGCATGTTTGAGGGCCGGTTGGGCCGGCCACAGCGGTCGGACGCCTGAGCCGTTCGGATCCACAGCTGGCCGGCGTTCTGCACAGAAGTTGTCCACAGTTGTGCACAACCCACCCGAACGTGGTCGCTTGGAACCGCCGCTCAGCCTGCGCCCCGCCTCCGCTGTCTGGCGCCCTGGCTGACGTATGGTGAGGCGGCTCGGCCAGCCGCCGGGTCAGGGAAGGCAGCCTGCGTTCCCATCCCTGTCAGCCGACAGCGCAAGCGCGAGGAGGGCCAGATGGCCGACACGTACACCGGTGAGTTCTACTGCGTGAAGTGCAAGGCAAAGCGCGAGGCCAGTGGCGAGATCCGGGTCAACGACAAGGGCACCAGGATGGCGAAGGCCGTCTGCCCGGTCTGTAGCACCAACCTGAACCGCATTCTCGGCAAGGCCTGACGCGCTAGTCGGGCGTGCCGCCAGCGGCGCCACGTTCGACAACCGCACACCGCGGGCGTCGCTGGTTCCCACCGGACCAGCGACGCCCGCGCGGACGTTCGCGGCACCTTGTGGAAACCCCAAGCCGTCCTCGGGGACTTCCTGCCATCGTCTGCGCCCGGACCGCCGGGCTATCTCCACCGCACCGACGACCTGACGCCTCGCGAATCCGACGTCGTGTCCACCCTCGCGGCCAGAGAGAGGACATCGGGCGATGAGCCTTGAGTCCTGCCCCGCGCCGGTGACGGTCGACCGACCGATGCTCAAGGCGGGCCTGCGCCAGGCCTGGCGAGCACCCGGTCTGCTGCAGTTCGGGCTCGACCCCGAGCGTGCGGTGGTGATCGAGGGGGTCGACGCCCTGCTGGCCGGGTTCCTCGCCGGCCTCGACGGCTCGCTGGACGCGGGAGGTGCGCTTGCCCTCGCTCAGCGCAGTGGGATCGACGCCGACAGAGCGCGGGCGGCCCTCGACGTCCTGGCCGAGGCGGGCCTGCTCGCCGACGCCGGAAGCGCTGCCGATGCGCCCGCTCCGCTGCCGTTGATGGACCGCGACCGGCTGGCCCCTGACCTGCGTGCCAGCGCACTCGGCCGATCGTCTCCCGGGGCAGGCCCGGCTGCCTTCCGAGCCAGGCGGCATGCGCTGGTCGCCGTGATCGGGGCCGGCCGGGTCGGTGCCGGCATCGCTGCACTGCTGGGGGCATCCGGCGTCGGGATGCTCGTGATCGCCGACGATGAACCTGCTCTCGCCAGCGACATCACGCCGTTCGGGCTGACCACACACGACATCGGGCGGCCCCGATTCGATGGTGCGAGGCGGCTTCTCGCCGGCGCGGCACCGAGCACCCGCGTGCTGAGCCGGATCGGCAGCCGCCCGGATCTGGTGGTGCTGGCGCCAGACGAGGAAGCAGACCGTGCCTGCCTGATCCGGTTGGTGAGCGAGGGCGTGCCGCACCTGCTGGCCTCGGTCTCGGAGGCCGCGGGCACGGTCGGCCCGTTCGTGGTCCCCGGTGAGACCGCGTGCCTGCATTGCATCGACCTGCATCGTTCCGACCTCGACCCGGCGTGGCCGGCCCTGCTGGCGCAGACGGTCGTGCCCGGACCGCCGCCGGCGAGCGATGTGGCGCTTGCGGGCCTGGTCGCGAGCCTTGCCGTCTTGCACGTCACGACGTTCCTGACCGGCGAGCGGCCCGCAAGCATGGGCGGAACGCTGACGATCGGTCTCGACGGCCGCGTCCGTCGGCGCACCTGGCCGCCGCATCCCGGCTGTGGGTGCCGCTTCGAGCACCTAGCCGTGCATGCAGCGGCAGATCCTGAACGTGGGAAGGAAGATTGACCCCCACTTCAGATATGGACATGGGTCAGCGGCGGGTGGGAGTCGATCCCACCCGCCGCATTGGCCCATCACAGCCGGCGGTAGCGACCGGCCGGGGCTACGGGCGTGCTCCACGGGCGCGGACGCCCCCGTGGGCACGACGCTGGCGCAGCAGCCCGAGCTGGTGACCCTTGCGGATCGTGTGCTCGAGCCGCCGCTCTATCTGCGCTCGTGCGAGTTCTTCTTGCATGACCAACATGGTGGTGCTCCTGGTTCGTATGTCGGATCGATCGTGGGATACGACCGAATCCGCTGCCCCTGAACGCAATTCCTTCGTCATGGATGCCCTCGACATCGAGAGCACCGAAGGCCTTTCCAGGGCAGGGATCCGGACGGTGACAGCGCGCGCACGCCGGTGCGCGTCGTGCGTCATCGCCGTCACGCGGCGACCTCGTCCTTGCGGGGACGCCCTCGCGGGCGCTTGCGCGCCACGACGACGCCGGACACGAACAGTTCGCCGCCCCAGACGCCCCACGGCTCACGCCGGTTCAGGGCACCTTCGAGGCACTCGGCCTTGAGTGGGCAGTCGAGGCAGTGCGCCTTGGCGCGCTCCACATCGGCCGGAGACTCCGCGAAGAACAGTTCAGGATCGAGGCTGTGACAGGGCAGGTCGAACGTCGGCGCAACGGCGCTGCCGAGATCGAGTAAGTGAAGCGGACACGGTGCTCAGCTCCGTGGGTTGCTGTGGGTGGGCGGGACACACCGAGGTCTGGGGACCTGCGGGCGGGACAGGACACGTCTGGGACCGGACGGCTGCGGACGCCGGTCGTGAGTGGTGCGCATGGCAGTGGTTCCTCGGCTCGTGGGCTCGTGCTGCTCGGAGCGGGAGCGCGGCCGGGAAAAGAAGAAGGCCGCGGATCCCGAGTGATTCGGTTCCGCGGCCGGAGTGGTCAGCAGGTCAGGCTGCTGGCGGATGCTCCTGGTAACGGACCGGACCGTAGGCGGTCCCTGCGTCATCGGCAGAGGCGCCGTTCGAGATGTAGGTCGGGTCGAGAGAGAGACTGGTGGCGATGCCCTGGCGTGGGTCGAACGCAGACCGCACCTGGGCAGACTTCTCCACCGGCAGGGACGAAACCCGCGCACGCGGACCCGCTCCCTGCGCGAGGACATCGGTCATCTGCGCGTGGCTGCGCCGCCGCTCATCGCGGTTGGGCGCACCGAGGCGGAGGACCGAGCCAGGAGCGAAGGGGGCAGCACCGACACGGACGCCGGTCATCAGCATGCTGATGCGGGTGGGGCTGCTCTGCTGTGAAGCCAGAACGCTCACGTTGGTCTCGTTCTCCATCGGTGCACCTCCCTTCCAGTTCGTACTTGCGTCATCTCCGACTTCGCAGTGTTCCCTCAAGAGCGCAGAGTTCACCGCAGCCGGAAGATGTGTGTTCGACGAGAGTATGCCGCCGCAGGTCGTCCACACAACCGTTTTTGCGTTGATTTCGAAACATTCCAGGGAGATTCTTCGCGAGCGCCTCGCGCCGTTGCCTCCCTGTTCCTGAGTGTTTCGCTCTTGTACACAAGGAGATCCCGCCGCTGACCGGCAACTGCTCCCACCAGCGCAGTCACGTCGGCGCAGAGACCGATGACGTCGTCGCCGAACTTGTCCGCCTTGCTTGCGCCGATTCCAGGGATGGCCAGCAGGGTGCGCCGATCGACCGGCCTGGCTTCGGCCAGAGCGATGAGCGTGGCGTCGGTGAACACGCAGAACGCGGGCTGGCTGAGCTCTCGAGCACGGTCGAGCCGCCAGGCTCGCAGCTGCTCCAGCAGCCCCTCGTCGTAGGAACTCGGACAGCTGGTGCACCGGCCGAGCCGGCGGGCGGTCGCATCGGTGAGTCCCGACCCGCAGACGCGACAGCGCGCGACGGTGGCGCCACCGCCCTTGCGCGCCCTGGTCTCGGACCGGTCGCGGTCGTGGACGGAGCGACCAGTCGGTCGCAGTCCGTCGAGGAAGCGGCTCGGTCGCCGGCGGCCGGCTCCGCCGGGCGAGCGCGACAGCGCCCAGGACATCGTCAGTCCGCTGGCCGCTCGGGTGATCCCCACGTAGAGGAGACGTCGCTCCTCCGCGATCGCCTGGTCGGTGCGCGCCTGCGACGACGGCAGCATCTGATCGTGCAGACCGATCAGGAAGACGTGCTCCCACTCCAGCCCCTTGGCCGCATGCAGCGTGGACAACGACACCCCGTTCAGCCCCGGCGCGTGCTGAGCCTCCGAGCGCTGCACCAGCACGTCGACGAACGACCGCAGCGTGGTCAGTCCGGCCTGCTGCTGCTCCGCGGCCAACGCGACGAGGGCCGACAGCGACTCCCACCGCTCCCGCGTGCGGCCCGTGCCGGTCGGTGGCTCGCTGCTGTAGCCGACCGCGGAGAGTGCACCGGCGACGGCCTGCTCCAGCGCGTCCGGCTGATCGTCGGCGGAGCCCTCCGCCTCGTCGACTCCGGCTGCGGCGAGCTCCGCTGCCTCGGCCACGGCTGCGCCACGCAGGATCGCCATCGCCTCGCGTACCTCGGCACGGTCGAAGAACCGTTCCCCGCCGCGGACCTGGTAGGGCACTCCGGCATCGGTGAGGGCCTGCTCCACCGGTTCGGACTGCGCGTTGATCCGGTAGAGGACCGCGACGTCGCCCGGCGACACACCTGACGACACCAGACCCCGGATGGAGCGGGCGACACCGGTCGCCTCCGCCACCTCGTCGGGGTACTCCGCGTACGCCACCTCGGGACCAGGTCCTCGCTCCGACGAGAGCTGCACGTGGGCGCGGCGGCTGACGGCGTCGGCGCGGGACATGAGCGCATTGGCGGTCGCCACGACCTGCGGAGTGGAGCGGTAGTCGCGGTGCAGCGAGAGGACCTCGGCCCCGGCGTAACGCTTGGGGAATTCGCGCAGGAAGTCGGCCCGTGCGCCGGCGAAGGAGTAGATGGTCTGGGTGGGATCGCCCACCACACACAGATCGCGGTTGTCGCCGAGCCACAGGTCGAGCAGTGCCTGCTGGAGCGGCGAGACGTCCTGGTACTCGTCCACGACGAGGTGCCGGTACTGCGACCGGATGACCGACGCCGTCCGCGCGTCGCCGGCCAGGAGCCCGGCGGCACACAGCAGCACGTCCTCGAGATCGATCCGGTCAGCGTTGCGGCGTGCCTGCTCGTAGGCCCCGAAGAGCCGGGCGACCTGCTCCGGCTCGATTCCCGACACCGTGCGCCCAGCCCGCACGGCCAGCCTCGGGTAGTCCTCGACAGACACGTTGCTGACCTTCGCCCACTCGATCTCCGAAGCGACGTCCCGCCGGCCGGCCAGGTCGAGCGACATCCGGCAGGAACCTGCGGCCTGTCCGACCAGCCCCAGCTTGGACTCGATGATCTGCGGCAGGTCACGGTCGTAGACCTGTGGCCAGAAGAATCTCGCCTGGCGCAGGGCAGCCGAGTGGAACGTCCGCGCCTGCACGCCGGGCACGCCGAGTTCGGCCAGCCGGGTGCGCATCTCCCCTGCCGCCCGCGTGGTGAACGTCACCGCCAGCACCTGCTGGGGCTGCCACATGCCGGCGTGCACGGCGTAGGCGATGCGGTGGGTGATCGTGCGGGTCTTGCCCGTGCCCGCACCGGCGAGGATCGCGACCGGCCCGTGCACGGCCTGCGCCGCCGCCCGCTGCTCGGGATCGAGCCGGTCGAGGACGTCGTCGGGGCTCAACCGCGCCGAGGTGAGGGTCACGAGACCATCCTGACGCAGCCGGCCGACATGCGCGCCCATCCGCCACCGACGCGGACTCTCGGGTTCGTCCGGACCCCGGGCGTCCGGCCCTGGTACAACCGGGCTGTGGCCGACCGACCGGCGACCCGACCCACGCCCGCACACGTCCGGGTCACCCCGCGACCGCTACCTCACGATCTACGGCCGCCGGCCGGTTCTCGCCGCGTTGCGCAACCCTGACCTCCAGGTCGACCGTGTCCACCTCGCGCACAATGCCGAGGGTGCCTCCGCAACCGAGATCGAGGACCTAGCACGAGAACTGGGCGTCGAGGTCGAGCGAGTGAGTCCTGACCGGGTGAAACTCCTTGCCGGCAACGGCAGGCACGACCAGGGCGTCGTCGCCGACGTTGTCGCTCCCGGCATGCGCGCGCTCGGTGACTGGCTCGAGAATCCGCCGCCCGCCGCCGAAGTTCTCGTGCTCGACGGCGTCCGGACGCCTGCCAACGTGGGGATGATCCTGCGGACGGCGACGGCGGCAGGTCTGTCGGGCGTGGTGGTCCCGTTCTCGGGCGTGAGCGAGCTCGGCCCGCTCGTGATCAAGGCCTCCGCCGGTGTGGCGTTCACCGCCCCGGTCTTGCGGACCCGCACGTCCGTCGAGGCGCTCACGCTGCTGCGCCAGGCACGATTCCGCGTCTACGGCCTCACCGGTTCGGGCGGGACCTCGTTGTACGACGCGCGTTTCGCTGCCCGTGCGGCGTTCGTGCTGGGCAACGAGTCGGACGGGCTCACGGCCGAGGCCCGTCGGCACGTCCAGGTGGAGTTACGGATCCCGATGGCGGGCGATGTCGAGTCGCTGAACGTGGCCAGCGCCGCAGCTGTCCTGTCGTTCGAACTGCTGCGGCGCCGGCTGGGCGATCGCCCGGAATAGGTCCGCGCGACCCGCTGTTGGCCATAGGTGACGAATCGTCCAACGAGAACGACACCGAAAGGTCCTGCATGTCGCAGCCAGAACAGCCGGTCATGTACACCACCACCTGGTGCGGGTACTGCCGCATTCTCAAGCGAACTCTCGATGCCAACGGCTTCGACTACGTCGAGGTCGACATCGAGACCACTCCTGGCGCAGCCGAGCGGGTCGAGGCGGTCAACAACGGCAACCGCACGGTTCCGACCGTGGTGTTCGCCGACGGGACGGCGCTCACCAACCCCGCTGCCAAGGTCGTGGTGGGCAAGCAGGCCGAGTTGGTGGCCGCCGGCTGAGGCCGGCAAGAGCAACGCTCAGGCGGGCTCGGGCTGATTGGCCGGGAGATCCCCGCCGTACCAGTGCTGGATGAGGCGGCGGGAGATCGAGACCCCGCTGGAGAGAGTCACGGTCCCGCTGATCACGTCCGCGGCCAACTGCTCGCGGGTGAACCAGCGTGCGTGCGTGACCTCGACGTTGTCGGTGGTGATCGCCACGGTGCTCGCCGTCGCCTTGAAGCCCAGCATCAGGCTGGCGGGGAACGGCCACGGCTGGCTGCCGAGGTAGACGGGGTCCTCCACCACCACCCCCGACTCCTCGTGCACCTCACGGATCACCGCCTGTTCGAGCGTCTCCCCGGGCTCCACGAAGCCCGCGAGCGTGGAGTACTGGCGGGAAGCCCACTCCGCCCCGTGACCGAGCAGGCAACGGTCGTCCGCATCCACCACCAGCACGATGATGGCCGGATCGGTTCGTGGGAAGTGCAGCGCCGAGCAGGACGGGCATCGCCGCACGTGCCCGGCGGACTGGATGACCGTGGGCTGCCCGCAGGAGGCGCAGAACTGGTGCCGCTGGTGCCAGCGCGCCAACGCGACGGCATGCACGAACAGGGAGGCTTCGTCCTCGGACAGGTCAGCCGCGACATCGCGCAATGACATCTGCGCCAGCTCGCCGGACAGATCACGCGTAGGTGCGGAGTCACCCTCGGCAACTGGCAACGAGAAGTGGGCCACGCCTTCGTCGTCGACGCCGAGGAGGACGGCGTCGCGCACGGACCGGTCGACGAGATCGGCCGGCGAGAACCAGGTGACGGGCGACGATCCGGACTCGGCAGGTACCGCCATGGCGCGGTCGCCGCTGAGGACCAGGACCCGGCTGCGTGAATCGGCCCACTGCCGGCCGAGCCACTCCTCGTCGTCGCGGAGCTTGGTGGAGACGTCGATCCGGCCCTGACCGAAGGCGAGTCGCTGGAGGATCGGCACGTGCCGACTCTAGGCATCGATTCGTGCCGCCGGGCGCGCGCATCGGAGCTCGACTGCCGAGTTACGCCGCCCGAAAGTGTTCGTGGTCCGGTGCCCTCGGTGTCCAGGCTCATCAGGTGGAAGGCCTCCACCGGTTCGGCCTTGCCTTTCAGGTCGAGGAGTCCGATCGACTCGGTCTGTGCACGTCGACCCAGCGCCGCCCGTGTTCCCGGCCCGATCGCCACCCCGCCGGCGGGCGCCTTTCCCTCGATGCGGGACGCGACGTTGACCACGTCGCCGATGACCGTGTGCGTCCGGCCGCCCTCGGTCCCCAGCAGGCTCACCGAGGCCTCTCCGCTGTTGATGCCGACGCGAAAGCGTGGCCAGTTGGGATGCGTGGCCGCGACCAGGCCCGTGGCTTCCTGCAGGGCAAGGCCCGCCGAGGCAGCTCGCCAGGCGTGGTCGGGCTGGTCGCCCCGCTTGTTGAAGGTGACCATCAGGGCGTCGCCGATGATCCGATCGACGTCGCCGCCGTAGCGCCGGACGACCGGCGGAACCGCCACTTCGAAGTAGGCGTTCAGCATCGACGTGACCTCGCCCGACTCGTGCTTCTCCGAGAAGGACGTGAACCCCTGCAGGTCGGCGAACAGCACGCTGAGGTTCCGCACTCCCGAGACCGTGTCGCCGAGGTAGAGGTCGGCGAATCGCTCCTCGCGCCACTGGATCCGGGCGCCGAGGGCGACGAGGCCGTAGGCGACGAGGAGCAGCAGGTGCCACTCCCACCACGACAGGGCCCAGTTGCGGGCGAAGACGACGGCGATCATCGCCTCGGCCAACAAGACGAACGCCGACATCATCGTCAGCAACATCCACGAGGGCCGCCGCCGCCACAGCTGGAGGTAGCGCACCGCGCTCACGCCGTACAGGAGCACGGCGGGAACCGCGAAGGCGGCTAGCAGACCACCGGCACGCTCCGGCACCGCTCCCTTCTGCAGTGGCGGGATCTGAGCGATGGACAGCACCGCCCAGGCCGCCATCAGCCCGAGCAGCACCCATCGCAGGATCCGGCCGAGGCGCATCATGCGCACGGCGCGGTCCCCGGACAGGTCGAGGCTGGACAGCGCCGCCATCACCGACCCGAGGGCGATGCCGACGGGTGTCGCCATGACGAAGCCCGCGTTCGGTGTGTTCAACAGCACGCCTGGCGTCGCGAGCGCATGCAGCGCGAGGAATCCGGCGGACGAGAGAAACGCGAGGGACACCAGCAGCACGCGCGCATCCCCGCGCGTGACCGCAGCGGCCCCGGTGGTGTAGGCGAGCACCGCGGACAGGGCCGCGGTGACCAGCACGAGCCAGAAGTGCGAGGGGTGTGCCTCCCAGTGGACGTCGAACTGCGGCTGGCGGATCAGCAGGACGAAGCCCGCCAGCGGGAGCAGCAGCACGACGATCGTGCCGGCGACCATTCCCCCGGACCGGGAGAACCGCGACTCAGCCATCGAGGGCCTGCAGGTGCTGCCAGAGCTGAGACACCACGACCGATCCCTCCCCCACTGCGGCGGCGACTCTCTTCACCGAACCGTGGCGAACGTCGCCGACGACGAAGACTCCGGGCGATGTCGTCTCGTACGGCTGCGGGCTGCGGTCCAGGGGCCACTTCTCGCTCGACCCCGCCTCGGCTCCGGCAAGAACGAATCCGTGTGTGTCCCGTGCCACCGTGGGCGGCAGCCAGTCGGTGCGTGGCTGTGCCCCGATCATGAGGAACAGCCCGTCGGCATGCAGCACGTGCTCGCTGCCGTCCTTGCCGTTGCGCACCTTCACGGCTTCGAGGCGACCGGTCCCCACGCAGCCGATCACCTCGGTGGACGTGAGCACCACGGTGTTGCGTGCAGCGTCGATGGCGTGGATGAGATAGGCCGACATGCCGCGCCGGATGTCGGACCCGCGCACCAGCAGCGTCACGTGGCGGCAGTACCTGGCCAGGTGCAGGACAGCCTGACCCGCCGAGTTCCCGCCGCCGACGACGACGGCGTCCATCCCCTTCAGACCGTGCGCTTCGGACACGCTCGCGCCGTAGTAGACCCCGGCGCCCGAGAGTTGTTCGAGGTCGGGCACGTCCAGCTGTCGGTAGGAGACGCCGGTGGCCAGCACGACCGTCCTGGCCCGGACCTCGCCGAGGCCGCTGACCTGCGCAAGGTAGCCCGAACCGTTGGCCTGCAACTGCTCGATGTCGCGCATCAGCACGAAGTCGACGCCGAAGACCCACGCCTGCTGGTAGGCCCGCTGCGCGAGTTCCGCCCCGCTGATGCCACGAGAGAAGCCGAGGTAGTTGCGGATCAGCGAGCTGGTGCCGGCCTGTCCGCCGATGGCCTCGCGCTCGACCACCAGGGTGCTCATGCCTTCGGACGACGCGTAGACAGCGGCCGCCAGACCACTGGGACCGGCGCCGACGACCAGCACGTCGAAGTCGCGGCGGTCCGTGGGGAGCGTGGTGTGGATGCCCCACGCCTCGACGATCTCCGGATCCGTGGGATCACGGAGGACGGCGCCGCCGACCGCTGGCATCCAGACGAGGACCTCGGTGCCATCGGCGTCGATCTCGAGCTTCTGCAGCACGTCGTTCGCGAGCTGCGAGCCGCGCTCGCGGAAGGCGCTCGGGATGCCGTTGCGTTCGAGCAGCGTGCGCACGGCATGCGCACGGGCGCAATGACGATCGGCGATCACCACGACCTCGCGCAGGTTGGCCACCTCGGCACGTGACCACTCGTGCACGAACTCGGCGACCGTGCGGTGGAAGTGCTGGTCGCCGGCCATCCAGGGCTTCAGCACGTAGTAGTTGATGTCGCCGACGGCCATCCCGGCCAGGATCGAGGTCGCCGTATCCGGGTCCGCCCAGGCACCCCACTCGATCAGCAGCGCCCGGCGGGCGTCGGGTTGCAGGGCGCGGGCACGGCCGAACAGCTGTGCCCGCTTGTCCTCGTGGAAGGACCGGTCCACGAGCAGCAGGGCGATCCGTTGGCCGAGGTCATGAGTGGTGGTGAGGAGGCGGAGGGCGGCATCGGCGTCGAGCTCGCCGCGAACCCGGAACTCAGCGCCGAAGTTGCGCTGCAGCGCCTCTTCGATCTTGTCCAGCTGCACGGGATCGCTGTCCACGGCCAGCAGCAAGGGTCTGGTCGCGGCGGCCGGTTGACCAGACATGCGCAGAGCGTAGGTGCCGATGCCGTCGATGGCACCGGGATAGCCGGATCCCTTCCAGCAATAGAGACATCCCGGTCTGCGCGACGGCCCAGACGCGCTCCCCGGTGCCGAGCGGGGACGATCGGTCGAGCCCTTTGGTTAACTGCGCCCGTGAGCATCCACATCGCAGCCCAGCCCGGCGAGATCGCCGAGACCGTCCTCTTCCCCGGCGATCCACTGCGGGCGCAGTGGATCGCGGAGACGTTCTTCACCAACCCCACGTGCTATTCGCAGACGCGCAACATGCTCGGCTACACCGGCGAGTACAAGGGCCAGCGGCTCTCGGTGCAAGGTTCCGGCATGGGCATGCCCTCGGCGGCGATCTACGCCCAGGAACTCTTCGCCGACTACGGCGTGCAGACCCTGGTCCGGGTCGGCACCTGCGGTGGACTGTCGACCGACCTCGAGCTGCGCGACATCGTGCTGGCCCAGACGGCCTGCACCGACTCGGGAATGAACCGCACCCGGTTCCACGGCTGGGACTTCGCCCCGTCAGCCGACTTCGGGCTGCTGCTCAAGGCGCACCAGGCCGGGCAGGCCTCCGGCGCCAGGGTGGTCGTCGGGCCGGTGCTGTCCAGCGACAGCTTCTACCAGCCCCGTATGGAGATCACCCAGCTGATGATCGACCACGGCGTGCTGGCCGTGGAGATGGAGGCGTCGGTGCTGTACACGCTGGCGGCGTCGTTCGGCCGCCGGGCGCTGGCCGTGCTCACCGTGTCCGACCACGTGACGCTCGGCACGTCGACCTCCTCCGACGAGCGCGAGCGCACGTTCGCCCAGATGGTCGAGGTGGCTCTGGCCGCCGTCTCCTGACGGTCGGCGGTCACGCTTCCGTCGCGACCCGAGGCTCGACCGACCGCAGCAGGTCGCGCAGGCCATCGGCGTCGAGCAGGTCGGCCGGACGCACGGTGACGTCGTCAGCCACGTAGTGGAAGGCGGCGCTCACCTGGTCGAGGTCCAGTCGGTACAGGTGCGCGAAAGCGAGGCGGTACGCGGCCAGCTGGACCGCAGCCACCGTTGCCTGCCGGCCACTCGGCGGTGCACCGGTCTTCCAGTCGACGACCTCCAGCCTCGCCTCCGTCGCCCGGGGCGCCTCCCGCTCGTCGGGCTCGTCCGGCTCGTCGAACAGGCTCAGCTGAGCTACCGCGGCATCGACGCGCCGGCGTACGGGCGGGCTGCTCTCGTCGCCGTACACAGCGTCGACGCGGCCGCGGATCACCACGCCGTCGAGGACGAGCTCGAACGGCGCCTCGACCTCCAGCGGCGTCCGTCCCGACCAGTCGGACCGGCGGAAGGCTGCCTGCAACCGGGGCAGGTGGTCGTCGCCGGCACTACCGTCGTCGGCCGATCCTGGTAGCTCGGTGACATCGAGCAGCGCCGGCTGACCGAACTGCTGCTCCAACCAGGTGTGGAACGCCGTTCCCCGCCTGGCTTGGGGATTCGGCGGCCCCGGCACCGGACGGCGCAGTCGGCGGGCCAGGCCTACGGGGTCACGCCTCAGTTCCACGAGCTGGCTGACCGAGAGCCGGTGCGGCAGCTCGACCTCGACCGGTCCGCGTGACCGGCGCCGGGCGAGTTCGGCCAGCACCAGGTCGGTCTCGGCCTGCCATCGGGCGGGGCCGTCGGGTCCGGCCAGGGCGTCGAGATCGGCCTCGTGCGCCGCGTGCTCCTCCGGTGGCTCGACGGCCAGCAGGGCGGCAGCCGACCGCACCGCGTCGGCACCGGCCTCGACGACGGCCCGTCGCGTCGCCTAGGCCGTCGTACGGCCACGGCCGCCTCGCGAGGTTCGGCGGCATCGGTCGACTGGGCCGGCGTTCGTCCGCCCAGCTCGAGACCACGCCCGCCGGCCGGCAGTGACCGCGACCGCGCTCGCGGACCTCTTGGCAGGAACTCCGACTCCGCCCTCGGGCTTGGTGACTCGCGGTGATCGGCCGGTATGCCCGTGCAGATCAGCAGACAGCGCGCACGAGTCACGGCGACGTACGCGAGACGCCGCTCCTCGATCTGGTGCGCGTCACTTGCATCGTCCGTCGAAGGCAGCCACCACCTTGCCAGCCTCGGTCTGGTTGGTGCGCCGGCGAAGATCGAGCCTGGGCAGCTCGTCGGCGTCGCCCCGCACTTCGTACGGGCAGCAGCCGCACGGCTTTCGACGGACTGACGCCCTTGGGCGCATTCGGAAAGGTGGTGGCGCACATGCTGGCGACCGCGACGACGTCCCACTCCAGGCCCTTGGCGCCGTGGACGGTGATGATCTGCACGCGATGCGGCGAGACCTGGACGTGGCCGGGTTCCAGGCCGTCCTCGGCCTCCTCCGCGGCCGCGAGGTAGCCGATGAACGACGACAACCGCGCGTCCTCTGCGCTGTCGGAGAACTCGGCCGCCGCGGCCTGAACGCGTCGAGGTCCGCGCGGGCACCGACGACGTTTCCGGTCGGGCAGCGACCTCGACATCGAGCCCGAGGGTGCGGATCACCTCGGCGACGAGGTCCGGCAACGGTGCGGCCGACCGCTCGTGCAGGCGCTTCCAGTTCAGCCGCAAGCCGGCTGACCCGGACTCGCGCCAGCAGTCGACAGCCCGCGACCACCCGGTGATCGCGCCACGGCGTCGACGATCGTGACCCCGTCCTCGTCGGGGAGGGCGTGTGACGCATCGCGCCGGCGATTCGCCTTTCGGCATGCTTGCCGAGGGCAGGCGAGGTCGGCTGCACCGAGGCGCCATCGCGAGCCGGTGAGCAGTCGCAACATCGCCGCACCGTCGGAAGGGTCGGCCAGAATCTTCAACGTGGCATACACATCCGCGACTGCCGGCGAGTACACAAGGCCACCGAGACCGACGATCTCCACCTCGACGCCCTTGCCACGCAGGGCTTCGGCGTAGTCGGTCATCCCCTCCCGGCGGCGTACCAACACCGCCATGCTCCGGGCTTCGCCGCCCCGGCGCGTCCGCTTCGGGGCGTCCTCGTTCCACAGCAGCGCGAAGCTGCTCGGCAATCGGAGGCCAGTTCGGCTTCGTAGTCCTCGAACAGGCCGAGCGCACCTCACCGGGTCGCCACGTGAAGGGCGTCAGCGCGGGAACGGTCATTCGGCCGTCACGCAGCGGCTCGGTCAATTGCATTGGCAACTGCCAGCACCGCCGGGCCGGTTGCGGAAGCTCGTGCTCAACGGCAAGACCGGCGCCTGGCTCCCCGTCGGCCGGAAATCGGCACGGAAACTGCCCCAGAGTGCCGACGCTGGCACCGCGCCACGAGTAGATCGACTGCATCGGGTCGCCCACGGCCAGCACCGGGTGCCCGCCGCCGAAAAGCCTCGCAACATCGCCAACTGGTTGAAGGCGGTGTCCTGGTACTCGTCCAGCAGCACCGCCCTGTACCGGACCGCTCCGCTCGCCGACGTCAGGGCACTCGCGGGCGATGGTGGCCGCCAGCGTGGCATGTCGGCGAAGTCGACGCTGTCGGCGCGGGCCTTCGCCGCCTGCAGTTCGGCTCACCATGTCCGAGCAGTTGCACCCGCGCCGCCGAGGCCTCCACGACGTCGCTGCAGTGTCTTCGATGAGACCCGCCTTGCCCTTGCCAGGAAGGGACGGAGCAGCTGCTCTCCAGTCCTCGGTGGCGGACGCGGAGCTCGTCCGGGTCCACCAGGTGACCGGACAGCTGGTTGTGCAGGTCGAGCAGGTAGGTCAGGGCGGTTGAGGGCGCCATCGTCTTCGCGTCCATCGGCGCCGTCGTAGGAGAGCAGGACCGACTCCGCCAACTGGAAGACCATCGCCGGATTGAGCAGCCGCGGGTTGGGCTCGCGGCCGAGCCGAACGGCATGCTCGGCCACCAGCCGGCCGGCGTAGGAGTCGTAGGTGGAGACGTTGACCTCGCCCTCGATGCGCCTCGTCGGGGAGCATGCCCGCGGCGCGAGTTGCGCCAGGCGCACCGAATCCGCGCGGCCAGCTCGCGCGCGGCCTTTCGGGTGAACGTGAGCCCGAGGATCTCCTCGGGTCGCGCCAACCCGTTCGCCACGAGATAGACCACCCGCCCTGCCATCGTCTCGGTCTTGCCCGACCCAGCACCGGCGACGACCGCAATCGGCGACATGGGTGCGCTGATCACGCTGCTCTGCTCCGCCGTCGGCAGTTCGAGACCCAGCGCTTCGGCGATCTCGCTCGGGCGCATATGTCACCGTTGCCGGCGGGGCGGCCGTCACGGCTCGACCTGCCGTCCTGCTGGCTGCAACGGGCAGCACGTGCCTCATCGGGCAGACCCGGCATCGCTCGTTGATCCGTGCCGGGAACTCCGATCCGGAGAGGACGCGGCCCACCTCGACGAGCAGGTCGCGCGCGCGCTCGCGCCCACCGCCGGCTCGTCCGACAATCGGCGCTGTGCGTCGATGCGCGCACATCCGCGCGCTCGTAGCCGAGCTGAACGAGCTCCGCGCCGCCGGAGTCCCGGCTCCCATGCGCCTGCTCGAAGGCCCCGGCCTCGGTCGCCGCCTGGTAGACGGTGAGTTGCGGATGTGCCTTCACCTTCTCCTTCGACGGCACACTCGCCCCGTCTTGAGGTCGATGACCACAAGTCCCTCGCTGGTGCGTTCCAGGCGGTCGACGACGCCCGCTCACGACCACGGGGTCGATCGTGACCCGTGAACGGCACTTCGGCTCCACGAACTCCCGCTCTGACGTCTCGAGATAGTCCCGCAGCCGCTGGACGATCCCGCGCGCCTTCGGTGCTCGGCCGCGTCGATCCACCCGGTACCAGCGCCCACGGCGGGCCACCGGGCGTTCGAGCGTCGGGCAGGAGGTCGGCGAGTCGGCAGCTCGCCGTGGCCACGTCGTCGGCCAGCTCGTGCACGAGGTTCCCGACCGACTGCCGCACAGATGGTCGGGTGGCTCCGACGTTGTCCTCGAGGACCACCTTGAGCGGGCACTGCTGCAGGCTCTCGACCTTGCTCGGTGACACGACGACGGGTTCGCCCGCACGGACCAACGGCCGGTCGTCGGACAGCACCGGCAGCCCGTACCACTCGTCGGGATCGGCGCCGGTGACACCCGCGGCCGCGAAGCTGGCAAGCTGGCCCGCGGCGTGCGGCCCGCTCGTCGGTCGGCCGATCCTCACCGCAGACCACACTGCGCAGATAGGCGGTGAGCGACGAGGCGTCCAGTCCCCGGTCCTGGAACCGGCTCCAGCCCAGGTGCCCGGCTCGGTGAGGCTGGGCAGTCGTTCTGTCTGCCGCGATCGGCAGGTCGTCGAGGAAGCGGGACGGAGCGGTGTCGTCGTTGCTGACGCCGGAGACCAGCAGGCGCAGCCGCGGCCGCGTGATCGCGACGTAGAACAGCCGCCGTCTCCTCGGCAAGCTGGGCCGAGACCAGCGCACCCGGAGTCTCGGCCACGCCGGACAGGGTTTCGGTGAGCGGGCCTCCACCGAGCACCGAACCGTGACAGACGCAGGTCTGGCCAGACCCCCTCGTTGACACCGGCGACGGCGACCAGATCCCACTCCAGCCCCTTCGCAGCGTGCGCGGTGAGCAGGGCGACGGCGTCGGTGTCCGGCGCCGTCGGCACCAGCGAGTCGGCGGGGAACTGCTGGCCCAGCACATGATCGAGGAACACCTCGGGGCCGGCCGCGGGCAAGCGGTCGACGAACCTGCTCGCGGCGTCGAACAGCGCCAGCATGGCGTCCAGACCGCGGTCGGCCTCAGCAGCACCGGTGGTCCCGCCGACGGCCCGCTGCGCCCAGCGATCGGACAGGCCACTCGCGTCCCACATCGCCCACAGCACCGACTCCGCAGTCGCGCCGGCGATGTCGTGGGCCTCCCGACCGGCCTGCAGAACAGCCGCCACCCGCGTCACGGGCGCCGACAGTCGCGCGTCCATGGCGCGCGACCAGGCTGGGGTCGGAGATGGCCCGCAGGAGCATTGGCCCGAGCGCCATGGTCTCTCCCGTGACCGCCATGGCCGCATCGGTCGCGCCGGATCCCTCCGAGTCCTCTCGCCTCCCGACCACCGCGCTCTCCGGCCCGGCCCGCATCGCCTGCCGAAGCCGGCGGAGAGTGAGGGCATCCGCACCGCCAAGGGCCGACGTGACCAGCTCGACCGCACGCGTCGGCCGTGAGTTCGCTCCGACCCACCACCACCTGCAGGGCGGCGAGAAACGGCCGCACCGCCGGTTCGTCGGTGAACGGGACCTGGTTGACCTCCACGCTCACCGGAACGTCCGCGGCGCGCAGTGCCCGCCGGAGCACACCGAGCTGGTTGCTCGACCTCGCCAGCACCGCCATCTCCTGCCAGGCCACGGCATCGACGAGATGGGCGCGGCGCAGCGAGGCGGCGATGGCCGCGGCCTCCTGGGTGTGGGTCGAGTGGATCTGCAGCTCGACGCTCCCCTCCGGCGTCTTCGTCCCGGCCGACGGCGACACGCTGCAGGTTCCAGCACGCGGTGAACGCACCGGTTCCGCCCAGTCGGGCCGCCACCCGCCTGCTCGCGGTCAGGACGGAGGTCGGCAGCCGACGCGACGTGGTCAGGGCGAGGGTGCGTGCCGGGACTGCCGGCCAGGTCGGGGAAACGCTCCGGGAAGCGGTGCAGGACGTCCGGGTCGGAGCCGCGGAAGCCGTAGATCGCCTGGTCGGGGTCCCCCACCACCACCACGTCGCGGCCACCACCCGCCAGCAGCGCCAGCAGCCGCTCCTGCGCCGGATCGGCGTCCTGGTACTCGTCGACGAGCACCACCCGCCGCGTCCTGCGTTCCCGCTCCAGCAGGTCGGGATCACCGGCCAACAGCTCGCAGGCCGCGGCCACGAGCTCGGCCGGGTCGTAGGCAGGCACGGGCGAGCGCAAGGCCGTCACCTGTTGGTACTCCGCGAAGAAGTCGCCAGCAGCGACCCACGCGGGACGCTGATGCTGCCGGCCCAGTTCGGACAGCTCCCGTGGGGAGATCCCGCGCTCGGTTGCCCGCAGCAGCAGATCCCTGAGCTGCGTCGCGAACCCGCGGGTCGCGAGCGCGGGCAGCAGATCGGCGGGCCAGGTGACCCTGCCCCGGCCGGCAGCCTCGAGATCACGGTGACCTCGCAACAGGTCGTGGACGATCAGGTCCTGCTCCGGACCGGTGAGCAGCCGCGGAGCCGGTTCACCGCGCAGCACGGCATCGGAGCGCAGCAGAGCGAAGGCGTAGGAGTGGAACGTCATGGCGACCGGGTCGCGGGTGGTGCGCGCCAACCGGGCACAGATGCGGGCCCTCAACGCCGCCGCGGCCCGACGCGAGAACGTCAGCACGAGGACGTTCTCGCTCGGCACGCCGCGGTTCTCGACGCGGTCGACGACGGCTTCGACGAGGGTTGTGGTCTTGCCCGTGCCAGGGCCCGCTAGAACCCGAAGCGGCCCGCCCTCGTGCTCGAGGACCGCCCGCTGGTCTGGGTCGAGGACCGGCGGCACCGACGCCGGCGGTGCCGAGCGGACCAGTCGGTAGGCGGGAGCGGGCACACCCCAGATCACATCACGCGCTCCCGACACCGGTCCCAGGGAAGACCGCCGACTCCGGTCGCGGAGTCGAAGGATCAGGTACCGAGAAAGGCTCGTACCACCGCGTCGGCCTCCGCCGTTGCCTCCGCCGTACCGGCGTAGTCGGCATGCCCGGCCGGCAGCACATGGACCGAGGTGGGCCCGGCGAGAGCGTTCGCGACGGCGAACTGTCCCGGCGGCGGAACCATGGGGTCGGCGAGCGCGGCCAGGACGAGGACCGGCTGACTGACGCGGGTCGCCACCGTGGCGGAGTCCACGTAGCGCAACGTGTCGACGACGTCTGGGTGGCGCAGCGCATGCAGGCGAACCGCTTCCGCGCTGCCGAGGCAGGGCAGGGTGAGGCGGATCGGGTGATGCCCGAAACTCGGCACCTCGAGCACGCCTGCGGCGAAGCTGCGGTCGTAGGCCAGCACGAACACGCCGATGCCGCCGCCGAAGCTGCCACCCACGTAGTCGAGCCGTTTCATGCCCGGCACGAGGTCACGCAGCACCCGGCCGGCGATCCAGTAGTCCGCTGTGCTCCCGACGTGGCTGTAGGTCCGCGGCGACTCGATGCCGGCAAGGACGTGCTCGCCGGACGTCGCACCGATCCCGGCCACGAGACTGCGCGTGGGCAGGCCGCGGGCGACCGGGTAGATCGCTGCGGCTCCGGCCGGCAGCCATCCGTCGGGAGCGGCACGCCCGCCGTATCCGTGGCCGATCACGAGCCCGCGGGTCACTCCGGTGTCGGGACGCACCAGCCAGCCGCCGATCCGGATCCCGTCGAGTGAGGTGAACGAGATGTCAGCCACCTCGTGGTGGTCGTCGTGACGGCTCCAGGTGCCCAATTCCAGTTGAGGATCCACCGCATCGGCCGCTGCCTTGACGCCGATCCAGAACGCGTCGAGGTCGTCTGGTTCGTTGTCGGGAACGCCGATGGTGAGCAGTCGCTCGAGGTCGTAGCCGAAGGTGGCATCGAGACCAGGATCGGGATCGAGCGGTGGCGCAACGGTCGCTCCGGTCAGGGGACGCGGCATGCCGGGAGCCAAGCACACGGCTTTCAAGTGGAAAGCAGGTGAACAGCGGAATCTGCGAACCAGCTTGAGGTTGGTGACGTACCCAGCACGCATCCGGGGCGAGCCGCGCCCAAGGGCTCAGGGGCTCGGTCCCCGGTTGCGGTTGATGGTGAAGAAGTTGTGGTCGATCTCCTCGCCGATGGAGCCGTTGTAGCGAGGACCAGGCCGGATGACGCCTCTGGCCGGTGCTTTGGGTCGGGTGAGGCGGATCACGCGTCCGGAGGTGCCGGTGAAACGGACACCATTCGAAGTGGTCGGGGTGCCAGACATCTCGTAGTCGCCGGCATGGTGCCGGTCGTGGTGAAAGGGACACAGGCACAGCATCCGGTCGAGATCGGTGCGCCCGCCGTCGAGCCAGTGGTCGAGGTGATGCACCTCCAGATAGGGCACGACGCCAATGGGGCAGCCGGGGTAGCGGCAGCCACGGTCGCGGTCGACGATCAGCCTTCGCGTGCGGTCCGGGCACGATCCGTTGCGCTCGGCCGACATTCACGGGCACCCCGTCGGTCTCCCACACCGGTTGCAGGACGCCGTCGCAGGTGATCTTGCGTAGCAGGTGGTCGGGCAGCATCTGCCCGCCACTCAGCCAGGCACCGTCCGTGGACAGGTGCACATAGATGCGCCAGTTCTTCTGCCGACTTTCGGTCTGGACTGGGGTGCCACTGGCCTTGGCGTCACGGCCGACCCGCAGTGACCGGGTGGCCATCTCGACCAGCCCGTCGGCCTGCCCGGCATGGGGTTGTCCAGCCTGGAACAGGGCGTCCTTGGCCTCCAGGATGGCTTGGCGGACCAGGGCGCCGACGTCCAGTGGTGCGTCGAAGCGCAGGTGGAACCGTCCCGCCTCATTGACCATCTGCACCTCGGGTGGGTTGTCGGCCCTCTCCCAGGCACTGCGGTGTTCAGGCTGCGGGTGGTTGACATCGAAGACGTATCGGCCCATCACCTGATGGATCTGGGTCACGGTCATCTTGGCCGCCGACGTCGCCGCACTCTGTTCGTGGTCGGCCGGGGCGTGCTTGGTCAACGCATCGGCCTGGTCGAGCGACAGCTGACCGGACCGTTGCAGGGCAGCCGCGGTTGGGAGCTCCTGGCGTCGGGCGGCGACGCGCACGACTTCCCGCGCGTGCGCCGGGGACAGTCCGGCGTTGAGCATCAACCAGTGCTCGACCGACCGGATCCCATCACCGACCAGGTCTTGGCAGCGACCACCCGACCAACCAGATCTACCAGTTCGGCGTTGGCGACGTTGAGTCGGCCGGCAATCTCTCGTGCACGCTCACGATCCGTCCACCACCCCGATGGTGGCGCCGGAAGGTCGGCAACCGTGCACGTCGACATACCCAGACGCTAAGCCCGACCACCGACAGTCGCCCGAACTCCAATACCAGCTTGCTGGCCACGGCAGATCTGGAAACACTCGGCGGATGACGAGCCTGGTCGACGCGTTCCCTCCCTTCGGTGTCACGGTCGCGTGCGGTTCGATCGCACTTCGGCCCATCACCGACGACGTGCTGCCCGACCTGCTGGAGATCGCGCGAGGCAGGCATCCATGCCCCGGACCGGATGCCGTTCTCCGTCCCGTGGACGGAGACGCCCGCCGAGGACTTCGCCCGCCAGTTCGTCACCCATCACTGGCGGATGCGTTCCGGCTTCACGGCAAAGGACTGGTCGCTCTACTTCGCGGTCTACCACGACGACGAGTTGGTAGGGACCCAGTCGGTCTCCACCAGCTCCTATCTCGTCACCAGGACGGGTGAAACGGGCTCGTGGCTGGGAATGTCGTTTCAGGGAAGGGGAATCGGCACGCTGATGCGGCAGGCGATCATCGCGCTCATGTTCGACCATCTGGACGCTGCCCAGGTGACGTCCGGTGCGTTCCTCGACAATCCCGCCTCGCTCGCCGTCAGCCGGAAGTTGGGCTACCGCCCGAACGGGCAGGTGCGGCATGAGCGTCGGGCCGGCGAGCTTGCCGTCAACCAGCACCTCGTCCTCACACCGGAGAACTTCGTCCGGCCCGTCGGAAGCCTTGCAGGTTCAGGGGATTCCCGCTTTCCGCGCCTTCGTCGGTCTCGACTAGTACGTCGGGAGATCCGGCCGGAGTTCCTTGATCCAGGCGAGCACTCCGCCGTCGAGGGTTCTGGCGTCGCCGCCGGCTTTGACGACCTGCCGACAGGCGTCGGCAGAACGCTGCCCGGTCTTGCAGTAGAAGACCACGGGGCCACGGGCCATGGCCTGCGGCTCGAGTGCAGCAATCGGAACGAGTTCGTCACCAGGTATCGCGACCAGGGCATGTTCGAGCGGTTCGCGGACGTCGACCAGCCGGAACGCCCGCTCACCTCGTTCGCGTTCGGCCAACCAGGACGAGAGATCCGTCGCAGAGATCGCCGGAGCGACGGGTGGTGCTTGCACCGGCTGGCGTGCCGGTCGACGAGGGGCGGGCCGGTCGTGGGCGCGCTGCACGCGGAGCTCCGACCAGCCCATCGTGAGCGCGTCGAACACGAGCAGTCGGCCGAGAAGGGAATCGCCCAGCCCGCAGATCAGCTTCACCGCCTCGGCCGCCATCACCGAGCCAACAACGCCGCAGACCGCGCCGAGGACACCGGCTTCAGAGCACGAGGGGACTGAGCCCGGTTCAGGTGGTTCCGGGAACACGTCGCGCAACGTCAGCGCATTCTCCACCCGGCGCGGCGGACCAGAAGGTCGACACCTGGCCCTCGAAGCGCAGCACCGATCCCCACACGCACGGGATCCCGGCTGCGGACGTCGCGTCGGACACCACGTACCGGGTGTCGAAGTTGTCGCTGCCGTCCACCACGAGGTCGTAGCCGCTCAGGAGGTCGCCGGCGTTGCCCTCGTCGAGATGCAGGCGGTGGCGGACCACCACCACGCCCGGATTGGAGCGGCCGACCGCCTCCGCCGCACTGTCGGTCTTCGGCCGCCCCACATCTGCGTCGCGGTGGACGACCTGGCGTTGCAGGTTGGTGTGGTCGACCACGTCGTCGTCGACCACGCCGATCGTCCCGACGCCCGCGGCGGCGAGGTAGCTGATCACCGGACTTCCCAGACCGCCGGCGCCGATGACGAGCACCCTGGCCGCAGCCAGTCGCTGCTGCCCGACCGCTTCGATACCCGGGAGCAGCAGGTGCCTGCTGTAGCGGGTGACGTCCGCCCGGGAGAGGTCACCTCGGGGTTCGACGAGCGGCGGGAGTTGCATGACACCCATCGTGCCCCGGCGGGGGGACGACTCGGACCAGCGACCGCGCTCGTCCGGCTCAGGGCGACCAACTCGGACCAAGAGCCCGCCCTCCGACACGCTGCCTGCTTGGCCGGCCGGTCAACGCCGCCACGCCTCCGTCGAGCTTTGCCCGGCTGTCGTGCGGGAGATGGCCGAGCCGAAGGCACGTCGCGGCCCTCCGACTGCCAGAGTGGGCACATGGCTGCTCCGATCCGTGCCCAGGTGGGTAAACGCACCGTCCGCATGACGAACCTCGACAAGGTGCTCTACCCGGGCAGCGGATTCACCAAGGCAGAGGTGATCGACTACTACGTGCGCATCGCGCCGGTGATGCTCCCGCACCTGAAGAACCGGCCGGTCACGCGCAAGCGCTTCCCCGAGGGAACGGGGAAGGACGGGTTCTTCGAGAAGCAGCGGCCGATGGGTACGCCGGACTGGGTGCGGACGGTCACGATCAGCGTCTCCGGCTCCACGATGGCGCGCGACGAGATCGACTTCGTGGTAGCCGAGGAAGACGCCACCCTTGCCTGGTTCGGGAATCTCGCCGCACTGGAGTTGCACGTGCCGCAGTGGCAGGTCGACAAGAAGGACGAGCCAAAACCACCCGACCTCCTGGTGATCGACCTCGACCCCGGCCCACCAGCCTCTGTCATCCAGTGCGCAGAAGTCGCCTTCGCAGCACGCGACATGATCACGGAGGAGACCGGTGAGGAGGTCCTGGCCAAGGTCTCGGGTTCCAAGGGTCTGCAGCTGTACTCACCCTGGCCCCACGCCGACATCTCCACGCACGACTACTCCCGCCTGCTGGCCGAACGGCTGGCCAAGAAGCTGCCGAAGCTGGCGCTCGCCACCGTGAGCAAGAACATCCGCGGCGGGAAGGTCTACGTCGACTTCAACCAGAATCTGACCGCGCGCACGACCGTTGCGCCGTACTCGCTGCGGTCGCTGACCGAGGAGACCGTGTCCTGCCCGGTGACCTTCGAGGAGCTTGCCGAGGCCGAGCACCCGGCCGATCTGGTGTTCGCCCCGGCCGACGTGCTCAGCCGCGTCGACGAGTTCGGCGACCTGTTCGCTCCGCTCCTGCACGACCAGTGACCAGCCGGTGACCCTGCGTCGGTGACCGCATACGCTGCGCCGAGCGTCGCCGCCGCTCCCCCACCGGAGGACGGCGCCGCCCGCCCCAGGCCCCCGGGATCAGGTCGTTCGTCGCGGGAGCCGTCGGAACGGCCGCGAGGAGGCCCGGTGACCGCCAGCCAGCGCACTGTCCGGCTGCAGCGAGCGGAGCGCCGCGCACAACTTCTCGAAGCCGCGCGGTCGGTGTTCGTCGACAACGGCTACCACGCGGCGGCGATGGACCAGATCGCCGGTCGGGCCGGGGTGAGCAAGCCCATTCTCTACAAGCACTTCGGCTCCAAGCTCGACCTGTACCTCGCCCTGCTGGACTGTGCGACCGACGCCCTGGTCGCCGGTGTCACCGAGGCCCTCGAGACCCAGGACGACAACGAGGACAAGGTGGCGGCGGCCATCGGGGTCTACTTCGCGTTCGCCGACGACGGCAGCCACGACTACCGCCTCGTCTTCGAGTCCGACGCGACCAGTGCCGACGTGGTGCGCGCCAGGCTCGACCGAGCCAACGAGCGGATCTCGCACGTCATCGCCGAGGCGATCCGGCGCGAGTCCGACCTGCCCAGCGGGCGGAGCGAGATCCTCGGCGCCGCCCTCGCCGGGATGGCCGGGGTGTCGGCCCGCCAGTGGCTGGCCGCCGGGCGACCGGTCCCCCGCGTCGAGGCGGTCACGCTGGTCGCCGGCCTCGCGTGGCGCGGCATCGTGCATGTGGCGACGATCGGCGACGGCGACGCCGGATCGGCAGACGAGCCGCGGGTCCGTCATCGCGTGGCGACCGGCTGAGCGTCCGGTACGACCGCCCGCACGCCGACGGCCGCCACCGCGACGGTCGGCCGGACGGATGGAGGCTTCGCCTGCATCCAGCTCCGGATAGCCTGTCGAGCATGGAGATCCGGATCGGCATCGTTCACAGCTCGCGCGAACTCACCCTCGACAGCGAGGACAGCACCGAGGTCCTCCAGGAAACCGTGCGCAAGGCACTCGCCGACGAGGTTCCGCTGGTCCTGAAGGACCGCCGCGAGCGGCAGGTGCTCATCCCCGTCGACAAGCTGGCGTACATCGAGTTCGGCGACCCGGTCGACCGCAAGGTCGGCTTCGGCATCTGAGGCGACCGCTCCGCCACAGATCAGGAGATACGCGACACGCGGGTATGCTGAGCGGCTGATCGCCCGCATTGCGACCGGCAACCGGCCGGCGCTCTTCTTGCCTGGCGGTTCACGCTCCACGCGGCCTGTGTGCCGCGGGAGTGAACACGGAAGGCACCGCACTGACTCATCTCAACGAACCGGGCAGCACCGAGCCCGGTCCCACATCCAATACCCAGGTAGACGGCCTCGAATCCGATCTCGCTGAATCAGCTGGCAGCCCATCGAGTTCCACCGACGTCGAGCAGTCCGTCGACTCCGACGACGCCGAGGCCGCCGCGGCCGCAGCGCTCCTCGAGGTGACTCCCGTCCAGCACGGGTTCGCGGAACTGGGTGTCGCCCCGGCCATCGTCGCCGCACTCGCCGAGCACAACATCTTCGCGCCATTCCCGATCCAGGAGATGGCGATCCCACTGGCCCTGACCGGCACCGACCTGATCGCGCAGGCGCGCACCGGCACCGGCAAGACGTTCGCCTTCGCTGCCCCGTTGTTGCAGCGGACGGTGATGGCGTCGGATCCCGAGGCCGCCGAGCTGGCCGCGCCGGGCAAGCCACAGGCGCTCGTCGTGGCACCGACCCGGGAGCTCGCCGTCCAGGTGTCGGAGGACGTCTCCGTCGCCGGCGCCAAACGCGGCGCCCGCATCCTCACCGTGTACGGCGGCACCTCCTACGAGCCGCAGCTGGATGCGCTCGCAGCCGGTGTCGACGTCGTGGTCGGAACGCCCGGACGCCTCATCGACCTGATGAACCGCCGCGCACTCGACCTCAGCCACGTCAAGATCCTCGTCCTCGACGAGGCCGACCGGATGCTCGACCTGGGCTTCGCCGAGGACGTCGAGAAGCTGATCGCGGCGACTTCACCACTGCGGCAGACCATGCTGTTCTCGGCCACGATGCCGGCCGACATCGTCAAGCTGGCGCGGCGGCACCTGCGCCACCCGGTGAACATCCGCGCGGAGTCCACCGAGGAGGGCCAGACGGTCCCCGCCACCGCGCAGTTCGTCTATCAGGCGCACGACCTCGACAAGCCCGAGCTGGTGGCGCGGATCCTGCAGGCCGAGAACCACGGGCGCACGATCGTGTTCTGCCCGACCAAGCGTCAGTGTCAACGGCTCAGCGACGACCTGCGCGAGCGCGGCTTCGATGCCGCGTCGATCCACGGCGACCTCACCCAGGTGGCGCGCGAGAAGAACCTCGAACGCTTCCGCGGCGACAAGATCGACGTGCTGGTGGCCACCGACGTGGCGGCCCGCGGCATCGACGTCGAAGCGGTGACGCACGTCATCAACTACGCGTGTCCCGAGGACGAGAAGGCCTACCTGCACCGCATCGGCCGCACCGGTCGGGCCGGCGCATCGGGCATCGCGGTCACGCTGGTCGACTGGGCCGACCTGCCCCGTTGGCGCTCGATCAACAAGATGCTGGGCCTGCCGTTCGAGGACCCGCCGGAGACGTACTCGACCTCCGAGCACCTGTTCCACGACATGGGCATCCCCAGCGGTTCGCGCGGCCGCCTGTCGGCTCCGGCCAGCTCCGAAGCCGACGCCGAGATGTTGCCCGGTCACGGGTCCGACCGGCGCGGTGGACCCGGCGGCGGACGTGACAGCCGCGGCGGCGGACGCACCCAGGGCGGTGGACGCGGCGGCGACCGGAGTCGCAACCGGGACCAGCCGGACCGGCAGCAGCGGTGGCGACCGGAGTCGCAGTGACCGTGGCGATCGCAACGGCAGCACCCGCGGCCGGGACACATCGGCCCGGCCCGCTGCGGCTACCGAAGCCGTCGGCGAGGTCGTCGACCGCCCGGCCGGCGGCAAGCGCCCGCGCCGCCGGACTCGCGGTGGCGGACGGTCCACGGCCACAACCGCCGACTGATCGCCACCGGATCGACCAGGAGTCAGCCCGCTGAGCGGGCCTGCGCGGCCAGTGCGTCGAGGACGCGTGGCTCGGTGGTGCGCGCACCCAGCGGGTGATCGACCTTGCCGACGCCGTGCCAGTCCGAGCCACCGGTCACCAGGAGCCCCAGGTCGGCCGCGAGCCTGGTGAGCTCGGCCTCTGCCGCCCGGTCGTGGTCGAGGTGGTGCGTCTCCAGCCCGGCCAGCCCAGACCGGGCGAGGGCGGACAGAGCCGACCGCGTGAGTGCCGGCTTGGACGAACGACCCCAGGGGTGCGCGATCACGGGTACACCACCGGCCGACCGCACCAGCGCGATGGCGCGGTGCAGGTCGGGCGCGTACCGGGAGACGTATCCGGGCTTGCCCTCGCGCAGATAGTGGTCGAACGCCTCCTTGCGGTCGGCCACGTAGCCGGCGGACACCATGGCGTCGGCGAGGTGCGGGCGTCCGAGCGACACCGCCGTCCCGGCAGCCGCGGCCACCTGCTGCTCGTCGATGTCCACTCCAGCGGTGGCCAGCCCGGCCAGCATCGCCGGCAGCCGACCGTCACGCCCGGCCCGGATCCGGCGTCAGCTCGTCCTGCAGGACCTCGTCGTCGGGATCGGGCCAGTACGCGAGGAGGTGCACGCTCACGTCACCGACCTGACAGGACAGTTCGAGGCCGGGAATCAGCCGGAGCCCGGTCCCCGTTGCCGCTTCTTGCGCCTCGGGCCAGCCGGCCAGCGTGTCGTGATCGGTGATGGCCACAGCCGACAGGCCGGCTGCGACGGCTGCCTCGACGAGCCCTGACGGTGGTTCGGTGCCGTCGCTGACCGAGGAGTGCGCGTGCAGGTCGATGCCGCCGGACCCACGATCGCTCACCATCGGCGGGCCGCGGCCCAGGCTCCCGGCACCGTCGGCGGCGCCGCTCCGATCTGGCGCCAGTAGGCGTGCCACCCGTGGTGGGCGACACCGTCAGACTCCGGCAACGGCTCCGCGGTCAGCGCGCTCACCACGACGAGCAGGGCGGCGAGTTCCTCGGGCTCAGGACTCCCCCGCAGGACGGCGAGCGTCGGCGCTGGAGGTGTCGGCCCCAGGATTCCGCTCACGCGTTCCACACCTCGATGGTCGGGGTCGTGCGTTCGGTGCCGAGCTGACTGACGGTGGCGACGTCGAGTTCGAGGTGTCTACCCACGATGGGGTCCAGGCCCATCCAGCGTGCGGCCAGCACCCGAAGGAGATGCCCGTGTGCCACCACCAGCACCACTCCCTGCATCTCGCGCAACCGGGCCACCACCCGGTCGGCCCGCTCCGCGACCTGGCCCAGAGTCTCCCCGCCGGGGCATTGCCCGGTGAAGACGGTCCACCCCGGGACGGTCTCGCGAATCTCCTTGGTGGTCAGGCCTTCGTAGTCGCCGTAGTCCCATTCCACCAGGTCCGGGTCGGTCTCGATGTCGACGCCGACCCCGGCAATCTCCGCGGTCCGTTGGGCGCGCTGTCGCGGGCTCGCGATGAGCCGGGAAATGTCGGTGTCGGCCAGCCGCGCACGCAGTCCGCGGGCCTGCTCCTCGCCGTCAACCGTCATCGGGAGGTCGGTGCGCGACGTGTGGCGACCGGATGCACTCCACTCGGTCTGGCCGTGGCGCACCAGCAGCACCTTCTCCAGGCCACTCACAGCCGGCCCGACTTGAGGTCGAACTTCGCGATCAACTCCCGTGCCCGGTCAGCATGCTGAGGATGACAGAGCACCTGGTAGCTGGTGGCAACCACCTGGGTGGACGAGGTGAAGTCGCGTCGGCCGCCTGTGCTGCGGTAGAGCATCCAGCCGTTGAGCATGCCCACCAGCGCCATGATCGGGACCGTGACCAACAGGATCAACAGCGTCCCGCCGGTGCCGAACAGCGAGAGCAGGATCCCGAAGACGACGCCCCAGACGGCGCCGGTCAGCGCACCGGCACGGACGGCCTTGGCCACGCTCCAGCGTCCGGTGACGCGTTCCACCTGCTGGAGGTCGGTGCCCACGATCGTCAGGTGCTGGACTTCGAAGCCCTCGTCGGACAGGAAGTCCACCGCTGCCTGGGCGTCGACGTAGCGCGCGTAGCGCTGTACCTCGTACCCGGTCGGCGGTTCCGGCGTCACGAACGGGGACCGCATTGCCATTCGTTACCTCCACAAGCTCGCCACGGGCAGGGGTGCCGCGGGCGCGTCGAGCCAGGCTACCGGCCATCGACGGTCGGACGAGATCGCGCGGACGGCTATGACCGGTTGAGTGGGCGCAATCTGTTGCCTGGGAGCCGCGCAGGCAACAGATTGCGCCCACTCGACGGGCATCGGCGGGGCTGTGGGCCGGAGCAGCAGTCGAAGTGCCGCCCCGCAGGACCACTCACAAGCGCTGGTTGCGGGCTTCCCGGCGGTACCGTGTGGCGGTTGTGCCGTTGCCGGGAAGCGAGGAGGTCACACCATGCCCGGAGCCGCCCCGACACGGGTGTTCATCGCCGCACTCGCCGGCTGCAACGTGTTCGACCCGAACGGTGATCAGGTCGGCAAGGTGCGCGATGCCGTTGTGGCGTTGCGATCCGGCGCCTCCCGCCTGCTCGGCCTGGTGGTCGAGGTACCAGGTCGTCGCCGCATCTTCCTGCCGATGACCAGGGTGACGCGGATCGACGCCACGCAGGTCGTCACCACCGGCGTCGTCAACCTGCGCCGCTTCTCGCAGCGGAACGGTGAGACTCTCGCCCTCGCCGAACTCCTCGACCGGCGTGCGACCCTGCGCGAGACCAACGAGCAGGTCACGGTCTACGACGTGGGGGTCGAACAGCAGCGCAGTCGCGACTGGGCCATCACGAAGCTGGCAATCTTCAAGCAGGGAAAGCGATTCGGCCGGCGCGGTCCCACCTCGATCGTCGACTTCGACGCCGTCGCGGGCCTGTCGGTCGAGCCCGACATCCAGTCGGTCACCCACCTGATGGAGACCCTCGAGGAACTCCGCCCAGCCGACCTCGCCGGCATGATCCTCGAGCTGAATCCCAAGCGGCAGATCGAGCTCGTCCGTGCCCTCGACGACGAGCGGCTGGCCGACGTGCTCGAGGAGCTGCCGGAGGCAGAGCAGGTGCGGATCCTGGAGCAGGTCGGCACCGAACGGGCCGCCGACGTCTTGGAGGAGATGTCGCCCGACGACGCGGCCGACCTCATCGCCGAGCTGCCGCCGGAGCGGGCAGAGCAGCTCCTCGGGCTGATGGACCCCGACGAGGCCGGTCCGGTGCGGCGCCTGCTCGGCTACTCCGAACACACGGCCGGCGGGCTGATGACCTCCGAGCCGGTGATCCTCCCTCCGGACGCCACCGTCGCCGACGCCCTCGCGGCTGTCCGGCACCCCGAACTGACTCCTGCCCTGGCCGGTGCCGTGTTCGTCTGCCGGCCCCCGCTGGAGACGCCGACCGGACGGCTGCTGGGAGTGGCACACATCCAGCGACTGCTCCGGGAGATGCCCTCGGAGCTGGTCTCGGCGGTGGTGGACAACGACCTCACTCCCCTGGCGCCCGACCGGTCACTGCTCGACGTCGCCAGCTACCTGGCGGCCTACAACCTGCTGTCGGCACCGGTCGTCGACGACGCCGGCCGGCTGGTCGGCGCCGTCACCGTCGACGACGTCCTTGACCACCTGTTGCCCCCGGGATGGCGCGACTCCCGCGATCCCGATGACCCCGGATCGGCTGCCGAAGCCGGTGAGCCGGCCGAGGCCGCGCGCGCCGTGCCCGCTGCCTCGGCCAGGCACGTCGTCCGGCGGAGGATCTGATGGCACGCGACGATCGCACCGAGACCCTCGAGCGTCCGCAGGTACGTCGCCGGGACCGCTACTTCACCCGCCGGGTCGACCAGCCCAAGCTCCCGGGCCGGCAACTGATCACCATGCCGCACCCGGACCTGCTCGGCAGCTTCTCGGAGCGGTTCGCGCGGTTCATGGGCACGGCCGCGTTCCTGACGTGGATGACCGCGATCATCGTGCTCTGGGTCCTCTGGAACACCGTCGGTCCCGATGAACTGCACTTCGACGACTACCCGTTCATCTTCCTCACGCTCTTCCTGTCGCTCCAGGCCAGCTACGCCGCCCCGCTGATCCTGCTCGCGCAGAACCGGCAGGAGGCAAGGGACCGCGTGCAGTACGAGTCCGACCGCGACGTCCAGCTGCGCACTCGGGCCGACATGGAGTTCCTGGCCCGGGAGGTGGCGTCGCTGCGCCAGTCGGTGGGCGAGATCGCCACCCGCGACTTCCTGCGCTCGGAATTGCGTTCTCTGCTTACGGATCTGGAGCAGCGGGACGGGATCGAGTCGTCCGTCCTCGGTCCTCGTTCAGGCAACGCAGAGACGGGCGACCGACGCGACAGCTGAGGGTGGGACGTCGAGGCTCTGCTCGTCTGACCGAAGTGGGTGTCAGATCCCCTGCGGTAGGGCGGTCACCGGGACCGGCGCGTTGATCTTGTCCATCACGGCGGCGAGTGTGCGCACGTCGGTGTCGTCGAGAAGATCGATCATCACCTGACGCAGGGCTTCGACGTGTCCGGGTGCTGCCTCGGAGAGCCGGCGGAAGCCTTCGTCGGTGAGGCTCGCCATCATCCGCCTGCGGTCGTCCGGCGCCGGCGAGCGCTTGACGAGCCCGCCGATCTCCATCCGGTCGACCAGCCGGGTGAGCCCGGAGCGCGAGATGAACACCGACTCGGCGAGGTCGGTCATGCAGAGGGTCCCCTCCGGTGCCTCGCTGAGGTGGACGAGCACGTCGTACCAGGTGAGTGGCATGTCCGACCTGGCCTGCATGTCGTCGTTCAGGTACTGGACCACGCGTGCATAGGCCAGCAGGAACGCGCGCCAGGCGTGCAGCTGCTCCTGGTTCAACCAGCGCGGCTCGGAATCGGCGGCACCATCAACTGGTAGAAGGTCCGCCGCATGGGCGGCCGTGCCAGAGGAAATCGTCACAAGTCCGATCCTACGCAAGGTGAGCGGACTCAATGTCCGTTTCGTAGCCGCGGTCGCTAGCCTTGCGGATATGCCTGACACCGGTACGACTTCGCGTGCTCCTGGACTCGACGACGGCACCACGTCGCCGGTCCTTGCCCGCGCGGTGACCGAGCAACTCGCCTCTGTGCAGGACCCCGAGATCCGGCGTCCGATCACCGAACTCGACATGGTCTCCGGCGTGGAGGTCAAGAGCGGCGTGGCCACCGTGGGCATCAGGCTCACGGTCTCCGGCTGCCCGATGCGCGACCGGCTCACCGCCGATGTGACGTCGGCCGCGTTGCGGGTGCCGGGCGTCACCGATGCCCGGGTGTCGTTCACGGTGATGACCGACGAGCAGCGGGAAGCACTGAAGACCAAGCTGCGTGGCGGGATCGCGGCCAAGACCAACCAGTTCAGCTCGCCCGACTCACTCACCAAGGTGTACGCGGTTGCCTCCGGAAAAGGCGGGGTCGGGAAGTCCAGCGTCACCGCCAACCTCGCCGTTTCGCTTGCAGGCAAGGGCGTCAAGGTCGGCGTTGTCGACGCGGACGTGTACGGCCACTCGCTGCCGGCGATGTTCGGGGTGCCCGACGCGCGCCCGACCCGGGTCGACGACATGATCATGCCGATCCAGGCACACGGGGTGCGGCTGATCAGTGTCGGGATGATGAAGCCCAAGCGCGAGCAGGTGATCGCGTGGCGCGGGCCGATGCTCGACAAGGCCCTCACGCAGATGCTGAGCGACGTCTACTGGGGCGACCTCGACGTCCTGCTGCTCGACCTGCCGCCCGGAACGGGCGACGTCGCGATCTCCGTCGGCCAGCAACTCGGCGGGAGCGACGTGCTGGTCGTGACCACACCGCAGGACGGCGCCGCCGAGGTCGCCGAACGGGCGGGCACGATGGCGTCGATGCTGGAGCAGAAGGTCATCGGTGTTGTCGAGAACATGTCGTACCTGCCCTGCCCGCACTGCGGCGACGCGCACCGGATCGACGTCTTCGGCAGCGGCGGCGGCCACCGGGTGGCCCGCACCCTGACAGAGCGACTCGGCTACGACGTGCCGCTGCTCGCCGAAGTGCCGCTCGATCCACGCCTCGGCAGCGCAGCCGACCAGGGCCGACCGATGGTGGTGTCCGACCCGGACTCGCCCGCCGCCCGGGCACTCGCATCGGTTGCCGATCTCCTGGCGAGCCAGCGGCGCGGACTGGCCGGCAAGCGCCTCGGACTCAGCCCGGTCTGACGCTGCTGCCGGGTCGCCTCGCGATCAGGTGGCGTCGAAGTCGACTGGCGGCCGAGTCCAGAAGTCCAGCGGGTCGGCCTGGCGTTCGGGCTCGGAGTTGAGGTCGAAGTCGGACTTGGACAGGCCGATGTCGTCCTTCAGCGTGTCCAGCCCCGTCCCCTCGAGCAGTTGCTTGCGCACGAACGTGCGCGGGTTGAGGTCCTCGAGGCTGAGATTCGCGAACTCCGGGCCGAGTTCCTTGCCGAGTTCGGTGCGGGCGTTGCTCGCCATCGAGCGGATCTGCTTGATGAAACGGGCCGCCTGCTGGGCAGCGGCAGGGAGCCGCTCCGGCCCGAAGATGAACAGGGCGGCCACGGCGAGGATCAGGAACTCAGGAAGGCCGATGTCGAACATGCTGGGTCCCAGGGTAGGCGAACGGCCCTGCCCGTGACGGGCCTCGGAGGCACTGCCCGTGACGGGCCTCGGAGGCACTGCCCGTGACGGGCCTCGGAGCACTGCCCGTGACGGGCCGGAGCGCTGCCCGAGCTCAGGCTCAGCCGTCCTTGCTGCCCAGCCGCACCGAGTAGACCTGCTGGGTGCTGCCGGTGCCGGCGCTGAGCTTGATCGTGCCGCCGGGGACGTTCGACCGGATCTTCACGATGAGTTCCACGCCGCTGGTGACCTTCGTGCCGTCGACGGCGGTGATGACATCGCCGTCCTTGAGCCCGGCCTGGGCGGCCGGTGAGCCGGGCTGCACGGTGGTGATCCGCGCACCGTTGCCCGAGTAGGAGGTGTCGATCTCCGCCCCGATGATCGGGTAGGTGGCCTTGCCGGTCCGGATGATCTCGTTGGTGACGCGCTTGGCCTGGTTGACCGGGATCGAGAATCCGAGCCCGATGCTGCCGGACTGGCCGCCCATGGAGGTGCCGAGGCTGGCGATCGCCGAGTTCACGCCGACCACGCGGCCGCGCATGTCGACCAGCGGGCCGCCGGAGTTGCCCGGGTTGATGGCCGCGTCGGTCTGCAGCGCCGACATGTAGGAGTTCTCGCCGCTCTCGCCGGTTGTGACCGGACGGTTCTTCGCGCTGATGATGCCGGTCGTGACCGTGCCGATGAGGCCGAGAGGTGCGCCGATGGCGATGACCGGGTCCCCGACCTCGAGCGCATCGGAGTCACCCAGGACGACCGGTTGGAGCTTGCGCGAGCCGGCCTCGACCTTGATCACCGCCAGGTCGTAGCTCGGACTGCGGCCGACGACCTTCGCCTTGGCCTCGTCGCCGTCCTCGAACACCACCGACAGCTCGGCACCGGCAGCGGCCCCGGCCACCACGTGGTTGTTGGTCGCGATCATGCCATCGGAGGAGAGCACGAAGCCGGAACCCGTTCCACCGCCACTGCTGCTCATCACCCGGATCTGGACTACCGACGGCAGCAGTGCCTTCGCCACGGTTCCCACGGCCTGGGGACTCGAGAACACCGACGGCCCGCTGACCGGCGTCGGAGTGGGGGCGCTCGCGACCGGCCAGATCCTCCTGGCGGCGGCCAGCCCTCCGACCGTTCCGATCAGCCCGGCGAACAGGGCGACAACCGCTGCCAGCACCAGGATGCGGCCTGCGATCGAACGCTGCGGCGCGCTCGGAGCCGCTGGTCCGGGCTGGGAGACCGGGCCTGAACCTGGTGGTTGCGACGACTGCCAGTCGGGCGGGATGTAACCCGTCGGCCTGCCGTAGCCGCTCTCCGGGGCGTACGCGGCGGTGCCCGCCGCATAGTTCGGGGGCGCGTAGTTCGGCGGCGACGGGTAGCCCGGCGGTGACCCGTAGGACGGGGCTGACCCGTAGGACGGGGCTGACCATAGGACGGGGCTGACCCGTAAGCCGGGGCAGACCCATAGGCAGGGCCAGACCCATAGGCCGGGGGCGTTCCGTAGACCGGCGTCTGCTGGTAGCCCGGCTCACCGTCGTACCCACCCTGCTGCGCGGGCTGCCAGATGGGTGGATCGAGCGGCTGCTCGGGCGGCCCATTTCCCGGCGGTGCCCAGCCCGGCCCCGCTGACTGGCCCGACGCGCCGCCCTGCTCGGTGCCCGCCCCCTCGCTGGGGTACGTGGGCAGCGCCTGCGTGGGCTGGTGGTCCTCAGGTCCCGGGGCGGGGCCTTCGGAGCGACCGTCGGGCTGCGTCATGGACCCATCTTGTCAGCGGCTGGCGAGACCGGCGATTCGGTGGGCGAGGCAGGCGGCTCGACCCGTCCCGGCAGCGGCCCCGGGGCAAGCACGCCGCGCGCTTCGCCGACCGGCGACGAACGCCTGTGCAACCGGACGGTCACTCGGGGTGTGCGAAATCCCGCCTCCCACTAGTCTCGTGCGGACACACCTGCCCGCGGCTCCCGCGCGGGCCGAGACAGGGAGACCGATCATCGTCGGCATGAAGCCCGCTACCTGGGCGTACAGCGAGAACTACGTCGCCGAGGACCAGGTCCTCACCGACGCACGGGCCCGGGCCAAGGACTTCCCGGCGGTACCCATCGGGCCCGGCGGCGGTGCCGCGCTGCGCTTCCTGGCCGCGGCCATCGGCGCCAAGGCCGTGGTGGAGATCGGGACCGGCTGCGGCATCTCCGGCACCTGGCTGCTCCGCGGGATGAGTCCCACCGGGGTCCTCACGTCGGTCGACGTCGAGGCAGAGCACCAACGACTTGCCCGGCAGACGTTCACCGCTGCCGGGTTCCCGACGCAGCGGACGCGGCTGATCACCGGATCCGCTCTCGACGTGCTGTCCCGGCTGACCGAGGGTCACTACGACCTGATGCTGTGCGACGGCGACAAGCGCGAGTACCCCGAGTACCTGGCGATGGCGGCGCGGCTGCTGCGGATCGGCGGCATCGTCGCGATCGACAACGCCCTCTGGCACGACAAGGTGGCAGATCCTTCGGTTCGGGACGCCGAGACGATCGCCGTCCGCGAGGTCAACAAGCTGGTCCTGGAGGACGAGGACTGGACGCCGGTGATGCTGCCGGTCGGCGACGGCCTGCTCTGCGCGGTCAGGTCCGCCTGATCCGTCCGCCGGCTCGACCATCACGCCGCGTCGGAGGCACGCCATCCCCAGTTGAGGGTCTCTGGGGACACCTACGGGACTAGCGCAGGGCGTGCTTCAGCGTTACGGCCAGCTCGCGGCCGACGCGTGCTGCCTGGTCTGTTGTCAGGCTGGCGAAGCCGACGACGATTCCGGAGTCGGTGCGGCGGTGCTGGTAGCGGCTCAGCGGCGTGACCAGAATCCCCTTGCGGGTCAGGCGTTCGGCAACCTGAATGTCAGCGACTGCGTCCGGCAGCCTGACCAGCAGGTGCAGGCCGGCTGCCACACCGGACACCTGGAGTGTCGGCAAGGTGCTTCGCAGGGCGGCGAGCAGCACGTCCCGGCGCTGCTCGTACTTTCGTCGCATGCGTCGCAGGTGCCTGTCGTAGTCGCCGTTGGCCATGAGGGTCGCGAGGGCGTGCTGCTCGAGGGCGCTGCGGCTGGCGTCGCGGAAGGCCTGCTCGAGCGGTCGTCGCAGCGGCGGCGGCGCGACGAGCCACCCCAGCCGCAGCGCCGGCGCGAGGGTCTTGCTGACCGAGCCCAGGTACACGACTCGGTCGGGGTCGAGTCCGGCGAGGGCACCGACGGGTCGACGGTCGTACCGGTATTCGGCGTCGTAGTCGTCTTCGATCAGGATCGACCCGGTGTCGGCGGCCCACCGGAGCAGCTGGGTGCGTCGTGCCGCGGAGAGGGCAACCCCCGTTGGGAACTGGTGCGCGGGCGTGACGAGGACCGCTGCGCGGCTGGTGGGCAGGGCGTCAACGACGAGCCCCTCCCGGTCGACCGGCACCGGTTCCACGCTCAGGACTCCACCGGAGGCTGCCGCGGCGAGTGTCGGCCAGCCCGGGTCCTCCACCACGAGCCGCCTCGTACCGGCAGTGACGAGGAATCGGCTCAGGTTCCGGATCGCGTCGGTGGTTCCCCCGGTGATCAGGACGCGTTGCCGGTCCGCGTCGACGCCGCGGACCCGGCGGACGTAGTCGGCGACGGTGGACCGCAGCGCGGGGACGCCGTGCGGGTCGGGATAGCGCCACTGATTCGGGGTCAAGGTCCGTACGGTGGCGGCGTACGCACGTGTCCAGGCGGCCCGCGGGAACGCCGCGACGTCGGGCAGACCGGGGCGAAGGTCGACCACACCCGGCGGCAGCACCTCATCGCCCGCCAGGTCCTCCTCGGGTAACGGAGCAGGCGCCAGGGTGGTGGCGGCGTCCGCGATCCGGGTGGCGGATCCGGCCCGGGTGGTGAGGAAGCCCTCGGCGGCCAGCTGCTGGTACGCCTCGGTCACGACCCATCGCGAAATCCCGAGGTCGCCAGCCAGATTCCGCGACGCCGGAACCACGTCACCCGGCCGGAGCCGCCCGTCCCGGATCGCGGCGCGAATCGCCTGCGCCAGTCGCCGGTGTGCCGGGCCGGAGCCGCTCAACTCGATCAACGCGGCACCAGAAGTGGACCGGTCTTTTCGCATGGGATTGGACTGTAGACCCGAGCCAGTTTTTCCTACGGTTGGGTTCATGACAGACGACAAGACGCTTGAAACGATGGCTCTGGGCACGATGTATTTCGGCACGCGAGTCGACGAGAAGGTGGCTTTCGCCATCCTCGACCGATTCGTCGAACACGGCGGCCAGTGGCTCGACACCTCCAACAACTACAGCTTCTGGACCTCCGATACCGGGTTCGGCGGTCAGAGCGAGGCGCTGCTCGGGCGCTGGCTGCAGTCAAACCCCGGCGCGCCGGTGCGACTGAGCACCAAGGTCGGCGCCCAGCCGACCCGGGTCGGAGGTTTCCCCGACCACCTCGAGGGTCTGGGCCGCGACACCGTGCAAGCGTCGCTGGACGCGAGTCTGCATCGGCTGGGCCGGAACAAGGTGGACCTGTACTGGGCGCATGTGGAGGATCCGAGCGTGCCGATCGAGGATCTCGTGGGAACGTTCAGCGGGCTGGTGAGCAGCGGATTGATCGATCGGTACGGAGTGTCGAACCACCCGTCCTGGCTGGTCGAACGCATCCGGGGAGCGGCCGAACGGGCGGAACACGTGCAGCCGACCGCCTACCAGCAGCGGTTCTCCTACTACCAGCCGCTGCCGGGGGTGCCCGTCGACGGCCAACCGATCCCGCTCGGCATGCTGTCCGACGACGGTCGTGACTTTCTCCGGCGCAACCCGACCGTCGCAGGCTGGGTCTACACCGCGACGCTGCTCGGTGCCTACGACCGGGACGACCGGCCCCTGCCGGCGGAGTACCGGCACCCGGGCAACGATCGTCGACGAGCCGCCCTGGCAGCCGTGGCGGACGCGCGCGGACTCCGGCTCGGCCAAGTCGCCCTTGCGTGGCTGACCGGCAGTCAACCGTCGCTGACCCCGATCGTCGGTGTCAGCACTGTCGAGCAGGTCGACCAGGCCTGGGCCGGGGTCACCACCCGCCTCACCGAGGACGAGCTGGCCGTTCTGGACGCGGCGTAGGAGCTGCTGGGCGCTCTCTGTAGCTCTGGAGACCGGCGGCGTGGCGAGGCTAGACAGGGGAGTCTGACCTGCCAGCCACGTCGTCCGAGGATCCGGGTCACTGATCACACCGCCGTCGAGGTCAGGCTCAGCTGAAAGGCCCACAGCTGCACCAGCGGGATCGGACGATGATCACGGTCGGGGACACGAACGAAACCCAGGTTCAGGTACAGCCCATGAGCCGCCCTCATCTTGGGCAATGACGACAGCAGCACCGCCTGCATTCCCTCGCTCCGAGCTCGGGAGACGCAGGCCGCCACCAGCACCCGCGCAATCCCACGTCGGCGGAGCGTCGGCTGCACGGCCAGCATCCGGAACTCAGCTTCGTCCGCGCCGCGGGCAACCTCCCGGAACGAAGAGTCAGGTGGGCACCACGTCACCGTGCCCAGCAGGTGATCACAGTCATCGACCGCAACCCAGACCTCTGCCTGAGCATCGCGGGTGGCCGTGTCTCGCAGCACCGGCACGTAGGGATCGCCCGACCCGTCGGCCGGGTTGAGCAACTCGTCGGCACGGTAAGCCGCCACGGTCAACTCGCCTACGGCCGCATACTCGTCAGGATTGACGCGGCGAACTGAAACTGGTGGCTTCTGTTCCGGCCGCTGACTCGGGCACTCAGAGCTGGGAAAGACCCCACGGTCACCCACTGGTACCAAGATCAAGAACAGTCCACGAACTGCTCACCGCCGCGGCGAGCCGGCCGTTGCCCGCGGTAGGTGTCGTCCGACTTGGCCAAGCGCGAGGAAAGCGTCATAGCGTGCCGGCATGGTCAGACAGGTAGCTCGTATGGGCACGGAGATGGAGATTCTGCGCACCAGCCTCGATAGGCACCGTGATGCGGTGCTGTGGAAACTGGCGGGGCTGGACGATGCGCAGGCGAGGCGGCCCATGACCCCGTCCGGAACCAGTCTGCTGGGTCTGGTGAAGCATCTCGCCGCCACCGAGTACGGCTGGTTCTCCGAAACGTTCGGCCGTGACACCGAACCGCTGCCGTTCGCCGACGACGACCCTGATGCCGACCTACGCCCCGAACCTGGTGAATCGACCGCCGACATCGAGGCCTTCTTCCACCGAGCCAGGGCAGCGTCGGACCAGGTCCTCGACGAGCTGGACCTCGACGCCGTTGGGACGGCATGGTTCGGCGAAGAGGTGTCGCTTCGGTGGGTGCTCGTGCACATGATCGAGGAGACCGCCCGCCACACCGGACACATGGACATCGTCCGGGAACTCCTGGACGGAGCGACCGGCGACCACCCGCCGTCCAGCTGACCCGAACCGCACTGCGAGGCCGGATGGTGCGGCCCGTATCGGTTCGGCGTCACACCGGGACGCTGATGCCCTTGCCGATCACGGTGATGCCGGCATCGGAAACGGTGAACCCCCGTTGACGATCCGCCACCGGATCGACGCCGACGGTGCCCCCCGCGGGCACACGCACGTTCTTGTCCAGGATCGCGTTCTGCACGACGGCTCCCGGTCCGATCGACACGCCGTCGAGGAGCACTGCCCGGCGGACATGCGCACCGTGGAAGACGCGCACATTCGGGCTCACCACCGTCTGCTGAAGGTGACCGCCGGCGATGATCACTCCTGAGGTGAGGATCGACTCGTTCACGTGGCCGCCCTCGACGAACTTCGCACCGGGCAACTGCTGCATGTAGGTGAAGATCGGCCACTTTTCGTTGTACAGGCTGAACACCGGGTCGATCGAGACGAGATCCATGTGGGCGTCGAAGTAGGAGTCGATGGTTCCCACGTCGCGCCAGTAGTAGCGGTCACGATCGGTCGCACCCGGCACCCGGTTGTCGGCGAAGTCGTACACGCAGGCGTCGCCCGACCGGGTGAGCATCGGAATGATGTTGCCGCCCATGTCGTGCGAGCTGTCGGGGTCGTTGGCGTCCTCCTCGAGCGCTTCTCGCAGCGCATCCGCGGTGAACACGTAGTTGCCCATGGACACGAAGGCTTCGTCCGGTGAGCCCGGGATCCCCGGAGGATCGGCGGGCTTCTCCAGGAACCGGGTGATGCGAGGGCTGTCCTCGGCTCGTTCGATGACGCCGAAAGCCGTTGCCTCCCGCCTCGGCACCCGGATCCCCGCCACCGTGACCTTCGCCCCGCTGTTGATGTGGGCGCTCACCATCTGGCTCGCGTCCATCCGGTACACGTGGTCGGCGCCGAAGACAACGACGTACTCCGGGCTCTCGTCGTCGATGAGGTTCATCGACTGGAAGATCGCGTCGGCCGACCCCTCGTACCAGCGGGCGCCCTTGCGCTGCTGGGCTGGAACGGGCGTGACGTAGTGACCGAGCAGTGTGGACATGCGCCAGGTCAGCGAGATGTGCCGGTCCAGTGAGTGCGACTTGTACTGCGTGAGCACGGCGATGTGGCGAAGCCCGGCGTTCACCAGATTGGAGAGGACGAAGTCGATCAGCCGGTACTGGCCGCCGAACGGCACGGCCGGTTTCGCCCGGTCCTCCGTGAGCGGCGCGAGGCGCTTTCCTTCGCCCCCGGCCAGGACGATGCCGAGTGTGGTGCTGTCGATTTTGGCTCTGCGATCGTCCACGCGGACAAATTAGCCCTCGCCAGGCTCCGTTGGTCGCAGCGGCCCGGCCGGTAATGGCCGTCGGAGGTCACGTCGTGCCACAGTCAGCGGGCGGCGCCGAACCTAGCCTTGGCATCCCCATCGCAGCCTGGAGGACCGGATGCGTGTCAGCCTGCTCACCCGCGAGTACCCACCAGCCGTCTACGGCGGCGCCGGCGTGCACGTGACCCAGCTCGTGCGAGCGCTGGCCGACCCCGAGTTCTCCGACCAGGTCGACGTCGACGTGCACTGTCTCGGCGATCCGAGGCCGGGTGCCACGGCCCACTCCGAGACCGACCCGCGACTCCTCGGCGTCGACCCGCACGTCAATGCGACCCTGCCGCTGCTCACGGCGAACGTCGAGATCGCGGCGTCGGTGGCCGGGACCGGGTTGGTGCACAGCCATACCTGGTACGCGAACTTCGGCGGCCGCATCGCCCAGCTCGTGCACGGCATCCCGCACGTCGTGACCGCCCACTCGCTCGAACCGCGCCGGCCGTGGAAGGCCGAGCAGCTTGCCGGCGGCTACCGGGTGTCGTCGTTCGTGGAACGCGAGGCGTTCCAGACCGCGGACGCGGTGATCGCGGTGTCCAACGGCATGCGCGCCGACGTCCTGGACTGTTACCCCGAGGTCGACCCGGCGCGGGTGCACGTGGTCTACAACGGCATCGACACCGGCGTCTACCGGCCCGATCCCGACACGTCAGTCCTGACGACGCTCGGCGTGGACCCGTCGCGCCCGTACGTGACGTTCGTCGGCCGGATCACCCGGCAGAAGGGCGTCGGGCACCTGCTGGCGGCCGCCCGGGACTTCGATCCCGCGCTCCAGCTCGTCCTGCTGGCCGGAGCGCCGGACACTCCCGAGCTGGCCCGGGACACCGAGGCCGCCGTCGCCGAGCTGCAGGCGACCCGGACCGGTGTGGTGTGGGTGCGCGAGATGCTCCCGGTCGACAAGGTCATCCAGGTGCTGACCCATGCGCTGGTGTTCTGCTGCCCGTCGATCTACGAGCCGCAGGGAATCGTGAACCTGGAGGCGATGGCCTGCGAGACGGCTGTGGTTGCCAGCGATGTCGGCGGCATCCCCGAAGTGGTCCAGCACGGCCGGACCGGGCTGATCGTGCCGTACCGCGAGGACGATCCCACCGGCTTCGCGGCCGCGTTCGCCGCCGGTGTCAACGAGCTGGCGGCCGACCCCGACCGGGCGGCCGACATGGGGCGTCAGGGCCGCGAGGTCGCCGTCGCCGACTTCGGCTGGGCTGCCATCGCGCGGGACACCCTGAAGGTGTACCGATCGGTCACCGGACAGCGAACCTGACGTCAGCCGCCGACAACGGCCTTCAGTGCGTCACCGAGCTCGCTGGCCTCCTCTGCATTGAGCTCCACCACGAGTCGGCCCCCGCCCTCGAGCGGGACCCGCATGACGATGCCACGGCCCTCCTTCGTGACCTCGAGCGGACCGTCTCCCGTCCGTGGCTTCATCGCCGCCATGCTGCAATCCCTTTCCTAGGGTGACGCCGAAGCTTCGGCCCACCAAGCTGTTGCACCGGGCATGGGGGGCTCGGCACGTCACGCGGTTCGCGAGGACTCCCGGGCGGGTTCACCCGTTTGCGACGGACGAACCGGCTCTCGTCGGCCCGCCTCCGCATCCTGCGGAGCATTATCGCCGATGGCGCGACCAGTTCGGTCCGCGCCGCATCGCGCAACCGGAACCGGCCCTGTGTCGGGGCCTGCGTCATGCACCAGTGCGGCCCGGTGGCGGCATGGCTGGCGCCGAGCATCCGGCGAGATGGTCGTCCACCATGCCGACCGCCTGCATCAGCGCATAGCACGTGGTCGGGCCGAGAAACCGGAAACCCTGCTTGCGCAATGCCTTGGCCATGGCCGTCGACTCGGCGGTGACCGCAGGGACCTCCTGCAGGCCGCTCGGCCGATTTCTCGACTGCGGAGCGAACGACCACAACAGGGTGCCCAGTGGTTGGTCCATCTCCGTCACCACGCGGGCGTTGGCGATCGTGGCGGCAATCTTCTGGCGGTTCCGCACGATCCCGGCATCACCGAGCAGCCGCTCGGTGTCGTCTTCGGTGAACCGCGCCACCACGCCGGGGTCGAAGTCGGCGAACGCACGCCGGAACGCCGGTCGCTTGCGCAGGATCACCAGCCAGGACAGGCCGGACTGGAAGCCCTCGAGGCTGAGGCGTTCGAACAGGCCGACGTCATCGGTGACCGGGCGACCCCACTCGGCGTCGTGGTAGTCCAGATAGAGCGGATCTCCAGTGGCCCAGGAACAGCGGGCCAGGCCGTCGGCGCCGACGACGAGACCGGCTGGTGGCGGCGGGCCTGCGGCTGCCTCGGGCGGACCGGTCACGAGCGACGCCTGCGCTCCTGCGGGGCTCTCCTCGCCGGGTCGCCCTCCGCTTCCTCGAACTGGGCGCGCAGTCGCTCCAGCAGGTCGTCGACCTCGTCGGGTGCATAGCCACGCAACGTCTGGGTGAAGCGGACGCGGGCCAGGTCGGTCGAGGTGATCGGACCGGTGCCCGGAAGGGACACCTCCCGCCGCTCCGACGCTATCGACGGCAGGCTGGCCGACCCGGTACGCGACACGACCAGGGCGAGCGCCACGCCCATCACGAGAATCAACAGCGCCAGCACCAGCCACCCCATGCGGCGCATCCTTCCACGGGGTCGTCCGGCGAGGGGCGACACCGCAGGCTGCACTCCGCCAGTCCCTGAACAGTGGTGTCTGGTTGGCCTATTCGCCTGCCTGCGAGCCCGGATCGCTGTCTGGACACACGTTTTCAGGGAAAGCAGGTCCGACCGCGAGCGCAGAGCTGGCTCGCGGCTTCGTCGGTCGGCCGGGTGGCGATGCGGTTGGATCGGGCCATGCCTGCCGAGAGTCGTGGAGCTGCGGAGACGGGCGTTCCGGAGACTGCTGCCGAGCATGCCCCGCACGTGCCGGGGACGTTGGTGCTGCGCGAACGGGCGTTCGCGCCGGGCAACCACGCGGTGATGGCGATCGTCAACCGAACGCCGGACTCCTTCTACGACGGCGGCGCGACGTTCGGTCTTGCGCCCGCGCTGGCAAGGCTCGACCGGGTGGTGGCCGAGGGCGCCGACATCGTCGACATCGGCGGCATCCGCGCCGGGCAGGGCACCCACGTGGACGAGGCGGAGGAACTGGCCCGCACGGTCGACTTCGTCGCCCTGGCTCGCGACCGGTACCCCTCCCTGATCCTGTCCGTCGACACCTGGCGGGCCAGCGTTGCCGACCGGCTCTGCGCAGCCGGGGCCGACCTCGTGAACGACACCTGGTCCGGCCACGACCCCGAGGTCGCCTCGGCAGCCGCCCAGCACGGAGCGGGCCTCGTCTGCTCACACACCGGTGGGTTGCCGCCCCGCACCGACCCGCACCGGGTCGCCTACGCAGACGTCATGGCCGACGTGCTCCGCACCACCACGGGTCTCGCCGCCCGCGCGGTCGAGGCGGGCGTTCGGCGCGACGCCATCCTGGTCGACCCCACCCACGACTTCGGCAAGAACACCCGGCATTCGCTGGAGGTCACCCGCCGGTTGGGCGAGCTCGTCGCCACCGGCTGGCCGGTCCTCGTCGCCGTGAGCCACAAGGACTTCATCGGCGAGACACTCGCGCTGCCGCCGGCGCAGCGGTTGCCCGGAACGCTCGCCACCACAGCGGTCTGCGCGTATCTCGGTGCGCGGGTCTTCCGCGCCCACGAGGTCGCGGAGACGCGCCAGACCCTCGCGATGGTGGCCGCGATCACCGGCGACCGCCAGCCCGCGGTGAACCTGCGCGGGCTCGTGTGACCACGGCGCGCCCAAGCGACGTCGCGTGGGCGTCTACTCGAGGTCCTTCGGGTCGGCGAGGTTGTCGGCCGGCGACGCCTCGTGCCGGCGGCGTGCCTGCGCCATGATCTCGGCGGTCTCCTCGACGTCGTCGGTGACATGGACCAGCTCGAGGTCGGCGGCGTTCACCTTGCCCTCGGCCAGCATCGTCTCGCGCAGCCAGCCCACCAGCCCGTCCCAGTAGCGAGTGCCCATGAGCACGATCGGGAACCAGGTGACCTTCTCCGTCTGCACGAGGGTCACTGCCTCGAAGACCTCGTCCAGGGTGCCGAACCCGCCCGGCAACGCCACGAATCCCTGTGCGTACTTGACGAACATGGTCTTGCGGGCGAAGAAGTACCGGAAGTTCATGCCGAGATCCACGTAGGGGTTGAGACCTGACTCGAACGGGAGCTCGATCCCGAGACCGACCGATCGGCCGCCTGCCTCCTTCGCACCACGGTTGGCGGCCTCCATCGCTCCCGGCCCACCACCGGTGATCACCGCGAATCCTCTTGCTACCAAGGCCTTTCCGAGAGCCACGCCGAGCAGGTACTCGGGGCTGTCCCGCTGGGTGCGGGCCGAGCCGAACACCGAGATCGCCGGCCCGAGTTCGGCGAGCGCACCGAAGCCCTCGACGAACTCCGACTGGATGCGCAGCACCCGCCAGGTGTCGGTGTGCACCCAGTCGGACGCACCACGGGAGTCGAGGAGGTGCTGATCGGTCGTCCCGCGACCCTGCTGGCCGCCCCGCACCTGGACCGGTCCGATCTGTCGCCGGTCGTCGTGCTGGTCGCCGGTGGGCTCGGTCATCTGGTGCCCTCTGCCGAGTCGGCTTGTATCCCGGATGACCCGGTCGGCGCAGCCAGCCAGCGCCGCAGCGACGCCTCGCACTCCACCAGCTGGGACACCGGAACGAACTCGCCGGCGGAGTGCGCGAGCGAGGGGTCCCCGGGTCCGTAGTTCACCGCGGGGATGCCCAGCGCGGCGAAGCGCGCGACATCTGTCCAGCCGAACTTCGCTCGAACCGTGCCGCCGATCGCGCGGACGAAGTCGGCGGCCGCCGGGCGGTCCAACCCAGGTGAGGCCCCGGCCACGTTGTCCTTGACCACGACGTCGTAGGGCGCCAGCAGGTCGCGCAGGTGGGCCTCGGCCGCCTCGGGCGTGCGGTCGGGCGCGTAGCGGAAGTTGATCCCGATCGTGCAGGCATCCGGGATCACGTTGCCCGCGACTCCGCCGGTGATCGAGACGGCGTTGAGTCCCTCCCGGAACACCAGCCCGTCCACGACCGGGCGAGCCGAGTGGTAGCCGGCCAGCCGCCGGAGAACGTCGCCGGCCTCGTGGATGGCGTTGCTGCCCATCCAGCCGCGCGCGCTGTGGGCCCGCACCCCGGGCACGGTGACCTCCACGTGCAGTGAGCCCTGGCAGCCGCCTTCGACGACGCCATCGGTCGGTTCGGCCAGCACGGCGAAGTCGCCGGCCAGCAGGTCGGGGTTCGACGCCGCCAGCTTGTACAACCCGTTGGCCGGAGCCTCGATCTCCTCGCACTCGTAGAACAGGTAGGTCACGTCGACGTCCGGGTCAGGAACAGACGCCGCCAGTTTCAGCAGGATCGCGACTCCGCCCTTCATGTCACAGCTGCCGAGACCCGCCAGGTGCCGACCGTCGGCGTGGCCGTCGGTGAACACCGCACGCTGGTTGTCGGCCGGCGGGACCGTGTCGAGGTGACCGGCCAGGACCACCCGCCGGCTGCGGCCGAGGGACGTCCGGGCCACCACGGTGTTCCCGATCCGGGTCACGTCGAGGTGGGCCAGGCGCCGCAGGGCAGCATCGACGAGGTCGGCCAGCTGCTGCTCTGCCCGGCTCACCGACGGAACGTTCACCAGCGCGGCGGTCAGGTCGACCACGTCGAGCGACAGGTCCAGCACTCCCGGCCCGGAGTCTGTGTCAGTGGAAGGGCTGGCGGGAGAGGGAGTGGTCGGCACGCGCCGATTCTCGCCCACGAGCGACACGTTCCGGCGACCGCCCGGTCCGGGGTGCCTGCCCGCTGGCCCCCGACTGGCAGTCTTGGCGCGTGACCGCGCCGACCTCGCCCATCCCCCAAGCCGAGCCGCCCGGGACCGCTACCAGCCGTCGTGCCTGGGCGCACGGGCTCGCCACCACGACCGAGGACGGGACCGTGCTCGACGTCTGGTTCCCGCACCCGGCTCTGGGTGTCCGGCCCGACGACGACGTACCGCCCACCGGCCTCACCGCCGCCGAGACCGTCGACGACCTGCGCCAGGTGCACAGCGCGGTGGTCACCGTCGACATCGACCTCGACTCACCACCGGCGAGCACGGAAGACGCCTATCTGCGCCTGCACCTGCTCTCCCATCGCCTGGTCCGCCCGCGCGAGGTCGCCCTCGACGGGATCTTCGGCGTCCTGCCGAACGTGGCGTGGACCTCGGCCGGGCCGTGCCCGGTCACGGAGTTCGAGGAGATCAGACTGCGGCTCAGGGCGGCCGGCATCCAGGTCGCGGTGTACGGCGTCGACAAGTTCCCGCGGATGACCGACTACGTGGTGCCGTCGGGCGTGCGCATCGCCGACGCCGACCGCGTGCGACTCGGCGCCTACCTGGCTCCCGGCACCACGGTGATGCAGCCCGGCTTCGTGAACTTCAACGCGGGCACGCTCGGCCCCTGCATGGTGGAGGGCCGGATCACCCAGGGATCGGTGGTCGGAGCCGACTCCGACATCGGCGCGGGCAGCTCGCTGATGGGGACGCTGTCGGGCGGTGGCACCGAGCAGGTCACGCTCGGCAGCCGGTGCCTGATCGGCGCCAACGCCGGCATCGGTATCAGCCTCGGAGACGACTGCGTGGTGGAGGCCGGCTGCTACGTCACCGCCGGCACGAAGGTCACCAGGCCCGACGGCGAGGTGGTGAAGGCCAGCGACCTGTCCGGCCAGGCCGGGATGCTCTTCCGCCGGCACTCGGTCACCGGGAGGGTGGAGGTGCTCGCGCGGACCGGACCCGGCATCGCCCTCAACCCCGCGCTGCACGCGTGAGCCCATCCCGCCGCAAGGCGCGGCGGGGCTGGATCGTTGCCACTGCGGCGGCGGCGCTGGTCGTGGTCGTCGGCATCGCCCTGTACACGACCGGCCTCGGCGACGAGCTCGCCCGCCGCAACACCTGCACGGCCACCGCCGCGGGCGGCACCGCGCACCTGTCGGCCGACCAGACCCGGTACGCCACCCTGATCGCCGCGAGCTCGATCCGGCACGACCTTCCACCGCGGGCTGCCACGATCGCGCTGGCCACCGCCCTGCAGGAGAGCGACCTGGAGAACCTCGATCACGGCCACGCCGACTCGGTGGGGTTGTTCCAGCAGCGGCCCAGCATGGGGTGGGGAACTGAGGAGCAGCTGCAGGACCCTCTCTATGCCACCGACAAGTTCTATACGGCGCTGGCGCGGATCGCCGGGTACACGACGATGTCGATCACCGACGCCGCGCAGCGGGTGCAGATCTCGGCCCGCGGGGACGCCTACGCCCAGCACGAGTCGCGGTCGCGGTCGCTCGCCTCGGCGCTCACCGGCGAGACTCCGGCGGCATTCACGTGCACGAAGATGAGCGACCCCGGGAACTGGACCACGGGCCAGGTTGCCGACGAGCTCACCGATGCGTTCGGCTTCGCGGCCACGCCCGTGGGCGACCGCGTCACCGTGAAGATCAGCTCACGCCCAGGGCCTGCGACCTCGGCCGCCGCGGCCCGGTGGGCCGTGGCCGCGTGGGCGATCGGCAACACCGGTCAGGCGCCGATCACCAGCGTGAGCACGTCGGGGCGGACGTGGACGGTCGACGGCGGCTGGCGCCCCGACTCGCTGGCGCCGGAGACGGCGGTCGTGATCACGCTGGGACAGCCGCTGAGCCCGCGAAACATGCAACCGCGCCGTCCGGCCGACCGCTATGGCCGACTGTGTCCAGATCTGTCCGGTGTCGCTGCATGTCGGCGCCGGGCACGGCGGGCGGGCCCGCCAACGCAGCGTTTCCTCAGCGGCCGTCGATCGGGACGTAGTCGCGTTCGGTCTCGCCGATGTACACCTGGCGCGGGCGGCCGATCTTGGTCTGTGGGTCGGCGATCATCTCGCGCCACTGCGCGATCCAACCGGGCAGCCGGCCGATGGCGAACAGCACCGTGAACATCTTGGTGGGGAAGCCCATCGCGCGGTAGATGAGCCCGGTGTAGAAGTCGACGTTGGGGTACAGCTTGCGCGAGACGAAGTAGTCGTCGGCGAGCGCGATCTCCTCGAGCTTCACCGCCAGCTCGAGCAGCTGGTCGTCGGTGTCGCCGATCAGCTGGTCGGCCGTGGCCTTGACGATGGTCGCGCGCGGGTCGTAGTTCTTGTAGACGCGGTGGCCGAAGCCCATCAGCCGGACGCCGGCCTCCTTGTTCTTCACCCTGCTGACGAACTTGTTCACGTCGCCGCCGTCGGCCACGATCCCGTCGAGCATGTCGAGGACGGCCGCGTTGGCACCTCCGTGCAGCGGGCCGAACAGCGCGTTGATCCCCGCGCAGATGGAGTTGAACAGGTTCGCCTGGCTGGACCCCACCATGCGCACCGTCGAGGTCGAGCAGTTCTGCTCGTGGTCGGCGTGCAGGATGAACAGCAGGTCGAGCGCCTTCCGGGTCTTCTCGTCCACCTCGTAGGGCTCGGCCGGCAGCCCGAACGTCATCCGCAGGAAGTTCGACACGTAGTCGACGGAGTTGTCCGGGTAGAGCATCGGCTGGCCGACCGACCGCTTGTAGGCATAGGCCGCCATCGTCGGGATCTTGGCGATGAGGCGGATCGTGGCGAGGTCGACCTCCTTCTGCTCGAAGGTCTGCAGGCTGTCCTGGTAGAAGGTCGAGAGAGCCGACACCGAGCTCGCCAGGACCGGCATCGGATGCGCGTCGCGGGGGAACGCCGAGAAGAACTGCTTGAAGTCCTCGTGCAACAGCGTGTGCCGGCCGACCTGCTGCTCGAAGCCGGCCAGCTCCTCGGCGGTCGGGAGGTGACCGTAGATCAGCAGGTAGGACACTTCGAGGAACGAGCTCTTCTCGGCCAGCTGCTCGATCGGGTAACCGCGGTACCGCAGGATGCCGGCGTCACCGTCGATGTAGGTGATCGCCGACTGGCAGGACGCGGTGTTCGCATAGCCGACGTCGAGGGTGGTCAGACCGGTGTCCTTCAGCAGGGTGTTGATGCCGAAGGCGCTGGCGCCGTCGGTTGCCTCCTGGACGGGAAGGTCGAGGTCCTTGCCGGCGGCTGACAGCCGAACGGTGTCGCTCACGGTTCCTCCAAACCTGGCACCTTGTCGTGCCGCCGGTCGTGATTGTGGCCGCTCCGCCCGGGGATGACGGAACCGGGTGGTCAGCTGTGTTGCTGCAGGCGCCGCGCCGCCGCGTCGATCCGCTCGTCGGTTGCGGTGAGAGCGACGCGGACGTGACGGGCACCAGCGGCACCGTAGAAGGTTCCGGGCGCCACCAGGATCCCCCGCTCCGCAAGCCAGTCGACGGTGGCGGCACTGTCGACGCCCCTCGTGCACCACAGGTACAGGGCGCCCTCGGAGTGGTCGAGCGTGAATCCTGCCGCTTGCAGCGCGGGAGCGAGCACGTCGCGTCGTGCTGCGTACCGCGTCCGCTGTTCGTCCACATGCCGCTCGTCGGCCACTGCGGCCGCCATCGCTACCTGGACGGGATCCGGCACGAGGAAGCCGGACTGCTTGCGCACGGCCAGCAGCGCGTCGACGACGGCCTGGTCGCCCGCCACGAAGCCCGCCCGGTATCCCGCGAGGTTGGAGCGCTTCGACATCGAGTGCACGGCGAGCAGGTGGTCGACCGTGCCGTCGTTGACCTCAGGTGAGAGCACGGAGGTGGCTGGTGCGGTGAACGCGAACGGCAGGTAGCACTCGTCGCTGACCAGCAGCGCGTCGTGTGCCCGGGCCCAGGTCACGAGGTCGGTCAACTCGGCGGCGGGAGCGATCCGCCCGGACGGGTTGCTCGGCGAGTTGACCCACACCAGGGCGATCGACGGGTCGTCGAGGTCCTGCGGCCGGTCACTCGCGATCACCCGGCAACCGGCGAGCTGGGCCCCGACCGCGTAGGTGGGGTAGGCCAGTTCGGGAAGCACGATCGTGTCGTCAGGCCCGAGCCCGAGCTGCCAGGGCAGGGTGGCGACGAGCTCCTTGGAGCCGATCGTGGGCAGCACCTGCGACGTGCTGAGCGGCACGGACGCGGCTGACCGGACGAGGTAGTCGACGATCGCCTGGCGCAGCGACTCCGGACCCGTTGTCGTGGGATAGCCGGGAGCGTTGGCCGCGGCGGCGAGTGCCGCCTGGATCGGCTCGGGGGTCGGATCGACCGGAGTGCCGACGGAAAGGTCGACGATGCCGTCGGGATGGGCCGCGGCCACCGTCCGGGCGGCAGCGAGCGTGTCCCAGGGAAAGTCAGGCAGGTCCGGCACACCGAAGCGTCGGCGGACCGGGGAGCCCTCCCCGTGCGCTCCGCCCGATCCCCCGACGAGCGTCGTCACTCGTCGTGTTCCTGGGGTGGCAAGGCCGCCACGAGGGGATGGTCGCCCGGGATCGGGCCGGTCTTCTGCGCTCCGCCAGGAGATCCGACCTCGCCGAAGAAGTCGACGTTGGCGGCGTAGTAGTCCTTCCACTGCGACGGGACGTCGTCCTCGTAGAAGATCGCCTCGACGGGGCAGACCGGTTCGCAGGCACCGCAGTCGACACACTCGTCGGGGTGGATGTAGAGCATCCGGTCGCCCTCGTAGATGCAGTCGACGGGGCACTCGTCCACGCAGGCGCGATCCTTAAGATCGACGCAGGGCTCGGCGATGATGTAGGTCATTGCTCCTCCTCCACAGGTGCTGACCTTAGTATCCGGCCGGCGCCTCCCCGATCCCGACGAGCAGACGTGGACGCCGTGTGGGGTGGGTCACTCCCGGCCGTTGTTCAGTGGTCCGCCGAGTTCCGACTCAATCGGTGCATTTCACGACATCCTCGGCGTTGTAGTGGGTCGTGTACGTCTCGGTGTCGACGAGAGTCTCGCCGCGGTAGATCCGCCTGGTGACGTCGATGTCGAAGCCGTCGTTGCCTGGTTGGTCCACGCAGCCAGGCTCGCTGTCGGTGAAACTGCCGCCCTTGCGCACGTTGTACCGCTCCGAGGTGCTGCTCTTCACCGTCCAGTAACGCGTGCCCCACATCGTGACGTTGATCGCCCCCTCCTTGTCCGGTGTGGACTTCCGCACCGAGGCGGTGATCCACAGGGCGTTGGGGGTGTTGTTGCGGAACTTCATGTCGAGGGTTCCCCAGTCGAGCGTGGCTTCGCGTCCTACCGGATAGCGGTCGATGGAGAAGCCGTGTGCACGGTGCTCGACGTCCTCCAGCCCGGCGAAGAACGCGGCGTTGTAGGTGGTGGTCGACACCTGGGAGACGCCGCCGCCCAGGCTCTCGCGGTAGCGGCCGCCGGAGATGACGATGCCCTTGACGAATCCGCGCGCTGCCGTGCGCTCCCCCAACGTGTGGTTCAGGCTGAAGACCTCGCCTGGCTCTCACCAACGTTCCGTCGAGCAGCTCCGCGGCCCGGCCGATGTTGGTGTTGCGGTAGTCCGCATGGGGGAAGTACGTGGTGTAGCCGGAGACCTTCTCGGTGATGCCGAGCCTGCGGGCGTCTGCGGTGGTGAACGACGGCTGCACGGCCGTGAGCCTGGCCGTGGCGACGCGTTCGGGGCCGGCAGGTTGGGCCAGCGCTTCGAGGACGCCTTCGAACTGGGCACGCGAGTCCGCGACTCCCCCGGCGCGCGCCGGCACCACCTCGGGCTTCCCCTCGACGATGCGGTACGACGCGTTCCTCGGTCTGCTCTCGAGGCCCACGAGGTCGGCGCCGATGGCAGCGCCGAGCCGGTCCTCGGCCAGCACCGGCTGCAGCTTCCCGTCCGCGGGCTTCATCGACAACGCGGGCGAGAGCCGGTCCGGCGACACCTGCACGGTCTTGGAGCCGGCGCGGAGCGTGAGCGGGGCCGACATCGCCACGTCGCCGAACTCGCGGAGGGCGGTGGCCACGTCGTCTGCGTCGATGTCGGCGTTGGTGGCGGCGAGCGGCAGATCGACCGGCGCTTCTGCGCGCAGACCGTCGGCAGCCAGGACCGCGGCCAGGCTGTTGCCCGCCAGGGCGGGATCAAGCGCCCGGCCCGGTATCGCCGCTTTGGCGACCGCCCGGCCGTCGGCGAAGGCGACCGAACCGTCGCGGGGCGCGAGCTGGGCATCGTCGGCCAGCTCCGCCGTCGCCTGCCCGAACGATGGACGGGTCGGTGGTGACGACCGGGTCGGTCGAACCGCCGCCGGTCAGCGCGTGCCACAGCCTGATCGGACTCAGCGACCGTCCCGACACCGAGGCGACCGTTGCGGCGGCGTCCAGCCGCACTCCCGAGCGCGACGGCACGAGGTCGAGACTGCTGCCGGCCGCCTGGACCGTTACCGATCGGTCGAGCCGCGGAGCGAGTTCCCGGTCGAGCAGGTCAGCGGCCGTAGCCGCGCTGAGCCCGCCGATGGCGACCCCGCCGACCGTCGTCCCCCGCGTCACCCGGCCGGTGGTGGCGAGGGCGAGCACGAAATAGGCACCGACCACCACGACGACGGCCACGATCAGCACGAGTCGTTGCTGCGGCGTCCAGTCCCGAGCGGCCCGGTGAGCTCCCGCTCGGGGCGCGCTCGCGGCGGTGCGGTCGAGCGCCGACGTTCGGCTACCGGCGTCTGCCATGCCCTGCTCTCGGATCGGGGGCTGCCGGTCTCCACGAACGGGATCCGGAACTCGGGACTGTGCGCCGGCCATAGCGGCCGGACCAGGGGGTCTGGCCATTCAGGCTAACGGCTGCCGACCGCCCATCGGGCAGGTGACGTCACCACGGACCCGAGCGCCTTCGGTGCCCCCTTCAGACGGCAGTCGCGAATTCCGTCAGCAGGGCGGCCACGCGATCGGGGTGACCCAGCTGGGGCACGTGCCCGGCCGGCAGCACTTCGAGTCGGGCGTCGGGGATCTCGGCCGCAATCGTGCGAGCCTGCGCGAGGGGCACGACGGGATCGCGATCGCCCCAGATCATGAGCGTGGGCACGGTCAGCCGACGGAGCTCCTCCCGGCTGAACCTCATGCTGGTCCGGAAGCCACGCAAGGACATCAAGGCCCGCAGCTCGGCCAGGTTGGCCTGCGTCGCGACGGGATCTCGCGCGCCGGCGACGAGGGACTCGAGCAGGTCGGGGTGCCGCACGATGGTCTCCGCCTCCCCGACCGACTCCATCATCTTCAGCAGCATCCGGCGGCCGGGCTTCACCCCGCGCACCATGACGTCACCGATCACAGGTGTGGCAGCAAGTCGCAGCGGCAGCGGTGCCAACCCACCAGGCAGCGTCGGCACCGATCCGAGCATGACCAGCCCGCGGACCCGCTCCGGGTGCGCCAGGGCGAACCAGGTGGCCCAGGCCCCGCCACCCGAGGCGCCCACCAGGACCCCCGACTCGAGGCCTAGGGCGTCCAGCACGTCGCCGACGAACTCGACGGCGTACCCGCGAAAGTGTCCCGGCCGGTAGGAGTCCGGATCGCTGAGACCGCAGCCAGGTCGGTCGACGAGGTAGGACCGGTTGCCTGGCATCAGGCCCGGCAGCATCAGGTGGGACAGCGATGACGTGTTGGTGCCGTGCAGATGCACCAACGGCGGGCCGTCGCCGGCCGTCACCACATGCACGAGGCGACCCGACGGGCGCTGGACGAACCGTCCCTGTGCGCCGGCAGAGGTCAGCATTCGCCGGTAGATGTCTTCCATGGCTGGGGTGTGCCGGGTCGCCGCCGCGGCATCGCGGGTGCTCATGCGCCCCAACGTCGTCCTAGCGACTCAGAGTCGACTAGTTCTGTTTTCGAACCGAAGGTGGGAAACTCCGGCGGTGAGCTCGCGGGAGCTGCCCGGCTACTGCTCTTTCACCAAGGCCATCGAGCACCTCGGTGACCGGTGGAGCCTGCTCATCGTGCGCCAGCTCGGGGTGTTCGGACCGCTCGGTTTCAACGAGCTGATCCGCTCGATGCCCGGCCGGATCTCGCGTTCGGTGCTCACCGAGCGGCTCCGGCGGCTGGAGACGCTGGGGCTCGTCTCGCGGGAGGAGTCCACCGGCTACCGCCTGACGACGGTTGGCGCAGGACTGATGCCGGTGCTGTTGTCCCTCCGCGGCTGGGCCGAGACGTGGCTGCCCGACGATCCCGCCATGGTGGAGCGCGATCCCGCCGTCGTCACCGGGTGGCTGGCCCAGCGGTTGCGTGCCGAGCACCTGCCGATCGAGCCCGCAGTGCTGGAGTTCTGGCCACACGAGCACGGGCGGCGCTACTGGCTGGTGCTGCAGGCCGGCGTCGCGCCGTATGGGTGCCTGACCGACCCGCTGCTGGACACGGGCCGGTACGTGTACGTGCGGTGTGCGCTCGCGACGCTGCTGGCCCTGGCCCGCGGCCGGCAGGAGTGGACAGACGTGCTCGCGGACGGCTCGCTCACCACGAGCGGCGCCCCGGACCTGTGCCGCCGGGTGCCGGACTGGTTCGTCCCGGTCGCGGCTCCGCTCACGCCGGCGAGCGGCTGACCGCGTCGGAGCATTTGTGGCCGCCACATCCGCTGAGGGACGCTGCGCGGCCCGATTCGGGCGTCTGGCGGCCACTTCTGCTCGCACCGACGAAGCCCGCCCGCAGCGGACCTGGGCAACGCCACGGCCGCAGGCGGTGAGCAAGGGCGGCGCGAGGAGCAAATGGGCACCGACCAAGCCGGTACAGCCGCCGATAGGGTCGGGGCATGCGCATCGTCGTCACCGGAGGGGCCGGCTACATCGGCAGCCACACGGTCGTCCAGCTGCTCGAGGCCGGCCACGACGTGGTGGTGATCGACAACTTCGCCAACTCCAAGCCGTCCGTCCTCGACCGGATCGAGCAGGTCGCCGGCACTCGTCCGACGCTGGTCGCGGGCGATGTCCAGGACCAGGCCGTTCTCGACGGTGCCCTCCTCGGGGGTGCCGACGCGGTGATCCACTTCGCCGGGCTCAAGTCGATCGGCGAGTCCGTGCAACACCCGCTGCGCTACTACGGCACCAACATCGACACCACCCTCGCCCTGCTCACGTCGATGGCGCGGCACGACGTCCAGACGATCGTGTTCTCGTCGTCGGCGACGGTGTACGGGCCCGACGGCAAGCCGCCGCTCACCGAGGACTCGCCCACGTCCGCCACGAATCCGTACGGCTGGACCAAGGTGATGATCGAGCAGATCCTGCGCGATGCCTGCGTTGCGGACGACCGCCTCAAGGTGGCGGCACTGCGGTACTTCAACCCGGTCGGCGCCCACCCCAGCGGCCTGATCGGCGAGGATCCGACCGGCGTACCGGCGAACCTCGCGCCCTACCTGGCCCAGGTGGCCGTCGGCCGGCGCGACGAGGTCCTGATCTTCGGCGACGACTACCCGACTCCCGACGGCACCGGCATCCGCGACTACATCCACGTGCTGGACCTCGCCGACGGGCACCTCGCCGCGCTCGAACACGTCGCGGCGCCGGAGTTCTCCGGCTTCGGCACGTGGAACCTGGGCACCGGTCATGGCGTGTCGGTCCTCGAACTGGTGGCGGCCTTCAGCCGGGCCGTCGGCCGCGACCTGCCGACGCGCGTCACCGACCGGCGGCCGGGCGATCTGGTGGCCTCCTACTGCGACCCCAGCAAGGCCAACGCCGACCTCGGCTGGAAGGCGCACCGCAGCCTCGAGGAGGCCTGCGCCGACGCGTGGCGCTGGCAGCAGCGCAATCCCGAGGGCTACCCGGGCTAGTCCTCGAAGAACAGGCGCGCGACCACCCCGTGCGCCTGCCGGGTGACGCGTCGGTAGTGCTCGGTGAACTCTCCCGACCCACCCAGCCGCAGCAGCCGTGCCACCGCGCGCAACTCGGTGCTGGACGTCGGCAGCGTGTCCGACGGCCGGCCGCGGAACAGCATGATCGCGTTCCGGACCCTGGTGGCGAGCAGCCAGCCGCTGCGCATCGCCTCGGCGTCGGCCGCCGTGACGATGCCCTCGGTCACCAGCGCTTCGAGCGTCCCGAGGGTCGAGGTGTCGCGGAGGGTGGCCACCCGGCCGGCGTGGCGCATCTGCAGGAGCTGCACGGTCCACTCGATGTCGGCGAGACCGCCACGGCCCAGCTTGGTGTGGGTGTTGCGGTCGGCCCCTCGCGGTAGCCGTTCGTTGTCCACGCGGGCCTTGATCCGCCGGACCGAGCGCACGTCGGTCTCGGTGATCCCGTCAGCCGGGTAGCGCAACGGATCGACGAGTTCGATGAAGCGGGCACCGAGATCGGCGTTCCCGGCCACCGGGCGGGCCCGGAGCAGGGCCTGTGCCTCCCAGGCCATCGACCAGTTGGCGTAGTAGGCGGCGTAGCTCTCGAGCGTCCGTGTCAACGGACCGTTGCGTCCCTCCGGCCGGAGGTCGGCGTCGATGAGCAGCGGCGGGTCGGCCATCGGCGAACCCAGCAGGGCCTTCAGCTCGGTGGCGACGTCGCGGAAGTAGTCGGCGGCCGCTCCCGGGTCGGCGCCCTCGGCCGTCTCCGTCACGTACATGACGTCGGCGTCGGAGCCGTAGCCCATCTCCCGCCCGCCGAGCCGGCCCATCGCGATGACGGCCATGACGCCAGGCGGTTCGGTCAGGCCACGGCGACCGAGGACGCTCCGCTCCGCGACTTCGAGCCCGGCCGCGATGCTGGCGTCGGCTGTCGCCGTGAGATCGGACATCACCTGCTCCGTAGGTGCGCCCTCAGCCACGTCCGCGACAGCCACCCCGATCAGCTCTCGCCGCCGGATCGTCCGGACCGCGGCGATGGCCCGCATCGCATCCTCGTGCCGCGCAGACGACGACTGCATCTGCTGGCGCACGACATCCTCGTCCACACCAAGGAGGTGCCGCCGGCCCAGGAGTTCGACGGCTTCGGGAGCGCGCTCGAGCATCGCGGAGGCGTAGCGGCTGGCGGCGAGAACCGTGGCGAGGCGCTGGGCGGCGACGCCCTCGTCACGGAGCAACCGCAGGTACCACGGGGTCGCACCCAGCCGGTCGGAGATCGACCGGAAGGCGAGCAGGCCGGCGTCGGGCGCGGGTCCGTCGGCCATCCACGACAGCATCGCGGGCAGCAACTGCCGCTGGATGGCAGACCTGCGGCTGACGCCCTCGGTCAGTGCCTGCAGGTGCCGGAGCGCCGCCTTGGGATCGAGGAAGCCCAGTGCCACCAACCGGGCCTCCGCGGCATCCGGACTCAGCCGGATGCCCTCGGTCGGGATACGCGCGACCGCGGCAAGCAACGGCCGGTAGAACAGCTTCTCGTGCAGGCGGCGGACCGTTGCCGACGTGGAGCTCCAGGCCGATTCGAGCTGCTGCGTCGGATCGTCGGTGTAGCCCAGGCCCCTGCCCAGCATGCGCAGGGTCGCCGGATCCCTGGGCAGCACGTGCGTGCGGCGCATGCGGATCAGCTGGAGGCGATGTTCCAGGGTGCGCAGAAAGCGGTAGGCGTCGGCCAGGGTGGCGGAGTCGTCCCGGGCGACGTAGCCGCCGGACGTGAGATCGGCCAATGCCTGCAGCGTGTTCGGCGAGTGCAGCGAGTCGTCGGTGCGGCCGTGCACCAGTTGCAGCAACTGGACGGCGAACTCCACGTCGCGCAGGCCACCGGGTCCCAGCTTCAGCTCCCGGGCTGGGTCGTCGGTGATGTGCTCGATGACCCGGGAGCGCATCTGCTGGACGTCCTCGACGAAGTTGGGCCGGTTGGCCGCCTGCCACACCAGCGGCCGGAAGGCGTCGACGAACCGTCGGCCCAGCGCCAGGTCACCGGCGGCCGGCAGCGCTTTCAGCATGGCCTGGAACTCCCAGGTCCCCGCCCATCGGTCGTAGTAGCCGCGGTAGGAGTCCAGGGTGCGGACCAGCGCGCCGCGCTTGCCCTCCGGCCGCAGCGCCGCGTCGACCGGCCAGATCGTGCCCGCCGGGGTGTGCGAGGAGCACACCCGCATCATGCCGGTGGCAAGGCTCGTGGCTTTGCGGGTCGGCTCGTCGCCACCGGGTTCGGCCACGAAGATCACGTCGACGTCGGAGACGTAGTTGAGCTCGTGACCGCCGCACTTGCCCATGGCGAGAACGGCCAGATCCACGTCGACGGACTGCTCGCCGAGGGTGTCGGCGGCGATGCCGAGCGCGGCACCGAGCACGCCGACGGCGAGGTCGGACAGCAGTGCCGCCACCCGCTCGAACGGCACGTCGCCCGCGACGTCGGCGGCCACCAGCTGGATCAGCCGGCTGCGGTAGGTCAGGCGCAATGCGTCGATCGGCTGCTGCGCAGGCACCTGCAGCTCAGCCGGGACGACACCCTCGCGAGCACGGGCCGAGCGAGCTGACCGCTGCGTCCCGCCAGCTCGGATCGGCGGCCGTTCCCGGGCCGGCGGCCAGCATCTTCCAGGCTCCCGGCGTGACCGCGACGAAGTCCGACAGTGCGTAGGAGGCTCCGAGCACGCGGACCAGCGAGGCGGCGAGACCGCCGGTGGGCAACGCAGCGGCGAGTTCCTCGTCGGGCGACGCGAGCATCTGGGCGAGCCCGCGCAGCGCGAGGTCGGGATCGGGCGCCAGCGGCAGGTGCTCGAGGACCCGGTCGTGCAGGCGACCCGGTATCCGCGCGATCGAGCCCAGGCCGGCTTCGGCCCCGCCGACGCCGGCGCGGGCCAGGTCTCCGGCGGTGACCGCGGTCACGGCTACCTGCTCACCACTGCGGCAGCATCCGGTCCCGTTCGAACGCGGTGACCTGCTGCCGGTACTCGCGCCACTCCTGCCGCTTGTTGCGCAGGAAGTAGTCGAAGACGCCGTCGCCGAGGGTGTCGGCCACGAGTTCGCTCTCCTCCATGATCTCGATCGCCTCGGACAGGCTGCGCGGCAACGGGCGGATGCCCATCTCCTTGCGTTCGCCTTCGGTGAGCCCCCAGACGTCGTCCTCGGCTCCAGGGCCGAGCTCGTACTCCTCCTCGATCCCCTTGATGCCCGCGCCGAGCATCACCGCGAACGCCAGGTAGGGATTGCAGGCCGAGTCCAGCGACCGCACCTCGATGCGGGTGGCCACCCCCTTGTCGGGCTTGTACATCGGGACCCGGATCAGGGCCGACCGGTTGTTGTGACCCCAGCAGATGTAGCCCGGTGCCTCCCCGCCGTCGGTCAGCCGCTTGTAGGAGTTCACCCACTGGTTGGTGACGGCGGTGATCTCGGCGGCGTGCTTGAGCAGACCGGCGATGAACGAGCGGCCGGTCTTGCTGAGGTGGTACTCGTCGCCCGCGTCGAAGAAGGCGTTGTTGTCGCCCTCGAACAGGCTCATGTGGGTGTGCATCCCGCTGCCCGCGTGATGGGTGAACGGCTTCGGCATGAACGAGGCATGGGTGCCGTTGGCCATCGCCACCTCCTTCACCACGACGCGAAACGTCATGATGTTGTCGGCGGTGGACAGCGCGTCCGCATAGCGCAGGTCGATCTCCTGTTGGCCGGGAGCGTGCTCGTGGTGGCTGTACTCCACCGAGATGCCCATCTCCTCGAGCATCGAGATCGCGTGCCGGCGGAAGTCGTGACCCACGTTGTTCGGGGTGTGGTCGAAGTAGCCCGCCTGGTCGACCGGCTCCGGCAGCCGCCCGGGCTCGGCAGCGGACTTGAACAGGAAGAACTCGATCTCGGGGTGGGTGTAGAAGGTGAAGCCTGCATCGGCCGACTTGGCCAGCGTCCGCTTCAGCACGTGCCGAGGATCGGAGAACGACGGCGAACCGTCGGGCATCCGGATGTCGCAGAACATCCGGGCCGTTCTGGGCGACTCGCCCCGCCAGGGCAGGATCTGGAAGGTCGACGGGTCGGGCACGGCGAGCATGTCCGACTCCGACACCCGGGCGAACCCCTCGATGGCCGATCCGTCGAAGCCGATGCCCTCGTTGAACGCACCTTCCAGCTCGGCCGGGGCCACGGCGACCGACTTCAACAGCCCGAGCACGTCGGTGAACCACAACCGCACGAAGCGCACGTCGCGCTCTTCGATCGTGCGCAACACGTACTCCTGCTGACGATCCATGCTCCAGTGCCTTTCCGCGACGACGGTTCTCCAGCCGACGCAAGGGTGGTCGTTGGGGTGTGGCCGCACGCACAGTCTGCCCAACTCTGACGTGGTCTGGGCGCCCGACCACCCCATCAGGCTGGGCGGTGGCGGTGCGCGGCGTCGCGTCAGCCGCCGGCGGATCCCGATGCCCCGCCCACGGCTGCAGGCACTTCCGTGCCCACGGCACGTTCCGCCCGCCTTCGCCGAACGGCGGCAGGGAGTGCTTCGAGCGGTATGAACGCCGCCCAGCACACCACTGTCGGGAGGAAGTGGATCCCCATGAGCGCGAACGTCATGGCGTGGAATCCGAGCCAGAACGACACGATCACCGCCAGCGCCCGGCCGCGGAGGAACAGGGCGAGTGGCGACAGCCATTCCGCGACGTACACGATCCACTGCATCGCGATCAGCACGGCCGGCTGCGCGACCAGGAGTGCGTTCACCGGGTTGGGCCGGCGCACGAAGGCCCACGCCAGAACAGCGCTCGCCGGCCAGCCGATCCAGCCGGTCCCGCGGACTTTGGTCAACGCCGACAGCACATACGTGGCGACGACGCCCAGCTGGATGCAGCGCAGTGCCCAGCCGGCAGCCCTGTTGCTGTCCACGCCGCTGATCCGGCACCGGCCGGCGCTCGGCAGCACGATGAGGGCCACCACCAGGGCCAGGTGGTCGTGGTCGACCTTGCCGTAGCTCATGCCCAGCAGCACCCACCACACGTAGGCGGCCGCAACGGGGTAGCCCACGGCCCGAGGAAGCCGGCCGGTGGCTGCGACCAGGCAACCGACGACGATCACGGCCTGGAGGGTGTAGGCCAACGCCGGGCTCGGTCCCGGCAGGTGCAGCCACCGTGCCAGGGCAAGCGGCGAGTAGGCAGCTCCCAGCTGCGCCTTGGGGATCACGTCGTCGACGAACACCAGCACGTCGACAACGGCGAACAGGTAGACCAGGACCCGCAGGATCGCGACCCGCGCCTCGGGCATCGACGGGACGAACCAGCCACCGATCCGGCGCAGTGCGCTCGGTCATGGCGTGTCCCACACCGCGAGTTGCTGAGTGACGTGGCCGGGGACGAGGCGGCCTCCCCGCAACTGCTGGATCTCGCGGACGAGCCGGATCGTCAGGAACACGGGCTTTTCCGGGTGCAGCCGGTGGTACCCGTCCGCCACCAGCTGCAGCCTCGAGGGATCGCGCACGTAGTCGTCGAGGCGGCCTTCGATCTCCGAGCGGCCGATGCCGCAGCCCTTCGTCGTGAGGGGGACCTCCATCGCCCCGGCCGACGTGGTGGCGTAAGCGCGGATCTGGACGACATCGGCGTCCCTCTCGACCCGCATCGCGTACTGGCTCATCGGGCCGAGAGGCCAGTGGTCGTCACTTCCGCGCAGGCTGCCGTGCACCAGCAGCACGACGCCGACGAGCAGCAGCACCACGCGAATCGCCAACCCAGCTGCGCTCGGCCGGGTGCCGGTGGCTCGTGACCGGAAGATCGACATCGCCGGGCCGAACCTCCTCGCCGACCGGGCAGCCCTTGGGCCGGCCGCATCCTGGCGACGAGGGTAGGCGCGCAACTCCCTGAAAACTGGTGGCGCGACGGCCAGATCGGCCGCTTGTGCGCGCGGTTCCCGCGTTCCGCCACCACTTCTCAGGGAATCCCCGGCGCGGCGGCGTGGAACGATGACCCGGTGACCGAGACGCCCCGCCGGACCCGCACGCGGATCCATCACCTGAAGCAGTGGAAGGCCGACGGTCACCGGTGGGCGATGCTCACGGCCTACGACCGCTACTCGGCCTCGATCTTCGACGCCGCCGGCATCCCGGTCCTGCTCGTCGGCGACTCGGCGGCCAACAACGTCTACGCCTACGACACCACGCTGCGGTTGACCCTCGACGAAATGCTCCCGCTCGTCCGCGGAGTCAGCGGGTCCGTCAAGCATGCCCTGGTGGTGGCCGACCTGCCGTTCGGCAGCTACGAGCGCGATCCTGGCCAGGCCTTCGACTCCGCCATCGCGATGATGAAGCGCGGCGGCGCCCATGCGGTGAAGTTCGAGGGCGGTGCCGATCGCGCGGATGCCGTCCGGCTCATCACCGCGGCCGGCATCCCCGTTTTCGGTCACCTGGGCTTCACCCCGCAGTCCGAGCACGCGCTCGGCGGCTACCGCGTGCAGGGCAGGGGTGCCGACGCCGACCGGCTCCGCCGTGACGCCGACGCTCTCGTCGAAGCAGGTGCGGTCGCGGTCGTGCTCGAGATGGTGCCGGCCCCGCTCGCGGCGAGCATCACCGCGAGCCTGCCGGTTCCGACCATCGGCATCGGCGCCGGACCGGGGTGCGACGCACAGGTGCTGGTCTGGCAGGACATGGCCGGGCTCAACTCGGGTCGGCGGGCCCGGTTCGTCAAGGCCTATGCCGACCTCGCCGGCGTGCTGGGCGACGCCGCCCGCGACTATGCCCGCGAAGTCGGCGACGGCACCTTTCCCGGACCCGAGCACAGCTTTCCCGACTGACCCCGTTCTCGACCGGTCAGCTGCGGTGACTCAGGCATCAAGGGCCGCGTAGACCGCACGGACGAGGGCGGCCGCACGCGCATCCGAACCCGGCGGACCGAGGACCAGCCGGGTCGTCGCGTAGCCGAGCGCCAGCCGGCGATCCGGGTCGGCGAACGCAGTCGTGCCGCCGGCACCGCCGTGCCCGAACGTCCGTGCGGACGGCGGTGCTCCCGCCGGCGGAGCGACCTCGAAGCCACGTCCGAACACCTGCGAGATCTCCATGGCCGGGCTGGAGAGAACGACGTCAGGACCGTCGGTCTCGGCCCGCAGGATGTCGGTGATGGTGTCCTCGGTGAAGGCGTCGAGCAACCACCGGTACAGGCTCGAGAGTCCCCGCCCGCTTGCCACGCCTCCCGCCGCGCCGAGTTCGGCCGCCCGGTACCGCCGGTCGGCCGCTGCCTCGACGCTGTCCATCGGCAAAGCGCCACCCAACGTGAACGCCGTCTCCTGGTGTGGCCCGATGAACGCGGACATGTCGAAGTCGCCCATGTCGGGGGTATCGGCGCCGGGTGGCGGCGGCGCGTCCATCGCGACTGCAGCCACTCGGTGTTCCTGCTCCTCCGGCAGACCGATCCAGAACTCCGCTCCCGCGGGCTCCGCGACCTCCTCGCGGAAGAACGTGCCGAGCGATCGGCCGTCGACGCGCCGCACGAGTTCGCCGACCAGCCAGCCGAAGCTCTGGGCGTGATAGCCGTACGCGGTCCCCGGCTCCCACGCCGGAGTCGCCGCGGCAAGAGCGTTCACGACCGTGTCCCAGTCGGTGACGTCGTCCCTGCTGAGGCCTGCCGACGGGGCCAGTACCCCGGCCCGGTGACTCAGGACCCAGCGGACGAGCGTCGACTCCTTGCCGTTCGCGGCGTACTCGGGCCAGTACCGGGCGACCGGCGCATCCAGGTCGAGCAGACCCCGTTGCACCAGCAGATTCGCGCAGGCGGCGGTCGCGCCTTTGGTGGCGGAGAAGACCACCTCGATCGCGTCCGCCCGGCCCGACCACAGATCCACGACAGGCTCGCCCTGCACGTGCACGCAGCACTGTGCGACTTCGGCGGCATCGCTCCCCAGCGACTCCTCGAATGCCTCTTTCACCCGCTCGAAGCCTGGCGCGACCGCACCCTCGACCGACATGGCGTCACTGTGCCAGCCGGTCTGCGCGGCGGCTCAGGGTCAGGCCCGGCGGGTCGCCAGGTCAGTCGCCGAAGGTGTCACGGAGCCTGGGCAGCACATCGCTGGCGAACTCCGCGAGAAAGCGCTGTTGGTCAGGACCCGGCCCGTGGAAGACGAGTTCGGTGAAGCCGAGGTCGACGTAGCGGCTGACCCGCTCCACCACCTCGTCGGGATCGTCGCTGACGATGAAGCGCTTCTGCGCCATGCCCGGCTCGGCGTCGGCGAGACGTTCCATCTCGATCGGGTCGTGGACGTTCTGCTTGATGTCGGCCGGGAGCCCGAGCGGGGCCCACCAGTCGCAGTCGGTGCGCGCGGTCTCGATGTCGCGGGCGTAGGACACCTTGACCTCGAGCTGCAGGGCGGGTTCATGGTCGCGGCCGGCTGCCGCCGCGCCTTCCCGCTCCCCCGCCAGCACGTTCGTGTACACCTCGTCGGGCTTGCCCGACGTCGCGATCATCCCGTCGGCGATCCGGCCGGCCAGCTTTCCGGCCAGCGGGCCACCGGCCGCGAGGTAGATCGGGATGTGCGCGTCCGGCCGCTCGTAGATGGTCGCCATCTGGGTCTGGTAGTAGCGGCCGTCGTGCGTGACCCGCTCGTCGCTCCAGAGTGCGCGGATGAGGTCGATCGCCTCGTGCAGCCTGGCCCGGCGCTCTCGGCCGCCGGGGAACGGGTCACCGGTCGCCGGCGTCTCGTTCATCGCCTCACCGGTGCCGACGCCCATCAGGATCCGCCCTGGTGCGAGCTGGGCCAGCGTGGCGAATCCCTGCGCGACGATCGACGGGTGATAGCGCATGATCGGGGTGAGCACGCTGGTGCTGAGCATGGCGCGCTCGGTCTTCACCGCCGCCGCCCCCAGCCAGCTGAACACCAGGGGCGCATGCCCGCCGTGGTGCCGCCACGGCTGGAAGTGGTCGGAGACCGCCACCAGGTCATAGCCGAGCTGGTCGGCGGCCACCGCGTAGTCCAGCAGGTCCTTGGTGCCGAACTGCTCGGCGGATGCCTTGTAGCCGTAGAGCATCTGGTGCGGTCCTCTCGATCTGAACGCGGGTTGCCTGCCGACCGTCGTGCAGTGGCGCCCGGGCGGAGCCTGCCCAACCTAGCCCGGCATATCGGGCGCCGGCTCGGCCGGGTCCTGGCCCCTCGAGGCTGTGAGACCGTTTCCGTCATGGACCTGTCGCAGGCTGAGCTGCTCCGCGAGATCCTCGCGGGCACGGGCCTGCCCGACGACGCGGCCCTGCTGGCGAGAGCTCTGCGGCGCAGCACGCGCCGGTCTTCCGGACTGCTCATCACCGGCCCTGCGGACGACGAACCGTGGCACCTCACCGCGCATCTCGACGACGAAGCCCGCTACGTCGGCACCGACGGCCTGCATCCGCGGCTACTGCGCTGGAACGTGCACCCCGGCGACCCCGAACACCTCAGCCACGGCATCTCCGCGCTGAGCGAGGCGGAGCGTGGCGACGCCGTCCTGGTGGTCGCCGACGCCGACGTCGGCCGGGAGTCGATGGATCCCCTGCTCGAACGCATCTCCGGCGCGAAGCGACGCGGCGTGGGGGTGTTCGCCCTGCAGGAGGAGGACACCGAGCTGACCGACCTGGCCTCGGAGGTCCTGACCCTGTCGGACTACCACGTGCCCACGGTCTCCTTCGACGAGAGCCAGCACCTGCTGTCGCTGGCCGTGGGACGCGCGCCGGTGCCCGCACGGCTGGGGCTGCGCAAACAGGTGAGCCGCCTGCTCGACGCCTGGTCCGGGCCGCGACAGCTGATCCGCGGGTCTGGCCCCGCGCGCGAAACATGCAGGAAGACCGGGCAAATCGGCGCGAACCTGGACATAGAGGTCGCTGAGGCGGCGGTTCTGCATGTTTGCGGACGGCAGGGGCGCCTAGCTTCGCTGCGGGCGGGCTTCGTCTGCTCCACCGCCTCCTCGCACCGCCCTAGCTCCGCGGCGGGCGGGCTTCGTCGGTGTCATTCCACTTCGGGTCGTTGTCCCAGCTCTCGTTGCGTTCCGCGACCTTGGCCAGGGCGGCTTCTGCCTCGGCCTGGGTGGCGTAGGGACCGAGACGGTCCTCGCTCTTGCAGCCCTCGGCGCCCTCGACAGCGCGATGCTTCAAGCAGTAATAGAAGTTCCCGCTCGACCCGGCCATGACGTCCCTCCCTGCACGCGGATTCGGCAGCCTACGCCCGCGAGCCGGCGAGCTCGGAGCCTCCTAGACTCGGCCCGCGTGAGTGTCATCGCGCCCGGAAGGGTTTCTGCGCGGCTCCCGGTCCCAGCCTCGGTGGAGTCGCCCGAGTACGTCGACCTGGTCGCCCCGTTGCCGTTCCGCGGCAGCGAGGTCAAGGACGCCGCGATGATCGAGCGGATGCGCCAGGTGTGCCGGCTGGCAGCCCAGGCCCTCGCCGAGGTCGGCGCTGCAATCACGCCTGGAGTCACCACCGACCACCTGGACCGCGTCGGGCACGCCTTCCTCCTCGACCACGGCGCCTATCCCGTCGACGCTCGGCTACCGCGGCTTTCCCAAGTCGCTGTGCACGAGCGTGAACGAGGTCATCTGCCACGGCATCCCCGACGACCGCGATCCTGCTCGACGGCGACATCGTCAACATCGACATCACCGCCTACCAGGTGATCGACGGCATCGGCGTGCACGGCGACACCAATGCCACCTTCCCGGTCGGAAGCGTCGACGACGAGAGCACCGACCTGATGGAGCGGGCCCGCGAGGCCATGCTGCGCGGCATCCGGGCGGCTCGGCCCGGTAGGCCGGTTTCGGTGATCGGGCGGGTGATCGAGAGCTACGCCAAACGCTTCGGCTACGGGACCGTCCGCGAGTTCACCGGCCACGGCATCGGGACGAACTTCCATTCTGGCTTGGTGATTCCGCACTTCGACGACCCGAGCCAAGACACACTGATCGAGTCGGGGATGACCTTCACGGTCGAGCCGATGCTGACCCTCGGCACCGCCCAGTGGGACATGTGGGACGACGGGTGGACGGTCGTGACCCGCGACCGTCGCAGGACCGCCCAGTTCGAGCACACGATCCTGATCACTCCGGATGGGCCGGAGATACTGACCCTTCCCTGAGGCTCGCCGAGGTTGCTTCGCGGTGCGTCGCGGCTCCACGAGACATGCAGCCGCGACGACCCGCGGGCGGCGATGTCGGCAGATGACCCGACTTGCCCCATTGCACTGCATGTTTCGTGGTCGGCTAGCGCGGGACAGTCCGCGGCTCAGTGCTGCAGGCCATCCCACGACCAGCGCGGAATGCTCATGCCCTCCGGCACCTCGTCCGCTGAATGGTGGTGGGCGGCCATCGTGGTCGTGGTCGCCCATGCCCAGTAGTCGTGCAACACATCCCGAACCGGGTCGTCGTCGGTGAGGCCGATGTCCGCCAGGGCCAGGTCGAAACAGGCGATCGCCCGCCGATCCATCTCCTCGTGTGGACCGTTGCCGCTGTGGATCCGCACCACCGACGATTCGTCGCCGTACCTGTCGGTGTACGTCGTGGGACCACCGAGCGCCTCGCCCAGGTAGGCCGCAAGGCGTTCGACGTGGTCGGCCTGATAACCGTGGCTGAACGCATGGCTCACCAACTCGTCTGCCATCACGCGGTCGTGCCACGCCGCAGCCAGTCGACGCAGGCCGTCGGCGCCACCCGCGGCCTCGTACACGGTCTGCCCGGATCGAGTCATGGCCAGTGGAGTCCTTCCTGCAGGCCGGCTGCGACGGCTCTGATCATCGAGCCTCGCGGTCAAGGATGTCGCTGCGCCCGAACCGTCACCGTAGGCCCCTGGAACAGCGTCAGGACTTGGGGTTCTCGGTTGCTCTGGCAGCCCTCTTGGCATCCGCACGGACGGCAAAGTCGGCCCGCTGCTGGTCGATGAAGTTGGGCCTGCCCCGGTAGTAGACCGGGATGGCCTGGTCGCGGAACCTTTCAGCACCCGCGCAGGCGCGGCCAGACAGGTAGATCTGTTCACCCGACATGAGCTGATCCCTCCGCTGATCTGGAGCCGATGGCGACGAGAGAGGTCCTCGTCGGCTTGGTCTCAGGCCCGCGGCTCCGAGCCTGGACTACATCAGCCACTCTCCCACCAGACTCGTGACGAGGCGATAACCCAGGGCTTACGCCCGCAGGCGGGCGGTGAAGCGACCGGCGGAATCGGTCGTGCTCCGGAGCTAGGCGCAGTCGGCGTTCTGCACGGGATTTCAGAAAGGGGTCGGGCCGCGTGTCTCGCTGGACGCTGCTACGGCTTGTCCTCGATGGAGACCCAAGCGGTTGGGGAGAACTGCAGGCGATTTCCCTTGCCGTCGAAGACCACCAAGACGGCGTTCTGCCCCGTCGATGTCGTACCGGGCTTCGTCGCCGGAGTACTTGATCTTCCTGCCGTTGCTGTACGAGACCTTGAACTCTGCCATGGCGAGAGCGTCTCATTGAAAGGCGGGACCGATCCTGGGCAGGTCAGCGGCTTGTGGGCGAACGAGCCGGCCGGTAAGCCGGATTCTGTCGTGGACGATCATCCATCTGCCGACACCGTCACCGGTGCGGTCGAGCGGCCTACCCGCGAGCTCGGGCGGGCAGCCCTCCAACGCTCGCGCAGGCACCGGCGGACCGGCGCCCTCTTGGCCTTGCTTCGGGTGGGGTTTACCGAGCCGGTGCGGTCACCCGCACCGCTGGTGGTCTCTTACACCGCCGTTTCACCCTTGCCCGCACCGCAGCAAGCTGCGGCCGCTGGCGGTCTGTTCTCTGTGGCACTGTCCCGCGGGTCACCCCGGGTGGGCGTTACCCACCACCCTGCCCTTCGAAGTCCGGACTTTCCTCGACGCCGAGGCGCCGCGATCGTCTGGCCGACTCGTTCGCTCGCTCACCTTAGCCGTCCTCTCCGGTTGGGCCGGGCTGTCGATTTCGTCGGGCGCTCGTCGTCATAGGTTGCGAGGCACGTCGCGGTCACGTGTCCGCCACGTGCGACCGTGGCCCCGACCATCCAGCGGAGGAACCATGAGTGCAAGCGTTCTGTACGCGATCCTGCTGCCCGACGACGAGGAGTCGTGGGAGCAAGCCACGCAGGAGTATCGCGAGACCATCTACGACCGGCACCGCGAGTTCTCGCGGCTCCTGCTGGAGCGTGGACACGAGTTCGTCAACGGAGCCGAACTTGCCCACTCGCGCACGGCCAAGACCGTCCGCGGTGACAGGGGTGCGATCGCCGTCACCGACGGTCCCTACGCCGAGACCGTCGAGCAGCTGACCGGGTTCTATCTCGTCCGCAGCAGCGACCTCGACGACCTGCTCGACCTCTGCGGTCTCATCGCCGGCCAGGGCGGCGTGGAGGTCCGCGCCTGCATGAGCGACCCCGACGCCGCCGCAGCGGATCCCGCCGAGGCCGGCGTCGCAGCAGGGTCGGGCCCCGGCTGATGAAGTCGGTCGTGTTGATGTTCGGCGGCGTGCGGGAGTGGAACGACCTCACCCCGGAGGAACAGAAGGTCGGGCTCGATCAGCACCACGCGTTCTCCCGCGCGGTCGAGGAACGGGCCGGCTGCGCCCTGCTCGGCGGCGAGGCCCTCACCGGTGCCGATGTCGCGACCACGGTGCGCCGGGACGGCAACCGACCCCTGCTTTCCGACGGACCGTTCGCCGAGGCCACCGAGCAGCTGGGCGGCTTCTATGTCGTCGAGACACCGGATCTCGACGTGCTCGTCGACCTGCTCACCCTGTTGCCCGAGGACTACACGCTGGAGATCCGGCCGGTGTGGGATCCCTTTGCTGATTGACGATGCGCTCGACGAAGCGATGCGCGACCACTGGGGCAGGTTGCTCGCGTTGCTGGTCCGGCAGTTCCGCAGGGTCGACCTGGCCGAGGACTGCCTGGCAGACGCGTTCGCGCGAGCGGCGGCGCGCTGGCCGGCCGACGGCGTCCCTGACAACCCGCCGGCGTGGCTGCTGACCACGGCCCGGAACCGCGGGCTGGACCTGCTCAAGGCGGAGAACGTGGCGCGCCGGAAGGTTCCTCTGCTCGTGGTGGAGGAACTGCTGCGCGAGCCCGGGAGCGAGGACGACGTGGAGGCAGCAGGTGACATCGGCGACGACCGGCTTCGGCTCGTGTTCATGACCTGCCATCCGGCCCTCGCTCCCGAAGCCCAGGCCGCACTGGCTTTGAGGCTGGTTCTCGGTGTGGGGACATCCGAGATCGCCCGGCTCTTCCTCGTCAGCGAGCCGACGATGGCGGCGCGGATCACCAGGGCGAAGAAGAAGATCGTCGCCTCGGCCATCCCGTTCTCGGTTCCGTCGGCCGACGCACTCGACGACCGCATCGACTCCGCCGTCCGGGCCGCCTACCTGGGCTTCACGGCCGGCTACGCGCCCGGCGTTGGCGCAACGCTGTTCCGCGCTGACCTGGCGGCGGAGGCGATCCGGCTCGGCCGGCTGCTCGACGACCTGCTGCCCGGTCGTGACGTGATCAAGGCGCTCCTCGCGCTCATGGTGCTGCAGTTCGCCAGGCGGGACGCGAGATCCGTCGACGGCCGGCTGGTGCTGCTGGCCGACCAGGACCGCAAGCGCTGGCACCACGACGAGATCGCAGTCGGGCTGGACCTGCTCATGGCCTTGCGCCCGACCGAGGGGTACGCCGAGGAGCTTCGGCTGCAGGCACTCATCGCGGCGCTGCATGACGCGGCCGACACCCCCGAGGACACCGACTGGCGACTCATCGCCGATGCCTACGCCCGATTGGACGAGATCACCGGTTCCCCGGTCGTGCGGCTCAACCGAGCGGTCGCGGTCGCCGAGGCCGACGGAGCGTCTGCGGGAATCGCCATGCTGGCCGGTCTCGACGAGCAACTGCCGAGCTCGCACCGGCTCCCTGCGGTTCGTGCCGAGTTGCTGCGCCGCTCCGGCGATGCCGCCGGTGCCCGCGTGGCCTACGCATCGGCGATCTCGCTCTGCGGCAACCAGGTCGAGCGCGTCCACCTGATCGAACGGTTGGCGTCTCTCTAGATGATCCTGTCGGCGATCCAGGGGAGACTGACGACCGAGGCTTTGCGGCGGACGGTGATCTGACGGCGGCGGCAGCAGGCGGCCCCAGCTAATTGCCGATGAGTTCCGGCCACATCGGTGGTCTATTGGTTCACATCGCCGTACTACTTCGAGGAGTGATCCCCGTGTCGGAATCGTTGGCCGAGACAGCGGCCGATCCCAACACGCCCGCCACCGAGACCGGTACCCCCTCGCGACTCCCCAGGGCGCTCCGGCCGTTCCGCAACTCCGCCTACCGGCGGCTTGCAGTGGCACTGGTCTTCTCGTCGTTCGCCTCGGGCGTGTGGGTCGTCGCGCTGGTCTGGGAGGTCATCCGGATCGGCGGTGGACCGGCGCAGTACTCGATCGTGGCGACCGCCGCCGCCGTCGGCGTGGTGCTGCCCGCCCTGCTCGGCGGGGTCGTCGCCGACCGGATCCCGCAGAAGCTGATCCTGCTCTTCGTCGCCGCGGTCGAACTCGTCGGCATGGCGACCGTGGCAGCGCTGTCGATCGCCGACGTCACCGAGATCTGGCACCTCGCGGTCGTGTCGTTCGTCGCCGGCATGGGCATGGCGTTCTACTACCCCGCCTACTCGGCTTGGTTACCTTCCCTCGTCGACGAGTCCGAACTGCTGGCAGTCAACGGGTTCGAAGGAATGGTCCGGCCCACCATCGGCCAGGCGATCGGGCCAGGAGTCGCTGGCGCAGTAGTCGGGATGGCGTCCTCTGGAGCCGCACTGGCCGTGGCTGCCGCGGCCTCACTCGCCGGCCTGTTGGCGCTTGCGATCGTGCCGAAGACGCCCGTCCGTCGAGACCTTGCCGAATCTGCTCCGGCCCACCCGGTCGTGTCGGCGCTTGCGAGATATTCGCGAGGGCTTCGTCTACATGGTGCGCACGCCGTGGCTGCTCGCGACGCTGCTGTTCGCGTCACTGATGATCCTCGTGATGATGGGCCCGTTCGAGGTGCTGATCCCGTTCCTGATCAAGGACCGCCTCGGTGGTGGCCCCGGTCGACCACGCGATGGTGATGGCGGCGTTCGGCATCGGCGGAGCGTTGGGCTCGATGGCCATGGCCTCGGTGAAGCTCCCACGCCGCTACCTCACGCTGATGAACCTGGGTTGGGGACTCGGGTGCCTGCCGTTCGTGATCATCGGTCGCGCCGAGCACGTCTGGGTCGTCGTCGTGTCGTGCCTTCGTCGTGGGTGCGCTGTTCTCCGCCCCGATGGTCATCTGGGGAACGCTGCTGCAGAGGCGGGTCCCGCCGCATCTGCTCGGCCGCGTCGCCTCGCTCGACTTCTTCGTGTCGGTGAGCCTGATGCCGGTCTCGATGGCGCTGGCCGGCCCGGTGTCGTCGGCGATCGGGCTGCGCACCACCTTCGTCATCGCCGGGATCGTCCCGTTGGTGGTCGCGATCATCGCGATCTTGTGGGCGAAGCTGCCGCAGGACGAGATCGCGCACCCGCTCGACTAGGGGCCCGCCCACGTGTCGCTCGCCGTGACGCCGCAGCAGGCCGTCGCCTACCGGCTGGCGGTGCACCACCTGGTGACCCGGCTCCCGCCCGGCGAGTACGTGCGGGCCGCGCGCTATGCCCTGCAGGACTCCGGCCCGCGGGACGGCCTGATCTCACTGCATGCGCGCGTCGCCGACTGCGAACCGTCGGCCTGGGAGGCGCCGGGGCTGGCGCAGGTCTACAGCCCGAGGGGAGCCGTACACATCGTCCCGTTGGACGACTTCGGGGTGTTCACCATTGGCCGGCTGCCGTTCGACCCCGATCGCCGGCAGGAGATCGAGCGGAACGCGGATCACATCTGCAAGCTCCTCGACGGCCGGGAGGTGCGCGACAGCAGCTTCCCCGGCCTGCGGGACGCCGCCGCGAGTGGCCGGATCGCTCTGCGGTGGACGACGAGCGCCCTGTACGTCCGCGAGATCGTGGCGCCGGAGGTCGATCCGTACGAGGCCCGGGTGGAACTGTGCCGACGGCACATCCACGCGTTCGGGCCCACGACGCCCAACGCCTTCGCCTGGTGGGCGGGGCTCACCCCCGCGGACGGAAGGCGCACGTGGGCGTTCGTCGCCGACCAGCTGATCCCGGTGACCGTCGGGACGACCGGCGCCTGGATCCTCGCCGAGGACGAGGAGGAGCTCCGATCCGCGTCACCCGCCGTCGGGACGAGGTTCCTCCCGCCGGGCGAGCTGCGGATCTTCGGTCAGGACCGCACGCTCACCTTCGTCGGGCCGGGTCAGCGACAGCGACCGCCGTGCACGGACTACTTCCATCCGCATGGGCTGGTCCATGACGGACGGATGATCGGTGCCTGGGCCCGCCGTGGCGGACAGGTGCACGTCCGCGTGCCCGAGCCACTGGCCGACGACGTGCTTGCGGCCGCCGAAGCGGAGGTCGCGGCCATGCCGATTCCGGGACACACGACGTCGCTCGAGGTGTCGGTGGTCTAAGAAGGCCGGCAGCACCCTCACGGGCGGCTCAGAAGAGCCGGTCGAGACCCTCGTCCTCGGCCAGCCGCCTGCTTGTCCGCCCTTGCCCGGGCGAGGCTCGGCGGCGGTTGTTGGGGCTTGCCGTCTAGTGCCGCGTTCACCAGCGCATCGGCCGCCTTGTTCTCTGCTCGCGGGATCCAGGTCCAGGTGTCGACCTGGCGGGCCAGCGCGCGAGCCGCGACGGCAAGCGGGCGCATCGACGGGTGCTTGATCTTCCACCGGCCCGCCATCTGCTCGATCACCAGCTTCGAGTCCATCCGGACCTCGACCCTCGCCTCCGGCGCCAGGGCACCGGCCAGCTGCAGGCCGGCGATCAGGCCGCGGTACTCGGCGACATTGTTCGTGTCGTTGCCGATGGTCTCGAACGCCTCGCCGAGCACGTCGTGGGAGTCGGCGTCACGGAGCACCGCCCCGTACGCGGCCGGTCCCGGGTTCCCTCGCGCTCCCCCGTCGGCTTCGACGATCACCCGCATGAAAAGCAGCTCACCCGACCCGAACGAGGATGCGCCGGCATTCGTCGCACTGCACGACCGCGTCGTCGCCGAGGCTGGAGATGCGGGCGAGCTCGGTCGGCGCCAGCGGCATGCGGCAGCCCTCGCAGCGGCCCTGGCGCAGCGCAGCCGCGCCCACGCCAGCACCGTTCATCGACGTGCGGATCCGTTCGTAGAGCGCGAGCAGGTCCGGCGGCAGCTCGGGCAGCATGCCCGCCCGCGCGGCCGCGAGCCGGGCCACGTCGGAGTCGAGGTCGGCGGTCTGCTGGTCGACGCGCGTGCGCAGGTCCGCCCGCTGGACCGAGAGCTCGTCGACCTTGCTGGTGAGCGAGTCCACGAGTTCGCGGGCCGACTCCAGCCGCTCCATGATCTCGAGCTCGACGTCCTCGAGTTCGGACTGACGCCGGCTGAGGGTCTCGACCTCGTGCATCAGGTTGCTCAGGTCCTTGGCCGATCCCTGGCCGGCGTCGAGCCTCGCCTGGTCGCGGTCGCGACGGGCCCGGACGAGCTCCACGTCGTTGTCGGCCTTGGCCTGTTCCAGCGACAGGTCGTGCGCGTGAGTCTTCGCGCGGGCGAGGTCGGCCTGCCGTTCGGCGAGGGTGTTGCTCAACTCCCGGAGGCGCACGGCGTCGGGGAGGTTCTGCTTCTTGTAGTCGGTCTGGGCCAAGCTGGTGTCCACGCTCTGCAGTTCGAGCAACTGGTGCTGCACGCCGGCGGGGGCACTGACCACAACGACCTCCAATCGCTGAGACAACGGCCCAGCGGAGCTTGCGTTCCCCGGGGTGGTCTGCCGAGCCTACGACAGCAGCGGGATGCGAACTCCCGCCCGACCGGTCAGGCGGGGGCGGCCCCGGGCGCCTCGTACGGCGACGCCAGGACATCGGCGAACTTCACCGGCCCGCCCGCGGCCTGCGACTCGTACACCGCGCGGACGAGCGCCAGGGCCCGCTCGCCGTCGTCCAGACCGACCTTCGGCGGACGCTCTCCGGCCACGGCGTCGACGAAGTCGCGGTACTGCCGCGCGTGGGCGTTGCTGTAGAGGTACTGGCGATTGTGCTGTCCACGGACCGCGGTCGGATCGCTGGACGCCGCCGTCCCGCCGGTGGTGTCGGTCTCGGTGAACCGGGCCTCCTCCGACTCGTGCACGTCGGCGAGCCGGCCGTCCTGGGCGTGCTCCGCGGTGGTGACGAAGTGGGTGAGCCGGTCGTTGACGACGATCGCGTTGCCCTGGTCGCCCATCACGTGGATCTCGGTGCCCGTGCCCGGGTTGCAGGCCGTGGTGGCCAGGATCGTGGCCAGCGCGCCGGATTCGAACCGGACGGTCGCAACCGCGACGTCCTCCACCTCGATGCGCTCGTGTGCCGAGGTGGCGCTCCAGGCGAACACCTCGACCGGCTCGCCGAGGAACCAGGTGAGCAGGTCGACGGTGTGCACGCCCTGGTTCATCAGGGAGCCGCCGCCGTCGAGCGCCCAGGTGCCGCGCCAGGCACCGGAGTCGTAGTACTGCTGGCTCCGCCACCACGGGACCGTTGCCTGCGCGGCGACCACCCGGCCGAACCGCCCGTCGTCGACGGCGGCCGCGAATCGCCATGTTGCCGGGATCGAAGCGGTGCTGGCTGATGACGCCGACGGTCCGCTTCGCTTCATGTTGCGCTGCCTTGATCCGGCGCGCGGCGGCGGTGGAGACGTCGACCGGCTTCTCGATCAACACATGTTTGCCGTGCGCCAGCGCCTCGATCGCGACCTCGGCGTGCCGACCGCTGGGAGTGCACACCGCGACTGCGTCGATCTCACGGCTGTTCAGCGCGTCGGCGAGACGCTCGACGTGCACCTCTCCGGTCTCGGGCAACCCGACGTGGGAGGCGACCCGTTCACGTTGGGCGGCAACGGGGTCGACAAGTGCGACGACCTCGGTGTCGGGCATGGTCTGGACGATCTTGGCGTGCAGGGCCCCGATGACCCCGCACCCGACGATGGCAAAGCGCATCTGCCGAATCCCCTGTCAGTGGATGGATACCGCTAGTCCGTGGATGGGAACCAGCCTGGCGGTCGCTTCTGCGATTCACGCCGGAGTGGCATGTGCGGCGGCGCTGCCTCAGCGGAACTCGATCCCCCGCTCGCTCAGCAGACCGGTGAATGCGCGGGTCGCCTTGGTGAACAGCTCCGCGCCGGAGAAGCCGCCGGAGTGCCCGGCCATGGCCAGGTGCGGTTCCATGGAGAAGAACCCGTCGAAGCCGTCGTTCTTGAGCGCGTCGATGGTCTCCGGCCACTCACCGTCGCCCTCGCCGGCCGGTACCACCGAACCGTCAGCCAGCAGCGCGTCCTTCACCTGGATGTACACCGTGTGCGGCCGGAGGGCGTCGTAGCCCTGCGTGAACGGACGGATCCCGCACTGCACGAAGTTGGCTGCATCCCAGGCCAGCTTGAGGTTCTCCGAGCCAACCGAGGTGACGAGATCGACACAACGCGCTGGGATGTCGCCGTAGATCTCCTTCTCGTTCTCGTGCAGCAACACCACGTCGTAGGCCTTGGCGTGCGCGGCGAGAGCACTCATCCGGCGCATGACCTCGTCGCGGTGCTGTGCGACGTCTTCTCCCTCGGGCGGGTAGAACGAGAACAGCCGGAGGTAGGGCGCCTGGAACCGCTGGGCCACCCTGAGCGCCCGGTCGAACCGCTGCAGATGGGCATCGAAATCCTGGTCGACGCGGATCTTGCCGATCGGGCTGCCCACCGAGGACATGGCGATGTCGTACTCGGCCAGTACCGCTTCGACGCGGTCGAGCTGACCGTCGTCGAGATCGCACACGTTGATGCCCCAGGCACTGCGGAACTCGATGTAATCGATGTCGAGATCGGCGAGAACTTCACACTGGCGTTCGAGATCGGCATCGATCTCGTCGGCGAATCCCGACAGCGTCCACATCTGCTCCCACCGTCCCTCCGTGCCGGGCGGGCCTGTCCGGCCTGGCAATCTCACGTTATGGCAAGCGCTTGCCAAAGCCTGCCGGATCCCAGAATCTGAGCAGCGCGCGTCCCGATCCGGCAGCCTCCCCGACCCACGAGGCGGCGGCACCAGGGACGCGTCACGACGCCGAGGCAGCGCGGCCGGCGGCGCCGCGACCGATCCGAACGGCCGACCGCCGTCCGAGGCAGCATCCCTGCCGTTAGGAGCTCAGGTGAACCCGAGCCCGCACCACGTACCACCCCGCTACCCCACGATCCACGAAGTGGCGCGGGCCTGCGGCGTAGCCGCCTCCACGGTCTCCAGGGCGTTCTCGTCGCCCAACCGCGTGAACGCCACCACCCGCGCCCGCATCCTCGCCACCGCCCAGCAGATGGGCTACCGCCCGAACCCGGCCGCGCGTGCGCTGCCGTCCGGCCGCTCGCACACGCTGGCCCTGCTGGTCCCCGACATCACCAACCCGTTCTTCTTCGACATCGTGCGCGGGGCGGAGAAGGCGGCCGACGCCGCGGGCTACACGCTCGTCCTTGCCGACACCGACGAGGACACCGAGACGGAGGCACGGCACCTGGGCCGGCTGGCCCGCGCGGTCGACGGCTTCGTCCTGGCGTCGAGCCGGTTGCCCGACGACCGGATCCGGCAGGCCGCCGAACGTGCACCGCTCGTGCTGGTCAACCGGCACCTGTCCGACGTCGCCTCGGTGACCCTCGACACCGGCGACGGCATGCGCCAGGCGGCCGAGCACCTGGCCGAGCTCGGACACCGACGCGTCGCCTTCCTCGGCGGCCCGCAGCAGTCGTGGTCGAACCGGCGGCGCTGGACCGGCCTGACGGCCGCGGCCCGCCGGCTCGGACTCGAGCTCACCCGCCTCGGCCCGTTCGTCCCGACGCTGGAAGGCGGTGCCACCGCCGCCGACGAACTGGCCAACACGCCGTGCACCGCCGCGATCGCCTTCAACGATCTGGTGGCCATCGGCACGCTGCTTCGGCTGCAGGAGCGCGGCATCTCGATCCCCGGTGACATGAGCGTGATCGGGGTGGACAACATCGACGGCGGCACCTACTGCCGTCCGGCGCTCACCACGCTGGCCAGCCAGGGCGGCGTCGCCGGCCGGGAGGCCATCAGCACGCTGATCGAGATCGTCGCGGGCAAGGTGACCACCTCGGTCACGATGCTGCCCACCCACCTCGTGGTGCGGCACTCGACCGCGGTCCCTCCGTCAATCACCGGCCGCCGCCCCGGCGTCGTGCGCCGTGGCGCCGGCGCGAGCCCGCCGGTGTCGTCCCTCACCCGGAAAGTGCCCTCGTGACCGCTGGAGTCGCCCTGTGCCGCTGACGCTCTCACCCGACCGCCTGCTGCCAGCCGACCCCGGAGTGCGAGAGATCGCCCGCGGTCTGTACGAACAGACCAAGGACAAGCCGATCGTCTCTCCCCATGGGCATGTGGACGCGCGGCTGCTGGCCGACGACGACGCGTTCCCCGATCCGGCCCAGCTGCTCATCACGCCCGACCACTACGTCACCCGGCTGCTGCATGCGCACGGCGTTCCGCTCGAAGCTCTCGGCCTGACCAACCGGGTGACCGGGGAGCAGGCGGCCGACTCGCGGGCGGTGTGGCGCACGTTCTGCTCGCAGTGGCACGTGTTCCGGGCGACGCCGTCCCGGCTGTGGCTGGAGGCCGAGCTGGTCGAGGTCTTCGGGCTCGACATCGAGCCGAGCGCCGAGACCGCGGACCAGCTGTACGACGCCCTGGCCGAACGGCTGGCGAGTCCGGAGTATCGGCCACGGGCCTTGTTCGACCGGTTCGGCATCGAGGTCCTGGCGACCACCGACGACCCCGCCGACGACCTGGCTGCCCATGATCGGCTGGCCGCGGATGCCTCCTTCACCGGGCGGGTGCTACCCACGTTCCGGCCGGACCGCTTCGTCGACCCGTCCCGGCCCGACTTCGCGGATGCCGTGGCACAGCTCGGTGCGGCCGCCGGATCGGACGTCACCGACTACCCCGCTTTCCTTGCTGCCTTGGCGAATCGTCGGTCGTACTTCGCCACCCATGGCGCCACGGCCACCGACCATGGTCATGCCACCGCGGAGGCGAAGCCGCTGGATCCCGCAGAGGCCCAGCGGATCTTCTCGGCGGGGCTGGCCGGCACCGCCACTTCGGCGGAGGCGGCGTCCTTCCGCGGCAACATGCTGTTCGAGTTCGTCCGGATGGCTGCCGACGACGGCTTGACCATGCAGCTGCATCCCGGCGTCGTCCGGAACTACGACTCCGGCGCCTTCGCCGCGTTCGGTCCCGACACCGGACACGACATCCCGACGACCGCGGAGTACACGCACGCGCTGCATCCCGCGCTCGCGGAGTTCGGCAACGCGGAACGGCTGCATCTCGTGCTCTTCACGATCGACGAAACGGTCTTCAGCCGCGAACTCGCGCCGCTGGCCGGGTACTACCCCTCGGTGTACGTCGGTGCGCCGTGGTGGTTCATCGACACTCCTGACGCGATCCTGCGCTTCCGCTCGGCCGTCACCGACTCGGCCGGCTTCTACAAGACGTCGGGTTTCATCGACGACACCCGGGCCTTCTGCTCGATCCCGGCCCGGCACGACATGAGCCGACGGCTCGACGCTGCATTCCTTGCCAGGTTGGTCAGCGAGGGTCGCCTCGGCAAGGACGACGCCGCCGAGGTCGCGGTCGACCTCGTCGATGCGATCCCGCGCAAGGTGTTCAAGCTGTGACCGGGCCACTGACCGCCGCGACCGCACCAGGTCCTCGACCGGGACGCGTCACGGCCGTGCACCTCGGCCTCGGGGCCTTCCATCGCGCGCACCAGCTGTGGGCGACCGAGGCAGCGAACCGGGCCCGGCTGGCCGATGGCGCGGCAGAGGGTGACCTGGACGGGTACGCCTCCTTCACCGGGCGACGCCCCGATGCGGCCGAGGTGCTGCAGGCCCAGGACGGCTTGTTCCACTTGCTCGTCCGCCACCCGGACCACGACGAAGCCGAGCTGATCCGGTGTCTGGTCGACCCACACGACGGTGCCGATGTGGCCAGACTCCTCGATCTGGTTGGCAGTCCTGACGTCAGTGTCATCACGCTGACAATCACTGAGGCTGGCTACCGTCGCCGAGCGGACGGTTCCCTCGACACGGACAACCCCGACGTGGCCGCAGACATCAGTGCACTGAGAACCGGGGACGAATGTGCTGTGCGCACTGCACCTGGCCGGTTGCTCGCGGCGATCCGCGCCCGGGCAGCTGTGGGTCTGCGTCCTCTCGCCCTGGTCAGCTGCGACAACCTGATCGACAACGGCAGCACGCTCGCGAGGGTCGTGTCGGACATGGCGGACGCGGTCGGTGACGACAACGCGGCTCTCGTGGAGGCGACGTCGTTCGTACACACGATGGTCGACCGCATCACTCCGCACACCACCGACGTCGAGCGGGCGGACATCAGCACGCTGACAGGGCTCGCAGATGCCGATCCGATTGCCTGTGAGCCCTTCACCGAATGGATCCTCGCCGGCGACTTCCCCTCCGGTCGACCAGCCTGGGAGCTCGGCGGAGCACGGTTCACCGACGACGTGAAGCCGTTCGAGCAACGCAAGCTCTGGATGCTCAACGCCACGCACTCCCTGCTGGCCTACGTGGGCGGACTTCGTGGCCACGAGACCGTCGACCAGGCGATGGGCGACGAGGTCTGCACGGCGTTGGTCAAGGCCTGGTGGGACGACGCCGAGGCCCAGATCGAACTGCCGTCGGACGAGACCGCGACGTACGCCCAGGATCTCCTCGATCGCTACTCGAACACGTCGGTGCAGCATCGGCTCGCGCAGATCGCGGGTGACGGATCGCAGAAGCTGCCGATCCGCATCGCACCGGTGCTGCTGGCGACGCGGGCAGCCGGTGGTCGGTGCATAGCGGGGGTCACGACGCTGGCCGCCTACCTCCTGCACCTGCGGGGTTCGGGGGTCCCGGTGAACGACGTCGCCGCCGAGGCACTCCAGGACGCGGCCGCCGGCGACCTCGACGAAGCAGCCGGTCGCGTTCTGGCGCTGCTCGACGAACGGCTCACCGGTGGCGACCTGGTGGCCGACGTCGCCGCCAGCGCCGTCGGGCTGGACAGCTCCGCCTGACCAAAGACCTTCCCAACCAGGGAAGAACACAACGAAAGGGTTTGCCTCACATGGAGTACCGCCACTTGGGCCGGACCGGCTTGCGGGTGTCACCGCTGTGTCTGGGCACGATGAACTTCGGTCCGCAGACCAGCGAGCCGGACAGCCACACGATCATGGACGCCGCGCACGAGCACGGCATCAACTTCTTCGACACGGCCAATCGCTACGGCGGGGACGGTGCGACCGAGGAGATCATCGGTCGCTGGTTCGCCACCGGCGGCGGTCGACGCGAACGCACCGTGCTGGCCACCAAGCTCTACGGCGACATGGGCGACTGGCCCAACGAGGGCAAGCTGTCCGCGTTGAACATTCGCCGTGCCGCCGACGCCTCGTTGAAGCGGCTGCAGACCGACTACATCGACCTGTACCAGATGCACCACATCGACCGCGAGACCCCGTGGGACGAGATCTGGGAAGCGTTCAGTGTCCTTCGCCAGCAGGGCAAGGTCCTGTACTTCGGGTCGAGCAACTTCGCCGGCTGGCACATCGCCCAGGCCCAGGCCTCCGCGTGGGAACGCCACCACGTGGGACTCGTCAGTGAGCAGTCGCTCTACAACCTCGCCTGGCGGTGGATCGAGCTGGAGGTGCTGCCCGCGGCCGAGCACTACGGCCTCGGCGTCATCCCCTGGTCGCCGCTGCAGGGCGGTCTGCTCGGCGGCATCATCGCCAAGCAGAAGGCCGGGACGGCGGCCCGGGGCAACGAGGGCCGTTCGGCAGCCGCTCTGGAGTCGATGCGCTCCACCATCGAGGCCTACGAGAAGCTCTGCGCCGACCTCGGTCACTCCCCCGCCAACGTGGCGCTGGCCTGGCTGCTGACCCGGCCGGCTGTGACCGCGCCGATCATCGGCCCGCGCACGCTCGAGCAGCTGACCGACGCGATTGCAGTCCCGGAGCTCGACCTGTCGCAGGAGACGCTGGACAAGCTCGACGAGCTGTTCCCGGCGCCGTTCCCGAACGGCAGCAAGCCGGCCCCCGAGGCCTACGCCTGGTGACCCGCCGCAGCGAGCGCACCGCAAGCACTGCCTGGTACCGACCAGGCGCAGATGGGCAGGCCAATGCACTGCCTGGTGACCCGCCCGCAGCGCCGCTGATCCACCGTCGAAAGTGCGCAATCTGGGGCCTGCGGGCCTCGGACGCACCCAGATTGCGCGCTCTCGATCTGGTGCAGCGGCGAAAGGAGCCGAGCGTGTGGGGTGGGCGCAGAGGGGATCGAACCCCCGACCGCCTCGTTGTAAGCGAGGAGCTCTACCGCTGAGCTATGCGCCCCTGCGACGGGCCGGCTGGTGCCAACCCGGGATGGGCAGGGCGAGTGTAGTGGCGTGCCCGGACCTCAGAGGGCGTTGATCTGGCGCAGGTACTCGCCGACGTCGCGGGCGTAGGGGATCTGGTTGACCACCCGCCAGGCGATCTTGCCGTCTGTCCCGACCAGGAAGCTGCCGCGCAGGGCACATCCGCGGTCCTCGGCGAACACGCCGTAGGCACTGGCGACCTCGCCGTGCGGCCAGTAGTCGCTCAACAGGGAGTAATCGATCTGCTCGCGCTCGGCGAACACCCGAAGCGAGTAGATCGAGTCGCACGACACCAGGACGGTCTCGACGCGGTCGTTGCGGAGACCTTCCCGCTGCTCCTTCAGTGCTTGCAGTTCGCCCGTGCACACGCCGGAGAACGCGAACGGCAGGAACACGACCAGGGCGGCTCGGCCGGAGTCGAGGATCCCCCGAAGCGACACCGACTCCCCGTGCTGATCGGCCAGCTCGAAGTCGGGTGCGACTGCGTTGACGTCAAGGCCGCTCGGAACCACGGTCGCCGTCACCGGCGGGTCCGGGGCGCGCGCGGGGGCACGAGCTTCGTGGCGGCCCAGTCCTTGCTCACCTGGACGGTGCTGGTGGTGGACAGCCCCGCGGTGGGCGCGGCCTCGGCGACGTCGGCCGGCTCCACGTAGCCGGGACGGCCGACCTTGGGACTCAGCAGCCACACCGGCCCGCCACTGACCAGATCGGTGAGGGAGTCGACGAGCGCGTCGACCAGGTCACCGTCGCCGTCGCGCCACCACAGCAGCACGACGTCGACGACGTCACCGACCTCGGCGTCCACCAGCTCGGTTCCGGCGGCGGTCTCGATGTCCTCACGTACCGACTGGTCGACGTCCTCGTCCCAGCCCCACTCCTGCACCACCAGGCCTGGAGTGATCCCCAGCCGCTCGGCCGGTCCTCCGGCGGCAGCGGTCGCGTTCACCAGTCGTCCTTCCAATCACGTGGCGGGCGAACCCGCAGATCAAGGTCACAGAGGACCCATTGTTCCAAAGCCGGTCCTCGGGGATGCACAGTCCAGTCCCTACGCGGCCCTGAGGCAAGTCAGGGGACGGTCACGGACAGCCGGCGAGCCGGTGGTCGACCGGTGACCTCCGAACAGTCGCCGGCCCGGACCCCGCACGGACCTGGCGTGACTTGCCTTGGCGGGTCGGCAAGGATAGGACGGCTGCGTACGGCCCACCGGCCGTCGTGGCGATGCCCGCAGCCGGGCACTCGGCAGGGGCTCACCGCATCCGCCGGGAAGGACCTCTCAGCATCGAGGGAGCGCGATCGGCGTGACGTCGCAGGCAGACCAGACCGCAGCCACATCAGGGGCCGCCGCACCAGGCGTCGGCACGACCGATGCGGACCCGGACGAGACCGCGGAGTGGCTGGAGTCGTTCGACGCGGCCGTGGCAGCCGGCGGACCGGAGCGCGGTCGCTGGCTGCTGGAGAAGATGGCCGAACGAGCCGACGGCAGCGGGCCGGCGGGCACCGCCTCGCGGTTCAACGGCAGGGCGCACCCGGCCGCCGCTGACGTCGACCACAGCGACATCGACCACCAGTGGCGACTCCGCCCACCCCGCCTTCACCACCGACTTCGTCAACACCCTGCCTGCAGACGCTGACGCCGACTATCCAGGCGACGAGAAGCTGGAGGCTCAGCTCGAGGACGCGATCCGCTGGAACGCCGCGGTGATGGTCACCCGCGCCAACCGGCCGGGGCTCGAGGTGGGCGGCCACATCTCCACCTACCAGTCGGTCGCCACGCTGTACGAGGTCGGCCTGAACCACTTCTTCCGCGGCAAGGACCACCCCGGCGGCGGCGACCAGGTGTACTTCCAGGGGCACGCCTCACCGGGCGTCTACGCCCGCTGCCTTCTCGAAGGACGCCTGAGCACCGAGCAGCTGGACGCCTTCCGGCAGGAGAGCTCCAAGGGCGTCGGCAACGGCCTCTCGTCCTACCCGCACCCCCGGTTGATGCCGTGGCTGTGGGAGTTCCCGACGGTGTCGATGGGCATCGGCCCGCTGAACTCGATGTACCAGGCGAGGTTCAACCGCTACCTGCACAACCGTGGCATCAAGGACACGTCCGACCAGCGGGTCTGGGCCTTCCTCGGCGACGGCGAGATGGGCGAGCCGGAGTCGCTCGGCGGCCTGACGATGGCCAGCCGCGAAGGCCTCGACAACCTGATCTTCGTCATCAACTGCAACCTGCAGCAGCTGGACGGGCCGGTACGCGGTAACGGCAAGATCGTGCAGGAGCTCGAATCGTTGTTCCGCGGTGCGAACTGGCGGGTGATCAAGCTGATCTGGGGATCGGACTGGGATCCGCTGTTCGCCAAGGACACCGACGGCGAACTCGCCCGCCGGCTCACCGAGGTACCCGACGGGCAGTTCCAGACCTTCTCGACGGAGAAGGGCGACTACATCCGCAAGACGCTGTTCAACACGCCCACGTTGGAGAAACTGGTCGCGGACCTGAGTGACGACCAGCTGGTGGCCCTCAGCCGTGGCGGGCACGACCGGCGCAAGGTGTTCGCCGCCTACAGCGAGGCGGTCCGTCCCTCCGGCAAGCCCACGGTGATCCTCGCCCACACGGTGAAGGGCCACGGCATCGGCGCACTGCAGGGGCGCAATGCCACGCACCAGATGAAGAAGCTCACCAAGGACGATCTGAAGAAGCTGCGCGACCGCATGCAGCTGCCGATCTCCGACGAGCAGATCGACGACGACTACCCCTACTACCTGCCCGGCGAGGACTCCCCCGTCCAGCAGCTCGCCATCAATTCGCGCAATGGGCTCGGTGGGTTCCTGCCCGAGCGGCGCACCGACGCGGCGAAGCTCGACATGCCTGGGGACAAGCCCTTTGCGGCGTTGGCGAAAGGGGCGGGCAAGCAGAAGGTCGCCACCACGATGGCGCTCGTCCGGCTGCTGCGCGACCTGATGAAGGAGCCGGGAATCGGCAAGCGGTTCGTGCCGATCGCGCCCGACGAGTACCGCACGTTCGGCATGGACTCCATGTTCGCGTCGGCGAAGATCTACGACCCGAACGGCCAGATCTACGACTCGGTAGACCGCGACCTGCTGCTCAAGTACAAGACCGCGGCCGACGGGCAGATGCTGCACGAGGGCATCAACGAACTGGGCTGCGTGGCTTCGGTCACGGCCGCCGGCACCAGTTACGCCACGCACAGCGAGCCGATGATCCCGTTCTACATCTTCTATTCGCAGTTCGGGTTCCAGCGCACCGGCGACTGGTTCTGGGCGCTGTCGGACCAGCTGGGCCGTGGCTTCGTCATCGGCGCCACCGCCGGACGGACGACGCTCACCGGCGAGGGCCTGCAGCACGCCGACGGCCACTCACTGCTCCTGGCCTCCAGCAATCCCGCCGTCGTGGCCTACGACCCGGCCTTCGCCTACGAGATCGGGCACATCTTCCGCTCCGGCCTCGAGCGCATGTACGGCTCGACCGAGAGCCATCCGCACGGCGAGGACATCTGGTTCTACCTCACGGTCTACAACGAGCCGATGGAACAGCCGGCCGAGCCCGAGGGTGTCGACACCGACGGCATCCTCCGCGGGATCTACCGCTACGCCGAGGCTCCCGAGATCGACGGCCCGAAGGTCACGCTGCTCGCGTCCGGTGTCGGCGTGCCCTGGGCGATCAAGGCCCGCGACCTGCTCGCGGAGGAGTGGGGCATCGGCGCGGCCGTGTACTCGGTGACCTCGTGGAACGAGCTCAGACGCGACGCGGTGGAGACCGAGAAGCACAACCTGCTGCACCCCGAGGCCCAGCGCGAGCCGTTCGTCACCACGGCGCTGCGCAACGCTCCGGGGCCGTTCATCGCGTCGTCGGACTGGATGCGCGCGGTGCCCGACCAGATCTCCCGGTTCGTGCCCGGCGACTACACCTCGCTCGGCTGCGACGGCTTCGGCCTGGCCGACACCCGGGCTGCCGCCCGCCGGTACTTCCAGGTGGATGCCGAGTCGATCACGGTCGCGGCCATCGCCTCGCTTGCGCGTCGCGGGGAGTACGACTCCGCGAAGATCCGCGAGGCTCTCGACCGCTATCAGATCGACGACCCGACGGCCGTCGCACACATTCAGCAGGAAGGCGCCGGCGCCTAGCGAGCGGGCAACGCGCACCTACTCACGTTGAGAGCGCGCAATCTGGGGTCATCAGCGGCTGATGACCCCAGATTGCGCGCTCTCGTCAGTTGTGCTGCGGCTCTGAGGGGCCTAGCGCGGGTCGCCGAGGTCGGGGATCGGCAGCTGGGCGCCACCCTGGAGAGCCGACTGGTGGGCGACGATGCCCGGCATCGTGTAGCGGGCGGCAACCCAGGCGTTGACCGGCGGCAGGGTCCGGTCGACCACTGCGCGCACGAAGTCGTCCGCCAGGAAGTGGTGCGATCCCGAGTGCCCGTTGCGCATTCCGCTGAACTCCTTGGGCAGCCGGCGAGCCTCCTCGCGGTGGGCGGGCGCCATCCCGGACACGAACGCCTCCCGGAGCGCGGGGTCGATGCCCTCGAGCATCGGGTCGTCGAGACCCTTCGCCCGTCGCGACACGACCTGCTCGGTGACGTCGTAGCTGTCCTCCTTGTCCTGCCACACCGACACCTTGGCGAGCTGCTCGAAGCTGGCCTCGGTGCCGAAGACCCGCAGCCGGGACTCGTTCTTGTGCGAGGGATATCCGACACGACGCATCTCGTTGGTGCGCATGATCGAACCGTCGTCGAGCTTGAACAGCCCGGTGGCGTTGGAGAAATCGTTGTCGAACATCGAGACGTCCTTGTCGAAGACGCCGTCGCCGCGTTCGTCCTTGACGCCGATGCACGACACCGCCACCGCATGGCGGCCCGTCACCGAGAGCACGTTGCCGATCGCGTGAGTCGGGTAGTGCATGGGCGGGAAGCTCGCGGTCTTCTTCCAGTCGTCACCGCCGCTGTACTGGTAGGCCGAGTAGAAGCCGAGGTCCATGTCGTGCACGTAGTCGCCCTCGGAGTAGAAGACGCGACCGAAGTCACCCGCCGCGAACTTCTGCCGGCAGAACACCGAACTGGGGTAGTAGAAGCTCGTCTCGCCCATCATGTAGGTGAGACCCGTCTTCGCGACCTCGTCGGTGATGGCCGTCAGCTCCTCGACGGTCATTCCCATCGGCACGGTCGAGTAGACGTGCTTGCCGGCCTGCAGGGCCCGCAGGACATGCTCCCCGTGTGTCCACCGCTGGGTGAACACCGCCACCGCGTCGACATCGGAGTCGAGCAGCTCCTCGGCCGACCCGTAGACGGTCTCGATGCCGTGTCGCTGCTTCGCCTCCTCCATCCGCTCCGGCAGCACCTCGGTGACCCGGACGTCATCGACGTCGGGATGCGCCTGCCACAGCGGAATGAACGAATGACTGAACTGTCCGGTGCCGATCAACCCAATGGAAATACCCATAGGACCACTCCATCCGTTCGCACTCCGGGCAGCAACCGGACGAACCCGGACCGCCTGCTCTGACCGACTGTGGACACTGCGGCTGGGAACGCGGAGCTCCGCCGCCGGGACGCTCACAGGTCCGACCGCGCGCGATGGCCGATGGCAGGATCGTGTCCATGGAGTCTCGACGTTTCGTCGTTCCGGTCGCCCACGCGGGCGGGGGCAAGCTCTTGGTGCCCCTCCCGTTCGACCCGGACCAGGTCTGGGGCACCAAGCAACGCCACCACGTCGCCGGCACCGTCAACGGCGTCCGCATCCGAGCGCTCCTGGAAACAGCCGGCGACGGCTTCGGGTTCACCCTGGGCCCGACCTCGGCCGCCGGCGGTGGGGTCGCCGTCGGCGACGAGGTCACGGTGGAGATCGCACCAGAAGGACCCCAACGCGACGACCTCGCCCCAGACGTCGCCGCTGCCTTGGCGGCGAATCCCGACGCCGGGGCGTTCTTCGACTCGCTCGCGCAGTTCTACCGACGTGGTTACCTGCGCTGGATCGACGCGACGAAACGCCGGCCGGAACAACGCCCCGACCGCATCGCCGAGATGGTGGAACTGCTCAGAGCCGGCAAGAAGCAACGCCCCTAGCGACCTGCTCTGGCCTGCCCACTGCGCCGTCAGCCCGCTCGCCGACCGGTCCACTCCAGCAACTTCTCGACCGGCCAGGTGTTGACCACGCGGTCGAATGGAACCTCGCACTCCTCGGCCCTGGCCGCGCCGTAGCCCTGCCACGACAGCTGTCCCGGGGCGTGCGCATCGGTGTCGAGCGAGAACAGGCAGCCGGCCGCCACCGCCGCCCGGAGCAGCCGCCGGGGCGGGTCCAGCCGTTCCGGCCGGGCGTTGATCTCGACGGCGACGTCGAACTGAGCGCAGGCCGCGAAGACGACTTCGTGGTCGAAGGAACTCTCCGGCCGGATGCCACGATCGCCCTCGACAAGCCTGCCGGTGCAGTGGCCCAGGATGTCAGTGTGCTTATTCATGACCGCTCGGACCATCCGGGTGGTCATCGCGGTGGAGTCGTCCCGGAGCTTCGAGTGCACGGAGGCGACGACCACATCCAGCTCGCCAAGGAGCTCGTCGGTCTGGTCGAGAGTGCCGTTGGCGTTGATGTCGACCTCGATGCCAGTCAGGACACGGATGCCCGGGTCGCTCTCGTTGAGCACCTTGACCTGATCGAGCTGATCGCGCAGCCGTTCGGCGGACAGGCCGTTGGCGACGCGAAGTCGCGGCGAGTGGTCGGTCACCGCCAGGTACTCGTGCCCCAGGCCGGCCGCGGCCGCCACCATCTCGGGCAAGGGACTGCCGCCGTCGCTCGCATCCGTGTGGGTGTGCAGGTCGCCGCGGATGGCCCGCATCAGCGCCGAGTCCGCACCGGGGAGAGTCGGGTCCTCGGCCTCGAGCTGGGCCAGATAGGCAGGCTTGCCACCGTCGAGGGCGGCGGCGATCACCTCGGCGGTGACGGCGCCGACGCCTGAGAGCTTGGTCAGCCGACCCGCCGCGTGCAGTGCTGCCAGGTCGCCGGGATCCTGGAAGAGCACGACCTCCGAAGCCCGCCGGAACGCCTGCACGCGATGGGTGGAGGCACGGGTGCGCTCGAGCAGGAAGGCGATCCGCGACAGGTCCGCGGCAGCGGCGTCCCGGCGTCCGGCGTCGCTGTCGGGACCACCCTGCGCTGGCATGGCGGCAGCCTGCCATGCACCCGTACGCGCCGTGGTCCCCACTCCATGGACCCGGCGCCCGTCGGGCAGAGTGTGCGCGTGCTTGCCATCGTCGCGCCCGGTCAGGGTGCCCAGACCCCCGGTTACCTTGCTCCCTGGCTGGAGTCGTCGGAGTCCGCGACTCTGCTGGCCGCCTACTCGGCGGCCGCCGGACTGGACCTCGCCCACGCCGGCACGGAAGCGAGCGCAGACGACATCCGCGACACCGCCGTGGCCCAACCACTGCTGGTCGCGAGCGCTTTGCTCTCGGCCCGTGCCCTGCTCGGGAACTCCGATCTGCCGGCCGACACCATCCTGGCCGGTCACAGCGTGGGCGAGGTGGCCGTCGCGGCCCTGGCCGGCGTCATCGGCGACGAGGAGGCGATGCGGTTCGTCAGCGTCCGCGGCAAGGCGATGGCTGCGGCCGCGGCGAAGGCAGGAGACACCGGCATGACCGCGGTCGTGGGCGGCGATCGCGACGACGTGCTCCGGGCCATCGAGGCGGCCGGCCTGACGGCGGCCAACGACAACGGACCGGGCCAGGTGGTGGCAGCCGGGACGGCCGATCAGCTCGCCCAACTCGCGGCCGCCCCGCCGGACAAGGCCAGGCTGGTGCCCCTCAGCGTCGCGGGCGCCTTCCACACCGTGCACATGCAGCCTGCTGTCGCCGAGCTGGCCGCGTTCGCGTCGACCCTGAACCCGAACAAGCCGGCCACCCGGCTGATCTCCAACGCCGACGGCGCCGAGCCCGAGACCGGTGCGGAGGCGCTCGACCGGATGGTTGCCCAGGTGAGCTCGCCGGTGCGGTGGGACCGCTGCCTCGACACCCTCCGCGAGGTCGGGGTCACCGGGCTGCTGGAGCTGACGCCCGCGGGAACGCTCGCGGGTATCGCCCGTCGTGGGCTGCCGGGCGTTGCCACCTTCAAGCTGAGCTCGCCCGACCAGCTCGACGACGCCCGTGCCTTCGTCGCGGACCACACCAGCTGACCGTCCAGCGGCCCGCTCGAACGTCCTCCTTCCGTTCGCTGCGGACGACGCGACCGCTTCCGCGCACCGGACCGGCGGTCCACGAGCGCTCTGCACGCCCTAAGGTTTGCCCGAACACACCACCTAACCGGTGGGTCTCCGCCTCAGCCGATGGCAGAGCGCCACGCTTTAGTTGAAGGGAACCTGCATGGCCAGCACTGAAGAGATCCGCGCCGGTCTCGCCGAGATCGTCAACGAGGTGGCCGGCGTCTCGGCCGAAGACGTCCAGCTCGACAAGTCGTTCACCGACGACCTCGACGTGGACTCGCTGTCGATGGTGGAGGTCGTGGTCGCGGCCGAGTCGAAGTTCGGTGTGAAGATTCCCGACGACCAGGTGAAGAACCTCAGGACCGTGGGCGACGCCGTCTCCTACATCGAGCGCGAACAGGGCTGACGGGCGACTGACGACGGCCGGGTGACCACTCGGCCGTCGCTGCTCCATTGGCCCAGACCGATCGCGAAGGAGGAACGCAGCATGCCGCGCAGCGTCGTCATCACCGGCCTCGGCGCCACCACCCCGCTGGGCGGCGACGTCGCGTCCACCTGGGAGGCGATGCTGGCCGGCAAGAGCGGCGTGGTGGCTCTGACCGAGGAGCGCTACGAGAACCTGCCGGCGCGCATCGCCGCGCCGGTGGCGGTGCAGCCGGAGGACGCGCTCCCCAAGCACGAGCTACGCCGGTTCGACCGCTCCGAAGCGCTGGCGATGATCGCTGCACGCGAAGCGTGGACCCATGCCGGGTACGGCCCGGTGGCCGACGGCGAGGTCGATCCCGAGCGACTCGTGGTGTCGGTGGCGACCGGCATCGGCGGCATGATCACGCTGCTCACCGGCTACGACCGGCTGACGGCCGACGGTCCCCGCGCCATCTCTCCGTACAACATCCCGATGATCATGCCCAACGGCGCCGCCGGTTGGCTCGGGGTGGAGTTCAAGGCCCGGCGGGCCGTCCATGCTCCAGTCTCGGCCTGCGCGTCGGGCAACGAGGCGATCGGCCGTGGCTTCGACTACGTGTCGTCCGGCGAGGCCGACGTGGCCGTGGTCGGAGGGTGTGAGGCAGTGATCCACCAGTTGCCGCTCGCGTCGTTCGCTGCCATGCGTGCGCTCTCGTTGCGCAACGACGACCCCGAACGAGCATCCCGGCCGTTCGACGCCGATCGCGACGGCTTCGTCCTCGGCGAGGGCGCCGGCATCCTGATCCTGGAGTCCGAGGAGCACGCGACCGCCCGCGGAGCCACCATCCATGGCCGGGTGCTGGGCTCGGGGATCTCGGCCGACGGGCACCACATCGCCCAGCCGGAACCTGGAGCGCACGGTGCCACGATGGCCATGCGCAGGGCGATCGAGGCGGCGGGGGCCAAGCCGGGTCAGGTGGTGCACATCAACGCGCACGCGACCTCGACACCGGTGGGCGACTCCGCCGAGGGCCGGGCCATTCACAAGGTCCTGGGCGACGAGCACGCCGAGCGCGTCATCGTCACCGCGCCCAAGTCGACCATGGGCCACCTGCTCGGAGCAGCCGGAGCGGTCGAATCGATCCAGACCGTGCTCACCCTCAAGCACGGCAAGGTGCCGCCGACGATCAACCTCGAGAACCAGGATGCCGACATACGACTGGACATCGCGACCACGGTTCGCGACCTGCCCGAGGCCGACGGCCCGGCGGTAGCCCTCAACAACTCGTTCGGTTTCGGCGGCCACAACGTAGCGGTGGCGTTCGGCCGCCCCGACGGATCCTGACGCTCACCCTTCCGTGGAGCCGCGCGACAACGCTGAGCGGCTGGCCGAGCTGGCCGATCTGCGCCGCCGAGGTGAGGCGGCAGCAGCGGGCAAGCTGCTCCAGCAGTTCGTCGCCGACGCCGTAGCCGCCGGGATCCCACCCGGCCCACTGGTCGTTCGGCGCCCAGGCCGTCGCCGCCGGATACGCACCGACCGCACCGGCTGGTACCTCCGACGCGACCACAGCCTCGCGGTCACTCAGGACGGCGACTTCGTGGTGCTGAACCCACCGCTCCCCTGGCATGCCGGCCTGCGCGGCCCGGTCTCGGTTCCCGCGAGCGAGCCTCCGCTGGTGGTGGGCCGCGGCGGACGCGACGGCGACTCGATCGATCTCGCCGAACTCCTGCGGCGGCGCCTCGACGCCGGCACCGCCTTCTAGCCGGCTTGCCCGCTGGGCACGTGCCGAATCGGACGCCAGTTGTCGTCCTCGGCAGCGACGCACGCTCAGTCGTGGGTTCGGGCGCGATCTGGCGTCAGGTTTCGCACGCGAAGCAGCCACCGCTCAGCCCACGCGGTGCAACCAGCGGACGGTCGCCGACTCACCCGCCTGCCGGAACCGTTCGAGTTCGTCGTCCCAGGGCTTGCCGAGCAGCCGGTCGAGCTCGTCGTGCAGGTCGACCTGTCCGAGCATCGTGCGGGCGAGCGCGCCCTTGATCCGCTCTTCCGGCACGAGCACGTCACCGTGCGGCCCGGTCACGGCGTGGTAGATGCCGAGGGCGGGCGTGTAGGAGTAGCGGGCGCCCTCCACACCGGCGGACGGTTCTTCGGTGACCTCGTAGCGGACATGCGCCCAGCCGCGGAGAGCCGAAGCCAGCCTGCCGCCGGTGCCGGCGTCGCCGGTCCACGAAACCTCGGCGCGATAGGTGCCGGGAGCAGCGGGTTGGCGGGTCCAGTCGACGGCGACGGACACGCCGAGCACACCGGCCAGGGCCCACTCCACATGCGGGCACACTGCGGCCGGCGCACTGTGGACGTAGATCACGCCTCGGCTCGCCATCGGGCCACCTCTTCGTCGGACAGCCCGCGACCGCCGCGCTCTCGGCGCAGCAGATCCCGGACAGGCGCGGAAACGCCTTCCCCAGCGTCCGCAGTCCTTCGGAAGAGCCTTGTGGTGACCTCACCTCGGCACCCTCATCCGCAGATGGAGCGCCGGTTGGCAGTCAGGCAGGTGTCACAACAGTGTCCCCAACAGTGTCATTGTGCCCCAGGCGTCACACGGTGTCACGCACAGCGGCTCGGAGCACGCGGCCGCCGAGAACCCACGTCAGGGCAGGCGGCCGAAGAATCCCAGCGAGAGTCCGAGGGCGCACAGGGCCGCGAGCAGGCCGTAGCCGACGAATCGGGAGGTGATCTCCTTCTTCTCGAACTTGTACCCGACCGCCGAGCCGATGTCGCGGTACACGTCCTTGAGCTGGTCCAAGGACGAGGCCGAGTAGAACTTGCCGTCGGTCTGCGAGGCGATCAGGCGCATCGTCGGCTCGTCGTTGGGGACGGGCACGTTCACCGGGCCGTCGGAGATGACGCCCTGCGGCGTCCCGAACGAGATCGTGTAGACGGGGACCTTGGCGGCCTTCACCAGGTCGAGCGCGCCGCCGAGGCCGCGACCCGCGGTCTGCTTGCCGTCGGAGAGCAGCACGATCCGCGCCGGCGCGATCGAGGCCGGATTCGCCGGGTCGGCCGGTGCGAGCTTGATCGCATCGAGAGCGGCCACGAGCGCGTCACCGGTCGCGGTCGCGCCGCCGAGCTGCAGGTTGAGGACACCGGTCACGACCGTCTCGTGGTCGGTCGTCGGCGGCACCACGAGCCGAGGAGCGTCGTCGTAGGCGACCAGGGCGACGTTGAACTTCTCCGGCATCTGCCGGGCGAACTCCGCCGCCGCCGACTGAGCCGCCTCGATCCGGCTGGGGGTCACGTCGGAGGCGGCCATCGAGCCGGACGTGTCGATGACCACGACGACCGTCGCCCGCTCCTGCGGAACCCGTACCCGCTTCGCCGGCTTGGCGAACGCGACGCACAGCAGCCCCACCATCACGAGCGCGAGGCCGGCCGCGACGTGGCGACGCCAGCCGGGCTGACGTGGAGCAACCTTGTCGAGCAGCGCGACGCTGGTGAATCGCAACGCGTACTTGCGCCGTCGGCGCTGCATCAGGACATACACAACGAGCAACGCCGGGATCAGCAGCAGCAGCCAGAGCCGGAGCGGTGCGAGGAAGCTCATGGCGACTCCACGGGTGTGGTCGGGTGCAGCGAGCCCGCCACGCGACGGTAGGTCAGGGCGAACCTGGCGATGTCCATCACCCAGTCCCTCGAGGTCGACAGCTCCAGGTGTGCCGCACCACATCGTCGCAGGGTGCTGCTAACGCGCTCCCGGTGAGCAGCCGCCACGGCCGAGAACTGCTCGCGCGTTCGCCTACTGCCGGTGTCGATCTCGCGGGACTCGCCGGTCTCGGGGTCGGTGACCAGGAGGACGCCCACGTTCGGGATCGCCTGCTCCATCGGATCGCTCACCGTGACGGCCAGCACCTGGTGGCGGATCGAGAGGCGCTTCATCGCGCGCTCCCACGGCAGCGGCTGCGAGTCGTCGGTGAGGATCCCGTCGAGGAAGTCCGAGACCACGAGCCGCAGGCCGCGGCGTGGGTTTGCCCGCGCCATCTGCTCCATCGCCGTCGTCAGGTCGCTCACCGACCCCTCGACGTTGCGCGGCGTGTCGAACAGGCTCCGAAGGAACGCGTGCAGAGCCATCCGCCCCGACCGGGCCGGCCAGCGCGCCAGCTGCCCGCTACGCAGGACGAAGCCGCCGAACCGGTCGCCCATCTTCATCGTGAGGTAGCCGATCGTGGCGACCGACGCGATCGCGAGGTCGCGCTTCTCCAGGTCGGTGGTGCCGAAGTCCATCGAGCCGGACAGGTCGACCAGTGCCCAGGTCTCGAGTTCACGGTCGGAGATGACGTCGCGGACATGCGGCTCGGTGGTGCGGGCGGTGACCGCCCAGTCCATGCGCCGCACGTCGTCCTCACCGGGCCGGTACAGCCGAGCCTCGGCCAGCTCGGTGCCGGGACCCGGCAGGATGCCCAGGTGCTCGCCGTGCAGGAAGCCGTCGAGCTTGCGCACGATCGTCAGCTCCAGGCGGCGCAGCGCCATCTCCGGCGCCTGCCGAGCACGCAGCTGAGCCGGCGTCAGGCCACCGGGATCGGAGCCGGCGTTGCGGCTGATGATCGTGCTCATGGCGTCACGGCGATCAGCGGAACTCTGGCTGGCCGGCCGAGGCGTGCGGCTGCGACTGCCCGCTCGGTCGCGGACCGCCTTGGCGCCAGACCGGGCGTGGTGGTGGGACGACCTCGAGGACCCGGTTCACGACCGCTGACGTCTCGATGCCCTCGGCGATGGCGTCGAACGTGAGCACCATGCGGTGCGGCATCACGTCGTGGGCGACGTCCTGCACGTCCTGCGGGAGCACGTAGTCACGACCGCGCACCAGCGCGGTGGCCCGGGACGCGGCCATCAGCCCGAGCGTCGATCGCGGCGAGGCACCGTTGGCGATCACGCCGTCGAGCTCGGCCAGTCCGTACTGCGACGGGCGGCGCGTCGACATCGTCAGCCGGACGATGTAGTCGGCGACCAGGTCGTGCACGAAGACCTTCTCGGTCTGCTTCTGCAGTACCAGGATGCGCTGGGGGTCGAGGATCTGCCGCGCCTGCGGTGGGTCGACCGCCATCCGCTGCAGGATCGTGGCCTCCTCGCCCGCATCGGGCAGCGGCACGTCGACCTTCATGAGGAACCGGTCGCGCTGCGCCTCCGGCAGCGGGTAGACGCCCTCCGACTCGATCGGGTTCTGCGTCGCGATGAGGATGAACGGCTGCGGAAGCGGGTGGGTCTCACCGCCGATGGACACCTGCCGCTCCGCCATCAGCTCCAGCATCGCCGACTGCACCTTCGCCGGAGCCCGGTTGACCTCGTCGGCGAGGACGAAGTTCACGAACACCGGTCCCAGCTCGGTGGTGAAGCCCTCGCGGCTCGGCCGGTAGATCCGGGTACCGACGATGTCGCTCGGCACCAGGTCGGGGGTGAACTGCAGGCGGGCGAACGAGCCGCCGACCACGGTGGCGAAGGTGCGGACCGCCAGCGTCTTGGCCACGCCAGGGACGCCCTCGAGCAGGCAGTGACCACGGGCGAGAAGGGACACCATCAGCTGGTCGACCATGTGCTGCTGGCCGACGATCACCCGCCTCACCTCGGCGATGGCATCGCCGACCTGGTCCTGAGTGACATCGACCTCCTGCGTGCTGCTGGTCGTCACGATGCGGTGCTCCTCGGGGCTGGCGGCCGGTGCGGGGACGTGTCCACCCTGATTCTGAGTGTGGACGAACGAGTGTCTCCCGCCATTCCACCAGAGCACGGCACGCTCGCGCCCGAAATGATCCAGTGGGAGCCCGTTCGGGCACGTGCCGGCGGCGCAGCGGGGCGTGCTGTTGTGCCCGTCAGACCCGGCCGACGGACATAACGGGTTGCCACAACCCCGGGCGTAGGGGACGCTTGCCGGACTGTTCACCTGGTCCGTTGGGCCCGGAGCGGAGGGAGAAAGCCATGACTGTCACCCAAGGCCGTCGCGCCAACTCCCCCACCCGCCCGGTGCCGCCCACCAGCTGACACCAGCCGATCTCGGCGCCGGGAAGCTGCCCGCAAATCGTGCGGGCCTCCCGATGGAGTACCTCACTTGACCGCAGGACGTTCTCCCAACTCTCTCTCCTACCCCTGGACGATGACGTTTTCCCCTGGACGATGACGTTCAGGACCCCTTCGATGACGTCGACGAGTCAACCCTCGCCGACCAGTTCGCCGACCTCGGCGAACCACGCGAACGGCCATCCCGGCACCGGTCGGGACGCGGCGGTGCGCGTTCCCTCGCCGACCTCGACGAGGGCCCGTCCTTGCAGGACGCCGAGGTACAGCACCGCGACTTCCTCCGCCATCTCGCTCATGGCCGCGAGGTCTTCCAGATCGAGCCGGATCGGCCCGACGACGACCCCGAGGCCACCTGGTCGAGCTACCACAACGCCCAGCACGGACCCGAACCCCTGCCGGACTGGGTGATCACCGATCGCGCAGCGGTCGACCATGCCCTCGGCGTGCTCAAGACCGGCAAGGAAGCCGACGTGCACCTGGTGGAACGCTCGCTGCCGGGGACCGACAGGTTGGTGGTGCTCGCGGCCAAGCGTTACCGCGACACCGAGCACTCCCAGTTCACCCGCGACGCCGCCTATCTCGCCGGTCGCCGGGTGCGTAAGAGTCGCGACCAGCGGGCCATGGACAACAAGACCCGGATGGGTCGCGAGATCCTGTCCGGCCAGTGGGCCGGCGCGGAGTTCGGCTACCTGACCAGGCTGTGGGAGCTGGGCGCACCGGTGCCCTATCCGGTGCAGCTGATAGGCAGCGAACTCATGATGGAGCTCATCACCGCGCCCGATGGCTCGCCCGCACCGCGTCTGGTGCAGACCGACCTCACGACTGCCGAACTGATCCCGCTGTGGGACCAGCTGCACGAGTCGATGCTGGTGATGGCGGAGAACGGCTGGACGCACGGTGACCTGTCGGAATACAACGTGCTGGTCGCCGGTGACCGGCTGGTCCTCATCGACCTGCCGCAGGTGATCGACGTGGTCAGCAACCCCGACGGCCGGTTGTTCCTGGCGCGCGACGCTGCGAATGTCTCACGGTGGTTCACGAAGCGGGGCGTGCAGGAGGCCGACGAGTCGGCACTGATCGAGGAGCTCCTGCGGACCGCCGGCCTGTTCTGACGAGCGGCCGAGCCGATGGGTCGATCGTCGGCCACATAGGCTCCGCGCGGGTGAGCCCCTCCGGCCACTCGACGCGGACCGAACCTCGAAGGAGCCATGGTGACCAAGGAGCAGATCATCACCGAGCGGGCAGCGACCCCTCGATTCGCCTACTCGCAAGGCATCGTCGCGAACGGGTTCCTGTACACGAGCGGCTTCGGGCCGGCCGACCCCGAAACGGGCGAGACCATCGGTGACTCGATCGAGGAGCAGACGGTTGCCACGCTCAAGAACATCGAGGCCGTGCTGGCGGCGCGGGGACTGGACCTGACCGACGTGGTCAAGGCGACCGTGCACCTCAGCACGCTCAGCGATTTCCCGGGTTTCGACGACGCCTACGGGCAGTCGATGCCGCAGCCCTATCCGGTGCGCACCACTGTCGGGTCTCAGCTTGCGAACATCCTGGTGGAGATCGACGTGGTCGCCGCGTTGCGCGGGTGAGCGCGCCACTCTCCAACAGCGTGCTGCTGGAGCGCCGCTAGGCCCGTCGCCGCCGGAAGAAGACGCCCACGACGAGTGCGACAAGTGCGATCACGGTCACGGCGACCTCTACGGCTGGACTCTGGTGCGCCCTGCCGGTGTGCGCGCCGACGGGCGGTGCCGTGGACGTCGGTGCGTTTGATGCAGTCGGAGAAGGCGTCGGCGTGGCCGTCGCCGGCTGTGGCTTGACCGTGAACTGGTACTGCCCGGTGACGGGATGGCCGTCTGCGCTGACCACGCGGTAGGCCACCGTCCAGACACCTGCCGGAGATCCCGCGGCGACGTCGAGCACGATCTCCGCGCCGTCGACCCGTGCTGGACCCGCCCCAACCGACCGACCCGATGTCGCCACGGCGAGCGACCCGCCACCAAGCTCCTCGGTGAAGGTGAGCCGGATGGTCTTCGGGGCCGCGTCCAGGACCGCACCCTGCTCCGGGGAACGGACCTGCAGTTCGGTATGAGCCACCGCCGGAACCACGCCCAGGCACCACCAGCACAGGGTGAGGGCGGCGGCTACCGCGAGGGTTCGAAGACGACTGCTCATGTTGGGATCAGGCTAGTCAGCGGGCCGTGCGCTGCACCGCCGCAACCATGCTCACGGACAAGCGCAGGAACGCGGCATGGGAGCATGTCGGGTGGCTGTCCGCCGCCTGGAGCGGAGTAGTCGCCCAAGAACGGAAATGTGACAGCAGGGTTTGATGACACAGCAGTTGGATGCCGGCAACGGACTGCGCGGCTACGCAACGGTTCTGACCTACGGCCCGGCGATCCGCCCGTTCCTGGCCGCGGTGATCGCGCGACTGCCGATCTCCATGGCGTCGCTCGGCATGATCGTCCTGATCGAGCACGTCCGCGGTGCCTACTCCATCGCGGGCATCGTCACTGGGTCGTTCGCCATCGGCACCGCCCTCGGCGCGCCGGTGTGGGGCCGCACCATGGACCGGTTCGGGCAGCCCAAGGTGATCGTGCCCACCAGCCTGTGCTGCGCGATCCTGCTCTGCTCGATCAGCCTGAGTGCCGTGCACGGTGCGCCGGACGCGACGCTGATCGTGCTGGCCGCCTGCGCGGGCATCATCTTTCCGCCGATCAGCCCGGCCATGCGGGCCGCCTGGCGGGTCATCTTCACCCACCCCACGTCGCGACGACTCGGCTACGCGTTGGATGCCTCCGCGGTCGAACTCATCTTCGTCTTGGGGCCGCTCCTGCTTTCTCTGCTGGCCGCCACGACACCGGCCGAGGTACCTCTACTGGTGACCGCCGGATTCATGGCCGGCGGCGGGCTCACCTACGCCACCAGCGCGGCGGCCCGGAACTGGCGACCCGGTGAGCGGTCCGAGCTGTCGGACGACGCCTCCGTGGCGGCCACCGCCCGGCACTCGGCCAAGTCGGCGGTGGCGGCTCCGGGAGTCGCGGCGCTGCTCGTGGTGGTCCTGTGCATGTCGATCGGCTTCGGGCAGCTCGACACGTCGATCGTGGCGACGGCCGACCGGGTGCTCGGCAACACCGACCGGCTCGGCTTCCTGTTCGCGGCCATCGCCGGAGGTAGCGCGATCGGTGGACTGGTCTACGGGTCACGCCACTGGCACGGTGACGAGCTCCGCCGCATGAGCATCATGCTCGCTGCGTTCGCCGCCACGCTGGTACCCGTGCCGGTGCTGCTGAGCCGACCGGACCCGTCGCTGATCGTGCTGCTGCCGTTGCTTTTCCTTACTGGATTGACGATTGCTCCGACGCTCATCATGTTCCAGAACGCGATCGACCACCTCGCTCCCCCGCACCGCGTGAACGAGGCACAGGCCTTCCTCACCGCGTCCATGACCACCGGGGCCGCGCTCGGCACGGCCGCGGCCGGCCTCGTCATCGATCACTTCGGCGCGCCGGGTTCCTTCGCCGGCGCGGTCGCCGCCATCGCCGTCGGCTCCATCATCTGCGCGCTCCATGTCCGGCGGTGGCGGGCGCTCATGCACTGACGGCCAGCCGTCGGCACTGATCCGCGCCAGACATGCAACCGCGCCGATCGGCCGCCCCACATGGCCGCACATGTCCGGATCTGCCCGCTGTCCGTGCATGTTTCGCGACGCGGTGCCGCGAGGGTCAGATGAGCTCCACCTGGTCGCAGCGCACGCGATCCGGCTCGATGTCGGGACGCAGTCCCCGCCACACCGGATGCCGCAACCGACCGTCGCCGGCAAGCCCGGAGTGCCGGACCTCCGCCACCAGGCGGGGCTCCACCCAGTGCACGGCCTTGGCGTTCTCCACCCGGGCAAGGTCGGCGAACGGGCACTCATCGGTCGCGAGCTCCTTGAAGGCGTCGCGCAGCACGCGGTCGATCCGGCCGTCGAGGCCGCTTCCGCACCGGCCCAGGTAGCGCAGGCCGTCGTCGTCGTAGGCGCCCACCGCGACCGCGCCGATGCTGCGTCCCGGTCCCTTCTGGTCGGTCCACCCGCCGATCACAACGCTCGACGAGCGGTCGGGCTTGCTCTTGACCCAGTCGGGTGAACGCTGGCCGGGGAGGTAGCGCGAGCCGACCCGCTTGGCCACCACCCCCTCGAGCCCATGGGTCGTGGCCACTTCGAGCAGGTCCTTCGGAGTGACGTCGGTGAACACGTCCGGCGTCTTGACCGGCCCGGAGTTCAGGTCCAATGCCTCGAGGAGCTCCCGGCGCGCTTCGAGCGGCTGGTCGATCAACGCCGACCCGTCCAGCTGCAGGAGATCGAACGCGTACAAGGTGATGTCCGGCGCGACCTCACCCGGCTTGTGGTGCAGTCGTCGCTGCCACAGTCCGAAGTCCGGGCGTCCGGACGGATCGAGACACACCAGTTCCACGTCGAGCACGAGGTCGTGGCCGGAGGTCACCGCCGCGAGGGCCGACAGCTCCGGGTACTCCCTCGTCACATCGCGAGCGGAGCGCGACCAGGTCCGCACCTCGCCACCGGCCACCTGCACGATGCAGCGGACCCCGTCCCATTTGAACTCGGTCACCCAGCCGGCTGCAGCGGTCGCCTTCCCCGTGACCGCCAGCATCGGCATCATCGGGATCGACCTGCTGGGACCCGTGACTGCCACCTCGGCACCCTAGACCGGGCTCCGCTTACAGGGGCAGCCAGCCGCGGCCGCCGTGCCAGTGCTCGCCGGCGTCGAGGTGGGCCATGATCCCTCTCTCGAGAGACGTGGTCCGCGGGTAGCTCTCGCGAGGCAGGTCTGGATTCCCGTAGACGAACAGCAGCGTGCCCGCGTCATCGGGTTCGTCGTGGCGCCGAACCGTGAAGCGGTTGAGGAAGTTCAGGATGTTGGAATGCGCGGGCAGATAGTCGCCGAGAACCGGGTCGAGCAACCAGGAGCCACAGACGAAGTACCGCGGCGACTCGCCCGGGAAGCGCCCGGGGAAGAACGTCCGCGCGCGGTCGAAGGCCTCGTCGACCAGATCTGTCTGCAGGGGTCCGGCAAAGCGCGGGATGTGCACGGAGATCACCGGCTCGCCCGCCACGACGTCGTGGCCGTCCTCCTGCATGAGCCGCGCGAACGTGTTGCCAAGACGCGCCCGTTCGAACTGCAGTCGACCGAGGTCGTACAGGCAGCCGGTCAGGTGATGCCTGGCCCAGCCGATGTCGTCGAACCCGGCAACGCCGTAGCGGTCGCGGTAGATCGCGACGTTGCGGCCCACGTCGGTCAGGGTGCGCCAGCTGGTGACGACGTCGACACCGTGCTGCTCGTGATAGCGCCGGACGTACGGCAGGACGACCAGGGCTGCATACAGGTGGACGTAGCCGGGCGGATCGATGAAGTCCGTGGAGACGGCCGGAAGCCGGAGCGCCGCCTCAGGCCGGCCCATGGCGCTGACCAGTCCGCCGGCCAGGAGGCGAAGGAGGTCGTTGCCCTCGCCGTCCCGCAGGCGACCCGCAATCCCGATCAGCGGGTTGAGATCCGCGAACGGGATCGCAAGCGACAGGAACTGGGTGAGCAGGGCATCGGAGTCCGGCAACGCGACATCCACGTCCGGCAGGGACATCTCCTGCAGCGCAGCGAACGCTTCGCGGTCGGCGGGAGTGTCGGCGATCAAGTGGGCGAGGTCAGGCACCGGGCGAGTGTGTCATCGCCCGGTGCCCCTCGGGGCTCAGACCACCGGAGGTGGTGTCGACCCGGCGTCGCGGTGCTCCACCGTCTCGGTGTGAGCCGTGCGGGCGCGCTGACGCGTCAGCACCAATGCGATGACGAGCGCGATGACGCCGACGATCATGCAGATGTAGCCGATGGCCGTGAGATCGATCGCCGACCAGCTGTCCTTGATGCCGAAGGCGGCGATGCCGCCGATCACCAGCAGGAAGAGTCCTACGCCAATGCCCATGGGTCACCTTCCGGTCAAGCCGACCAACCCGTCGGCTAGTGGGGTGACGGGCGGCTGGTCGACCCGGTGGGACAGGTCCCCATCCATCCGCGCCGGGCCGACCGAGCCAGGATCGGCGCGGCGCGGTCGGGCGCGCCGGACCGCCGATCCAGGGTCTCCCCCAAGACCCCGGATGAGCTTACGTCGTAAGGAACAACTGCGCACCCACGACGCTGCAGCGACGGCCCGGCCGTCACTCCATCATTGAGTCACCCAGCTGAGCTCCGGCCCGGCGCGACGCGCGGAGACGCTCAGATTTCCTCGGGCCGCAGCTGCGACCAGTCGGTGACCACCGGAGCCATCCGGCAACTCGCCCAGAGCGGCAGCTGGTCGGCGAAGTGCTCGTCGTCAGACCTCCCGGCCGAGCCCAGCGGGCACAGCCCAACGGCTGGCGGACCGGTCGGCCAGATCCCAGGCATATCTCGTCACCGAGCCAACGGCGACGAGGTCGGAACCGCCGGCTTTTGTGTAACTCGACCAGACGCAGTCGCGATCCCCGCCGAGCGGGACCGCCGGCACGTCGGGAACGTCTGCCGGCCGGTAGGCCGCGAGGCCGTGCACCGGAGCGAACACGTGCACTTCGCCCCAGGCGCGCCCGTCGGCCTCGGCGGCCACGCGGTCCAGTGCTGCGGACACTCCCTCCGCGGCGTCGATCCCGAGCGGGGCGAGCCTCAGGATGAGACGCTCCCAGGCAGCGACGGCACGATCGCGTGTGCCGGCAACGAGGAAGGCCGGGTGGCCCGTCGGCTGGGCCAGCGTCCGCAGCCCTGGCTGGTCGAGCATCCAGTCGACGAGCGCGGACCGCCAGCGGGAGAACAGCAGTGCCTCCGGTGAGTCCGGCTCCATCCGGCCGTCCCAACCGAGGAGGCGGCGCCGCACCAGCTCTGTCTTTCCCGTGGCATCGACGCGACTGAGCAGGGTGCGCATCGTCTCGGTGGGTGCGGAGTAGCTGTCGTGATGGATGTCGGCCTGATCGTCGGCCGTCAGCTCGGTTCGCTCGCCGAGAAGGGCACGAATCCGCCGGGCGCGATGTGGTGCCGCATACGACCAACCGAGGCCACCGCCACTGCCCTGATCGTTGGCGTTCGACGTGACGTCCTCGACGTCTTCGACCACCAGGTCCGCCCAACCCGTCCAGGTGTTGCGTGCCTCCTGTGCCGGCACGGCCATCCGCAGATTCTCGATGTCGCGGACCGGGACCCTCCCGGCGACCAGGTGGCGAACCCGACCGGCCCGGTCGGCGGTCAGCACGCTGTTGATCGGCTGTACCCACTGGCGAAACGCCTCGGTCACGTCATCGGCGGTTCGCGACCGGAGCAGCGGGAGGAAGGCCTGGAATCCCATGTCGGCCAGGGTTCGCGCGGGAGTGGCGATGCTGAACGCGACTCCGTCGCTGTCGCGCCAGACCACCGGCCCTCGATCGGTCTCGACGACGTCGACGCTCACGTCGTCGCCGCCCAGTACCCGGATGGTCTCGACGTGCCGGTGTGCGGTGCCCCAGCCCTCCGGCCCGGCTGCCTGCACCTCCGCACCGTCTGTGCGCAACTCCTCCACGAATACGTCCTGGTAGTCGGCTGCGGCGTTGGTGATCCCCCACGCCACGTCGCCGGCGTGACCGAAGTGCTGGATGCCGGGAACACCGGGGAACGTGAATCCCACAACGTCGAACTCCGGGCAGGCGAGCCTGATCTGCTGATAGCAGCCCGGGACCTCCAGCGTCCGGTGCGAGTCCCCCGCAACGATCGGGAAGCCGCTGGCGGTGCGGGATCCGGTCATGGCCCAGGCGTTGCTGCCGGCTCCCTGCTCGAACTCCGCACCCTCCTCGACGCACCGGAAGAGGTCGACATGGTCATGCCCGAGGACCTCGACAAGTCGGCGACGCCACCACTTGTCGCCAAGCGAGGAGAAGAGCAGGTGCTGTACGTCGAAGACCGACAGCGGGGTCCATGGCTGCCACGGCTCCGCCTCCACCCCCAGAGCCCGGCCCTCAGACGTGCCTCTGAACGCCTGTGGGAGCTCGACGTTGACGCCCTCCACGAACGACGTGATCCAGGTCCTCGTCTGGTCGTCGAGCGCTTGGAAGCACTGCCTGCCGGTGTCGTCGATGCGGGCCTGCCGGGCGAACGTGTCCCACGCGATCGCCAACGGGCCCACGCGTTCTGCCAACCGGCCCTCAGCCCGCCAGCGCTGGTACTCGATCTGCCAGGCGCGGTCACGCGCCGCGACCCGACCCTGCAGATGGGCCAATTCGAGAGCCGAGTCGGCCCGAAGGTGGGGCACACCGAACGCATCGCGGGCCAGTCGCATGTTCACGATCCTGCCGGAGCGCGAACTGACCGGCCGCCCGGCTCCGCCGGTGGGACACGAATGCGCCCGAAGTCAGCCACCACGCGTGTGCATACTGTCCGAAGTTCTACCCGACTGGCGTAGCGGAGGGGCTGGGAATAGGTTCGCGTAGTGAGCGAGGACAAGCGAGGAATCGACGCCAACGACGCGCCCGTTCCTCCGCACGCGGACCCGATGGGGGTCAGCATGGATGTGGTCCGCAGACTCGCACACGTCAACGCCCGCATCAATGCCGGCAGCGACCTGGCCGAGACCCTGCAGGCCGTGGCCGACGGAATCGTCGACGTTCTCGGGTTCGGCGCGGCTGTGATGAACCACCAGACCGAGTCGGGCGACTTCGAGGTGATCGCTGTCGCCGGTCCGGATGAGGTACGGGCGGCGCTCTCTGGAGTCCTCCACCCTCGACAGGATGTGCTGGAAGCGCTCGATCTCGCCGACAGGTGGGGCGCGCTGCGGTTCATCCCGCACGATCGGGCCGACCACATCCAGGTCTTCTGGGTGCCCGACCTCCCCTATGACGACGATCCCCAGGCTTGGCATCCGATGGATGCACTCCTGGTCCCGCTGAAGACCGGTTCTGACGAGATGGTCGGCATCATCTCCGTCGACCTCCCGCCGGACAACAGGCGACCGTCGCGACTGCTGTGCGAACTGCTCGAGGTCTTCGCCATGCAGGCCGGCCTCGCCATCGGCGGCGTCGAATTGCGTGCTCGCTACGAAGAGGAACGCCTGGCTCGGGAACGGGTGCTGTCCGACCTCGCCTCCCGGGATGCGCTGACCGGCCTGCCGAATCGCCGGGCACTCACCGAGGCTCTTGCCGCCTCCGTGCGCCAGGCACAACGGACCGGCCGGCCCGGCGCCCTGCTGTTCTGCGACGTCGACGGGATGAAGCGGCTGAACGACCGGCAGGGCCATGCCCGCGGAGACCTCGCGCTCAATGCCTGGGCCGACGAGCTGGCGGCGCGGGTGCGCGACGAAGACCTCGTGGCCCGCATCGGCGGTGACGAGTTCGTGGTCGTGGCTCCCGGCCTCTCCCATGAGGGGGCGGAGGCGCTGGCCGTCCGGCTACGCCAACCGGCGGGTGACGTTCTCAACCTCGCCGGCCTGACCCTCAGTGTCGGTATCGCCTCGATCGACGGCAGCCTCGAGCCGGACGAGATACTCGACATGGCCGATCGGGCGATGTACATCGACAAGGCCGATCGTCGCCGTCAGTCCAGGCCGGCATAGCGATCTGACGAGCGCGCTGGCCCGGCGAGGGTCGGCCGCGAGTGGCTGTTGGGCCAACCACCCGGGCCTGGACCCGCCAGCGCCCGGACCACGGGCAAGCCTTGGCTCCTGGATACCCAGCCCATTGCGGCGCACACCTCGGCGGCCGGCGACGCCCGCTCCGACGCCTGTCGAGCGGGCCGGGCCGGCGGCCGTTTCGCGGCGTCGGCCATGGGCCGGATCGTGCCTCAGATCGCCGCCAGGCCGCAGAAACTGGGTTGCGCGCCGGAGTACGTTTACGACATGAACGACAAATCGGATAGCCCGACTTCGGGGTCATCTGACAGTGCCCGATCCGACAGAAGTCAGTGCATGGTGCTGCACTGCACGGCCGACGCCGAGAAGACGTGGACCACCACGACCACCTGGCGGAACTGGAACGTCGAGTGGGCCGTCTGCAGCGCGCACTACGGTCGCCTGCAGGCCGACGAGAACTGGGAGCCCGTGCACGGACAGCCACCGTCGTGGCGACGCTGGATCCTCATGGGCGACGACATCGGCAAGCACGCCAGCGAAATCACCGACGGGTAGGGCAATCCCTGTTGACGCTCAGGTCTTCTGTGGCGAAGCCTCGTACGCATCCAGGATCGTGGCGGAGATCCGGCCCCGCTCGCTGACCTCGTGACCGTTGCGCCGGGCCCAACTGCGGATCGCCTGCGCGTCGCGAGGTGTCGAGGTCGCGGTCGACCGCCTGCCGCGCGAGCTCCTGCTCGCGCCGCGACGCGCTGCCGCGACGTAGGGCGCCAAGGTGTCCCGCAGCTTCCGGGCGTTCTTGTCGGACAAGTCGATCTGGTAGCTGACGCCGTCCAGAACGAACGCGACCGTCTCACCCGACCCACTGATCTTCGTCCCGTCCAGGTCGTCGGTGAGCTGGATAACCGTCTTCTGGGCCATGCTGCCTCCGGTTGATGTGCCTGCCAGCCGCGGGAGGCCCACCGTGGCTGTGGTCGGCTGCGAACCGCGTGTTGAGATGATTTGTGATTACCCTTTCGGCCCGCCTTTAACCCGGCGTGGTCGATGGATCGCCGTCACCGTCGAACCCGAGGGCGGCGTGTCCGCACCCACCAGTGATCCGGTGTTCGCCGTCACGCTGAAGTAGCTCGCCGGATTGCTGCCGTCAGCAGGGTGACGCTTCAGGCCATCGCCCATGGCCGTCTTGGGTGCGAGCATTCCGCCCATGCCGAACGAACCCGAGATCACCGATGCGGAGTTGGCCGAACTGGTGAGCCGTATGGACGAGGCCGCGGACGCCTACATCCACGGCGACATCCACCACTATCTCTCGCTGTTCGACCACCCCGACGACTACACGCTGATGCCCCCGTACGGCGGCGAGACCTCGGTGGGATACCACTACACCGATGAGGCCGCGGCCGAGACGAGTCGCTTCTTCGCATCCGGCGAGGCAAAGCTCGAAGTCCAGGCGACGTACCGGTCAGGCGATCTGGCAGTTCTGGTGGCAGTCGAGCGCCAGCATGGCGTGGCCGGTGGATATCCCGACCAGGACCTGTCCTTGCGCGTCACCTTGGTGTTTCGCCGGGCCGGCGACCGATGGCAGCTCGTGCATCGCCACGCGGACCCGCTGGTACATCAGATCCCATTCGACCACTTGGCCCAGCTGGCCCGAGGTCTCGGCAACTGAAACAATGCGGAGCTCACACGCGTTGAGTGGGCGCCATCTGTTGCCTGCGAGGCTCCGGAGCAACAGATTGCGCCCACTCGAGACTGAACCCCGCTCCCGACGGCGTGTGCGGCAGTGCGTCTGTCCCCGGTGCGGCCGTCGGCTCAGGGGACGGCAGCGCCGAACCACGTGGGCACGTGGCTGACGAGATCTGCCTGGTCATCGCCGACCCAGGCGACGTGACCGTCCGGGCGCAGCAGAACTGCGGGCGCCTCGAGTTCGTCGCTGACGTCGACGACGTGGTCGACCCGGTCTGCCCAGCCCGCGACCGAGAGCCGGCCGGTCTGGTCGAGCAACAGCCCGCGACCACGGTGCATCAACCCGTAGAGGTGACCATGCCGCTTCAACCCGATGTCCCGCAGCCGGCGGCCCAGCAGGTCGGGCCCGTCGCCGAAGTCGTAGCGGATCCCGGTGCCGGTGACCTTCTCGACCAGGTATCGCTGCACGTCGTCGATGTCCATCAGGTCGGTCAGCAACCGGCGCACAGCCTGCGGACCGAGCTCGGGGATCATCAGCTCGCCTTGCGCGCGCGTGTTGTTCAGCACGTCCTCGGCCACCGGGAGGCGTTCACTCTCGTAGCTGTCGAGCAGCCCGACGGGCGCCCAACCGTTCACTTCGGCCGCGAGCTTCCAGCCCAGGTTGAACGCATCCTGGATGCCGAGGTTGAGGCCCTGCCCGCCCAACGGTGGGTGAACGTGCGCGGCGTCGCCGGCAATGAGCCCCCTACCGGCCCGGTAGCGCTCGGCCAGCCGGGTGGCGTCGCCGAACCGGGACAGCCAGCGCGGCGAGTGCACGCCGAAGTCGGTACCGGCGGTCACCTTCAGCTGCTGCCGGAACTCCTCCATGGTTGGCGGAATCATCCGGTCCTCCGCCAGCCCGGCGGCGGGCACGACGATGCGGTGCACGCCGTCCCCGATCGGCCCCACCCCGAACCGAAGCTGCGTCTTGCGGACCTCGACATTCGCCGCCGCCACTTCCTCCGGCGTCGCCGTCAGCTCCATCTCGCCCAACAGCGTCTCGAGCTTGTTCGGCTCACCCGGAAAGGCGATGCCGAGCAGCTTGCGCACCGCGCTGCGGCCGCCGTCACAGCCGACGAGGTAGCGCGAACGCAGTCGCGTGCCGTCGGAGAGTTCGGCAGTCACCCCGTCGTCGTCCTGACACAGCCCGACCAGTTCGCAGCCGCGTCGCAGCTCGGCGCCGAGCTCAGCGGCACGCTCGGCCAGCAGACGTTCGCTGACGGGCTGTGGGATGGCGAGCGTGTACGGATGTGCGGTGTCCGTCCGCTCGATTGGCGGCTTGGGGATTGCGGCGAATCCCCCACCGCCGGGGTATTTCTGCCCCAGCGCGAGGAACCGCTCCAGCTGACCGCGCTGGTCCAACACCTCGATGCTGCGCGCGTGCAGACCAAGCCCTCGGACAACCTTGGTCGGCTCGGTGTCCTTCTCCAGCACCACCACGTGTACGTCGTGTAGCCGCAGCTCGCTGGCCAGCATCGAGCCCGTCGGTCCCCCGCCTACCACGATCACGTCAATCATGAGTCCCCATTCGACAAAGTTGCACTTCCAGCCAGCTGCTCAGCGCCGTCCGGTTGACGTGCTCGCTCTGATTCCCATCAGGTTCTGGCCGCGACCGTGGATTCTGCGGCACCACCCGGGGCTTGCCGCAAGACCCCCCTTCCGCTATACCTTGGAAAGGGCAAGGGGTCGATGACCTACTTGCCCTTTCTTCTTTCTGGCCTTGCTGGCCGGTTCCTGGAGCCGTCAATTCTCAACCCAGGCGAGGAATTCTCGACAGTTGGGGTTGCCCAATGGGTCGACGTCAGCAGCTCACGCAGCAGGCGGATCTCGCCGCCTGGCTGGTGCAGGGTCACCGTTTCGGTGTTTGCATCGACCGTCACCCTGCCCTGGCCCCCGATCTTGGCGGAGGCGATCGAACGATCCTCGGGAAGGCGCAGCCGGACGACGAGGCGATCCGGGCCAGTCTCCGGCAGGTCGAGCGTGACCTCGACGTGGTCGCGGTCGAGGTGCGACTCGACCCGGAACGAGAGCGTGCCCCAGCGGCTCGGTACCCGTTCGGCTGCGATCACGCGACCATCGACGAACCAGTCACGCGGGGCTGCCCGGCACAGCCAGAGCGCCTCCTCTGCCGGCTCCTCCCAGACCAGCAGCCAGCGCAGGAGCATCGGCACGCTGAGTTGGGCCGGCACACAGTAGGGCGCTGCCGGAATCGTGGGATCGATGCGCCGGGTCTCGGGTGCCGTCCACGACCCGCGGGTGTACTGGTGAGCCGACAACGCGTAGAGCTCGAGCAGATACTCGCGCACCAGGTCGTGGTGAAGCAGTCCGTAGGCGTGCCCGTAGCTGAGGAAGCCGGCGAGTTCGGCGGCGTTGTGCTGGGCCTCTGGGCCGTTGCCGAATCCATAGGCCACCGGCATCCCGAGCACGATGTCACGGTGGGCTTCGCGATAGTCGACGATCGTGCGGACCTGATCCCGGCTCAACCGACCGGAGAACAACAGTTCCGCATTCGCTCGGTAGGCGCGGAACTGTGGGTCGAGCACGTCTGCGCCGACGGCGTCGGTGAAGGCAACGTCGGCTCCGGCGATGACCGGAAGCCAAGCTGGGTTGAGATCTGTCCGCAACGACCGAGACATGGCGAGCTGCAGGTCCTGGTCGATGCCGGCTGCCGCGGCCTGCAACTCTTCGCCTCGGGCGCCACGCTCGGGGTCTCTTCGGTCGCGGCCGACCCTGCGCCAGACCGCAGCCAGGTCGCCGATCCCTCGGGCCGCCTCGGCGTTGTTGGACAGGTACGGCTGCAGGTAGCGGTCCGGATCGGGGTCCAGACACGAGTCCGCCTCACACCAGCCGACGATGATCCCGAAGGCGGGATGGTCGGCTGGGAGGTCGCGGGCCCGCTGCCACCCCTCGATCAGGATGTCCGTGATCGCGTCGATTCGGATGCGATGCGCCAGCAGCAGGTCCACGTCACCGGTGAGCCTGGCGTAGTGCGCGAACACCGTCAGCATCCGGCCGTACTGCCCCGTCTCGGGACCGCGGTAGAGCAGCGATCCGTCGTCGCGGACGAAGTGCGCGAGGTAGTTGTCGATGTACTCGCGGGCCAGCGCGAACAGGCCCCAGTCCAGGGCAGCGGTCACGTCCGCCGTGAGCGTGTCCTGGAACCCGTCGTGCTCGGCTCCCCCGTAGTTCCTGTCGGTTACGCCGTACTTCGGGAAGCCGTCGATCCGGGTGATCATCGCGCGGACCAGGCTGTGGCGCGCCTGGTCGGCGATCCGCTGGTCGGGGATGTCGATCGTCATGCCACCGGCCAGGGCATCGTCGAGAGCGTCCTGCAGGGAGGTCAGGTCGCGGTAGAACGAAGCTGCTTGAGCGCCAGCCTCCTGGGGCGGCCGAGCCAGGTAGGTGTCGACGTACCGCACCCAAACGAGTCTCCCGTCCTCGATCCGGGCGACCCGGTACCAGACCGGCTGAACGTTGCGGTTGTCCTGCTCGATCCGGTCTGGCGCGAACATGACGAGCTCGGACCAGGTGCTGTCGGTCTCGGGAAAGACATGACGCGGCACCGGTAGCCAGCCTCCGACGAGGCCGTCCCGCACGGCCCGGCGGTCGCGAATGTCGTGGATGGCGGGGACGAACGCTGCCGCGTCGAAGTTCGCCGTGGCGCCGCCGTAGGCGACGGCCACCTTGTCGGCGGTGCGGGCCGTTCCGACGAACGTGTGAATGTCCATGGTGGTCGGTGCGAGACAACCCTCGACCGTCGTGAAGTCGGGATCGCCCGGGCGGGCCAGCAGCTCAGACCCGAGCAGGTCGTGCTCGCTGGTGAGTACGTCGGCCAGGGAGTGCCCGAGGTAGAGGCTGCCGGGCTCGGCCGACGTTGGCTCGCTGGTCTTGGGCAAGACCAGTGCCGTGCCGTCCAGCCCCACGATCGCCAGGACTCCATCAACCACGCTGAAGTCCTCGAAGACGACGCGCACACACGCTGAACCCGCGTCGAGGACTGCCATCACCGTCCACGGTCCCGACCGGTCACCCAGGCTGAGGCGTTGTCCGTCGGCGGTCTCGACCAGGCCGGGCGCGGTGCCGACGAGAGCGGGCAAGGTCGGTGTCATGGGCTCAGTCAACCGACTGTGACTCGGCGGCGCCAACACCGGTTCACGGCGTGTCTGCCCTGAAAACTGGCGGCCAGTGAGGCAATGCGTCCCTACAGCCGCGGATTTCGCGAACCAGCCGCCACTTTTCAGGGATTTGGCCGCGTCGCTTGGGACCGAGCGTTGGCGGCGGTACCGCGAGGATGGATCATGCCGCCATGAGCCTGGACCCCGCCATCAGCAACCCCGACCACTATCGCGTGGTGTTCGAGAACGATCGCGTCAGAGTCCTGGAGTACCGCGACCAGCCAGGAGATCGAACGACGCCACACGAGCACCCGGACAGCGTGATGTACACCTTGTCCGCCTTCCGCAGACGGCTGAGTTCTCAGGCTGGCCAGAAGGATGTCGAGATCCCCGCCGGCATGACCGGCTGGGTACCGGCGCAGCAGCATCACGGGGAGAACATCGGCGACACCCCGACCCACTGCATCTTCGTCGAGCTCAAGGAACCGCCGCAGTCACCCAGCATTCCTGCGCCGGACGCCCTTGGACCCGTCACCCCCTGAAGCCCTCCGCGTCGAGCCTTGACACGACCCACCGACCGGCGTATTCCGTGCCGGGGCAGGGCCAATTCGGCGCCGGGCAGGTGACCGCGGGCGGCCCGGCCCGGATGTTCTGATGCCGGCGTGCGGAGGAGTCATGCGTGATCACGTCGCGGTCAAGCACTGGTCCGAGCGCGTCGAGGAGCAGGCACGTCCAGGCAGCCCGCCACCTGGCACCTTCTATCAAGCGCACTTCATCCAGTGCCGCTGCGGCCTGGTCTTCACCGACCGTCGCAGGGCGACCGTCAGGTCCCTCCACCGGGCCCACCGAGTCCAGGTGGTCGCCGAGGAGAACGCCCGCAGCGGGTTCGATGCGGCCGCCTACCGCGAGTCACACCACGTCCATGGAAGTGACCTCTAGCGTTCTCGGATTGGCCTGAAAACTGGCGGCCAGTTGGAGAAATTGCTTGTCCACGGCGGGATTTCGCCAGCTAGCCTCCACTTTTCAGGTTCCAGGGCGGCGGCGGCGAGAGACCTATGAGTCGAGAGCAGTTCGAGCCATTTGCTCAACTACTCCAGCGAATGACGGGCGAGCCTGCCCTCGCCGTGACGGACGTTGCTGAAGTACAGGAGCCCCGGCAGGGATTCTCAGGGGCCGAAGTCCGCGCTTACACGGTGACCTACCGGACGTACCACCTCGACCGCGGAGGCGACGAGACCGCCCAGGTTGTCGTCAAGACTGCGTCGCCACTGGAACAGCGGGTCGTCCAACTGCTGACCGACCAGAAGCAGGCGCTCCCAGCGGCCTACATCCCCGAACTGTCCTCGAACAGTTCCATGCCGATCTACCTCGAGCGTGCACGCTCCCGCCCCATCGGTGACACCATCAGCGACCCGTACCGCCCGCTAGCACGACGAGTCGCCGCAGCGCTGGCTCGCATCCACGCCGCCAATCGGATGCAGTGTCCCGAGTGGCTGCCCAAGGTGGCCGACGACTACATGGGCGAGCTGTATATGAGCGAGTCGCTGGTTCATTGGGAGCGGTGCCTGCGCGACGATCGTTCTTTGCGGAGTTCGGTCAGTACGATGCTCAGGCTGAGATCAGCTTTCGATGAATTCCTTGTGCTCATGCGGGATTTGACGTCCGAGGGCGACACGTTGACGCTGATCAGCTCCGACCTGAACCCGGACCACATCCTGCTGTTGAACGACGATCGGCCGGTGCTGATCGACTGGGAGCAGGCCTGTTACGGGTCGTTCTACCTGGACCTGCCGAACTACTTCTCGATCGAGACTGTGCTCCTGTATCGGGATGCGTTGGCGGAGGAGGGCTTCGCTGTCCCACCCGCGGATTTCATCGAACGATTCCGTGAAGTCGGGCGCTACATGGGACTGCGCCACCTCCAGTTGGGCCTGGTGCAATGGCAGGCGGGTGGTGCGGACTGGCAGCAAGGCCGATGGTTCTTCCACTACTGCCTGACATTGTCGCTTCGTGGCCGGTAGGGAATCTGCACCCCAGAGCCGCGGTCTAGGACGGAGAGTCTGGCAAGCCATCCGCTCACAGGGCTTCCTCCGCGGTCGGCGCGGGTCTAGGTTCCCAGGGCATGGACGAGACCACATATCCCATCCTCATGCCCTGCCCCGCGAGGAACCGGCCTGTCCCGATCGGCGTCTCCGCGACCCGGCAGAACTTCAAGACGCGGCACTTCACCCCCAAGCAGCGGTTCGACTGTGCTGCATGCGGCGGCATGCACATGGTCGAGGACGACAAGCTGTCCCTGAGTGACAAGCCCGACTAGAGCACCGTCACCAGTTGCCGGGGTGGAGGCACCTCACTCCTGGGTCCCCGAGGCTTGGCCGGGCGTGATGGTCTGGCCCAGCGGATCATTATCGGACGTCGACGCAGTCTCCGTTTACCCGGGCGAATCTGCCGGCGTAATAGTCCGTATCAGCGGTGCGGACGTTCCAGCAGCCGTCGACCGTGGCGAAGATGCTCTTGGTGAAGTAGCCAGTGGACGTGGTGGTGGTCGAGGCTCGGTAGTGGAACTGACGCCAGCCGGGTCAGATAACCGGACACCTTGACCGGGCACCCCTTCCGCACCGGTTCGGGGCTGGCGTTGAACACCGGAATCCGTATGGCGCGGCGGACCTAAAAGGTCGTGGTGGCCGGGATCCAGTGGTTGTTGGCGTCCGATACCCACATGGTGAAGACAGCACGACCGACGATAGAGAGTCCGTATACCGATCCGCGTCGAGATACATCTGGCCCTCGAAATCCCTGGCCTCCCCTACAGGGCGGTAGAACTCCAGGTGCGCATCAGCACTGCCATCGGCCAGCTCGCCGGAGAACCCCACCGTCCTGCCCTGGCCAGGGTCAAGGAGACTTGGCTCAGTGACGATCAGGTCGGGCTGGGGTTATGTGGGCGTAACGCTCAGATGTCCAGACTTACGCTGTTGGTGCAGCCGACCTCGGCCTGCGCACCGGCGCACCGCCAACAGCGGGGCTGTAACGAGGGCAAGGGCGGCGACGAGCGCGGCAGCCAGCCAGACGCGGACGACCACCAAGGCGGGCCATGCTTGCGACGCTACGCCGGAGAAACGGGCGAATGGCACAAACTAGCCATCAATCCTGCTCGCCGTCATCAAGTCAGTCGATGCCCGTGGGAACCACACCGCTGGCTAGCTCCAGGGCCGCGCATCCGTTCCTGCCCTCCTAGCACGGGCGGCACGAAGCAGTAGCTAGCCGGCGCACCGTCTTCGGCACGCGTTCATCACGCGATTGTTCAGCGCCACCAGCAACGCCGGCGTCGTGCAGGAGCTCCCCGGCACTCCTCACTGAAGACCACGCAGGGCTACGCCCAGGCGTACGGCCCGGCCATCTCCCTCGACCGCTCAACCCGCGAGGCGCATGAGGTCGTTCGCCATGCCCACGTCGACACCCTAGACAGCAGCTCCTGGCGGACGCCTCACAGCAACGGCAGTCCGCGTCCCGTCACCGCATCAGGTGGGTTTGGGTCCCTTTGCCCTCGGCACGGCCTGCGGCCGTGTAGCTTCCGAGCAGCCACCCATGCCCAAGCGGCGGAGGAACCAGTCGTGCCGACTATTACCGAGTTCGTGCTCGATCGAGTCGGTGAGGAAGAGGCTGCCGCTCGGACGTGGATGCAACTGCCCTTGCAGAGGACACCGCCGAAGACCACCAGCGACCTGTCCGACGTGCGCGACCCAGCTCAGCTGCTCGCAGAGTGCGAGGCACGTCGAGCACTCATCCTCGGCCGACTTCGCGACCATGGGCAGGACGAGAGCGGAGACGAAGTCGTTCGGTGCCTGGCCGCCGTCTATGCCAACCACCCCGACTACAACCCCGATTGGGCACTGTGACACGGGCATAGCTGCACTCTGGAAACGAGGTGCTCCTGCGATCACTTGCGGTTCATCAACGACCAAGCGATGAGCAAGACAAGAAAGTTGAAGAACGCCAGCAGGGTCAGAATGATGATGGTGGCGTCAGTCATCCACTCATCCCCTTCGACCGGGGTGTAGGACCCACACATCGGGTCTTGCTTGCCACGGTCGCAGCCGTCCCCCGCGTTGGTCATCGGTCCGGACGAGACGGAATCCATTGACACACGATCGGCGTGGTAGAACGCTGCGCTGCGGGTTCCCACACTACGCTCGGGCCGTCCGACCTGGACCGCCCGGTCAAGCACCACGCCACTCTGGAGACAGTCAATGTTCAACGACAATGGGTCGTTTCTGCTCGCGCTATTTGAGTTCTTCATCTTCTTCGCCTGGTTCATGTGCCTCTGGTGGATCTTCGGCGACCTGTTCCGCAGCCGTGACCTGGGTGGCGTCGCCAAGACGATCTGGGCGCTGTTCATCATCTTCCTTCCATTCCTGGGCATCCTCATCTACCTGATCGCGCGGGGTCGCGGGATGACCGAGCGCACCATCGAGTCCCAGGAGGAGCTGCAACGCCGGCAAGCCGAGTACATCAAGACAGTCGCCGGGAACTCCGCGGGTTCCAGCCCCGCCGATCAGATCGCATCGGCCAAGGCACTACTCGACGCCGGGACGATCACTCAGCAGGAGTTCGACCAGATGAAGGCCAAGGCCCTCGCGTAACCATGGCTGGCGGGACGGGCTGCACGAGCTGAGGCACCCTCAAGGCCTTCCGCGGCCTTGTGGCGATGCGATGCCGTGTGGCCCGTCCTGGGTGGAGACGACCGTCGACACCGCACGGGCACCGGTTCGCGCACTGATTGGGACGAGACGAAAGCGCCGCGCGAGCGAGCGTCCGCAACTGGTCCCGTCAGTCCATCGCTCTTCACTGCAACACAGCCTGATACCGCTGCTCAGCCAAGTCATCTCCCCCATCGAGGGAGTGTCAAATCAACCGAACACGCCGTCGTCCATCAACCGGCAACCTGTAAAGCCGCTACCGGAACCGAGCGTCAGCCATGACTCGAGGTCATACACGCAGGTGGTGGGGCGGGCGGTGTGGTGGGGCGGGCGCGACTCGAACCCCCGACGAAGGGATTATGGGGCGATTTGAGCTCGCGTGTTGATGACCGAGATGCCGGTTACGAGCCGCAACGTCTCTCTGCTTCACAGCCAAATCCGGGCTCACTCGCTGCTCGTTGCGGACAATGAGAAGGACTGCGCCCTGCCGATGCGGCTCTCGAACACTCAGACTCGGACGGTCCGTCAAGGGGTAGCCAGTGGTGCCGGGTGTGTGCCTAGTCGGGTGTTGGGGCAACAACTGTGTCAGGTTGACGCTCGATCAGCGGAGGCGGAGAGTCGAGGAATGGATGAGCTCCAAGATTTCCATCGTGACTTCCTGCCCGAGTTCATCGAGGCGCAACGCGCATTTCACGATGGTGACGTAGCACCAAACCTAGCCTTGTGGTCCACCGCAGATCCAGTGACGTTGTTCGCCGCCCGCGGGCTAGTCGACGCAGGGACCGAGCGCGTGACGACAACGTTCCGGTTCGTCGCCGCGACCTTCTCCGACGTGCGCAGCTTCGAGTGGGAACCGCTGGCGTCCGGAGTGGACGGGAACTTCGCCTATACGGTCGCCATCGAGCGATATACCGCTTCGGTCGACGGCGGCCCTCCTCTTGAGACAGAGCTACGCGCAACTCACGTGTATCGCCGCGAGCACGGATATTGGCGCGCGGTGCATCGCCACGCCGACCGCAGGCCGCCTGACCGAACCGCCGGTCAAGTGGCGGCCGACCGCAACTGATCGAGTGGTCATCCGGTAAGCGAGCATAATCTGACGAACGTGCACCATTCCGCGAAGCACTGAAGGTCTACGTAGAGGCGACCCGGAGCCCGCGATGAGCTCGGCGGTAACCCACCCAAGGCGGCATGTCGTCGAACTTCGACACTTCGTCCCGAATCGCGCCCATCGGACAGGCCTCGGCGATGGCAGCGAGTGCTCATGGAGGCGCTCGCCGCTCCGACGACTGGAGGATTGAGGACTCTCTCGAAGCCAACCGCCACAACCGGACTCTGTCTTTTGCAAGGAGAGAAGATGACTCAAAGGGCTGCGACGAGAGGAGCCAGGTAAGTGGCGTGGGGTTGACCGTACCGGCGTGGCCACTCGCCGCCTCGGTCTGCTTCCTGCTTGGTGCCGAGGTAAGGAGATGGGATGGCTGCCGGAGGCTTTGGCTACGTCATAGTGGGCGCCGGGTCGGCGGGTTGTGTGCTGGCCAATCGGCTGTCGGCTGATCCGGCGTGCCGGGTTGCCCTGTTGGAGGCGGGTGGGCCGGACCGGGCGCGGGAGATCCGCATCCCGGTGGCGTTCACCAAGCTGCTCCAGACCGCCTACGACTGGAACTACCGCACGACCAGGCAGCCGCAGCTGTCGGGGCGGGAGCTGTACTGGCCGCGGGGCAAGACCCTTGGCGGTTCGTCATCGATCAACGGGCAAGCGTGGACACGCGGGCATCGCGTCGACTACGACGGCTGGGCGGAGGACTGTCCGGGCTGGTCCTATGAGGAGGTGCTGCCGTACTTCCGGCGGGCCGAGCACCGGGTGGGCAGCAACGCCGGCGGCGTGTACGGCACGTCGGGCCCGCAGTTCATCTCCGAGCTGCGCGACCCGAACCCGACCACCGTGGCGTTCCTGGCCGCCTGCGCCGAGCTGGGGATGCGCCGTCTGGGGGAGCTGAACGAGCCGGATAACACCGGGTTCTCCCCGACTCCGGTCACCCAACGCCGCGGGTTGCGGCACAGCGCCGCGGACGCATACCTGCGCCCTGTCAGGCGGCGACCCAACTTGACCGTCGTCACCGGGGCGCATGTCCAGCGGATTCTTTTCGACGGGACCCGTGCCACCGGCGTCGAGTACCGAGATGCCGCCGGGGCGACCCAGCGAGTGACCGTCTCCGGTGAGGTGATCCTCAGCGGCGGCGCCGTCAACTCACCGCAGCTGCTGATGCTGTCTGGTATCGGCGATCCCGAGCAGCTGCGCGGCGTCGGGGTGGAGCCGCGCCATGCACTGGTGGGCGTGGGTGCCAACCTGCAGGACCACTTGGCCTGCGGCGTCGTCGTGCACTGCCCGAAGCCGGTCACCCTCTTCGCCGCCGACTCCCCGGCCCAGCTGGCCAGGTTCCTGCTCGGGCGTCGCGGCATGCTCACCTCCAGCATCAACGAGGCGGTCGCCTTTGTTCGCAGCGACCCAGCTCTGGCCGCTCCCGATCTCGAGCTGGTCTGGCTTCCTGTACCGCTGCTGGGCGAGGGTCTGACCCCCCCACCGGCCCACGGTGTGACGTTGGGGGTGGAGCTGCTGCAACCAGACAGCCACGGTGACATCCGTCTTGCCAGCGCCGACCCGGCGGAGCCGCCGGTCATCGACCCTCGCTACCTCACCGCCGAGTCCGACCTGCGCGGTCTTGTTTCGGGCATGCGCATCGCTGAGCGGGTGTGCGATACCGCCGCGCTGCGCCCCTACGTTGGCGCGCCCATGGCACCCTGGCCGGGAACGGTTGATGATGCGAAGCTGGTGACGCTCATCCGGGAGAACGCCGCGACGGCGTTCCACCCCGTCGGTACCTGCCGCATGGGCAGCGACGATGCCGCGGTGGTCGACTGCGAGCTGCGAGTCCGCGGCCTAGATGGGCTACGGGTCGTAGACGCCTCGATAATGCCGCGGATCACCCGCGGTCACACCCACGCCCCCACCGTGATGATCGCCGAACGCGCCGCAGACCTCATCCGAGCGACCAACCATGGGCCCGAACCAGGCCCAGCAAGCCCCGCCTGACCTCGCCGCCCGCGAAACAGCCCTGCCGCTACACCACACCACCCCCTATGTGTCCTCGCCGCTTCTCAATGTCCTACGACCCGCGCCCGCGGCCAGGTGACGGGTTCTGCTCGCGCATGTTCCGGACGGATCCACGACAAGTTCGACATCAGGCGCGTCATCAAGACATAGATGATCCACGAGAGCCCCACCGCGCAGACGTCCCTGCTCCGATCGGCAACCTGATTGCGGTGCCGCCCCGGGCCCCTGTTTCGCCGGCATGTGGACCGAAGCTTCCAGCATCGGCATCACCCAGCCCACGACGCCTTGCCGGACGAGTCCGATCTAGGCCCAGGAACCGAACGCGGGCCGGGCGGGGTCCTGGGGTGTGAGCGGAGCGAGCTGAGGACCCCGGGGTGCCCGGCCATCGTTCCGTCGCGGCGAAGCCTCCGTTGATCCATTAGAGGCGGATCCAGCAGGTGCGGTTCGGAACGCAGGTCGCACCTGTGAGGGACTGCGACTGGTGACGCCGCCGTTCCTGCTCTCCCAGGGTGGACGACGTGCTGTGTTTCCCTGTTGCCGGTCGCACTTGGTGGGCTCAGCCCTGCCAGACAGGCTCGCCGCGTCGGTGGGCGAATGACAGGACCTTGATCTGAGGCTGGGGATGCACTGGAGTACTAGAGTGCCAAACTGAGGGTTTGGCTAGCCCTCGGAAGGCGCGGTGATGGCAGAAGAGGCGCTCGAATCGGCTCGTCTGCTCAGATGGAGCGGGCTGGCCCTTGTGGCCGGAGGCGTGTTGCTGGCCGTGGCGACCCGCTCCACCCGAGCCGCGAGACGGCCTCCACGATCATTGCGAGCGAGGTCCGGCTGGTCGCCGCGCACGTGCTCTACACGCTGTCCTCGTTGCTGGTCCTGCTGGGGCTCCCTGGTCTCTATGTGGCTCAGCGTGGCGGGATGGGACGGCTGGGATTGGCAGGCTTCTTGGGGGCGTTCTTCGGCACGTATCTGATCGCCGTGTCGGGGAATTTCGGGTTCCTCGCTCCGGTGCTGGCCAAGGAGTCGCCGGCGGTAATTAATTCCATCGGCCTGTACCCGCCCGTTGTGGGCCTTAACGGGCTGGCCGTAATCGGATTCGTGGCTGGCTATGCCGTCTTCGGCATCGCCATGACCCGGACGGCGACGCTGCCCCGCTTGGCCGGCATCTTCGTTGCCGTGGGCGGTCCGGCCTACCTGCTCGGCGCCGGCGTTGCGCTGATCGTTTCGCCGGCCGTGTGGGCGGTCGCCGTTCTGGGCAGCGTAAGTCTTGGGGCCGGGTTGGCCTGGCCCGGCTATCGGCTTTGGCAGCCGACGACCGCTTCGGCCTGACCCAGCCGTCTTTGTCAGGCGAGGGGAACGATCCGATTCTGCCCCGCCCAGAATGTGGGAAGACCTCGTTTAGGGAGGTTTGATGGTAGGAATCAGGGGAAGCCGGGGGTGGGCGTACGCGGGTGTGTTGTCTGCAGCATTCCTTGTGCCCATCATGCACCTCGCCGCGGTGGACTTGGAGGGCAAGACGGCGAGTAAGACTGCATATCTTGGACACGTAGATGATCGGTATTTGTCGGTAGCTCTGGCCGGTGGCGTCGGCCTCATTCTGACCGCGCTGCTGGTGGTGTACCTCGCGGGCCTGCGCCAGATTGCTGTTGTTCGTCGGCCCCTGCTAGCGGATGCGTCGATCGCCATCGGCGGACTCGCGGTCATGGGGCTTGCCGTTGGCTTCGCGTCGTCGGTGATCGCGGCCTATGGAGCGCACGAGAACTACCCCTTCGCTCCAGTGCGAAGTCTGGGCATGCTCGCCGAGAACTTCCCGGTTGTCCTGATGCCAGGTTTGGCGGGCCCGGCAGTCCTGATCAGTGTCCTAGCACTGCGCGACGGGTCCTGCCACGTCTCCTGGGCTATGTCTCGGCCTTCTTCGCGGTGGTGCTCGCGGTGCTCGGTGTTGTGCTCCCAGGCGTGGGTGCCATTCCCGCCCTGGCGTGGTTGCTACTTAGCTCCCTGGCTTTGTCGATGACACCAGACCGATCGGCCGCCGTCACTGACGAAAAGACGAGCCGGTAAGGGGCGTGGCGCCGGCTGAGTGCGCTGGCCGCCCTCGGCTCCAGAGTGACCGACCGTCCTGAGTCGAAGATCAGCCGCCGACTGGACAGTGCGAATCTAGTAAGGCGCCCTCTGATGCTCTTCGACCCCGACACCTGCGAGCTGCTGGGCTCGATGGGCCGCGTCGCCAGCTCGGTCGACAACACCATGATGGAGTCGTTCTGGTCAACCATGCAACGCGAACTACTCGACCGGCAACGCTGGAGCACCCGCGACCAGCTCGCCTCAGCGATCTTCGAATGGATCGAAGCCTTCTACAACCCCGTCCGCCGCCACTCCGCCATCGGCTACCTCAGCCCCGCCGCCTTCGACGCCCTTCACACCGCCCGCGCCGCCGCGGCATGATCACCACACCGTCCGTGTCCGAGCTCCGCCGGCCTGTCTTGTGGAGATGAGGCTAGTCGCTCCACCTAGCGTGATCCGGCATAGGGAGCACTGTTCGGCCGTGTCCAGCTTGTGCAGCCGGTTGACCGTAATCTTGTTGCTTTCCAGGCGGTCCCGCCCTCGTTCTGGTACGGGAGTCCACCGGTGTTGGTGGGGAAAAAAGCTGGTCAAGTCCTACAAGCGGGGCTGAGGCGACGGGTTCTGTGCCATGAGAAGAGCCAAGGCGTGTGAAGAGACTCAATCGAAGCAGCTGTCAACCATCAGCCGAGGTGATACAGACGTGTCGTGGGGCGGGCGGGACTCGAACCCGCGACTAAGGGA
>CAVRUZ010000001.1:0-127100 GCA_963724495.1 uncultured Actinomycetota bacterium | reverse complement strand
GGGGATGCCCCCAGGCTAGAGTTTCGTGAGTTGTCGCTCTTGGAAGAAGTCAATCGGCCGACAGCGGCCAGCTGTCCAGCACGTGGCCAGCATGACCCCATCCAGCCGTCACGACGCTGTTCACGTCCTCGTTTGGCGTCCTGACCTGGGTCTTGAGCCGGCGAAGGGACTTGAAGCCCTAACCTTTCGAAACCTTGTAGGGGTCACAGGATGGGTCCTCCTAAGGGGCGATTTCGCGCTTGGCTGGGCCCGGTTTGGTACGGGTGACCATCGTTGTGTCCGTCGCCATGAGTGCCCTCGGCGGCCGCCCCCATGATCGAAAGATATTGGCCCGGGAGTGCCACCGACCTGACAGCGGAGCAAGGGAGCCTGGTGGAGTGGGCGGGTCAAGGGTGGCTGTAGGTCATCACGTAATGACGCGTAGCGCCCTTGATGCGGTCCGGAGCCAGGTGGATGCTCAAGCGAAGGGCCGGCGGTTTGGCGCTGATCGTGCTGGTTGCCAGGCATTCGCGAGGGCGCGCGAACTGCCTAGTGGAGTTCGTGACGCGCTCGCGAGGCGGGTCGGGAGCACCCACGGATTCGGCAGGGTTTGTGGTTTCGGGCCGTAGCTGGTGAATCAGAGGCCAGCGCGCCCCGGCGCACCGCTCCGGGGCGCTCGGCCCTTCAGCTGACGGTCTCCTCCCATCGGTGCAGGCGTTGCTCGAGAAGTTGCTCGCCGGTCACCGAGTAGAGGGCGTGTAGCAGGTAGAGATGCACCATGTGGTAGCGGCTCACCAGGTGCGGCATCGGCTTTGCGAAGGTGACGTGGCCGAGGTCGTAGCGCGGAGAAGCCTTCGACGTCGTAGCGGGGCAGTACCTTGGTGAGGTTGTCGACTCCGGCCTCGAAGGTCTCCAACTGATCGTCGTCTCGCGTGGTCTTGGCCAGGTCGTAAAGCCCAAGCAGGGTGAACATGCTAGCCGTTCAGCGTGAACGCGTCGGGCTTGGAGACGTACTCCCCGAAGAAGATCCTGTCCTCGCCGAGGTCGGCAAGGGTCGAGGCGGTGCCGCCATCCTCAACTGCGCCCTTCGCGTCGCGTTCACTGCCGCACGGCAGGAAGCTGACGGGGCGCGTGTCGCGCGATCCGCTCACGGTGGGTCCTGGTCGCGACGACGCGTGGATATGCCCTAATTGCACGGTTGTTCTTTCTGGTGCGGGGTTGACATATCGGCTGAAAAGGTGTGATCTGGGCAACGCACAGGCCACTTGACCGCGGCGCACGCGAAGTGGTAGCGCACATCGGGGGTGCGGTGCTCGTCATGGCGCTCCGCTCCTGTACTGAGGAGGTGCGCCGACTGCATAGCGATTATCTTGCGGCAGATGTGTGGGTGGCCCTTTTCGTGGTGATGCCGCGTTGGCGCATTCTTGCGTACGCGCAGACAGTCGTTGGCGATCATATCGTTGGAGAGTCTGCTCTCACCTGAATTGAGCTGGATGACGTTGGCGAAAAGCCAACCCTGTGGCCAGTACCTAGGAAATCCGGAGCCATCCACACGATCAGGCCATCGTGCAGTACATCAGTCCCAGCAGTTTAGGGGTGAGTCGTGTGATAGACGGTGAGAATTCTCTCCGGCTGCGGTACGAGGGCATGATGGCCACAGCCCGAAGTCCCCCATGGCCTGTACACGCACCCGGTCGCCCTTGTGAAGACGATTCCGTCGACTGGACCAAGCTTTAGCCCGATCCGACTGCGAATCTGCCTATTCCCCAATGAAGATTCAGAACTAAGGACAGGTCAATGAAGACTAGAAGTAGATCCCATGTGTTGTCGCATAGCGGCCGAGGAACATTTGCAGTGATTGTTGTAACTCTGGCGACCACCTTCGCCCTGGCCGGTGTATCGGCTGCCGCTGTGCCCAATATCGAGCTCCATCGGTCTACGAGTGCGAACACGTCCGCCGCGAAGAGCACAGTGGAGGCTTGCCCCGCTGGCCGCACTCTGACCGGGGTGGGAGGCGACATCAATGGCGCAAGCGGGGCGGTGCTCATCGATGACCTCACGCCGAACTCGACTCGAACCCAGAACACGGTGACGGGCTATGAGGCAGCCCCATTCGCCGGCAACTGGTACCTGCATTCCTACGCAATCTGCGCCAGCCCCCTGGCGGGCGCGACACGTGTCACGGCAACCACGGCTACAAACGGAACTGACGGCAAGTCGATCACGGCCTTCTGCCCAGCGGGTACGCGTCTGACCGGCGCTGCTGGAAACATCACCGGAGGGGCGGGAAATGTGGTAATGGACGACCTGCGCCCCAACGGAAGTCCGGCCACGAGCGTCACCGTAACCGGATTCGAAGTGAATTCAGATGCGAGCTGGTCGGCACGGGCATACGCACTGTGCGCCAACCCGCTCGTCGGCCAGGTCAGGGTTACGGCCGTCAGCGCCACCAACTCGGTGAACAAGAGTGTCACGGTCACCTGCCCGGCCGGTCGAAAAGTGACGGGCCTCGGTGGAGAAATCTCCGGTGGTGTTGGTGAGGTTGTCATCGACGACTACACCCCAAACGAGTTCTTGACCAGCGTTTCAGTGACCGGCACTGAGGCACGCGATCTCGACGGGGTATATCTCGGTAACTGGTCAGTGCGCGCGTATGCGCTGTGTGCGACACCCTGACCAGCAAATGATCCCTATCGGTTGTGAACGCTGAATTGGTGCCGCCCAGATGCGATTCCAGGCGTTCACAACTGATAGGGCATGGACTGGGCACGTTTTCGAATCTGTACGACGGGTAGACCGCCGCGAGCGGTCACCGGTCGAGCGATGCGGGCGGATCTGGTTGTAGTAGTCGACCCATTCGTCCAACGCCTGCTGGGCGATCCGAACCGTGGCAAACACCTCGGTGGTGTCGAACTCGGTGCGCAGCGTGCGGTGGAACCGCTCGATCTTGCCGGTTGTGGTCGGCGTCCGGGGCGCGGTCAACAGATGCTCCACCCCGTTTTCTCGGCAGATCCGGTCGAACAGCACCTCCACCGGCGGATGGTGGAACCGGCCGGTGAACTATTCCCGTTATCGGTCAGGATCCGCTCCGGGACACCATGAGCCCGCAACGCCGCAGCCAGCCCGTCACACACCGGCTGCGTGCGTTTCCCTACCATCAGCCGAGCCCGCACGCAATACCGGGAGTGATCGTCGATCCCGGTCAACGCCTTCACGCTGGTCTCATCGGCAAGCAGGAACCCACCCACCACATCCAGCTGCCACAACTCCATCGCAGCGGCCCGCTCCCACCGCTTGAGCCGCTCCGCCCGACGTCGACGCGTCACCGGGATCAATCACCCCGGCCCGCACCAGGCACCCATGGATCGTCGACTCCGCCTGCAACCGGGCACGCCCAACCGAGCCAGCTCGATCCGGATCCGGATCGGCCGAGGCCCCCAATACGGACGGGACCGCCGCAACTCCAGCACCTGCGCCTCGAGCACCGCCGACATCTGACGCGGACAACCCACGCGGCCGATCATTCAGACCCTCAAGGCCCTGCTCCTCATACCGGGCCAGCCACCCATGCAGCGTCTGCCGGCTCACCTTCCATGGACCAGCCACCTCGGTGACCGCCCCACCATCGCTGATCACTGCCAACACAGCCAGATACCGCTGCTCAGCCACACTCATCTCCCTCATCGAGGAAGTGTCAAGACTCAACCGAACAAGCTGTCAACCATCAGCCGACAACATGTAAAGCCACAACCGAAGCCAAACTGTCAACCATCAGCCGAGGCCATACAGGGGTTTTGAGCCGGCGAGGGGACTTGAACCCCTAACCTTTCGATTACAAGTCGAGTGCGCTACCAATTGCGCCACGCCGGCCAGCTCGCGGCGTCTGCGCCGGAGCAAGGGCACAGCCTACCTGCGTCGACTCTGGCACTGTGGCGCCCGTGAACGATGAGGACCTTCTCCGCGTGATCGGCGACTACTTCGACGTCGTGCCGCGCGCCACGGCCAAGGTCGAGACGCTCGGCGGACTCCATGTCTACGATCCGGCGGGACTCGGAACCTACGCGGCTCGGCCGACGCTCGACCGGGAATCACCTGTGACGGTTGACGATATCGCCAGGGCGACAGCACGCATGCGAGAGCTGGAGGTCCCGGTCTTCTTCGAGTGGGTCGACGACAGGGCACCGGAGATGGCCGCGGCCGCGGAGGAAGCCGGGCTGCGCGTGGGCCGCTACCCACTGATGGTGCTGACCGGCGAACCGCGCCAGGTGGAAGTGGACGACGTGGTGATCGAGCCAGTGTTCGCCGCAGTGACGGCGATCGCTTCCTCGCAGTACGCGAGGCGGTCGGCGTCGGCTTCATGGCCGGTGGGACCGAGGTCGGTGACGATCCCGAGGCCCAGCCCGACGACTGGGCCGGTAGGGCGCGGACGCTGGCAGAGCGCGGACTCCTCGTGCAGTTCGGAGCCTTCGATCCCGAGACCGGTGCGGCACTCGGCGGTGGGGCGCACATCCCGAGGCCGGAGTCCGGAGCCTCGGAGGTGACCGGCATCGGGGTGCGTCCGAGTGCGCGCCGGCGCGGGATTGGAACGGCGCTGGCCAGCGCCATGGCCGAGCACGCCCGGGCTACGGGGATCGAGACGGTCTTCCTCAGTGCGGAGAACGACTCCGTGGCCGCCATCTACGGCAGCGTCGGATTCCGCCGGATGGGCACCGCCTGTGATGCCGAAGAGCCCGGCGGGGAAGACTGATCGTCACCTCCGCAAGGCAGACGCCACTCGACCGAAGGAAGGTGCATGACCGACAAGCTGGACATCGCCGTTGCAGGATTGCGATTCGGCGCGGCGTTCGTCGAGATCTACCAGGCACATCCCGGTGTCGGTCGGGTGGCCGTTGTCGACCCTGACCAGGCAGCTCGCGAAGCAGTCGCGGCACAGCATGGGCTCACCGACACCTACACCTCGCTCGAGGATCTGCTCGCCTCAGACCGCTTCGACGCCGTCCATGTCGTCACTCCCGTGCGCTTTCATGCCGACCACGTGGTCGCCGTGCTGGGGTCAGGCAGGCACTGCATGTCGGCCGTGCCGATGGCCACCGAGCTCGACGAACTGCGCCGGATCATCGCCGCGGTGAACGCAAGTGGGAAGCGCTACATGATGGCCGAGACGGCCGTCTTCGCCCGCGAGTATCTCTACGCCCGGGACGCCTATCAGAAGGGTGAGCTTGGCGACCTGACGTTCTTCCGCGGAGCACACCTGCAGGACCTCACGGCTTTCCCCTGGTACTGGCAGGGCTATCCGCCGATGAAGTACCTCACGCATGCGCTCTCCCCCGCCCTTGCCCTGGCGCAGACCAGAGTCACCCGGGTCCAGGCTCTCGGATCGGGCACACTGCCGGTCACGTCGTCCTACGACAACGAGCATCCCTTGCAGAGCGGGCTGTTCCGGCTCGAGCGTGACAACCTCGCCGCGGAGATCACCGTGGCATTCTTCGCCACTGCGCACGGCTTCTACGAGGGCTTCAGTGTGTACGGCACTCGCGGCAGCATCGAGTGGCCGCAGGGCCACGACGGCCCGTTGATGCGACACACGATGGATCCCGGCGGGAAGACGCAGGTCGACCTGGTGCACCCTCCGGACCGGCCAGACCTTCTCCCGACGGCCCTTGCGCCGTTCGTGTCAGGTGGGCACGGCGGTTCGCATCCCCATCTGGTACACGAGTTCGTCTCGGCTGTGCTGGAAGATCGCCCACCAGCCGTGGACCACATCACGGCGGCGGACTGGACCGCGCCCGGCATCTGCGCGCACCAGTCGGCGATGGCCGATGGTGCTGCCGTCGACGTTCCTCGATTCGACTAGAGCGTCATTGGAGCCCGTGCCGGGCCAGCCGGCGCCGGACCACGACGAGGAACATGACCATGGCGGCCGAGCTGGCACTCGCCGCCACAACCCCGAGAGGGACCGCCGTGTCCTCGCCGGCGATGCCCACCAGCGGAGCGACGAGAGCACCGAACACGTACTGAAGAAGCCCCAGCAGGGAGGAGGCAGTTCCAGCGCGGCCACCATGGTCTGATAGGGCAATCGCTGTGGTGGTGGGAAAAACCGTTCCCAGGCTGGCGACCATCACGAAGAGCGAACACACGATGAAAGTCAGCGACGCATGTGTCAGCACGCTGATGAGCAGGCCGACGGCACCCGTGAGGTTCAGCGACAGGCCGAGCGCGAGCACGCGTTGCGGTGGAGTGGTTCGGACTAGGCGTGCCGCTAGCTGGCCGAAGGCCATGATCCCGATGGAGTTGAGTCCGAAGACGAATGAGAAGCCCTGTGGAGTAAGGCCGTACAGCCGCTGCAGGACGAACGTCGCGCCGGCGATGTAGGCGAACATCGACGCGCCGGCCAGCCCACCGCAGAGGGCCACCCCGATGAAGAGCTTGTCGCGCAGGAGGCCGGCGAAGCCGCGAAGCGTTTCGTGCCATCGGCCGCCTGACCGGCGCTCGGGCGGCAGCGACTCCGGCAAGGCAAGCAGGGCAGCCAGAACGAGCACGACACCCATCGCAGCAAGAACGCCGAACACGCCCCGCCAGTCCATCACCCGTGCCAGCTGGCCGCCGAGCACCGGCGCAACCACCGGCGCGAAGCCGGACACCAGCATCATCCGCGCGAGGAAGACCACCAGCGCGCGCCCGCCGAACATGTCGCGCGCGACAGCCCGGGCGATGACCAGCCCGGCAGCACCGGCCAGGCCCTGCAGAAGGCGCAGCACCAACAGCGCGGTGATGTTCGGGGCAACCGCGCACAGCAGGGAGCAGACCGCGTAGAGCGCCACGCCGACGATCAGTGGCCGCTTGCGCCCGACCCGATCGCTCAGTGGCCCCGCCACCAGTTGCCCGGCGGCCAGTCCGAGCAGGCAGGCGGTGATCGTCGCCTGGGCGGCCGAAGGCGACGTTTCGAGCTCCGCTGCGAGTTGGGGCAGCAGCGGCAGGTAGAGGTCGAGGGAGATCGGCCCGAACGTCGACAGCAGGCCCAGCACCACGGTGTCGCGCACGCTGGGTCCGCGCGCGACCATGGGACTGGCCATGGGCCGGCTAGGCCCTTCGCCCGGACGGACCGGGCAGCTGCCACGTCCCGCCCGGGCCGGTGATCACGCGAGAGCCTTGCGCAACCCGGCAGACACCTCGGCCAGGACCTCGTCGACGTCGCGCTCAGCCAGCGACTTCATGAACGGCTCGACCTTCACCGGCCCGTCGTAGCCGATCTCCTTCAGCGCAGCCACCATTCCCGGGGTGTCGATGACCCCGGTGGCTCCCGGCAGGCGCCGGTCGAGGTCCTGCTGCTCGTCGATCTCCCTGCCTTCCGGAGCGTCGTTCAGGTCCATCGCCACGATGTCGGACGGCTTCAGCGCCAGGAGGTCAGACACGCCCTCGTGCGCGGTGTACCAGTGGTAGGAGTCGAGGACCACGCCGACGTTGTTGCAGCCGGTGTCGGCAATCAGTGACCGAGCCTCCGCAAGTGTGTGCACGAACGGATACATCTCCGTGGACCAGAAGGTCTTCGGGCCGATGTACTCCAGGCCGAGCCGGATGCCGCTCTCACCGAGTACCTGCGCCGCCAGGCTGATCCGCTCGGCGTGCTGGATCCAGTTGCGGCGGTAGGGAAGGTCGTTGCTCATCGGGCGTACCCACGTGCCGACGGAGTCGATGCCGGCTGCGTTCAGCACTCCGATCTTGGTCGGCAGGGCGGCGAGCTGCTCCCCGAACGTGACCGGATCGGCGTTGAAGTTCACCGGGCACCCGGCCGGCCCGAGCCGCAGACCCCTGCCCCGGATCTCGTCCGCGGCGTCCTTGATCCGCGCCTGGTCGATCAGCCCTTCGAACCAGCCGAGGTTGCCCTCCACTGCGTCGAAGCCGTGCTTGACCGCGAGGTCCACCGCGGTCGGGTAGTCGGCCTTGAGGCCCAGGGCGCCCATGCTCAGGTTCGTGTACATGGGGCAACGCTAGGAACCGGGCCCGCCAGCGGCCAACGCGGCCCAGTCAGGGCAGCACTCGCGACCGGATGAGGCCTCCACGCAGGCGTCTGGCCCGCTTGCTCCAGCCGCCGACAAGACCCTGACAGGCTGCAGGGATGCCGAACTCACCGCGCGTCACGGTCGTGTCGGGTCACAACCGGTACGCCGACTCCTGGCACGACATGCCCGCGACGTCGCATCTCATCGCCCTCGCCCTGGCCGACGAGGGACTCGACGTGACCGTGGTCGGCACCTGGCCGCGCGAGCTCGCCGACCTCTCGGGCACCGACCTGCTGGTGGTGAACGCCGGAGTCGGGCTGCCGGAGGGTTCCACCACAGGGCAGTCGAGCGACGAGGCCTGGCACCAGGGATGGGCCGGCCTGTCCGCCTACCTGGAGAGCGGGCGCCCGCTGCTGGCCGTGCACCAGGCTGCCAACACCTTCCACGACGTCCCCGGGTACCTCGAACGCCTGGGCGGCCGCTGGGTAAAGGGCACGTCCATGCACCCGCCGATCGGCACCGCGACGGTCTCGTTCCGTGCGACTGCCCATCCGGTCAACGCCAGTCCGGAGACCTCCTTCGAGGTCTGGGACGAGCGGTACGCGCACATGGACCTCACCGGCGACGTCACCGTCCTGGCGACGCATCGTGCACGACGGAACGGAGCATCCGTTGGTGTGGGTGCACGAGACGCCGGGCGGCCGCGCGGTCTACGACGCGCTCGGTCATGGCCGCGAGTCCTACGACAGTCCCGACCGACGCGATCTCCTGCGGCGCGAGGCTCGCTGGCTCCTCAACGGATGAGCGCGGGAGCGCTGCCGGTGCTCCCCCGAACGATGAGTTCCGGTGCGAACAGGAACTCCGACCTGGGGATCTCGTCGCCGTTGATCTCCTCGAGCAGGGCCCGAACGGCGGCCAGGGCGAGTTCCTGTATTGGCTGGCGCAAGGTGGTGAGCGGAGGCTCGGTGAAGTTCATCAGCGTGCTGTCGTCGAAGCCGATCACCGAACAGGTGCCAGGCACCGTCCCGCCCAGTGCCCGCACCGCCCGGACCGCCCCGAGTGCCATCAGGTCGGACCCGCACACGATCGCGGTCGCGCCCCGCCCGAGCAGCGCCTCGGCGGCCGCGTATCCGCCCTGCTGGCTGAAGATCGTGACCTCGATCAGCTTGGTCGCCACGTGGACGTCGGTGCCGAGGTGCTTGTCCATGGCCGCGAGGAAGCCCTCCCGCTTGCGCCGCACCGGCACGAACCGGTCCGGCCCGGTGGCCAGTCCGATGTGGCGGTGGCCGAGGGCCACCAGGTGCTGGACGGCCACGTCCATCGCCGCGCGGTCGTCCGTGGAGAGGAAGGGCGCGCGGACGCCGTCGGTGAAGCCGTTGACCAGGACGATCGGGAGCCGCATCCGCACCAGCGCTCGGTACCGCTCCGGGTCGACCGTGGCATCGGCGTGCAGTCCGGAAACGAAGACGATCCCCGACACCCCCAGCTCGGAGAGCATGCCGACGTAGTCGTCCTCCCCGATCGAGTCCGGCGTCTGCGTGCAGAGCACAGCCGTGTAGCCGTTTTGTGCGAGCGCGATCTGCAGCACCTGCGCCATCACCGGGAAGATCGGGTTGTCCAGTTCCGGGACGATCAGCCCCACCAGCCCGGCGCTGCGGCTCCTGAGCTTCGACGGCCGCTCGTAGCCCAGGACGTCGAGTGCGGTGAGCACCTGCTGCTTGGTGACGTCGGCAACGCCCGGACGTTCGTTGAGCACCCGCGAGACCGTTGCCTCCGAGACGCCGGCGAAGTCGGCGACCTCGGTCAGGCGAGGCTTGGGCATGCGGAGAGCTTAGTGACGCGTGGCCTATAGCGGCCACGGCCCCGATTTGTCGCCCTCGAGGCCGAGAAAAGTGCCAGCGGCCGCTTCCGGCTAGCGCGGATCGATGACACCCCGCCCTCCGACCGCTTTACTGGTCAAGCACTCCGCGCACGACGAGGCACCCACAACGGATCGTCCGGCACGTTCCTGCCGGTGGAAGGAGCATGAAGCTTCATGGCCAGTGTGAATTACGCAGAGGCAACACGGATCTACCCGGGGACCGACACGGCCGCGGTCGACAAGCTCGACCTCGAGGTTGGGGACGGCGAGTTCATGGTGCTCGTCGGACCGTCCGGCTGCGGGAAGTCGACGTCGCTGCGGATGCTCGCAGGGCTCGAGGAGGTCGACGAGGGCGGTATCTCGATCGGCGACCGCGACGTCACGCATCTGCCGCCCAAGGACCGCGACATCGCGATGGTCTTCCAGAACTACGCGCTCTACCCGCACATGACCGTGGCCGACAACATGGGCTTCGCGCTCAAGATGGCTGGGATCTCCAAGGCCGATCGCATGCGGAAGGTCACTGACGCCGCGAAGCTCCTCGGGCTCGAGGAGTTCCTCCAGCGCAAGCCGAAGGCCCTGTCCGGTGGTCAGCGCCAGCGGGTCGCGATGGGGCGAGCCATCGTTCGTGAGCCCAAGGTCTTCCTCATGGACGAGCCGCTGTCGAACCTCGACGCGAAGCTGCGCGTCTCGACCCGGACGCAGATCGCCGCCCTCCAGCGCCGGCTCGGCATCACGACCGTGTACGTCACGCACGACCAGGTCGAGGCGATGACGATGGGCGACCGGGTGGCCGTGCTGAAGGACGGCGTGCTCCAGCAGGTCGACACGCCACTTCACCTCTACGAGCGGCCGCACAACCTGTTCGTCGCCGGATTCATCGGGTCGCCCGCGATGAACCTCGTCGACGCGAAGCTGGAGGGCGAGTCGGCACATGTGTCAGGGCTGACGGTTCCGCTCACCCCGCGACGTGCGGTCCAAGCTGGGCAACGAGTCCGAGCTGGTCATCGGGATCCGGCCAGAGGACTTCACTGTGGCCGACGATCGCGAGCACGGCCTCCGGGTCACCATCGCCCTGGTCGAGGAGTTGGGCGCCGACGCCTTCCTCTACGCCTTCCAGGAGGGAATGGAGAACACCGAACGGCAGATCGTCGCCCGTGTCACCACCCGGCAGGAGTGGCACTCCGGCACGACCGCGTCGCTGACTGTGGACCCGGACAAGGTGCACGTGTTCTCCAAGGTCAGCGGGGCCAACCTCACCATCGGGTAGCCGCGTCACCGTTTCCAGCCAACGGCCTCCGGCCCGCCCCGTCATCTCGACGGGTGCGGGCCGGAGCGCGTTACGGCCCTAGGGTCGAGGCATGCCGTCGTTCACCGCGGTCTCGCCCCGGCCCGGACTGTTGGGCCTGCCGTGGGCGCTTCCCCTCGAGGACTGGCCGGACGACATCGTCGTGGCCCTTCCGCGCGGCATTTCGCGCCATGTCGTGCGGTTCGTCCGCGCCGACGGCAGAGTCCTTGCAGTGAAGGAGATGGCGCCGCACGTGGCTCTGCGCGAGCACCAGCTGCTGCGTGAGCTGCGCAGGCTCGACCTCCCGGTTGTCTCGTCGATCGGTGTCGTCACCGACAGGGTGGCCAGCGACGGCGAGGAACTGGACGCGTTGCTGCTGACCGACCACCTGGCCTACTCCCTTCCGTATCGAGCGGTGTTCGCTGGCAGCCCGCGGCCCGACACCGTGCAACGCCTGGTGGATGCCCTTGCGGTGCTGCTGGTGAGGCTGCACCTGGACGGCTTCTCCTGGGGTGACTGCTCGCTGTCGAACACCCTGTTCCGCCGCGACGCCGACGCGTTCGCCGCCTACCTGGTCGACGCGGAGACCGGCGATCTGAGGCACCGCCTCTCCGAGGGTCAGCGGGCCTACGACGTGGAGCTGGCCACGACCAACATCTTCGGCGAGCTCCTCGATCTTCAGGCGGCCGGCGTCCTCGCGGAGGACGCCGACCTGCACGCGGTCACCGACCGGCTCGACCAGCGCTATCGCGCGCTGTGGAACGAACTGGTGGCACCCGAGGAGTTCACCGACACCGACACGCAACGCATCTCCAGTCGCGTGCGCCGCTTGAACGATCTCGGGTTCGACGTCGCGGAGATCGACATCGTCACCGACATCGGCGGCGACACCGTGCGCATCCAGCCCAAGGTGGTCGATGCCGGATTCCACCGGCAGCGGCTCCTGCATCTGACCGGCCTCGATGTGGAGGAGAACCAGGCTCGCCGTCTGCTCAACGACATCGCCGAGTACGCGGTTGCCACCGACCAGCAGGGCCTGGGCGACGACATGCTGGCGCACGAGTGGCTCACCCGGGTGTTCGAGCCGGTCGTACAGGCGATTCCAGCCGACCTGCGGGCAAAGCTCGATTCCGCCCAGCTGTATCACGAGGTTCTCGAGCACCGGTGGTACACGGCGGAGCAGGCGGGCCACGAGGTCGGCATCGACGAGACCCTGTCGAGCTACACCGACCGCGTCCTGCGGCACCGCCCGGACGAACTCGTTGCCCTCGACCCGGAGACCGGCGAACTCGCAGTGATCCGGCGCGACAGCGACGAGAAGGCAGAAAGCTGACTCGGAACGCTCGAGCTCAGCGCTTCCCCCAGTTCCACGACGGCCGGTCGAATCGGTCCTTGCCGGCGACCACCGTTTCGCCAGTGTCCTTTGCGAGTTCCACCAACTCGGTCTCGTCATAGGACGCCAGCATCCGCACCAGCATGGGGTTGTGGGTCACGACCACAACCTGGGTTCGAGATGCGGCTTCGGCGACCAGACCGGCGAGTGCAGGCACAAGATCCGGATGCAGGCTCGTCTCCGGCTCGTTGAGCACCATCAGGTCCGGCGGCTCCGGGCTGAGCAACGCGGCGATCCACAGCAGGTAACGCAGGGTCCCGTCGGAGAGCTCGGCGGCGGTGAGGGCGCGCAACATCCCCTGCTGACGCAACCGCAACGTGAACAGGCCGTTGTCCTCGGTGATCTCCAAGGTCGAACCAGGAAAGGCCATCTCGATCGCACCGGCCAGATCCGGTCGTGGGTGACCCACGCGGTCGGGGTACTCGTAGATGGTCCGCAGCGCGGACGCAAGGTCGTGCCCGTCATCGGAGAGCCTGGAGGTGACGACTCCGACGCCTGGCGAACGGGCCGGCGCCTGCGGGTCAACGCGGAACCCGTCGTAGAACCGCCAGGCCCGGGTGGACTCCCGCAGACGCAGGAGCTCCGGCGCACGCTCCGGCTCCACCAGTTGACTCAGCATGCTGACATGCGTCGGCAGGACCTTCACTCAGATGAACCCAGTCCCGTCCGTCCCTGCTGCGAACCAGCGGGCCCTTGCGCTCGACGAGCGTTGCCGCAGGTCGCATGACCGGACCGGCGAACAGGATCTCCCGCTTGATCGTGGGGTTCTGGCCGAACATGGTGTCTGGGCCGAACTGCTCGATGGGTGTGGGCAAGCCGATGTCGACCAGGTAGCCCATCTCGTCGCCGGCAAAGCCCATCTGCAGGCTCACCGAGTCCCGCCGCATCGTCCCTTGCACGGGCACCGCACCGCTGCGCATTCCCTCGGACAGGCGCTCCGGACCAGCCCACAAGACGCTGGAGAGACCGCCATCGGCGGCCAGCGCGGTCGTGACGGTTCCTTGCGCGCACGCGGCCAACAGCCTGATCGACCGGTAGAGGTTCGACTTTCCGGTCCCGTTGGCTCCGGTGATCACCGTGACCGGGCCGAAGGGCACCACCAGGTCGCAGAGCGACCGGAAGTTCCTGACCGCGATGGTGCGGAGCATGCGGGCACAGTAGCGACGATCCCGCCGATGCCTTGATCGCGGGGCCGCTCGGGCGCCCGGTCGCGTGCCGCGGGCATCCTCTGCTGGCCCGTAGGCTGTTCCGTCGTGCGATTCCTCGACGGACAGCTGCCCCCGTACGACCTGACCTATGACGACGTGTTCATGGTCCCGTGTCGCTCGGGCGTCTCGTCCCGCCTGGACGTCGACCTGACGCCCACGGACGGTCTGCGCACGACGATTCCCGTTGCAGTGGCCAACATGACCGCGATCGCCGGGCGGCGGATGGCCGAGACCGTGGCACGTCGCGGTGGGATTGTCGTTCTGCCACAGGACATTCCGCTCGACGTCGTGACCAATGTCATCAGCTGGGTGAAGAGCCGGCATCCGGTGTACGAGACACCGGTGACGCTCGATGCGCACAGCACCACCGGTGCCGCCCTTGCCCTGTTGTCCAAGCGGGCACACGGGGCCGCTGTTGTGGTCGACGGGAGTGGCGATCGACCTGTCCCTGCAGGCATCCTGACCATTGCCGACTGCGCCGACGTGGACCGGTTCACCCAGGTGCACGAGGTGATGGCGTCGGACCCCTACACCCTGCCCGAGGGCATCGACCTTCGCGACGCCTACGAGCGCCTACACGAGGCGCACATCCGCATCGCACCGGTGGTCGCGTCGGACGGTGCCCTCGTCGGCGTCCTGACTCCCGTCGGGGCGTTGCGGTCGACGTTGTACTCCCCCACGCTCGACGGCGAAGGACGTCTCGGTGTCGGTGCTGCGATCGGAATCAACGGCGATGTGGCCGCCAAGGCAACGGCGCTGTTGGCCGCGGGAGCCGACGTCCTCGTCGTGGACACGGCGCATGGCCACCAGGACAGGATGCTCGAGGCGCTGGCACAGGTCCGTGCGTGTGCGCCGACCGTCCCCGTCGTGGCGGGGAATGTGGTGACCGCAGAAGGAACCCGCGAGCTCATCGACGCAGGCGCCGACGTGGTCAAGGTCGGAGTCGGACCTGGCGCGATGTGCACCACCCGAATGGCGACCGGGGTGGGCCGGCCGCAGTTCTCGGCGGTTGCTGAGTGTGCGGTGGCCGCCGCTGCGCAGGATCGGCACGTGTGGGCGGACGGCGGGGTCAAGCACCCTCGCGACGTCGCTCTTGCGCTGGCAGCGGGAGCCTCGCACGTCATGGTCGGGTCGTGGTTCGCAGGCACCTACGAGAGCGCTGCGGACATGCAGACCGACTCAGACGGCCGGATGTACAAGGTGAGCTTCGGGATGGCGTCCGCGCGAGCTGTCCGGCAGCGCACGCGCACCGACTCCGCCTTCGACCGGGATCGCAAGGCCCTGTTCGAAGAAGGCATCAGTTCCTCGCGGATGTACCTCGATCCCGCCAGGTCCGGCGTCGAGGCGATCATCGACCAGATCGTGACCGGGGTGCGGTCGGCGTGCACCTACGCGGGGGCGACCGACCTGGCCCAGTTCCACGAGCGGGCGGTGGTGGGCGTGCAGTCGGCGGCTGGCTTCGAGGAGGGCCGGCCCAGCTCGCGAGACGACTAGGTCGCGCCAAACATGCACGGACAGACCGCGAAGTGGGACATGTCGCGACCTGTCCGGCGCCAACCTGTCCCGACTGCATGTTTCGCGCGGACGAACACGGCCTTGCGCGCTCTAGGCTGGTCGTGTGACCGCCGCCGCGCCGAATCGCCGGGTCACCCGGCGACAGGCCGAACTGCTGAACCGGCTGCTCGAACTGTTCCTCGCCGAAGGGTTCTCCCAGTTCACGCTCGACGACCTGGCGGCGCGCCTGCACTGCTCGAAGACGACGCTGTACCAGATCGCGCCGAGCAAGGAACAGTTGTCGGCCGCTGTGGTCGTGCACTTCTTCCGGCGGACCACCGACTTCGTCGAGCACCACGTGGCCCAGGCCGGCACGCCCGCCGAGCGGATCGCGACGTACCTGCGTGCTGCTGCCGCTGCCCTGAAACCCGCCAGCCGGGCCTTCCTCGCCGACATGGCGGCATTCGGGCCTGCCCGTGCCGTCTACGAACGCAATACCCGGATCGCGGCCGACCGGGTACGCGACCTGCTGCGCGAGGGCAGGGTGAGTGGCAACTTCCGCGACCTCGACGACGCCTTCGTCGGCGAGGTGGTTGCTCAAGTCATGCACGGGATCGTGACCGGCGACCTCACCAGGCGAACCGGCCTGACCGACGCCCAGGCCTACGAGCGCCTGGCCCGGCTCGTGCTTGCGGCCGTCACGTCGGGCGGTCGCTAGCCAGCGACCGCCCGAAGCGACATCAACCTCACGCCGGCGGCGACCGCTGGTGGACCTCTGCGTCGATGCGCAGTGGGCGTGGCTGACCGACGGCCTGGACCACCAGCGGGTACCAGCGCCGCCGACGATCGGGATCGACCACGCCGACCAGGGTCCGGGTGCTGGTCGGCGGTGTCGGCGGCTCGCTGTCCCAGGAAGCGGCAACCAGGGCGTCGAATTCGGCGCGTAGTAGCAGCGGGTCGGCACAGACCAGGTCGACGAAGTCGTCCGTCAGAGTGTCGGTGCCGCGCGCTGAGTCGAACATCGTCTTCACCCCGAGCGGGTCAGGCGCTGATCGCCTGACGATCGTTCGTCCCGTTGCTGATCGAGATCTTGCGTGGCTTGGCCTTCTCCGCCACCGGGATCTCCAGCCGGAGCACGCCACCCTCGTAGTTCGCTGCGATGTGCTCGGTGTCGAGGTTGTCCCCGAGGATCAGCTGCCGGCTGAAGACGCCTCGCGGGCGCTCGGCCGCGATGAGCTCGGTGTTGGCGTCCTCCAGGAGTGGGCGCTCGGCCTTCACCGTCACGACATTGCGCTCGACGTCGATGTCGATCGACTCCGACGTGACTCCCGGAAGATCGAACTCCACAAGGAACTTGTCCTGCGAGCGCCACGCGTCCATCGGCATGACCGCCGGCCGGGCGACTGTTCCCTGGGTGCCGAATACCTGCTGAGTGAGCCGGTCCAACTCGCGGAACGGGTCAGTGCGCATCAGCATCGGTTCCACCTCCATCTCCAAGACTGTGATGCCTGTGCCACAGATCATGGGATCTGTGATCTACTTCATGCGCGTGAGGTTTTATATAGCACCGCAGACACAAGACCGCAAGTGTTGAGAGGAGATCCCTCGGTGGCGGAACGTCCGCAGGTCAGCAGCGCGAAGGGCGTGTACGGGATCTCGGTCGCGGCCGACCTCGTCGGCATGAGCATCCCCGCGCTGCGCCTGTACGAGGCCCGCCGGCTGTTGTCGCCCGGTCGGACCGAAGGCGGCACCCGCCGGTACAGCGAGGACGATCTCGACCGGCTTCGCCACATCCGCGACCTGCTCGAGGCTGGCCTCAACATCGCCGGCGTGGAAGCCGTGCTCGCGCTGGAGGGCGAGAACCAGGAACTGCGCGACGAGAACGACGCACACCGTCGGCGGTAGTGACCGCGTGAGCTGCGATGCGCGTTCACGACGCATGCAGCGAGAACGCCTGCGTTGCCGAACCGTTACGAATCCTCTTGTGGATAAGGGCATTCCGGCGTCAGATACGGCAGCGGAATGTCGGTGGTGGGTGGTTGGGTTGTTCTCATGTCGGACGCGGTGGAGCTGGAGGGTTTGTCCAGGAACGAGGTCCTGGACCTGGCCGGTGCGCTGTACGCGGACGTCCGGAAGGCCGAAGCGCAGGTATTGGTGCTGGCGGTGCGGTTCGCGCTGCTGAACGGTGCAGTGCCGATCGAGGGGGCCAAGCCGCTACCGGGCCGGGCAGGGTTGAAGCAACTCGGCGGTGCCGCTACTCCGACGGTGGCCGAGTTCGCCCCGGTCATGCTGGGCGCCCGGCTCGGCTTGTCGGCCTACGCCGGTGCCCGCCTGATCGCCGACGCCCTCGACCTGTACTACCGACTCCCCTGTCTGTGGCAGCGGGTACACGCCTTGGAGGTGAAGGCCTCCTATGCCCGCGAGGTCGCGCGCAAGACCCGACACCTCGCGAAGGCCCACGCCAAGCTGGTTGACCAGGCGGTGGCAGAGGAAGCCGACGGTCGCCTGCCGTGGACCCGGTTCATCGAACTGCTCGATGCCTCGATCATCACCGCCGACCCGGCCACCGCCGCCAAGCGGGAGGAAGAAGCAGGAACGCGGCTGGCGGCCGCACCCACCCGCTCCAACGAGTACGGCCTGCGTGGGTTCTTCGTGCACGCACCCTTCCCAGTCATCGCCCGCCTGGACGCGACCGTCACCTACCTCGCCCAAGCACTGCTCGACTTCGGCGACACCGCCAGCCTCGATGAACGCCGGGTCAAGGCCGTGCTGATCTTGGCCAACCCCACCCAGGCCGTGCACGTCCTCCGGGCCTACGCCACCTGGCGGGCCAGCCAGAACGAAGCGTCAGCCGATGCTGAAACGGCTGCGGATCTGCCAGTTCCCGATCCCGACCTCGACGGTGACCAGCACTGCAGCCTGGCCGACGTCGACACCCGCTCCGATCGAGCACACCAGTCCTTGACGACAAGGACCTGCTCCCCGACTGTCCGGCTGTTCGTCCACCTCTCACAGGACACGATCGACAACGACTGCACCATCGGTGTCGCCCGGGTCGAAGGCCAACCGCCCATCACCGCCCAGTGGGTCAAGCAGCACCTCGGCGGCTGCCGGATCACCGTCACGCCGGTGCTCGACCTCGCCAACCAGATACCCATCGACGCCTGGGAAATCCCACGTTCGCCACCGCCATGCCGTGCACCTGATGACACCTGCCGACACCTTCCCGTTCGCCACCAACACCACCCGCAACAAACAGATCGACCACACCATCCCCTACCAAGCCACCGGACCACCCGGCCAATCACGGTCGGCAACTACGGACCCATGACCGTCTTCCACCACCTTCTCAAGACCCACGGCGGCTGGCAGGTTGTCCAGCCCTTCCCGGGCATCTACCTCTGGCGCGACCCCACCCAAGCAGCCACCTATCTCGTCGACCACACCGGCACCAGGAGACTGCCTCCCGCCTAGCGTCGGCGCGTCGGACCCAACGACGCCCTGGCTGAAGCGAGCTTGCCGCCAAGTGCCGCCAGGTTGTCGCGAGCCCCACGAAGAAACCGGTTCTCCAGCTGTCCCACCTGTCCGACTCTGCGCGATCTCCGCACCAGCTTGGTTGTGGCCGGCCGTCGTTCCAGGTCGTAGGCAGTCAGTGCCGAGGTCAGGTCGCTCGTGCCACCCAGATGCCTGGCGAGGGCGCCTGCGTCCTCGATCGCTGAGCAGGCTCCCCGGCCGAGGTTCGGAGTCATCGCGTGTGCGGCGTCACCAAGGAGAACCACGTGCCCTGTAACGAAAGGAACCAGCGGCAGAGGCAGGTCGTTGATGTCCGTCTGCAGGAGCTGCGTGGCCGCACCGAGGATCGCAGGAATCGGTTCATGCCAGGTGGCGAACGCCGCCCTGACAGCGGCTAGGTCCCCCGGCTCGTGTTCCCGCTGGTTGGCGGTCGCGTACCAGTAGATGCGGCCGTCCTCGAGCCGCGCGAACCCGAACCGTCGACCACTGCCCCAGGTCTCCCCGCCGCCGTCAGCGGTGTCGAGTTCGACGAGACCCCGGTAGGACGTGTAGCCCGAGTACTGAGGGCCTGGGTACTCCGGATGGAGGGCACTGCGCACGGCGCTGCGGAGGCCGTCTGCGCCTACGACCAGGTCGGCGCGCAACTGCTCACCGGTACCACTAACCGTGGCCCCGGTGTCGTCCTGGTCGACTCCGGTGACCGTGTACCCGGTGCGGACCGTGATGCCTGGGCCGAACTGGTCCGTGATCCGGTCGTGCAGCCGGGACCGGTGGATCATGACCGGTACCTGGGCACCGAGGGCGGACCCGTGGATGATCCAGCGACCGCTGTCCGTGCGCAGTCCAGAAGCCCCGGCGGGCAGGACTCCCGGCTCGATGCCGGTCACGCCGAGTTGGCGCAGCGCTTCTGCCGCCGAGGGCCAGATGGACAGGCCCGCGCCCACCTCACCCAGTACTGGCGCCCGTTCCAGCACGGTGACGCGCCACCCGCACTGCTGCAGGGCGACCGCCGCGGCCACGCCGCCAATTCCGGCTCCCACGACCACCGCTTCAGGCATGGCGGGAAGGTACCCGCGGGCCTTGCGGCACACCACGTGGCCCGGCTGCAGCCCTGGCTCAGCGGATCGACACGATCGACATCGGATCCGCTGAAACGTGTCGCTCGATGACCGATTCCCAGCTCAGCGTTCCGGACGAGTCACGTCAGCGGACTGTCGCGCGATGTCGGGGTGAAGCCCATCGCGAGCCCTCGCCCTAGGCTCACCGGCATGGACTATCGGATTCTCGGAACCACCGGCGTGAAGGTCAGCCCCCTGTGTTTGGGCGCGATGATGTTCGGGGGGTCGGGCAACGCCGATCACGACGACTCCGTGCGCATCATCCACCGCGCGATCGACGCCGGCATCAACTTCATCGACACTGCCGACGTCTACTCCCAGGGAGAGTCGGAGACGATCGTGGGCAAGGCCCTGGCGGGGGGACGGCGCGACAACATCGTCTTGGCGACCAAGGCACACGGCAAGATGGGCGACGACCCCAACAACGCGGGCAACTCGCGCCGCTGGATCGTGCAGGAGGTCGACAACAGCCTGCGCCGGCTCGGCACCGACTGGATCGACCTCTACCAGATTCACCGACCGGACGCGACGACAGATGTCGATGAGACGCTCGGCGCCCTGACCGACCTAGTGCGAGCGGGCAAGATCCGGTACTTCGGTTCGTCGACCTTCCCGGCGTACCAGATCGTCGAGGCCCAGTGGGTTGCCGAGCGCCGCGGTCGGGAGCGCTTCGTGTGCGAGCAACCGCCCTATTCGCTGCTGGTGCGCGGGATCGAGGCAGACGTCCTCCCGGTTTGCGAGAAGTACGGCATGGGCGTCATCCCGTGGAGCCCGCTGGCCGGAGGCTGGCTGACGGGCCGGTACCGCAAGGGACAGGACGCTCCCGATTCGAACCGAGGCCGTCGGGTGGACCTCTCGACGCCGGAGAACCAGCGCAAGCTGGAGGCCGTCGAGCAGCTTGCCCAACTGGCCGAGAGCCTGGGCGTCAGCATGGTCGACTTCGCGCTCGCCTTCGTCCTCCGGCACCCGGCCATCACGTCGGCGATCATCGGACCACGAACGATGGATCAGCTCGAGTCCCAGCTCGGAGCGCCGGAGGTCACGTTGAGCGAGGAGACGCTCGACCAGATCGACGAGATCGTGCCGCCGGGCACCAACGTCAATGCCGGCGATGCGGGCTATCGGCCCCCGTCGTTGACCGAGCCGTCGTTGCGGCGGCGCTAGGCGAGTCGCTCGCCGCCGCCCTCCACGAGTCGACGGAGGACGTCACGCACCGCTGGCGCAAACGGCGACGAGGGCGCGGGAACTCCGGTGCGCCCGGCCCAGTCGGCCAGCAGCTGTTCGTAAAGACCGGCCACATCCCGCAGTGATCTCGCCAGCTCCGCCCGGTCCATGGAGGCGGGCAGAGCGGCGTCGAGCTGCTCGATCAGCGGGCGATCCGCCGGGGAGACGCCGATGGTGTACTCGAGTTGGTCGGTCACCGGCAGGATCCGCCGCCCGATCAGATCGGTGATGCCCCATCGCACCAGCCAGATCCGACCGCGCAGGAGCGCACCGGCCAGCCAGGAAAGGATCGCCCACGTCTCGTCGTTCTGGCCGAGGGTGTCGTAGCGAGGCGGTTCGTATGCAGCGATCCAGGCCTCTCGGTCCCGCGCCAGGTCGGCGCGGTCGACCAGGAACTCGACCTCGCCCGCAAGACCACTCCACATCTCGATGCTGCCCTCGTCCAGCGCGAGGTCGAGCATCCGCAGGTCTGCGGTGCGCGCCTGCCACCGGAACGGCCGCTGGTGCGGAACCTCGTGCGCCTCGACGACGTCGGCTCCGAGCAGGTCGCGGCTGATCCGTGACCGTTCCGCCCAGATGGCCTCGCGCTGCCCGGGCTGGGACACCACGATCAGATCGACGTCCGACAACGGCGTGGTGTCACCTCGCGCAGCAGATCCATGGACCAGGGCACCGCGTACCCGCTCGTCGCGGATCACCCAGGCCCGAGCCCGCTCGACGATCTGCTCGACTCGGTCCACTAACCGCGGGCCTTGTGGAACTCATAGACCGCGAGGCTCGCCGCAACCGAGGCGTTCAGTGATTCCACTGAGCTGGCGATGTCGATCCGGGCGATCCGATCGCAGGAGCGCTGCACGAGCCTGCTGAGTCCCTGTCCCTCGGATCCGACCACGATCACCACGCCGATGCCATCAGCAAGGTCGGCTGCGACCTCGCCCACCGACTCCTTGCCGGCTCCGTCGAGACCGACGATCTGCAAACCCGCTTCGGCGTACTCACCGAGCTGGCGAGCGAGGTTGACCGCCCGCGCCACCGGCACCCGTGCACCAGCACCGGCCGCTGCCTTCTGGGCCGACGCGGACATCTGCGCGGCACGTCGCTGCGGAATCACCACGCCGTGCGCACCGAAAGCACCGGCTGATCGAACGATCGCGCCGAGGTTGCGGGGATCGGTGACCCCGTCGAGAGCCACCAGCAGCGGCGGCACCCCCGCCTTCGCCGCGACATCGAGCAGGTCGTTCGGATCGGCATAGTCATAGGGCGGAACCTGGATCAGCAGACCCTGGTGCGACGCGCCATGAGCGAGTCGGTCGAGTTCGCTCCGCGGCCCCTCGAGCATGGGGATGTTCGCCTCCGCCGCGAGCGTCAGCACCTCACGGACCCGGTCGTCGCGGTCGATCCGCTCGGCGACGAACAGGGTGCTCACCGGAACCCCGGCGCGCAGCGCTTCGAGCACCGAGTTGCGGCCCGCCACCACGTCCGGGCCCGTCTCGTCGCGGCGACGGGACGGCGTGCGCCGCTCTCCGGGTGCCACGGACTTGGCGTGCTGGGCGCGACGGAACGCCTTGTGGTTCGGGCGATCCTCCGCCTTCGGCGTGGGCCCACGCCCCTCGAGGCCCTTCTTGCGGCGGCCACCGGAACCGGCAACGGGATTGCCCCCGCGGCGGGTCCGGATGGCGCCCTTTCGATCGGAGTTTCCGGGCATCAGGCTCCCTGCCTCGATGGTGAGTCCAGCGTCCAGCGGGAGCCGCCGGACGTGTCCTCCACCCGGACACCGAGGGTGCCGAGCTGGTCGCGGATCGCGTCGGCGGCCTCGAAGTCGCGGCGGGCGCGTGCACCTGTGCGCTGCTCGAGCAGGGCGCTCACCAGGCCGTCGACAACCTGGCCCAGCCCTTCGCCGGCACTGTTCACCTTCGACCAGTTCTCGGCCGCGGGGTCGAGCCCGAAGATCGCGAGCATCCCGCGCACCGCCGATGCGGTGCCGGCGACGGCCGCGTCGTCACCCTCGGCCAGCTGGACGTTGCCCGCATGCACCGCCTGATGCACGACCCCCATCGCAGCCGGTGTGGCGAGGTCGTCGTCCATCGCGGTCTCGAACTCCAGCGGCAGGTCGAGTGCCGGCTCGACAACACCGACACGTTCGGTCGCACGCTGCAGGAAGCCCTTGATCCGCTCGAAGGCCGTGACTGCCTCGGCCAGGGCCTCGAAGCTGAACTCGATGTGGCTGCGGTAGTGCGGCTGGGCCAGGTAGTAGCGCACTCCCATGGCGGGATAGCGCTCCACCACCTCGCGGACGAGCGTCCCGTTGCCGAGCGACTTGCTCATCTTCTCGCCGCTCGAGGTCACCCAGGCGTTGTGCATCCACCACCGGGCGAAGCCGCGGCCGACTGCGCGCGACTGCGCCAGCTCGTTCTCGTGGTGGGGGAAGCGGAGGTCGATGCCGCCACCGTGGATGTCGAAGGTGTCGCCGAGATACTTGCCCGCCATCGCCGAGCACTCGATGTGCCACCCGGGCCGGCCACGGCCCCACGGAGCCGGCCACGAAGCCGACATCGGCTCGGCTGGCTTGTGGCCCTTCCACAGCGCGAAATCGCGTGGCTCGCGCTTTCCGCCCGACGACACGTCCTCCGACGGCTGCATGTCCGCCGGCTTCTGGTGCGACAGCTCGCCGTAGGCAGGCCACGACTGCACGTCGAAGTACACGTCGCCGGAGGCGTCCTCGGCGACGTAGGCGTGCCCCTTCTCCAACAGCAGCCCGATGAGCTCCAGCATCTCCGGGATGTGACCGGTGGCCCGCGGCTCGTAGCTCGGCGGGATGCAGCCGAGTACGCGGTAGGCCTCGTGCAGCGAGACCTCGTTGGCGTAGGCGTGCTGCCACCATGGCATGCCGGCGGCGGCGGCCTTGCTGAGCGTCTTGTCGTCGATGTCGGTGATGTTCGCGATCACCGTGACCTCGTGACCGCTGCGTTCCAACCACCGACGCAGGATGTCGAAGACGATCTCCTTGCGGATGTGCCCGACGTGTGGCTCGGACTGCACGGTGAGCCCGCAGTGGTAGATCGAGACCCGTCCCGGCTCGAGCGGCACGAACGGCCGAAGCGAGCCCGTCGCAGAGTCGTAGAGCTGCAGCGACAGGCCCGTCGGCTGGTCGCCGGGTCTCGGGGTCTCAGGCACCGGGCAAGGGTAGCCAGATCAGAGGTGCCAGATTAACGCTGCCAAATCAGGGCAGAGGCCACCGCCGCGATGCCTTCACCGCGGCCGGTCAGCCCAAGACCGTCGGCGGTCGTACCACTCACCGAGACTGGGGCACCGAGGGCCGCGGACAGCACCGACTGGGCCTCCGCACGCCGCGTCGCGATGCGTGGTGAGTTGCCGATGACCTGCACGGAGACGTTGGCGACGTCGAATCCCGCCGCCCGCACCGCCGCCGCCGCGTCGACCAGGATCTGGACCCCGCTCCGCCCGGCGGCCTCCGGCTCGTCGACGCCGATGTTCTCCCCGAGGTCACCGAGCCCGGCCGCCGAGTAGAGGGCATCGGCGCAGGCGTGCGCCGCGACATCCCCGTCGGAGTGCCCGGCAAGACCGGCCGGCTCGTCCGGCCACGACAAACCGGCCAGGTACATGACCTGGCCGGTTCGCAGTTGATGGATGTCGACCCCGACGCCGATGCGCATGCCCTGAGGTGCACCGCTGCTCGGGGCCGCGTCGGTGGGGGTACCGCTCAGGAGGCGAGCACCTCGTCGAGGGTCTCTTCAGCGCGCTCCTCATCGGTGCGCTCGGCAAGTGCGAGTTCCGACACGAGGATCTGCCGGGCCTTGGCCAGCATGCGCTTCTCGCCTGCGGACAGGCCACGGTCCTTGTCGCGGCGCCACAGGTCGCGGACGACCTCCGAAACCTTGATCACGTCACCGGACGCCAGCTTCTCCAGGTTCGCCTTGTAGCGGCGGGACCAGTTGGTCGGCTCTTCGGTGTACGGAGCGCGCAGTACTTCGAAGACCTTCTCGAGGCCCTCTGCGCCGACGACGTCGCGCACGCCCACCAGGTCGCAGTTGTCCGCCGGTACTCGTACCACCAGGTCGGACTGTGCCTTGATCCGCAAGACCAGATACTTGCGGTCCTCGCCCTTGATCTTTCGATTCTCGATCTGTTCGATCACTGCCGCACCATGATGCGGATAGACGACGGTTTCCCCGACCTGAAAAGTCATGTATTAGACCCCTTTCCGACCGCCCATACTACCACTCGTTAGCTTGTCGAACAAGGCGTTTGCGCAGGTCAGAGGCCCAATGGTGGCATGGTGACGGCTTGACAAGTGCGCCCTGAGGTGATCCAGGCCACGGTCGCGCCGGCGAGCCGGGCCAGACACCTTCCGACCGGCGCTTCCGGCAGCACCTCGTGCCATTAGTCTCTTCCCGATCCCACCCCCGAGGAGCCCGCCCGTGCCGACCGCCCGCTCACGCCGGTCCCGTCTTCGCGTTGCTGCGGCCATCCTCGCCGTCGTGACGACCGGAATCTCGGGCTGTTCGTTCCTCTACCAGGCAGAGACCCAGCGCCCGGTCATCACGGCTGACGGCGTGTGGACCGACACCGGTGACCTGGGGGTTCGCGGTCTTCTGGTGGTGAGCGACGAGCCGGGGCACGGGGCCCTCATGGGGATGGTGGTGAACAACGGATCCACCCCCGACCAACTGGTGGGCGTCACCGTGGGTGACTCCGAAGTCACCCCAGCACCCGCGATCGCCATCCCCGCCGGCGGCACCGTCCAGATCGGCCAGCGTGGCCCGGACTTCGACGACGCCAGCACCGCGATGCTGGTCCTCTCCGACCCCTCGCTTCAGCCCGGCGGCACCACCACGCTGCGGCTGACGTTCGAGAACTCGCCGGCGGTCACCTTGCAGGTGCTGGTGGTCGACCAGGAGGGCGACTACGCAGACGTGCCGGTCCCAACAGCGACCCCGACGCCGGCGGGCTCCTAGCCGTCGTACTTGTAGCCCATGCCACGCACCGTCACCAGGTGCACCGGTGTTGACGGGTCGGACTCGATCTTGGCCCGCAGGCGCTTCACGTGTACGTCCAGGGTCTTGGTGTCGCCCACGTAGTCGGCGCCCCAGATCCGGTCGATGAGCTGGCTGCGGGTGAGCACCCGGCCGGTGTTGCGGAGGAGGAGCTCGAGCAGCTCGAACTCCTTCAGCGGCAACCTGACCTCGTCGCCATTGACGCTGACCACGTGCCGCTCCACGTCCATGCGCACGGGACCAGACTCGAGAGTGTCAGGCAGCGCCTCCACCGGATCACTCCCCCGCCGCAGCACGGCGCGAACCCTGGCCACCAGCTCGCGCGGGCTGTAGGGCTTGGTCACGTAGTCGTCCGCGCCGATCTCGAGCCCCACCACCTTGTCGACCTCGGCGTCCTTTGCCGTCACCATGATCACCGGCACCGTCGACCGGCGCCGCAGTTCGCGGCAGACCTCGGTGCCAGACAGACCCGGCAGCATCAGGTCGAGCAGGACGATGTCAGCGCCAGTGCGGTCGAACTCGGCGAGGGCACTGGGGCCGGTCCCCGCAACCGACACGTCGAAGCCCTCCTTACGGAGCACGTAGGCGAGCGGGTCGGAGTAGCTCTCTTCGTCCTCGACGACCAGGACTCGGGTCATTTCGGCCTCCTCGGATCCGTTCGTGTCATCGAGCGGCGGGTGCATGGTTCACGGCGGCCACCGACGACTCCGTCGGGCGGGTTGTCGCGCTGAGCGGGAGTGTCACCGTGAAGGTCGAACCGCGGCCCGGCGCGCTCCACACCCGAACCGATCCCTGATGTCCGGCGACGATGTGCTTGACGATGCTGAGGCCGAGGCCGGTGCCACCGGTGGACCGCGATCGGGCCCGGTCCACCCGGTAGAAGCGCTCGAAGATCCGCTGCTGCTCACTCTCCGGTATCCCAAGGCCCTGGTCGGTGACCGAGATCTCCAGCAGGTCCGGCTCCTCGACATCGGGACCGGAGCGGGCGGCCTGGACGTCGACGACCACGCGGGTGTAGTCACTGGAGTAGCTGACGGCGTTCTCCACCAGGTTTCCCAGGGCGATCACCAGCTGGGCCCGGTGCCCGACGGTGACGAGCTCCGACAGGCCCGCCTTGACCAACGAGATGTGCTTGGCACTCGCATCGACCCCGACCCGGTCGAGGGCCTCCGCGACGAGCTGGTCGACGTCGATGGGGAGGGCCTCGGCCACCACGTCGTCGTCCTGAACCCGGGACAGGTCGATGATCTGCTGGACCAGGTGCGAGAGCCGATGGGTCTCGACGACCATCCGCTCGGAGAACCGCTGCACGGCTTCGGGATCCTCGCGCGCGTCGGCGACGGCCTCGGCCAGCACAGTGAGCGCCCCGGCCGGTGTCTTCAGCTCGTGGCTGACGTTGGCGACGAAGTCGCGTCGCATCACATCGACCCGGTGCTGGCTGGTCCGGTCCTCCACCAGCAGCAAGATGAGGTCGTCGTCCAGGGGGGCCACGCGGGCAGCCAGGTGCCGGATCTCCTCGTGCTCGTCCACGACCTCGAGTCTGGCGGTGCGGATGGTGCCGTCGCGGCGCACCGCGCGGACCAGATCGAGCAGTTCGAGTGAGGTCAGCCGGTCGCCCTCGACGAGCCCGAGAGTCTTCGCGGGCCCGACGGCGAGCAGCACCTCGTCGTGGCGCGCGAGCACCACTCCGCCCGAGCTCATGGCGGAGAGGGTCGCGATCGCGCCAGGCGGGACGACGTCTGGCGGAGCAGTGACCACGGCGGCGGTGAGATCGGGTGCCGGTCTCCGGCGAGCCGCGTGCAACACGACGGCAACGCCGGCGCCGCCCAGCAGCGCCGCCGAAACGGCGATCGCAGCCACCAGTACCGGGTCCACGCGTCGATCGTACGAGCGTCACCGCCCGGCCATCGACGATCAGCCGGTTGCCCGCTGGGAGGTCGACGAGCGTTCATCCCCCGTTCACGGCACGGACCTCGCAGTCCACCTAGTCCACCTACTGTGGGCGCATGCGCAACGCCTTCCACCATCAACTCGACCTCATCGCCGAAGAGCTCACCACCATGGCGCAGATGGTGCAGACGGCCGTGCAGCAGTCCACGACAGCCCTGTTGACCGCCGACCGCGTGCTGGCCGAGCAGGTAATCAGTAACGACCCGCAGATCGACCAGTTGCAGCGGCTGGTCGAGGAGCAGGCGTTCGACCAGCTGGCCCGGCAGCAGCCGGTGGCCTCCGACCTGCGCATCCTGGTGGCCAGCCTGCGGATCGTGGCCGAGCTGGAGCGGATGGGTGACCTGGCCGAGCACGTGGCCAAGGTGGCCCGGATGCGCTACCCCGACATCGCCGTCCCGGTTGACCTGCGGCCCACGTTCGCCGAGATGGGCGAGTTGGCGCGCCGGATGGTGGGGATGGTGCGCGACAACTTCGTCGGCCGCGACGTCACCGCCGCCGAGCAACTCATGGAGATGGACGACAGGATGGACGCGCTTCGCTCGTCCATCTTCCGGGTGATGCTGGCCGACGAATGGACCGACGGGGTGGAGGCGGCCGTCGACGTCGCCCTGCTCGGGCGCTACTACGAGCGGATCGCCGACCACTCCGTCTCGACGGCCAGGCGGGTGATCTACCTGGTCACCGGCATCTACCCGGCGACGACGACGACAGCCGGTTCTGACCGGCAGCCTCCAGCTGGCGATAGCCGCGGACGACGGCCTGCCCAAGAGCCTCGGTCGGCCAGGGCCACCTGTCGGCACCGGCCGCGGTGGCCTCCTCGGGCGCAACGCCCGCCGCATGCAGTCCCCGGATGGTCGCGGCGATCGTTTCGAGATCGGCGCTGAGGCTCTCGACGAACGCCCGATCCACCCGGGTCCCATGGCCCGGCACGATCACCTCGCTCGGCGACAGGTCGGCGCCGATCCGGCGCAGGGTCGCAGCCCAGTCGAGCGGATAGGAATCGCCGCCGATGCTCGGCGTGGCCGACTCCTCGATGAGGTCGCCGAGGAACGTGACTGCGGCGTCAGGCACGCGGATCGCGATGTCGCCGTCGGTGTGGCCGCGGCCGGAGTAGGCGAGCGTCACCGCGCGGTCTCCGAGCAGGATCTCGGTGGCCTCTGCGAAGGTGTCGTCGGGGCCGCGTGCGGGCGTTGCGAGCAGGTCCTGCACGTCGGCCGCGGTGTAGCCGTACTCGGGTCCGTCACCAGGGTCGGCGCGGAACACCTCCTTGATGCGGCTCTCGTCGTCGCGCCACCTGAGCCCGACCGTGTCGTGCGCCGTGACCCTCGCGTCGGGGAAGACCGCGTTGCCGAAGCTGTGGTCGAAATGCACGTGCGTGTTGACGACGCTCGTTATCGGGATCCCGAGGCCGAGTGCCTGCACGTCGCGGACAATTTCCTTGCCCTGCTGGCTACTTGCTCGTGTGTCGATCACCATCGCGCTGTCGCTCCCGGCGACCAGGCCCACACTCACGTCCCATTGCCGGTAGCGCGCGACGAAGCACCGGTCAGCGACCTCGACGAAGGGATGAGGCACGTCTACTCCTAGGGGGAGCTCGGTGTCGGTGAGCACTGTGCCGCAGAGGCCTCGCGCATCCGGTCGAAGGCCGACCAGCCACTCGGTTCTGCCTGCCAGGCTTGGACAATCTGGTCCGCCACCTCGTCGATCCCGGTCGAGGTGGTGTCGACCTCGAGGTCGTACAGCCAGCCTTGGTGCACGACCGCGGCCTGCTGTTCCGCGAGGCCGACCCGGCGGTCGGCCCGCTGTTCCTCGCGCCGGCGCAGCTCTGCCGGATCACAGTGCAGGCCCACTGCCAGCACGGTCGTGTGCTCGCAGGCGCGCAGGAAGGCGGAGATGCTGCCTTCCACCCAGCCAACCGTGTCGACCACGACGTGGGTTTCGCCGGCCGCCAGGAGGGCGACGCTCTCCGCGAACCCGGTGTAGAGGCGCAGGCCGACCGTCATGAAGTCCGGCCGGTCATGGGCCGCGGGCGGAAGCATGTCGAAGAACATGTCCTCGGCGACGTGCAGGAAGACCACGTCGCTCACCTTGGCCTGGATGATCTTTGCCACCGCGCTCTTGCCGCTGCTCGACGCCCCGTTGAGAAAGATCACCTGCGCTCGCGACATGGGCGAACCCTAGAGCTTGGTTCCTCTCGGCTCAGGCTGCGGCTGGGAGTGCTGGCGCAGCGACCCGCGGGCTGTCGTCGACGATCTCGCCGGCGTGCACGGTCACGACCCGGTCGACCCACCGCAACGTCTGCGGACGATGCGCGATGACGATCGTGGTCCGGCCCGTGGCCGCCCGCCGCATGGCCACCTCGACCCGTCGCTCGCTGGCGAGGTCGAGATGCGAGGTCGCCTCGTCCAGCACCAGGACCGACGGGTCCAGGACCAATGCCCGGGCCATGCAGAGCAACTGGCGTTGCCCCGCCGAGAGCGACTTCCCGCGTTCGGTCACCTCGTGCAGGTACCCGCCGTCGAGCTCGGCAATGAAGTCGTGCGCGCCAACGGCGCGGGCGGCAGCCTCCACCTGCTCGTCGGTCACGTCGCCGTAGCCGTAGGCGATGTTGTCGCGGATCGACCGCGAGAACAGGAACGGCTCCTGCGGGACGTAGCCGATCTGGTGCCGGAATTCAGAGGCGTCGAGCTCGGTCAGCGGTACGCCGTCGACGGCCACCTGGCCGCCGGTGACGTCGTAGAACCGCGTGATCACCTTGGCGATCGTCGACTTGCCGGCACCGGTCTGGCCGACGAACGCGATCCGCTCCCCCGGCTCGATGCGCAGGTCGACCGAGCGCAGGGCAGGACTCGTCGTGCCCTGATACTGCAGCGTCGCCGACGACAGCTCGATCGACCCGTCGAGATGGTCGTGCAGGTCGGTCGGATGCTCCGGCGTGACCACCGAAGCCTCTTCGGCCAGCATCCCGGAGATCCGGCGCAGCCCGGTGCTCGCCCGCTGGTACACGTCGAAGACCGCGGCCAACTGCTGCACCGGCGCGAAAGCGAGTGCCAGGTAGAGCAGGAAGGGCAACAGGTCGGCGATCTGCAGTTGCCCGTTCGCGATCAGCGTGCTGCCGACCAGCAAGGTGCCCGCCACGGTCAGCGCCGCCATGCCCTCGATGAACCCGATGTACAGGGCCGTCGCCTTGACCGCCCGCCGACGGACGGTGAGCTGCTGCCCGGCGAGATCGCGGAAGTGGTCCTGGTTCGCGTGCTCCCGCCCGAAGGCATGGGTTACCGGGAGCACCGCGAGGGTCTCGTGCAGGAAGGTGTTGAGCGCGGAGTTCAGCTCGCGTGCCCTCTCGTAGCTGGGACCGACGACCCGGCGGTAGAGGATGGTGGAGACCACGGCGAACGGCACGACCGCCAGGACGATCATGGCCAGTTTCGCGTTCAGCACAAGGAGAACAACGGTCATACCGGTGAACGTGGTCACGGCCACCAGGGCGTTGGTCAGGCCGGTCTGGACGAGTTCGGCCACGGCGTTCACGTCCGACGTGAGCCGGGTCATGATCCGGCCCGCGTGCGTCCGGTCGTAGAAGTCCATGCCGAGGCGCTGCAGGTGGGCGAACATCCGGACGCGCAAGGCGTACAGCACGCGTTCGGTTGTCCGCGACGTCACGAAGTGACACGCCCAGACGGCGACGAAGTCCAGGACTGCCACGCCGACGAACACCAGGCAGGTGAGTGCGAGCAGGCGGACGGAGCCGGTCCCCACCGAGTGCTCGAGCCCGTTCTGCATCAGGAGCGGGCCGGACAATCCGGCGAAAGCGTCGACGAGCAGGAGCGCGACGCCGAGCAGCACTCCCCACCGTTGTGGTTTCACGAGCTGGCGCAGGCGGAAGCGGTCGGTTCGTGTGCTCTCCGCTTCCGCGTCGACACCGGTGTGGTCGGTCGCGGGCTTCAGCGCCGCGACAGCCGCGGCCAGTCGCGGCGTGATGGGGTCACCGACGCGTGCTCGACCGTCGTGCGCAGCCGACCGCTTCCAGGCCTGCGGCGTGAGCCCGGAGGGCTCCTCGTCCTGGCCGACGTCGTCGGGGCTCTCGGAGAGCAGGCCGCGGTACAGCGACGAGCGGGCCATGAGCTCGGAGTGCGTGCCGGTGCCGACCACCCTGCCGTCGTCGACCAGAACCACGCGATCCGCAAGCTCCACAGTGGATTCGCGGTAGGCGACCACCAGGACTGTCTTGTCGGCCACATCGTCACGCATGGCCGCGAGAATGTGTCGCTCCACCGCGACATCCACCGCGGACGTGGCGTCGTCGAGAACCAGCACGTCCGCCCGCGAGAGGAGCGCCCGCGCCAAGGCGAGCCGCTGACGCTGGCCGCCCGAGAGCGTGAGGCCCTGCTCGCCGACCACGGTTTCGTAGCCGTCGTCGAGGCCCTGGATGAAGCTGTGGATGTTGGCCGTGCGGGTGACGGCATCGACCTCTGCCCGGGTCGCTTCCGGCCTGCCGGTGGTCACGTTCTCCCAGATGGTGCCGGAGGAGAGCATCGCCTCGTCGAACACCAGCGACATCCGGTCGCGCAACTCGACCAGGGGAATGTCGCGCACATCGACGCCGTCGATCGTCACGCGTCCGGACGACGCGTCCCGCAGCCGGTTCACCAGCTGAAGGGCGGTCGACTTCCCCGATCCGGTGGCGCCCACGAGGGCGACGGTCTCGCCAGGCGCAACCGTGAGATCGAAGCCCTTGAGGACTTCCTGGCCCTCGGGGTAGCTGAAGTGGACATCCTCGAAGCGCACCTGCGGACTCGTCGCGGCTGCCGGCCCGGCGACCAGGTCGGGCGCATCGGCGGTGTAACCGGGATCGGTGACCTCGGCCTTGACCGCGAAGACCTCTGCCACCCGTTCCGTACCAGACCTGGCGCGCGGCGCGAGCACCATGACCATCGCCAGCATCTTGGCCGACCCGGTGAGATCCGCCAGATAGGCAAGGAAGGCGAAGAACGTTCCGATGGTCAGGTGTCCGCCGAGGGCGAGCATGCCGCCGACCGCCAGGACGATGACCTGTCCGGTGAGCGGCCCGGCCTGCAGCGTCGACAACAACGGGGCCCGCTGCCGGATCGCCCGTACCCGCGCCCTGAACATCGCACCGAGCGAGCCGATGAACCGGTCGAGTTCTGCCTGCTCCTGACCGAATCCCTTCACCACGCGAACGCCGGTGACGGCCTCCTCGGCCACGGTGGTCATCTCGGCCTCTGCCTGCTGGGCGTCCCACGAAGCGGCGTACACACGCATGTGCATGGAGCGGGCGGCGACCACCAGGACAGCCAGCACGACGATGAGCAGCGCCGCCAGGATCGGCGACAGCACCCACATGATCGTGATGGCCAGGACCACCTGCAGCACGGTGGCGATCACCGACGGCACCAGGTTCGCGGCCTGCTGGATGAGAAGCAGGTCCGAGTTCACCCGGGCTACCAGTGCACCCGAGTTCATCCGCTCGTGGGCGGCCTGGTCGAGGTGCTGAAGATGGGCGTAGAAGTCGTCACGGATGTCGGTGAGCACGTGCAGGCCGAGCCGGCCGCCGGCAGACCGCCAGATGGTCGACATCGCGGCCCGGGTCAGACCCGCGGCGACCAAGATGCCCAGCCACGGCAGCAGCGGCTTGGTGTGCGCGACCAGAGCGTCGTCAACGACGGCGCGCTGGATCAGTGGTGCCACGACCATGGCGCCGACCCAGCCGATCGCCGGCACCACCGCCAGCAGAAGGACGGACCGGCGGCGAGTGAGGTAGGGCAGCAGCCATTTCAGCCAACTGACACTCGCGTCCTGCGGTGGCGAGGAGTCAGGACCGCGTTGCGCGCGGGCCAGTCGGCGAAGGGTTTCGGGCTGCTTGGGAAGCAGCCGGCGGAGATCGGAGCGGGAGGGCAGTGGTGTCCGGGCAGCCGGGGACACGGCGGTTGACATGACAGACCTTTCGCCCGGGAGTCCGGGCGTTCGTCATTCGGGCAGAGGGATGCGCGGTTCGACGATGAGGCGCTAGGGACGCACCGGGAGGAAGTGCCGGCGGGCGACGGCCCAGTCAGGCACCCAGGTACGGGAGGTAGATCGGGGGATGCGGGGAACGGAGACGCGAGTGGGCACCAAGGCCGACCTGGTCATGCGGGGGGAAGCACCTCAGACGAGGACAGAGGACCGACGAAGAATGGGGAGATCGCAGCAGTGCGACCGATGAAATGACCATAGCCCGCTCGCCGAGGGCATGCACGGATATCGCGCCCGATGTGAGCGGGATCGCACGAAATTGCCTGGTTGCCTCCGTTGTTTGACGCCAGCGGTACTGATCCGGCTTCAGCAGTACCGAGAGCGAGCGAGCAGGAGTATCAGCATGCAGATACTTGTTCGAGCTTCCCCTGGATGTCAGCATGCGAATACCTGGCCCCGGCAGCTGGCCGGATCTGGCGTTCGCCACAATGGACCGCCACCGCCGACCGGAAGGGTCCCGCATGCCGCTGTTGTTCGACCTCCCGCGGGAGGAACTCGACTCCTATCTGGGCAGCACGCCTCGCCCGGCCGACTTCGACTCCTACTGGGACGACGCCCTGGCCGAGCTTGCCGCAGTGGACCCGGCCGCCGAGATCACCCCGTCCGGCTACGAGGTCCCGTTCGCGACCTGCTCGCACCTCTGGTTCCGCGGCACCCACGGCGCCCGCATCCATGCCCGGCTGTGGCAGCCGACCAGCCCACGCCGGGACACTCCGGTCCTGCTGATGTACCACGGGCTGTCCGGGCGAGCACCCGACTGGACCACCCCGCTGGGCTACGTGGCCGCCGGCTTCACCGTTGCCGCGCTCGACTGTCGTGGGCAGGGCGGGTTGTCCGACGACGCCGGCGGCGTCAGCGGCTACACGTTGCGCGGCCACATCCTGCGCGGCCTGCTCGACGACCCGGCGAAGGCCTACTACCGCCAGGTCTTCCTCGACACCAAGCGGATGGCCGAGGTGGTCCTCGACCTGCCCGGCATCGACACCACCCGGGTGGGCGCAGTCGGCGGGAGCCAGGGCGGTGGGCTCACGCTCGCTGCCGCCGCCCTCGAGCCGAGGATCACCCATGCCGCGGCGCAGTTCCCGTTCCTCTGCGACTACCGCCGGGTGTGGGACCTCGAGCTGGCGAAGAACGCCTACGCCGACATCGAGGAGTGGTTCCGCAAGTTCGACCCGCTGCACGAGCGGGAGGACGAGGTCTTCGAGAAGCTCGGCTACATCGACACCGCCCAGCTGGCCGCACGGATCAAGGCCGAGGTGCTGATGACCGTCGGGCTCGCCGACCGGGTCTGCCCGCCGTCGACCCAGTTCGCCGCGTACAACCGGATCACGAGCCCCAAGACGCTGCGTGAGTATCCGGACTTCGGCCACGAGGGCCTGCCGGAGAACGAGGACGCCCACTTCCAGTTCTTCCTGCGGCTGACGCGACCGTAGGCTCGGCCGGGTGACTGACACCGAGTCCCTGCCTGCCGGCGCACTGGAGGCGCCGTCCGGGTGCGCGACGAGAGCGAGCTGACAGCACTCATCGGCGAGCCGTTGCCGCGGGTGCGGGACAAGGTCAGGACGCACCTGCACGAGCACGACGTCGCGTGGCTGAGGGTGTCGCCGTTCTGCCTGGTCGCGACGTCCAGCAAGGACGGTCGCTGCGACGTCTCGCCGAAGGGCGACCCGCCCGGATCGCTGGCCTATGTCCTCGGTCCCACGACCATCGCGCTCGCCGAGCGGCCGGGCAACCGGCGCGCGGACGGCTATCGCAACATCCTGCAGAACCCGCACGTGGGCACCGTCTTCTTCGTTCCCGGTCGTGGCGACACGCTCCGGGTGAACGGCCGCGCCGAGCTGGTCTCCTCGGCGCCGTTCTTCGATTCCATGCTCGTCAAGGGCAAACGGCCGCTCCTCGCCCTGGTCATCGAGATCGAGGAGGTCTTCTACCACTGCGCGAAGGCGTTCCTCCGTAGCCAGCTCTGGGACCCGGCGACGTGGCAGCCGGAGTCGGTGCCCCGTCGTGCGGAGATCGCCAAGGAAGTCGATGCCGACGAGCGCACGCTGGCGGAACTGATCGCCTACTACGGACCGGACTACGGCAACCAGCTCTACTGACAGCTCGTAGCCGCTGCCCGGCCGGCTACTTCCGGCCCTGGTTCTTCACCGCCTCGATGGACGCTGCGGCCGCCTCAGGGTCGAGGTACTCCCCGCCTGTGGTGAGCGGCACCAGGTTGCTGTCGAGCTGGTACAGCAGCGGGATCCCGGTAGGAATGTTCAACGCCACAACGGCTTCCTCGCTCATGCCGTCCAGGTGCTTGACCAGTGCGCGCAGGGAGTTGCCGTGCGCGGCGACCAGCACGGTCTTCCCGACGGTGAGGTCCGGCGCGATGGCGTCGTACCAGTAGGGCAGCATCCGGTCGAGCACGTCGGCGAGGCACTCGGTGGCAGGACGGGCGTCGCCAAGCAGGGAGTAACGGGGATCGCCGGTCTGCGCCCACTCGTCGGCCGGATCGATCGGCGGGGGCGGGACGTCGTACGAGCGGCGCCAGAGCATGAACTGCTCCTCGCCGAACTCCGCCAGAGTCTCGGCCTTGTTCTTTCCCTGCAGCGCACCGTAGTGACGCTCGTTGAGCCGCCACGACCGCTGCACCGGGATCCAGTCGCGATCACAGGCGCGGAGCGCGGTGTTCGCAGTGGCGATCGCACGTCGCAGCACCGAGGTGTGCACCACATCCGGAAGCAGGTTGCGCTCCGCCAGGAGCTGCCCGCCGCGTTCTGCCTCTGCCAGGCCCTTGTCACTGAGATCGGCGTCCACCCAACCAGTGAAGCGATTCTCGGCGTTCCAGGCACTCTCGCCGTGTCGGAGCAGGATCAGTTGGTGCGGCGCAGTCATGGCCGCCACCCTAGTCAACGGGCAGGATCGAGCCATGTCCCCGACCGCGCAGTCCCGTCCGCCATCCGTGACATCGGTGAACGTCATGCGCGAGCCCATCGAGGGCTACCAGCGTCTGACCGGCATCGACAAGTGGCCCGTGACCGGACCGGTGCAGGTGGCTGCGGACGGGCTGGCCGGCGACAGGCAGTTCGCCCGGTCGCACGGCGGCCCGGACCGGGCGGTGTACGCCTACGCCGAGGAAGACCGCGAGTTCTGGGAAGCCGACCTCGGCCGGCCTATCCAGGCAGGCTGGTTCGGTGAGAACCTCGACACGCGCGGACTGGCGGTCACCGACGCCGAGATCGGCGAGCAGTGGCGGATCGGTTCGGTCCTCCTGCAGGTGCAGCAGCCGCGGACTCCGTGCGAGAACCTCTCGGCCCGCGTGGGCATCGAAGACTTCCATCTGCGGTTCAACGCCACCGGCCGGGTAGGGGCCATGTTGCGGGTGCTCGAGCCGGGCCACCTGCAGGCGGGCGACGAGGTACAGGTGGTGCTGCGTCCCGGTCACGGGATGACGATCGGTCGCTATCTCACCGATCCCGAGCCGCGGGCCCTGCGCCGCCTGCTGGAGAGTGACGTGCGCCTCGCTCGCCCGGTGGGTGCTCGCGTCCGGCGGATCGTCGCCAGGGCCGAGCGGACGGGTTAGGCCTTCGCCTCTGACCACCGTCGGATGACCGAGGTGTCGGCGACGAAGCGGACCCGATCGGACTGTGCCCACCTGCGGGCGCTGTCGGTGAGCGCCTGCTCGACCAGCGCCGCGCAGGTCTCTGCGTGCCGGTCAGGCACGTGCACGAGCAGTTCGTCGTGCAGGCACAAGACGATCCGCCCGTCCAGGTCGGCGACCACGTGTCGCACCGTTGCCGCCCAGGCCTTGAACAACTCCGCTGCTGCGCCCTGGATGACGGCATTGCGGAGGTATCGGCCACGCCCACCCGCGGCGCCGGGCGACTCCGAGACCACGCGGGTCCGTGGGTTCGGCGGCCGGTCCCGTGTCGGCAAGGGTCGGGCGGCAGCCCGGCCCGGATCAGGCGTCCGCCGAAGGTGCGCACCGATCGCCCCTCCACGCCCTCGCGGTAGGCGTTGTCCAGGTAGGCCATCGCGACCGGGTACGCCCGTTCGAGGTCCCCGAGCGCCCTGCCCGCTGCGCCGGACCGCTGCCCGTACATCGCGGCGAGCACGGCGACCTTGGCGGTGGCCCGGTCGGAACCCAGCTTGGCGGCAACGGGTGCGTAGAGGTCGTCGGCGCGGGTCGCCTCGGCGAACGCCGGGTCGCCGGACACCGCGGCCAGCACCCGCGGTTCGATCTGGCCAAGGTCGGCGCGCACGAAGGCGTGCCCGGGCTCGGCGGCGATCGCTGGGCGGAGCAGTGCCGGCAGGTTGTGCAGCCCGTTCTGCGCGGTCATCCGCCCGCCGCCACCGTCGCACGCGGTCCAGCCGCCGCGGAGCCGTCCGTCCGGCCCCACGGCGGAATCGAGCCAGTGGTAGCCGTACGTGGTGGCGATGCGCTCGTCACGGCGCCAGTCGAGCAGGTCGGCCACGACGGGGTGGGTGTCGCGAAAGGGTTCCAGCGCCCACTTGCGGGTGTTGTCGACCACGACGCCGGCGGACGTGAGCAGCTGCAGAACCTGGGCGGGGTTGCGAAGGTCGGTGTTCTCCCGGCCCGGCTGGTGCCGCAGCACCCGCAGGTCGCGTTCGCGGCGGATCCGGCCTGCGTCGAGCGGGTCGTGGGGTCGTGGGCCTGCCGCCGTCGCGACCAGCTCCAGCGCGGCCGGGACGTCGACCGGCAGACCGTCGTGCTCGAGTTCGGCGCACAACACGGCGGCCGCGGACTCCGACCACGCGAGCCGAACGGCCCGCTCCGACACGTCGCGCAGGAGGCCGACCTGCCGAGCGGCCAGCTCGAGGGCGAGTTCGGCGAGACGCGCGACGCGGTCAGGTGAGCCGACGGCCCATTCGGTGAACGCGTCCGCGCGCAGGTAGCCCGACGCCACCGTCGGCTCCGCCGGGTCACCCACGTCGGGCTCGGGCTCGAACAGGTCACCGGTGGGCGGTCGGGGAAGGCCCTCCTCGGCGAGGCCCTGCACGTGCGCCCACGCGACCTGCGGGTCCCCGCGCCAGCCCCCGGCCAGCAGCCGATGCACCTCGGCGATGTCGTGGCAACGGGCGAGCCGGACGTCGCGTGCCAGCAGCGCCGGCAGCACCGTCGCGGCGGCGAACATCACCCATCGCGGCCTGGACTCGCGCTCCACTTCGGCAACGAGGTCAGCGAGGTCGCCGACCGGCCCGGCCCAGGAGAGGCTGCTGCCACCGCCACCACCGGAGATCGCCGCGTGCCCGTCGACGACGACGATCGCGCAGTGGTCGGGGAGCACCCGCTCATTCAACAGCCGGGCACGGACGTTCCCGGGTCAGCCGGCGTGGCGCACGAGCTGAGGGCTTTCGGCGAGCACGCCCTCGTAGACCTCGACGAGCTGATCGGCCGTGCGCGCCCAGGTGAACCGGGCCGCGTGATCCACCGCACCCCGGCGCCACTTCGCCAATCGATCCGGGTCACCGAGCGCCCCGGCCAGCGCGTGCGCCCAGTCGTCGGCGCTGTGCGACGGCACCAACAGGCCTGAGCGCCCGTCATCGACGGCGACCGGCAGCCCACCGACGGCGGCGGCGAGCACGGGTGCGCCCGTCGCCTGCGCCTCGACCGCGACGAGTCCGAACGACTCGCTGTAGCTGGGAACGACCACGAGGTCAGCGATCGCGAACCACCTGGCGAGTTCGGCGTGCACGGCCGGCGGCTCGGTCCGCACCTGGTCAGCGACTCCGGCCGAGGCGGCCAGCGCCATCAGATCGTCACCGGAGAACGAAGCGCTGCCGCTGGGTCCACCGACGAACACGGCCACCAGGGGGCCGGTGCCGTCGCGAGGTGCTGGATCGAGAAGCCCGTCCGCCACTGCCCGGCCGAGGGCACGGATCAGCAGATCCGGCGCCTTGTGCGGCTGGAACCGGCCGGCGAAGAGCACGAGCCGGGCGTTGCCGGGAATGCCGGCCTCGGCGCGAAGCCGCCGACGTTCGTTGTCGTCCACCGGAGCGAAGGCCGACAGGTCGACGCCCGGATAGACGACCTCGACGCGCGTGGGATCGGCGCCGTAGAGCTCGACGAGTTCTCTGGCCTCTGTCTCGGTGTTGGCCACCAGGGCGGAGGCCGACTCCACTACCTGTTCCTCGCCGAGTTCGCGCGCGGCCGGTTCGGGTGCCTCCCCGTCGGCCAGCGACAGGTTCTTGACCTTGGCCATCGTGTGCATGGTGTGCACAAGCGGGACGTTCCACCGCTCGGCGGCAAGTGCGCCGACCTGGCCGGACAGCCAGTAGTGGGTGTGCAGGAGGTCGTAGTACCCAGGCGCCTTGCTGGCCTCGGCGCGCAGCAACCCACGGGCGAACGAGCAGAGCTGCGACGGCAGATCGTCCTTGGCCAGGCCTTCGAACGGCCCAGCCGGCACGTGCCGGACGGTGATGCCGTCGACCGGCCGCACCACTTCCGACTGGGCCGACGAGGTCGCCCTGGTGAAGATGTCGACCTCGACGCCCCTGTCGGCCAGCTGGCGAGCGACCTGGTTCACGTAGACATTCATCCCGCCCGCGTCACCCGTGCCCGGTTGGTCGAGCGGGGAGGTGTGCAGGCTGACCATCGCGATGCGATGAAGGTGGTGAGCGGCCGGGCCGATCTGGGACAGGCGGGGCATACGACTCCACGACGCGACGTTGGGGCCGGGCCTGGTGACCGGCCATGCTCCGGAGCAACGCCGCTCGGACGGGGTCTATTCCGGGCGTCCGCCCGCGGGGATCAGCGGCCGGCGCGACCCAGGGCTTCCTTGATGGCTGGCCGCACGCCGGCCAGGTAGACCGCCGCCACGCAGATCGCCACCAGGTTGAAGATGATCGTGGGACTGAGGAGGAACAGCACGCTGAGCACCAGCCCCGCGGTGAGGATCCCGACCCAGAACACCTTCGACTGGTTGCTCGTGGCGGTGAAGGCCGCCGGCGGGCGGATGGCGGCATCGACCAGCGCGAAGACCTTGAGCACCAGAGCTACCCCGCTGAGCGCGAGTGCCAACACAGTCGGAATCTGCAGGAGGACGGAGACCACGAGCGCAGGCTATCCCGCAGACCCAGATCAGAAGGCCGGCTCGATCCGGCCGACCGGGACGCCGCCGCCGAGCACCGGCACCGCCAGGAGTTCGTCGACAACGGGCGAACCGACTCCCAGAAGGTCGAGTGCCCGTGCCATCGCGACCGCCCTCGCTCGCTGTGCACCGTCGTGGATGCGCAGGGCCACCGCACGCCCGTCCGCGAGTGCAGCCGCGTACACACCCTCTGCGCCCGCCTTGGCCACCAGACCGGGAACACTCTCGGCGAGCCGACGGTCGCTCCGGTCGGTGCCCGCCACGAGCACCGGGTGGTCGCGCATGGCGCCGGCGACCCGCCCCTCGGCCGTGCCCGGTGCCGCCACGGCGATCCGCGCGAACGCGCGCGCCAGTCCGGTCAGGGTCAGACCGAAGATCGGGGCACCGCAGCCGTCCACTCCAACCGGGCCGACGTCCTCACCGGCGAGGTCGGCCACCGCAGCCGCCAGCGCGAGCTGAAGCGGGTGCTCCGGGTCGACGTAGCCGGAGACCGACCAGCCGGCGGCGACGCAGGTCGCGAGCATGGCCGCGTGCTTGCCCGAACAGTTCATCCAGAGACGACGCGGTGCTTGCCCGGACGCGCGGGCGGCCAGGCCGGCGGGCTCGTCGACCGGGTAGTCGGGCGGGCAGCCCAGGTCCGCCTCCGTCAGCCGGGCCGCGGCGAGAATGCGCTCCACGGCATCGATGTGCACCGCTTCGCCGGAGTGGGAGGCGCACGCGACGGCCAGCAGGTCCGGCGGGAGGTCGAGCCCGGCCCGCAGCATCCCCACCGCCTGCAGTGGCTTGTTCGACGACCGGGGGAACATCCGCTGCGAGGGCACTCCGAGCCGAACGATCTCGGTGCCGCTGGTGTCCAGCACGACGAGCGATCCGTGGTGGGTGCACTCGACGACGCCACTGCGCACCACCCGTGCCAGCACCGTCACGCGTTACCCCCGTCTCGTCGCCCAGACCTCGTGGCGGCAGTCTGTCAGCCACTCCTTCGGCGTTGGAGACAATCCCTGCCATGCGTGCTCTGGTTCAGCGGGTGACGGCCGCGTCGGTCGAGGTCGACGGCGAGCGCGTAGCCGACCTGACCGGCGAGGGTCTGCTCGTCCTCCTCGGGGTCACCCACGACGACACCGTCGCTCGCGCCGCGAAGCTGGCCGCCAAGGTCGCGGACGCACGCCTCTTTCGCGACGACACATCGGCGATCGAGTCGAACGCGGGTGTGCTGGTCGTGAGTCAGTTCACGCTGTATGCAGACACGCGCAAGGGCCGCCGGCCGAGCTGGTCGGCTGCGGCACCCGGCCCGGTCGCGGAGCCGCTCGTGCAGGCGTTCGCCGACGCGCTCCATGCCCTCGGGCTGACGGTGCAGACGGGAACGTTCGGTGCGGACATGGCGGTGAGCCTCGTGAACGACGGGCCGGTGACGGTCCTGTTCACCGAGCCATACGAGCCGCTCCCGCGGTAGGGGTCGTGGGCGGGAGTCGGCATACTCGGAACTCAAGATTCCCGATGCGAAGACCGAGGGGGTGAGGCAGGTGAGTGCCGAGCGACCGCTGCCCCACTCGCAGATGCGTCCTGGGCATGCCGATCGCGACAAGGTGATCGACCGGCTGCAGGAAGCCTTCGCCGACGGGCGCCTGGCCGACGAGGAGTACGACGAGCGCCTGCAGCGCGCGTTGTCGGCCAAGACCTTCGGTGAACTGTCCGCCCTGACGCGAGACATCCCCGGTGACCGGTTGCCAGCGCCGATGTCCGGCCGGTTCCCGGTGCCGACGACGCCCCGTCGGCCGGACATGCGTCCGGTCGCCGCCGCGGCTCTCGGCGGTGCGGGCTACTTCGGTTTCGGTCCCCTCACCTGGGTCCCCGCCTTGATCCTCGGCCATGGGGCGTTGCGAGCTCTCCCGAAGGGCGACGACCGTCGCGCCCTCGCCATCATCGGGGTTGCCCTCAGCTGGACAGGCATGGCGCTGATGCTGCTGATCATCTTCGCCGTCGTCCTCGCCGGCATCTTCGGCTGACCTCAGCGCAGGCGGGCCCGCACGTGCAGCCCGACGTCGGGCTGCACCACGACCTCCTGGGCCGCGGCCACCGGGCCGTCCTGGCCGGCGACGATCAGCGTGAGGTCGGTGGGCACGTTGCGCTTCACCACTCCGAGCGCGATCGGCCCGAGCTCGTGGTGGCGGACCGCGGACCCGACGAAGCCCACCTCACGACCCTCTGCGGCATCACCGTCGACGACGCTGATCGCGGCACCGTGCGCGGGCAGGTCGTCGGCGCTGCCGTCAAGGTGCAGCAGGACCAGCCGTCGCGGCGGCCGGCCGAGGGTGTGCACCCGGGCGACCGTCTCCTGACCCCGGTAGCACCCCTTGTCGAGGTGCACGGCCGGGCCGATCCACCCGAGTTCGTTGGGAATGGCGCGCGCGTCGGCCTCGAGTCCCGCTCGGGGAACGCCGGCGGCGATCCGGCGGGCCTCCAGCGCCCACATCCCGGCCGGTCGGGTCGACGCGGCCAGTGCGGGCAGATCAGTCGGTGGCCGGAAGGTCTCGTAGCCGCCGAGGGAGTCCGACCCCTGCCGGATCGGGCGGCCCGCCTCGTCGCGGGCGACGCCGTCGGCATCCGCGGCCGGTGCCGTACCGGGGAACCAGACCACTCCCAGCTCGTCGCTCAGGTCCTCGATCGTCACCCGGAGCATGAACACCATGCGCCGAAGGAATTCGCCGAGGCCCGCGCCGGCACCCGGTTCGGTGCTCACCCACAGCCGGTCGCCGTCGTCCACCAGATACAGCACGTACTCGACGTGGCCCTGCGGTGAGAGCACCAAGGTCGTGGTGGAGGCCCCGACCGGCAGCGTCTCGAGGTGCTGCGTGCTGATGCCGTGCAGCCAGCTCAGCCGATCAGGCCCGGAGATCGTGAGCACGTCGCGGTGCGAGAGGTCGACGAAGCCCGCTCCCGACTCCAGCAGGCGCTGTTCGGCGAACGGGTCGCCATAGTGCGCGGCCACGGCGGCGTCGGGCGCCGACCCGGGAACCGCTCCCGGGTGGTGGAGCAGAGGTGAGCTGTACATGCTGGTTCCCATCATTGGCGCTCGAGCCTTGCCCAGGCATAGCTGCTCATCGGCTGGCGCTCGGTGGCCTTGTCGAAGGCCCACAGCAGCTGACTGTCCACCAGACCGTAGAGGCGGTGTCCGGCGGTGTAGGGGTTCTCGGCGTCGACCGTGCGAACCACGGCATCGGTGGCGATCTCCACCTTGGCCGGCTCGACGTCGCCCAGCCAGACCTCGGCCTGGCCGTTGGGCTGAACGAGTACCACCGAGAGCCCTCCGTCGCCGTCCGGCCGCCAGAAGCCGTACTCCACGTGCCAGGGCCCGACGATCCCGCCCGTCTCGTCGAGCTGCCAGGACCGGGCTGAGTACGACAGGAACGGCCGGTCGTCGGCTGCGAACGTCACCTGCTGCCCGAACTCGACCGGTTCCTCGCCCGGATAGGCGGCACTGCCTCGCCCGTCCCAGGTGCCGACCAGCCACGCGAGCGGGTAGAGGTCGGCGTGCAGGTCTGCCGGAATCGTGAACGTCATGTCCCTGTCTTTTTCAAAGCGGAGTCCTCACGAGGGGGCCGGATGAGCCTGACCAGCAGCCAGACGAGCAAGGCCGCCACCGCCACCGCGCCGGCGATCAGCGCGTACGCGATGACAGACGCCATCGGTCGAGTCTACGAGCAGCCGGCCCGGCTCTAGTCTCGTCCGCATGCCCCGTGCCCTCGTCGTCAAGGCCACGTCCGGAGCCGAGGCGCCGGAGCGGTGCAACCAGGCCTTCACCGTGGCGGCGATCGCGGCAGCGAGTGGGGTGCAGGTGTCGTTGTGGCTGACCGGTGATGCCGCCTGGCTCGCACTGCCCGGCCGGGCCGAGTCGTTCGAGCTGCCGAAGGCCACTCCCCTTGCCGAGCTGCTCGCGGGCGTTCTCGCCGGTGGGACCGTCACCGTCTGCGGTCAGTGCGCGGCCCGTCGCGACATCGGACCGGACGACGTTCTCCAGGGTGTCCGCATCGCCGGAGCAAGCGTTTTCGTCGAGGAAGCGATGGCCGACGAGGCGCAGGCTCTGGTCTATTGACCGTGATCTCACCCATTACCGGACATACTGGTCGGGCTAATGACATCAATGCGTGCCGACGGCGGATCGGGAGGGAGTGGGGATCGTGGCTGAGGACGACCGGGCGCTGACCTCACTGACGCTCACCGCGGAGGAATCGCAGAAGCCGCGGCGCGGCCGCCTGCGCCGCGTGCTGATCATCCTGTCGAGCCTGCTGGTCGTGCTCGCGCTGGCGGTAGCAGGCAGCGCGCTGTATCTCAACCAGCGCTTCACCAGCCAGATCGGCACCCTCGCCGACGACCCGTTCGACGTGCCCGCCGCCGACCGGCCGGACAAGGTGACCACCGGCAAAGCAGGCGAGGCGATCAACATCCTGCTCGCCGGCAGCGATTCGATGAGCGACGAGCAGACCACCGGCGCGGGCGCCGGCAGTGCCTGGGAACGGACGGGCCAGCGCACCGACTCGATCATGATCGTGCACCTGTCCGGCGACCGGAAGAGTGCCACCGTGATGTCGATCCCGCGCGACTCGTGGGTGGAGATCCCTGGCCGGGGGATGAACAAGATCAACGCCGCCTACTCCTTCGGCGGACCGAAGCTGTTCGTCGCCACCGTCGAGAAGCTGACCAACGTCCGCATCGACCACTTGGCCTTCGTCGACTGGAACGGCTTCATCGGCCTCACCGACGCCCTCGGCGGAGTCGACATCGCTGTCGCCGGCTCGGTAGAGGGAATTTCCGGCAAGGGCTACGGGCCGGGCGTGACCCACTTCAATGGCGTGGACGCGCTCGACTTCGTCCGCGAGCGCAAGAGCGTGCCGGGCGGCGACTTCGGCCGGCAGAAGCGGCAACAGGCCTTCCTGCGTGCGCTGATGACCAAGCTGATGGACACCGGCGAGCTCAAGAATCCGGTGAAGCTGGTCAAGGTCCTGGACGCCCTGACCTCCAACCTGTCGGTCGACTCGGGCTTCACCGGCGGAAAGATGCGCGGGATCGGCGCGGACGTGACCGGGCTCAAGCGCAGCGACGTGACGTTCATGAGTGTGCCGAACGCGGGTACGGACATGATCGGCAGTCAGTCCGTCGTGCTGCTGGACAAGAGCAAGAGCGCCCAGCTGTGGAAGGCCGTCCGCGACGACGACATCGCGAAGTATCTGGAGGTCTACGGCGCTGACACGCTCGCGGGCAGTGTTTCCTGAGCCGAGGTGTCCCTTAACGGCGCGCAACGAGCCGCCCTGGCTGCCTACAATCGGCGGCAGCCGCAAGGCGTCGATGGGGCCATCACCCCGGAGCCGCTGGAAGAACGGTCCGCCCGATACGTCGGCGCGAACTCACTAGAACCGGCCGCGGCGGTCAAGGAAGTGGGCTGAACACCTCCCTTTCGAGGTGCCGGCCAAGAAGGGTGGTACCGCGGCGCTGCAGTCCGGCGTCGTCCCTTCCCGTCCAGGGTGCAACCGCATCCGGGACAGGGCGGAGCCGCCGGATGACCGGCGCCGAGGGACGAAGGACACGCGAGCGATGAGCGGCAGCACCGACGCCACCCACACCCGGCCCTGGAGCGGGCTACCGGGCCGTACCCGCACAGGTCGACCTGCCGCGGCTGGAGCACGACGTGCTGCAGCTCTGGCGCGACCGTGACACGTTCCGCAAGTCCATCGAGGAGTCGGCCGGCAGGCCGGACTGGACGTTCTACGAAGGACCGCCGACCGCCAACGGCACCCCCGGCGTGCATCACGTCGAAGCCCGGGTCTTCAAGGACCTCTACTGCCGGTTCAAGACCATGCAGGGCTTCTCCGTCGGCCGCAAGGCCGGCTGGGACTGCCAGGGACTGCACGTCGAGGTGGGGGTCGAGAAGGAGCTGGGACTGTCCGGCAAGGCCCAGATCGAGGCCTATGGCATCGCCGAGTTCAACGAGCGCTGCCGCGAGTCGGTCGGTCGGTCCACTGATGAGTTCGAGGAGCTCACCGAGCGGATGGGCTACTGGATCGACCTGGACAACGCCTACCGGACGATGGACCCGAGCTACATCGAGAGCGTCTGGTGGTCGCTCAAGCAGATCTTCGACAAGGGCCTGCTGTATCCCGCCCACCGGGTGACGCCGTACTGCCCGCGCTGCGAGACCGCACTGTCCGACCACGAACTCGGCCAGCCCGGGGGCTACGAGACCATCGTGGACCCGAGCGTGTTCGTCCGGTTCCCGCTGACGTCGGGGCCGCTCGCGGGTGAGGCGGCGCTCTTGGTCTGGACCACGACGCCGTGGACGCTCGTGAGCAACACCGCGGTCGCGGTGCACCCCGACGTCACCTACGTCGCCGCCACGGACGGCAGTGAGACGCTCCTCGTGGCCGAACCGCTGTTCGAGACGGTGCTGGGCGAGGGCTGGCAGGTCACGTCCCGGTTCGAGGGACGCGCGCTGGAGCGGTGGACCTACCGCCGCCCGCTCGACCTCCTCGAGTTCCCCGCCGACGTCGCTGCCCACTACGTGGTTCTGGCCGAGTACGTCACGACCGTCGACGGGTCCGGGCTGGTCCACCAGGCGCCCGCCTTCGGCGGCGACGACATGGCCGTTGCCCGCGAGTACGGACTCCCCGTCCTCAACCCCGTACGACCCGACGGTCACTTCGTCGACGATCTGCCGGCGGTCGGCGGGGTCTTCTTCAAGGAGGCCGATCCCGCACTGGTCCAGCGGTTGCGGGAGTCCGGGACGTTGTTCCGCTCGAGCGAGTACGAGCACTCGTATCCGCACTGCTGGCGATGCCACACACCGCTGCTCTACTACGCCATGCCGGCCTGGTACATCCGCACCACTGCAGTGAAGGACGAACTCCTCGCCGAGAACGAGCGCACGAACTGGAGCCCGGAGTCGGTGAAGTGGGGCAGGTACGGAGACTGGCTGAACAACAACGTCGACTGGTCATTGTCCCGAACCCGCTACTGGGGAACACCGCTGCCGATCTGGCGCAACACCGTGGATCCCGACAACTTCGTCTGTGTGGGTTCCCTTGCCGAGTTGGGCAAACTCGCCGGTCAGGACCTGTCAGGTCTCGACCCCCACCGTCCGTTCGTCGACGACGTGACGTTCACCATGCCAGGAGTCGACGGCGAGTTCCGCCGCGTGAGCGAGGTGATCGACGCCTGGTACGACTCGGGCTCGATGCCGTTCGCCCAGTGGGGCTACCCGTACGTCGAGGGATCGAAAGCTCAACTGGAGAAGGCATATCCCGCGCAGTTCATCTGCGAGGCCCTCGACCAGACCCGCGGCTGGTTCTACTCGCTGATGGCCATCGGGACGTTGGTGTTCGGCCGCTCGAGCTACGAGAACGTGCTCTGCCTTGGTCTGCTGCTGTCCGAGGACGGTCGCAAGATGTCCAAGCATCTGGGCAACATCCTGCTCCCGTTGCCAGTGATGGACGAGTACGGCGCCGATGCGCTCCGCTGGTTCATGGCCTGTACAGGGTCCCCGTGGGCGGACCGACGGGTGGGGCCCACGACGCTCACCGAGACCGTGCGGAAGGTGCTGTTGACCTACTGGAACACGGTGGCGTTCCACACGCTCTACGCCCGAGCTGCCGGATGGACGCCTGGAGCTGCCCTGCCGGTCGGCCAGCGGCACGTGCTCGACAGGTGGCTGGTCTCGCAGCGGGAGTCCCTGACCAGGAAGGTCACCGACGCACTCGAGAAGTTCGACACGCAGACGGCCGGGGCCCTGCTGTCCACGTTCATCGACGACCTGTCGAATTGGTACGTACGCAGGTCGCGGCGTCGCTTCTGGGACGGAGATGTCAGCGCACTGACGACGCTGCACGAGACGCTCGACTCCCTCACCAGAATGCTGGCGCCATTGACTCCGTTCGTGACCGAGCGGGTCTGGCAGGACGTCGTCGTCTCGACCGACGCCGGTGCCCCGACGTCGGTCCACCTGGCGTCCTGGCCGGTGGCCGACGAATCGTCAGTTGACGCCGGCCTCGACACAGGGATGCACCTGGTCCGACGTCTGACGGAACTCGGCCGGTCTGCACGCGCCGAGGCCAAGGTGAAGACACGTCAGCCGCTGCAGCGGATCCTCGTCCCGACCAGCGTTCTCAGCAGGCTGACACCCGAGTTGTTGGGCGAGCTGACCAGCGAGCTCAACATCGCCACCGTTGAGGCGTTCGGGTCGGAAGGCGACCTCGTGGATCACACGGCCAAGGCCAACTTCCGCAGCCTCGGCAGGCGATACGGGCGACAGACTCCCGAGGTCGCAGCCGCGGTCGCAGCTGCCGACGCCACTGCCCTGGCGACGACGTTCGCCGCCGGGGGCACCGCGACCGTCGAGGTCGAGGGGCTCGACGAGCCGGTCGAGCTCACCGCCGACGACGTGATGATCACCGAGCGACCGCGCGAGGGCTGGTCGGTGGTGAACGAGCACGGCGAGACGGTCGCGCTCGACCTGACCCTGACGCCGGCCCTGGTCCGCGCCGGGCTGGCGCGTGAAGTCGTGCGCACGGTGCAGGAGGCTCGAAAGGCCGCGGGGCTCGACGTCACCGACCGGGTCGTCATCACCTGGTCTGCCGGGGTCGAGGTGGCGGAAGCCATCCGCGAACACGCCGAGCTGATCGCCGACCGAGGTCCTCGCCATCGAGCTCGATCCCGGCCCGGTCGGCCCGGACGGTGTGACCGACGACGAGCTGGACCTGCGGTTCGAGCTGCGCAAGAGCAGTGTGAGTGGGCAGTTCAACCGAGAGCGGGCGGTCAGCACGATCGGGTCGCCGTCGGTGATCGCGATCGTGTGCTCGGAATGTGCTCCGCGGGAGCCGTCTGCGCTGCGGAGGGTCCAGCCGTCCCGGTCGGTGTAGATCTCGTCGCTGGTGGCCATCAGCCAGGGCTCGATCGCGATCACCAGGCCCGGCCGGAGCGGGAGTCCACGCCCGGACCGGCCGACGTTCGGCACATGCGGGTCGCCGTGCATCGTCCGGCCGACGCCATGTCCGCCGAACTCGCGGTTGACGCCGTACCCGGCACTGCGCGACGTCTCCTCGATCGCGGCCGAGATGTCGCCCAGCCGATTGCCCGCCTTGGCCACCCCGATGGCGGCGGCCAGGGCCTGTTCGGTGGTCTCGATGAGCCGCAGGTCGGCCGGGTCCGCGGTGCCGACGACCCGGGACACCGCCGAGTCCGACACCCAGCCGTCGACGGACGCGGCGAAGTCGACGGACAGCAGATCGCCATCGCGCAGGCGGTACCGGTGCGGTAGCCCGTGCAGCACCGCGTCGTTCACCGACGTGCACAACACCTTGCCGAACGGCGAGGCGCCGAAGCTGGGGTGGTAGTCGATGTAACAGGACTCGGCTCCCGCGGCGCGGATCATGTCGTGCGCCAACGCGTCGAGGTCGAGCAGATTCACACCCACGTCCGCGGCGTCGATCAGCGCGGTCAGAACGGTGGCGACGAACTGGCCGGCAGGGCGCATCTGGTCCAGCTCGGCCGGGGTGCGGTACTCGATCACCGGGACAACCTAGTCAGTCGGCCCATCGGCTCAGCCGCCCGCGAACGGCGGCAGCACCTCCATGGTGGTTCCCGGCTTCACCTCGCGGCTCTGACCCGAACCCGCGAGGTCGTGCACCGCCATCGCGTTGAGCAGCACCGAGCATCGCGGGAGGATCTCGGCCGTCGCCGGGTAGCGGCCCCGGACCTCAGCCAGGACGTCGGCCACGGTCCCGGGCGCGAACCCGTCCTCCACCACGCCGGCAGCCGAGCGGACCGACGCCCAGAACCGGACCGTGACCTGGGTATCGGCCGTGGTGACCGCGCTCGAGTCCATGCCGTCATTGTGCCCGGTGCGGCTGCGCGGGGGTTATGGGCCGGATGCACGATTACGCTTGCCCCACCAACTGTCGGTCCGGGGCGTCCCGACCGATGGCGTGCCGGCAGCACCCCGGCGGAAGGGAGCGGCGGATGGTGACACTGCTGCTGCTCACCAACTCCGAACAGTCCTACCCCGACGTGTTGCCGGCTCTCGGACTGCTGATGCACCGGGTCCGGGTCGCTCCCGCCAACGCTGCGGCGCTGCTGGCCGGAGAGCGTTCCGAGGGCATGGCAGCGGTTCTCGTCGACTGCCGTCGCGACCTGGCGTCGGCGCGCACGCTCACCCGGCTCTTGTCGTCGTCCGAGCTCGGCATGCCGGTGATCGGCGTCGTCACCGAAGGCGGGATCTCCGTCGTAGCCCTCGACTGGGGTCTCGACGAGGTGGTGCTGGACAACGCCGGCCCGGCCGAGGTGGATGCACGCCTGCGGCTCGCCATCGAGCGGTCAGCCACCCAGCCCGAGGCCGAGGCGCCCGACATCGTGCACCGAGGTGACCTGGTGATCGACGAGGCCAGCTACACCGCCAAGCTCTCCAACCGCCACCTCGACCTCACGTTCAAGGAGTTCGAACTGCTGAAGTTCCTTGCCCAGCACGAGAATCGGGTGTTCACGCGCAACCAGCTGCTGCACGAGGTGTGGGGCTACGACTACTTCGGCGGCACGCGGACGGTCGACGTGCACGTGCGGCGGCTGCGGGCGAAGCTTGGTCCGGAGCACGAGCAACTCATCGGGACCGTCCGCAACGTGGGTTACCGCTTCGTCACCGACGCGCGCAGCTTCGCCGTCTCGGACGCACCGGACCCCGAGACCGAGACCGACGACACCGCGAACGACGAGCCCGGTCCTCCCGATGATTTCGCTGAGCCGGTGCACATCGACGAGGCCGGGAGGCCACGCCGAGGTTCTCGTGCCGGCTGACCCGTCGATCCACGTACTGCTCGAACTGCCCGGTGGCGTCTCCGCGGCGGTACGGGCGATGGCAGCCGCCTGCGAGCGGGTGGACGGCTCGCCGCCACTCAGCGAGGAGACCTTGCTGGAGCTGCGACGCCCCGACAGCCGGGTGCTGCACCTGCTGGCCGGGCACGACACCTCCGATCCCGACGGCTACGGCTTCCTCCGGCACGCGACGCACCCGCCCGTCGGCGGGGGCCAGGAACCGGCCGAGCTGGAGTTCATGGTCGCCCCGGACCGCCGGGGCAATCGGGCCGGTACGGCACTCCTCGGCCGGGCTCTCGTCGAAGCCGGGAGCAGCGGCCTGATGGTGTGGGCTCATGGCACGCTGCCCGCCGCCCGCCGGCTCGCCGAGACCAACAGCCTGGTGCCGCTGCGCAGACTGCTGCGGCTTGGCCGCGAGATGGCCGCACAGTCCGGCCTGGCGGCGTTCCCCCTGCACACTCCCCCGACCGGCTTCGCGCTGCGCACGTTCCGACCCGGCGACGAGGCGGCGCTGCTCGCCGTGAATGCCGCCGCGTTCGCCGGACATCCCGAACAGGGGTCGCTGTCGGCGGACGGGCTCGCCGACCGGATGGCCGAGCCATGGTTCGACGCGGACGGGCTGCTGCTCGCCGTCCAGCCGGCCGACGACGGCGACGATCGGATCGCGGGATTCCACTGGACCAAGATCGAGCCGGGCGAGCCGGAGGGGTCCCAGCGGGTCGGTGAGGTCTACGTCCTCGGCGTCGACCCCAACGCGGCCGGGCACGGGTTGGGATCGTTCCTGCTCGCGGCCGGGCTGGAATCCCTTGCCCGGCGTGGAGTCAGTCGCGTGCAGCTCTATGTCGAAGCCGACAACACGGTCGCCCGGCGGATGTACGAGAAGGCCGGTTTCGCGGTCGAGGTTGTCGACACCAGGTACGCCACCGCCGCCTGAGACCGTCCGATGGGCTGGAGCCGGTACACGGTGTGCGTGGTCGATGCCAGACTGTGCGCATGTCACTGCAGGAACTCGCCCACGAAACCGAGCGGATCGACCCCGAACTCGACGATGGGCTGCCGGCCGACCGGTTCCTCGACCGCGAACTCTCCTGGCTGAACTTCAACCTGCGGGTGCTGGAACTGGCCGAGGATCGCGACCTGCCGTTGCTCGAGCGGTGCAAGTACGCGGCGATCTTCGTGAACAACCTCGACGAGTTCTTCATGGTCCGGGTCGCCGGGCTCAAGCGCCGGATCGTCGCCGGGCTCGCCGTCCGGGCGGCGAGCGGCCGGCTTCCCCGCGAGGTGCTCGAGGCCATCTGGCGCGAGTCGCGCCGCTTGATGGAGCGACATGCCCGCCTCTACCAGGAGGACCTGGTCCCCAGCCTGTCGCGCGCGGGGATCGAGATCGTTCGCTACGACGCCCTCACCACCGATGAGCGACAGGAGATGTCGGAGTTCTTCCGCCACCGCGCGTTTCCGATCCTCACGCCGCTCGCGGTCGACCCGTCGCACCCGTTCCCCTACATCAGCGGCTTGTCGCTGAACCTCGCGGTGATTCTCACCCAGCCGGGCAGTGACACCGAGCACTTCGCGCGGGTCAAGGTGCCGCCACTCCTTCCCCGGTTCGTCCCGTTGTCCGAGGGGCGCTTCGTCCCGCTCGAGGACGTGCTGTCGGCCCATCTCGACCAGTTGTTCGCGGGCATGACGATCAGCCAGTGCCACACCTTCCGCGTCACGCGCAACGAGGACCTCGACGTTGAAGAGGACGACGCCGAGAATCTCCTGGCTGCACTGGAGAAGGAGCTGCTCCGTCGCAAGTTCGGCCCGCCGGTGCGCCTCGAGGTCGAGGCCGACATCGACGAGCACGTCCTCGAACTGCTCGTCTCCGAGCTCGGGGTTTCGCACGCCGAGGTGTTCCACCTGCCCGGGCCGCTGGATCTGCGCGGACTGTTCGGTGTCGCCGACCTCGATCGGCAGGACCTGACCTTTCCCGCGTTCGTGCCGACGACGCATCCCGACCTGGCCGAGGTCGAGTCGGCGCATCCGGCCGACATGTTCGCAGCCATCCGCAAGCACGACGTGCTCCTGCACCACCCCTACGACAGCTTCTCCACGTCGGTCCAGCGGTTCATCGAGCAGGCGGCCGCGGATCCGCATGTGCTGGCCATCAAGCAGACGCTCTACCGCACGTCCGGCGACTCGCCGCTGGTAGAGGCGCTGATCGACGCGGCCGCCGCGGGCATTCAGGTGCTGGTACTGGTGGAGATCAAGGCCCGCTTCGACGAGAGCGCCAACATCGGCTGGGCGCGCATGCTCGAGCAGGCCGGCTGCCACGTGGTCTACGGACTCGTCGGCCTGAAGACGCATTGCAAGCTGTCGCTGGTCGTGCGCGAGGAAGGCGACGTGATCCGTCGGTATGCGCACGTGGGGACCGGCAACTACAACTCCAAGACCGCCCGCCAGTACGAGGACCTCGGTCTGCTGACCGCCGACCCGATCATCACCGAAGACATCGCCGAGTTGTTCAACCACCTCTCGGGATTCTCCCGGAGGACCGGCTACCGCAAGCTGCTGGTGGCGCCGCTCTCGGTGCGCGACGGCATCATCGCCCGCATCGAGCGGGAGATCACGCACGCGCGGGCCGGCCGCCCGGCCAGGGTGCGGCTGAAGATGAACTCCATCGTGGACGAGCAGACGATCGACGCGCTCTACCGTGCCTCGCGGGCCGGTGTACGCGTGCAGCTGTGGATCCGCGGCATCTGCGCAGTCCGACCGGGCGTCCCCGGCCTGTCCGACAACATCCAGGTGCGCAGCACGCTCGGCCGATTCCTCGAACACAGCCGCATCATCTGGTTCGACAACGACGGCCAGCCCGAGGTCGGAATCGGGTCAGCGGACCTGATGCACCGCAATCTCGACCGGCGGGTGGAGGCGGTCGTGGCGATCACCAACCCGCGTCACATCGCAGAGCTCGGCAACCTGCTCGACCGTGCCTTCGACGAGCACACGTCGGCCTGGCACCTGAGGTCGGACGGGTCGTGGCGCCGTGTCCACATCGGCCCCGACGGCGAGCGCCTGGCCGACCTGCAGGAACTCCTGATCGCCCGAACGCGGCGGATCGGGCGAACGCCGGTGATCCCGGCGTCGCCCCCGCGGGGGCTGGTCGCCGTGCCCGATGGGGGCATGGCCGAGACGGACGCCGCGTCGCGCAGGGGTTAGTCCCGTGCCCGACTCGGCCGACCGACCGGCAGGAGAGCTTGGCGGCGGGCGCCATTGCCGTGCGGAAACGTGGCGACCGCACTGAATTGCTGCTGATCCACCGTCCTCGACACGACGACTGGACGTTCCCGAAGGGTCACATCGATCCTGGCGAGCACCTCCTGACCGCCGCGGTCCGGGAGGTGCACGAGGAGACCGGGATCCTCGTCCGGCTCGGACCGCCGCTCCCGCCGCTTGCCTACAGCCTGCCGAGCGGGATCACCAAGGTGGTCCGGTTCTGGCTCGCCACGCCGAACGGTGACGACCTCCCCGAGCCCCTCGATACCAAGGAGGTCGACCTGGCGGAGTGGGTCGACCTCGAGCTGGTGGCGGACCGGCTGACCTACGCCGACGAACGTGACCTCCTCGTCAGTGTCTCGGCGCTGACGGAGGTGGGATCGACGGTCGCGCTCGTGGCGCTGCGCCACGCCCACGCCAAGTCCCGCTCGAGCTGGCGCGACGACGACGAAATCCGCCCTCTCGACCGCCGCGGGCGGGCAGAAGCCGCCGCGCTCCAGCCGGCCCTTTCCACCTTCGGCCTGCGTCGTCTCCTGAGCTCCGGGGCGGTGCGATGCGTGCGCACGCTCCAGCCCCTGGCGACCAGCTCTGGACTGGAAGTCGAGACCGACGAGGCGCTTTCCGAGCAGGGCACGTCGGAACAGGTCCGAGCCACTGTGATCGCCGCACGCAACGCGGCCGTCGCGGCCGGCGAACCGGCCCTGATCTGCTCACACCGCCCGACGCTGCCCGAGATCTTCGCCGCTCTGGACGTGCCCGCGGTGACCCCTCACCCCTGGGGGTTTCGTCGTCGTCCACCTCGACGGATCGGGCTCGGCGATCTCCCAGGAGCAGTACGGTCCCTGACCGGTCGCGGGCGCTTCACCTGCTGCCCATCCGCAGGGCAACCAGGCTTCACGCCCCCGCCGGGTCGCGTTCACGGTCCGTTCACCGAGGCCGGAGGAAGTGCTCACCTCTCTCTTCTAGCGTCTTGTTTCGTCAGACAACCAATCGCGCTAGACACCAACTGCCACATCCGAATAATCGAGAGAGGCACCATTCGTGACCCTGACCCGGTTCGCCGCGGCCACCCTTACCCTGACCGCCGCGCTCGCCCTGGCCGCGTGCGGCAGCGACCCCGGAGCCGCCACCCCGACCACTGGTGACACGACCACCGCAGGCGACTGTCCTACCGGCACGCTCACCGCCGAAGGATCCAGCGCGCAGAAGAACGCCATCGAGCAGGTCATCTCCGACTATCAGGACCAGTGCGACGGCGTGACCGTCGACTACAACCCGTCCGGATCGGGCGCCGGCATCAAGCAGTTCAACGCCGGCCTGGTCGACTTCGCCGGTAGCGACTCCGCCCTGAAGTCCGAGGAGAAGGACGGCGTGATCGAGACCGACGCCGCCAAGCAGCGCTGCGAAGGCAACGACGCCTGGAACCTGCCCATGGTGGTGGGTCCCATCGCCGTCGCCTACAACATCGACGGTGTCGAAGACCTGACACTCGACGCCAAGACGCTTGCGGGGATCTTCTCCGGCTCGATCACCAAGTGGAACGACTCGGCGATCGCCGCCGCGAACGACGGCGTGACCCTGCCGGACGCCACCATCCAGGTGTTCTTCCGCAACGGCGAGTCCGGTACGACTGAGAACTTCACCAAGTACCTCCAGGGCTCGGCCGGCGAAGCAGCCTGGTCGGAGGAGCCCGGCAAGACGTGGACGGGTATCGGTTCCGGCAAGGAGGGCTCGGACCAGGTAGCCGCGGCGGTCAAGGCGACGAAGAACTCGATCACCTACGTCGAGTGGTCCTACGCCTCGGATGCGGGTGTCGGAATCGCCAAGATCGACAACGGCGCCGGCGCGGTGGAACTGACCGGAGAGTCAGCCGGCCTCGCGGTCGCGGCCGCCAAGCCGGCCGGCAGCGGCAACGACCTGAAACTGAGCCTGGACTACGCGACCAAGACCGAGGGCGCCTACCCGATCGTCCTGATCACCTACGAGATCGCCTGCTCCAAGGGCCTGCCGGCCGAGAAGTCGGCCCTGGTGAAGAGCTTCCTCGCCTTCTACGCCAGCGAGGCCGAACAGCAGAGCCTCACCGAGCTGGGCTACGCGCCACTGCCCGAGGACGTGCGCGCCAAGGTCGCCGACGCCGTGGACGCGTTGCAGTAGCCGTCGGCTCAGCGGCGGGGGAGCCGAGCACACGCGAACAGGTTGTCCGGCGAAGCGCCGGGCAACCTGTTCGCATCCAGCAAGGCCACGACAGAATCTGCAGAACCAGACCTACTGCAAGAGGCAGACACACACGGGGCACAAGCCCATCCGAACGTGATCGGAGCCGCATGACCGAGCAGCCACCGGGGGGTCAGCAGGTGTTGCATGACCCGGACGGCGTCCCGGCTCAGGCAGCGCGACCGCCGTCGGAGAGCTCACCGTCGGGAAGCTCAACGTCGGGAAGCACTGCGCCGGGGAGTTCGGCGCAAACCAGTGCGTCGATGAGCCAGGTGAAAACCGGTCGCGGCGGCGACATCGTGTTCGCGGCGCTCACCAAGGGTGCAAGCCTCATCGTCATCGCGATGGTGGCGTTCGTCGCGGCGTTCCTGCTGTGGCGTGCGGTGCCGGCGCTCCGGCAGAACGAGGCGAGCTTTCTGTTCAGCCGGATCTGGGAGCCGTCCACCCTCCCACCCAGCTTCGGCATAGCCGGGCTCTTCTACACCACTGTGCTGATCTCGGCCTGGGCGCTGGTGCTCGCCGTGCCCGTCTCCATCGGGCTGGCGTTGTTCATCACCCAGGTCGTTCGCCGGGGTGTCGGCACGGTGCTGGCGCGGCTGGTGGACCTGCTGGCGGCCGTGCCGTCGATCATCTACGGACTGTGGGGAGTCACCGCACTCGCTCCGCTGCTGGTGCCCGTGGGCAACGGTGTCACCGGCTTCATGGACAACTGGTGGTTCACCCGCTGGTTCCCGCTCACCAGAGTCGGCATCGCCGACAGCGGCACGGTGTTCGCCGCGGGAATCGTGCTCGCGATCATGATCCTGCCGATCGTCACCTCGATCAGTCGCGAAGTGTTCGCCACGACGCCCGTCGCCACGAAGGAGGGCGCACTCGCCCTCGGTGCGACCCGGTGGGAGATGATCCGGCTCACCGTGCTGCCATACGGACGTTCGGGCACGGTCTCGGCCGCCATGCTGGGCCTCGGCCGGGCGCTTGGCGAGACGATCGCGGTGATGATCATCCTGTCGGCTTCGTTCGGCGGCGCGGCGTTCAGCCCCAGCCTGTTCTCCGGCGGCGAGACGTTCGCGTCGAAGATCGCGGCCAGCGCGTCGGAGTTCAACGCACCCACCCAGACCGGGGCCTACATCGCTGCGGGGCTGGTGCTGTTCGCCATCACCTTCGTGGTCAACGCGATCGCCCGGTTGGTCGTCGAGCGCCATCGGATCCCCCAGTGACGGGTACGTCCGTCGAGCCGGGGCGGTCCCTGGCCGGAAACGGATCCTCTGGCACTGCGGCCCAACTGACGGCGGGCAGCCGCGGGCGTGCCGCCCGCAACAACCTGGCGACTGGGGCGATGGGGTTCTGCTTCGCGGTCGCGATGGTGCCGTTGGTGTGGATTCTCGGCACGGTGATCGTCAAGGGCTCGAAGCTGCTGTTCACCCCTGAGTGGTGGTTCGAGTCCCAGCGCGGTATCACCATCCGCACCGTCGGCGGCGGTGCCTACCACGCGCTCATCGGCTCGATCATGACCGGACTCCTGTGCGCAGCGCTTGCCGTTCCCGTGGGCGTCCTCGCCGCGATCTATCTGGTCGAGTACGGCGGTCGGGGCCCGCTTGCGCGGATCACCACGTTCATGGTGGACATCCTGACCGGGGTGCCCTCCATCGTCGCTGCCCTGTTCATCTACGCCGTGTGGATCACGCTGTTCGGCCAGCAGCGGACCGGCTTCGCCGTGTCGCTCGCGCTGGTGCTGTTGATGATTCCCGTTGTTCTTCGTTCGACCGAGGAGATGCTGCGACTCGTGCCAGACGAACTGCGCGAAGCCTCGTACGCCCTGGGGACTCCCCGGTGGCGGACAGTGATGAAGGTGGTGCTGCCCGCTGCGTTCTCCGGCATCGTGACCGGCGTCGTGCTCGGGCTGGCCCGGGTAATGGGCGAGACCGCTCCACTGCTGATCCTCGGGCCGTACACGAAGGCGATCAACTTCAATCCCTTCAGCGGCAACATGGCAGCGTTGCCCACGATGATCAACCAGGACCGCACCGCCGTGCTGCAGGCAGCGGTCGACCGGACCTGGGCCGCCGCGCTCACGCTGATCCTGCTGGTACTGGCGCTGAATCTCATCGCCCGCACCATCGGCCACTTCAGCCGCGTCCGGGGCGGGTGAGGTCGGCCATGGCCAAGCGCATCGAAGTCAGGGACCTCGACATCTACTACGGCACGTTCAAGGCCGTCGAGGGCGTGAGCATGACCGTGGAGCCACGCAGTGTCACGGCGTTCATCGGTCCGAGTGGGTGCGGTAAGTCCACGGTCCTGCGAACCCTCAACCGTCTGCACGAGGTGATCCCGGGTGCACGGGTCGAGGGCAAGGTGCTCCTCGACGATGTCGATCTGTACGCGAAGAACGTCGACCCGGTCGCCGTTCGCCGCACCATTGGCATGGTGTTCCAGCGACCGAATCCCTTTCCCACCATGTCGATCTACGACAACGTGGCCGCCGGGCTGAAGCTCAACGGGGTCCGTTCGCGAGACCTGAACGACGTGGTCGAGCGCTCGCTTCGCGGAGCCAACCTCTGGAATGAGGTCAAGGACCGGCTGCGCAAGCCCGGGGCCGGCCTGTCGGGCGGGCAGCAGCAGCGGCTGTGCATCGCACGCGCCATCGCCGTGGAGCCGCAGGTGCTGCTCATGGACGAACCATGCTCGGCGCTCGACCCGATCTCCACACTGGCCATCGAGGACCTCATCACCGAACTGAAGAACCAGTTCACGATCGTCATCGTCACGCACAACATGCAGCAGGCGGCCCGGGTGAGCGATATCACCGGCTTCTTCAACCTGGCGGCGCAGGGGATGCCGGGGAGACTCGTCGAGATGGGCTCAACACCCAAGATCTTCTCGAACCCGGACGTGAAGGCGACCGAGGACTACATCACCGGGCGCTTCGGCTGACGAGCCCAGGTTTCACCAGACCACGAGCATCAGAGCCAGTACCGAACACAACGCGAGGGTGAGCCCCAGGACCACCGGGACCCTGGCCGGCGGCAGCGGCTCGTCTCGCTCCATCGCGGCCTGTACCCGACGGAATCGAACGATCGCGGCGACGCCACAGTAGAGACCGGCGAGCGCCAGGAGCGATGCAAGAGCCGCGGTCAGCCAGGCTGGGCCGACGGTGAGGAAGTGCGCCACGGCCAGCGCGGTCGCGTCCAGTGCCAGTGCGGTCCGCAGGTAGGCCAGCACCGTGCGCTCGTTCGCGAGGGTGTACCTGTAGTCCACCTGCTACTCCCCTGGTTCCTGGGTGACATCGGCCAGCGGTGCTCGGTGACGGGTCCAGGCCCGCCACAGCTCGGCGTAGTGGCCGGTGCCGGCGGCCAGGTCGGCGTGGGTGCCCTCCTCCACGATGCGGCCGTGCTCGAGCACCACGACCCGATCGGTGCGAGCGGCCTGGCTCAGCCGATGTGCCACCACCAGCGCCGTACGGCCCGACAGCGCCGCCGCGGCCGCCGCGTCGAGTCGGTCTGCCGCCGAACTGCCCGCCTCGGCGGTGGCCTCGTCGAGGACGGCCACGGTCGGGTCGAGCAGAACGAGCCGGGCCAACGCCAGCAACTGCGTCTGCTGGGCGGTCAGGGGCACGCCACCGGCTCCGACCGGCGTGTCCAGCCCGTCGGGGAGCATCTGGACCAGTCCGGTGTCCGCACCCACCCGCCGGCATGCGGCCAGGACCTCCTCATCGTTGGCTTCTGGCCTGGCCAGGGTGAGGTTCTCGCGCAGGCTGGCGTTGAACACATGCGTCTCCTGCGTCAGCAGCACGGGTGCCGAAGCCACCGAGACCTCACCGTCGACCGGCTCGTGCAGGCCGCAGATCAGGCCGGCGAGAGTGCTCTTGCCTGCGCCCGTCGTGCCGACCAGGGCCACCTCTTCGCCGGGGGCCAGCGTCAGGTCGATGCGGTGCAGGACGTCCGGGCCGCCGTCGTAGTGGAAGTTCAGGTCTCGGACGCGCACCGGCGCGGTCCCCGTGTGGTCGGCCGGGTCCGCAGCCTCGGCACGCGTCGGCAGACGTCGACTCGCGGTCCTCATCCCGTGCGCCCGGAACGTCGATCACGCCGACGATGCGCGAGAGCGAGGCCGCGGCAGACTGCATGTCGTCGACCACGAACAGCAACTGGTTGATCGGGTTGAACAGGCGAAGGAAGAACAACACGGCGGTGGTCGCCTCGCCGATGCTGGCGGCGTCGCGCCGGACCAGCCAGAAGCCGGTGAGCAGTAGGGCCGCCATGCCGAGGAACTCGGCGAAGTTCAGCCTGCTGAAGAACCGGTTCACCATCCGCCGGGCGCGGATCGACCACTCGGCCGTTGCCCACGACGTGTTGGCCACGCCGGCAATGTGCTGGTAGTTGAGCCCATACGCGAGCACGGTGTCGTGGCCGCGGAGCCCCGACAGCAGCGCCCGCGAGGATTCTGCCTCCGCCGCGCGCTCGGACACATAGAGGTCAGGGACGGTGCGCAGGTACCACCGGACCGTGATGACGTGTACCGGCAGAATCAACAGCAGGGCAAGGGCGAACCACGGGTTGATGCCGGCCATGGCGACGACGGTCAAGCCGATGGTCAACAAGGCCGTCGTGAGCGCGTTGACCACCCGCGGGCCGGTGTCGGCGACCTGACGCACGTCGTTGGACGCCCGGCTCACCAGGTCGCCGGTGCCGGCGCGCTCCACCACCGACCAGGGCAGCGTCAGGGCGCGCCGCACCATCCGTTCGCGCAGACGCGCAAGCCCGGTCTCCATGACGCCGGCCGTGAGCGAGTACGCCAGGCCGTTGAGGGCTCCGCCGATCGCCGCGGCGACGGCCATGACCACCACGAGCGCCACGACGTCGCCATCGGTGCCGCGTGCCGAGACCACGTCGACGAGGCGGCCAAGGGCAACGGGTGCGACGAAGCCCACCAGGGAGGCGACGACCAGAACCGCGACGCCGCTGGCGAGGGCCCATCGGGACAGGTTGAGCGACTCACGGACCGCCTGCCAGGTGCGCCGGCCGCTGGCGACGGGGAAGCGTACGGCCGGTGCCGGGGTTCGCTCCTCGGCTGTGACCGACGCGGACGGGTTGATCGTCTCGGTCATGGGTGGTCTCGGTCATGGGACGCGCACGACCCGGTCGGCCATGGCCAGCAGCGCCGGCGACGTGGTGAGCAGCAGCGTCGGCCGCCCGGCGCGCGCCGCGCGGATGCCCTCGGCGACCGCGGCCTCGGTCACCGAGTCGATGGAGGAGGTGGGTTCGCAGAGCACGAGCACGGGCGCATCGGTGGCGAGTGCCCGGGCGAGCGCCACTCGCTGGCGCTGCCCGCCGGAGAGCTGCAGCCCGCCCTCACCGACGGGCGTGTCCGCTCCGAGCGGCAGTCCGGCCAACAGGTCACCGCCGGCAGCGAGGTCGAGCGCCCGATGGGCGGCGGACTCCTCGACGCCGACGACGCGCCACGTTCTCCAGCACGCTCCCCTCGAACAGGTCCGCCACGTGTGGTGCCACCAGGATGACCCCTCGGACCCCGGCCGGGTCGAGGTCGTGGACGCTGCGTCCGAACAGCTCGAGCTCGCCGGCTTCGGGCTGGCGGCGGATGGCCAGCAGTTCGGCGAGGTCGTCGGCGGTGCGGGCGTCGGCCGCGAGCGCGAGGATCTCGTCCCCGCGCAGGTCGACCGATGGCAGGTCGGGCGACGACACCCGCAGTACCGGGGCGTCGGGATCGGGCTCCGGTACCCGCCCCGTGCCGCTCAGCGCTGCCTGGCCGCCCAGGATCGGCAGCAGCCGGGCGGCCGAGGCCCGGGCAGCGGCCCACACCGTTCCCGCATTGGTCGCGAACGAGCTGATCGGGGTGATCAGCAGCTGCGTCAGCCCCACCACGGTGATCAGCTCGCCGATGGTGATCTCGCCGCGGACCGCCAGGAGTCCGGCCATCAGTGCCACGCCGGCGACGATCATCGCCGTCGAAGCGTCGGTGACCCCGCGGTACCGGCCCGACGCAGATCGGGCCCGCAACGTGCCTCGCAGGGCCTTCTGGCTCAACGTCGCGTACCGGCGCGCGGCCTCTGCCTCCGCCCGGATGCCCTTGACCACCCGGTAGCCGGTGACGATGTCGGTGGCGTGCGCGCCCGCGTCCGCCGCGAGTTGCTGCTCGACCTCCGTGCGCCGCACGAGGGAGCCCCCGGCGCGATCCATCAGCAGCAGGACGACCGGCGTGGCGATGAACACGATCAGGCCGAGCGGCCAGGAGATCCAGAACAGCACCAGACCGCCGAAGATGATCGCCGCCAGTTCGCCGGCGGGGTACACCCCCAGCAGCACCGCCGTCGAGAGGTTCTGCACGTCGGCCGTCGCCAGCGACAGGGCCTCCCCGGGCAGGTGGCGCCGACCGGCCAGCCCGCGCGGATCGAGCAGGCGCCGGACGACGGCGAGCCGCAACTGGTACTCGGTGGCCTGCCTGCCGATCTCACCGAGGAACGAACCGAGGCGGAAGCTGTACGACAGGCCGGCGAACGTGAGCGCGAGCAGGCCCGAGCGTGATCAGCAGGTCGCGGACATTCCCCGTGCGCACTGCGTGGTCGATGCCGAACCCCATGACCACGGGCACGAGCGCCTCGCCCACCTGGTGCCCGATCGCCAGCGCGGCGGCCGGACCGGTGTAGCGCCGGGCACCTGCGATGACGCGCAGGGTGAGCACTCGCGGCGTGGTGTCCTCGTTGATCCGGGGTGACGGCAGCCGCGGCGGGCGGTCCGGCGGCCGGAGAAGTACCGGTCGTCTCGGCACGGACAGGTTCCTGCTCGAAGGCATCGGACTCCTGTCCGCAAAGTGAGCGAACCCACGATATGTCGGTTACGCGGGATTCGCGTCGATGACGGGCCTGGGGCGAGACGGACGGTACGAGAATGACGGGCCGGGTAGCGTGACGCTATTGCCCGCAATGCCGCGACTGCTCGCCAGTCCACGATCTGTTCGACGCCTGGGCAGCAGCCCGGCGTCCTGATCCGCCCACCAAGGAAGCGCCCAGTGCGCGCTGACACCTCGGACAAGCACTTCCCGTCTGCACCGGACAAGGAGTCCATCGCATGACCGCCAAGCAGTTGACCACAGACGACCTCGCACGCCTGCGCAAGGAGTTCACGGCCGACCCCACGGCCAAGCTCCTGCAGAACGCGCTCACCGCCGCCGAGCTGAAGGACGTGGCGCTGGATCGCGATGTCGTGACATCCATCGACCCGTCGATGTCGCACGTCCTCGACGACTGGAAGGCCACGAACCAGAAGCGGAGCGGACGCTGCTGGCTGTTCGCCGGGTTGAACCTGCTGCGGGTCGGCGCGATGAACGCCATGAACGTCAAGGAGTTCGAGTTCAGCCAGAACCACACGATGTTCTTCGACAAGATCGAGCGGGCGAACTACTTCCTGCAGTCGATCATCGACACCATCGATCGCGATCCCGACGATCGCACCGTGGCCACGCTCATGCGCGAGTGTCTCGGCGACGGCGGCCAGTGGAACATGTTCGTCGCGGTTGTCGACAAGCACGGGCTGGTGCCCAAGTCGGCGATGCCCGAGACCGTGAGCTCCTCCTCGACCGCAGCCATGAACAGTTCGCTGCGGCAGGTGCTGCACACCGCTGCCCGCGACATCCGGGAAGCCGGCACCAACGCCGCCAGGGACGAGGTGGCCGAGAAGGCTCTCGCCACCGCCTGGCGCGTGCTGTGCCTTCACCTCGGCACGCCACCCGAGTCGTTCCTGTGGCAGTGGACCGACAAGGACAAGGGATTCCACCGCGACGGCTGGCTCACGCCGCAGCAGTTCCGCGACAAGTACGTCTCGATCGACCTCGACGACTACGTGTGCCTGGTGAACGACCCGCGCGAGTCGTCGCCGTACGGCCGGACCTACACGGTGGACATGCTCGGCAACGTGGTCGACGCGCCCCCGGTCGTGTACCTGAACGTCGAGGCGGACGTGATGAAGCGGCTTGCCTCCGAACAGATCACGAACGGCACTCCGGTGTGGTTCGGCTGCGACGTCGGCCAGCAGATGAACGGCGACATCGGCATCTGGGACGCGAAGCTGTTCGACCTCGGCGGGATCTACGACACCGAGTTCACGCTCGACAAGGCGGCTCGGCTGCTCTACCACGAGACGCTGATGACCCACGCGATGCTGTTCACCGGCGTCGACATCGTCGACGGCGCCCCGCGCAAGTGGCGGGTCGAGAACTCGTGGGGTGACGAGAAGGCCGAGAAGGGCTTCTACACCATGAACGACTCGTGGTTCGACGAGTACGTGTTCGAGATCGCGGCGCCGAAGTCGATGCTGTCGGACGAACTCAGGCAGGCGCTTGCCGCCGAGCCGACGGTGCTGCCGGCCTGGGACCCGATGGGCGCACTTGCGCGGCGGGGGTGACCCGCCGGGAGCCGTGACCACCCGGGTCCCGCCGAGGGTGGTCACGGTGCTCACCGCGGTTCTCGGCGTTGGTGCCGCGACCGCGATGACGGCGGCCAGCGCGGAGATCTACGAGGCGATGGCGGAGCGGGACGGCCTGAGCCGGGTCGACGGGCCGGTGCTCGACTGGATGATCGAGCGCCGGACGCCCTGGCTGAATTCCGCCGTCACGGTGTTCACCGACCTCGGCAGCCCGCTCTGGATGACGGTCATCACGATGGTCTGCACCGTCGCGCTCGTGATCTGGCGCCACTCGTGGACGCCGTTGGTGCTGATGTCCATCGCCGCAGCGGGCACGATCGCCATGTCCCGCGTCGGCAAGGGGATCATCGGCCGGGTTCGTCCAGCACACGAAGACGCGGTGCCGCCCTTCGAGACGTCCCCGGCGTTTCCCAGTGGACACACGCTCTCGGCGACAGTGCTCGTGGGCCTGCTGGCCTATCTGGTGCTCCCTGCCCTCTCGTCGCGGAGAGTGCGGCTGGCCCTGATCGTGGCAGCTGTCTGCTGGATCGTGGCGATGGGCCTGTCCCGGGTCTACCTCGGCCACCACTGGGTCACCGACGTGGCGGTCGGATGGACGCTGGGGGCCGCGTGGCTCGCGTTCCTGATCACGACGCACCGCGTCGGCCCAGCCTTGCGGTGGCCGCGGTTCCTTGCCCGGTCGAGGTCCGGCTAGTCACCGCAGGGCGTCGAGGGCCTGACGCCGCAGGCTGCCCGCAAGCCGTTGCAGGTAGAGCTTTCCGTCCAGGTGATCGCATTCGTGCTGGAAGCAGCGGGCCAGGTATCCCTCGGCTTCGAGCTCGACCGGCTCACCCCAGCCGTCGTGGCCGCTGAGCCGAACGGTCTGGGCCCGGGGCGTCGGCCAGCTGTAGCCGAACACCGACAGGCAGCCCTCGGCCTCGGTCGCCTCGGTCGCGTCGACGATCTCCAGCGTCGGGTTGGCGACGAGCCCGCGCTCGCCTTCGTAGGCCCAGACGAAGAACGCGCCGGTGAGCCCGACCTGGTTCGCGGCAAGGCCCATGCCCTCTGCCTCGGCCATCACCCGGAACATCCGGTCGCCGCTGGCCCGCAGCCGCTCGTCGAAGCTGGTGACCGGCGTGCACCGGGTGCGCAGCACGGGATCACCGAACTGCCGGATCTCCGGGTGCGCGGTCACAGAAGAGGTGCTCACGAGGAGGCAGGGTACTAAGGCCCACCGGCTGCCCACGGTTCGCAGAACCGGTGCCGGCCGACGCCCACGTGGTGATGCGCGCCGGAGGGCAGCCGGACCTCGGCCTGCGTTCCGCTCGGAACCGTCACCTCGATCGTGACCTTGTCGTCGGCAAGCCGCCAGCCCGACTGGACACGACCCTGCGGGGTGTCCAGCGTCGCCTCCGCCCAGGTGAGACCACCGCCGATCAGCGGCTGCACGACGAACTCCCGGTACGCGACTGACCCCTCCGCCAGCCGAAGTCCGGCGACATGCGTGTGCAGGAAGGAGATCACCGCACCCTTGCTGTAGTGGTTGAGCGAGTGCTTCGGCTCGCCCGTGGCGCTCAGCCCGTCCCAGCTCTCCCAGATCGTGGTAGCTCCCCGGTCGATCATCACCATCCACGACGGTTCGGTGTCGGTGGCCAGCAGGTCGAAGGCGACGTCGGAGTGTCCGGTGTCAGCGAGTGCGGGCAGCAGCATCGGCGTGGAGAGGAAGCCGGTGGACAGGTGCGTGCCAGCGTCACGCACGAGTTGAACCAGGCGATCGGCCGCCGCGCGGCGCTGGGCTTTGGGAATCAGCCCGAACGTCAGTGCCCGGGCATACGTGGACTGGGTGTCCCGGGCGAGGCGCCCGTCGCCTTCGAGGTACTCGGTCTGCCAGGCGGAAGCGATCCTCGACGCCAGCTCGGCGTATCGACAGGCGTCTTCGTCGTGCCCGAGGGTCCCGGCGATCTTGGCCAGGAGGTGCGTTCCCCAGTAGTAGTAGGCGGTGGCGACGATCCCCTCGCCCTCGTCGGGGAGGTGCGGTGTCGCGGCCTCGCCGGCTTCGAGCCACTCACCCCAGTGGTAGCCGGTGTCCCAGAGGTAGCGGTCGTGTGGGGCTGGATCGGGTCGACGCTCTTCGACGAGCCGGTGGCGCTTGGTCTCCGCTTGATGGCGGCAGTACTCGTGCCAGCGGAGCATCGCCGGATAGCAGTCGGCCAGCGCCTTGCGGTCGCCATAGCTCCGGTACATCTGCCACGGCACGATGATGATGGCCTCACACCAGCCGGCCGAGCCCTGGTTGCGGTCCCAGGGTTCAGGCTCGACATCGACGTTGCCCGGCTCCGCGTGCGGGTCGGGCGAGAAGTTGAGGATCACGCCGTTGTCGCGCTGGTCGGCGATCACCCCCTGAAGCCACTTCTCGGTGAAGCCGGCGACGTCGTAGAGGTAAGCGGCGGTGGGGATGTAGAGCTGGTAGTCGCCGGTCCAGCCGGCCCGTTCACGATGCGGGCAGTCGGTCGGGATGTCGCAGGCGTTGCCGCGGAAGCTCCACACGGCCAACTCGTGCAGGCGATTCACCCGGTCGTCACTGCAGGCGAACCAGCCTGTTCGACGCAGGTCGGTGTGCACCACAGCTGCAGACAGGCGGTCGGGTGTCAGTCTGCTGACGTCTCCAGTCAGCCTCGCGTACTGGAATCCGTTGGTGGTATGACGAAACTGCACTTCACCGCTCGGCAGCCCGAGGTCTCCGGGTGCTGCCGCAACCACCGAGTCCGTCATTCCCACCGGCGCCTGCCCACCACCGAGCATGGCCGAGCGGAGGTGGTCGTTGGAGATGTTCCCTGTTCCGTCGGGATCCAGCGCTTCCGCGTGCTCGATCGTGATCTGCTCGTCGGTAAGTCCGGTGATGCGCACCCAGCCGTTGCTGTTCTGCCCGAAGTCCGCGACGACGCTGCCGTCGTCGAGCGTCGTCAATGCGCGGGCGGGCAGCCACTCCACGGTGCGAACGGGTGGCGCCGGCGACGAGATCAACGACGGCGTCTCGTACGAACTCCCGGTTCGGACCGCCACACGTTCGAAGCCCGTTCCCGCCCGGTCGCTCCAGCCCGGATTGGCTTGCGTGTAGTCGATCCGCTGCCCGTCCATCAGGTCGGCGGCGACGATGGAGCCCGTCGACCAGGTCCACTTGCTGTCGGTCGCGACGGTGTGCACGCGACCGTCGACCGACTCGATCTCCAACTGGCACAGCAAAGCCGTCTCATTCCCGAAGCAGTCAGGCGTGCGGTAGAAGCCGGTGCGGCCGCGGAACCAACCATCGGACAAGGCTGCGCCGACGACGTTCTCACCGGTGCGGAGGAGCCTCGTCACGTCGTAGGCCTGCACGTGCAGGTACTTGCGGTAGCTGGTGTAGCCAGGTGTCAGCTCGGCATCGCCAACCCGGGAACCGTTGACGAAGAGCTCGTAGATCCCGTGCGCCGTGGCGTAGGCAGTGGCCCGGCGAATGCCCGTGCCCAGGGAGAAGCCGCGACGCAGCAGGTAGGCCGGCCGATTCCCCGCTTCGGGGATCGACGGCGCGTCCGGGCCGATCCAGTCCGCCGTCCAGTCCTCGCGGGCCAGCCCGGTGGTGAACGTGGCGGGTTCGGACCAGTGGTGCTCAGCGCCCTCGACCGAGACTCGCACCCGCCAGCTCACCCGCGCGCGGGACGGCAGCGGATCCCCGGGCCAGGGCACCAGCACGTGCTGTCGGCTCGCGATGTCGTAGGCACGCGTCGACCCGTTGACGGTGATCTCCACGTGCGCCGACTCCTGTGCACGGGCGTTGTCGGGGAGCCGCCAGGACAGTCTCGGACGACGCTCGGTGAGCCCGGCGACGGTCTCCAGATGCTCGACTCGCAGCCCCCACGCCGCCCGCCTGGCCGGCGCCACGTCTGGACGGTCGGCTGACTCTCGCTTGTCGGATCGCTTCTGCTCTCTGGTGGGCGCGTCTGCGGTCATCGGTCGCTCCAGCCTGCCGGCGGCTTACCGGCACCTCTGCCAGCCGCCACAGTGACGCGACGCCGGCCCGATACCGAAGCGCAGGAACGGCCGCCGTCCGCGTGCGGCCACGGCAGGATCCGGACACTCACCGGCACCTACACGGCACCTGCACCGTGCGGGCCGGTGGCCCGAGGTCACTCGGTGAAGGTCGCCGTGTCGATGACGAAGCGGTACCGCACGTCGCTGTCCACGACGCGGTCGTAGGCCTTGGTGATGTCCTCGCCCCCGATCGTCTCGATGTCGGCGGCGATCCCGTTCTCGGCACAGAAGTCGAGCATCTCCTGCGTCTCGGCGATGCCGCCGATGGTCGAACCGGCCAGGTTCTTGCGGCCGTCACCCAGGGCACCGGCAGGCACCGTCAGTGGCTCCTCCGGCAGGCCGACGTTGACGAGAGTCCCGCCGAGTCTCAGCAAGCTGAGATAGCCCTCCATGTCGCTCGTCGCCGAGATCGTGCTGATGACAAGGTCGAAGGTGTTGGTGAGCTTCTCGAAGGTCTCGGGGTCCGAGGTGGCGTAGTAGTGCTTGGCTCCGAAGCGCAGGCCGTCTTCCTGCTTGGACAGCGACTGGCTCAAGACCGTGACCTCGGCCCCCATGGCGGCGGCGATCTTCACGCCCATGTGTCCGAGACCGCCCATGCCCACGATCGCGACGCGTTGTCCCGGGCCGGCACCCCACCGACGGAGCGGCGCGTAGAGCGTGATTCCGGCGCACAGCAGCGGGGCGGCGACATCCAGTCCGAGCCCGTCCGGGATCCGGCAGATGTAGTCCTCCTCGACGGTGATGCAGGTCGAGTAGCCGCCGTCGGTGGACTTCCCGTCGCGGCCGGGTGATCCGTAGGTCCAGACCGTCCCACCGGTGCTGCAGTACTGCTCCTCACCGGCCAGGCACTCCGGGCAGTCCCGGCAGGAGTCCACGAAGCAGCCGACGCCTACTCGGTCACCAGGCTTGAACTTCGTCACCGAACTGCCGACCTCGCGGACCACACCGGCGATCTCATGGCCAGGGACCAGGGGGAAGGTCGCTGCGCCCCATTCCTCGCGTGCCGTATGTATGTCGGAGTGGCAGATCCCTGCGTACCGGACGTCGAAGAGCACCTCGTGCGGCCCAGGCTCTCGCCGGGTGATCGTGACCTTCTCGAACGGTGCGGTGGCGGAGCTGACGGAGTAGGCGATGGCCTCGGGCACGGGTGACTCCTCGTCGTCGGGCGAACCCCGATCCTTTCAGAGCGCCGGCCCGTTCTACGCAGTACTCTCCCGGGATGAAACTCACTCCCGAGCTGGAAGCCGCGTTCAACACCCAGATCACCCTGGAGTTCCAGGCGTCGATGGTCTACCGCCAATTGGCGATCGAGATGGAGCTGGCCGACCTGCCCGGTGCGGCCGGGTGGCTGCGTCATCAGGCCGACGAGGAGATCGCCCACGCCAACAAGTTCATCGATCACCTCTGTGACCGCGAGAACCACCCGACGATCGGCGTGATCACGCAGCCCGACGTGACCCACTCGCCTTCGGTGCTGAAGGCCTTCGAGGAGGCGCTCGCGCACGAGCAGAAGGTCTCCGCCGCGATCCGCGACCTCTACCGGGCCTCCGACGTTGCCGGTGACCTCGATTCGCGACCCCTGCTCAGCTGGTTCCTCACCGAGCAGCTCGAGGAAGAGTCGACGGTGTCGCAGATCGTCGGCCGGGTACGACTCATCAAGGACGACGGGCCCGGGCTGCTGCGGCTGGACGCCGAGCTGGGCGAGCGTCCGGTGGCCACGACCGAGAACCGGGCCTCTTGATCGGCCCGGGCGACCGGCATGTCTGAGACCGGCGTTCGCTGGCCTGGAAAGGGATACGACCCCGAGGGGACCGACCTCAGCCAGCCGATGAAGCAACTGCTCATCGACCTGAACCTGCTCGAGGCTCCGACCACCGAGAAGGTCCGCTGGCGAAGCGGGACACCGCAGACCCTCCAGGTGATGACGTCGGGTGCGACGTCGATCTCCAAGCTGGTCGTGGCTGCGGTCGGCGGTATCGGGGGGATCAGCGCGCTGGCAACGGGTCTGAACGGCTTCTTCGGCAAGGTGGGGCCGAACAACCTCGATACCCCGCTGGTCCGTACCGCCTTCATCGTTGCGGGCGCCCTGATGGGCATGGCCGTGGCGGTCAGCCTGGCCATCGTCGTCCGCGCGGACGTAGGTGCTCGGGCCGCGTCGTCCGCGGCGCAGTTCGAGGCCCGCGCGCAGGTGGCCTCGGCACTGCTGCAGAGCTACGTGGCGCCGGCGCTGGCAGCGGCCGAGGAGACGTCGTACGCGGTCCAGACCAAGGACAACTCCTGGCACGTCGTCAAGGAGTTCCGCTGGGAGGACAACCGCGTGGTCGCGGTGATCGAGGGCGACATCAAGCCGGTGTCGGAGTGGGCCGGGCTTGTGAGCCTGGCGAACCTGAAGGACAGCAGTACCTAGCAGCCTGGTTAGCATGACCGACCGGCCCAGGCGGGCCTGGATCTCGAGAACAGGGGAGGGTCTGTGACCGCGTTCTCGGAGCAGACACCCCCGCAGGTGCCGGACATGTCCGGGCCGGCTTCCGACGAGTCCTCGCGCGCGGCGGGCTCCGATGCTGGCGACCGTGACGATGCCCAGTACGTGATCGGCGTGGACTTCGGAACGCTCTCGGGTCGTGCCGTCGTCGTCCGGGTGAGCGACGGCGCCGAGTTGGGCAGCGCGGTCCACGACTTCCCGAACGCAGTGATGGACCGCGAACTCGGCGTCGGTCCCGGTGCGGGCTCCGCGCTGCCGCCCGACTGGGCGCTGCAGGTGCCCGGCGACTACGTGGACGTGCTCACCCATGCGGTACCGGCTGCCGTGCGCGCGGCCGGTGTCGCCGCCGACCGGGTCATCGGCATCGCCACCGACTTCACCGCCTGCACGGTCCTGCCCACCACCGCCGACGGCACACCGCTCAGCGAGCTTCCGGAGTTCGCCGACCGCCCGCATGCCTACGTGAAGCTGTGGAAGCATCACGCGGCGCAGGGGCAGGCCGACCGGATCAACGCGCTGGCGCACGAGCGCGGAGAGCCCTGGATCAACCGGTATGGCGGGCTGATCTCCTCGGAGTGGCAGTTCGCCAAGGGTCTCCAGATTCTGGAGGAGGACCCCGACGTCTACGCCGCGATGGACCACTTCGTCGAAGCCGCCGACTGGATCGTCTGGCGCCTGTGCGGCACCTACGTCCGCAACGCCTGCTGTGCCGGCTACAAGGGCATCTACCAGGACGGTTCCCATCCCAGCAAGGACTTCCTTGCGTCACTCAACCCCGACTTCGCCGACTTCGTGAGCGACAAGCTGGAGCACCCGATCGGCCAACTCGGCGACGAAGCCGGGCGGCTCACCGACGAGGCCGCGGGCTGGACAGGCCTCCCCGCGGGCATCGTCGTCGCGGTCGGGAACGTCGATGCACACGTGACCGCGCCGGCCGCCGACGCCTGCGAGCCCGGCCAGATGACGGCGATCATGGGCACCTCGACCTGTCACGTGATGACGAGCGAGGAACTCGCCGAGGTCCCCGGCATGTGTGGGGTCGTCGACGGCGGGATCGTGGCCGGCCTCTGGGGGTACGAAGCCGGCCAGAGCGGCGTCGGTGACATCTTCGGCTGGTTCACGTCGACGGCCGTGCCCGCTGCCTACGAGCGCGCGGCGGACGAACGTGGGCTCTCGCTGCACGAGTACCTCACCGAGCTCGCCGCCGGCCAGCAGGTGGGCGAGCACGGTCTGGTCGCTCTCGACTGGCACTCGGGGAACCGGTCGGTCCTCGTCGACCACGAGCTCTCGGGGGTCGTGGTGGGACAGACGCTGGCCACCCGGCCGGAGGAGACCTATCGCGCGCTGCTGGAGGCCACCGCCTTCGGCACAAGGACGATCGTCGAGTCCTTCCGGGGCGCCGGGGTCCCGGTGACGGAACTCGTCGTAGCCGGTGGCCTCCTGCAGAACAAGCTGCTCATGCAGATCTACGCCGACGTCACGCGGCTGCGGCTTTCGACCATCGTGTCGTCGCAGGGTCCCGCCCTTGGTTCGGCGATCCACGCCGCGGTTGCCGCAGGCGCCTATCCCGACGTGCGGACCGCCGCATCGGTGATGGGCGGCCGCACGGCAGACGCCTACGTCCCCGACGACGCCACCGCAGCGCGCTACGACGCGCTGTACGCGGAGTACCAGACGTTGCACGACTACTTCGGCCGGCCGGGCGACGACAACAACCAGGTGATGCACCGGCTGCGCGCCATCCGCCGGGAGTCGACCCGATCTGCATCTGCTCCCGCAGAGGTCGCGGGCTGACGTGGTCGCCAGAGCGGCAGGTCTCGGGGACTTCTCCGATGCCGTACGGGAAGAGGTCGCCCGGGTACGCGAGGTCGTATCGCTCCTGCACGCCGAACTGCCCCGGTGGGAACTCGTCGTGTGGACCGCTGGGAACGTGTCGCAGCGCGTCGAAGGCGCCGACCTGTTCGTGATCAAGCCGTCGGGCGTCACCTACGACGAGCTCTCGGCCGCCTCGATGGTGGTGTGCGACCTCGACGGGAATCTGGTCGACGGCACCAGGCTCCCGTCGTCCGACACGGCGGCGCACGCCTACGTGTATCGGCGGCTCCCCCACGTCGGCGGCGTCGTTCACACCCACTCCACGTACGCCACGGCATGGGCAGCGCGAGGCGAGGAAATCCCGTGTGTGCTCACGATGATGGCCGACGAGTTCGGCGGCCCGGTTCCCGTCGGGCCGTTCGCGGTGATCGGCGACGACTCGATCGGACGCGGCATCGTCGAGACGCTGGCCGGGTCGCGGAGTCCGGCCGTGCTCATGCGCAACCACGGGCCGTTCACGATCGGCGCCGACGCACGGGCAGCGGTCAAGGCAGCCGTGATGGTGGAGGAAGTCGCCCGCACCGTGCACATCGCCCGCCAGCTGGGTGACCCGGTGCCGATCGATCAGTCGAAGATCGACGCCCTCTACGACCGGTACCAGAACGTCTACGGTCAGACGTCCCGCGACGACAGCTGATTCCTGATGGAGGAAGGCAGATGAACAATCCCTTTGAGGGCAAGGAGATCTGGTTCCTCACCGGGAGCCAGGACCTTTACGGCGAGGACACGCTGCGCCAGGTGGCCGACCAGTCTTCGGCGATCGCACGGGCACTGGACGTCTCCCCCGACCTACCGGTGCCGGTGGTGTGGAAGCCGGTCCTGAAGGACTCTGAGTCGATCCGCCGCGCTGCGCTCGGACGCCAACAGTGACGACGCGTGTATCGGCGTCATCGCCTGGATGCACACGTTCTCCCCGGCCAAGATGTGGATCCGCGGCCTTGCGGCCTTGGACACACCACTGCTGCACCTGCACACGCAGGCGAATGTCGAGCTCCCGTGGGCAGAACTCGACATGGACTTCATGAACCTGAACCAGGCCGCCCACGGCGACCGCGAGTTCGGCTACATCCAGACGCGGCTCGGGATCGAGCGCAAGACTGTTGTCGGGAACGTGAGCGACCCTGGTGTCACGTTGCTGGTCGGCACATGGGCTCGAGCCGCCGCCGGCTGGGACGCCGCTCGCCACCTCAGGCTGGCCCGCTTCGGCGACAACATGCGCAACGTCGCGGTGACCGAGGGGGACAAGACCGATGCGGAGGCCCGCCTCGGCGTTTCGGTGAACACCTGGGGCGTCAACGACCTGGTGGCCAGGGTCGACGCTGTCGCAGACGCGGAGATCGACGCCGTCGTGGAGGAATACGGCGAGCTGTACGACGTGGCACCCGAGCTGCGGCCCGACGGTGGCCGGCACGAGTCACTGCGGTACGGCGCCCGGCAGGAGATCGGATTGCGGTCGTTCCTGACCGAGGGTGGCTTCGGTGCGTTCACCACGAACTTCGAAGACCTCGGCGGCCTGCGACAGCTGCCGGGCCTCGCCGTACAACGACTGATGGCCGATGGCTTCGGGTTCGGCGCGGAGGGCGACTGGAAGACCGCCGTGCTGGTCCGCGTGGCCAAGGTGATGGGTTCCGGGCTCCCTGGTGGTGCCTCGCTGATGGAGGACTACACCTACGACATGACGCCGGGGAACGAGCTGATCCTCGGGGCGCACATGCTCGAGGTGTGCCCGTCATTGACGAACAGCCAACCACGACTGGAGATCCACCCGCTCGGCATCGGCGGTCGGGAGGACCCCGTGCGGCTGGTGTTCGACACTGATGCGGGACCGGCGATCGTGGTGGCGATGAGCGACATGCGCGACCGCTTCCGGCTCACCGCCAACGTGGTGGAAGTCATCGATCCGCCGCACCCGTTGCCCAAACTGCCCGTGGCCAGGGCGGTCTGGCGACCCGAGCCCGACTTCAAGACGTCGGCTCAGTGCTGGCTTTCGGCGGGCGGAGCTCACCACACGGTGATGTCGACCGCTGTCGGCGTCGAGGCTTTCGAAGACCTGGCGCGGATGGCGGGTACCGAGCTGCTCGTCATCGACAAGGAGACCACGCCGCGACGGTTTACTCAGGAACTGCGGTGGAACGCGGCTTACCACCGGCTGGCCGCAAGCCTCTGACCGCAGGCCTGGTCAGTCGCGGTCCTGCCACGTACAGACGCAGACCTCGTTGCCTTCGGCGTCGGCCAGGATCCAGAAAGCCCGGGCTTCCTCCGCGCTGACGAGATGACCGCCGGCCGCCAGCGCGGCGTCGATGCGTGCCTGCGCCTCGTCGTGGGGAACGGTCAGGTCGAAGTGGATGCGGTTGCGCTGCGGCCGGGGTTCGTCCATCTGCTGGAACCAGATCGTCGGACCTTGTCCCACCGGGTCGAACACCTCGATGCCTGGCGCGTCGCCCGGTTCGTTCGCATAACCCATGACCGCGCGCCAGAACGGAAGGACCGCGGGGATGTCGAGAGCGTCGATCGCGATCTCCAGAAGCTGCTCGGACCGACGTCCCTTGCTCGAGCTCGCTCCGCCGGTGGTGAGACCGAGTGCCGCGAGAGCCGCGTCGATGCGGCGGGACAGTTCGATGTCGATCTCGGTGACCCTCCTGATCGACGCCGTCTGCAGACTGATCTCCACCCGGCTCGGCCGGAGATCGACTCGCAGGTGCTCGTCGGCTTCGTCGCCACACGCCTCCGCAGCGGCCAGGGCGACCTGGGCGGCCTGCTCGATCGAGTCGACCGTGACCGAGGTCGCGATCGCCCCGAGCAGATAGCGCCAGCCGGAGTTCTCGATGGCCGCCGATGCAGCACTGCGCGTCAGGGGTGTCGTCATGGGGGCCATGGTCGCAGCAGTACTTCGGATCGAGGCGCCTGGGAGTCAGCCCAACTCTCAGGCAGGGCTCGCGTTCCGCTGAAAATGTGTCACTCAATCGTTCTTCTTGCTGCTCGACGGGCCGAAACCATCGTTGAGGGTCACGTTCTCAGCGGGACCCGCACATCTGTAGACGCGCACAGCAGGACGGAGGAGGTACCCGCCAGCGCTTTCGTGTCACGGCGCATGCATCGCGGTGCTCCCGTTGCCGGATCGTTACCGAATTCGCTTGTGGATAAGGGCATTCTGGACTCAGAAGCGTCCGCGGATTGTCGGTGGTGGCTGGTTGAGTTGATTCCATGACCGACAAGGACGCTCCCGCAACCCGCGAGGTGTTGTTGGACCTGGTCGATGTGCTGCGGCGGCAGGAGCGCCGGACGCAGGTGCTGCAGTTGCAGGTCGCGGTCGGCTACGCGCTGCAGCACGGTCCGGACGCCTTCTACGGCGAGCGGGTGGTGCTGCCAGGCCGCGAGCACCTGGTGACGTTGGGCGGTCAGGGCACCCCGTTGGTGGCCGAGTTCGCACCAGCGATCTTCGCCGCCCGGCTGGGCCGCTCCCCCTACGCAGGGACCCGGCTGATCGCCGACGCCCTCGACCTGCGCTACCGGCTCCCGAAGTTGTGGGCGCGGGTCGAGGCGCTGGAGGTCGAAGCCTCCTATGCCCGGGAGGTCGCCCGCCGAACCCGGACCCTGACCTGTGCACAGGCCGCGTTCGTCGATGAGCAGGTCGCCGAAGAAGCAGACGGTCGGCTGCCGTGGAGCAGGTTCACCGACCTGATCGAGGCCGCCGTCATCACCGCCGACCCGGCCGCTGAGCAGCCGCGAGCCGAGAGCAGGAAGCCGGCAGCCGACGTCGCCGCACCGACCCGCTCCAACGAGTACGGGATGCGCGGGTTCTTCGTACACGCACCCTTCCCCGTCATCGCCAGGCTCGATGCCACCGTGGCCTACCTCGCCCAAGCCCTGCTGGACTTCGGCGACACCACCACCCTGGACGAACGCCGGGTCAAGGCCGTGCTGATCCTGGCCAACCCGACCCAGGCCGTCCACGTCCTCCGGGCCTACGCCACCTGGCGGGCCAGCCAGCACCAGACGCCGGCCGATGGCGACGCGGGCGGATGTGCAGAATCCCGAGCTGGACGCCGACAGCCCAACCCGACCGATCGTGAGCCGCCTGCCCTCGCCGATCCGCAACTCGACGGCCAGCAGCGGTCCCACCCGGTTGAGCGTGTCCGGCCTGTAGCCGCTGACCGCAGGCTCACGCGGCCGCAGCGTCCGGACCGGCCAGGGAAGCGCAGCCCTCCGCGGCACCCGAGCGCGACCAAGCGCAGCCGTCGACACCGCTCCTCGGCAGCCCACTGACCAGCCCGATCCCGAGCTCGACGGTGACCAGCACTGCAGCCTGGCCGACGTCGAACCCGCTCCGACGAGCACACCTGCTTCACGACAAGGACCTACTCCCCACCGTCCGGCTGTTCGTCCACCTCTCACAGGACACGATCGACAACGACTGCACCACCGGTGTCGCCAGGGTCGAAGGCCAGCCACCCATCACCGCCCACTGGGTCAAACAGCCACCTCGGCGGCTGCCGGATCACCGTCACCCCGGTCCTCGACCTCGCCAACCAGATCCCCGTCGACGCCTGGGAAATCCCACAACGCCACCGCCACGCCGTCCACCTCATGAGCACCGGCCGACACCTTCCCGTTCGCCACCAACACCACCAGAGGCAAACAGATCGACCACACCATCCCCTACCAAGCCACCGGTCCACCCGGCCAATCCCGCATCGGCAACTACGGACCCATGACCGTCTTCCACCACCGCCTCAAAACCCACGGCGGCTGGCAGGTCGTGCAACCCTTCCCCGGCATCTACCTCTGGCGAGACCCCACCGGCACCGCCACCTACCTCGTCGACCACACCGGCACGCGGCGGGTCGGCGTCAGCCCAGCTCCAGAACGACCCAGGAAATCGGGGGCAGCGTGACCGTGGCCTGTCCCGACTCGGCAGTGACGTCGATTCCTTGTGGCTGCACGGCATCAGGGTTCTCGGCACTGTTGCTCAGGTACGGGTCACCGGTGAGCACCGAGGCGGTCGTGACCTCGGCGCCGCCGAGCGCGGAAAGGTCGACCTCGACGGTGAGCGGCGTGGTCGCTGAACGGTTCACCGCATAGAAGGCACCGGTGCCGGTCTCGCTGTCCCATGTCGCGGTGGCGTCCAGCCCGGGGACCTCGCCGTGCCGCCCGGTTGCGATCGTGGGGGCATCGTCGATCCGTACGGCCAGCGCCTCGCCGTGGGCCAGCCGGGAGGCCTGCGCGAACGGGTGGAAGATCGTCTGCCGCCAGGCCGGCCCGTTCGGCTCGGCCACGATCGGCGCGATCACATTGACCAGCTGGGCTTGGCAGGCAGTGGTCACCCGATCGCAGTGGCGGAGCAGCGAGATCAGCAGGCTGCCGACGACCACGGCGTCTGCCACGGTGTAGCGGTCCTCCAGCAGGTGCGGCCCGATCGGCCAGTCGTCACCGCTCGGCGTCACCGACTCGACGCGCTTCTGGTACCAGACGTTCCACTCGTCCATCGAGATGTCGATCCGCTTCGACGAATGGCGCTTCGCAGCCACATGGTCGGCGGTCGCGACGATCGCCTCGATGAAGTGGTCGAGGTCGACACCCGATGCGAGGAACGAGTCAAGGTCGCCGTCGTACTCCTCGTAGTAGCGGTGCAACGAGATGTAGTCGACGTCGTCGAAGCACTCCTCCAGCACGACGCGTTCCCACTCGCCGAAGGTCGGCATCGCCGGGCTGGAGCTGCCGCACACCACGAGCTCCAGATCCGGGTCGACCTTGCGCATGGCGCGGGCGGTGTTCACCGCGATCCGCGCGTACTCGTGCGGTGTCATCTGGCCCACCTGCCAGGGACCGTCCATCTCGTTGCCCAGACACCACATCCGCACGTCGTAGGGAGCCTCGTGCCCGTTGGCTCGACGACGCTCGGCCATCGCCGTCGGTGCGGTGCCGTTCATGTAGTCGAGCAGGTCGACGGCCTCCAGCACTCCGGCCGTGCCCAGGTTCACGGCCATCATCGGCTCGATACCGGCGTCGGTGCACCAGGCCATGAACTCGTCGGTGCCGAAGACGTTGGGCTCCAGCGAGTGCCAGGCCAGGTCCAGACGCGCGGGTCGCTGGTCGACGGGTCCGATGCCGTCCTGCCACCGGTAGGCCGACACGAAGTTGCCGCCGGGGTAGCGGATCACGCTCACGCCGAGTTCGCCGACGAGGTCGAGCACGTCCCGTCGGAACCCCGCCGCGTCGGCCTGCGGATGGCCCGGCTCGTAGATGCCTGTGTAGACGCAGCGCCCAAGGTGCTCGACGAACGAGCCGAAGAGGCGACGGGGCACCGGCGCGATCGTGCGGGCCGGGTCGATCACTACTCGCGCCGGCCTCGTGTGGGCTGCTGACGTGGTGGTGGCTTGCTGGCTCATCGGCACTCCTGGTGGGCGTTCAGTCCTGGTCCGGCGAGATGACGACCTTGAGGCCCCGTCGGGCGCTCGCCGTGACGAAGGCCTCGGCCGTGCGGCCCAGCGGGAAGGTCGCGCTGACGATCGACCGCACGTCGACGGCACCCGATTCGACCAGCGCGATGGTCCGGTCGTACATCTCCTTCATCCGTCGCACGAGGACGAGCGTCAGGCCCTTGCGCCGCGTGAGCCCTGCTGGATAGCCGCTGTGGTCGTCGTCGGGTATCCCGACGAGCACGACCCGGGCCCCGGGCCTGGCCGCCAGGATGGCGAGTTCGATCCCGCCGTCGTTGCCGGTCACCTCGAACGAGACGCCGCACCCAAGTCCTACGAGCTCGGCCCAGACCTCCGGGTCTGCGGCCTGCTCCGGCGTGAGGGCGACCTCCGCGCCGTAGCGCAACGCCGCTTCGCGTCGATGTGGCAGCGGATCGACGGCGATCACCCGACTCGCTCCACCGGCGAGTGCCACCTGCATGAGCAAGAGCCCGATCGGGCCGCAGCCGACGACCGCGACCGTGCTTCCCAGTTCGGCATGGGACAGGTCCCAGGCGTGCAGGGCCACACCGAGCGGTTCGAGCACCGCTCCGTCGGCGGCGGTCATCGTCTCGGGCAGCGGGTGCAGCAGGTGCGTCGGCCACGCCATGACCTCGCGCAGACCGCCGTCAAGCGAACTGTGACCGGAGAATCCCACGGTCGGGCACAGATTGCGGTGCCCCTCGAGGCACATCGGACACTGCCCGCACGGGATCGCCGGATCGACAGCCACGAGCCGGCCCTCGTGCGGCCCCGACAACGCGGTCCCTGCGATCTCGTGTCCGGGGACGATCGGGTGCGTGATCACCGCGTCTCCGACGCCGCCCACATGGAACCAGTGCAGGTCCGTGCCACAGAGGCCGACAGCACCGACGCGCACCAGCGACTCACCATCTGCGGCCGTCGGCGTGGCCTCCTCGCTGAGGCGCACGTCGCCCACAGCATGCAGTCGGGCGACGCGCATGAGACCTCCTGGTCGACGGTGAAGGGCACGGTAGCGGTGGGCGACGGGTCAGTCGGACGCGACCCGGCTGCGGGCGCAGTCGACCACGGCAGTCAGGTCGAGGCCGTACGTAGGCCCACCGGTGGTGCTGTAGTCGCTGATGCGGGTCGTTCCACGCTCCACGAGACGGCGGGCGCCGACGTGGTTGCCCCGGTCGGAGTGCGTGAGCCCGACGCAGATCTGGGCCAGCCCCTGCCACAGGTCCCGTTCGTGCGGGGGCGAGGCCTTCCAGCGCGCCTCCAGCACCTCGTGCGCCGCAAATGCCCGGCCTTCTCCCACGAGCCTGCGCGCTTCGCTGATGGACTCCTCGGGCGGCAGCGCCTCCTCGGGCACCGGCTCCACGCCCGGTGAGCCGTAGGGAAGCGGTCGGCCAAGAGCATCGCGCGGCCGGGCCTGCCGTGCCCGACCGGCCGGGTCGCGGTCGCGATCGACGGGCGGGTTCATCGAGGCAGTGGGTTCATAGGAGCAGGGTCATGTCGGCAGGTCCACACTCCCGCTGTCCTGTCCGGACTGATCGCCCGGCACCACGTCCCCGCCACCCGAACCGGTCCACTGGGTCGACCCTTGCGAAGGCTGGCGCTCCTCGAGCCGGATGACGTGCAGGACGGCGTTGATCAGGGCCAGGTGGGTGAAGGCCTGCGGAAAGTTGCCCAGATGCTGGCCGGTGTTCGGGTCGAGTTCCTCGCCGTACAGCTGGAGTGGGCTGGTGAACGACAGCAGCTTGGCGCACAGGGCGCGCGCCCGTTCGAACTCGCCGATCTCGCACAGCGCCGACACCAGCCAGAACGAGCAGATCGTGAACGTGCCTTCCTCACCGCGGAATCCGTCGTCGGTCTCCTCCACCCGGTAGCGCAGCACCAGGCCGTGCACGGTGAGCTCGTCCGCGATCGCCAGCACCGTGGCCCGGATCCGCGGGTCGTCGGCCGGAAGGAACCGCACCAGCGGCGCGAGCAGGAGCGAAGCGTCCAGCGCGGTCGTGCCGTAGTACTGCGTCAGCACGCCGCGCTCGTCGACGCCGTTGGCCAGGATGTCGGCGTGGATCTCCTCGGCTGCCAGCTCCCATTCGGCGGCCTTGGCGTCCTCACCGCTCAGCCGCGCCAGCCGTGCCCCGCGGTCAACCGCCACCCAGCACATGATCTTGGACGAGGTGAAGTGTCGGAGCTCTCCCCGTACCTCCCAGATCCCGGCATCGGGCTCCCGCCAGTGCTTGAGTGCTTGCGCCACCTGAGTGTCGAGGATGTCCCAGATGCGGCCGTCGAGGTGCTGCGTGGCTTTGGCGTGCAGGTACACCGAGTCGAGCAGGGCACCCCAAACGTCGTGCTGTTGTTGGGAATGGGCCGCGTTGCCGATCCGCACCGGTCGCGATCCCGCGTAGCCGGGCAGATGGTGGAGCTCGTGCTCGGGCAGCTCCTTCTCGCCCCCGATGCCGTACATGATCTGCAGGTCGTCGTCGTGCTCGGCGACCTCGGCGATGAAGGAGAAGAAGTCGACTGCCTCCCAGTCGTAACCGAGCGAGTACAGGCCCCAAAGGGCGAACGTCCCATCACGGATCCAGGTGTACCGGTAGTCGTAGTTGCGCTCGCCGCCCAGTGTCTCGGGCAGTGACGTCGAGCCGGCCGCCGCGATAGCACCGGTGGGTGCGTAGGTCAGGCCCTTCAACGTGAGCGCGCTGCGTTGCAGGAAGTTGCGCCACGGGTGGTCGGGGAACTGGCCGCGGGCCAGCCAGTGCTGCCAGTGGTGCGCGGTCCAGACCAGTCTCTTGTAGGCGTCGGAGAACTCGGTGGGCGGTTCCTTGGAGCCCCACGACAGCGCCACGAACCGGTAGTCGCCCTGGTGGAGCATGGTCCGGATGCTGGCCTGGCCGCCCTCGAAACCGATCCGCATGTCGGTGGTCAGACGAAGGGTCACATCGGAGGCCTCCGACGTGGCGACGGCCTGGTTGTAGCCGGTCCCCTCGTGCGCCCAGGTCGCCCGCGACCGGCCGTATCCGAACACGGGTTCGCAGTCCATGACGGTCTGGACCTCGCCGGACACGCATCGGATCGTGCGCAGCAGGATGTGCTCGGCGTCGTAGTCGGTGGGTGTGCGCCGATGGGTCTTGGAGCGGTCGACCTCGTGCCGCCAGGGGCCCATGAGCAACGCGTCCCGCACGATGATCCAGCCCGTCGGTGTCCCCCAGCTGGTCTCCAGGACCAGCGTCCCCGGCAGATAGCGCCGGTCGGAGGGAACCGACATGTCGTCGGGTGCCAGCCGGAACGAGCCCGCGTGCCGGCCGAGGATCTGCCCGAACACGCTGGGTCCGTCGAAGCGCGGCAGGCACATCCAGTCGACGGATCCGCCGGGCGAGACCAGCGCGGAGACCTCCCCATCGCTCAGAAACCCGTACTCACCGATCGGAACTGTTCGGCGCAGACCCTCGTGGATGGCGTCGTGGCTGTGCGTGGTCGCCGTCTTCGACATGGGTGCAGCCTGTCGGCGCGCAGTCGTTCCGGCAAGACCCCGTCCCGATCGGTCGCCGAACCGCAACCAGGTCGCCAGCAGCCTGACCGGCCCACGGACGCGGATTGCGCCTACGCTGTGCGCGATCGAGCCTGCCCAGAGGTCAGGCCGTTGCCAAGGAGTCATCGTGAGCGTTCACAGAACCCGGGTGACCGCGACCGCTTGGTCGCTCTCCTGGATCCCATCTGAGTCGGTGTCCGGCGCCCTGCGCCGCGGCTTCGATGTCGGGCTCACGCACTACGACGACCCGCCCGCCGACACGATCAAGGGCGTCGACGAGGTGCGCCGACTGCGCGACCAGGACGCTTTCCGCTTTGCCAATGTGGTCGGGGCCTGGGCCAACGTCGAGGACGGTCGCATCACCGCCTCCGGCCTGACCGGCGACGCCGGGGTGCTGATGGGCTCGACCAGGGTCAAGTTGGCCATCCTGGGTGCCACTTTCTGCGGATTCGCGATGCCCGTGATCCGGCCCGAGCCGGTGGTGTCAGCCGATGGCGCGAACGTCACCTTCGTCCAGACGGTCGGTGGCCGTACCGGTGTGCCACTTCCCCGCCCGGTCCCGCACCCGCCATTCGTGCAGTGGCAGGCACCCATTGTGTGGACGACCGTCGCCCTGACCCTGCACGCCGACCGCCGGCCGGCTGACGCCCAGTTGATCGACGCCAGCGCGTTTCCCCGGCACTGGCTGTATGGCACCGATGGCGTGCTCAAGGCGAAGAGCGGTCTCACCGACCAGTCCACCTGGGTCACCCACTCGTTCGGTCGCCGCACGCCGTGGGGCGACCGGAAGTCGACCGCACTCGTCGCCGAAGCCGAGAGCGCTCTCGAACGGCAGATGTCCCGCGACATGATGAGCGGCGAGAAGCGCCCCGAGATCCGGCGTCTGCCGGCGGGGTCGGTGGTCACCCGGCAAGGCGATCCAGGCAACGAGCTGTACCTCGTGCTCGACGGCATGCTGTCGGTCGAGATCGACGGGGACAAGGTCACCGACGTCGGCCCCGGCGCGGTCCTCGGCGAACTCGCCGTCCTGGAGGGCGGCGTGCGGACAGCCACGCTCGTCGCCACCACCCCGATCCGGCTCGCCGTGGCCACGGCTGACACCGTCGACACCGATCGGCTGCGTGCACTCGCCGACCTGCACCGAGGTGAGGAAAGCTCCTCGCAGCGCGCCAGCGGATGAGGGTGGTCGTACACGGCGCCCGGGGCTCGACTCCAGCCACCGGTCGCGCGTTCGAAGACGTCGGCGGCAATACCTCGTGCGTGGCGCTGACCCTTGCCGGCAGCGCGGTGCCGACTCTGCTGCTCGACGCCGGCACCGGTCTCACGTCGGTGGCGAAGTCGCTGAACGGAGATGCGTTCCGGGGCGACATCCTGCTCACCCACTTGCACTGGGACCACGTACAGGGCCTGCCGTTCTTCAGCGCAGGTGACCGGAGCGACGCAGAGGTCCGGCTCCGGTTCCCCGCGCAGGACGACGCGCATCCAGGCGTGGCCGGATCAGCCGAGGCCCTGCTCGCGGGCTCGATGTCACCCCCGCACTTCCCGATCCCGCCGAGCGGGCTGAAAGGCTGCTGGACCTTCGATGTGCTCGAGCCCGGACAGTTCGACGTCGGCGGGTTCTCCGTGTGTGCGCTGGAGGTGCCGCACAAGGGCGGGCGGACCTTCGGTTACCGGGTCGAGGGCGACGGGGTCAGCGTCGCCTACCTCCCCGACTACGACGCGGAGTCCGACGACGGTGCGGGCGTGCGCTTGAGCACCGGGGTCGATGTGCTGCTGCACGGCGGCATGTTCGGCGAGGACGAGCGGGAGATCGCCCGCGCCTACGGTCACGCCACCGTGGGCGATGCCTGCCGCACCGCTGCCGACGCGGGAGCACACGCCCTGGTGCTGCTCCACCATGCACCCCACCGGACCGACAGCGAGGTGGTCGCGCTCGCGGCCCGCTACGCCGACCGGAGTCCGGCGCCGATCGTGGGTCACGAAGGCGATGTGGTCCTCGACTCAGGCAGGCCACCGTGATCGATCTGCCTACCGGAACAGTCACGATGTTGTTCAGCGACATCGAGGGATCCACCGCTCTCCTGCGGCGCCTCGGCGATCGCTACGCGGCCGTTCTCGACACCCAGAAGCGGATCCTGCGTGCCGCCTTCGAGGCCAACGCCGGGCGTGAGTTGGGCACGGAGGGCGACAGCTTCTTCGTGGCCTTCCCGACCGCCCGAGACGGCGTCGAGGCGGCCCGCACCGCGCAGGTCGGACTGGCCAACGAGAACTGGCCCGACGACGCGGCCGTCCGCGTGCGCATGGGCCTGCACACCGGTGAGCCCACTGCGCACGAGGACGGCTACGTCGGCATGGACGTGCACCGCGCGGCGCGGATCGCGGCCAGCGCACACGGCGGGCAGGTCGTGGTGTCGTCGAGCACCCAGCGGATCATCAGTGCGGAACCGCCGGTCGGCGTCGGGTTCGTCGACCTGGGCCACCATCGCCTCAAGGACCTCCCCGAGCCCGAGCACCTGTACCAGCTCTGCGCCGACGGTCTCGCCACCGAGTTCCCGCCACTGAAGAGCATCGGGGCGGCATCGACGCTGCCGGTGACCACGACCACCATCGTCGGCCGCGACGGCGAGCTCGACGAGCTGTCGGGCCTGCTCCGCCGGCCAGAGGTGCGCCTGGTCACGCTCACCGGCCCGGGCGGCTCGGGCAAGACCCGGTTGTCGATCGCCGTCGCGGCGCGACTCGAGCCGTTCATGCCGGACGGCGTCTACTTCGTGTCGCTCGGTGACACCACGACCGCCGAGGTGATGTGGTCGGACATCGCCGAGGTGCTTGGTGCCACGGGTGAGTCCCGCGCGCAGGACAGCGTGGTGGCCAGCCTCACCAACAAGCAATGCCTTCTGGTACTCGACAATCTCGAACAGCTCGACGATGCTCCGGCAGTCGTGAGCCGGCTCCTTGCCGCTGGTCCTGGCGTCAGCGTGCTGACAACGACGCGGCGTCTGCTGCGCGTGACCGGGGAGCATGAGCACGAGGTTCCGCCGCTCGAAGTACCCGCTGCCCAGACCAACCAGGTCGGTGCGGCAGAGGGCTTCGGTGCCGTCGCCATGTTCGTCGAGCGGGCCGCGATGGTCCGGTCGGGCTTTGCCCTCACGGACGCGAACGTCGGCGAGGTGGTCGAGATCTGCCGACGCCTCGACGGCTTGCCCCTCGCCCTCGAACTGGCCGCCGCCCGGCTCAAGCTGATGAGCCCGGCCTCGCTCCTTGCCCGCCTCGACTCGATTCTCGAGCTGTCCGGACGCCTCATCGACCGGCCTGCCCGGCAGCAGACGCTCCGGAGCACGATCGAGTGGAGCTACTCACTGCTGACCCCGTCCCTACAGGTGGCGTTCCGTCAGCTGGGTGTGTTCGCGGGGCCGTTCGACCTCCCGGCGGTCGAGGCCGTCGTCGTCCGCGGGGCCAACGCCGCGGACGATCCTCTCGACCTGGTGGCTGACCTCGTCGACGCCAGCCTCGTGCGGATGGCCGAGGAGACCGATTCGGAACCGCGGTTCCGGGTGCTGCAGACGATCTCGGCGTTCGCGCGCGAAAAGCTCGTCGAGAACGGAGAGCTTGACGACGTCAGCCGCCGGCACGCCGAGCACTTCCTGCAGTTCCTGCACGACCAGCCGCAGCAACGTGACGCGGCCGCCCACCTGGCGAAGCCGCGGATCGAGAAGGAACTCGGCAACCTGCGCGCGGCGCTGACGTGGTCGCTCGGCGAACCCGGCGACTGAAGCCCGTCACCTGCCAGCGAGCAGACGGCCGCGGAGAAGGCCTTAGCCGCCGAACGAACCAGGATCGGTCTTGGTCTGTGTCAGGGACTCTCGTGGTTCTGGTACGTGTTCGGGTACCAGTCGGAGGGCCGTGCCTGGCTGTCGCGGGCAGTCGACGCGGCTGCGGCCGTCGGCGCGGAGCACAACGACGAACTGATCCACGCCGATGCACATGCTCGGTGTGCTCCTGCAGAACCATGGGGAGTGGGACTCGAGCCGCGCGGCGCTGGAACTCTGCTCTGGCGCACTGGCAGAAGCAGGGAACGATTCCCTACATCGCCCGCGAGCTGAACAGTCTTGGGGTGGGTTACCGGTCGGTGGGCCAATACGACGTCGCTCGCAAGTTGCTCGACGAGAGCCTCAAGCACGCCCGGGCGTCCGGAGAGGAGAGTCGGGTTGCGACCGCGTTGTCGAACCTCGCCATCCTCGAGGTTGACGAGGGCCGGCCCGAGGTCGCGATCGACCTGCTGAACGAGGCACTCGAGATCGACCTGCGCGTCTGGCGACGTCTGGGGCGCCGTCCACGACCACTGCAATCTCGCGGCGTCGATGATGCAGGCGGGCCGGGTGGAGGAGGCTTGGACGCTGCTCCGCAAGCACGCCGCATCGGTGCTGGAACTCGGCGACACCGAGCTCACCATCACTGTCATCGAGCTGTTCTGTCTGTGCCTTGCCGAGTTGGACCTCCCCATCCCGGCGGCCCGCCTGCTCGGTGCGGCGGAGGAGTTGCGGATCTGCAGCCGAGCTCCCCATCCTGCTGCCTGATGCGGCCCTGCTCGAGGCCTCGGTGAAGAAGGTCCGTGACCGACCCGATCCCGAGACGTGGATGGCCAACGTGGAGCTCGGCCGTGGGTACACGGTCGAGGACGCGATCGCCGAGGGTGTCGCTGCCCGGTAGGGCGCTAGCGAACGCCGGCGACCCAGTCGAGTAAGCGGTCGATGTCCTCGACTCGGAGCGGCGGGCTCATGGCCTCGTCGATGCGGCCGATGCTGTGTGCCTTGACGTCGTCGGTCGCGCCGGGTGCGACGTATGCGGCGACGGCCTGCTCCCAGAAGTGGCCGAACTGGGCGATCACCATCGTGAAGTCTCCACGCTGTGACAGTCGCCCTGGACCACCGGCGTCGCGGTAGGTCTCGTACAGGTTGTGGGTCCGGGTCGCGTCACCACCGCCGAAGGAGAACACGACCATGGGCAGCTCCTGTGCCGGCTCCGCCAGTCCGCAGTTCTCCCAGTCGACCACGCAGACACCGCCGGCCGCGGCTGGCAGAAGGTTGTCCGACCAGAGGTCGCGATGGCACATCTGCAGATTGGCCGGCTCGGTGATCAAGCCCTCGAGCCCAATCAGGTAAGGGATTTCTTCGGCGAATGTGTCCGTGAATGGTGCGTTGACAGCGCCTGCCTGGTCGAGCAGCTCCGACCATCGGTCGGCGCCGACCGGATCGGTGTACCAACCGTTGAGGGGTCGTACGGGTGCGTGCTGGATGCGATGGATCGCCGCGACCGTCGAGCCGATCAACGCCGGATCGAGCGTGCTGTCCTCCGGCAGGAGGTCGACCCACTCGTAGACCCTGACCTGGTGGGTGCCGACCTCGAGCAGCACCTCACCCGATGTGGTGCGCACCAGCCGAGGCAACGGCACCGTTCCCGCAGCCGCGACCGCTTTCTGATAGACGGCATCCAACGCAGCCTCGTCGGCCTGCTGTCGTAAGAGCAGTTCCTTGACGGCGAACGAGCCCCGCTGGGTGTCCAGCCGCCAGATGCGACCCAGCTCACCGCGCGCGGCGAACACCATCTCGGCGACGGGGTCCCCGAGGCCGAACGCTTTCGCTACCTCGCTGGCATGATCCGACAACACGCGACGAGCATGGCACCGATCAGTCGGCCGCTCAGCCCCAGCGCCTGGGACGCGGAGGCGCCACTCTCGACCAGGCCTTGGGCCATCGGCGTTCGAGGCGTTCCGCACGAGCCTGGAAGAGCCCGTGCAGGCGTCCGTAGGTGAACGCGTTGTCGCCGGCCAGGTACGCCTCGATGCCGACCCGGCGCAGCAGGTCGCGTGCCACCACCAGGTCGTGGTGATCGCCGAGCACCGTCTGCAGCTTCTTGGCGGTGTGCGCCAGCCGACGGGCCGGCTTGCCGAAGACCGGCGTGGCCGATTCGGCGCCGTACCGCAACCGCTTGGCTGCCTTGCGAACCTCGTGCAGTGCTTCGTCGCGATCGCTGCCGGCCGGCTGCGACTCAGCATGGGCAACGGCCTTCTGGAGGCGCCGCCAGTCGCGTCGGACGAGTCGCGGAACGACCTTTCGGGCCGGGCGACGAGCCAGGTCGGTGAGGGGTGGCCGTTCGAGGAAGGCGTCGAGTTCGTCCAGGAGGTCGAGATAGCGGTCCTCGTCGAGCACAGCCTGGGCGGCTTCACGACCCTGTTGGAATGCGCTGCTGAGTTCGTCATCGAGGCGGGTGGCGACCGACCCCAATACCAGCTCCGCGGGCTCCTTCGCCAACGCCGCCCGCAGGTGTTCACGTAGCACCTCGGAGTCGCGTGCGGTGCCCAATGTGCCCGCCAGCCAGGACGATTCGTTGCGAAGATGGGCAACGGCATCGCGGTCGAACTGCTTGCGATACGTCGCCAGCACCGACCGCAATCGGCGAAGCGCGACCCTCGTGTCGTGCACCGCCTCCGGCTCGTCGGAGCGAAGGGCCGGGTCCAACCGGAGCAGGGCGGCGCGCTGCTCGCCCAGGTACGTCAGCACGACGTCGGCGGCCGGTCCCCCAGCTGACGCCGTCGGCGGAGCAGGAGGGGGCGACACACGTGAGCCGAGGATGCGCTGCAGCTTGGAAGCGTGGGCTGCCCGGAGCGCGCCGGCACCCGTGAGGAGCGCGTCCACGTCGTCGAGAAGGGTCGGCTCACCGCGTCGCCAGTTCCGCCTCCCACTCCCGCCAGACCGGCGCCTCGGCGTCCCACCCAGGAAGGGCAGCGCTGACCCGGTCGTCACAGACCTCGGCCAGCACGCCACCGTCATCGGCAAGGAGCCGGCGGATGGTCCTTCGCGTCTGCAGGGACACGATCAGGGCCAGCGGCTCGCGGCGGATATGGCCGACCACCAGGCGGCGCAGCGGAGCCGGCGGGGTTTCGGCCCCATCTTCGAGCGGCGTCCGGATCTCGCGACGGCCGACGTCGGCCGGCAGCTTCAGATGCCACCCTTCATCGTCGCCACCGGTGCGCCGCCGAAGGGTCACCCCGGCTGCGGCGAGTCGGAGATCCAGTGTGTCGAAGTAGTCGGCGGCGAGTTCATGCTCCTCCGGTCCGTCGACCGAGGAAACGCCGGGAAGTCCAGTCAGGTCTGGAATTTCCGCCTGTTCACCGACGTCGTACTTGCGTTCGATCTCGAGATGCTGCGTAACAGCCATGGGGCATCGTGACATCCGCGGCGCCCGGCGACACGTGTTGTCCGGCGGAAAGTCCAGGATGGGCTCAGGAGGCTCGGGCCGGCGTGGTCATCTGTTGTGCGTTGCCCGCGACGGGCCCGACCTGAGGTCGCCCAGCACGCCGCCCTCCACGAGTAGGGGAATGAAGTTCCGGATCGGCCTGCCTTCGAACTCGGCCGCGCGGTTGCGCACGCGATCCGCGATCTCCGCCCGACCGACATCGGGATGCCGCTGCCCCACCCGCTCCACCACGTTCTGCAGAGCACGCTGTTCCTCGTCGGGAGTCATGGCGCCACTGTCCAACGGACCGGCCGGATGCTCAATAGGCAGGGCGGCCGGATTCGGCGCGCAGAACATGCACAGCTGGCCGGCATATGGCCCAAACCCGGACATAGAGCCCCGCGCTTCGAGGCACGCGTGCATGTCTGGCGCGCGGCCTACATCGTCAGCGCGCTCGGGAACCGTGTCTCGAAGTCGAGAATGCCCACCCACTCCGGCTGCACTGCGATGCGGGCCATCGGCTGTCCACGCAGGCTCGCCACCCAGTCCTTGCCCGCCTGCTCGCCCATGTAGCGCTCCGCGGCTGCCGCATAGTCCGCATGGACGTCGTCCGTCATCTCCACCTCTGCGGTGCCGCGCACCATCAGCACGTGTGCCGGCCAGGACGTGCTGTCGATCGTCACTGCCACGTTGGGATTCATGGCCAACGCCTTCAGCTTCGGCGCCCCCGGCGGTGAGCCCATGACGACGTTGCCGCCCGACCAGTTGAACCAGATCGGTACCACGCGGGCGGTTCCGTCGGTCCAGGTATAGGCAAGGTGGGCCGGAATCGCCGACCCCAGCAGCTCCTGAGCAACCGGATCATCGAGAAGTGCAAGGTCACCTTGATCGGTCATGGATCAGCCCTCCCCGTGCTTCTCGGGAAGCTACGCCGGGCGATTCGCCCTGTCCATGCCCGCGAGCGTGGTGGCAATGACGACCTCAATCTCAGAATCGTGGTCGACCTGGTTCGAACCACCGACGATCACGTCAGCCCGCTCCCACGGCTTGTCCGCCGCCAGGAAGGGGAGTTCCTCCGCCATCCATTCGTGCCAGCCCTGCACGGCCTCGTCGTCACCACCGTCGCGGAGGATGCCCCGCCGCTCGGCCTCGACGAAGTCGGACTGCACCCAGATCGCCGCATCTATCAGCCGGACGAGTTCGCGGCGAGAGGCGCCGACGCCTTCGATGACCACCATCGGGGCGTCAGCCGACACGTCGATGTGGCCGGAGCGTTTGCGTGGGGCCCAGGCCGGCGGCTGGTAGTGCACCGACTCACCGCGGTGGAGCGGCTCGAGGACTCCCGAGATCATCAGGTCCTCCCACCCGAACCGGGAGTGCCACCAGGCGATGTCGTCGGTGTGCACGACTTGCGCATCCGGCGTGAGATCCAGCAGTCGCTCGGCCAGCGTGGTCTTGCCACCGGCGCCACGGCCATCGACAGCGACGATCAGCGGCCTCCCGATCGGCCACGGCCGACCCGCTGTGATCAGTGGCACGAGATTCGACAGCGACTCCACCCGCCAGGGTCCCGCCTCCGGCTCGCCAAGACCCAACGTGATCACCACGCCGGGAGGGTAGTCCCAGGCCCTTCGAGCTCCGATTCGACGACCAAGGCCGCGGAGTACCTTCCGCGGGACACGGAGAGGGCACACCATGACCAACGACAGCCCGGCTCTGGCGACGGCGCTGGCCTACTTCCGGGCCTGGACCGGAGGCGACTTCGACGCCGCCATGGCCTACATCGATGCCGACATCGTCTGCCAGGCGCCCGCCGGACGCCTCGAGGGAGCGGAGGCCTTCCGCGCCTTCATGGGTCCGTTCAGCCAGATCGTCACCAGGGCAGAACTGGTCGCCGGGTTCGGCGACGACTCCACAGCGGTGCTGATGTACGACACCGACACCGTCCCGGTGAAGGACGCTCCCGGTGCCGAGTGCCACACGGTCGTCGACGGCCGCATCGTCCACATCCGGATCATCTTCGACCGCCAGCCGTTCACCGAGGCACGCCAGGCTGCGGCCGCGCGGGGTGAGCCGGTAGTCAAGTGTTGACGACGAAGTAGAGGCCAGGAGCCGAGTCCACGATCCCCGTCGCTCCAGCGGCCAGCCGTCCGGAGCCGTGACTCGCAGGTGATCAGCCGGCAGCCTTCTTCTTGTCCCGGATGAAGATGATCTTCTCTTCGCGCCGGACCTCGAACAGGTCCGTGGCCTCGACCAGGTCGCTCAGCTTGCGATAGCCGTAGTTGCGCGAGTCGAACGAGGCCTGGTTGCCGATCTGGCTGCCCACCTGCCCGAGGTGCGCCCACCCGTCGTCACCGGTCACCGCGTCGGCGGCGTTGCGCAGCATCTGGACGAGTCGCTTGTCACTGCGCAGCGTCCGCCCGTCCGCACGCGTCAGGACCGGCTCGTCGAGCACCGCCGACGGCTGCCCAAGTCCCTCGACATACGTGAATTGCGAACAGGCATTGACGAAAGGCTCTGGCGTCTTCTGCTCACCGAAGCCGTACACCCGGAGCCCATTGGTGAGAATGCGCATGACCAACGGGGTGAAGTCGGCGTCGCTGGACACGATCGCGAACGCATCGAGCGAACCCGCGTAGAGGAGGTCCATGGCATCGACCACCATCGCCATGTCGGACGCGTTCTTGCCGCGGCTGTATGCGAACTGCTGGATGGGCTGGATCGCGTAGGTGAAGAGCGTCGCCTCCCACGGCTGCAGATTCGGGCTCTTCCAGTTGCCGTAGGCACGGCGCACATTGGCCGTCCCATGGCGCGCGACCTCCGCCAGGATCACGTCGATCTTCGACGCCGGCGCGTTGTCGGCGTCGATCAACAGCGCGATCCGCTTCTCGTCCTCAGGCATGTGGTGCCCCCTTACTGTCTTCGAGGCTAGGCGAGCCGCGACCTGGCACGCCGATGCTCGACGGGTGCGGCGAGATCCCTACACCTCGCCCAGCAACCGCTCCCGCAACCCAGTCGCCCGCGCCGCCGGGCGCCCTACCGCCGCGACCAACGCCTCGGCCGATCCGATCACGCGCACGTGCGTGGTCGCTCGCGTCACCGCTGTGTAGACGGTCTCCCGGGTTCCCAGCGGCGAGGTGGCAGGCGGGAGCAGCACCGTGATGCGGGCGAATTGGCTGCCCTGGCTGCGATGCACCGTCATCGCGTGCATCGACCGGACGGCACCGAGCCGCGCGAGCGGGACCATGATCGGATCGCCGCCGCGGCCGAATGCTGCGATGAGCCCGCCACGAGGATCGGCCATGACCACGCCGGTGTCGCCGTTGTAGAGGTTGATCTCGTAGTCGTTCGCGGTCACGAGGAGTGGCTCGCCCGCGTACCGACCGTCGGCGAGGCTCGTCACCGGATGCTCGTCGGCGACCCAGCGGGCGGCGACCGCGCTCCACATCAGCACGCCGCGCGGTCCACCGCGGTGCGCACACAGCAGGCGGTGCGCGTCGAGTGCGTCGAGTGCGGCCGCGGTGTCGCCGGCATGCGCAGCCGCATGCAACGCAGAGCCGCTTGCCACCACGTCCGTCCGAACGCCGCTCAGCTGGTCAGGCGACAGATGCTCGTCGTCATCAACCTCGACGAGCTCGACCTCCGGAGCTTCGGCCGACCGGAGGATCTCCAGGGCTTCGGCGCCTCGGCCATCCTGAACCGCCGCGGCCAGCAGCGCGATCCCACTCGTCGCGGGGAAGCGGCGGTTGGTGACCAGCGTCGCGACGCCGTCCCGCACCAGCGCGGCCGCCGACGTCGGCTGCTCCTCCACGACCGCTCGCGGGACGGCCCGTCGCAGGGCAGCAGCGAAGTCCGGCGTTCTGCGGTTGAGCGTCGTGCGATCGACCAGGTCGCCGAGCACCGCTCCAGCTTCGACCGAAGCAAGCTGGTCGGGGTCACCCACGAGCACGATTCGCGTTGCCGGCCTCAACGCCTCGAGCAGTCGCGCCATCATCGTGAGCGACACCATCGAGCTCTCGTCCACGACCAGGACCTCGATCGGCAGCCGGTTCGTGCGGTCGTGGCGAAAGCGGCTCCGCGCCCCCGGCAGCCAGCCAAGGAGGCGGTGCAGGGTGGTCGCCGAGAGCTGACCGAGGCGATCCTGGTCGGCTTGCGGAAGAGCGGTCGTCGACGACCGGACGGCCTCCTCGAGCCGGGCAGCGGCCTTGCCGGTCGGTGCGGCCAGCCGGATGCGCCAGTCGGGATGCTGCGCCAGCAGCAGGGCGAGCAGCCTGCTCACGTTGGTCGTCTTGCCGGTACCGGGCCCGCCGGCAAGGACGCTCACCCACGACAGGGCACAGCACGCCGCGGCCAGTCGCTGGTCATCGTCCTTACCGGGCACGAAGAGCTGGTCGAGCCCGGCCGCGAGGACATCGAGGTCGAGATCGTTTGGCCGCGTGGCGCACCGATTGAGCAGCTCGGCGGCCACCTGCTCCTCCTGGTCCCAGTACCTCGACAGCCAGAGTCGCGAGCCCGCCATGCGGAGTGGTCCACCGATCAACGGGCTGGCTGCGCACCGGGCCTCCCAGTCGTCGGGCCAGCTGAGCGGCACGTCGCGGGCAGGGATCTCGCCGTCGTCGTCGACGTCCTCGCTCGTGGTCTCCTCGGCGGTCGAGAGGTCGAGCACCACCGACCCGTGCCGCGTCGAACGCACCAGCAGCGCTATCGCGAGGAGTACGGCGTCGTCGTGCTCGCCGCCGATGTGTCCCAGCCGGCTGGCGACGTGCACGTCCGCGGCCGACAAGATGCCCGCCTGGTTGAAGGTCGCGAGCAGACCCCCCGCTCGGAGGGCAAGGGACACCTCGTATCCAGTGGTCACAGGGAACCGGCCAGGACGTCGGACAGCCCGGTGACCAGGCCGGAAGGAGGTCGCCAGCTGAACACACCCGGCACGGAACCGTCGCTGTCGACGACGTCGGGGCCGGTCATGCCACGCAGGAACAAGTACAGGATCCCGCCGAGGTGAACGTCCGGGTCGTACCCCGGTTGGCGCCAGCGCAGGTAGCGATGCAGCGCAACGGAGTAGAGCAGGGCCTGCAGTGGGTAGTGCGCCTCGATCATCGCGCTCTCGAGGGCCGATGCGCGGTAGTGCGAGGCCGTGAGCGGCTCCTCATGACCACCCAACCGGTTGGTCTTGTAGTCGACCACCACGAAGCGGGAAGCCGAAGCCTCTCCGATCCGCAGCACGGCGTCGATGCTGCCGGCCAGATACCCCCGCAACGGCACATCGTCCAACTGGGCAAGGACATCTGGGTACTCCCGAGAGTTGACCCGTGGGGCAGTGCCGACGCCAGAGCGGCACGAGGTGGCTGAGCATCACGTCCCCCGCACGAACCATGTCGCCACCAGCCAACGGCAGTTCGAAGTCGAGCTCGCTCAGCCGGTCGGCAGCAGGAAGGTCGCGCAGTGCCAGCCCGCTCGTCAGGTCACCAAGCGGGGTGGCTAGCGCGGCGAGTAGCCCGGATGTGAGCAGTCCGACGTCGGTTCCGGGCGCGTAGCGCGCCACCTGCCGTGCGACCGCCTCCCGCACTTGTCCTTCGTCCGCGGGATCCTTGACCTGTTCCAGCACGGTGTGCACCAGCGTGCCGAAGCCGGCCCCGCCGGGCAGCGTGTCCCACAACGAGATCGTCGACAGCAGCGTGGGGTCGCTGCCCTCGTCGTCAGTGGGGAGCTCGACGTCGGTCTCGTCGTCCTTCTGCCCCACCTCCGGCTCACTGCCCAGACGCATGGCCTGGTCGTGCGCGGCCGAGGTGAGCGAGCTGTAGGAGGTCCGCCGCCAGCCTTCGTCCAACGACCGCGTGAACGTGGCCAGTTCGAGTCGAGGGACGGCCTCCCTCGGCGGCGACCACGCCGTTCTCGGACCTGGCGTCACGACCTCCACGCCAAGCCCGCCCTCACTCCCGGCAGCCAACGCGCGGAACGCGGCCAGTGCCCGCGCATCTTCGGGCACATCGATGGAAAGCGGTGCCAGAACGGCCGGGTCGTCGTGCAGCAACAGGCGCTGCAGCGGCGACTGTCTCGTGTTGAAGGAGGGGGCCCACCACAGGACGAGATGCGACATCGCCCGGGTCATGGCCACGTAGGTCAGGCGGAGTTCGTCGTCGGTCTCCTCCTGCTTGTGCTTCTGCACATGGGCACGCCAGTCGGGGCTGCCAGGTCCGCCGACGTCGCGGACCCGCTTGTCGTGCTCGTTGTGGAAGACCGCTGTCGCAGGCTCCCGACCAGCCCAGTTGTTCCAGGCGAACGGCACCATCACCACCGGGAACTCCAGACCCTTGCTGGTGTGCACGGTGATGACCTGCACGGCAGCTGCATCGGTCTCGAGCCGGCGACTGCGCTCCTGGCCGCCTTCCCGGGCCGCCTCCTCCCGCCGCCTTCGCAGCCAGACCAAGAGGGCGGTGACTCCGAGCTGTCCCTCCAGGGCCTCCTGATGCAGCACCTGGGCGATGTGCCGGAGGTCGGTCAGCAGTCGATCTCCCCCGACCTGCCCCAGGATGCGACCCTGCAGCTGCTGCGACAGAGAGACCGCCTCGAACAGCGCCGCTACTCCCCTGACCTCGAGCACCTTCGCCCAGATCCGCAACCGCAGCGCGAGATCGTCTGCATAGTCGTCGCCGAGGGCATCGAGCTCGGTGGCGCTCTTGCCCACGAAACACCCCAGCGCGAGCCGCCGGACCCGGGTTGCCCGGTGCGGCTGCTCCATCGCCTCGAGCAGCAGCTGCCACTCCGCCGCCGCAGGAGTCGAGAAGACGCTGGTCCTGCCGGTCAACACCACCGGTACTCCGGCCTCGGCAAGGCACGACTGAACCAGCAACGCCTGATCGTTCTGTCGCACCAGTACCGCGATGTCGCCGGGCTGAAGCGCCCGCTGACTGCTGCGATCCCGTGGCCGTACTGGGGTTTCCGCCGACAGGAGCGCCACCACCTGGGCCGCCAGGTCGTGCGCCACCGCCTCTCGTGCCTCGCCCGTTCGGGCCGTGCCGTCGTTGGTGATGCCCAGTCCGTCCCGGCGCAGCACCCGCAGCTGCACCGGCGCAGGAACATCGACCATCTGACCCGTGTACTCGGCGCTCACCGGAACGACACGGATGCGGTCGTCACCCAGGGCGGCGCCGCGGAAGACGGCATCCATACCCCGCAACAGACCCGCGTCACTGCGGAAGTTCGTGGGCAGCGTCCGAACGAGCGCCGCGGCTTCCTTTGCCTCGAGGTACGCATGGACATCGGCGCCGCGGAAGCCGTAGATGGCCTGCTTCGGGTCACCGATCAGCACCAGCGCCCGATGTCCGTGAAACGCCTCGCGCAGGATCGTCCACTGCACCGGATCGGTGTCCTGGAACTCGTCGACGAGCACCACCCGGTAGCGGTTGCGGAGCCGTTCCTTGGCCACCGGCCCGAACTCGGGGTCGGTGAGGGTCGTTGCCAGTCGGGTCAGCATGTCGTCGTAGTCGATGAGCTGTTGGCGACGCTTGCGGCGGTCGACCTCCGTCCGCACCGCAACCGCGATACGGGCTCTCATGCCGGGCGCCGCCTCCGCGTCGGTTGCGGGCACCAACGTGGTGGCAGGGTCACTGGCGGCCGCCAATGCGAGCTGGTGGAAGTCGTCCCGCGACATGTCCGCGGAGTCGGCGGCCGGCCCTCCCCACTTGCGCACATAGAGGTCGTCGGCAACCTCGGCGACCAGGTCGCCGACGTTCTCCAGCAAGACTGCCCCGGCGTCGTGGTCACCGGCGGTTCCGAGGGTCAGGAGCACCTGTTGACAGAATCCATGGGTGGTCGTGACGGTCGCGGAGTCGAAGACGCTCAACGCCTCGGCCAGTCTGCGTCGCCTGGCTTCCACCTCCTCGGGGTCGGCTTTCGCCAGGTAGGCAAGGAGATGGTCACCGGCGGGCAGCCTCGACGGATCGGCCAGCCCATCGCGGGCGCTGACGAGCCGTTCGCGGACCCGCTCCCGCAGTTCGCGGGTCGACTCGCGACTGAAGCTCACGGCGAGCAACTCGTCCATCTTCGCGATGTCCTCGGCGACATAGCGCGCGACCAGGGCCGCGATCGTGTAGGTCTTGCCGGTCCCCGCGCTGGCCTCCAGCACGGTCGTGCCCTCGGGCAGCGGACCGAGGAGGTCGAATGGCTGGGGCACCGGTGGCGTCGTCACGGCTTCACCGATGCCTCGGCAGCCTGCAGGCGGTCCCAGAGCCGACGTGCCAGCAGGCCGAACCGGTCGGTCTCGTCGGTCGGCCACCCTGGGCCACCCTCGCCGGGCTGAGGAGGCTGGCTGGTGAGCACGGTGAAGGGCGCTTCCGGTCCGTGCATGAGCACGTACTCGGCGTCTCCCCGGTCACCCGGGAAGCGACCCCCCTCCCACTCCTGCTCCGCACGAACGCGAGCGGCTGGCACCCTCGTCGTCTTACGTGCGGTGGCGTAGGCCTCGGCGGTCTTGATCGGCAGTGGCAGCGGCGAGTTCAGGCCCGCCCGGTAGAGATCGACCAGCTCCACCAGGGCAGACCTCGCCTCGGCCAAGGACAGCGGCTCGAACACGCTTCGCTGTGTTCCTCGTCCATCGCGCCCGACGGCGACCGCGCGCCACGCACGACCAGGCTGCGCCACCGACAGCGCAACCAGGTCGACCCATGCCCTCAGCCGATGCCTGGGTGCGAGCCGTGAATAGGTGATGCTGAAGATGACGTCCCCGCGCACCCCGTCGACCGTGCCGGTGAGCCGGGTGCCGTCGGGCAGGTTGATGTCGACGTCCTGGCCCGTGGGTTCGACCGCGCGGTCCAGGAGCGTCGCCTGCACGAGCGCCTCGACCGAACGGCCCACCCTGAGCAGAGACGCCGCGCCGAGCTTGCCCGGCGGAAGCGTTCCGCGGGCTTCTTCGAGCGAGCGGCAGGCGGCCGGCTCGAGGCCGGCGAGCCGCTCACTGAGCACCCGCTCACCGACGGCCCACTGCTCCAGGCTGTCCAGCTCCACCGGCAAGGAGTCGGCCGGTTCGTCCTCGCCGCGCGTCTCGGCGACCTGGAGTCGCTGACGGAGGAATCCCCTTGCAGGGTGGGCGATCAGTCGGTGCAGGTCGATCAGCTGGATGGGTCCGGGCGGCCGCGCGGGCAATGGTCCCGCGAGGAACGGGCCTGGCTCGGTGCCTGGCCCCACAGCTGCGACCGCTCCGGCAAAGGCCAGCTGATCGAAGCTGAAGGGAGCCGCCGGGCGGATGGAACCGCGCTGGAAGTTGCGAGCGTCGAAGGGCTGCAACGGATGGCGGACCGTGACGACGTCGCGGACCCGACGCCTGTCTGAGGCCGTTGCGGTCCGGTCGAGGGCGTCGAGCAGCTCACCCAGGGGTACGGCGGGCGGTACATCGGCGCCCGTGCGCTCGTCGGAGCCGGTGTAGGTGATGACCAGTCGCTCTTCCGCAGCTGAGATGGCATCGAGCAGCAACTGCCGGTCCTCGCTGCGGGGGTCGCGCTCGCCCACCCATGGATCGCGGGCGAGTACGTCGTCGCCGTCGCGGATGCTCTGCCGCGGAAAGACGCCGTCGTCCAGGCCCAGCAGGCAGACCACGCGGTGGGGCACGGATCGCATCGGCACCAGCGTGCACACCGTGAGCGTGCCGGTACGGAAGCTCGATCTGGTGGGGCGACCGGCGAGGACGCTGTCCAGCAGTGACCGCACATCCGACAGCCCGAGCTGTGCAGGGCTCCCGGTCGCGGCCTCGGTGATGTCGGCGAGTTCGCCTCGGAGCTGGATGTGCTGCCAGGCCGTGTCGCGCGTCGTGGTGGCAAGGCCCAGAACGGCGGCCTCCAGCCCACTCATCCAGCCCTCAGGGCTGTGCCGCTCGGCCATCAATGACTGCGCCGCTGCCAGCCGGTCGACCAGTTCGGCGAACCTGCCGGCGAGGTCGATGTCGGAGCTGTCGATGTCGTCCAGCGGGACGACGTCGCCGTAGGCGGCCAACGTGCCTTCCATCGCCGCCCCGAGCAGGAGCTTGTCGAGACCGGCCCGCCAGGTTCCTTGTGCGACAGCACCCAATCCCCAGGTGCTGCGGTGAGCGCTGTCCAGTCCCCAGCGGACGCCGGTGCCGACGGTCCAGTCACGGAGGCGTTCGAGCTCGTCGTCGTCGAAGCGGAACCGCAGCCGGACGGCCGGGGTAGCCGCCAGGTCGAGCACCTGCGAGGCAGTGATCCGCGCGGCCCCGAGTTCGAGGAGCTGGGCGAGCACGGACAGAAGGCCGTTGGTCTGCCGCAGAGCCCGGTCAGCCAGTCGGACACGCAGTCGGGCTGCGGGATGTGCCGCGTCCTCTTCGGCACCGAGGGAGAAGGTCGCGGCCACGATCGGGGCGAAGGTCTCGACGTCGGGGCACATGACGACGATGTCGCGTGGTTCGAGGGTCGGATCGTCCGCGAGCAACCCGACGATCACCTCGCGGAGCACCTCGACCTGGCGGGTGCGGCCATGGGTGGCGTGCACCTGGACCGAGCGATCGTTCTCGTCGAGAGGCCGCGCGAGCTGAGAGATGGCGTCGTCGGCCAGGTCCTGCTTGAGCCAGCCGAGCAACGTGTCTTGTTGAGGCTCGGACTCGTGCAGGACGGTGGTGCTCTCCGGGGCACACCGCGCAACCAGCTGCTGGAGTTCGAGGATGTCGCGAGAGAGCGACGTGAGTAGCGGGTTGGTCAGGACGCCTGCGGTTTCGTCGTCGCGGCGGCGCAGAACGGGCTTGCTCTGTTGCACTTTCTCCCACAGGACAGGTGAGGCGTGGTGCAGCCACACATGCACGTCGCGATGGGCAGCCAGTGCTGCAAGAACGGTGAGCCGCGCCGGCGACAGCCTGCTCGCGCCGAAGACCGAGAGCCGTCCGGGCAGCTGACTCAGCCCGGGTTCCTCTCGCAGACGCGCGCAGGCGTCGGCGAGCTGCTCCGCGGGAGAGGGCGTGCCGAGACTGTCGCGCAGGCGACGCCACAGTTCGGCCTGCCAACGCAGGTCGTCGGCAAGTGGCTGACCGTCACCGACCTCGTCGCGACCAGCTGCCCAGGCTCTGAGCATGTCCGGACGCGACTGCCCGTAGTCCTCGAACAGCCGCGCCAGCCGACCCGCCACCGCCATCCGCCGGCCCTTGTCGTCGGCGCCGCTGCCGAGGTGCTGCGCGAGCGGCCGACACCACGCCTCGGACGGAAGGCTGGCGTCGATGACGTCGACCAGCGGCCAGACGGACCGCTTCGCCGCCCACCGCTCCACGGTCTCGGCATGCTCTGCGGAGACGGACTGAAGGGCGTCGTCCAGCATCGAGGCAGGCGAGGGAAACACCACGTTGGCGCAGACGCCGTCACCGTTGTGTGCACCCAGCACGTGCGAGAGCCGTTGTGCCAGCCAGCGTTCGACACCTTGTGCCGGCACCGCCACGACCTCGCTGGCGAACGGATCGCCGAGCGGAGTCGCGAGGACGTCGGCGAGTGCGCGTGCCAGAGCGGCGCCGCCGGCGGCACGGTGAACGATGAGCACGATCGGTGGCTGCCTCCCCCGTGGTCTCTGCCTGCACAGGATGTCGCATGCTTCCGACGTTCGTCTTCCCGATGCCGATATGCGAATGTCCCGACAACCCGTGCAACGGAGGATCCCATCGATGAGAGTTCGCGAAGCGCAGGTGTCCGACACCCCCGCGATGGGTCGCGTGATGGTGGAGGCGTGGCTGGCCGGCCATCGCGGCCAGATGCCCGAGGAAGCGTGGCAGAAGCGGCGCGACGAGTGGACGCCGGAGATGTCGGCCGGAGCCTGGAAACGCAATCTGCTGGAACGCGACGAGACTCCAGGTTCACGCGAGGTCTACCTGATCGCGGTCGATGACGACGAGAACCTCGTCGGCATCATCTACGGACTCCCGGCCGACGAGGGTGCGTCGGAGGACGTGGCGGACATCGCTGCCTTGTACGTGCACCCGCAGATGCAGGGCAAGGGTGTCGGCCGGCAGCTGCTGAAGGCAGCGGCAGACAGGTTGAGCGAGTTCGGGTTCACGAAGCTGAACATCGCGGTGCTGACGACCAACGAGCCGGCCCGTGGCTTCTACGAGGCGATGGGAGGAACCGACGTCGGCGAGCGCCTATTCGACGAGGACGGCCACCTGTTGTCCGAGCGGGTCTACGCCTGGCCCGACCTTCGGGTGCTGACGGGCTGACTCGGACAAATCGCCCGAGGGCCGCACGTGCACGGCAAGATTTCCGCCGTTGACCGCCTGGACACCGTGAATCCACCCGATATTGGGCAGATTTGGTCCCGTTCAGCCCGGCGTGTCGCGCACCGTCAGGTTTACCTTGACCTCCTGAAGCGGGCGGTTCGCTCCGCAGCGTGGCGGAAGGAGAACGTGAATGACCAGCACTGGCACCATCGAGTCCGAACTGGAGGACTTCTCCGGTGACTTGATCCGCCCCGGCTATCCGGAGTACGAGGCGGCTAGACGTGTCTACAACGCGATGATCGACAAGTCGCCGTCCTTGATCGCACGACCCCGCACTGAGGACGACGTCGCTCTGGTTGTGAACAGTGCGCGCCGCAATGGACTCCTGCTGGCCATTCGTGGCGGCGGGCACAACGGAGGCGGACTCGGGACCTGTGACGACGGCGTCGTCCTCGACCTCTCGGCCATGAACTCGATCGAGGTCGACCCGTCAGGCCGCAAGGTGACGGTCGGTGGCGGCTGCACCTGGGGTCAGGTCGACAAGGCCACCGGCGAGTACGGGATGGCGGTCCCCAGCGGGATCATCTCGACCACCGGGGTCGGCGGGCTGACGCTCGGGGGCGGGCTCGGCCACCTCACCCGTGCCTACGGACTGACCATCGACAACCTGCTGGGCGCGGACGTCACCCTGGCCGACGGGCGGAAGGTCCGGGCCAGTGCCGACGAGGAGCCAGACCTCTTCTGGGCCATTCGCGGTGGTGGCGGCAACTTCGGCGTGGTCACCTCGTTCACGTTCAAGCTGAACGACGTCTCGAAGTTCCTCGCCGGACCCACCTTCTGGGCGGTCGACCAGGGTGACGAGGTCTTCAAGGCCTACCGCGACTTCATCGGTCAGGCGCCACGGGAGCTGAACGGCTTCTTCATGTACGGGCAGGTGCCGCCGGCACCGCCGTTCCCGGAGGAGTTGCACCTGCGTCCCGTATGCGGCGTGGTGTGGAACTACCTCGGCGACGAGGACGGCGCCAAGGCCGCCATGGCCCCGATGCTCGACAACGTCCCCGAACCGCTGATGCACGGTGTGGCAGCAATGCCGCACTCGGCGATGCAAGGGGCGTTCGACGGGCTCTACCCCAAGGGCCAGCAGTGGTATTGGCGGGCCGACTTCGTCAACGAGATCCCCGACGCCGCGATCGACATCCACCAGCAGTACGGCTCGGATCTCCCGACCTTCCAGTGCACGATGCACATGTATCCGATCGACGGCGCCGCACATGACGTCGGCTCCGCAGACACGGCGTGGGCGTACCGCGACGCCAACTGGGGTTCGGTATTCGCGGGCGTCGGGGCAGAACCGTCCGACGCCGAGGCAGTCAAGAAGTGGTCGATCGACTACTTCGAGGCCCTGCACCCGTACTCCGCGGGCGGCGCCTACGTGAACATGATGATGGACGAGGGCGAAGACCGCGTGAAGGCCAGCTACAGGGACAACTACCCGCGGCTGGCCCAGATCAAGCAGCACTACGACCCGGACAACCTGTTCCGCGTCAACCAGAACATCAAGCCCCAGCGTTAGGGAGTTATGCGGAGGCATCCCTGAAACGTGTGGCTAGTGCGCCAATGCGCCCTGTCGACAGGGCGAAGGAGCCCACTAGCCGCACGTTTTCAGGTTGGCTGCGAGCTGGGATGGTGTCAGGGGGCACGACATGGCGCCTAGGTGCTTTCCGGCAGCGCCTGAGTTCGAGCACTTCACCGAGCGGGATGTCTGGGACGTGCTGGTGGACCAGCTCCCTGACGATGCGGCGCTGCTCGCGAATCTGACATTCACGAACCGCAAGGGCGATCTCGAAGCCGACCTAGTCGTCGCTCTCCCAGATGCGGGCATCGCCGTTCTCGAGGTCAAGGGCGGCAGCGTCACATATGACGGCCAGACCTGGCGACAGACCGGTGGCGCGGCGAGGAACATCGCCATCAACCCGGCACGTCAGGCCCGCCTCGCCATGTACGCGCTGCGCGACCACCTCAACAGGGATCCGCGTTGGCACAACCGCCGGATGCGCTACGGGCGCCTCGTCGTGCTGCCGACGAGCACCGTCGCCGACGACGTCAACCCGACCGACTGCCCTCGATGGATGGTGGCCGATCGGACCCAGCTCGACGGTCTCGCGGCTGCCGTCCGTGATGTCCTGCAGACGCAGGACTCTCCAGATTCCTCTTGCCAGCAAGCGTGATGTCGATGACCTCCTCGAGATCCTCACCGGACGACCCGTGTCGCAGCGAACGACGGTCGACCTGGCAGCCACGCGAGATGCCGAGTGTGAACTCCTCACCAGACGTCAGGCGAGGGTTCTCGATCTGATCCGGTCGATCCCACGCGTCGAAGTGCGTGGCGGCGCCGGCTCAGGCAAGACCTGGCTCGCGGTCGAGCAGGCGCGCCGACTAGCTCGCGCCGGTCAGCGAGTCGGACTGATCTGTTACTCGCGTGGACTCTCGGCCTACCTACGCCGACGTGTCGCCCTGCTCCCGTCCGATGAACGGCCGGCCTACGTCGGGGAGTTCCACTCCCTCGGGATGGCGTGGGGAGCACAACCTGGATCCGACGACGACAGCGACTACTGGGAGAAGCGCCTGCCCGACGAGATGGGACGGCTCGCTCAAGACCTGCCGGAGAGCAAGCGTTACGACGCCTTCGTCGTCGACGAGGGTCAGGACTTCGCAGAGGCCTGGTGGCCGACGCTGATCCAGGGCCTCAAGGACCGGGAGCACGGCCGGATGTTCGTGTTCACCGATGAGGGCCAGCGGGTCTTCGCTAGGCAGGGCAGGTCATCCGTGGAGTTGGCACCGATCACCCTCGACGAGAACCTCCGCAACACCCAGCCCATCGCGCAGACCTTCAGCAGCCTCACTACCGAGCAGATGCACCTGCGCGGCGGACATGGTGCTCCGGTGCGCTTCATTCCCTGCGCCTCGACAGAGGCCGTTCACGAGGCGGATGACGTGGTGGAGTCACTCCTGGAAGACGGCTGGCTTCACGAGCACGTCGCACTCCTGACCACCGGGTCCCGGCATCCCGTTCAGGTCGAGCGGCAGGCGCACGGTCAGGACGCGTACTGGGACTCGTACTGGGCTGGGGATGACGTGTTCTACGGCCACGTGCTCGGGTTCAAGGGTTTGGAGCGCCCGGCTGTCGTACTGGCGATCAACGGCTTCGGGCGAGGGAACGAGCGGGCAAGGGAGAAGCTCTATGTCGGACTGAGCCGGGCGCGTGACCTCATGGTCGTCTGCGGAGACCCCGACGTGATCCGCTCGGCCGGTGGCGAAGGGGTCATGCAGCGGCTGACCCGCTGAAAAGGTGACGCTCAATCGCGAATCGGCCCGCCAACGGCCGACTGGCCCGTTGAGTGGCACGTTTCAGCGGCTCAGGCCGCCCAAGATCCGCGGAGGCCCCTCCTCAGAACCCCGTCGGCAGGTGCGGGAGATAGGGCTCCTCCAGTTGGCGCACTTCCTCGTCGGTGAGGTGGACGTCCAACGCTGCAACGGCATCGGGCAGGTGGTGTTCCTTGGTGGGGCCGACGATGGGTGCGCTGACGACGGGGTTCTTGAGCACCCAGGCCAATGCGACCTGGGCCATCGGGATCCCACGGGCTTCGGCCACCTGCTTGACGGCATCGACGATCGGCCGGTCGCTGTCGTCGTCGAACCTGCGGCCGACGGGGTCGTTGTCCATGCGGTGGGTCCGTTCGCCCCACGGCCTGGCCACGCGCCCCTTGGCAAGCGGGCTGTAGGGGATGCTGCCGACGCCTTGGTCGGCGAGCAGGCCGAACATCTCCCGCTCCTCCTCACGCTGCATCAGGTTGTACTGGTTCTGCATCGACACGAACCGGGTCCAGCCGTGCAGGTCGGCCGTGTGCTGCATCTTCGCGAATTGCCAAGCCCACATGGACGACGCACCGAGGTAGCGAGCCTTGCCCGCCTTGACGACGTCGTGCAGAGCCTCCATGGTCTCCTCGATCGGCGTCTCCGGGTCGAAGCGGTGGATCTGATACAGGTCGACGTAGTCGGTGCCCAACCTGGTCAGCGAAGCATCGATCTGCTCCATCACGGCCTTGCGGGAGAGCCCCGATCCACCTGGCCCGTCGTGCATCTTGAAATTCACCTTGGTGGCCAGCACGATGTCCTCGCGCCGGCTGAACTTGCCGATAGCCCGTCCGACGATCTCCTCCGAGCTCCCGATGCCGTAGACGTTGGCGGTGTCCCAGAAAGTGATACCCAGCTCGACAGCCTGCTGGAACAGGGGCGCGGCCTCCTCGTCGCCAAGAGCCCAGTCGTTGAAACCTCGAGACGTGTCGCCGAAGCTCATGCATCCCAACGAGATGCGGCTGACACGCAGCCCAGACGAGCCGAGTCGGGTGTACTCCATGGTGATCCTTTCCAGCGTGGCTGCGGGTTTCGCTTGTCCGCGCCCGACGCTACGAGGGGATACGAGCGGCTGGGAGGCCCTGCCATTACCTGCCTCAGCTGGTCCCCTGACGCTCAGTCAGTCGGTACGAGCCTGATCGTGAGCGCTGCAACCTTCTCGCCGACGACGGTCCCAACAATGCGCGGGCCGTGCCGGTCGTACTTGGTGTGGTAGGCCGCGTCGATCGCCTCGGGCGAATCTGTCGCGTCCTCGAACGTGACATCACGCTCGATCCCGCCGCTGGTGATGCGACCCGATCCGCTCTTGCGCGCCCTCGCGTACCACGGGTTCTTCGCTCCATAGGCGGAACGCACGTAGAGGTTGTCGCCGATGCGGACCACCCAGATGATGACCGAGGGCCGCAGCGTGCCGTCGGGACGATGCGAGGAGATCCGCAGCTCTTCCGCCTCGCCGATCGTCGTCAGTTCTTGCTCGGTCCAACCTGGCATGGCGACTGGTCCCTTCGCTCGATGGCCTCCTAGCCAACCGCCTCGAGGCTTGCAGCGACAGGGCCAGTCAAGGCAGGCATTGGCAGGTCCTCCCATCGCCACGAGTGCACTCGTAGGCTCCAGCGGTGGACAACCGCACCGAGATCCGCGACTTCCTGGCCACTCGCAGGGGACGGATCACCCCGCAGCAGGCCGGGCTCCCGGCTTACGGCGGGAAGAGGCGCGTCCCCGGCCTCCGTCGGGAGGAAGTCGCCATGCTCGCCGGGGTCAGCGTCGACTACTACACGCGCCTTGAACGTGGCGACCTCACCGGGCGCCTCCGACAGTGTCATCGAGGCGTTGATCCGTGCGCTGCAGCTCGACGAGGCGGAGAGCGCCCACCTGTTCGACCTGGCCCGCGCCGCCAACGCTGGCCGCAGGGCCCGCCGCCGTTCCGTGGCGAAGGGAGTGCGGCCAGGCCTGCAACGGGTGCTCGACGCGATCGATGCGCCGGCATGGGTGCGCAACGGCCGGGCTGACGTCGTCGCCGCGAACACCCTGGGGCGAGCCCTCTACGCACCGGTTCTTGCCAGCGAGGCTCAGCCGGCCAACACCGCCCGGTTCACGTTCCTCGACCCCGCCGCCCGGGAGTTCTACGGCGCCTGGGAGCGCACAGCCAGTGACATGGTGGCCGTGCTGCGTGCCGAAGCGGGCCGCAACCCCTACGACCGCGAGCTGACCGATCTCGTGGGCGAGCTCTCGACCCGCAGCGAGGACTTCCGCACGATGTGGGCGACCCACAACGTGCTCTTCCACCGCACGGGGTTCAAGAAGCTGCGACACCCGGTCGTCGGCGAGTTGGAGCTGACGTACGAAGCCCTGGAGCCGGCATCCGACCCGGGACTCACCTTGCTCGTCTACACGGCCGAGTCCGGATCCCCGACGCAGGACGCGCTGCAGGTCCTCGCGAGCTGGGCGGCGACGCTCGAGCAGGAGCAGCGCGGCGAGGAGCACGCCAGTCACCTGTCGTGAGCGCCGCGGTGATCGCAGTCGTCCGTCCCAGGATGTCGCTCTGAAGCACGCACATCAGCCGGCCTCGAGGAGGGCGTTCAGGAGTCGCCTGAGCTGTGCGTGCCCACGTTGACCGAGGATCTGGTCGATTCGCTCCTCGATGCCCTGGATCGTCGCGATGCCAGCCGCGATGCAGTCCTGACCGCGCTGTGTGAGAGCGATCAGCTTCGCTCGCCGGTCCGTCGGATCTGGTCGTCGTTCGACGTATCCCAGCTCTTGCAGTTCATCGACCAACTCCCCCATCGCCTGGGGCGACACATTCGCCCCGCGAGCAAGGTCAGTGAGCCGACTCCCTTCCGGGTCTATCTGGGCGAACACTGCCGAGTGCGATGGCTTCTGCGGGAACCCCGCACCCACCACGCCGTCGACGATCTGAAAGCCGAGCAGGCTGTAGGCACGCCCGAGCATCGCGACCGTGTTGACCGGCTGCTCATGAGGGTCTTGCAGAGTCGCCACATCCTCAGGTATACCTGATTATCAGGGCTACCTTAGTATATGGCTTGGTCAGCCTCGGAGAACGGAGACCCGCCGATGCAGAGCCACGTACCTCTCGCCGTCCCGGCGCGCACCGAGGAGATGGCCGTGATCCATCGGATCTTCCGGCGCGGCTTTCCCCTCATCGCGGACCTGGTTCACCGAGCCCCGCCAGGAAGCACGGCGCGGTCCGAGCCGATCGCACAGCACCTCGACTTCCTGCTCAACGGTCTCCACAACCACCACACCGGTGAGGACGAGCACATCTGGCCGCGACTTCTGGAGCGCGCCGCAACCGCATGCGGAGATGATCACCCGGATGGAGGTCCAGCACGCAGTGGTCGCCGAGCGCTCGAATCGGGTGCACACCTTGGCGGAGGCCTGGCGGCGGACAGCTGTCGATGGCGAGGCTCTGGTGGCGGCGCTGGACACGTTCACCGCCGCCCTTGTCGAGCACCTCGACGACGAAGAAGAGAACGTCGTGCCGCTGATCCGTGCCCACATCACTGCGGATGAGTGGACGCACTTCGGCGAATTGACGTTCGAGAAGTTCACGAACCCCGAGAAGCTCGTCGCCACCGGGACGCTCGAGGAGGTCGCGACCCCTGAAGAGGCCCACTGGTTCATGGATCCTCTCCCGCTTCCCATCAAGCTGATGTGGCGATTCGTCGGTCGCCGCAAGTACGCCCGGTACATCCACCGGGTCGTGGGCACAGACGAACGTGGATGAGTTGTGCCGGGACTGGCATCTAGCGCTCATCGACTGGCCCGGGGACAACCGTGATCCGAGCCGCTGCCGTGCTGTGCTGGGTCAATGCCGTCGGATTCGGCGTGTTCACGATCCCGGCAATCGCGCGGGTCTGGGCTGGCAAGGACATCCCCATCGTGATGGGCTTTCCCGCTTATGGCCGGGGTCCATTCGAGGCCCACGGCATCAGGTCGACCGTGCCGCTGCTAGCCGGCTTCCTCGTCGTGTGCCTCGTCGAGGGCGTTGCTGGCTGGCTGTTGTGGCAAGGCCACCGGAGCGGCGCGTTCCTTGCCATCGGGATGCTGCCCGCTGGCGTGGCCTACTGGTGGGGGTTCGCCCTGCCAATCCCACCTCTGCTCGCCGCGGTCCGCACCGTGCTGATCCTCGCTGGTTGGAACGAGCTTCAGTGATCCACAGCAAGAGCGGGCTAGGGCCCGACGAATTGGGGTGCCCAAGGGTCTGTGCGCAGCGGTCTCAGGTCTTGCTCAAGAGGGCTCAAAGCGCGACCCTGACGGCATGGATCTCGAGCGGTTGAACGAGGCGGTTTCCCCCGATGAGCAGGCGGCCGGAGTCGAGCGCTTCCGGGCACGAATACAGCAGTTGAACGATGCCCATCAGCATGGGGAGCAGTCGATCCGTGAGGTGACCTACGGCAAGCACACGATCCGGATCGCGACGACCTACGACATCCAGGTCGACGGCCAGCCGGTCACCGGCCATCTGCTGGTGACCAACGAGGGATCCGTGCACTACCACGCCATCCCGAACCAGGAGTTCGCTTCTGCCGTCGACATGGTGAAGCGCATGATCGATCTCGCTCCCGACCAGTTCCCCGATCCCTCTCCGGCGGGAGGCCCTACCGACCACGGTCACACCGACCACACCGAGCACGGACACCACCACGGCGACCAACCGGACGTGACCTGACATGGCTGTCGTCCGGCCCAACATCCTGACCGACGACGTGGCCCGGCAGAAGTTCGGCGAGGGCGTCAACCTGTTGAAGCAGGACTTCGCCGGTGGCGTCACGACCCAGACACTTGGATTCGGTGGCACGGCGTTTCCGGTGTCCACCTTCGACCAGTTCGTCATCTGGCACTTCGTGGCGATGAACACGATGACCCCGGAGGACGCGCCGAATCCCCGAGGTCGCAACGCAGCTCATCGCGGGTCGATCTTCCTGCCCTGGCACAGGTTCATGCTGTTGCTGTTCGAGTGGAACCTGCAACGCGTGTTGGATGACGACACGTTCGGCCTGCCCTATTGGGACTGGGCGGCCGACGGCGACCTCGACCCAGCCGACCAGCTGTCCTCGGCTCTGTGGACGGACACCGGCATCGGCGGCGACGGCAACGTCAGCTCCGGTCCCTTCGCCTACGACGAGAACGATCCACAGAGCTTTCGCCTGCACTTCTACCAAGACCTTCGGACCGGCCGATTCATGTACGACGCCCCGGGGCGAGCGTTGCTCCGGCAACTCGGCAGCGCTGACTCACTGCCGACCACTGCCGAGGTAGCAGACGCCGTGCAGTTCCAGACCGAGTACGACAGCGATGACTGGGACTCAGGATCGCCTGGATTCCGCAATGTCGTCGAAGGATGGATCTTCTCCCCACCCACCGCGGGCAGCGGGCTGCACAACCGCGTGCATGTGTGGATCGGCGGCGACATGGGCCCCGGTACCTCGCCGAACGACCCTGCCTTCTACCTCAACCACTGCAACGTCGATCGGATCTGGGAAGCCTGGATGGCGGACCACGGTCGCCTGTACCAACCCGCACCGGATCGACCGGGCGCTCCGGTCGGGCACCGGTTGAACGACACGATCAACTCGCTGGTCACATCGGCCACCACGACCCCGAATCAGATGCTCGACCTCGCGACCCTGTACACCTACGACTCGCTCACGTGACTTTCAGCCGCTTGCGCTGGCCACGTCGACGCGACGGCCCTCTTCGAACGAGGTGATCGAGGCCACGGCCAACTCGAGCGCACGGCGGCCGGCGGTGGCATGCACGGGCGGCGGTTCCCCTTGCCGGAGTGCCGGCAGGAGGTCGTCGACATGGCGATCGAAGGTCAGCTGGAATCCACGCGCTTCGTCGTTGAAGTAGCCGGCCTCCCAGACACGCCGTTCCTCGTCTCCTTGCGATGAGAGGACGAACCGGCGAACGGTGTCGTGGATGGTGGCCCGACCCCGAGTTCCGTTCACCTCGACCAGTTGGCTGTCCGGGTAGGCGTAGGACGAGTCGTAGCTCCCGAGCATCGTGCCGACTGCTCCTGAGGCAAACTCCAACGCGATCGCGATGGTGCTGTAGGCCCCATAGGTGATGTCGGTCATCTGCGCCATGACGGACCCGATGGGACCACCAAGGTGTTCGAGCATGTCGAACCCATGGCACTGGGTCTCGATGAGATTCGCGTGCCGGGACTCACCCATGTTCGCCTCCCCGCCGAACCGCCAGGTCAGGAAGGTCAGTTCGCCGAGTTCGCCGGCATCGATCGCGGCCTTCGCCCGGCGGAAGGGCTCTGCGTAACGATGGTTGAAGTTGATGGCGAAGAAGAGGTCCTTGCGCTCCGCGCGCGCCAGGAGCTCGTCAGCCTCGGCCAGGTCGAACACGAGGGGCTTCTCGACCAGCAGCGGGATTCCGTGGTCGATCAGGTCGCGGGTGGTTGCGTAGTGACCTTCATTCGGCAGGCAGACCGAGATGAGCTCTGGTGACGTTTCCGCGATCATCAGATCGAGGTCGGTGTACGCCCGCACGCCGTACTGCTCAGCACGCGCTGCCGTTCGCTCGGTCGTGCGGCCGGCCACGGCTACCAACTCGGTGTCAGCGCGCCCCGCGAAGACGCGAGCGTGCTGAGCGCCCCACTGGCCTGCGCCGACGACGGCGACCCTCGTCGCGTCGGTCATGCGTCGAGGTCCTGGGTCACGACGACCTTGCCTGTCTTGCCTGACAGGAAGAGCTCGAATGCCTCCTGCAAGCTGGCCACCGGGAGCTGATGAGTGATCACGCGGCTGACGAGCTCCTGATTCGCCAGCAACAGCTGAAGATTCTCGGCCATCTCGTCGAATCGGAAGTACTCACTGCCGAGCACCGCACGCTCGGGGCTGATGAGGTCGGCCGACACGTTGAGGGTCAGCCCTTCACCATGGCCGACACAGATGAGCGAGCCGCGCTTGTCGAGGGCTGTCAACGCCAGCCGTCGTGCCGCCTCCTTGCCCGTGGCGTCGAAGGCCATGTCCGGCTTCACGTCGAGAATCGGCTGCTCACGTTCGGCATCCAGTCCGACAGCACCGAGTGACTCGGCGAAGTCCCTGCGCCAGGGACTGACGTCACTGATGTAGACCGGGAAGTCTGCTCCGTAACGGATCTTGGTCATCACCAGCAGGCCGAGGCCGATCGGACCGGCGCCGGCGATGTAGACGCTCTCGATGTCGGGCCGGACGAGTTCCGCGCGGCGCAGCGCATGCGAGCTCGTGCCCATCACGTCGAGCAGCATGGTTGCGACCGGAAGGGGCAGGTCGTCGCCGATCGGGAAGAAGTTCGTCTCGTGGGCGATCGCGTACGGCCCGTACCCACCGTCAGTGGTCTGACCGACGTCCGCGCGCTTGGCCGTGCACTGGTTCGTCGCCCCGATGCGACAGCTGCGACAGTCGCCGCAGTAGTCCATCAGGTAGATCGCACCGCGTGTTCCACCTGCTGTCGTTGTGTCGGGGCCCGTGTCGACCACCACCCCGGCGGCCTCGTGGCCCGGAACGATCGACGTGCCGTCGAAGTACTCGTGGCGATCGGTCCCGCAGATCGCGTTGGCGCCGATGCGCACCAGCAACTCTCCCGGGCCCGGGTCACGGTAGATGTGGCTCTCGGTGGTGATGATCCCGTTGCCCGGGAACCTGGGCACAACGGCTTCGATGGGCATCGAAAGCAGATCCTTTCGATCACCGGCTCCGCTCGGTCAGTGCTCGATCGTCGCCGTCGCGTGGAATGGCGTGCGCTGGTGGGTCAGCCACTGCCCTGAATGGTCATGGCATCGAACTCTGGCAGCAACCCGTGCGGGGGTCAGGTCGCTCCCACCAGCTCAGCCTTGAAGCCCTGGCGCCACGACGGATAGCGCAGCTCCCAACCGAGCTCCTTCTTCGCCTTGGCGTTGGAGAAGCCACGGCCCTGGGTCATCATCGCCACTGCCACCTCCCCGGCCAGCAGCCGCGCGAGCCACCTGGGAACCCGCATCGGGGGCTTGGCACCGGCGCATTCAGCGAGGTAGGGAAGCCACGCGCTGGCCGGTGCCGGCTCGTCGTCGACGATGTTGAACACACCCTGCACTCGCTGCTCAACGGCCAGGACGGTGGCACTCGCCGCGTCGTCGAGGTGAATCCACGAGCAGTAGCCGGTGCCGCCCGCGACGAGCGGGAACTGCCTCTTGCGCACGAGCTCGGCCACGTCGTCGATGGCGCCTGGCCCGTAGAACCCGCCGTAACGAAGGGCCGCGCCGCCAACCTCGACGACGACGTCCTCGAGGTGGCGGATCGCGTCTGCCACCACCTGCATCCTGGTGCCTGTCATCGGGTCCAAGGGCTCCTCCTCGGCCTTGACCCATCCGCCCTGGCGAAGGCCGTTCCAGTTGCCGTAGCTCTGCGCGACGACGTGGGGAACGCCGGTCTCCTTCGCGGCGGACACCAGGTGATCCGTCCCCTCGGTGCGCAGCCGGTTTGTGGTGGCGAACCAACGGTCGATGTGCTTGAAGTCGGGCTTGCCGGCTATCGCCGTCATCTGGTGCACGATCGCGTCCGGCCGCGCTGCAGCCACCGCCGCACTCACCGACGACGCATCCAGCCCGTTCATCACCACGGCTTCGGCGCCCAGCTGCTCCAGCGACCCCGCCTTGCCCGGGGCGGTCGTCGTAGCCGTCACCTGATGGCCTCGGGCCACCAGCTGTGGCACCAGCCGCCTCCCCAGGGCCCCGGTCCCGCCCGCCACGAACACCCGCATGAGCATCACCCTTCTGCTTCCGGAATCTGTCTTCTGTCACCCAAGACGAGGCAGTCACGTCGTCCATGACACCGACTGACCAGTATGGAGAAGGCCCGCTGGCTCGGGTCGAGCCGAGTCCGAGCGGCTGGCCACGTTGCGACAGAACCTTGAAGTGCGCCGTGGTGGATCGGTACAGATCGTCAGACGGATGGGGGCCGAGGCCGGCCGACACCGTGGGTCGGCGCTCGGTGGGCAATCACCAACAGCTGGAGGCGGCGATGGCACATCTCCTTCGAGACAGTGACGCGATGACGATCACGATCGGTGCTCCCGACGAGCTCGACGGCAAGGAGGGGCGTCGGGTGCTCGCCGCGTTCTACGGCGAGTTGCTCGGCATGCAGTCGTTCGAGCCGTACGGCTGGCTGAAGCTCGCCAGGAGACCTCCCGACGACGAGTACGTCGCGGGTCGCACGACCGACGGCGGCAGCAAGCTGCAGCTGGCGCTCGACGGTGACGGCTGGTCGGACGAACGTCCGCCGCGGTGGCCCGATCCTGAGTATCCGCAGCAGATGCACCTCGACATCAACGTGTCGGACGCTGAGGCTGCCGACGCACTCGTCGTCGGGATGGGCGCGACTCTTCTGCAGGACCAGGGTGACTTCCGGACCTATGCCGATCCTGCGGGACACCCGTTCTGCCTGTATCCCAGATCCGTCCGCCGGCCCCGAGGGTGCGAAAGTAGGGCGCTTGGTCTTCGACTGCTTCAGTCCCCGTGCGTTGGCAAGCTTCTACCAGGGCTTCCTCGGCGTGCCCGAGCGACTCGAGGACTCTCCGGATCGCGTCGAGATCGACCTGGACGACGCTGACCTACCGAACTTCGCGTTCCAGCACGCACAGTTCCGCGCGGCCAGGTGGCCCGACCCTGCCTATCCGGCGCAACTACACGTCGACTACCGGTTCCCCGATGGGTTCGACGCAGCCAGGGCACGCATCGACGAGCTTGGTGCGATCCACATAGAGAAGGGGGCGTACGCCGACCCCTCAGGCCATCCCTTCTGCCTCTGAGCCAAGACCCTGGTCCGGCCGCGCCGCCTCTGGGATGCTCCTCGGAACACGGGGACTGCCTGGACGGATGCGGCGGATGATCCTTGATAGGCCTGAAGACCAAGTAGTCGAGCAGTCGCTGACCGACCTGGCAGCCGAGAAGGTGTCGGTTCGCCTGGAGGCGGTGACGCGGCTGACGACGCCGCCGTGCCCTGGCGATCCGGAGCAGGTGATTCCGGCGCTGGTCAAGGTGATGCGCCAGGACAAGAACGACAACGTCAGATCGCTTGTGGCGCAGCGAATCGTGGAATGTGGTGGGGCTGCGATTGCGGCGTTGTTGTCCCTCTTACAAGACCCTGCCGAGAAGCCGTTCATTCGAGTTCAGGCCGCCTTGTCTCTCGGGCGAGCCAAAGCGGAGTCGGCGGCGAGTCCCCTTGCGTCCATCGTCGCGGGCAAGGACGACGAGAAGATCCGATTCGCCGCGGTGACCGCCCTCGAATCGCTGGGCACTCCGGCCGCCGGCGACGAACTGGTCGACGCGATCGGTCAGATAGGTGACGACAGCCTTCGCGCGCGTGCCGTCACCGTGCTGGGGACCATCGGCTCGATCAAGCCAGCGGGGCCTGTCATCGACGCTCTCCTCGATCCGCTGTCCGGACCGCGAACGGCCGCGGCCGCGATAGCCGCGCTGCCGAAAGTGATGAGTCTGGGAGCGATCCCGCGGCTGTCCCAGATCGCCCAGAGCAGCGCGCCGGAGCGCCTGCGCGAGCGGGCCGTCGTGCAACTGGGCGTCCTGGCCGCCCCAGAGACGGTCGAGCCACTCATCTGGAGTCTGCTGGTCGACTCCAGCCACACCGTGCGCGCATGCGCCGCCGAGGCCTTGTCCGAACTGCCACCGACTCCGAACATGGTGACGGCTCTTGTCGAGTGCGGTGAGCAGCAACGCCTCCAGTCGAGCGACGTCGAGACTGCGCTGGTAGCGCTCGTACTCGGCCCGGCGAACAAGGATGGCTATCCAGACGGCACGACCCCGATCTCGCGACTCCTCGACGTGGCCACGGCCCACCCGACCGGGTGGCCCTACCTCGCAACACTGATTCTGGCCGCCAGCGGTGACGCCACCCGGGCGGGCCAAGAGGTCAACGAGTTCGAGCAGCGGCACGGCGTGACGCCGGATACGCTGCGCTGGCTGCGGATTGAGCTGGGCGGAACGACAGCTCTGGACCCGATCCTCGCCCAGTTGCGCAGCGACCTTCGCGAGTACTTCCAGGTGCCGGTGCACATGCTGAACGAACAGACGCGGGGCGAGTGGCAACAGACACTGAGTGACGCCCGTTGGGGCTTTCGGGTCCGAATGGCAATGAGCGTCGTCGTGTTCGTCGTCGGGGTCTTCCTGATCGTGGCGTCGTCCGTCCAGTTCCTGTTCGGCTCCCTCGATGCGATGGCCGCTTGGGGTGCCGGCGTCTCCTTCGTAGGCGGCCTGAGCGCCATGCTCCTGGTCGTCTACTCCGGTCCCCTCCGCGATATTCGAGATGCGGTCCGCGACCTCGGTTCCAGCAATGCGGTCTTCATCGCGTACGTCCACCGGGTGCTACAGGCCAGCCACACATTCTCTGCCCTGTACCTGCGGGAGAAGATGACGCTCGACGATGCGGAGCGCACGGCACGGCTGATGCAGGATGCGATGCAGGCCAGCATCGCCGCGCTACAGGTGGACCCGAAGGCGTCGAAGGCCGAGGACTGAACGCGGACCGCCAAACTGGTTGCCCCAAAAGGATTCGAACCCTTGTTTCCACCACAGGGGTGGTGTCCTAGGCCGCTAGACGATGAGGCTGCACTCGTGCGCGAGACCCTAGACCCGCCAGACGCTGGTGAACAGTGCCTGGTCATTGCCATCCGCACAAGCGGGAAACCTCCAGAGTGACGGGACAGCCGTGCGACCAGTGGAACCGAAACCCGCGCAGCGCCAGATGGGCTACGACGACGAACTACAGCGGCACAACGAGGTACTGCGGCAAGCGGTCCGCGTTCAGCTCCACGACAACATCCTCGACATCGGCTGTGGAAGTGGGCAGACGACGCGTCAGGCCGCACGTACCGCACAGTCTGGGAGTGCGCTCGGGGTCGACGTCTCCGGGCCTGCGATCGAGCGCGCTCGCGAAATCGCGCTGGCCGAAGGACTCCACAACGTCACGTTCGAACAGGCCAACGCACAGGTCCATGGGTTTGCCGCTGACCACTTCGATCTGGCCATCAGCAGGTTCGGCACCATGTTCTTCGACGACCCCGTTGCCGCGTTCACGAACATCGCACGGGCGCTGCGCCCAACGGGCCGGCTGGTGATGTTGGTCTGGCAGGCCAGTGAGCGGAACGAGTGGGACCGGGCTATTCACCAATCCCTCGGGTCAGTTGGTGCGCCAGTGTCGAACGCACCGGAGACTCCGGATCCGTTCTCACTCGGGGACCCTGCAGATCGCGAAGGAAATCCTGCAGTCGGCGGGGTTCGTCGACGTTGACTTTGCCGACGTCGACGAACCCGTCTACTACGGGCCGGACGTCGCCGCCGCCCTTGCCTGGACCCGCGGCTTCACGTCCACCAGCGAAGTGCTGAAGAGCCTGGATCCGGCCGCGGCAACGAAGGCGGTCGACCGACTCCGCGAGGAGCTCGCGGCACACCTGCGCGACGACGGTGTCTGGTTCAACTCCCGCGCCTGGATCGTCACTGCCCGACGCTGACTGAAGCTGAACGCACCAGTCGGCGCTGAGACAAGCTTGCCCGCCGGCTCCGTGTCACATATTCTCTATCGACTTGGTCGAGATAATGGACTTGGGACTCCCCGGGGCCACCGTCAGCGCGAAGGAGCTGCGCGATGAACATCACGGCATGTACGGGGACGCCTCTAGATCACGTGACCTGTTCAGCCACTGGCACCAGCCTCCCCCGGCTGTGTCAGCTGGATTCTGCGGTGATGGCGCGAGCGGTGGACACCGCCACCCTGACCGACTGACGACCGGCAGTCCGCTGCCTGACCGGCTACCAGCCGGTCTGCTGACTTCGATTTCCCACCACCCCTATAGAACTTGGCGGTAGAACATGCAAAAACTGCTCCTCCTAGCCCTGGTCGGGCTGGGAGCCCAACTGGTCGACGGCAGCCTGGGCATGGCCTACGGCGTCACGTCGACCACCCTGCTCCTGGCGATCGGTACCAACCCGGCTGCCGCGTCTGCGACCGTGCACTTGGCCGAGATTGGCACGACCCTGGCGTCCGGCGCCTCGCACTGGAAGTTCGGCAACATCAACTGGGGTGTGGTCGCCAAGATCGGCATCCCGGGTGCGGTCGGTGCGTTCGCCGGCGCGACGTTCCTGTCGAACCTGTCGACCGAGACAGCGGCTCCGCTGATGTCGATCATCTTGCTGGCGCTCGGCCTCTACATCCTGATTCGCTTCACCGCGGTCGGACTGCCGAAGGGCAACCTGGGCAAGCCCCTGCGCAAGCGGTTCCTGACCCCACTCGGCCTTGTGGCCGGATTCGTCGACTCGACGGGTGGCGGTGGTTGGGGTCCGGTCGGGACACCGGCAATCCTGGCCAGTGGCCGCCTCGAGCCTCGGAAGACGATCGGCTCGATCGACGCGAGCGAGTTCCTGGTCGCGGTCGCGGCCAGCATCGGCTTCATCATCGGCATCGGCTCCGAGGGAGTGAACTACACCTGGGTGCTCGCACTGCTCATCGGTGGCCTGATCGCGGCGCCGATCGCGGCATGGCTGGTGCGGCACATCCCGCCGCGGGTTCTCGGGTCACTCGTCGGTGGCGTGATCATCCTGACCAACACCCGGACGCTGCTCCGCAGTGACTGGATCGATGCAAGCGAGGCGGTGCGCTACAGCTTCTACGGCGTCATCTACGCCGTGTGGGCGGTCGCCATCGTTTACTCGGTCATCCAGTACCGCAAGAACCGCGACGAGGAGCAGCGCATCATCGCCGAGGCCGAGGAGGCCGCTGCGGCCGGCGAGAAGAGCGAGGCACCGGCCTCCTGACCCCGCCACCCCCGTTGCGTGGGCAGCAACTGTTGTCCGGAGCGCTCCCGGGCAACAGGTAGCGCCCACTCAACGGGGGTCGGAGCGCTCGACGCGCACGAGCCACTCGGCGAGGAGGGCGCGCAGGAGTTCGGGTTGCTCATGAGGTAGCGCATGTCCGGCGTCGTCAAGCACGGCGAGCGAGGCGTGTGCGTATTGGCCGACGAGGTCGGTAGCGGCGGCATACCCGACCGTCGAGTCCAGGCGCCCCGCCACGATGACCGTCGGACCTGTGTATGCGGGCCCGTGATCGGCGGTGAGCGTCCACCGTTCGCCGATTCGTTCGAGCGCTGCCTCGTCGACGAGATCAGCCGCTGGGGCGACGAAACGCTCGTAGCGATCGAGCATCTCGGGAGTGTGGATCACGAAGTAGCTGCGAAAGACGTCGTCACCGATCTCGCCGGATCCGACGACGACCGTGTGCTCTGGGACGTCGCCAAACCCTGGCAACAAGGGGCAGACGAGGGCCAGACCAATGGCCTGCGCCGGGCGGCTCGCGGCCATCGCCTGCGCGAAGTACGCACCCGCTGAGTGACCGACGAGGAGACACGCAGCCCCGCCAGTGATCTCGTCGGCGAAGCTGAGCAGCGTGTCGAGAACGTCGTCAGCGCTAGACAGCGTTTCCGGAGCGACGGTCTTGCCCATCCCAGGGAGATCGGGATAGATCCGACGCAGCTCCGCAGCGCCGTCGAACATCGGCTCGAAGCAGGCCTCCGCCTCGCGGTGGTCGACGCCGGCGCCATGGAGCACCAGCACGGGTTGACCGCTCCCATGCTCCACGTAGTTGATCGCCACGTCGCCCACTCGGATCTCCATCCGCGCAAGCTAATCGCGCCGTGGTGTGGCGACAACACGGACGCTATTCGGGAATCAGCGAGACCTTGATGGACTTGGTGCCATCACCGACAAGATCCAGTCCGGCCTGGAATTGGTCGAGGGGCAGCTGGTGCGTGCAGATGCGGTCCATGGGCAGCCGGCCGGACTCGAGCATCTTGATGGCGGTCGGCCAGCACTTCGGCCCGAGATGCGCACCCAGGACGGTGAGTTCCTTGTCGTCGCTGATGATGCTCCAGTCGACCGTGACGTCCGCGGCAAAGACGCCGTACTCGACGAAGGTTCCGCGCTTGCGCAGGATGTTCAGCCCTTGGGGAACAGACGCTGGGTGGCCGGTCGCCTCGAGATAGACATCAACGCCGAAGCCGTCGGTGAGGGTGTTGACGGCATCGACCGGGTCCTCCTGGGTGATGTCGACTGTGCGCGTCGCGCCGCAGAGGCTCGCTATCTCCAGTCGAGTCGACGACATGTCGAGGGCGATGACAGCCTTGGGTGACTTCGCTGCCGCACCCGCGACCATGCTGAGACCGATCGGGCCGCAGCCGGCAATCACCACGACGTCGTCGAAGCGGATGTTGGCGCGCTCGACGGCGTGCAACCCGCAGGCGAGCGGTTCGGCGAAGGCCGCATGAGCAGGTTTCAGGCTCTTCGCGACCTTGTGCACGATCGCCTCTGCCGGAAAGACCATGTACGACGCCATGGCTCCCGGCCTCCGGGTCTTGAAGCCGTACACGACGTGCGGTTCGCACAGCCAGTACTCGCCCCGGCGGCAGTAGCGACATTGCCAGCACGGAACGATCTGCTCAGAGACCACGCGGTCTCCGACAGCCACGCCCCATCGGCTCGCGGCCTCGTGGTCGAGATCCACGACCTCACCCACGAACTCATGGCCCGGCAGCGCGCCTTTCTCTGCATACGCAGGCCGACTCTGATCGCCCCAGAACTTCGCGGCGCCGTGGTAGCACTTGAGATCACTAGCGCAGATCCCGACCGCTTCAACGCGAACGGTTGGTGAACGGTGCCTGGTCATTGCCATCCGCACAAGCGGGGAACCCCAGAGTGATGGGACAGCCGTGCGACAAGTGGAACCGAAACCCGCGCAGCGCCCGATGGGCTACGACGACGAACTACAGCGGCACAACGAGGTACTGCGGCAGGCGGTCGGCGTTCAGCTCCACGACAACATCCTCGACATCGGCTGTGGAAGTGGGCAGACGACGCGTCAGGCCGCACATACCGCACAGTCTGGGAGTGCCCTCGGGGTCGACGTCTCCGGGCCCGCGATCGAGCTCGCTCGCGAAATCGCCCTGGCAGAAGGACTCCACAACGTCACCTTCGAACAGGCCAACGCACAGGTCCATGGCTTTGCCGCTGACCACTTCGATCTGGCCATCAGCAGGTTCGGCACCATGTTCTTCGACGACCCCGTTGTCGCGTTCACGAACATCGGACGGGCGCTGCGCCCAGCGGGCCGGCTGGTGATGTTGGTCTGGCAGGCCAGTGACCGGAACGAGTGGGACCGGGCCATTCACCGATCCCTCGGTTCAGTTGATGCGCCAGTGTCCGGCGCACCCGGAGACTCCGGATCCGTTCTCACTCGGGGACCGGCAGATCGTGGAGGAGATCCTGCAGTCGGCGGGGTTCGTCGATGTTGACTTTGCCGACGTCGACGAACCTGTCTACTACGGTCCGGACGTCGCCGCCGCCCTTGCCTGGACCCGCGGCTTCACGTCCACCAGCGAGGTGCTGAAGAGGCTGGATCCGGCCGCCGCAACGAAGGCGGTCGACCGACTCCGCGAGGAGCTCGCGGCACACCTGCGCGACGACGGTGTCTGGTTCAGCTCCCGCGCCTGGATCGTCAGCGCCCGCCGCTGACTGGAGCCGAACGCATCAGTCGGCGCTGAGACAAGCTTGCCCGCCAGCTCCGTGTCACATATTCTCTATCGACTTGGTCGAGATAATGGACTTGGGACTCCCCGGGGCCACCGTCAGCGCGAAGGAGCTGCGCGATGAACATCACGGCATGTACCGGGAAGCCTCTAGATCACGTGACCTGTTCAGCCACTGGCACCAGCCTCCCCCGGCTGTGTCAGCTGGATTCTGCGGTGATGGCGCAAGCGGTGGACACCGCCACCCTGACCGACTGACGACGGGCAGTGCGCTGCCTGACCGGTTACCAGCCGGTCTGCTGACGTCGATTTCCCACCACCCCTATAGAACTTGGCGGTAGAACATGCAGAAACTGCTCCTCCTAGCCCTGGTCGGGCTGGGAGCCCAACTGGTCGACGGCAGCCTGGGCATGGCCTACGGCGTCACGTCGACCACCCTGCTCCTGGCGATCGGTACCAACCCGGCTGCCGCGTCTGCGACCGTGCACTTGGCCGAGATTGGCACGACCCTGGCCTCCGGCGCCTCGCACTGGAAGTTCGGCAACGTCAACTGGGGTGTGGTCGCCAAGATCGGCATCCCGGGTGCGGTCGGCGCGTTCGCCGGCGCGACGTTCCTGTCGAACCTGTCGACCGAGACAGCGGCTCCGCTGATGTCGATCATCTTGCTGGCGCTCGGCCTCTACATCCTGATTCGCTTCACCGCGGTCGGACTGCCGAAGGGCAACCTGGGCAAGCCCCTGCGCAAGCGGTTCCTGACCCCACTCGGCCTTGTGGCCGGATTCGTCGACTCGACGGGTGGCGGTGGTTGGGGTCCGGTCGGGACACCGGCCATCCTGGCCAGTGGACGCCTCGAGCCGCGCAAGACGATCGGCTCGATCGACGCGAGCGAGTTCCTGGTCGCGGTCGCGGCCAGCCTCGGCTTCATTATCGGCATCGGCTCCGAGGGAGTGAACTACACCTGGGTGCTCGCCCTGCTCATCGGTGGCCTGATCGCGGCGCCGATCGCGGCATGGCTGGTGCGGCACATCCCGCCGCGGGTTCTCGGTTCACTCGTCGGTGGGGTGATCATCCTGACCAACACCCGGACGCTGCTCCGCAGTGACTGGATCGATGCGAGCGAGGCGGTGCGCTACAGCTTCTACGGCGTCATCTACGCCGTGTGGGCGGTCGCCATCGTGTACTCGGTCATCCAGTACCGCAAGAACCGCGACGAGGAGCAGCGCATCATCGCGGAGGCCGAGGAGGCCGCTGCCGCCGGCGAGAAGAGCGAGGCACCGGCTTCCTGACCGCCGCCACCACCGTTGAGTGGGCAGCAACTGTTGTCCGGAGCGCTCCGAGGCAACAGGTAGCGCCCACTCAACGGTGGTCGGAGCGCTCGACGCGCACGAGCCACTCGGCGAGGAGGGCGCGCAGGAGTTCAGGTTGCTCATGGGGTAGCGCATGTCCGGCGTCGTCGACCACGGCGAGGGAGCCGTGTGGGTACTGGCCGACGAGGTCGGTAGCGGCGGCATACCCGACCGTCGAGTCCAGGCGCCCTGCCACGATGACCGTCGGACCTGTGTATGCGGGCCCGTGATCGGCGGTGAGCGTCCACCGTTCGCCGATTCGTTCGAGCGCTGCCTCGTCGACGAGATCAGCCGCTGGGGCGACGAAACGCTCGTAGCGTTCGAGCATCTCGGGAGTCTGGATCACGAAGTAGCTGCGGAAGACGTCATCGCCGATCTCGCCCGATCCGACGACGACCGTGTGCTCTGGGACGTCGCCAGATTCCTGGCAACAAGGGGCAGACGAGGGCCAGACCGATGACCTGCGCCGGGCGGCTCGTGGCCATCGCCTGCGCGAAGTACGCACCCGCTGAGTGACCGACGAGGAGATACGCAGCCCCGCCAGTGATCTCGTCGGCGAAGCTGAGCAGCGTGTCGAGAACGTCGTCAGCGCTAGACAGCGTTTCCGGAGCGACGGTCTTGCCCATCCCAGGGAGATCGGGATAGATCCGACGCAGCTCCGCAGCGCCGTCGAACATCGGCTCGAAGCAGGCCTCAGCCTCGCGGTGGTCGACGCCGGCGCCATGGAGCACCAGCACGGGTTGACCGCTCCCATGCTCCACGTAGTGGACCGCCACGTCGCCCACTCGGATCTCCATCCGCGCAAGCTAATCGCGCCGTGGCGTGGCGACAACGCGGCCGCTAGTCGGGAATCAGCGAGACCTTGATGGACTTGGTGCCATCACCGACAAGATCCAGTCCGGCCTGGAACTGGTCGAGGGGCAGCTGGTGCGTGCAGATGCGGTCCATCGGCAGCCGGCCGGACTCGAGCATCTTGATGGCGGTCGGCCAGCAGTTCGGCCCGAGATGCGCACCCAGGACGGTGAGTTCCTTGTCATCGCTGATGATGCTCCAGTCGACCGTGACGTCCGCGGCGAAGACGCCGTACTCGACGAAGGTCCCGCGCTTGCGCAGGATGTTCAGCCCTTGGGGAACAGACGCTGGGTGGCCGGTCGCCTCGAGATAGACGTCGGCGCCGAAGTCGTCGGTGAAGGCGTTGACGGCATCGACCGGATCCTCCTGGGTGATGTCGATGGTGCGCGTCGCGCCGCAGAGGCTCGCGATCTCCAGTCGAGTCGACGACATGTCGAGGGCAATGACCGCCTTGGGGGACTTCGCTGCCGCACCCGCGACCATGCTGAGACCGATCGGGCCGCAGCCGGCAATCACCACGACGTCGTCGAAGCGGATGTTGGCGCGCTCGACGGCGTGCAACCCGCAGGCGAGCGGCTCGGCGAAGGCCGCATGAGCAGGTTTCAGGCTCTTCGCGACCTTGTGCACGATCGCCTCTGCCGGAAAGACCATGTACGACGCCATGGCTCCCGGCCTCCGGGTCTTGAAGCCGTACACGACGTGCGGTTCGCACAGCCAGTACTCGCCCCGGCGGCAGTAGCGACATTGCCAGCACGGAACGATCTGCTCAGAGACCACGCGGTCTCCGACAGCCACGCCCCATCGGCTCGCGGCCTCGTGGTCGAGATCCACGACCTCACCCACGAACTCATGGCCCGGCAGCGCGCCTTTCTCTGCATACGCAGGCCGACTCTGATCGCCCCAGAACTTCGCGGCGCCGTGGTAGCACTTGAGATCACTAGCGCAGATCCCGACCGCTTCAACGCGAACGAGCGCCTCACCCGGTCCAGGTGCGGGAACGGGGAGTTCCTCCAGCCGGTAGTCCTCCGGTCCGTGACACACCACGGCTTGCATGGTCTCGGGCCGTTCGGACTTCTGCGGCATGTCGACCTCCGGTCTAGGCAGGCGGGCGGCCGGCAGTCAGGAACCACGTGGGTCATGCCGGTCGGATCTGCCCACCCTAGGTTCCGGCCCGTCGGACAACGATTGTGAC